>CAVPBX010000016.1:0-312980 GCA_963702305.1 uncultured Acidimicrobiaceae bacterium | reverse complement strand
GGTATCGATCAGGTGGGTACGCCCCGGGTCTCCAAGTAAAAGCGCTGGTCTTCCGCGATGGGGCCCACGGCCGAGGCGTGGCTGCACCGCACGTCGTTGTCTTCGATCTCCAGGTTGGGGACGGAGTCGGCGTGAGCGCCCTCGTGCAGCACCAGGTTGCGGTTGGTCTGCATGGCGTTGGTGCCGGCCGCCCCCTTCTCGACCCGGATCAGCCCGCTGTAGACGGACCGGGCCGTGTTGGCGACCGCCCCCTTGTAGAGCAGCTCGGATCGGGTCTTCGGCGCCTGGTGATGTTGCACGGTGCGGAAGTCGTGCATCTGATGATCGGCCGCGAAGTACAAGGCCAACAACCGCCCATCGGCGCCCGGCCCGGTCAGGGCCGAGTCGGTGCGCAACCGGGCGTAGTCGCCGCCGATGGCCACGGCGGCCGACACCAGCGAAGCGTCCCGCCGGACTCGGCTGGACTGCAACCCGATCTGCCAGGCCTCCGGGCCCAGCAGCTGGACCTGCACGAACGCCAGATGAGCGCCAGCCGCCACGTCGAGCTCGGCCACGGGCACCACCAGCGCCGCACCCGGCCCAGCGACCACTTCGAGCACCTTGACCTCCGCCTGCTCGTCGACCTCGACGAGGATCCGGGGAAAGACGGCGACCCCGTCGGTGTCGATCCGGTGCACCAACACGATCGGGTTGGCCGCGGCCCCCTTGGCCACCCGGATGCGCAGCGGAGCGGGGGCGAACGCCCGGTTGAGCGCGGCGAAGGCGTCCGGCTCGCCGGCGATGGCGCCCAGCTCGACCGCCGGGGCGTCCGGCGCCGACAACCGTTCCACCGTGACCTCGCGGTCAGTGGCGTGCACCCCGGCCAGGTACCCATCATGGGTCTCGATCACGGTCAGGCCAGACCCGAGGGCGCCGACCAGCTCCGACACCACCGGCAGCGGCACCAAGCCCTGCGCCGCCTGGGCCCCCGGGGCATCAGCCGGGCGGTAGCGGTCGAGGTCGAGGGCGTCAATCCGGCTGTAGCGCCACTCCTCCAAGGCGTCGGTGGGCAGGCCGCGCGCCGAAAACCGCTCGACCGCCTCTCGCCGCTCGACCCGCAACCAGCGTGGACCGGCGAGCGCGGCCGCAGACTCAATGGTGAAACTGGACAGGACAACTCCCTCGCGAACGGCGACCAGTGGCCAAGGCGACCGGCCGGCCGGTCATTCTACGGGCGACGATCGGAACGCCGCGAAAAACGAACAGCACGGATCACTCGGCTCAATCTGCTCAGTCGGCGGGGACGTCGAGCACGATCCGCATCGGATCGTCCTTGTCGTAGCGCACGGCGACCGTGCCGCCCACCTTGACCCGGGCCCGGGCCTCCGGGGTCGGAAAGGCCACCCGGGTGGTCACTTCGAAGCTGGGACCATCGCCCGGCTCCACTTGCAGGGTCAGACGGCTGCGGGTCACCGGGCCGATGGTGCGCTCGTCGACCACCGAGACCACCTTGGCCTGGGCGGGGACGCCCGAACGCAACAACTCCGGTCCGCGCGGCTCGGACTCCAACCGCTCGGGGAACGGCGTCGCCTCGGGCGGCGGCGCAGGGGCCCGGCGCTCGCCGCGACCGCGCCGCGGGGTGACCGGCGGCCGGGGCGGGCGCGGGGTCCGGGGCGCCGCGGGCGACTGGGCGGCCCGCTGGCTCTGCATGGCCAAGCTGAGGCCGGCCACCGCGATGACCAGCACCACTGCCAAGGCCACGGCCCCGGTCATCGCGACCCGACCTCGGGATGAGCGGTGAGACGGTCAGCCAACGGAGCCTTCCATCTGCAGCTCGATCAGGCGGCTCCACTCCACCGCGTACTCCATCGGCAGCGTCCGGGTGACCGGCTCAATGAAGCCGTTGACGATCATGCTCATGGCCTGCTGCTCGGAGAGCCCGCGGCTCATGAGGTAGAAGAGCTGGTCGTCGCCGACCTTCGACACGGTGGCCTCATGGCCCACCTGGGCGTCCTGCTCACCGAACTCGATGTACGGGTAGGTGTCGCTGCGGGACAGGTCGTCCAGGAGCAGGGCGTCGCAGCGGACGAAGCTCTTGGACTTGTGGGCGCCCTCCTCGAAACGAACCAGACCCCGGTAGGAGGTCCGACCCGCGTCCTTGGAGATCGACTTGGAGATGATGGTGGACGTGGTCTCCGGGGCGGCGTGCACCATCTTGGCCCCGGCGTCCTGGTGCTGGCCGGCGCCGGCGTAGGCAACCGACAACACCTCTCCCGACGCCTTCGGGCCCATCAGATACACGGCTGGATACTTCATCGTCAGGCGGCTGCCGATGTTGCCGTCGATCCACTCCATGTGAGCCTCGGTGTCACAGCGGGCTCGCTTGGTGACGAGGTTGTACACGTTGTTGGACCAGTTTTGGATGGTGGTGTACGTCACCCGGCTCGACGCCTTGCAGACGATCTCGACCACCGCGGAGTGCAACGAGTCGGTGGTGTACACCGGCGCCGAGCATCCCTCGATGTAGTGGACCTGGGCGCCCTCGTCGGCGATGATCAGCGTGCGCTCGAACTGGCCCATGTTTTCCGCGTTGATGCGGAAGTAGGCCTGCAGCGGCATGTCGACCTTGACCCCGGGCGGGACGTAGATAAACGAGCCGCCCGACCAGGTGGCGGTGTTGAGGGCCGCGAACTTGTTGTCGTTGGAGGGGATGATGCTCCCGAAGTACTGCTTGACCAGCTCGGGGTACTCGCGCAGGGCGGTGTCCATGTCGCAGAACAGGACACCCTGCGCCTCCAGGTCCTCCCGATTCTTGTGGTACACCACCTCGGACTCGTACTGGGCGGTCACCCCGGCGAGATATTTGCGCTCCGCCTCGGGAATGCCGAGCTTCTCGTAGGTGGCCTTGACCGACTCGGGCAGCTGGTCCCACGCGTTGACCTGCTTGTCGATGGGCTTGATGTAATAGAAGATGTCGTTGAAGTCGATGCCGGACATGTCGCCGCCCCAGGAGGGCATGGGCCGGCGCTGGAAGTGCCGCAACGCCTTGATGCGCTTGGTGGTCATCCACTCGGGCTCGCCCTTCATCCAGGACATCTCCCGGATGCTCTCCTCGGACAGGCCCTTCTTGGGCTTGTAGACGTAGTAGTCCTCGACGTCACTCCAGCCCAGCTTGTAACGGCCCAGATCCAATTCTGTGGTTGCCATACCGCGTCACCCTTCTGGTGCACATCGACGTCAGGGGATTTCTCCTACGTCGATAGTAACAACCCAGATGGGCTAGCCGGGCGAAGGTTCGCCATCGTCGTCAACATCCTCCACCGCCCGCAACCGGGGCGGCGCCGGCGACGGCGGCCTCGATGGGGCCTCGGCGTGGGCGCGCAACCAGCGGGATCCCCGCCCCAGCAGGTTGGCGGCGGTCTCCAATGGGGCCTGCCAGGGGGGCGCCAGCGGCCGGGGCCCGGTCACCGGGTCGGCTCGGTCGGCTCGGTCGGCGGGGGCGGCGGGGTCGCCGGGGTCGCCGCTCCCAGCCAACCCCGCAGCCAGTTCGTACAGCAGGTGAGGAGCGTCGGACTGGCGCAGATGGAAGGTCGCCCGGCACTGGTCTCGGTCCCAGACGCTGAGCGTGATCCAGCCGCGGTCCGGCCGGGCGTGCACGGCCAGCCGACGGCCGGGGCGGTCGGCGTCCGCGAACCAGGCCCGGCCCCCGACGCTCAACCACGGCGCACCCTCCATGTCGTCATCATGGTCCCCGCCGGCGGCGAACGCTAGGGCCGGCGGGGCCGGCGGGGCCGGCGGGGCCGGCGGGGCCGGCGGGGGTGCCGCGGCGGACGGGCAACCAAGTGGTGCGATTTGTATCCGTGGTGCACTTATGTCTATGAGATGCACATAAGTGCACCCAAGATACAAATCGCACCAGTCCCGCCGGCGGCCGAGGTGTCCCGCCCGGCGGGGTGCCCCGTCGGGGTGTCCGCCGGCGGCCGAGGTCGCCGGCGCCCGGGGTGATCGCCGGCCCGAAACGCCCAAATCAGGCGGAGGGCAGCAAGGTCCCGCCCACGGTTTGGGCGGCCTCGGCCTCCGCCACCGCGTCCACCACCGCCTCGGCCGCCGTCAGGGTCTCCGGCCGCGACGCCCTCCCGGCCGACCCCGACCCCGCCGCTGACGCCGCCGCCACCGCCAGCATCGCCACCAGCCAACGGCCATCGATCTGCTCGGCCAGCCAGCGGGCCACGCCGGCGTAGGTGACCCGCGACACCGTTCCGCGGGGCCGGGCGTCCATGGGGTTGAGCCCCATGGCCTGGGCCATCTGGCGGCTGGGTTCGATGGCCACGACGGGCACGCCGGCCCGCCGCAAGGCGCCCACCTCGCCGTGGAGCTGAGCCCGCAGCGGCTGGCGCACCCACGAGTCGGCCGCCACCGCCGGCCAGGCCGCGGCCTGCGACATCGGCGAACTGACGATCACCAGGTCCAGGCCCAGTCCGGCGACCAGGTCCACGTTGGTGAGCGAACACACCCCGCCGTCGACGTACCGCTTGCCGCCGATTGCCACCGGCTTGAAATATCCGGGCACCGCGCACGAAGCCGCCACGGCCTGACCGACGGGGACTTCCGGGGCGCCGGGTTGACCGAACACCACCCGCTTGCCGTCCCGGAGCCCGACGGCGCACAACCACAGCGGATCCGCCGGCCAGCCATCGGGGTAGGCGGCGTCGATACCGCTCGAGATGGCATCGGTGGGTATCCCGCCGGACGGCAACAGGGCCGCCACCAGGGCCCCGACGGGATGGCTCCGCCAGTGGGCGACGCCGTGCACCACGCCGAGCGGATCGGCCATGGGACGGATGTGCAGCACGTCGCGCGCCTTGGGCCGGGGCCGGTGCGGGCGGCCGACCTGCGCCAGCTGGGCCCCTTCGACCGACAGCGGCAGTCCTTCGCTGATCCGCATCAGATCACCGGCAGGGACACCGGCGCGGAGCATGGCGGCGCTGATCGAGCCGGCGGAGGTGCCGACGATGACGTCGGCGCGGCGCGGATCCCAGCCGGTGACTTCCTGCGATGGCCGCGAGGACCGCGCCGTGGTAGGCGACCCCGACGGATCCACCTGCACCGAGCACAAGTCCTATGCGCACGGCTGCGCACCTTACCGCCGTTCACACAACAAATCGGTGATAGAGATGGGGGTTATCACAACTCGGGAATAACCCGAACCCAACTGGGACCGCGAGGGGGATCTCATGGCCGTCGACCGGATGAGCCCGCTGGATTCGAGCTTCCTGCACGTGGAGGACGGCGTCACCCACATGCACATCGGGTCGGTGTCGATCATGGAGGGACCGCCGCCGCCCTACCGAGCGCTCTACGACATGGTCGCCGGCAAGCTGAGCCTCGTCCCCCGCTACCGCCAGGTCGTCCGCCGGGTGCCGTTCGACCTGGGGCGACCGGTCTGGGTCAGCGACCAGTATTTCAACCTCGACTACCACCTCCGGCGCACCGCCCTGCCCCGCCCCGGCGGGGAGGCCGAGTTGCGCCGGCTGGTCGGGCGGGTCATGGCCCAGCAACTGGACCGGACGAAGCCGCTGTGGGAGATGTGGATGGTCGAAGGTCTCGACGACGACGAGTGGGCGGTGGTGTCGAAGGTCCACCACTGCATGGTCGACGGGGTGTCGGGCAGCGACCTGCTAGCCCTGATCCTCGATCTCAGCCCGGACGCAGTCGCCCCGCCGGCCGCGCCCTGGCAGCCGGGTCCCGGCCCGGCGGCGTGGGAGCTCGCCGCGGAGGCGGTGGTGGACATGGCGTCGAGTCCCTTCGAGATCATGCGTGCCGTACGGGCCCGAACCCGCGTGCCGCGCAAGGCGGCCCAGCAGGTGTGGGAGACCATCGGTGGGCTGCGGGCGGTCGCCGGAGCGGTCACCCCCATGGCCCACAGCAGCCTCAACGGGCCGATCGGGCCGCACCGCCGCTGGGTGGCGACGTCCGTCTCGGTGGCGGACATCAAGGCGGTCCGCCATCACGTCGGTGGCACCTTCAACGACGTCGTCCTCGCCGTCATCACCCGGGGCTTCCGAGACCTGCTCCGCGCCCGGGGCGAGTCGGTGGACCGGCCCATCCGGACGTTGGTGCCGGTGTCCGTTCGGCCTCGTGACGAACGGGGCCGGGCAGTGGGCGACGGGACGATGGCCAACCGGGTCTCAGCGGTGTTCGCCGAACTTCCGATCGGGACAGCCGACCCGACGGAGCGGCTGCAGGCGATTTCGGCGCAGATGGCCGGGCTCAAGGACTCCAAACAGGCCATGGCCGGCGAGAGCCTGACCAACCTGGGCGGTTTCGCCCCACCGGTGTTGCTGGCCCTGGCCGGCCGGCTCGGCACCAAGATCTCGCAGCGGCGCATCAACACCATCACCACCAACGTCCCGGGCCCGCAGATGCCGTTGTACGCGGCCGGCCGGCGGATGGTGCGGAGCTATCCCTACGTGCCGCTGGGCATGCAGATGCGCATCGGGGTGGCGATCTTCTCGTACGACGGCCTGGTCCAGTTCGGCATCACCGGGGACTACGACACCACCCCGGACCTGGACGTGCTGGCCGGGGGCATCGACGTCGGGATGGCCGAGCTGCTGGCGCTCGTCGACCCGAAAGCCACGGTGGACCTCAGGATTCCGACCGGGACCGGCAACGGGACCCGGGTGCCGACCGAGGTCTAGCTGGTCTTCGAGGGCCGCAAGCCGGCCACCGCCGTCGCCAACACCATGAACGCCCCGACCGCGAACACGATCCAACGGGTCAGGTCCGGCGTCACCCAGAAGCTGCCGACGATCGGCGAGGCCGCCATCAACAAGGCAAACAACCACTCCCCAGGGGCGTTGAGGGCAACCGGCCGCATACCCGGGAGCATAATGCCGGCGGCCGGGGGGCGGTCCAAACGGAGCCGGCCGGCGCCCTACCCGGCCAGCTCTTTCACCGCTTCGATGAGCGTCGCCGCGGTCTGGTCGCCGGTGGGGACGGGCGTGACCTGCAGGTGAGTCACACCCGCCTCCCGCATGGCGGCGATCCGCTCCGCCACCCAGCTGCGCGGGCCGACCAGCGACGTCAGATCGAGGAACTCCTGGGGGACCAGGGCGGCGGCCTCGTCCTTCTTCCCTGACAGGTAGAGGTCCTGGATCTCGGCGGCCTCCTTCTCGTAGCCGTACCGGCAGGCCAGGTCGTTGTAAAAGTTGCGGCCCTTGGCGCCCATGCCGCCCACGTACAACGCCACCATGGGGCGGGACAGGTCTCGTAGCCGGGTGACTTCCTCCCCCTCACCGATCGCCAGCAGCCCGCCGGCGCAAATCTGGAGCGGCTCGAGCCCGGCGCCCCGCTTGGCCGTCCCTTCGGCGAGCGCCGTCCCCCACACCGCCTTGGCCTTCTCGGGAATGAAGAGGATCGGCAGCCAGCCGTCGGCGACCTCGGCGGTCAGGGCCACGTTCTGCTCGCCCAACGAGGCCACCCAGATCGGGATCCGGGACCGGACCGGGTGGGCGATGATCTTGAGGGCCCGGCCCAGGCCGGTCCCCTGGCCCGCCGGCAGCGGCAGGTGATAGTGCCGGCCGTCGTGGACGAGCGGCGCCTCCCGGGCCCAGACCTGCCGGCAGATCTCGGCGATCTCGCGGGTGCGGCCGATGGGGGCGTCGTAGGCGACGCCGTGCCAGCCCTCGATGACCTGCGGACCCGACGCGCCCAAGCCCAGATGAAAACGGCCACCGGACAAGGCGTCGATTCCCGCCGCGGTCATGGCCAGCAGGGTGGGGGTCCGGGTGTAGATGGGCAGGATGGCGGAGCCGATCTCGACCGTCTCGGTCAGGGCCGCCAGGTAGCCCATCAGGCTGGGGCCGTCGAACCCGTAGGCCTCGGCGACCCAGACCAGATCGAGCCCGGCGTGCTCCATCTCGCTGACCTGCCGGGCCGACTCCTTGAACCCTCCGGCGTAACTGAGCATGGTGGCGATCTTCATGGTCGGATGGTAGGTGGCCGCTCGGCCGGGCGCCCTTCCAGTCGTAGGGTGCCCGCGATGGGGTAGATCTTTTGTCGTGGACAAACTCGACGCCTTCCAGCGGCGTCACCGGGTCACGGCCTTCGTCTACGCCGTTCAGAAGAAATACAGCGACGATCGCGGCGGGTACCTGGCGGCGCTGGTCGCCTACTACGGCTTCATGTCGATCTTCCCGTTGCTGCTGGCGGCCTTCACCGTGGTGGCGTACGTGCTGTCGGGCGACACCTCGGCCATCCACACCATCGAGCAGCATCTGGGCTCTTACCCCATCCTGGGCCAGGCCATCACCGAGCTGCAGGGCAAACGCCTGCAGGGGTCCGCGTTGGCGCTGATCGCCGGCGTGCTCGGCCTCGTCTGGGGGGCGATGGGGTTGGCCCAGTCGGCCGAGCACACCATGAACGACGCGTGGAACGTCCCCGAACGGGACCGGCCGGGTTTCGGGCCCCGCATGCTCATCGGGCTGGGCTGGTACGCCGTCTTCGGGCTCGGGTTCGTGGCGTCGACCTTCGTCGCCTCGCTCGGATCCATCCTCGGTTGGACGGGGGGGCCGGCGCTGTCAGCCCTGATGGCGTTGGTGCTCAACGTGGCGCTGTTCGTGGCGTCGTTTTGGATCCTGTCGCCCAGAGTCACCACCTTGGTGCAACTCCTCCCCGGCGCCGTGCTGGCCGGCGCAGTGTGGACCATTCTCACCGGGGTGGGGATCGGCCTCACCCACCTGCTGGCCCATGCCAATTCCCTGTACGGCACCTTCGCCCCGGTGCTCGGCCTGCTGGCGTTCCTGTACCTGGCGGCCCGGGTGACCATCTACGGGATCGAAGCCAACGTGGTGCGGGCCGAGCACCTGTGGCCCCGTTCGTTGACGGGCAAGAACCTGACCGTGGCCGACCGGGCCCAGCTGATCAGCCTGGGACGCCGCCAAGAACGCACACCCGGCCAAACCGTCGACGTCGCCTTCGAGGGGGCTCAGCCCGCCCCGAACAACTCCGCACCCATCGTCGCCGCGGCCGACCTCACCGCCGGGTCCGCCGGCCGCCCGACGAACACGGCCAGCCTCCCCCTCCCCGAGGCGCGCCCGCCGGCCGGGCAGGCCACGTAACCGGCGTCCGGATCGACCACCACCACCACGTCCTGGCCCGCCGCGACCAGCCGAGCGGCCTCATCCATGTCGTCGACGACTACCGGCGCGGCCACGGGCGCTGAGGGTACCGGGTGTCGGGCGGGCCGGAGCTCCCGGCGTGCCAGGCTCTCACCATGTCGACATCACCGACGCCGCCGGCGGCCCCGCGGCGGCCGCACCAGCTGGTCGCCCACGGGCAGGAGCGGGTAGACGACTGGTACTGGTTGGGCGACCGCGACGACCCTGACGTCCTGGACTATCTCCGGGCCGAGAACGAATACGCCGATGCCGTCCTGGCTCCGACCGAGGCCCTGCAGCATCGGCTCTTCGACGAGATCAAGGGGCGGGTGGCCGAGACGGACGTGGGGCCTCCGACCCGGCACGGGCCGTGGTGGTACTGGTCCCGCACCGTGGAGGGCCAGCAATACCGGGTCATGTGCCGCCGGCCGGACCCGGATCGCTCCCTGCGCGCCGAGGACATCGTCGCCGAGGCCCGCGCCGGCGGCCCGCCGGAGCAAACCGGCGAGCAGGTGCTGCTCGACGAGAACCAGCTGGCCGGGGAGAGCGGGTACCTGGCGGTCGGCGTGTTCGACATCAGCCCCGATCAACGCACCCTGGCCTACGCCACCGATCTCGATGGTTCCGAGTCGTACACGCTGCGCTTCCGTGACCTGGAGACCGGCACCGACGCGCCCGACGACGATCGAGGGCGTGTACTACGGGTCGGCGTGGGCCGCGGACAACCGCACGTTCTTCTACGTCCGCCCCGACGAGGCCATGCGCCCGTGGCAGGTGTGGCGCCACCAAATCGGCGAGCCCGGGGCCGATGCCCTCATCTACCAGGAAGACGACGAGCGTTTCTTCGTCGACGTGGGCCTGACCCGTTCGCAGCGCTATGTGATCGTCCACACCGCCAGCAAGACGACCTCGGAGGCGTGGTACCTCGACGCCCACGCCCCGGTCGGTTCGCAGCTCCAAGTGATCCTCCCCCGCCAGCCCGGCGTCGAGTACGACGTGGATGCACGACGGGTCCGCTTGGCTGGTGCGCACCAACCGTCCCGACGCCGACCGGGGCGGCGGCGACCAACTTCGCCCTGTACCGGCTGGCCGCCGCCGGCGGCGCCGACCCGGCGGCCTGGCAGGCGGTCCTGCCCCACCGGGCGGACGTGATGCTGGAGTCAGCCGAGGCCTTCGCGGCCGTGATCGTGGTCGGCGAGCGCTCGCAGGCCGACGGGCTCGAGCGGATCCGGATCCTGCCCGAGACGGCGCCGTGGCCGCGGACGGGGTGGGGCAGCAGGACGGCATGGGGCAAGTGGTGGGGCAACCCGAGCCGGTGTACAGCCTGGCCGGCGAACCCAACCCGGAGTTCGACGCCACCAGCTACCGGTTCGGCTACACCTCCCTGGTCACCCCGCGCTCGTCCGTCGAGATCGACCTGGTGACGTTCGAGCGACGTCCGGTATGGACTCAGCGGGTCCTCGGCGGGTAC
The DNA here is from genome assembly GCA_963702305.1 of uncultured Acidimicrobiaceae bacterium. Lineage (GTDB taxonomy): Bacteria > Actinomycetota > Acidimicrobiia > Acidimicrobiales > Palsa-688 > PALSA-693. The sequence goes on along the minus strand of CAVPBX010000016.1, from coordinate 302,369 downwards.
GACCCGGGCGCGCTACGAGACGGAGCGGCTGTGGGCCACCGCCGACGACGGCACTCGGGTCCCGATCTCCGTGGTGGCCCGGCGCGATCATCCCCGCGACGGGTCGGCGCCCTGCCTGCTGTACGGGTACGGGGCGTACGAGATCACCAGCGACCCATCTTTTTCCCCGGCCCGGCTCAACCTGCTCGAGCGAGGCGTCAGCTTCGCCATCGCCCACGTGCGCGGCGGCGGCGAGCTGGGCCGCACCTGGTACGAGCAAGGCCGGATGGAGCACAAGGCCAACACCTTCACCGACTTCGTGACGGCCGCCACCTACCTGGTCGACTCCGGCTGGACCAGCCCGGCCGGCCTGGTGGCCCGCGGGGGCAGCGCCGGCGGGCTGCTCATGGGAGCCGTCGCCAACCTGCGGCCCGATCTGTGGCGGGCCATCGTGGCCGAGGTGCCGTTCGTCGACGTGGTCACCACCATGTCCGATACCAGCCTGCCGCTGACCGTGACCGAGTGGGAGGAGTGGGGCGACCCGGTCCACGACCCCGAGGCGTACCAGCGCATGCTCGCCTACTCCCCGTACGACAACGTCAGGCCCGTCCCCTATCCGGCCCTGTTCGTGACGGCCGGGCTCAACGACCCCCGGGTGGGGTACTGGGAGCCGGCCAAGTGGGTGGCGAAGCTGCGATCGGTGGGCGCCGGTGCCGGCGACCGGCCGGTGCTGCTCCGCACCGAGCTGGGCGCCGGCCACCAGGGCTCGACCGGGCGCTACGACGCCTGGCGGGACGAGGCCCGGATCCAGGCGTTCATCCTCAGTGTCCTCGGCGCCGCGACCTAGAGATCAGCGTTCGGAGGAGAGGCCGAGCTGATAGACCTCCTGGTCGCGGAGGTCCACGATCTGGGCCTGTCGGTCCGCCTCGGCGCCGTCGAGCACGGCCGAGATCTCGGCGCCGAGTAGCTCGTCGCGCTGGAGCAGGGCGTCGCGTAGGGCTTCGACCAGATAGGACCGCTGCGCCAGCAGCGAGCGGACATCGTCGCGAGCCGCGTCGAGGATGGCGTCGACTTCGGCCCGACAGGTCTCGTCGGCGAGGACCTTGGCCACGATGTTGGCCCCGCCGGGGGCCCGCAACGCCTCCAGGGAGATGAGCGAACCCGCCATGCCGAAGCTGCCGACCATCTGGCAGGCGGCCTCGGTGGCGGCCTGCAGGTCCCCGGCGACCCCGCTGCTGGTCTCACCGAAGAAGAGCTCCTCCGCCACCATCCCGCCCATGGCGATGCGGATGAGGGCCTCGATCTCGCTGCGAGTCTGGGTCCAGCGCTCCTCGGCATCGGAGTGGGCCAACAGCCCGAGGGCCGATCGGCGTTTGACGATGGACAGCACCTCGAGGGTCCGTTGGGGGGCCACCAGCCAGGCCACGGTGGCGTGGCCGGATTCGTGGGTGGCGATCGTCTGGCGTTCCCGCTCGGCGTAGCCGACCGGCTGGGCCAGGCCCAGCTCCTCGGTCATCTTGGCCCGCTGGATGTCCTCCCAGTTGAGGCGGTCCGCGCCCCGGCGCAGGGCCCAGACGAGGGCCTCATCGAGCAGGTGCTCGAGCATGACCGGCGAGTAGCCGAAGGTGGATGCCGGCCAGCGTCTCGCGCCACGCCGGGTCGTCGAGCTCGGGGACATGGGCCTTGCGGGCCAGGTAGTAGTCGATGATTTCCCGCCGTCCGGCCCGCCCGGGCAGGTCTACGGTGATGGTCCGGTCGAAGCGGCCGGGACGCAGGAGGGCGGGGTCGAGGTCACCGGCCCGATTGGTGGCGCCGATGATGAGCACGTTGGCGGGAGGGGTGACGGGCTTGCGGAGCCGCCGTCCCACGGGCAGCCAGCGGTTGACGACATCGATCATCGCCCCGCGGAGCCGCGTCCCGCCCGGCGGCTGGTCAAAGGACTGCAGCTGGATGAGCAACTCGTTGACCACGCCCGCGATGCCCTCCCGGCCGGTGCCGCCGCCCACCCCGGACCGCGCCGCGCCGATGGCGTCGATCTCCTCGATGAACCCGATGGCCCCGCCCTCCCGGCGGGCATGGGCCCGCAGGGCCTTGAAGTAGGAGCGGATCTTGCGGTTCGTCTGCCCGTAGTACATCGACTGGAACGCGGACGACGACACGAAGAGAAAGGGCACGGCCGCCTCGGCCGCCATGGCCTTGGCCATGTAGGTCTTGCCGGTCCCCGGAGGCCCTTCGAAAAGGACGGCCCGGCGGGGCGTGCCGCCCATGCGCTCCTTGAAGGTGCGGTTGGCGAGAAACAGGTTGAGGGTCTTGACGACTTCCTCCACCACCACTCCCGCGCCGACGACATCCGACAGGCGGACGTCGATCTCCTCGGGGCGGTACAGGACGTGCGGCGACCGGCCCGCGGCCAGGAGGGGCACGGCCAGGATGGCGACCAGGGCCACGATCAGGAGCACCGACGGGAGGTAGGTGCCGGCGCCGGCAGGCAGGTGCGGCAGCGGCCAGGCGAAGGCGGAGGACGCGCCGTGCAGATCGCCCCGGGCGTACCGGACGGCGCCCAGCAGGGCCCGAGCCCCGAGGGGGACAGCGACCACGGCCAAGGCGATCGCCAGTCGCCGCAGCCGGCGCTGCCGGGCTCTTTCGGCGGCGTCGGTCACGTCACCGGACCGCAGCACGCTCGATCCCGCCAGCGTCAGGGCTTCCATGAAAACTCTCTCTCTTGCCGTCGGGGTCATACGGGAACCGACATCGGATCCACGGATACAAGGTAGATACCGCACGGGGTGGACGGGTACCTGTTCGCCGGGTTCGGAGTTGCGCCAAATGGGCGCTGGTTTCGCCAAGCTGGGCCCCGGCGGCGGTTTCTTCGGTACATCCGGATTCTTTTGGCCCGTATGCGACACAGAGTGTCGCGCTCGTCCCGAAGAGTGCGGAAACGCGCCGAGAGCTGGCCCCCGCAGACCCCGCAGACCACTCAGACCACGAAGAGTGTCGGGACGGCCCCTCAGAGGCTGAGTTGCAGCCCCTCGTACGCCGCCAGCACCTCGAGACCGCCCCGGCCGGCCACCGCTTGGGCTTCGACCAGCAGGCCGTCGAGCTCCTCGTCGCCGTGCGAGGGATCGTGGTGGAACAGGACAAGCCGCTTGACCCCCGCCTCCTGGGCCACCTGGACCGCGTAGTCGACGGTGCAATGACCCCAGTGGGACTTCTCCGCGAACTCCGAACGGGTGTACTGGGCGTCGTGGATCAGCACGTCAGCTCCGGCCGCCAACTCGAGGACGCTGTCGGCCACCGAGTCCAGGTCCAACGGCGCCTGATGATCGCTGATGTAGGTCACGGTGGCGCCGTTCCATTCGACCCGGTAGCCCACGGTGGGACCGCAATGGGGAACGGGCCGGACCATGATCTGCGCCGATCCCACGGTCACGTCGTCTTTGAGGACGTCGTGGAACACGATGTCGCCCCGCAAGTCCGAGCAGGTGACCGGGAAGTACGGGGGGCGCATGAAGCCGTCGAAGACGTCGGCCAGCGAGCCTTCCTCCTGCTCGGGCCCGAACACGTCGAAGCGGGCCCCCACCCGGTCCGCGGGCGGGAAGAACGGTAGCCCCTGCACGTGGTCCCAGTGGATGTGGGTCACCAGGGCGGTGCCGTTGAAGGTGCCGTCGAGGGGCTGGGTTTCGGCAAACGGCCGTAATCCGGTCCCGAGGTCGAAGATGATCGGCGGCTCGCCGGCCACGGTGAGGGTTACGCAGGCGGTGTTGCCGCCGTAGCGCCTGTTGGCGTCGGAGGGACAGGGGCACGATCCCCGCACCCCGTAAAATGTCACTTCCATACACTCACCCCCCGAGTCTTGGGGGCGAGCCTATCCACGCCCGGCCCGTCGGCACCGTCAGTGTGACCAATGCCACTGGCAGGACAAGGGCCGAGCGGCCTCCCCCGCGGTCAGGGCAGACCGAGCGAGCCGTCCTCGCCCACCACCGCCAGCCCGTCGGCGACCAGGCCGGCGGCCGCGGCCGCGGCGCGGGCCGGGTCATCGGGCCAGCCGGCGGCCGCGGCCCACTGGTGCCACGACAGCCCGCCGGCAGCGGGCCCAGCGGGCCCGGCGGCGAGGGTGGCCAGCAGTCGACCTCGGCCCTGCCGGTCGGATCCGGAAAACGTCGACTGGGGCCGCGAGGTGCCGGCGGAGCCGGCCGCCGGATCGGGGCCGCCGGCGGCTGCCCACCGGCACAGGGGCGGACCGGACGAGCCCGGCCCCAGTGGGCACCCGTCGCATGCCGGCCGGCGGGCGGTGCAGCGGATGGCCCCGAGGTCGAGCATGGCCTGGTTCCAGGCCCAGCCGGCGCCGGCGGGCACCGCGGCATCGGCCCACGCCTGCGCCTCGCGGTGGCCCAGGGTGCGGCCGGCGAAGGCTCGGGCCAGGACCCGGGCCGCATTGGTATCCACCACCCCGACCCGGTGTTCGAAGGCGAAGGCCAGCACGGCCCGGGCGGTGTACGGACCTACCCCCGGTAGGGCCAGGAGCGCCGACAGGTCGTCGGGAACGACCCCTTCGTGGCGGTCGACGATGGCCGTCGCGGCCCGGTGCAGGAACACCGCCCGCCGGTTGTAGCCGAGCCCGTTCCAGGCGGCGATCACCTCCCCGAGCGGGGCCTGCGCACAGGCCGTGGGCGTGGGCCAGCGGGCCAGAAAGGCATCCCACCGCGGTACCACCCGGGTCACCTGGGTCTGGGCCAGCATGAACTCGCTGACCAGGATCGCCCAGGGCTGGCGCGTGGCCCGCCACGGCAGGTCCCGCCGGGCCGCCTCGCCCCACCGCGACACCGCGGCCTGGAGCCCAGGTGCCACCTGGCCGGAGTCGTCGGAATCCGCGATGCCGGTCAGTCCCAGATATCGGGCGGGTAGGGCCGCTGGCGGGCGGGGGCGCCGTCGCGCTTCCACACCATGACCCGCCGGCGGAAGTAACAGACCTCCTCGCCCCGCTGGTTGAGCCCCTTGGACTCGACGGTGACGACGCCGCGGTCCGGCTTGGTGGCCGACTCCCGCTTGCCGAGCACCCGGGTCTCGGCGTAGATGGTGTCGCCGTGGAAGGTGGGCCGTTTGTGGGTCAGCTCCTCGACCTCGAGGTTGGCGATGCACGACCCGCTCACGTCGGGGACGCTCATCCCCAGCACCACGCTGTACACCAGGTTGCCCACCACCACGTTGCGGCCCTGCACCGTCTCGTGCTCCGCGAACCAGGCGTTGGTGTGGAGCGGGTGGTGATTCATGGTGATCATGCAGAAGAGGTGGTCGTCGTACTCGGTGATGGTCTTGCCGGGCCAGTGCCGGTAGATGTCCCCCTCGGTGAAGTCCTCGAAGTAGCGGCCGAAGGGTCGGTCGTAGGTCGTCATCGCCGGCCAACGCTAGCGATGCGGCCCACGTATCGTCACCGCCGTGATCGAGTTCGAACTGCGCAACGACGTCTACCGCCGCCCGCTGGTGACCGCCCTCGATCGGCTGGGCCTGCGGGAGGGCTGGATCTGCGCCGATATCGGCGCCGGGGGCGGCGACGTGACGGTGGCGTTGGCCCGGGTGGTGGGTCGTGACGGCCGGGTGTACGCGGTCGACTCCGACCCGGCCCGCCGCGACGAAGTGGCGGCCGCCGCGGCGGCCGCCGCGCAGGCCCAAGTGGTGGCGCTGACCCAGGCCGGCGAAGAACTGACGCTCCCCGAACCGCTGGATCTGGCCTACTGCCGGTTCGTGCTGCTGCACGTGCACTCCCCCGAAGCGGTCCTGCGCCGCATGCGGGCCGCGGTGCGCCCGGGCGGCTGGGTCGTCGCCCAGGAACCAGTCACCACCGCGGGCCGCATCGGCGGCCAACCCCTCTCCATGCCCGACGCCCGGCACCCCGACGTCGGCGCCCTGCTGCCCGCGCTGGCGGTGGCGGCCGGCCTCGAGCTGGTCGACGCCTGGGCCGAAGCCCCAGCCTGGGCCGGTCCCGGACCGGTCGCCGAGTACCTCGAAGCCCTCACCGACGTGGACCCCGGCGACGAGGCCGTCCTCCTGCCGCCCCTCGTGACCGTGGTAGCCCGGCGGGCGCCGGGCGCTGGCTAGCCTCCTCCCATGGCCGAGTCCGCCGTAGGAAATTCGGGACCGGACCTGGCCGCGGCCGCCGCCGCGGTCGACCTGGGTCGCGCCGTCATCGACCGGGCCGCCGCCCACCTGGCCGCGGAGGGTAAGGGCGCCGTCGACGCCCACCAGGTCGATCGCCTACGACCTCGCGCACAGCGCGGCGGCCATCGAGACGGCCCGGGCCGCGGTTGGACTACGGCAGTCGCGGACCGGTCGAAGCCGGCCTGGCCGCCGCGTTCGCGGCGGAGGCGGTCTGGGATCTGGCCACCCGCCTGCTCAGCCGAGAGGCCCTCTGGGGGGCCGACCACGGCGCCTTGGCCCCGGCCGCGGCGTTTGTCACCGCCCACCGCGACCCGGCCTGGCTGGCCGCCCTGGCGGGCCAGCCCGGCCCCCGCCACCTCGACGCCGACTTCGAGCTGGTGGCCGAGACCTTCCGCCGCTTCGCCGAAGAGCGCATCGCCCCGGTCGCCGAAGCGATCCACCGCCACAACACCGACATCCCCGAGGAGATCATCGCCGGGCTCGGCGAGCTCGGCGCGTTCGGTCTGTCGATCCCCGAGGAGTACGGCGGCTACGCCACCGGCGGCGAGCACGACTACCTCGGCATGGTGATCGCGACCGAGGAGCTGTCGCGGGCGTCGCTCGGCGCCGGCGGGTCGCTGATCACCCGCCCCGAGATCCTGGCCCGGGCCCTGCTCAAGGGAGGGACCGAAGCCCAGAAGCGGCAGTGGCTGCCCCGGCTGGCGACCGGCGAGATCATGGCCGGCGTGGCCGTGACCGAGCCGGACTTCGGATCCGACGTGGCGGGGATCACTCTCGGCGCGGCCCGGGCCAACGGCGACGCCGGCGCGGACTGGGTCCTGCACGGCACCAAGACCTGGTCGACGTTCGCGGCCCGGGCCGACGTGCTGATGGTGCTGGCCCGCACCGATCCGGACCGCAGCCTCGGGCCACCGGGGCCTGTCGATCTTCGTGGTGCCCAAGGAGCGGGCGGACGGGCACGGCTTCGTCCTGACCCAACCCGGCGGGGGGCGCCTGGAGGGGCGGCCGATCGACACCATCGGGTACCGGGGGATGCACAGCTACGAGCTGTCGTTTGACGGGTGGCGGGTCGCGGCCGACCATCTGATCGGCGAAGAGGCGGGCCTGGGGCGGGGCTTCTACCTCCAGATGGAGGGCTTCGAGAACGGCCGCTTGCAGACCGCGGCCCGGGCCGTGGGAGTGATGCAGGCCGCCTACGATGCGGCGGTCTCCTACGCGGCCGGGCGCCGGGTGTTCGGGCACGCCGTCGCCGACTACCAGCTCACCCAGGTCAAGCTCACCCGCATGGCCGCCATCATCCAGGCGGCGCGCCAGTACATGTACGTGGTGGCCCGCCTGATGGCCAAGGGCGAAGGCGCCCTCGAGGCGTCGATGATCAAGGCCTACGTGTGCCGGGCCGCGGAGTGGGTCAGCCGGGAAGCGATGCAGATCCACGGGGGCATGGGCTACGCCGAGGAGTTCCCAGTCAGCCGGCTGTTCGTCGACGCCCGGGTGCTGTCGATCTTCGAGGGCGCCGACGAGACGCTCGCCCTCAAGGTGGTGGCCCGACGGCTGGTGGAGAACGCCACGCGGTGATCCTGGTCGACGAAGCCCGGTGGCAGTGGCGGGGCCGGTACTGGGCGCATCTGGTCAGCGACGAGACCTACGACGAGCTGCACACCTTCGCCGCCCGCCTGGGGCTGCCCCGCCGGGCCTTCCAGGGGGATCACTACGACGTGCCGGCCGAGTACCGGCTGCGGGCCATCGAACTCGGCGCGGAGTCGGTCTCGAGCCGCCAGCTGGTGCGCCGGCTGCGCGCCGCGGGACTGCGCCGCGCCCCTCGCTAGAGGCGGGCCATCCCCGCTCGCTCGCCCCGGGCCACCAGGGTGACCGCCACCTTGCGGGAGGCCTCGTCGATCATCTCGTCGCCCAGCATGACGGCGCCCTTGCGTTCGCCTTCGGTCGCCTCCCGGTAGGCATCGAGCACTTCCCACGCCCGATCAAACTGCTGCTGGGTCGGCGAGAAGACCTCGTTGAGAATGCCCACCTGATCGGGGTGCAGGCTCCACTTGCCGTCGAAGCCCAGGATCTGGGTGCGCCGCGCGTACTCCCGGAACCCGTCGGGATCGCGGACCTTGACGTAGGGGCCGTCGATCACCTGCAACCCGTTGGCCCGCCCCGCCATCAGGATCTTCATGAACACGTAGTGGAAGTAGTCGCCGGGGTACTCGGGGATGAGCAGCCCGCCCGACAGCGACGGCATCCCCATCGACGCCGAGAAGTCCACCGGGCCGAGGATGACCGTCTCGATGCGAGGCGACGCGGCGCAGATCTCCTCCACGTTGATCAAGCCCTGGGCCGTCTCGATCTGGGCTTCGATGCCGACGTGGCCCGCGGGCAGGCCGTGATTGATCTCGACCTGGGTCAGCAGCAGATCCATGGCCACCACCTGCGCGGCGTTCTGCACCTTCGGCAGCATGATCTCGTCGAGGCGGGGTCCGGCTTGGCCGACCACCTCGATCACATCGCCATACGTCCACTTGGTGTCCCAGGCGTTGACGCGCACGCAGAGCACCGCGTCGCCCCAGTCCTGGTCGCGTACGGCCGCCACCACCTTGGACCGGGCCGCCTCTTTCTCGAGGGGCGCCACCGCGTCTTCGAGGTCGAGGAAGAACATGTCCGCCGGGAGGCTCGGGGCTTTGGCCAGGAACTTCTCGTTGGAGCCGGGGACGGCGTGGCAGGAGCGGCGGGGCAGGAAGCGGGAGCGCTCGGACATACGCGGATGCTACGGCCAGCCGTTACGCCGCGACCAAATCCGACGGCAGGATCTGCTCGCTGATCAGCCGCTCGAAGCGGGCCGGCACGCCGCCGACATAGGCCCGGCACCGGCGGACGCCCTCGATGTAGCAGAAGGCATACGCCCGCCAGGTGGGGTCCGTCAGGAAGTCCACCATCTTGGCGGCCCGGGGCGGCGGCAACAGGGCCCAGCGGGACAGGTAGGCGATGGCCTCGTCGGCGGACTTCCCGCCGTCGTGCATCATGATGGCGGCGTTGCCTCGGGCCGCACCCAGCACCTCGCCGGCCACGGCCACCTGGGCCACCACCTCGGCGTCGTAGGGGATCCCGAGCGGCCGCAGGTGCTCGGCGAGGACCGGCTCCGGCCGCGGCCCCACGATCACCTCCAGGCCCAGGTCGGCCAGCCCCTCGGCGACGAGGCACTGCGGGGTGCCGACCAGGAAGATGGTCTCCTCCAGCTGCTTGCGCCGGCGCACCAGGCCGACCTCCTTGCGGCTGTGCTCGGTGTGATGCCCGGGGTAGGCCTCGTGCGCCACCAGCGTCCCCAACACCGGTGAAAGGACCGGCAGATCCGTGTTGATCGCCACCCGGCTGCGGAGGCCGCCGAGGTAGTAGTTGAAACCCGCCCACGGCTTACCGGTGACCAACTCGAAGTCCACCCGTTCGCCGTCCGGCAACCCGAAGGCCGCCTGGGTGCGGGCCCGGAAGTCCTCGGCCAGGCCCGCCACCGCCGCGGCCAGGCGGTCGGGCGGAACCGCCTGCGCTTCCCGCCAGGTCCCGTACCGCTCGGCGATCGGTCCGCTTCCGGGCAGCACCGCGTCCAGGCTGCGGTGGGCCGCAGCCAGGTCGTCCTCGGAGACGAGCGCCGGCCGCACCCCGTAGCACTCCTCGATTTCATCCAGATAGTTGATGGATTCGCCCGCCAGTTTCCGGGCCGTGGTGTGCAGGCCGCGCACCTGCGCCGCCAACCAACTGCGCCGGGCGGGCTCGAGCTCGGCGTCGGCGGCCAGGGCCGCCAGGAGGCGCCGCGCCTGTTCGGCCAGCTCCTGCGGCGGCACCAGCGGCTCGGCGTGGGCCCGGCTCGCCAGCTCCGGCGGGCCGTAGTAGGCGTCGACCATCCCGTCGATGTGGCGACCCAGGGCCAGGCCCACGCGGAGGTAGTCGTCGACAAGAGGTTCGGAAGGCACCGCCGCCGACGTTACTGAGTGCGCCGCAACAATTCGGGCGCCACCGGGCAGGTGGCGGCGGCCAGCCCCTCCGCCACCTCCACCATCCCGGTCGGACCGACCAAGTTGGACAGCAGCGACGCCGGCACCAGCTCGGCCGGTCGCTCCCAGGGCTCCCCGCCCGTCTCGTCAAAACGGGTCACCAGCGCGTCCCACAGCCGCTCCGGCAACACCCGGCCCACACCGGCAACCGCCCAGACCGGAGCGCCGAGATGGGCGGCCACCGCGGCCGCCGCCAGCGACCCGGGCGCGGCCAGAATCCCCGCCGGCGCCGCCACCAGGGCCTCGACGACGACCAGCTCGGTGGTCCCGGCCGCGGCGCCGACGCCGGCATCGGGCACCAGCGAGGTATCGCCGCCGGCGTCGCCCAAGCGCCGCACCAGGGCGCGGCCTTCGCCGCCCGCGTCCATCACCAGCGCCTCGACGTCACCGCGGGCCCGGAGGGCGTCGCCCGTGATGTCGGGCCAGCCGACGATCAACGCCGAGGCCCCCTCCGGCAGGGCGGCGGTGAGGTGGCGGGCGGTGCGGTCAGCGTCCAGCTCGGCGCCGGCAGCCCGAGCCGCCCCCCGCTGGTCGTCGGCGCCCAGCACCCGCGCCGACAACCACCACACCGGTCCCGAGGTCAGGTGGCGGTCGATCAGGCGGCGGCATGCCGGCACCAGCCCGGCGGGGTCCATGGCGGCCATCTGGGCCAGGGCCGAGGCGGCTTCGACCGCGACGAGGCCGGGGTCGGCTCCGGAGGCCCGGGCCACGTGGCGCAGGTGTTCGATCGGGTGCATCAGCTGCCCGGCTTGAACACCATCAGATACACCGCCCCCACCACCAGCAGGTTGAACACGCCCCACCCGAAGCCGACCCGCTTCTCCAGGCCTTGCAGGTCGGCCAGCTCGGGGGGCGGGGAGCCGGCCGCGGGCGCCGCCTCCAGCTGGCGGGCCAAGGCAGCGTAGCGGCGCTGATGGGGTTTGATCCACCCGTGCAGGATCCCGATGTCGACCAGGTAGACCGCGAAGGCCGCCGACACCCACGCCTGGCTGAACTTCACGTGCGAGTCGCTGGCGCTGACCGCGCCGATACCGAAGAGCAGAGCGGCGTAGATGAGCAGCTCGGCCAGCCCCGACACCAGGGTGTTGACCTCCAGGACGGCGGAGGTGCCGGCCCCGCCCGGCCGGCGCTGGGCCAGGCTGACGTACAGCGCGTTGTAGGCGACCGCGCCGAAGCCGCCGATGATGCAGAGGAGGTGCAGCATCACCAGGATCTGGTAGCCGGTGCTCACACCGGCCGACCGTAGCGGCTGTGGTCGGGGGCGGGGGCCGGCGGCGCTACGGAGCGCGCGGGCGGGCTCGGCGGACCCGTTAGGGGTCGGGGCGTTCTCGGCCTCGGGCCGCGCTCGGGCGCCGCTGCCGAGCTCGGCCGGCGCGAGCGCCGACACCGGCGGGACGGCCTTGAGCCGGCGCGGCTGCAGCACCTCATCGACCAGGCCGTATGCCACCGCGTCCGCGGCGCCCAGGATGTAGTCCCGATCGGTGTCGGCGGCGATCCTTTCCCGGGGCTGGCCGGTGTGGTAGGCGAGGATCTCTTCCATGCGGCCCCGGAGGAAGGCGATCTCCCGGGCCTGGTTTTCGATGTCGACGGACTGACCCTGGGCCCCGCCATGGGGCTGGTGGATCAGCACCCGGGCATTGGGGAGGGCCAGCCGCTTGCCCGGGGCGCCCCCGGCGAGCAGGACCGCGGCCCCGGACGCGGCCATGCCCAGGCACACGGTGGAGACTTCGGGCCCGATGATCTGCATGGTGTCGTAGATGCCGAGGGTGGAGGTGACCGAACCGCCCGGACTGTTGATGTACAGGCAGATGTCCTTGTCCGGGTCCTCCGCCTCCAGGTGCAGCAGCTGGGCGGTGAGGAGGTTGGCGCTGGCGTCGTTGATCTCGGTGCCGAGGACCACGATGCGATCCTTGAGCAGCCGCGAGTAGATGTCGTAGGCCCGCTCCCCCCGGGCAGACTGTTCGATGACGGTGGGGACGAGGTAACTCATGGGGGGTGCGGCCTCCTTGTTGTGCAACTCTATGGTTGCAGATTACGCACCGACCGCGTGGATGTGCAACTCTGATGTTGCACTATCCGTTCCCCCTCCCGGAGGTCCCGCCATGATCCGGCGCCAGGTCGTCATGCCCGTCAGCCCCGAGCGGCTTTGGGAAGCGCTCACCGACCCCGACCAGGTGTCGGGCTGGTTTGGCGCCCGGGTGGAGTGGCGCCTGGAGGAGGGCGCGCCGGCCCGCTTCGTCACCGACGACGGTCGGGAGCGAGACGGGCGGGTGGAGGCGGTGCGGCCGGGGCGGCACCTGCGGTTCTTGTGGTGGCCGGCGGAGGGTGGGGGTGCCGGCGGCTCGGTGTCGGAGGCGTCGGAGGCGTCCGAGGCGTCCGAGGTGTCGGAGGCGTCCGAGGCGTCCGAGGCGTCCGAGGCGTCCGAGGCGTCGGAGATCACCTACGTGCTCGAACCCGTCGACGACGGTACCCGCCTGACGATCCAGGAACGCCAGATCGCGGTGCCGGCGGCGGGGGCAGGCTCGGGCGACGCCCAGGCGTGCGCGGGCGGCGGCGACGCCCAGGCGTGTGCCGGCGTCGGTGCGGGCCTGGGCGGTTCGAGGTGGACGGACTGGGATCGCCGCCTCGTCGGCGCCTGGGCCGGCGTGGCCCAGCCGGCGCTACAGGTTGTCTGCGCCTGACCGCCGGCGGACCAGGCCCGACCGCCGGCCCGAGCCCCAGGTCGACGCCGTCTTCGCGGCGCTCGCGGACCCCACCCGCCGGCGGCTCCTCGACCAACTGTCGGCCGAAGGCCCGTTGACCGCCACCGAGCTGGCCGCCAGCTACCCCGTGACCCGGCAGGCCGTGGTCAAGCACCTGGGCGCCCTGGCCGCGGCCGGGTTGCTGGATGCCGAGCGCCACGGACGGGAGGTCCGCTACGGGGTGGTCACCAGCCGGCTGGGCGGGGCGTCGGCGTGGCTGGCTGATGTGGGCGCCCGCTGGGACGACCGGCTGGCCGCCCTGGAACGCCAGCTGCGAGCGCCGGGCGGCTGAGGGGGGCCGGCGGGGCCGGGGCCGGCGGGCCGGCAGGGGCGGCTGAGGCGGGGCCGCGGGGCCGGGGCCGGCGGGCCGGGGCCGGCGGGGCCGGGGGGGGCGGCGCGACTTTTGACCGGCGGCTGTCACCTCTGACGCCTTCGTCGACTTTTGACGACTTATGCGTATGACAGACACTTAACTCGTCAGAAGTCGCCGAAAGCGTCAGAGGTCCTAGTCATCTAATAACCTTAAGCGTCATGAAAGACACCGATCGGGCCCTCGCCAAGCTGTTCCGGGACCAACACTGGCTCGTCGACAAGCCCCAGGCCGCCCGGCTGGGACTCACCCCTACGCAGGTGCACCACCGACTCCGCACCGGGGAGTGGGAGCAAGTCCACCGGGGGGTGTACCGACTGGCGGCGTCGACCCGCACCTTCGAGCAGCGGCTCCTGGCCGCCTACATGGCGGCCGGACCGCAGGCTGTGGCATCGCACGACTCGGCTGCGTGGCTCTGGGACCTGCTCGACCACCCCCCGGACCGCCCCACCATCACGGTGCCCGTCGCGCGGCACCCGAAGCTGGCGGGCGTCAAGGTGCACCGGACCGACGTCGATCCGGCGCGGGTCAGCTACCGCAGCGGCATCGCGTGCACCGATCCCCTCCGGGCGCTGGTCGATCTGGCCGCCGTCGTCGAGCAACCGGTGCTCGTGGCGGCGGTCGATCAGGGGCTGTCTACCCGGCTGGTGTCAGGAAAAGCGATCGCGGCTGAGCTCGAACGACGCCAGGCCCGCGGCCGGCGGGGCGTGCCACCCCTCCGGCAGGTCCTCTCGAGCCGTGGGATCATCGGCGCGCCGCGAGCAAGCGTGCTCGAGCGGGAAGCGATACTCCTGCTCGATCGGTGGGCGATCCCCGTCACGGGACGCGAGATCAAGGCCGGCCCGGACGACCGGTATCGGCTGGACTTCACCCTGGCGCCACCTGTCGCCATGGAGGTTGACGGCTACACCCACCATTGGAGCCCCGAGTCCAAAGCGCACGACGAGGCCCGGAGAAACCAACTTCGCCTCGACGGGACCTTCCTCCTCGTTTACACCTGGATCGACATCCGGTCCGATCATCGCCGCCTCTACCGGGAGCTCACCACCGCTCTGGCTCGGTACGCGAGCCAGAGCGCGTCGCCTACCCGCCTCAGCCGATGATCCCGCCCCGGGTCATGGCTTCCACGTCGAGCGCCCGGTCCACTTCGGCCTCGCTCAGGAGGCCCCGCTCCAGCACCACCGTACGCAGGTCCTTGCCCTCGGCCAGCGAGGCCTTGACGACCTTGGCCACCTCTTCGTAGCCGATGTAGGGGTTGAGGGCGGCGCTGATGGACGGCGAGGACAGGGCGTACGTCCGGCACTGCTCCTCGTTGGCCTCGATGCCGGCGATGCACTTGTCGGCGAACACCCGGCTCACCGCCGACAGCAGCCGGATCGACTCCAGCAGGTTGCGGGCGATGACGGGGAGCATGACGTTGAGCTCGAGGTTGCCGGCCGCGCCCCCGAAGGCCACGGCGGCGTCGTTGCCGACCACTTGGGCGACGACCTGGGAGACAGCCTCGGCGATGACGGGGTTGACCTTGCCGGGCATGATCGACGAGCCGGGCTGGAGGTCGGGGATGCGGATCTCGGCCAACCCGGTGCGGGGGCCGCTGCCCATCCACCGCAGGTCGGTCGCACACTTGTACAACGACACCGCGATGGTGCGCAGCACCCCCGACGCCTCGACCAGGGCGTCGCGGGCGCCCTGGGCCTCGAAGTGGTCGCGGGCCTCCGTCAACGGCAGGGACCGTTCCTCGGCCAGCCGGCGGATCACGCCGCGAGCGAACCCCTTGGGCGCATTGATGCCCGTCCCCACCGCCGTCCCGCCCAGCGGCAGCTCGCTCACCCGCGCCAAGCAGGCCTCCAGCCGCTCGATGCCGTGCTCGACAGCTGCGGCGTATCCGCCGAACTCCTGGCCGAGGGTTACCGGGGTGGCGTCCATCAGGTGCGTCCGGCCCGACTTGACGACGCGCCGGAACGCCCGGCTCTTCTTCCGCAGCGCCTGGGCCAGGTGCGCCAGCGCCGGCACCAGGCTGGCCTGGATCTCGGTGGCCGCGGCCAGGTGCATGGCGGACGGGAAGACGTCATTGGAGGACTGCGAAGCGTTGACGTCGTCGTTGGGGTGCACCTTGGTCCCCAAGCGCTCAGTGGCCAGGGTGGCCAGGACCTCGTTCATGTTCATGTTGGTGGAGGTGCCGGACCCGGTCTGGAACACATCGATGGGAAATTCCTGGTCCCACTGGCCGGCGGCCACCTCTTGGGCGACCTGGTGAATGGCGGCTGCGACCTTCTTGTCGAGCACCTTGAGGCGGGCGTTCTCCAGCGCCGCCGCACCCTTGATGGCGGCCAGGGCCGAAATCAACGACCCCTCCACCGTGGTCCCCGAGATCGGGAAGTTCTCAACCGCCCGCTGGGTCTGGGCCTGCCACTTGGCCGCTTTCGGCACTCGGACCTCGCCCATCGAGTCGTGCTCGACCCGGAACCCGCTGTCGCTCATGGGCTGACCGTACGCACCGACGACCGGGCCGGTCAAGACGCCGGACCGTCCTGCCGATGTTGCTTGTGTGACTGGAGTGAGTAAAGTGAATTGGCGGTGAATGCAGCGTACCGGCCTCGGACGGCTCGGGCTCTTGTCGCCGCGGCTCTCACCGCGGCGCTCATCACTGGCGCCCCGGGCGCGGCGCTCGCCGCGGGCAGCACCGCGACCGAAACGGCGCTGCGCACCCAAGCCCAGGAACTGGCCGGTCAGATCCAGGCCGAAGGCCGGAACCTGGACCGGATGGCGGAGGCCCTCGACGCCGCCCAGATCCGCGACCAGCAGCTCACGACGCAGCTCGGGGTTCTCCAGGCCGCCATGGCCAGCACCGACGCCCGGGTTACCGCGACCAGGAAGGCCCTCAAGGAGCAGGCGCTGCTGGCCTACCTGGCTGGTGGGGCGCCCCTGATCAGCTCACTGCCCAGCCGGACCGGTTCCGATCCCAGCGTCACTGTGGCCTACGCCCAGATCGTGGCCGGCGGTCAACTGCGGGCCGTGGCCGCCTACCGGACGGTGCTCGCCGACCAGACCCGCCAGGCCCGGCAGCTGACCGACGCCCAGCACCAGGCCGCCGTCACCGTCGTCGAGCTCCGGGCCGACCGCGCCGCGGCCGCGGGCGCGGTCGCCGACCAACAGCACACCCTCGCCCGGGTGACCGGACAGCTGGCCACCCTGGTGGCCCAGGTCCAGCGCACCCAGCAACAAGCCGAGCAGGCCGCGGTCAAGGCCGACCTGGCCCGCCAGGGGCAGCTGCTGCCGGCGACCAGCCCGGCCACCTCCCCGCCGGCCCCGACCCCGATCATCCGGCCCATCACCGGACCCACGACGCCGCCGACCACCACCCCACCGACCACCACCCGACCGAACACCACCCCGCCGAACACCACCCCGCCGACCACCACCGCGCCGACCACTGGCCCGCCGGCTCCGCCCGGCAACGTGGCGGCCCGGGGGTCGGCCGCAGCGGTCCGCTACGCCTACGCCCAGCTCGGCAAGCCCTACCAGTGGGCCGGCGCCGGCCCCGGGTCCTTTGACTGCTCCGGTCTGACGATGATGGCGTGGGAAGCAGGCGGGGTGTACCTCCCCCACCTGGCGCAGGACCAGTACAACCTGACCCGGCGCATCCCACTCTCCGACATCCTTCCGGGGGATCTGATCTTCTTCGGGACGCCGGACAACGTGTACCACGTCGGCATCTCCATCGGTGGCGGAGAGATGATCGACGCGCCGGCGACGGGCCAGGTGGTGTCGGTTTCCTCCATCTACTGGGCCGACCTGCTGGGCGCCGGGCGCATCATCGACTGACCCGGCCTAGCATCCGCGCATGCGATTCGGTATTCAAAGTGGGGTTTCCGGCCGGGGCGACAACGCCATCGACGAGGTGCTGGACGGCGCCCGCGCCGCCGCCGACGCCGGCCTCGACCTCTGGATGGCCCAGCTCTCCGACATCGACGCCCTGACCGCGCTGGCCGTCGTCGGTCACGCCGTCCCCGGCCTGCGGTTCGGCACCGCGGTCGTGCCGACCTATCCCCGCCATCCCATGGTCATGGCCATGCAGGCGTTGACGGTGCAAGCCGCATCCGGCGGGCGGCTGACCCTCGGCATCGGGCTGTCGCACCGAGTGGTAATCGAAGGCGCCTACGGGGTGTCTTTTGACAAACCCATCCGGCACATCCGCGAGTACCTGGAGATCCTCATGCCGCTCCTGCACACCGGGCGGGCGGCGTTCGAGGGCGAGGAGCTGACCGCCCGCACCCTGGGGCCGATGCGGGTGGCCGGGGCCGCGGCTCCGCAGGTGATCGTGGCCGCCCTGGGGACCCAGATGCTCAACCTGGCCGGTCGGCTGGCCGACGGCACCGCCTTGTGGCTGGTGGGCCCGAAGACCCTCGCGGATCACGTCGTCCCCACCATCAGCAAGGCCGCCGCCACCGCCGGACGGCCGGCGCCGCGGGTGGTCCTCGGCGTGCCCGTGTCGGTCACCGCCGACCCCGACGGGGCCCGGGACCGGGCCACGACCGCGTTCGGCTTCTACGACAACCTGCCCTCCTACAAGGCCATGCTCGACAAGGAGGGCGCCGCCGGGCCGGCGGACGTGGCCGTCGTCGGTGACGAGGAGACGGTCGCCGCCGAGCTGCGCCGGTTTGGGGACCTGGGCGCCACGGATGTGTCGGCGGCGACGTTCGGATCGAGCGCCGAGCGAGCCCGGACGGTGGCGCTGCTGGCCGACTTGGCCCAGGGCTGACCCGGCGGTGCGCGCCGTCGTCATCGTCGAGGGCCGTCTCGAAATCCACGAACGGCCCGATCCCGAGCCGGGCGTCGGCCAGATCCTGGTGGCGGTGCGCGCCGCGGGGCTCAACGGCGCCGACCTCACGCAGCGCCGGGGCCACTATCCGGCGCCCCCTGGGTGGCCGGCCGACATCCCGGGCATGGAGCTTGCCGGCGAGGTGGTGGGGCGCGGGCCGGGCGCCACCCGCTTCGAGCTGGGGGCCCGGGTCATGGCCGTGGTCGGTGGCGGGGGCCAGGCCGAGCTGGCCTTGCTCCACGAACGAGAAGCCATGCCCGTCCCCGACCACCTCGACTGGATCGCCGCCGGCGGTCTCCCGGAGGTCTACACCACGGCCCACGACGCCCTGTTCACCCAGGCCGGCCTGGCCGCCGGCGATCGGCTGTGTGTGCACGGGGCCGCCGGCGGCGTGGGCACGGCCGGCGTGCAGCTGGGGGTGGCCATCGGGGCGCGGGTCACCGCCACCGTGCGGGCGTCGGAGCGGCGTGACCAGGTGGCCGACCTGGGCGCCACGGTCATCGACCCTGAAGGCCTGGGCGGGCACGGGCCCTTCGACGTGATCCTGGAGCTGGTCGGGGCGCCCAACCTGGGCCCGAACCTGGGCGCCCTGGCGGTCGGAGGGCGGATCTGCGTGATCGGGATCGGGGCGGGGGCGGTCGGTGAGATCAACCTGGGTCTGTTGATGATACGGCGCGGTCGCATCCACGGGTCGACGTTGCGGTCCCGGCCCCTCGAGGCCAAGGCGGCGGCGGCCCGGCTG
Organism: uncultured Acidimicrobiaceae bacterium; assembly: GCA_963702305.1. Taxonomy (GTDB): domain Bacteria; phylum Actinomycetota; class Acidimicrobiia; order Acidimicrobiales; family Palsa-688; genus PALSA-693. The sequence goes on along the minus strand of CAVPBX010000016.1, from coordinate 283,516 downwards.
ATGGAGCAGCACGTGCTCCCCTTGTTCGAGGCCGGACGCCTCACCGTGCCCATCGACTCCACCTTCCCCCTCGAGGAAGCCGAGGCCGCCTACGACCATTTCGCGGCCGGCGGCAAATTCGGCAAGGTGGTGCTGACGTGCGGCTCACGCGGGCCGTCCATCAGACCGCGGTGTAGCCCCCGTCCACGATCACCGTCGATCCGGTGACGTACGAGCTGGCGTCACTGGCCAGCCACAGCAGCGCCCCGTCGAGCTCGTCGTCACGTCCGGCGCGGCCCAGCACGGTCTTGCGGCGGATCCAGTCCAGCGACCGTTCGTTGGCGAACATCTCGGCGGTCATCTCGGTGGGAAACCAGCCCGGGCACAGGGCGTTGACCCGCACCCCCCGCCGGCCCCATTGGGCCGCCAATTCCCGGGAGAGGTTGACGAGGCCGGCCTTGCTGGCTGCGTACCCGGCTTGTGGGATTTGGCCGGCGCCGACCACGCCCAGCATGGACGCCACGTTGACGATGTTGCCTTCGCCCCGCTCGAGCATGTGGCGGCCGACGACCTGGCACAAGTGGAAAGCGGCCGTTAGGTTGACGTCGAGCGTGTAGCGGAACTGGTCGAGGGTCTCGTCCTCGGCGGGGACGGCGTCGTTGACCCCGGCGTTGTTGACCAGCAGGTCGATGCGCCCCAGCTGGTCCAGGACGGTGGCGACGACGCGTTCGACGTCCTCGGGCCGGGTGACGTCGGCCGCCACCACCATGGCCCCGTCCAGCCCGTCGGCGACGGCCTCGAGTCGCTCCAGCCGGCGGGCCACCAGCACCGGCGTGGCCCCGGCGGCCGACAGCACGGCGGCGAAACGGGCACCAAAACCGCTGGAGGCTCCGGTGACCACGGCCACCCGCCCGTCGAGACGGAAGCGCGCCAAGGGGTCGAGTTGCACCATGCCCGGACCCGCGGCCCTGTCTACTGCCGGTGTCCGCTGAGGCCCCGACCGGACAGGCGGGCCTGAATCAAACCGAGCAGCCAGCCCGCCACCAGCAGCGCGGCCCACGACCAGCCGACCACCGCGGCCAGGGCCACCGCCCCGAGCACGACCAGGACCGAGATGACGACCACCGCCGACGCGGCCAGTCGCCCGCCCCAGCCGTGACCGCCGAGCGCGCTGGCCGCCGTCGGTGCGGCCGTTCCTCGCCTGCCCGGCGGGCTCGCCGGCGGCGGTCGGGTCGGCGATGCGGACCATCGGGAGATCGCCCAGCACCCGATCCAGGTCCTCGAGGGTGGTGGCCGCCAAGGCCTGCTCGATGCGGGTGGCGTACTCGTCGACGTCGAGGCGGCCGGCCGCACAGTGTCGGCGTAATTCGTCGATCGCCCTCTGTCGTTCGCTGTCAGACACGCGCATGGGTGGTGGATCACTGTATTAGTTCGGAATGCCAATCGGGTTCGGCGCCGGCTGGCGCCGGCGAGCGCCGGCGGGCGCCGGCGGTCAGGGCAGGACCCACTGGGTGCGGATGGCGGCCAGGACGAGGGGCAGGACCCGACCGGCCCCAGCGGGGGTCAGGTGGACGCCGTCGCTGGTGCGCACCTGGACCGGTTGGCCCGACCCATCCGTGAGGTAGGCGGTGAACGTGCCGGCGGGGGCCAGGACCGGCCCGGGGTCGACGAGCACCACGCCCGGATGGGCGGCGGCCTGCGTCCGCAGGATCCCGTCGATGATCTGGTCCGTCTGCTGGAGCCGGGCCCGGGCGACCGGCGGCACCTCGACCCACACCAGCAGGCGCCCCGCGGTGGCGACTTCGCTCATCACCAGCGCCACCCGCCGGGCGTATTCGGCCTGCCAGGCGGGAGTGGCCCGGACCAGGTAGTGGCCGCCGGCCACCATGTCCTGGTCATCGTTCGCGCCGAACGTGAGGACCACCACGTTCGCGGGCGTGACTTGCATCTGCCGGGCGATGGCGCCGGGCCAGTCGTAGACGTCGGGGCGGGCCAGCCCGGTGCCGATCTGTACGTTGTCGGACGCGGTGACGACGGGGCTGCCGGCGACGTGGGCCAGGAAGGCGTCGGCGAGGGCGCCGATCATGGAGTCGCCGGCCAGCCACACCTTGAGCGGGGCGGCCACGGTCGGGGTCCGGGGCTTGGGCGGCGGCGGCGGACGGTGCACGGGGCGGGTGGCGCCGGTCGTCCGCGCCGGGCGTGTGGGCCGGCCCCGCAGACCCGGATCCAGGAGGGTGGCGATGGCGGCGCTGGCGGCGGGGTCGCCCCCGTTGTCGTTGACGGGGAGGGACACGGGGCCGCCGGGGTCGGTCTGGTTGGTCCCGGCGATGTCGGCCAGCCAGCGGTGGGGCAGGTTGAGACCGAGGGCGTCGCTGACCGTCTTGAAGGGCCGGACGAGGGCCAGCTCGAAGGACCGCGCCGAACCGAAACGCTCCGACGACACCGACGCGACCAGGCTGTCGGCGTCGAGCAGGGCCGAGAAGAACAGGGCCAGCAGCACGACGGCGATGGCGCGGCCGGCCGGGTAGCGCCGGAAGGGCGGCCGGTCGTGGTGGTCGGAGATCGGAGTGGGGGTGAGCGTCGGCATGGGTTAGAAGCGGAAGTAGATGAAAGGGGCGACCCCTGCGGGTCCGAACGCGTCGATGACCACGACCACGCCGGCCAGGGCCAAGGCCTGGGCCGGGATGCTCCAGCGGACGAAGGTCCGTTGCAGCCTGGTGGACCACCGGGTGGGAAACCACTGCACCGCCAAGGAGGCCACCACCACCGCCACGACCATCACGTCGAGGTGGACGTGCCGGCCTCCGGCAAAAAGGCGGCCGAGCACCTGGCCGACGTTGGCGAACGACGTGGCCCGGAAGAACACCCAGCCCAGGCACACCAGGTGGAAGGTCACGGCCCAAGCCAACACCCGCCGGCCCGGGCGGCCCGCCGTGGGAGCCCGGCGGGTGGCGGTCCGCACTCCCGGGCCGGCGGTGGCGTCAGGTTCGGGGGCCGCTTCCGGAACCGCGGTCCCCTCCTCGGTCGGCGCGTCGACGGCACCGCCGGCGGGTGCGGGGCCGCCCACCGCGGCCCGGGCCAGCAGGATCCGGCTGCGCCGCCACAGCCGAGCGCGCTCCACGGCGAGGCCGGCGCCGTGCAAGCCGCCCCAGGCCACGAACGTCCACGCCGCCCCGTGCCACAGGCCGCCGAGGAGCATGGTGGCCATCAGGTTGAGGTAGGTCCGGCGGGTACCGCGACGGTTGCCGCCGAGGGGGATGTACAGGTAGTCGCGGAGGAAGCGGGACAGGGTCATGTGCCAGCGGCGCCAGAACTCCTGGAGGGACAGCGACCGGTACGGGGAGTCGAAGTTCTGCGGAAAGCGGACCCCTAGCAGCAAGGCCAGTCCGATGGCGATATCGGTGTACCCGCTGAAGTCGGCGTAAATCTGGATGGCGTAGGCGTAGACGCCGAACAGGGCCTCCACGCCGGCGTGCTGGGCCGGGACGCCGAAGAGGGCATCGGCGTGGGTGGACAAGTAGCTGGCGATCACCACCTTCTTGAACAGACCGCGGGAGATCAGCCACATGGCCCGGCTGGCCTCGACCCGCCGGGGGTCGACGCGGTGCCGGATCTGGGGCAGGAACTCCGAGGCCCGGACGATCGGCCCGGCCAGCAGATGGGGAAAGAACGAGAGGTAGACGGCGAAGTCGAGTAACCCCACCGGATGCAGCTTGCGGCGGTTGACGTCCACCACGTAGCTGATGGCCTGGAAGGTGAAAAAGGAGATGCCCGCCGGCAGCAGCACCTTCGGCACCGGGACGTGGACGCCCAGTCCCAGGTGATCCAGGATGCTGGTGGTGCTGGTGGTGAGGAAGCCGATGTACTTGAACCAGCCCAACCCGGCGAGGTTGGCGGCGACCGCGGCGATCGTCCACCACCGGCGGGTCTGGCCCTCGGTCCGGTCGATGTTGAAGGCGAGGAAGTGGTTGACCACCGTCGAGGCGGCCAGGAGGGGGACGAAGCCCCAGCCGGCGCACCCGTAGAAGAACCAGCTGGCCCCGACCAGAAACAGCTTCCACCAGGTGCGGTGGGGCATGAGCAGCCAGCTGGCGGGCAGCACGACTGCGAAGAAGACGGCGAAGGAGACGGTGGGGAAGAGCATGGGTGGGTGGTCAGGCGGACGGCGGCGGATGCTCGTGCAGCGAACGGACTGCCTCGGAGCGGGCCAGGAGGAACACCCCACCGGACATCGCCGCCAGAGCGATCACCTCCGCGAGGAGGTCCGCCGGCCCCGCCGCGATGCTCTCCCCGAACCCTACCGCGCCGATCACGATGCTGACCACGGGGTCAACGACGGTCATGGTCGGAAGCGAAGAGTCGAGCGAGCCGGCCTGGAAGGCACTCTGGGCGATCACCATGCCGCCGACACCAGCCACAAGCAGAGCGTAGGGCTGCCAGTGCCCCAGTAGGTCGATGAGGCCCCGATCGAGCAGGTGCGAGCTGGTCTTCGTCAGCGCCGCCGTCGCGCCATAGACGACGCCCGCCGCCCCGGACAGCAACACCGCCCGCTCCCATGGCGCCCGGTCACCGCGGCTGATGGCGACCAGCGCCACGGTGGCGCCCGCCGTGCTGGTGAGGAGCAGGACCCACACGCGCGTGCGGACGTCCTGGTGGCCGGCCGCCGGGGCGGCCACGCTCAGGAACACGGCCAGTCCAGCGCAGACCAGCACGGCCGCCACCCAGTCCCGGCGCCGCAGCTTGCGGCCGGCCCAGGCTGCGCCCATGGGCAGGGCGAACAGCAGGCCGCACACCAGCAAGGGCTGGACGACGACGAGGGTGCCGTGCCCCAGGGCCACGAACTGCAGCACGTAGCCCAGCACGTCGCAGGCCAGGCCGAGGACCCAGCTGGGATTGCGCACCAGGCGGCCGAGCAGGCTCAGGCGCAGCGACTGGTCCGCGGGCTGCGCCGCGGCGCTGCGCTGCTGCAGCACCGACGCCAGGGCATACATCAATGAGCAGCCCAGAGCGCTCAGCACCGCCAACACTCCCCGAGGGTACCAACCACCGTCTGGCGCCGGTCCGGGTGGCAGACTGCGGGACTTGGGCGCGTGGTGGAACGGCAGACACAGCGGGCTTAAACCCTGCGGCCTTCGGGCATGAGGGTTCGACTCCCTCCGCGCCCACGCCCCGTCCCGCCCGCTGCTGGTCGTCCACCTTTACAGGTGGCGGGTCAGCGCCAGGTGTCCGGCAGGGCGGGGGTCGGCAGGGTCACCAGCCGGGAGCGGCACGCGCCGTGCCGGCGATGCTGCTCGATCTCGGCCGCGAACACGGTGAGCGGCGCTGCGCACGAAGCGGACCGCGCCATCAGGGTGATGGCACGCGCCTCGGCCCTCGACCATGTCCAGCCAGCGTCGCAGCTGCTTCTCGGCGCGGTGGCCCCGGTCCCCCGCCACCAGGGCGTCGACGGCCCCGGCGATGGCCGGGAGGCCGCTGCGGCAGGGCCCGCACTGGCCCGCGGACTGGGCCGCCAACCAGGTGGTGATGGCAGCCACCTCCCGCAGACCGCACGACGCCGCTCCGATGACGGAGATGGCCCCGCAGCCGAGGCTGGCCCGGATCCGGGTGAGCGAGGCGGCGTCGAGCGTCGCCGTGGCGGCGACCTCGCCGGCGATCCACACCCCCGAGTACCCGCCGATCAACACGGCCTTCGGGTCGGCGGCGGCGCCGGCGGTGCGCAGGGCCTCGGCCAGCGGGATGCCGCCCACGAACTCGTACGACGCCCGGGCGGGCCACGTCGCCGGTAAAGGTGACGAGGGCGGTGCCGGGTTCGTCGGGGGTGCCGACACCCCGGTACCAGGCCGCGCCGAACCGGGCGATGAGGGCCAGGTGGGCCAGGGTCTCCACGTTGTTGACGAGGGTGGGCCGACCGCGCAGCCCCCGTTCGAACGGGCGGGGGGGCACGAAGGTCGGCTTGGCGTCGCCACCGTTGAGCCAGTGGACGAGGGCCGATTCCTCGCCGGTCAAATAGCCGCTCGGTGCGGCCGCCACCCGGAGGGCGACCCGGTCGGCACCCGCGCCCCGCCGCTCCGCCAAGGCGGCGGTCACGGCCGCTACGGCGGTCGTGGCCGTGCGGTCGATGCACACGATCGCCTCGCTGGCGCCCACGGTCTCGGCCGCGATGCTGGCCCCGTCGAGCACCAGGTGCGGGGACCCGATGAGCAGGGCCCGGTCCTTGCCGCTGGCCGGCTCGCCCTCGGTGCCGTTGGCGACCACCACGCTCTGCCGGCCGGCGGCGACGGTGCGCAGCTTGACCGATGTGGGGAAGGCCGCCCCGCCCCGGCCGCGCAGCCCGGACCGCTCCACTTCGTCGATGACCCAACGACCCCCGCCCGGCATCTGCCCCCAGCGCTGGAAGTGGGCGTCGAGGCCCGGACCGGCGCTGGTCGGGAGCAGCCGGGGCAGCGATCCGGCGTCCGGCCCAGTCGCAACGGGACTAGCCGCAGCCGGGCGTCGGCCCCGGGCCCCGGGCCCAGTCACGAGGCCACCGTCACGAGGCCACCGTCACGGTCCCGGCCACCGCGGTGCTGCTGGAGGAGAGCTGCAACTGGGCCGTGGCCGTGACGACCTTGCCGTTGGCGCCGGTGAGTTTGGCCACCAACGTCGTCCCGCTCAGTTGGGTGACACTCCCGCGGTACTGCCCCGGCACCGCCGCCGTACCGAGGGTGACCTGGCTGCTGGTCAGGGTGACCCCGCTGCCGGCCGGCTGGCCGACGAGCACGATCGTCAACCGGCCGCTCTGGGCGCCCCCGGTCGTCCCCGAGATGGTGACCGACACCAGCCCGTTGGCATCCGGGCCGCTCTGCTGCTGGCTGCCCTGGAAGTTGGCCGTGAAGGGCACCGCCAAGGCCCCCGCGGCGGCGGTCCCCGTCCCGGAACTGCCTCCCGACGGGGTGGCCGAGCCGGTACTGGCGGCCGGCGATCCCAGCAGGGCGGTGGGCGTGCCGGCCTTGCGTGCCCACCCGGGCTTCAACGGCCCGGTGACCGCCCAGACCGCCACCGCCACCGGCAGGGCCACGCTCGCCAGCACCGCGGCGCCGCGCCGGGTGGCGTTGGCAACCGACCACCCCGCGCCAGCCGCCACCACAGGGCGGCCAGGACGGCGGCCGCGCAGGCCCCGTTGATCACCAGCACCCACCCCAGTTTGGTGTCCGACCCGGTGCCCAGGCCGTGCACGAACGCCAGGGGCCAGCAGGCGTATGCCGTCCAATGGATGGCGCGCCAGGCGCCGTATCCGAGTCGATCCCGGAGCAGGCTGGTGACGACCAGGGCGATCATCAGATCGACCGCCAGGGCCCCCAAACCCAGCCAGAGCGGCCGGTACGAGCCCACGAATGGGATGAACACGTCGACCACCCGGATGGGCGCGTAGCTGTCCAGCACCGCGGTGACGATGTGGACAGCCAGCAACGCCACCGCCAGCAGGGCGGCGTTCTTGTGCAGGGCGGACACCACGAAGCGAGGCCAGCCCGGGCGGGCGAACCGGACGATCTGGGTGAGGCCGAGGACCATGGCCACGGTGAGCATGATCATGGCCACCAACCCGAACCCCCGGGTCAGGTACCAGAGGGCCCGGGAGTTGGTGGTGAGGGCCGCGGCTACCAGCATCGGGGGGCGGTGGTGGCCGCGGTTTCGTCGGGCCAGCCGGCGACGGCCACGACGTCACCGGCCGGGGTGACCAATCGCCCGGGCAGGCCCAGACCCTCGAGCCAGCGCGGTGCGGCGGGGCCGAGGATGATCGCCGCGCAGGACGCGATGTTGGCGTCGAGGCAGGACGCGGCCGCCACCGAGGCCGTGCGCCACTGTTCGACAGCCGGCCGGCCGGTGGCGGGGTCGATGATGTGATGCATCGTCTGCCCGCCCCGCGCCCAACGGCGCATCGACGTGCTCGACGTGGCCAGCCCGCCGGTCAGCAGCGAGATGACCGGGCCGCCCGCCTCGGGCGGGTCGGCGTGATGGTCGGTCACCCGCACGATCCACCCGCCGTCGGGCGGCGGCCCGGCGACGGCGATGTCACCGCCCAGGCTCACCAGGACCCCGGCGCCGGTGGCCAGGGCCGCCGCCCGGGCCGCCCGATCGGCGCACAGTGCCTTGGCCGTGGCGCCCAGATCGAGCTCGACGCCGCCGGGCACCTGCACCGTCGAGGCGTGCCGGTCGACGCGCACCTGTTGCCAGCCCGGCACCGGCCGGATCTCGAACTTGATGGCGGGACCGCTGGTTTGCCATGGCCGCGAAGTCCCGGTCGTAGCCGATCAGTTGCAGCGCCCGACCCACGGTCGGGTCGACGAGTCCGCCGGTGAGCCGGGCGCCCCGCAAGGCGGCGTCGACCGCCTCGAGGAAGAGGGCGGAGACGGGCACTGGACGGCCGCCGGCCGAGTTGACGAGAGCGATCTCGCTGTCGGCCCGGAAGCGGCTGGCAGCCCGGTCGATGGCGTCGAGCTCGGCGCGCAGGACGGCCTCGGCCCGCGCCTCAGCGGCGCCATCGCTGACAACGACGGTTGCCGTGGTGCCGAGCGCCGGGAAACTGGTGGCGGGGAGGGCCGTCACGATCCTCCTGAGGACACCACCGGAGGGGAGATGGCGGGCTGCGGCGCCTGCGTCGGGGCCGTGAGGGCGGGAGTGACCGTGGACGAGCCGCCGCTGACGTCAGCCGGCGCACTCGTCGTCGGCGGGGTGGTGGAGGTGGCGTGGGAGGCCGACTTGCCAGGCAGGGCCTTGGCCACCGCCGCGGACAGGACGCCGCCGACCAGGACCGCACCCACGGCCAGGAACCGGGTGCCGCTACCGATCCGGCGCAGCCCCAGATCACGACGGGCGGGTGAGCTCACTCCTCCAGTATCGGGCTCGACCATAAGGGCGCTCTGAATCTAAGGCAAAGCTTCGGTAAAGGTCGGCGGCCCGATGGCGCGCCCGGCCGCCGAGTACCCACCGCGGGATGCCATCCTTGAGGGGTGCGTGTGCTGGTGGTCGAAGATGACGATGGGATCGCCGAGCCCCTCGTCGAGGGCCTGATCAGGGAGGGCTTCGAGGTCAGCCGGGTGGCGACGGGGGCCGAGGCGCTCAGCGCCCCGTCACCGGATGTGGTCCTGCTGGATCTGGGCCTGCCGGACATCGACGGCTACGCGGTGTGCCAGCAGCTGCGGGCCCGGTCCGCGGTACCCATCCTGGTGCTCACGGCCCGGGGCGCCGAAATGGATCGCGTCGTCGGCCTGGAGCTCGGAGCCGACGACTATGTGGTGAAGCCGTTCGGCTTCCGCGAGTTGGTGGCCCGCATCCGCGCCGTGCTGCGCCGCAGCTCCGAGCCGGCGTCGCTGGATCAGGTCCAGGTCCTCGGGGCTCTGACGGTCGACCGTCGGGCCCGCCGGATCGTGGTGGACGGCACCGAGGTGACGCTGTCGCCGAAGGAGTTCGACCTGTTGTCGTTACTGGCCGAGGACCCCGGTGCGGTGGTCAACCGGCAGACGATCCTGGAGGAGGTGTGGGACCCCCACTGGTACGGGCCGACGAAGACGGTCGACGTCCACGTGGCGTCGTTGCGCCGCAAGCTCGGTCATCCGGAGTGGGTCGAGACCGTCCGCCGGGTCGGGCTGCGGCTCGGTGACACCACCGCGACCGGAGGCCGCGGTCACCCGCCCGGGGTCGACCATCTGGCCGCCGGGGAGCGATGACCCGCCGGCTGGTCGCCTCCTACCTGGGCTTGGCTCTGCTGATCCTCCTAGTGCTGGAAGTCCCGCTGGCCCTCCTGGCCGCCCGCCACGAACGGGACCTGACGGTCGGGCAGGTGGTGGTGCAGGCCACGGGCCTGGCCGCGGTGGCGAGCGAGGACGTGGAGCACGGCCGGATCGCGGACCTGGCCACTATCGTCGCCACCTTTCACGCTCGCACCGGCGGCGAAGTGGCGGTGATCGACCCGCACGGGCGGGTGCTGGCGACATCCAACGACCCCGGTGACCAGGACGCCACCGCCGATGGAGGTCCCCTTCTGCAGACCGCCCTGTCCGGTCGGTCCGCCAGCGCCTTCACCTCCGACGAGGGCCGACCGTGGGCGAGCGCGGCGGTGCCGATCGGGGCGGACGGCCAACCCCACGGCGCCGTCCTGCTGGGCTTGGCCGCCTCGGCGACCGAGGACCGGGTGCATGACATCTGGCTGGCCCTGGGTGGCTTCGCGGGCGGGGTGCTGGTCCTCACCGGGCTCGTCGGGCTGCTGCTGGCCCGTTCCCTCTCCCTACCCCTGGCCCGCTTGGAGTCGACCGTCCGCCGCTTTGGCGAAGGCCAGCTGTCCGCCCGGGCGCGCCACGACTACGGCCCACCGCAAGTCCGGTCGCTGGCCCACCAGTTCAACCAGATGGCCGGCCGCCTCGGGGAGCTGGTGGACGCCCAGAACCGGTTCGTCGCCGACGCCTCCCACCAGCTGCGCTCCCCGTTGACCGCCTTGCGGTTACGGCTCGAGAACCTGGAGGCGGTCTCGGACGGACCGTCGGGGGACGGCCTGGCGGCCGCCGGCCGGGAGGTCCAGCGCCTCTCTCGCATCGTCGACGGGCTGCTCATCCTGAGCCGGGCCGACGGCGCCCTGCCGCCGCGCCAGCCGGTGGATCTGGATGCGGTGATCGAGGACCGCTGCGACGCCTGGGCTGCGCTGGCAGACGAGCGGCGGGTCGATCTGGGCCCGGACGTCCACGGCGACTGGCATCCGATGGTGTCGGCGGTACCGGGTGATCTGGACCAGATCCTCGACAACCTGCTCGCCAACGCCCTCGATGCCAGCCCCGAGGGCAGCCGGATCCGGGTGAGCCTCGTCACCCGGGCCGCCGGGTGGGTGGAGTTGCACGTCGTCGACCAGGGACCGGGCATGAGCGCGGAGGATCGCCAGCGTGCGTTCGATCGGTTCTGGCAGGGCAGCGGGACCCAAGGTGGTCACAGCGGTCTGGGGCTGGCGATCGTCCGGCAGCTGGCGCTCCGCAACGACGCCTCGGTCGAGCTGCGGCCGGCCCCCCCGACCGGCTTGGACGCCGTGGTCAGGATGGCCGTGGCCTACGGCGCGGAGGGCAGGGACACGGTGAAGAAGTCCCGGGACTCGGTTGTCGGTCCGAGGTAGCGGGTGGCGGGCCGCTGCATCTGCGGGTACAGCTTGCTGGCGACGACACCCGGCGAACCGGCGGGTTGGCGGAAGAGATTGAAGGTGACCCACTCGGGATTGATGTCCAGGGTCATGGCCCGCACCGCCCCGGCCCGCTGCAGCGATTCGGCCAGGCTCCGGGCGGTCAGGGCCGGACCGGCCACATAGACGAGGGCCCCGTCGGCCGTGACGCCGATCCCGGACCGGGCCACCACGGTGCTGGCGCCGAGGGTGTTGCCCCAGATGCTGGTGTCGTGGTAGGTGGCGGTGGGGGCGGTCTGGCCGCCGTCGACGATGGGCACCAGGTTCTGCAGTACCGCGGTGACGTTGGGGGTCATGGTGACCTCCCGCCCCCACGTGCCGACGTCGATGTGCCCATCGGCGTACATGACCACCGAAGCCGCCCCGACCCGGAGCGGTACGGCCTGGCGGCCGTCGAGGTAGAACCCCCCGTGGGCGTCCTGCATGCGGAAACCGCCGTTGAAGGCGGCCACCGTGGAGGCCCGGGCCGGCCCGGTGATGTCGGGCGGCTGGGGCCAGGTCCCCCCGGGTTCCTGGGCGCCGGGCACCAGGGCCACCCGCAGCAGCTTGGGGTCGATCCACACGGCTGACGTGATCTGGCCGGTGTAGACGGTGTCGGCGCGGAACTGGGCTACGTACATCGCCGGCACCCCGCCGACGGTGGCGCCCGTCGGCCGCCACTGACCCTCGCCCGGCAGGGCCGGGCTGACGACCAGCGGGACCGGCGCGGGGGCCGGCAGATGGCCGACCGCCGGCGAGCCGGTCTGGCCGGCCTGGGGTCCGGCGACCGCAACCGGGGCTGGGATGACGTTGAGCCCGGCCGGCCGGCCGCCCTTGGGCGGGGCGTGCATTCCGTAGTAGTAGGTCTCCAGGCGGTTGGCGACGAAGGCGGCGTGGTGCGAACGCAGCCAGTCGGCCCACTTGGCCTCGAAGCTCTGGTTGCCGGGCGCCCGCCAGGCGCCATAGAGCGACACCACGACCAGGGCGACGATCACCACCAGGACCGCGAGCAGCGTCTTCACCACCCGGCGCAGACCGGTCCGGCGACGGCGGGGAGGGGGCGGCCGGTACAGCGCCGGGCGCGGGCGGGTCTGCATCCGCACCAGTCTTCGCTCCCTCGGTCAGGGCATCGTCAGGCCTAGGTAAGGAAACGGCAAAATGTGGTGGTCCCGACTCCGTAGGAGGGCCACTCCCCTCCTACGCTTTGGACACCGTGGCCATCGAACACCGCCGCCGATCAACGCTGACTTCTCGCTTCGACGGCGCCCGGGCGTCGGACGAGGGGGTGGAGTCCAACAGCCGGTTGACCGGGACCGCGGGGGCGGTCCTGCTGGTGCTGCTCGCCGCCGAAGGCGTGACCGTGCCGCAGGCCCGGTCGTTGCTGTCGGCCCACGTGTTCATCGGGATGCTCCTGGTCCCGCCGGTCCTGCTGAAGGTGGGCTCCACCGGTTGGCGGTTCGTGCGCTACTACCGCGGCGCGCCGGCCTACCGGCGCAAGGGGCCGCCGCCGGCGCTGCTCCGCATCCTGGGCCCGGCCGTGGTGGTGTCGACCGTGGTGCTGCTCGCCAGCGGCATCGCCCTGGTCCTGTTGCCCCATTCGTGGCGCAGCCAGATGAAGACGGTCCACCTGGCCAGCTTCGTCTTGTGGTTTGGCCTGATGACCATCCACGTCATCGGCCACCTGGTGGAGACGGCCCGCCTGGCTCCGCTCGACTGGGCCCGACGCACCCGCCACGACGTGGCCGGCGCCACCGCCCGCCAGTGGACCGTGGCCGTCAGCCTGCTCGCGGGGGTGGCGTTGGGGCTAGCGATGCTGGGCCCAGCCTCGCACTACCGGCACCTCTGACCGGTCGGCCGCGGGCTAGACCGGAGGCGGCGGCGCGGGCCAGACGGGCGGCGGGTCCGGAGCGGGTGCGGTCGCCGCAGCCGGCCAGGCCGGCTCGGCCGCGGAGTTCGGCGCGGCGTCAGCCGCCGGCTCGAACGTCGTCGGGTCCGGTGCCGGCCCGCTGGCCGCCGCGGTGGCGACATCCTGGGGGTAAGTGCGCAAGGCTCGCAGGAGAATGATCCCGCTGGCGGCCATCACGACCAGCAGGATCCCGAAGGTCCACTGCAGCCCGACTCGGCCCCCGCCGAACACCCGCTCCGACAGCACGCCGAAGGTCACCGGGGCCAGTGACTGGGCCGCCGTGCGCAGGGCGGTCCGGATCCCTTCGGCCCGGCCCCACAGCAGGGGGGGCACGATGTCGAGGCGGGCCGCATCGATCGGGGGGTTCTGGGCCGAGAGCATGACGGCTGCCACCGTCAGGTAGGGCACGGCCGTGATGGCGCTGCGAGTGAAGATGGCCGGCAGGAACAGCAGGGAGCACAGGAGGGCGGCGATGGCCGCGACCAGGATCCGGGAATTGAGGAAGCCCCGGCTGAGGAACCGGTCGCTCAGCCCGCCGGCGATCAGCACCCCGAGCACGGCCCCCGCCCCGACCACGAGGAGCAGCAGGTTGGCCAGGGCCTGGTCGATGTGGTACTGCTCCTTGACGTACTCGGTGGCGAATGTCTCCACCCCCGACAGGTAGAAGTACCCGCAGGCGCTGGCGACGATGAGGATGACGTTGGTCCGGATGCGCAGGACGGCGCGGGCGGCGTCGAGGAGGCCCAGGTGGCCTTGGTCGGGGCCCAGCACCTGGCTCTGGTCGGGCTCGATACCCCGGGCCGCGGCCAACCGCTGGGCGTCGGTGGGACCGTGACCGGGAGTCGCCCCGAGCCCATCCGGGCGGACGTCTGCAGTTCGCCGAGATGAGCGGAGCGTGACCACCGCGAGCCGGTTCGGGGAGGTGCAGCACGTACCAGGCCAGCGCGAACGCCGGGATGGCCAGCAGCACGAAAGACGCCCGCCACGACAGGGCGGCGACGTCGCCGGTCACCGCGAAGCCGATGCCGGCCCCGGCGAGCTCTCCGGTCAGGATGTAGCTGTACACCCGGCCCCGCTCCCCAGCCGCGAAGTAGTCGCCGATGAGCGAGGCCACGATCGGGCCAGCCGCGGCCGTGACCACCCCGAGCAGAATGCGGGCCAGAAGGCAGGCGGCCAAAGGACGAGGCGGAGGCGCTCCAGAGCATGGCGATGCCCCACAGCACGATCGCCCAGCCCAGGGTGCGGGTCCGCCGCCAGCGGTCGGCCACCACCCCGAAAGGCACGCTGGCCACGGCGGCGACGAGGGAACTGACCGTGACCAGCAGCCCGATGTCGGTGTTGCTGATGTGCAGGGCGGCCCGCAGCTGGGTCGCCGACGCCGCCGACCGTGGCCGCGTCGGCACTGCTCAGGGCCAGGACGCAGGCCAGCAGCACGATGACCCGGCTGCGCTCCTCGCCGCCCAGGGCCTGCTGCAGGTGACGCCCGGTAAACCGGGCGGCGCCTTCCGCCCGGTGCCGCCATTCGTACAGCCCTCCCGACCGTTGCATGCCGGCCCCACCCTACGGCCAGGGCCGGGGGCCCAGCGCGGTTTCGGTCGGTGCCGTCAGTGGGAAAAACGGGCCGCGGCGCCGCTGGGCAGGGCCGGACCCAGCTCCTCCCGTGACCGGATCCCGAGCTTGGCGAAGGCCCGGTACAGGTGGCTCTCCACCGTCCGCACCGACAGGACCAACTCGTCTGCGATCGCCGCCGACGTCCAGCCCGATGCGGCCAGGCCGGCGATCTCCAGCTCACGCGCCGTCAGGCCGATGGCGTCCGAGGTGACGTCGACGATCGGCGAGTGCGCCTGCTCGCACCGGTCGCGCTGGGCCCGGAGCGCCGCCCGCAGGCGCAACTGGCTCGGGTGGGTCCCCCGCTCCTGGGCCCGGGCCACCGCGGCCTGCAGGATCTCGACCGCCAGCAGCTGCTCGTCGAGATCGATGGCCGCCTCCGCCACCGCTTCCAGATCGCTGGCGTCGCCGTCCAGCAGCGCCGCCACGTGCCGGCGGGCCACCGCGACCAGGGGCACGTCGACGAGCGAGGCGGCGGACTCGAAGGCCGCCTGGGATGCCGCCGTGGGCCGCAACCGGGCGGCCAGGTAGGCGGCCACGAAGGCGAAGTAGCCGTTCCCGACGCTGCCGACCCGTTCGGACACTTCCGTCGCCAGGCGCGCCGCCCGGGATCGCCGCCCATCGGCGGCCAGGACGATCACTTCGGCCAGATCCAGCTCGGCGTCGAAGAACCGGGGAGGCATGTTCCAGCGCCGCGCTTCGATCACCTCCAAACCCGCCTCCTGGACCCGTCCCGACCAGGCCAGGGCGACCGCCCGGGTGGTGTGCAGGAGGGGCCGGAACCCGAACATGCTCGCCGGGCCGTGCGAGCGGATGGCCTGCTCGAGCTCCGCGGCGGCGGTGACCGGCAGCCCCTGGCCCAGCCGGCACCGGGCGGCCATGCCCAGGAAGAGGGCCCGGTTCTCGTCATCGGTATCCGGCAGCAGCTCGGCCATGCGCCTGGAGCTCTCCTCCACCGTGGCGAACCGGCTCAGGCAGACACCGCCCCAGTGGCTGGAGATCAGCATCTCGCCCATCGAACGGAACCACCGCTCGCCCAGCCCGTAGACGATCGGGAGGGCCTTCTCCGCCAACTCCACCCCCTCTTCCACCCGGCCGGACAGCATGAGCGCGGCCGCGTACGGGGACGCGTGCACCACCTGCGCCTCGGGTGGAGCACCAGGGAGGGGGTGGACGTCCTCCAGCACCGCCAGACTGTCGGCCACCTGACCGCCGTGGAAGGTGAGCCCGGCCCCCGTGGCCGCCACCATGCGGTCCCAGGGCGGCGCCAGCTCCTTCTCCAGAGCCCGCAGCTCGCTGATGGCCAGGTCGCGCTGCCCGGAGGTCCAAAAGAGCCACACGCCCTGAGTGATCCCCACCAGAGCCCGTTCCTCATCCGTGGCCGCCAGGGTCAGCAGGTCCTCCAGGAGGGTCACCATGTCCGCGGCGTGCTCCGGGGCGAACAGGATGGTCAGCGCCAGGTCCAGGCCGGCCCGGCAGGTCCGGTTCTGCCGCCAGGCCGCCGACGCCAGCCGGAACGCCGCCGCCCAGCGGTCCTCGACGCGGTCCAGGCCCAGCTCCAGCACCGGTTCGACGGGCTCCCCCGGGCCGTGGCTCAGATGGCGGCGGACCACGTCGAGCAGGCCCCAGTGCACCGCCTGGGCGGCCCAACCGAGCGCTTCGGGATCGAAACCCTCGCCGAGCTCGGCATGCCAGAGGGCGAGCCGGATGATCATGGCCCGGTCCTGGTGGGACACGCCGCCCATGGCCACGCTCATATCGGTGCCGGCAATGAGGCGGCGCAGCAACAGGCGGATCTCGAAGCGGCTCAGGCGCCGCAGCAGGGCTTGGCGATACAGCGGGTGGACCAGCCGGACCCCGAGCATCCCGTTGTGTTCGGTGGGGGCCACCAGCCCCGCAGCCGCCAGACGTACCGGGGTCTCGGTCCCCACCATGGTCTCGAGGGTCCTCGCCGGGAGGTTGCCACCGACGGCGAGCAGGGACAGGGCGTCGCGCTCGGCGTCCGTCAGCTCGCGCAGCCGGGTGTCGAGCACCTGGTCGAGGCCGCCGGTGGTGGCGTGCGCGGGAAGTCGCAAGCCGCCGGCAGTCGGCACCAGACCCTCGCGGCTCGCCGCCGCCCGTACGATCTCGTTGACCCACAAGGGGTTGCCGTCAGTCGCCTCGTGCAACAGGGCCACCGATTCGCCGTCGAGGTCCGCCCCCGCGGCCTGGGCCGCCAGGGCCGCGATCCCCTCCAGGTCGAGGGGTCCCACCTCGATCGGCTCCAGCCGGCGGTCGCGCAACAACCCGCCGAGGGGCCCGGGGAGAGCCGTGATCTCGCGGGCCGTGCACACCACCGCCAGCCGGGGCACCCCCACCAGGTGGGCCAGCAAGGTGGCCGAGGCGTCGTCGAGCCGGTCGATGTCCTCGGCCAGGATCACCAGGGACGAATGCCGGGCCCGGCGGCGCTGGCGGTCGAGGGCGGCCGCGATCAACCCGGCCAGCGGCACCTCGCCCGTCAACGGCGGCACCAGGTGGGCGCACGCCCCCAGCGGGACCTGCACGGTCGCGGTGCTGCCCTGGATCACCTCGCTGCCCGCCCCGGCGGCGACCAGGCGCTGCACCACCGCCCGGGCCAGATGGGACTTGCCCGCCCCCGGGCCGCCGGCGAGGATCACGGCCCCGCCGGCCAGGTTGACCAGCTCCTTGAGCTGGGCCAGCATGGCGTCGCGACCGACCGTCCGGCTGGCGGGGGCGGCCGCCGCCAGGCGGCGCAGCACCCCGTCGGGGCGCAACGGTTCCCGAGCTATCGCCACTACCGGCCCCTTCTCCGAATGCCCCAGCTACGCGTCACCGCGCCACCCACCGTCCCAGTCCGGGGCCGAGGGGATCCTCGGCCCCGGATGGACACTCTACTTTTTCGTCTCCCAGAAAATCCGGTCGATCTCGGCGATCTGGCCCAGGAGGTTGTCGGCGGCTGCGGTGTCGTTGGTCTTCTTGACCTCGCCGGCCGCCTTGGTGGCGTTCCAGAACAGGTCGTGCAGCTGCGGGTAGGCCTCCAGGTGAGGCGGCTTGAAGTAGTCGGTCCAGAGCACCCAGAGGTGGTGCTTGACCAGTTCGGCCCGTTGTTCCTTGATGGTGACGGCCCGCGTCTTGAAGACGTTGTCGTCCGAGGCGTTGAACTTCTCCATGCACCCCTTGACCGATTCCGCTTCTATGCGGGCCTGGGCCGGGTCATAGACGCCGCAGGGCAGGTCGCAGTGGGCGTGGATGATCTGCGGCTCGCTCCATCGATCGGCGAGGCTGAGCAGGCGAGCAACAATCGTCATCAGCGAGGCTCCTTGGTGATGGTTCGTAGACGACTTCACCCTACCCACAACGGAGCACCCCGCCGTCGGGTACCTCCGCCGACGGTGCTCTGGATCGCGGTGGCGGCGGCCGCCATCGGGCTGGGTCGCCGGCTGGGCCGGCGGACGGTCGTGGCCGGCGACAGCATGCAGCCGGCGTTTGCGGCCGGGGACCGCCTGTGGATCGGGCCGGCGGTGCGGCTCCGCCCGGGCCAGGTCGTCGCGGTCGCCGACCCGCGCCTGCCCGCCCGGCTGCTGGTAAAGCGCGTCCACCGCATCGACGGCGACCAGGTGGACGTCCGCGGTGACAACCAAGCGGCCAGCACTGACAGTCGCCATTTCGGTCCTGTGCCCCGATCGAGCCTGGCCGGGCGGGTCTTCTACCGCTACGCCCCACCGCACCGGGCGGGCTGGTGGCCCGGCCAGAGAGGCCAGTAGG
This sequence comes from uncultured Acidimicrobiaceae bacterium, assembly GCA_963702305.1. Taxonomy (GTDB): domain Bacteria; phylum Actinomycetota; class Acidimicrobiia; order Acidimicrobiales; family Palsa-688; genus PALSA-693. Next base: position 265,082 of record CAVPBX010000016.1, on the reverse strand, counting down.
GATCCCGGTCGCGCCCGAGTAGCATGGCGAGGCAATGCCGTCGGGCCGGGTGACTGACGGGCCCCCGACCACCGGGGCCCTGCTGCCGTTGCGCCGCCCCGCCGAACCGGCGCCGGCCGAGCCGCGGCTGCAGGACGTCGACGAATGGGGCCGGTCCGAGCGGGCCCGGGCCCTGCTGCGCCGGCTGTACGGGCCCATCTACCGCGACTGGTTCCGGGCCGAATGGGAAGGCCTGGACAAGATCCCCCGGCAGGGCGGGGCGCTGCTGGTCGCCAACCACGCCGGCGCCATCCCGGCCGACGCCCCGGTGATCATGCACGGCATCGAGGAGGAGCTGGGCCGCCCGGTGTACGGGTTGGCCGACTACCTGTTCCGGTCGCTACCGCTGATAGGGACGGCCTGGTCGCGAGGCGGCGGGGTACCCGCTCACCCCGACAACGCCTACCGCCTGCTGCGGGATCAACAGCAACTGGTCCTGGTCTTTCCCGAAGGTACGAAGGGCACCGGCAAACCGTTCTCGGAGCGCTACCGGCTGCGCCGCTTCGGACGGGGTGGCTTTGTGGAGATCGCCATGCGAGCCGGAGTGCCAGTGGTCCCGATCACCGTGGTCGGCAGCGAGGAGGTCATGCCGATCCTGGCCAAGTCGCCGCGCCTGGCCCGGCTGCTCGGGCTCCCCTACGCCCCCCTCACCGCCAACATGCTCCTGCTCGGCCCGCTCGGCCTCGTCACCTACCTGCCCGCGAAGCTAAAGCTGCGGGTCCTCGATCCGGTGCAGTTCGACGTCCCTCCCGACCAGGTCCGCTACGCCCGCAGCCGGGTCTTCGAGGAGGCCGAAGCCATCCGGCAGCGCATGCAGACGAGCCTCTACGACATGCTGCGCCAGCGCCGCAGCGTGTGGTTTGGGTAGCCCGTTGGGCAGGAGGGTGCTGATCACCGGGCTGTCGTCCTTCTGGGGCGGGCGCCTGGCCCAGGCGTTCGAGCGGGACCCGGCCGTCGACGTCATCGTCGGCATGGACACCGCGGAACCGGTCGTGGCCCTCGAACGCACCGAGTTCGTCCGCACCGACGAGAACTACTCGATCCTGGCCCGCCTGGTCCGGGCCACCCAGGTGGACACGGTGGTGCACGCCGCCCTGGTCGTCGACTCGTCGACCACCAACGACCGCCGCCTGCACGAGCTCAACGTCATCGGCACCATGAATCTGCTGGCGGCCGCGGCGGCCGACGACAGCCAGGTGCGGTCCCTCGTGGTCAAATCGTCGACCCTGGTCTACGGCGCCTCGAGGAGGGACCCCACCTGGTTCCGGGAGGACACCCCCCGCACCGGGCCGCCCCGCACCCGGGTGGAGCGGTCGCTGGTCGAGGTCGAGGGCTACCTGCGGTCGTTCGCCGAGGAGTACCGCGACACCAGGGTCGCCGTCCTGCGCTGCGCCAACGTCCTGGGCGACGACCTGGTGACGGCGCTGTCGAGATCGTTGTCGTTGCCGTTGACCCCCACCATCGCCGGCTTCGACCCCCAGTTCCAGTTCGTAGAGCAGGACGACGTGATCCGGGCCGTCGAGTTCGTGGTCGCCCACGGGCTGGAGGGGGTGTACAACCTGGCCGGCGACGGGCGCCTCCCCTGGTCCGAGATGCGGGCCATCGCCGGGCGGCACCCGCTCCTGCTCAGCCCGGCGCTGACCGGGCTGGCCGCCGCCCCGCTGGCCCGGGTGGGACTCATCAACCTGCCCCGCGAGACGCTGGACCTCCTGCGGTTCGGCCGGGGCGTGGACAACCGCAAGCTCAAGGACGCCGGCTTCCGGTACCGCTACAGCACCGCCGGCGCGGTCCGTCATTTCGTGGAAGCGGAGCGGCTGCGCCGGGTCGTCGGCGAGACCGAACCCTCCTACCGCTACCAGGGTGACGTGGAGACCTTCTTCCGGCATTCGCCTTCGGTGGTCAGGAGCTGAGTGGTCAGGAGCTGAGTGGTCAGGAGCTGAGTGGTCAGGAGCTGAGCTGGCCCTCGGGGAGGATCCACTCGGCCAGCAGCTGGCGCCGGCGCTCGGCCCAGTCCTCGGCGGTGATGGCGTACCGGACGTGGTCCTCCCACACCCCGTTGATCTCCAGGTACCGCTCGGCGACCCCCTCGTTGCGCAGCCCCACCTTCTCGGCCACCCGGTGGCTGGCCCGGTTGCGGGGGATGATCGACGCCTGCAGCCGGTGCAGGGACAGGTCCTCGAAGGCGAACCGGCACAGGACCACGAAGGCCTCGGGCGTGTAGGCGTTCCCGGCGACCGCCTCATCGATCCAGTACCCCACGTAGGCGTTCTGGTACGGGCCCCGCTGCACCGACGACAGGTTGATCTCGCCGGCGAAGCGCTCGTGGCGGGGACCCACGAAGATGCCGAACCCGTAGCCGTTGGCCAACTGCCGCTCCCGCTCGCGCGCCCGCAGCGGGCGGCGAAGACCCGCCGGTCCTCGGTGGCATCCGGTTGGCCCGGCAGCGGGCGGGGCTCCCACTTGACCAGCCAGTCCCGGGCCCGCACCCGTACCTCCCGCCAGGCCTCGAAATCGCTGACCATCAGGGGTCGCAACAGGACCCGGCGGCCCACCAACTCCGGCCAGCCGGCCCTGCTCGCGCTGCTCCAGGTCACGGGTGTCGCCGGGCGCTCAACGGCCCAGGGTCTCGGCGAGGGCGCCCAGGAACAACGTCACGTTGCGCCGTCGGGCGGTATGGCCCATGCAACCGATCCGCCAGATCTTCCCGGCCCAGGCGCCGACCCCGCCCCCGATCTCGATGCCGTACCGGGCCAGAAGGGTCCGACGTACCTCGGCATCATCCACCCCGGACGGCACCACCACGGTGGTGAGCTGCGGCAGCCGGTGACCCTCCGGGGCCCACAACTCCAGACCCATCTTCTCCAGGCCCTCCTGCAGCGCCGTCCCGCATTCGGCGTGGCGGGCCCACGCCGCGTCGAGACCTTCGTCCAGGACGGCCCCGAGGGCGGCGTGCAGCGAGGTGATCATGGCGATGGGCGCGGTGTGGTGGTACTTGCGCGCCGGACCGGAGGTGTAGTCGCCGATCATGCCCAGATCGAGGTACCAGCTTTGCGGCGTCGGAACCCGCCGGGCCCACGCTCGCGCCCCCAAGGTGAAAGGAGCCAGCCCGGGCGACACTCCCAAACACTTCTGCGTCCCGCTGTACGCCAGGTCGACCCCCCAGTCGTCGACGGCTACCGGGATCCCACCGAGGGAGGTCACGCAGTCCGCCAGCAGGAGGGCGTCGCCCTTGCCGGCGGCCACCGCGGCCACGTCGTTGCGCACGCCGGTGCTCGTCTCGGCGTGGACCAGGGCGATGACCTTGGGGGCGCGATGGGCGTCGAGCACCGCGCCCGGGTCCAGCGGTTGCCCCCATGGGGCGTCCACCCGTACCACCTCCGCCCCGCATCGGCGGGCCACGTCGCACATGCGCTCCCCGAACAGCCCGTTGACACCGACGACGACGACGTCACCCGGTCCAACGGTGTTGACGAAGGCCGCTTCCATCCCGGCCGACCCGGTGCCCGACACCGGCAGGGTCAACGAGTTGCTCGTCCCCCACACCGTGCGCAAGCGGTCGCACGTCTCGTCCAGGATCCCGATGAACTCCGGATCGAGATGACCGAGCATGGGCCGGGTCAAACCGGCCGTGGCCTCCGGGTAGGGGTTGGACGGGCCCGGGCCCATCAAGATGCGATCGGTCAACACCATGGGGCGAGATGGTAGACGGCCCGATGGCTACTCGGCCCCGCCGGCGTGGACGCCTGGGCCTCCACGGTCCCGCAGGCTGGCCACCAGCCCGTCGAGGATGTCGGCCTCTGAGGTGAGGCAGGTGTCGAAGTCGAAATGGCGCATGATCTCGGCCAGTACGACCGTGCCACCGACGATGACGTCGGCCCGTTGCGGTTCCATACCCGGCCGGCGCCGGCGGGCGGCGGCGGGCTCCCCCGCCAGCGTCGCCAGCCATCGCTCGACGGAGTCCCTTCGCAGCCGGTAGTGGTGCACCCGGGCTCGGTCATAGGCCTCGAGGCCCTGGTCGACCGCAGCCAGGGCGGCCACCGTCCCGGCCAAGCCCACCAGGGTTCGACCCGTGCGGAACTCCGGTTCGTCGCGCTCGGCCTGCTCGAGCAGCGTGGCCACCTGCCGCCGGGCGTGGGCGACCTGCGCCGGCGTGGGTGGGTCGGAGGTCAAGTACCGCTCCGTCAGACGCACACACCCGACGTCAAGCGAACGGACCGCGGTGGGGCCGCCATCCGGGCTGGGACCCCCGATCAGCTCGGTCGAGCCGCCGCCGATGTCCACCACCAGCCAGGGCCCGGTCTCTGGGGCCAGCTCGGCGGTCGCGCCGGCAAACGACAAGCGCCCCTCCTCCTCGCCGCTCAGCAACTCGGGACGCACGCCGATGACCTCGGCTGCGGCGGCGAAGAAGCCCTCCCGGTTGGTCGCGTCGCGCGCCGCGGAAGTGGCGGTCATCCGGACCCGCTCGACGCCGTGCCCGTCCATCACGGCGCGGTATTCGCGCAGGACCGCCACCGTGCGCTCGATGGCGGCCGGCGCCAGCCGGCGGTCCCGGTCGACCCCCTGGCCGAGCCGGGTGATGCGCATCAGCCGGGCCCGGGGCGCACCGTCCGGACCGCCGACCAGCAAGCGCGTAGAGTTGGTGCCGCAATCGACAGCGGCGACCGCCCGAGATAGCGCCCGAGGTGGCGCCCCCGCCGGCGCCAGCTGGCCCGCCACCCACCGGCCCACCGGATCGTCGCCGCCGGCGAGGTGCCAGGCGTAGTGGGCGTGCAGGCATTTCACCCCGGTACGGGTGCCCCCGACCCCGCCGGCCGGCCGGGGACCGGTCCACCCGGGCGGGATCTCGGCGTCCCGTTCGACCGCGTAGGCCGAGTGAGCGGCCGTCAGGGCAGCCGGATCGACGGCCGCCTCCGCGGCGCGGACCCCGCCGCTCGACTCCAGCCGGTCGACGGCCAGGCGGGCAGCCGCGCCGACCAGCCAGTAGCGGGTCGGCATCGGCGTACCATCCTCGAGGAGCGGGGCGTTGCGGATGACCACCGGACCGCCGCCGGCATCGCGAACCACTACCTCGAATGACCCCTTCGGGGGCCGGCCCAGCAGGCGGGCCACGTCCTCCCGGTCCCGGGCGGCGGCGACCCCCTCGGAGTCGGTCAGCGCCGGTAGCGGCGTACCGCCGACCGCACGTCGGGGACGTGGATCTCCCGCATGTGCTCGGCCAAGTCGCCCACCGAGGGCAGGCTGCTGGTCAGCTCACTCACCGACGGGAGGCTGCCCGTCAGCTCACCCACCGACGGCAGGTTGCTCGTCAGCTCACCCATCGATGGCAGGTTGCTCGTCAGCCGGGCCAGCCCGGTGGCCTTCCGACGGGCGAGGCGGGCCCGCCGGCGGGCCAGTACCACCACCAGGACCACGACCAGACCGGCGATGGGAGCCAGGCGCTTGAGGGTCGAGCCGCCCGCCACGGACAACAGATCCACCGGCTCCGCATCGGGCCCTTCGACGCGCCGGACACCGGAGGTGCCCGCCCCGTTGCCGGCCGCCACCTCAGGGCTGTCACTCCCACTGGCGGCCCCATTGCTGCCGCCCACGTCGGCGGCGGAGACGGTTCCGCTGGCCCCGTTACCCTCCGGGGCCGTCTCCTCGGAGGCGCCCGTCGATCCGGAATTGGCCAGGTCCGCTTCCAGGGCGTCGACGAACTGGCCAATCAGCTTGGCGCTGACCTCCGCCAGCACGCCCCGCCCGAACTGGGCCACCTTCCCCGTGACCGTCAGGTCGGTGAGGACGGACACCTTGGTGCCGTCACCGTCGGGCGTCATGGTGGCTGTGATGGTGGCGCTGGCATTGCCCTGGCCCCGGGTGTCGCGGCCCGAAGCCCGCAATGCCACCCGCCCCGCGTCCTCGTCGCGCTCGAGGAAGGTGGCCTGACCCTTGTACTGGGCGGTGATGGGACCCACCTTGACCTTGACGATCCCCCGGTACTCCTCGCCCTCGATCTCCTGCAGCTGGGCGCCGGGGAGCATGGGAGCGATCCGTTCCACGTCGGTCAACACTTTCCACGCTTCGGGGACCGACACTCCCACCCGGAACTCGTTGTTCAACTCCATGTCCGTAGATCCTCTCTGGTGTCAATGTCGGCCGGGTCGCCCTGGCACGGTACCTCCTGTACCAGGTCCGGCCGCTCTTGTATGAGTACCCGGGCGCCCTGGTCGCCCACTGCCGGCAGCAGGTCCCACACTGCCGCGGCCAGCCGAACAGGGTTTCGTCGCCGTCCATCGTAGGTGGCGACCGCGATGGGCGCGGCGGCCCCTCCCACCGCGGCCCAAGCCTCGGCGGTGACGAGCGGCTGATCGCCCAGCCCGACGACGAGGGCGTCGAGGCCCGCCGACCGGGCGGCAGCCACGGCCACCTGCAGGGACGTGGCCTGCCCCTCCCCCCAGCGCGGGTTGGCCAGCACGATCACCCCTTCGGGAAGGCTGCCGGCCAGGTCGACGGCCCCCGCCACCACCCACACCGGCGCCAACCCCGACGCCTGGGCCTGGGCGGCGGCCGACCACACCAACGGGCGCCCCCGCCACTCGGCCATCAGCTTGTGGGTCCCATCGAGCCCGGCCTCGAAACGAGAACCGCCGCCCGCGGCCAGGACCGCGGCGCCGACCCTGCTCAGGATGACTCCCTCACACCCGCCAGATCGCGGTGGATGGGGCCCTCACGGTCGCGCAATGACGGGGCATCCCGCCCCGTCCGCACGGCGATGATCTCGGCGCAGATCGCCACCGCCGTCTCCTCCGGGGTGCGGGATCCGATGTCGAGGCCGATCGGCCCCATGACCCGGGCCAGCCCCTCGTCGGTGACGCCGACCTCGCGAAGCCGCGCCGTGCGGTCCTGGTGGGTCCGGCGCGATCCCATGGCGCCCAGGTACCCGACGTCAGTCGCCAACGCCGCCACGATGGCCGGCACGTCGAACTTGGGGTCGTGGGTGAGTACGCACACCGCGTCCCTCGGGCCCAGACTGGCGCCGACCTCGGCGAGATACTTGTCGGGCCAGGCCACCACCACCTCGTCGGCCATCGGGAATCGGGCCCGGGTGGCGAACACCGGGCGGGCGTCGCACACCGTTACCCGGTAGCCCAGGATCTTGGCCACCTTCGCCAGGGCGGCCGTGAAGTCCACGGCCCCGAAGATGATCATCTTCGCGGGTGGGGCGAACGACTCGATGAAAACCGACACGTCCCGGCCCCGAGCCTCCCCGTGCCGCCCGTAATGCCGGGTGGCCGACAACCCGGCCGCCAGCTCGCCCTGGGCGTCGCGCCCGATGACCCGGTCCAGGTCCGGGTCGCCGACGCTGCCGAAGACCCGGACGGGCGGCCCGGGGAGCAGGAGCAGCTTCCCGCCCAGCAGGTCGTCGGGACCCTCGATGATCTCGGCCAGGGCCGCCGGCTGCTCATCCCGGAGCGCCGCGGCCAGGGCGTCGAACAGCCCTGTCACTTAGGGGTGCTCACCAGTCGAGCGGTTCCACGAAGATGCGGATGGTGCCCCCACACGTCAGGCCGACGGCGAAGGCCTCGTCGTCGGAGTAGCCGAAGGTACACAGCCGGGGCTTACCGGTGCCGGCCAGCACGTCGAGGGCCTCGGTGACCACCGCCCCTTCGACGCAGCCGCCGGACACCGAACCAGCCACCTCGCCGGCGTCCGAGACCACCATGGCCGCGCCCGGCAGGCGCGGCCCGGATCCCTCGAGGCCCACCACGCGGGCGAGGGCCACCCGCTTGCCTTGCCCCCGCCACCGCTCGATGTCGGGCAAAAGATCCTTCATGGGCGTCGCTCCTGTGCATCGTGGCCCGCGATGACCTTCGCCAGGTGCTCCAGCGATGACACCGCGTGACCTTCCACGAACTGATCAACAAACGGGAGGGCCGCAGCCATCCCACGGGCCAGCGGGGCGTACCCGGGCGACGCCTTGAGCGGGTTGACCCACACCACCCGGCGGGCCACCCGAGCCAGCCGCCGCATCTCGGCGCCGATCAGCTCGGGATCCCCCCGATCCCAACCGTCGCTGCAGATGACCACGATGGCGCCGCGCGCCAGGCCGCGCACGCCCCAGTCGTCGTTGAACTCCTGCAAGCTGTCGCCCAGCCGGGTCCCTCCTGACCAGTCGCTCACCGACCGGGCGGCCGACCGGAGGGCCGCGTCGGGGTCGCGGCCGTTGAGCTCCCTGGTGACCCGGGTCAGGCGGGTTCCCATGGTGAACACCTCGACCCGGCCGGCCCGCCGGGCCGCCACCGCGGCGTGGGCGAAGCGGGCCAGACCCCGGGCGTAGGGCTCCATGCTGCCGGACACGTCGAGCAGGAGGACCAGGCGCCGAGGCCGCTCGACCGGCGCCCGCCAGGACCGCCGGATCGGCACGCCGCCGGTCCGCATGTTGCGCCGCATGGTGGCCCGCAGGTCGGGGTGCCCACGGGATCGGTGGCGGGACGGCCGGGTGCGCCGGGAGGGGCGAGTCTCGGCTGCGATGCCCAGCGCGGAGATCAGCCGCTGGGCTTCGGCCCACTCCGCCGCGGTCAAGGCCGACAGGTCCTGGTGCCGCAGGATCTCCACCGCGGACCAGCGGACCGCCAGCACCTCGCCTTCGGGCGCGTCCCCCTCGTCTGCGTCGGGGCGGTCGGCGGCATCCTCGTCGTCGATGGCGAGGGTGAGCGGCGTGGCCGCCGGCGCCCCCGCCGGGGCCCCGTCTACCAGGTGATCCTCCCAGAACGAGGCGAAGACCCGGTCGTAGACCGGCGCATCCTCGATCTGGCGGACCAGGGTGGCCCGCCCCGCCCAGTAGACCGCCTGCCGGGATCCCAGCCCGACTCGGGCCAGGGCGTCCGCGAAGAGCACGGCACTGCCGATCGGCACGGAGAGGCCCTGGGCCCGGAGGGCCCGGGCAAAGCCGGCCACGATCCGTTCGGCGTCGGCCATCCGTCGCTCCGGCAGCTCAGGCGCCGCGCCGTAGCGCGGTCCGGACCAGCTCGTCGATGCCCGCGGCCCGGACCCGGGCCTGGTCCTCCTGGTACTTGAGGACGGTGCCCAGGGTCAGATCGAGGGTGCGCTCGTCGATGCGACTGCAACCGAGGGCGGCGAGCGCCGCGGCCCAGTCGATCGACTCGGCCACCCCCGGGGGCTTGTACAGGTGCTGCTCCCGCAGGGCCTCCACCGCGGCCGCGACCTGGCGGGCCAGCTCCGGCACCGCCGACGGGGCCCGCAGCCGGATGATGGACACCTCCCGCTCGAAGTCCGGGTGTTCGACCCAGTGGTACAGGCAACGGCGCTTGAGGGCGTCGTGCACATCCCGGGTGCGGTTGGACGTGATGATGACCACCGGCGGCTCCTCCGCCCGGAAGGTGCCGAGCTCCGGCACGGTCACCGTGTACTCCGACAGGAACTCCAGCAGGAACGCTTCGAACTCGTCGTCCGAGCGGTCCACCTCGTCGATGAGCAGGACCGGTGGCGCCCCGGCGGAGTGGTCAATAGCCGCCAGCAGGGGGCGGCGGACCAGGAACCGCTCGCTGTAGACGTCCTCCTCGGCCCCGCCCGATCCGCCCGCCTCCGCAGCCCGGAGGTGAAGAAGCTGCCGGGCGTAGTCCCACTCGTACACCGCCTGCGAGACGTCGATGCCCTCGTAGCACTGCAGCCGCAACAACTCGCCGCCCGTCCACGAGGACAGCACCTTGGCCACCTCGGTCTTGCCGACGCCGGCCTCGCCTTCGAGCAGCAGGGGCCGGTGCAAGGCCAGGGCCAGGAAGATGGACGTCGCCAGCCCTTCGTCGGCCAGGTAGCCCTGGTCGGCGAGCGCGGCGGCGACGTCCTCCACCGAGAGTTCGGCACGAGCGGGGGCGGTCACCCCCATAGGTTACGGGGTCCCCGCCTCCTCCAGGGCCCTGCGGACCAGCACCTGGACCAGATGGCGGCGGTATTCGGGGCTGGCGTTGAGGTCCTCCGGGGGGTCGAGCCCGTCGGCGGCGTGGGCCGCGGCTTCGCGGGCGGAGGCGCCGCCGGCCAGGGCCGCTTCCACCGCACTGGCCCGCAGCGGCACCGATCCCATGTTGACGAGCCCGATGCCGGGGCTCGACCCGGTCACGGCCGCCACCCCGACGATGGCCCAGTCCTGGGCCCGCCGGTTGAACTTCTGAAAGGACCAGCCCGCCCCGTCGGTCTGGGCCACGCTGATCTCGGTCAGCACCTCGTCGGGCTTCAGCGCCGTCTCGAGGAAGCCGCGGAAGAAATCGGTAGCCGCCACCTGGCGGACCCCGTTGGGCCCCACCGCGGTGAAGGTGGCGTCGAGCGCCAGGCAGGCGGCCGGCAGGTCGGAGGCCGGGTCGCCGTGGGCGATCGACCCGCCGATGGTGCCGCGATGGCGGACCTGCGGATCGCCGACCTGGCCGGCCACGTGAGCCAGGAGGGGGGCGTGGGTCTGCAGCACCTCGCTGGTCTCGAGGTCGCGATGGCGGGTCAGGGCCCCGATCGACACCCGGTCGCCTTCCGCCCGAACGTACGACAGGTCGGCCAGCCGGCCGATGTCGACGAGCACGGACGGAGCAGCCAACCGCAGCTTCATGAGCGGGAGCAGCGAGTGCCCGCCTGCCAGCAGCTTGGCGTCGTCGCCGTGCTCGGCGAGCAGGGCGACGGCGGCATCGACGGACTCGGCCCGCCGGTAGTCGAACGCGGCGGGAATCACGATTGCGCCTCCTTTAGGGCGAGCCAGACCCGCTGGGGGCTGGCCGGCATGTCGATGTCGTGGATGCCGTAGGGCGACAGGGCGTCGACGACGGCGTTGATGACGGCCGGGGCGGCGCCAATGGTGCCGGCTTCGCCGACGCCCTTGACCCCCATGGGATTGGTGGGGCTCGGCGTCACCGTCGACCCCAGTTCGAAACTGGGCACCTCCGCCGCGGAGGGCACCAGGTAATCCACGAGGCTGGCCGACAACAGGTTGCCGTCGTCGTCGTAGACGGCCTCCTCCCACAGCGCCTGGGCCGCCCCCTGGACGATCCCGCCGTGGAGCTGCCCTTCCACGATGAGGGGGTTGACCTGGTTGCCGCAGTCGTCGACGGCCACGTACCGCACCAACCGCACCCCGCCCGTCTCGGTGTCGACCTCGACCACCGCCAGATGGGTGCCGAACGGGAAGGTGAAGTTGGGAGGATCGAAGTGGCTCGAGGCCTCCAGGTTGGGCTCCATCCCGTCGGGCAGGTTGTGGGCGGTGAACGCCTCGAAGGCCACCGCGGCCAGCGGCATGACCCGATCGGGCGACCCGCGCACGGCGAACTGGCCGCCGACGAAGACGACGTCCTCCTCGGCCGCTTCCAGTTGGTGGGCGGCGATCTTCTGGGCCTTGTCGATGACTCGGTCGGTGGCCAGGTACACCGCGGTGCCCCCGACCGCCAACGACCGGGATCCGTAGGTGTCGAGGCCGTATGGCGCGATGGCGGTGTCCGAGTGCAGCACCTCGATGTCGTCGGTGCTGATGCCCAGCCGGTCGGCGACGATCATCGACCAGCTGGTCTCGTGACCCTGGCCGTGCGGGGACGTGCCGGTGACCACCTGGACCTTGGCGGTCGGCAGGATCCGAACGGTGGCGGCCTCCCAGCCCCCGGCCGTGTAGTTGAGCGACGCCAGGACCCGGCTCGGCGCCAGGCCGCACATCTCGAAGTACGACGAAAGGCCCAGGCCCAGTTGAGTATGGTCGCCGGCCGCCCGGCGGCGGGCCTGCTCCGCCCGCAGGTCGTCGTAGCCGGCCAGCGCCAGGCACTTGTCGAGCGCCCCGGCGTACTCGCCGCTGTCGTAGACCAGTCCGGCCGCCGAGCTGTATGGGAACTTGTCCGCGGCGATGAAGTTGCGCCGACGAATCTCCGCCGGGTCCAAGCCCACCTGCCGGGCGAGGGCGTCGACGGCTCGTTCGATGGCGTAGGTCGCCTCCGGGCGGCCGGCGCCCCGGTAGGCGTCGGTCGGCGTCTTGTTGGTGAATACCGACGTACACGTAAAGGAGTACGCCGGCACGTCGTACACGCCTGAGTACAGGAAGGCCCCGAGCAGCGGTATCCCCGGGGTCACCAGCTGGAGATAGGCACCCATGTCGGCCAGCAGGCGCACCCGGACGGCCGTGATCCGCCCGTCGGCGTCGGCCGCCAACTCGATGTGCTGGATCTGGCCCCGACCCTGGATGGTCGCCTGCGAATGCTCGGTCCGTTCCTCCACCCAGCGCACCGGCTGGCGCAGGCGGCGGGCCAGCGCCAGGGCCAGGGCCTCCTCGGCGTACACGTTGAGTTTGCAGCCGAAGCCGCCACCGACGGCGGGCGCGACCACCCGGAGGTGGGTTTCGGGCACCCCGACCGTCAGGGCCAGCATCACCCGCAGGATGTGCGGGATCTGGGTGGCGGAATACACGGTGAAGTCCCCGCCGAACGGCTGCGGCACCACCAGCACCCCGCGCGGCTCCATAGGGGAAGGCAGCAGGCGTTGCTGGACGTACCGGGCCGACACGGTGTGGGCGGCGCGGGCGAAGGCGGCCTCGACGGCGGCCGCGTCCGGCGACAGCTCCCAGGTGTAACTCCGGTTGGTGCCCAGGTCGTCATGGATGACCACCCGGTCAGCGGCGGCGTCCTCGAGGTCCACGACCGGCGGCAGCGGGTCGTAATCGACGATCACCGCCTCGGCGGCATCGTGGGCGGCGTACTCGCTGCGGGCCAATACGACCGCGACCGCGTCGCCGACGTAGCACACCTTGCCGATCGCGAGGGGCAGATGGGCCGGGGCCTTCATGTCCGCAGTGACGGGCCAGCCGCAGGGCAACGGGCCGGCCCACTCGGCGTCGAGGTCGGCGCCGGTGAAAGCGGCCACCACGCCCGGGAGGGCCAGGGCCGGCGCCAGGTCGATGGCGCGGATGCGGGCGTGGGCGACCGGGCTGCGCACCAGCACGGCATGCAGGGCGCCGGGCACCACCAGATCGGCGACAAAACGGGATTCCCCCGTGAGCAGGGCCGGGTCCTCCCGCCGCCGGACCCGGGTGCCGACGACTCCTGGGGGAGCGTCGACGGCGGTCATGACGCCGCGCTCGCCGCTGGGGCCTTGGCCGCGGCCAGGACCGCCTGCACGATGTTGTGGTAGCCGGTGCAGCGGCACAAGTTGCCTTCGAGGCCCTCGCGGACCTCGGCTTCGGTCGGGTCGGGATGCTCCACGAGCAGCGACACCGCGGCCATGACCATGCCGGGCGTGCAGTACCCGCACTGCAACCCGTGATGCTCCCGGAACGCCTCCTGCATGGGATGCATGTGGTCGCCGTCGGCCAGGCCTTCGATGGTGGTGATGTCGGTGCCGTCCGCCTGGGCCGCCAGCATGGTGCACGACTTGACGGATTCGCCGCCGACCAGGATGGTGCACGCCCCGCATGACGACGTGTCGCAGCCGATGTTGGTGCCGGTAAGGCCGACGGTGTCGCGCAGGTAGTGCACCAGCAGGGTGCGGGGTTCCACATCGTGCTGGCGCAACTCGCCGTTGACGCGCATGGATACGTTCATGCCATCCCCCCTTGGTCTATGTGTGGGACTGATTGAGCGCCGCCCAGACCCGCTGGGGGCTGGTCGGCATGTCGATGTGGCGGACGCCGAGATGGGCGAGGGCGTCGACGACCGCACTTTGCACCGCTGGCGTGGAGCCGATCGTCCCCGACTCGCCGATGCCCTTGGCCCCGAGCACGTTGATCGGTGAGGGCGTCTCCATCGTCACCAGCTCGAAGCTGGGCAACTCGGTGGCGGAGATCATGGCGTAGTCAGCGAGGTTGGCGGTGACCGGGTTGCCGTCGGCGTCGTAGCGCACCTCCTCCATCAGGGCCTGGGCCGCGCCCTGGGCCAGGCCGCCGTGGCGCTGGCCTTCGGCCAGGAGCGGATTGAGGATAGTGCCGGCGTCGTCGACGGCCACCAGCCGCTGCAACGCGACGGCGCCGGTCTCCACATCCACCTCGACGACGGCCACGTGGGAGCCGAAGGGAAAGGTCGGCGCTGACGGGCTGGACTTGTGCTCCACTCGGAGCCCGCCGCGGTCATCGGCAGCCCCCGCCAGCTCGGCCCAGGACCGGGCCACCGCAGGCGTGCCGGCCACGTGGAAACGACCGTCGACCTTGTCGAGCACCACGTCGTCGGGGTTGGCTTCGAGCATCTCGGCGGCGAGCCGGCGGGCTTGATCCACCAGCGCCACCGACGCCTCGTGGACCGCCAACCCGCCCGCCTGCAGGGAACGGGAGCCCATGGTGCCGCCGCCGGCGGCCACCCGGTCAGTGTCGTTGGCCACCACCTCGATGTCTTCCATGGGGATGCCGAGTTGCTCACTGGCGAGCATCGACCAGGCGGTCACGTGACCCTGGCCGTGGGGCGAGCTGCCCGTGTACACCCGGGCCTGGCCCGTGGGCAGCACCTCCACGACCGCGAACTCGCCGGTGTCGGGGAGGCCATTGGTGATCTCGACGTAGGTGGACACCCCGATGCCCAGCTGCCGGGGCCCACCTGCGGCCCGCCGGCGAGCCTGCTCGGCCCGCAACCCGGCGTAGTCGGACGCCTCCAGGGCCAGGTCCAGGGCCCGCTCGTAGTCGCCGATGTCGTAGGTGAAGCCGGTGACGGTGGTGTAGGGGAAGGCGTCCTTGGGGACCAGATTCCGACGCCGCACCTCGGCGGGGTCGAGGCCGATCTCCGCGGCGAAGAGGTCCATGGCCCGCTCGATGGCCGCGGTGGCCTCCGGGCGACCGGCCCCCCGGTAGGCCCCGACTGGCGTCTTGTTGGTGGCGACCGCGCAGGCCGACGCCGACACCTTGGGGATGAGATAGGTGCCAGGGGCCATCATCTTGGTGAGGAAGGGCAGGAACGCCCCGACGGCCGGATAGGCCCCGGCGTCCTGGAGGATGTCGAGCCGGTAGGCGAGCACCTGGCCGTCCCGGGTGCCGCCGATGGCCACATCCTGGATCTGCCCGCGGCCGTGGACCAGGCCGAGCATGCTCTCGGAGCGGGTCTCCGTCCAGCGGACCGGGCGCCCCTCGGCGCGGCGCCACCCACGCGGCGACCAGGTCCTCGGGGTAGACCCCGATCTTGGCCCCGAACCCGCCGCCGATGTCGGGCGCGATGATCCGGACCTGCTCGGGCGCCAACCCGAACAAACCGGCCACCGTGTCCTTCGCCGCGTGGGGCCCCTGCGTCGACAGCCACTGCGTGAGCCGTCCGTCGTCGCCCCACTCGGCCCGGCCGGCGCGAACGTCCAAGGGGCACGGGGCCACCCGCTGGTTGAGCACCCGCTGCCGGACGACGACTTCGCATCCGTCGAAGAAGTTCTCGTCGAGCCGCTCCCGGAAGTCGGTCGCCAGATTGCTGCCGAACTCCGGGAAGAGCACCGTCTCACCCCGGAGGGCCTCCTCCGGGTCGACGAGCGCCGGCAGCGGGTCGTAGTCGACGAAGACCGCCTCGGCCGCATCCTCTCCCTGGTAGCGCTCCTCGGTCAGTACCACGGCCAGCGGCTCGCCCACGAAGCGCACCACGTCGCCGGCCAGCACGGGCCGGGCCATGGCGGCGTCAGCCGGTCCCGGCAGCCCGGCCGGGACCGGCGGCAGGTCCACGTCGGCGGCGGTGTACACCGCGGCCACGCCGGGACGGGTGAGGGCGTCGCTGGTGTCCAGCGTCACCACCCGGGCGTGGGCCATGGTCGACCGCACGAAGGTGGCCCACAAGGCGCCGTCGGTAGGGAGATCGTCGCCGTAGTCGCCGCCCGTCGTGAGGAACTTGGGGTCCTCGCGACGCAGGACCCGGTTGCCGAGAATGCTCACGCAGTCGACACTACGCCGCTCGGTTCGGCTTGCGTCAGTTCCAGAACTCCAGGCTCTGCCAGAAGCTGCGGTGGTGGTGGGGTTTGGCCGGAGGCGGGACCGTGGTCGGCGTCACCGCCGGCGGGATGATGCCGTAGGCGGTCTCTCCGGGCATGACCAACCCGTACTGCTGGCGGGCCAGTTGCTCGAGGTAGGAGGTGTTCTGGAGCTGCGCCACTTGCTTGGTGAGGGCGGCGTTCTCCTGCGCCAGGGCGGAGTCGGCCCGTTGGGCCGTGGCGCTGGCTTGCCCTTGGGCCAGCCAGGTCCGGCCGGGGAGGATGAACAGGAACAGCACCCCGCCCACCGCCACCGCGGCCAACAGCAACCGGACGGCTCGCCTCATCGGGACCCGAACGCCTTCCGCCCCGGGGTACCGGGCTGTGTCCCCGAGGCCGCCCTCGATGCGCAGCAGCTGGTTGTACTTGGCCACCCGGTCCGACCGCGCCGGGGCTCCGGTCTTGATCTGGCCGCACCCGGTCGCCACCGCGAGGTCGGCGATGGTGGTGTCCTCGGTCTCGCCCGAGCGGTGCGACATCACCGACGCGTAGGACGCCGCGGGTGGCCCGGGCCATGGTGTCCAGGGTCTCCGACAGGGTGCCGATCTGGTTGACCTTGATCAGGATGGCGTTGGCCACGCCGGCGTCGATGCCGCCGCGCCAGCCGCTCCTCGTTGGTGACGAAGATGTCGTCGCCGACCAGCTGCACCCGGTCGCCGAGCGCCTGGTCAGCGCGGCCCAGCCATCCCAATCGTCCTCGGCCATGCCGTCCTCGATGCGAGATGATCGGATAGTGGTCGCACAGGTCGGCCCAGTAGTCGACGAACTCCTCCGGCGGCAAGGCGCGCCCCTCGCCCGCCAGGTGGTACTGGCCGTCGCGGTAGAACTCGCTGGCGGCGGCGTCGATGGCGATGGCGACGTCGTCGCCCGGCACCCGACCCGGCCGCCTCGATGGCCTCCACCAGCACCTTGACCGCATCCTCGTTGGACGGCAGGTTGGGGGCGAACCCGCCTTCGTCGCCGATCGCGGTGGACAGGCCGCGTTCGTGGAGCAACTGCCTTGAGGTGGTGGTAGGTCTCGGCACCCCACTGCAGGGCCTCGGCGAACGATGCCGCCCCGACCGGGTACGATCATGAACTCCTGGATGTCGACGTTGTTGTCGGCGTGGGCCCCGCCGTTGACGACGTTCATCATCGGGACCGGCAGGACGTGGGCGCCGGCGCCGCCGAGGTAGCGGTACAGCGGTAGGCCGACCTCATCGGCCGCTGCGTGGGCGACCGCCAGCGACACCCCCAGGAGGGCGTTGGCCCCCAGGCGGGACTTGTTGGGCGTGCCGTCCAAGTCGATGAGGGCCGCGTCCAAGCCCCGCTGGTCGAGGCCTTCGAGTCCTTCGACCGCGACCGCGATCTCGCCGTTGACGTGCCCCACCGCCTTCGCGCACGCCCTTGCCGCCGTAACGATCGCCGCCGTCGCGAAGTTCGACCGCCTCGTGGGTCCCCGTCGACGCACCCGGATGGGACGGCCGCCCGCCCGGTCGCGCCCGACTCGAGCAGCACCTCCACCTCGACCGTGGGGTTGCCCCGGGAGTCGAGGATCTCCCGCCCGATCAACTGCTCGATCTCACTCATGTCTGGTGGTGTTGGGGCTCCTGTGACTGGTGTTGAAACGGTAGCCGCTCCCGGTCCGCCCAGCGCATCATGCCGGAGCGCCGGCCCGGCGCCCTTCGACGCCGGTCGCAGCTGGTGGCAGGGTCCGCCGGGCGCGAGACCGCGGCTCCCGAGCCCCGTACGGCCCGCCGACTGCTGCAGGCGGGCGGGGAGAGGTCGGTTCGACGCCTGTCACACGCAGTGGCGGGATCGGCGAGGCGGCGCGGGCCCGGCGACGTTCGCCGAACCCCAGCGGCTCTGCCACTACGTGCGACACCCGTCGAAGGCGCGCCGAACGGGCCGCGTGCGTCGGCCGCGCCAAGCCGTGGTGGCGGCCCCGCCCGTCGACGGGGGCGGGAGGCGCCGCCGCCACCCGTGACGCTCGTCGAACGGATCGGGGTTGCTGTCGCACCCCGTCGGCAGTATGTCGAGCATGGCCTTTCCCGAGCGCACCGTCCCCTTCCTGGTGGCGATGCGGCCGCGCACGCTGCCCGGCGCCTTCCCGCCGGCCCAGCGGGTCATCGCCGCCTACCAGGAGCACCTCCTGTCCGAGCTCCATTCGATCGACGAACAGGCCGGATCCTTGGCCGGATGGCGAGCCGCCATCGTGGCCGAACTGCGACGGTGCCGGGATGCCCGCGGCTGGGTCGACATGCATCGCCGGCGGGTCCCGTTGCCGGCGGACGTCGACGCCGTTCCCGAGGGGACCACACCACTCGCAGGTGGCGAGCTTCGCGACGCCGTCGTCCGGGCCATCTATGCGGCCGAACGGCCCGTCGCCCTGTCGGAGATCCACCGCATGTTGCTGGCGTGCGGGGTGGGGCCGGCCGGGGATCCCTCCCGGGCCATCAGCAACGCGCTCCGCACGCCGATGGCCGCCGGGATCGTCAGGCGGTTGGCGGCGGGGCTATATGTCGCGGACCGCGGCCTTGACCTCGTCCCACAGGTCGTCGTCGACGGCGACGCCCCGCTCCGCGGCGAGCGCCTCCATGGCCGCGAACCGCCGGCGAAACTTGGCCGAGGCCTCCCGGAGGGAGGATTCGGGGTCGAGGCCGAGATGGCGGGCGACGTTGACGACGGCGAACAGCACGTCGCCCAGCTCCTCGTTGACGGCGTCAGCCGACTGGCTCATGGCTTCCTGCAGCTCGCCCAGCTCTTCGTGGATCTTGGGCCAGGCCCCGGCGGCGTCTTTCCAGTCGAAACCCACGGAAGCCGCCTTGCTCTGGAGTTTGGCGGCGTACAGGAGCGACGGCAGGCTCCCGGGCACGCCGTCCATGACACTGGCTCGACCCTTCTCCGCCTTCTTGAGCTCCTCCCAGTTCGGCATGGGCTCGCCCGGCGGGCCGAACACGTGGGGGTGGCGGGCCACCAGCTTGTCGTGCACCCGCCGGGCCACGTCCGCCAGGGTGAACTGCCCCTCCTCCGCCGCCAGGGTCGCGTGGAAGGCCACCTGGAAGAGCAGGTCGCCGAGCTCCTCCTCGAGGTGGTCGTAGTCGAGCTCGTCGATCGCCTCCAACACCTCGTAGGTCTCTTCGAGGAGATGGCGGGTGAGACTGCGGTGGGTCTGTTGCTGGTCCCAGGGGCAGCGGGCCCGCAGGGTGCGCACCAGCTCGACGAAGCGGGCGAGCTCCGCCCCGACCGGCTCGGCCAGGGCCGGGATCCACAGGCACGTCAGGTGGTCCGGGGTGACGGCACGGTCGAGGTCCGGCCAGGCCACGGTGGTCACCGCCTCGTCGGGGAGGCCCAGCCGCTGCAGCACCCTCACCTCCGGGCCGTCGTCGAGCGCCAGTTTGATCTCGGACAGGACCAGCCCGCTGTCGCACTGGCCGACCAGCAGCGGCCCCGGCTGGCCGGCGGCTTCAACCGCGAACCGGTGGCCGTCGATCAGGCGCACCCCGGCCTGCAGGGGGTCGATCCCGAGCCGGTCCCAGGCCAGGTCGAGGAACGACAGAGAGGGGACCACCTCCACCACGACCCGCTGGTCGGCGCGCAGCAACTCGACCGTGCGCTCGGCGACGAGGGGCGATCCGGGCACCGCGTAGAGGACCTCGCCGGCGTCGGCCGCGGCGGCGGCAAGCCGCTCGACGATGGCGGTGTACACCTCGTCGATGGAGCCGGCCTGCTGGTAGAGGTCGTCGAAGGAAGTGGCCGGCTCGACGAGGGGCGCGCTGGGATGGCGGGTGGTGCGCACGAAGCGGGTCTCGATGGTCGTGATGGCCTCGGCGGCGGCCAGGCTCACCAGCCGGGGATCGCCCGGCCCGAGACCGACGACGACGACCCGGCCGGTCACGCGCTGGCGTTCGGGGCTGCCGGCGGCACGACCTGCGAGGATTTCCAGGTGCCGTAGGCCGGGTTGATCTGGACCCGGGCCTTCGCCACCGCGTTGTTGAGCTGCGGGTTGGGGTTGCCCTGGGCGCTGTTGATGGCGGCCGACAGGACGCGCTGGACGTCGTCGCTCAGGGGCTGCGTAGCCCGGCTGACCACCTTGACCACCAGGTAGCCGTAACTCATCGGGATCGGCGGGGCGACCTTGCCGACCGTCAAGGCCAGGGTGGCGTTCTGGAAAGCCGCCGCCTGGCCTTCGAACGCGGGCTGGTCGTAGCAGGTCTGGTTGGCGTTGGCGAGCCCGCTGGCGGCCAGGCTCTGGGCCTGGCTCAGGGTGACGGCCGCGGCCTGAAGCGTGCAGATCTGGGTGAAGAAGTACTGCTGGTAGTGGTTGTAGACGCCGAGCAGCGTCGAGAGGGAGACCGAGGGCGGGGTCAGCAGGGCGACGTTCGCCAGCCGCTGCACCAGGGTCTGGCGGAAGGCGGGCGAGAAGCGGTCCCACCCGATCTGGCTGATCTCGCTGACCGATCGGGCCGCGGCCAGCAGGGCGGGGCTCGGCGTCGGCGCGTTCGGGAGGGCGGCCACCTGCTTGGCCACCGCAGCCGCGGCGATCATCCCGCTCAGGATGTTGGCCACCCAAGTGGTGCTGTACGTGCCCGGGCCGTCGCCGGCGATGGTCTGCCCCGACCCCCCGTTGGTGGTGGAGTTCGAACTGTTGAAGGCCGCCACGTAGTCGGTGTTGCCGGCCCAGGCCCGCAGCTCGGAGTACAGGGCGGTCTGCTTGATCACCGTCGAGTTGACCTTGGCCGCATAAGGCGAGGTGTCGCACGCGGAAGTGGTGAGGGACACGGCCAGGAGCGCGGCGGCGCCCGCGAGGAGTCGGCGGGAAGGTTTCACGGCGCCGCTGATGCTACCGGTGGAGCCAGCTGGCTCAGCAAGGCGGCCAGGTCGGTGGCCGGGTCGGCGCCACGCGGCAGGGGGATGACCAGCTGGCGCCCGTCCTCCTTGTAGATGGCGTTGGGCACCAGGCGGGTGAGGCGCACCCGCTGGCTGGCTTTCAGTTCGAGGGGGGCCATCCGGGCCGTGAATCCGCCCCGGCTCAGGCCGGCTCCGGCCGTCACCACCGCCACCTCGTGGAGCCCGAGGCGGGCGCATTCGGCCCGCAGGTGCCCGATGCGCAGCAGGGAGGCGGCGGGCGCCGGCAGCGGGCCGTACCGGTCGAGCCACTCGGACTCGATGTCGTCGACCTCGGCGTGGGTGGTGACCGTCGCCAGCCGGCGGTAGGCCTCCAGGCGCAGGTCCTCGCGGGCGACGTAGTCAGCCGGCAGGTTGGCGGTGACGGGCAGATCCAGCTTGATCTCGGCCGGCGGGCGCAGCTCCTCGCCCTTGAGCTCGGCGACCGCCTCGCTCACCATCTGCACGTACAGGTCGTAGCCGACCGCGGCGATGTGGCCGGACTGGTCGCCGCCCAGCAGGTTGCCGGCGCCCCGGATCTCCAGGTCCCGCATGGCGATCTTGAACCCGGAGCCCAGCTCGGTGTGTTCGCCGATGGTGCGGAGCCGCTCGTAGGCCTCCTCGGAGAGGCTCAGGTCGGGCGGGAACAGCAGGTAGGCGTAGGCGCGCTGGCCGGCCCGGCCCACCCGGCCGCGCAACTGGTGCAGCTGCCCCAGCCCCAGGCGGTCGGCCCGATCGACCACCAGGGTGTTGACGGTCGGCATGTCGATACCGGACTCGATGATGGTGGTGCACACCATCACGTCGTAGGCCCCCTCCCAGAAGTCCAGGACCACCCGTTCCAGAGCGCCTTCGTCCATCTGGCCGTGGGCCACGCCGACGCGGGCTTCGGGCACCAGGGCGCGCAGCTCGGCCGCCACCTTGTCGATGGTCGCCACCCGGTTGTGGACGTAGAAGGCCTGCCCTTCGCGCAGCAGCTCCCGGCGCACGGCCTCGGCCACCGCCCGCTCGTCGTACTCGCCGACGTAGGTGAGGATGGGCTGGCGATCGGCGGGCGGGGTGTGGAGCAGGGTCAGGTCGCGGATACCGGTGAGGCTCATCTCCAGGGTGCGGGGGATGGGGGTGGCGGTCAGGGTGAGCACATCCACGTCCGTGCGCAACTTCTTGATGGCTTCCTTGTGGCTGACCCCGAAGCGCTGCTCCTCGTCGACGACAAGAAGGCCCAGATCCTTGAAGCGCAGGTCGCCGGACAGGAGCCGGTGGGTGGCGATGACCACGTCCACCGACCCGTCGGCCAGGCCGTCCACCACCCGTCGGGCCTGGGTGGGGGTCGAGAAAGCGGGACAGCATCTCCACCCGGACGGGGAAGCCGGCGAAGCGATCGGAAAACGTCTGGAAGTGCTGGGAGGCCAGCAGGGTGGTGGGCACCAGCACCGCGACCTGCTTGCCGTCCTGCACCGCCTTGAAGGCAGCCCGGATGGCCACCTCGGTCTTGCCGAAACCGACGTCACCGCACACCAGGCGGTCCATGGGCGCTTCCGCCTCCATGTCCGCCTTGACGTCCTCGATGGCCTTGAGCTGATCGGGGGTCTCGTTGTAGGGAAAGGACTCCTCCATCTCGCGCTGCCACGGCGTGTCCGGCGGGAAGACGTGGCCCGGGGCGTTGACGCGCTTCTGGTACAGGACCACCAGCTCTTGGGCGATCTCGCGCACCGCAGCCCGGACCCGGGACTTCGCCCGTTGCCAGTCGGTGCCGTTGAGGCGGCTCAGCGCCGGCGACTCGCCGCCGGTGTAGGGCCGGAGCAGGTCGACCTGATCGGAGGGGACGTACAGCTTGTCGCCGCTCTTGTACTCGAGCACCAGGTAGTCGCGTTCGACTCCGCCGATGGAGCGGCGCACCATCCCGCCGAAGCGGCCCACCCCGTGCTGGTAGTGGACGACGAACGAGCCGGCGGTGATGTCGTCGAAGAAGGTCTCGGCGTTACGGGCCCGCGGCCGGGGGCGACGATGGGCCCGGCGGCGGCCGGTCAGATCACCCTCGGCCAGCACCGCCAGCTTGAGAGGCGGGTAGAGGAAGCCCCGTTCGAGAGGCTGGAGCACCACCCGGATGCCGGGGTCGGTGAGGTTGGCGGCGGGGGTGCCGTCGCCGGGGGCGTCCTGAAACGGCGCCGAGAGCCCATGCTCGCTGAGCAAGGCGGCCAGCCGGGCGCCGCTGCCGCGACCCTCGGCGCAGACGACGATGCGGTAGTCGCGCGATCGCAGGTCGCCGCAACTGGCCCATCAACCGTTCGCCGTCACCCACCACCGGATCCCAGCCGGCGGCGGCCACCACCTCGGTGCCGGGGCCCTCGGGGGCGGCGGTCACGGTCAGGGCGGCGGCGTCGGTGTGGGCGAGCAGCCGTTCGAAGGGCAGATGCAGCCGGGGGAATTCCTCGCCGGCGGCCCCCCAGGTCTGAGCCAACGTCGCCGGCCAGGGCGGCTTCCTCGTCGAGCAGCTCCGCGGCCCGATCCCGCATGCGGCGGGGTTCGACGAGCAGCACCAGCGCGTTGGACGGGAGGAGGTCGACCAGCAGATGCTCCTCGGCGGTGAGCCATGGCAGCCAGGACTCCATGCCGTCGAACACCAGACCCTCATGAAACCGCTCCCACTGCTGGCGGCCCCAGGGGGCTTCGCCGACCAGGCGAGCGGCGCGCTCCCGGACCTCGTCGGTGACCGTCAGCTCGCGGCAGCCGAACAGCTCCACCTCGGTGAGATCGTCGGTGGAGCGCTGGTCCCCGATCGAGAACTCGCTGAGCCGATCGACCTCGTCGCCCCACAGGTCGATGCGCACCGGACCGTCGGCCGTGGACCCGAACACGTCGACGATCGACCCTCGCACGGCCAGCTCGCCGCGGTGCTCAACCTGGTACTCCCGCCGGTAGCCCATGCCGACCAGCCGGGCCACCAGCGCTTCGACGTCGATCTGTTCGCCCTTGTGGACGACCACCGGCTCGACGTCTTCGACGTGGGGGCCCAGACGTTGCAGGAGCGAACGCACCGGCGCCACCAGCACCTGCGGCAGGCGCTCGGGGTGGCCCTGGGCGCCGCTGCGCAGCCGCCACATGGCCCGCAGTCGCCGGCCCATGGTCTCCACGCTGGGGCTGACCCGCTCGAACGGCAGGGTCTCCCAGGCCGGACACACGTCGACCTGATCCGGGCCCAGGAAGGCGGTCAGATCGTGCGCCAGGCGGTCGGCCTCGGCGTTCGTCGGCACCGCGACGAGGGTGGGCCGCCGGCCGGACGCCTGGGCCACGCCGGCGATGGCGAAGGCCCGGGCCGGTTCGGGGACGGCGACGATCCCGCTGCGCAGCCCGCGCAGTCCGGTGAAGGTGTCGTCGTGCCGCAGCAGCGGCAGTAGGGGCGCCAGGGTGGCGGTGGAAGGCACTTCAGCCATTGAACCGGTTCTGGGCGGCTGCCAGGCCCTCAACCAGAATGCATTCGACCGCGTCGGCGGCCAACTCGATGCTGACGTCGAGCTCGGTGCGGTCCCGGCGGGAGGGGCTCTTGAGCACGTGATCGGCCCCCTGTTGCTTGCCGCCGGGCGGCTTGCCGATGCCGATGCGCACCCGGGTGAAGGCGTCGGAGTGGAGGTGAGCCTTGATGGAGCGCAGTCCGTTGTGCCCGGCCAATCCCCCACCCGACTTGACGCGAATGGTACCGAGCGGCAAGTCCAGTTCGTCATGCACGATCACCAATGTGGTCAGGTCGGTGATGCCGTAGCGGCGGACGAGAGGGGCGACGGCGCGGCCCGAGTCATTCATGTACGTCTGGGGAAAGGCCAGGGCCAAGCGACAGGCGCCGATCCGGGCCTCGGCGACCAGGGCCTGCTCCTTGGACCGTTTGAGCCGTTCGCCGTGGCGGGCGGCCAGCAGGGCCACCGTGTCGGCCCCGGCGTTGTGGCGGGTGTGGGCGAACTCGGCGCCCGGATTGCCGAGCCCGACCGCCAGCAGGTCGGCAGGCGTGCCCGACCGAGAACGACCGAGCAGTTAGCCCTCCTCGGAGCCCGACGCGGCCTGCGAGCCGGCGGCAGTCTCGCCCCCGGCGGCCTCGCCCTCGGCCCCCGCCGCCTCTTCGCCCTCGGCCGCCTCCTCCTCGATGGCGGCCCGGGTCGCCGAGGCCAGCACTACCAGTTCCTCGGGGTTGACATCGGTGGTCACGCCAGCCGGCAGCGGCAGGTCACTGACCCGCACGCCGTCACCGATCGTCAAACCGGAGATGTCGACCTCGAGGTGCGGGGGGATCAGGCCCGGGGTGGCGTTGACCGTGAGGGCGGTGATCAGCTGCTCGACGAGCCCATTTTCCTGCTCGACGGTCTTGGCCTCTCCGACCAGGATGATCGGCACGTCGGCGGCGATCACCTCGTCGCGGCGGACGATCTGGAAGTCGACGTGGACCACGGTGTGGCGCACCGGATGGCGCTGCAGCGAGCGAGCCATCGCCAGATGGGTCTCGTCCCCGACCTGCAGCGAGAGCAGGGCGTTGAGCCCAGACGAGCCGGACAGGGCGTGGCGCAGGTCGCGGCCGTCGACCGAGACCGAGGTGCCCTCCGCGCCGTGGCCGTACACGACGGCGGGAACCCGCCCGGAGGCGCGCAGCCGGCGCGACGGAGCCGATCCGGGGGTACGACCGGGTTCAGCAACCAGGGTGATCTCTGCCATCGAAACGCGCTCCTGCCACAGACTGCAACCGACGAGGGGACCCGGGAAGTCTAGCGGAGGTTCAGGTCTGGTTCTCTCCGCCGAAGATCTGCGACACCGATCCGTCGCCGAACACCGCGGCGATGGCGTCACCGAAGATCCGGGCCACCGAGACCACCTCGATCTTGTCGATCTGCTTCTCCGGCGGCAGGGGCAGGGTGTCGGTGACCACGACCCGGGCGATCGCGGAGTTCTTGAGCCGGTCGGTCGCCGGATCGGACAGCACCGCGTGGGTCGCCATGGCCCACACCTCGGTGGCCCCCTTGTCGAGCAGGATGTCGGCGGCGGCGCAGATGGTGCCGGCGGTGTCGATCATGTCGTCGATCAGCACGCACATGCGACCGTCGACGTCGCCCATCACCCCGAGGGTCTCGACCTGGTTGACCGCGTCCTTGGGCCGGCGCTTGTAGACCGCGGCCACGTCCACCCGCTCGCCGGCGTGGCGAGCGGCCTGCTCGGCCACCTTGGTCCGGCCGGTGTCCGGGGCAACCATCACGAAATCCCCCGACGGGGCGTGCTCCCGGAGATATTCGGTCAGGAGCGGGACCGCGGTCAGGTGGTCGACGGGCCCGTCGAAGAACCCCTGGATCTGCCCGGAGTGCAGCTCCACGGAGATGATCCGGTCGGCGCCGGCGGTGGCGAAAAAGTCGGACACCATACGGGCGGTGATGGGCTCGCGGCCCTTGGACTTGCGGTCCTGCCGGGAGTAGCCGTAGTAGGGGCACACCGCGGTGATGCGTTTGGCCGACGCCCGCTTGGCGGCATCGATCATGATCCACTGCTCCACGAGCGAGTCGTTGACGGAGCGCCCGGGCGTGCGCCCGTGGGATTGGATGATGAACACGTCGGCCCCGCGCACCGATTGCGAAAAGCGGGTGCGCACCTCGCCGTCGGCGAAGTCGACGAGGTTGGCGTCGCCGAGCTCGACCCCCAGGTTGGCCGCAATCTGGGCGGCGAGCGCTGGATGGGTGCGTCCCGACAGCAGGTGCAGCTTGCGGGTGGGCACCAATTCCATGGATCCAGTCCTCTCGGGGGGGTCAATCCTGCCCGGCATCGACCCCTCCAGTGAAGCACGGACCGGTCACCGACCCGGCTGCGATCTTGGTCCCCGGAGGCAGATAGGCCCAGGGGCCGACCTGAGCGTCGGCGCCGATGGCGGCGTTGCGCCCGATGGTGGCCGTCACCACCGCGTGGGGGCCCACCGTGCAATCCGACAGCTGGGTGGCCGGTCCGAGCTCGGCCCCCACGTCGACCACCGTGCTGCCTTGCAGATGGGTGCCGGGATAGAGGACCACGTCGCTGCTCAACTCGACGGTGGTGTCGATGTACGTCTGCTCGGGATCGACCATCGTCACCCCCCGGCGCATCCAGCGCTCGTTGATCCGGTCCCGCAACTCGGCTTCGGCCACGGCCAGCTGGTGGCGGTCGTTGACGCCCGCCGCCTCCATGGGATCGTCGACCACCAGAGACTCGACGGGGTACCCGGCGTCGTGCAGCACCGCGATGGTGTCGGTGAGGTAGTACTCCCCCTGGGCGTTGTCGGGGGTGAGGCGCCGCAGGGCGGGGGCCAGCACCGAACGGCGGAACACATAAATAGAGGTGTTGACCTCGTCGACGGCCAGCTCGTCCTCGGTGGCTTCGGCGTGCTCGACGATGCGGGCCACCCGACCGCCCTTGTCGCGCACCACCCGCCCGTACCCGCCGGGGTTCGCCAGCCGGGCGGTGAGGAGGGTGGCGGCGGCGTCGGCGCGCCGGTGGGCCCGGACGAGTGAGGCGAGGGTGGGTGGCCGCAGCAACGGGGTGTCGCCGGGGAGGATCACGATGTCGCCGTCGTCCACATCGTCAGGGAAGGCCGTCAGGGCCACCAGGACGGCGTCGCCGGTGCCGCGCTGCACCCGCTGTTCGACGAAGTCCAGGTGCAGGCCCGGCGGAGGTTGCTCGGCCACCGCCTTGGTCACCCGGGCTCCGCCGTGGCCGACGACCACCACCGCCCGTTCGAGATCCAGTTCGGCCAGGGCGTGCAGGACGTGCAACACCATGGGCCGGCCGCACAGGCGGTGAAGGGGTTTGGGGCGCTCGGAGCGCATCCGCGTCCCCTCGCCCGCGGCCAGGACGACGGCGGACAGGGCCACCGACGAGGAGGGGGTCGCCTGGCTCGGCATACCCCAGTTCTAGCAACCCCGGTGGGCTGTCAGCGCGCACACGTTTTGTGCGACGCTCTAACCCCGCGGTGGCGGGTAGTTCAATTGGCAGAACACCGGACTTTGGATCCGGATGTTGCAGGTTCGAGCCCTGCCCCGCCAGCCAACCGAAGCGGCGAATGAGACTAACCTCGTCTCTATGTCTCGACCGCGCCAGCCGCCCGGCTCCGGCCGGTGGCAGCCCCGCCCGCTCGGCCCGGAGTCCCTGCTGTGGCGCTATGCCGGTGACCACCGCCTGGCGCTGACCGGGTTGGCGGCGGGCATCCTCCAGCTGCTGCACCCGGCGATCGGCGCCGGGGTGGCGGAGCACTCCGACTTCTTCGCAGACCCGTGGGACCGGATCCTGCGCTCCACGCCGCAGATCCTGGGTGTGGTCTACGACCCTGATCCCGAGGCGCTCGGCCACCGGGTGCGGGATTACCACCGCTCGATCAAGGGCACCGACCACCTGGGTCGGCCCTACCGGGCCCTGGCGCCGGCGTCGTTCTGGTTTGCCCACGCCACCTTCCAGCACGCGGTGCAGCAGGTCGTCGATCGTTTCGATCGCCATCGCCTCGACGACGCCGAGCGCCAGGCCCTGTATCTCGACGGGGTGGAGTGGTACCGGCGCTACGGGGTCAGCATGCGGCCGGTCCCCGTCGACTACGCGGCCTTCCGGGTCGAGTGGCAACGGCAATGCCGCGACGTGCTGGAGATGACCCCGGCGGCCGAGCGGGCC
This sequence comes from uncultured Acidimicrobiaceae bacterium, assembly GCA_963702305.1. Classification (GTDB taxonomy): domain Bacteria; phylum Actinomycetota; class Acidimicrobiia; order Acidimicrobiales; family Palsa-688; genus PALSA-693. The sequence goes on along the minus strand of CAVPBX010000016.1, from coordinate 236,588 downwards.
ATCGACATCGCCCTGCACTCCCGGCGGTACGAACTTCCGTTCCTGCCCACCTGGACGAGACCGTTGCAGCTGCTGGTCGTCAGTCCGGTCCTGCGCCTCACCGCCATCGGCGGGTTGCCAGCCGCGGTCCGCCAACGATTCGGGATCCCGTGGCGCATCGACGAGGAGGCCGAGTACCGCGTCCTGCAGCTGGCGGTCAGGGAGAGCTGGCGGTGGATGCTGCCCAGCCTGCGGTACGGGCCGACCGCGGCGGCGGGCCGCCGGGCCGCCGCCGAGGCGTCCTGAGGTGCCCCGCCGGGCCCCGACCGTCCGCTTGGCTGCCGTCCTGGCCGGCCTCGAGTCGCCCGAGCCGCCGTGCGACGAGGTGGACACGGCGATGCTGGACGCCACCCGCGCCCTGTTGGCCAGCTACGGCTTGCGGCGCTGGACGATGGACGACGTGGCAGCCGGCGCCGGCCTGGGCCGGGCCACCGTCTACCGCCGCTTCGACAGCCGCGACGACCTGGTGCACGCCACCCTGGCTCGCGACGCCCGTCGCTATTTCGCCGCCATCGCCGACGCGGTCACGCACGTGGAGTCGGTCCAGGACAAGGTGGTGGAGGGCTTCCTGGTCGGCTGGCGGCTGCTGCGGGAGGCGCCCATGGCGGCCCTCCTGGCCGCGGATCCGGGCCCGCTGGTGGGATTGGCGCGTGCCGCCCTGGTCGAGCGGTACCAGATCGTGACCGGCGCCCCGCTCTCGGGGCCAGCCCGCGCCGAGGCCGAGCTGGTAGCCGAGGCCTTGGTGCGCCTGGGGCTGTCCTTTGTCCTCATGCCGGATTCCATCATCGACCTCGACGACACCGAAGCCGCCCGGCGCGGGCTGCGCCGGTTGCTCGGGCCCTTGCTGGCCTACTGAGCGGCGGCGGTGAAGCGGACCGTCACCTCAAGCTCGCCGGCGCCCCGCCCGACCGTCAACGACAGGGCGCCGTCCTCCCCCACCCCGTCCACCGCCGACAGCAGGTCGTCGATCGACAGGATGGGCCGGCCGCCGGCGGCCACGATGAGGTCGCCGCGTACCAGTCCGGCAGCCGCCGCGGGGCTGCCCTCGGCCACGTCGCGGACCAGCACCCCGTCGCGGGGTTCGAGCCCGACTGCGGCGCGCAGGCGCCGGGCCACGTGCGCCGGGGCCAGGGCCACGCCCAGGTGCCGGCGGGTGGGGGTCTCGCCACGGCCCAGGGCCTCCACCCGGGACCGCAGGGCGGCGGTGGCGGGCAGGGCCAGGTACAGGCCGTCGCCGGGCCGGTGGGTGTTGACCCCGATCAGGCGCCCTTCGGTGTCGAGGAGGGGTCCGCCGGAGGACCCCCGACCCAGCGGGGCGGTGTGCTCGATGCCGTCCGTGATGAGCCGGCCCCGGGGACCACGGAAGCTGCGGCCGGTCGACGAGACGGTGCCGAACGTGATCCGCACCCCGCCGCCAACGGGCAGCGCCAGGGTGAACACAGCCGCCCCCGCCGGCGCGGCATCCGACTCGCCCCAGCCGATCGGCGTGACGTCGGCCGTGTCGACCGCCAGCACCGCCAGATCGCCGTCGGCGTCCACGCCTTTGACGGTCCCGGTCGCCACCCGCCCATCCGCGAAGGTGACGGTGGTCTCCTCGCCGCGCAGGTTGTGGGCGCTGGTGAGGACGGTCCCGGCCGCCACCACGATGCCGGCGCCCCGGCCCTCGGCCCGGCCGATGCGAACGACGGCGCCGCCCGAGGCGGCCAGCACCCGGCCGGTAGCCGTGGTGAGCTCATCGAGTAGCGACATGTGGCACTCCTTGCTGGTGGCTAGTAACTTGTAACTTGCAAGCTACTGCTTCTGTCGCGAAGAGGGAAGGAAAAAAAATGACGACCCCCGCAGCCAACGCCCTCTCTGGTGCCCTCGCCCGCGTCGGCGACCGGTGGTCGCTCCAGGTGGTGGACGCCCTCAGCGACGGTCCCCGCCGGTTCGGCGACCTGGAAACGGCCATCGCCGGCATCGCCAGCAACGTGCTGGCGCAGCGGTTGCGCCGCCTCGAGGCCGACCGGGTGGTGCTCGCCGTCCCCTACTCCACCCGGCCGCGGCGCTTCGCCTACGAGCTGACCGATTCCGGACGGGCGCTCAGCGGGGCGGTCCGCCTGCTGGCCCAGTGGAGCGCCGACCACGGCGGCGGCGAGATCGACACTCCTGCCCACGCCGCCTGCGGCAGCCCCATGGTGGCCCGCTGGTGGTGCCCGACCTGCGAGCAGCCCAGCGACGCCGGACCGGCCGAGGTGCTCTGGGTCTAGGCGCGCTTTGGCCGGGATGTACCGGTCAGTGGGACCTCGCAGAGAGGACTGCCGAGGTCGGCGGCGAAACTACGTAGTGAGAAGTTTGAACGACGATTCAAGCGGCGCGCCGGTCGGTGGTGCCCGGGGGAGTGCATGTCGACAGAGCCGTTCCTTGCAGCCCAGCCGCCCTTGTCCCCGCTGCCCGAGGACTGACGTATGGACGCCTTCATCGGCTACACGATTGCCGGGATCGCCGTTGGGGCCATCTACGCCATCTCCGCCACCGGTCTGGTCGTCACCTTCACCACGTCCGGGGTGTTCAACTTCGCCCACGGCGCCACCGGCATGCTCATGGCGTTCCTGTACTGGCAGCTGCGGGTGGCGGACCACTGGTCGGCGCCCGCCGCGTTGGCGATGGTGTTGCTGGTGGCGGCCCCGCTGTACGGGGTCGTCATCGAACGGGTGCTCATCCGGGCCCTGGATCCCGGTGACACCGGCACGACCCTCGTCGTCACCCTCGGCCTGCTCATCATGTCCCTCGGTGTCGCCTACACCATCTGGACCACGGAGAAGACCCGGATCGTCGAGCCGTTCTTCGGGCCCGGCAAGTTCATCACGGTCGCTGGCACCCGCATCAGCTACCAGCAGCTGATCACCATCGGCCTGGCCGCGGCGGTGGCGTTGGGACTGCGGCTCCTGTTCTTCCGGACCCGTATCGGCGTCGCCATGCGCGGGGTGGTCGACGACCGCCCCCTGATGGCCCTCAACGGCGGCCATCCCCATCGCCTCAACGCCCTGTCGTGGGCCATCGGGGCCGCCCTCGGCGGTCTGGGCGGGATCCTGCAGGCCGGCTCCCCCGGCGGCTTGCAGGTGCTCCAGCTGACCTTCCTGGTCGTCAACGCCTTCGCGGCGGCGCTGCTCGGCCGCCTCCGCAGCCTGCCGCTGACCTTCGCCGGCGCCATGGCCATCGGTCTGGCCAGCCAGTACGTGACCGGTTACGTCACCCTGACCGGCGCCCTGTCGTCGCTCATCCCGGTGCTGCCGACCTTCTTCCTCTTCGCCGTGCTGCTCATCTTGAAGCCGGTGCGGCTGCGGGCGGGGGCGGCCACCGTGACCCGGAGCCTCCCGGTCCCTTCCCTCTCCCGCAGCCTGGTCTCGGCCACGGCGTTCGTGGCGGCGGCCGCCGTCATCGCGCCGCTGTTGCACAGCACCCTGCTCGTCCAGGTCAGCGAGGCGGTGCCGCTTGCCATCGTCGCCCTGTCGATCGTGCTGCTCACCGGGTACGGCGGCCAGCTTTCCCTCGCCCAATACGCGTTCATGGGCTTCGGGGCCTGGGTCTTCGGGAAGATCGCCCCCGGCGGCGGCATTCTCGGCCTGGTTGGGGTCGGCCTCATCACGGGCGCCCTCGGCGCCATCGTGGCCCTGCCCGCCCTGCGGCTCCGGGGCCTCTACCTGGCGCTGTCGACCCTGGCGTTCGCCGAGCTGATGTTCTTCCTGTTCTTCAGCCAGACGAGCGTGATGGGCGGTAGCGACCTGCCCGTACCGCGCGTGCATCTGCCCTTCGTGTCGCTCCACGGAGATCGGGCCAACTTGATCTTCGAGTGCGTGCTGTTCGCCGTCTTCGCCGTCGGGATCCTGGCCGTGCGGCGGGGCAGCTTGGGCCGCCTGCTGATCGCCACCCGGGACTCGTCCGCGGCCAGCGCCACCCTGGGGGCCAACCTGACCCTCATCCGGCTCAGCCTGTTCGCGGGGGCGTCCGCCATCGCCGGGGTCGGCGGGGCCCTGTGGGGTGGGGTGGAGCACACCGTCAACAGTCTGAACTTCGAATACCAGTTGGGGCTGTCGATCGTGCTCATTGTCTACATCTGGGGCATTGGCTCGACGACCGGGGCGTTCCTCGGTGGCCTCTCACTCAGCGTGGCGTTCCCGCAGCTGGCGCCGCACCTCCCGGCGCGGTGGTCGCAGGTGGCCTACGTGGGAACCGGACTCGGGGCCATCAGCCTCGGGCGCAACCCCACGGGGACGATCGGCCAACTCTCCGACGCCTGGCACCGGGGCCGACTCCGTCTCGGCCGTCCCGGCGGCCGGACCGCCGACGACTGGATCCTGACGGCGGCCCCGACGGAGGGGGTGATGAGCGTTGCTGCAGACGGCTGAGGTGTCCGTCCGCTTCGGCGGGATCCAGGCCCTCAATGCGGTGGACCTCACCGCCCAACCGGGTCAGATCACCGGACTCATCGGCCCCAACGGGGCCGGCAAGACAACGCTGTTCAATGTCATCACCGGCTTGCAGGCGCCGACGCGCGGCCGGGTCCGGCTCGACGGCAAGGACATCACCTCGCTGTCGGTCCACCGCCGGGCCCGGCGCGGGCTGGCCCGGACCTTCCAGCGCCTCGAGGTGTTCGGCTCGCTCACGGTGGCGGACAACGTCCGGGTCGCGGTGGAGCTGCGGCGCCGGCGCACCCGGGTCCGCATCGACGTGGAAGCGACCGTCCAGGAGCTGCTCGAGCGCACCGGCATCTATTCCGTCGCCCACCAGCGGGCCGACACGTTATCCACCGGCGTCGCCCGCCTCACCGAGCTGGCCCGGGCCCTGGCGACGGCGCCCCAGTTCCTCCTCCTCGACGAGCCGGGTTCGGGTCTGGACTCGGCCGAGTGCGAGGCCTTCGGCCGTCTGCTCGGCGAGCTCGCCGGCGACGGGCTCGGCATCTTGATGGTCGAGCACGACATGGACCTGGTGATGGGAGTCTGCCACCGCGTCAACGTGCTCGACTTCGGGGTCAAGATCGCCGAGGGCTCGCCCGACGAGGTGCGCGCCAACCCGCAGGTCCAGGCGGCCTACCTCGGGGCCGACGACGATGCGGCCGGCAGTGACGCGGCCAGCACCGACGAGCTCCCCGCCGAGCCCCTGGCCGGTCGGTCGTGATCCCCCCGGCGGTGGAGCTGATCGGTGTCCGCGCCGGCTACGGGCGGATCGAGGTGCTGCACGGCATCGACCTGCGCGTCCCGGCCGGCAGCATCGTGGCCGTCCTCGGGCCCAACGGGGCCGGCAAGACCACGGCGTTGAAGGTCGTCGACGGCCGCCACCAGGCCACCCAGGGTTGCGTGCACATCGCCGGGCGCCATGTCAACGGGGCCAGCGCCGACTCGGTGGCGCGCGCCGGGGTGTGCTCGGTGCCCGAGGGGCGGGGCATCTTCCCGAACCTCACCGTCGCCGAGAACTTGTGGCTCATGACCCAGAGCCGGGCGGACCTGTCGTATGACCGGGCCCAGTCGGTGGCCTATGCCCGGTTCCCGATCCTCGGGCAGCGGCGCAAGCAGATGGCCGGCACCCTCTCGGGCGGCCAGCAGCAGATGCTGGCGATGGCCCGGGCGGTCGTGACCGACCCGGCCCTGCTGCTCGTCGATGAGCTCTCCATGGGCCTGGCCCCCCTCGTCGTCACCGAGCTGTACGACGTCCTGGGACAGCTGTCCGCTGACGGTATGGCCGTCCTGATGGTCGAGCAGTTCGCCCGCACCGCGCTGGCCATCGCCGAGTTCGCGGCCCTCATGGTGCACGGCGAGATCATCGCGGTGGGCCAGCCGGCCGACCTCGACGACGCCCTCGCCGATGCCTACCTCGGGAGCAGCGGGTGAGGGCCGGCCTGCGGGACCATCGGCGGCTGTGGTGGTCGGTATGGGTGCTGTTCTTTGCCGGGGCGGCGATCCTGGCGTTGCCGATCGCGGCGCGGGGGATTCCTCCCTGGGCGGCTGGTCGGTCACCGCGAACGGCAACGGCATCGACATCGTCATCGACAACGCGGTCGGACTGGCCGGCGCCCACCCGTTCACCGAGGCGGATTTGCCCGAGGCGGAGTCGGACTTCGCCTCGGGCCCCTTCGGGTCCACCCTGGCGTCGATTTTCTGGCCCGGGTCCGCCGGCGGCAACCTCGGTTCGCTGTCGGGCGAGTTGCCCATCCCGTCACAACTTCAGCCCCTCCTGGCCCAAACCAACGACCCGGTCCGGGCCACCGCCCAGTATCCCGCCGGGCCCGTCGACTCCCAGTACCCGACGGGCGGATCGAACGGCGCCGTCGAGATGAAGGCGCACGCCGACGCCAACGGCACGTCGGCCACGGCCGCCCTGGCCGACGAGCAGATCGCCGGCCTGGTGGGCTTCGGGTCGGTGAAGGGCACCAGCTCCTCGACTGCGTCGAGCAAGGCCATCGGCACGGCCAGCAGCCAGCTGTCCGGGGTGTCGCTGCTCGGCGGCCTCATCCAGATCGGTGGCATCTCCAGCACCGCCACGGCCACCAGTGACGGCAACACCTCCTCGGGCCAGGCCGTCACCCACATCGGCGAGGTCACCGTGCTCGGGCAACCGGCCAGCATCGGCAACGACGGGCTGGTGCTGCCTACCTCCCTCGTCACCAGCCTGGGCCCCGTCGTCGGGCCGCTGCTGCAGCAGACCATCACGGCCCTCGGCATCACCGTCACCGCCCTCCCGTCGAGCGAGACCCACAACGGGGCCTCGGAGTCGATCACCTCCGGGGGGGTGCGGCTCGAGGTGGTTCCCAACGCCGCCCTCGTGGCGGCGGTCGTCGGCCAGTTGGAGCTACTGCTGGCAATGATCCCCGGCATCCCAGCCTCGCTCAACACCGTGACCACCCTGCCAGGCCTGCTGCAAGGGTCGTCCCTCACCATCACGCTGGGCCGGGCCACCGCCAGCGCCAACGCCTCGCCCCCGTTCAGCTCCGTCTTCACGCCCCCTCCGCCCAGCACCCCGGTGACGTCGGTGGCGACCACCATCCCATCCAGCAGCAGCACGAACGCGACCGCCATCATCCCGGCCTCGGGCTCCGTCACCCCGACCGGGGGGAGCCCGGTCGCCAGCCCGTCGCTGGCGCCGGTGACAGGACCGGTCGCGACGACGACGCCGTCCGGGGGCGCCCCGCAGCACCTGCTCGGCACGCCCATCGACCTGTCCAGCCCGATCCGAGCCGCCGAAGTCGTCCTGGCCCTGTTGGCCGCGGCGGCCGCGGGCTACGGCCTGTGGCGCCTCGCCCGGCTCCTCGTCGAAGAAGACCGCGGCCCCGAATGCCCGCTCGGCCAGGAGAACATATGACCGCACCCACCCAGGCCGCCCACGTCGACAGCGATCGGCCGTACCCGTCCGAGCCGATGCCCGCCCGGCATCGCTCGCTGATGGATGCCGCCGCCCACATTCGGGTCCGGCGCCGGAGCTTGCCCATCGATCGCATCCTGCTGGCGGCCGCCAGCATCCTGACTCCGGTCGGGGTGGTCTTGATCGTCCTGGGCTGGTACGGAGCGGCCCACACGCCGAAGACGTACGAACAGATCGACTACCTCATCTCCGGTGGGGTCCTCGGCGCCACCCTCACCATCCTGGGCGGATTCATGTACTTCGGGTATTGGCTGACCCGGCAGCTGCAGGAATCCCGCCGGGAGAGCGCCCTCGCCCTGCAGGCCTTCCGCCGCCTGGAGGACGCCATCGCCGGCAGCGGAGCCGGGCGCCGAGCCGGCGCCAACGGCGTGAACGGCAGCGCGGCGGGCCCCGTCGCGGCTGCCCCCGGCGCGGCGGGCCCCGTCGCGGCTGCCCCCGGCGCGGCGGGCCCCGGCGCGCCTCCCCGGCGCGACGGGCCCCGGCGCGGCCCGCACCCCCGCCGGCCCGCGGCGGGCCGCTCGCGGCACGCCCGCAGCCGGGGACCCGACCGGCGAGATGTCCCTCCTGGTAGCCACCCCGCGCGGCAACCTCCTGCACCGGCCGGAGTGCGCGGTGGTGGCCCGCCGGCCGGGAAGCCGCGCCGTGGCCCCCGGGACCGAGGGCTACGGCTACTGCCGCCTCTGCGACGCCGCGGGAGTTCTGACATGACCGCCCGATCCTTCCGCCCCCATACTCGTCGCGTGGCCGCCATCGCCACGCTCGTCATGGTCATCGGATCCGGGTGCGGCGCCCGCTTGACCCAGGCTCAGTTGGCCGCCCTCAACAGTTCCAATTCCGGCGCCGGCAACGGGGCGGGCACCGGCACCGGCACCGGTTCGGGCGCCGGGACGGGGGCCGGCACCAGCGGCACCGGTAGCTCGGGCACCATCGCCAGCGGAACCGGCGGCCGGGGCGTGACGGGTCGAACGGTGGCCGGTGGGACCGCTGGGGGTTCAACCGCCGGCGGGACGACGCGACACGGCGGGGGGGCGAGCTCCGGCTCGTCGGGCCAGGTCGCCACCGGGCCGGTCGTGGGCTCGTCCTCGCCGCTCGCCGGCCCAGGCGGCAAGCTCTGCCCGAGCGGCGCGCCGGGATCGGGGCCCGGGGTTACCGCCACCACCATCACCCTCGGCAACATCGTGACCATCAACGGGCCCGTGCCAGGGCTGTTCACCGGAGCCCGCTACGGCACCCAAGCCTTTGCGGACTGGGCCAACTCCATGGGCGGCCTGTGCGGACGCAAGCTGGTCGTCAGCTCCGCCGACGACCAGTTCGACCAGGCCACCAATCAGAGCGAAGCCCAGTCGATGGCCGGCCAGGTCCTGTCCTTTGTCGGCTCGTTCTCGCTCGACGACGCCGGCATCCCCAATGGCGCCCCTGGCGTCCCCGACGTCGGGCAGACGCTCTCGTCCGCCCGCTTCCACTCGGCAACGAACTTCTCGCCCCAACCGAACCCCCCGGGGTTCACCACCGGGCCGTTCCAGTACTTCGCCACGGACCCGGCGACGAAGTCCGGCACCCAGCACCTGGCCATGCTGGTCGAGAACACTCCCCAAACGCTCGTCACGGGCAAGTGGGAACAGGATGCCCTCCAGTCGCTCGGCTACCACTTCGTCTTCACCGATACCGGCCTGTCGCCGACGGACCCCAACTTCAACGGGGATGTGCCGAAGATGCACAACGCGGGTGTGACCGGCGTGATCTTCCAAGCCACCGGTCAGATCGTCGGTCAGCTCGCCAGCGGCGATGTACCAGGCCGGGATGAAGATCAACTTCGGCAACTACGTCCCCACCGCCTACGACCCGGCCTTCCTCCAGACCGCCGGTCCGGGCGCGGCCGGGACGGTGCTGGAGCAGCAACTCGCCATGTACCAGGGCGAAGATGCGGCCGCGGTCCCCATGGTGTCGACGTTCGACCAGTGGTACACCCGGGTGAACCCGGGCCAGACCCCCGACATCTACGCGGCCTACGGCTGGCTGGCAGGCATGCTGTTCGCCGAGGGCCTCAACGCCGGCGGCGCCCCGACGCGCGCCGCCCTGCTCAACGGGCTGCAGCAGATCACTTCCTTCAACGGCGCCGGGCTGGCCGCGACCGCCGACCCGGTCACCAAGACGCCGCCGAGTTGCTGGATGGCGATCGACGTGGCCAACGGCAAGTTCGTGCGGGACCCGGCCACACCGAGCGGCTTCCGGTGCTCGCCCAGCGGCTACTACCGGGAGCCGGGCACCTGAGCCACGGTCACCCGCCCCGCAGATGGATCGCCGTAGGCTGTCCGGGCTCTCATCTATGCCCCACGTGCTGACCTCCAATGGCATCGCCGTGCCGTTCGACGAGCGCCACTTCGCTCCCCTGCGGGAGAGCTCCGACCTGCGTTCGAACCCGGCCGAGCTGCGGGCCCGCTACGCCGAGGACGGCTACCTCTACCTGCCCGGCCTGCTCGACCGCGAGACGGTGCTGGCCCTGCGCCAGGCCTACTTCGCCCAGTTCGATCCCGGCTATCTACAGGCGGGTACCGGCGCCGCCGACGGCATCTATTCGGGTCGGCCCGCGCCCGGCCTGCCGGCCCACGGCGTCGCCGGCCATCCGGCCCACGCCTTCGTGCGGGAGGCCCGGTTCGAGAGGTTCGCCGCGGATCCGCGCCTGGAGGCGCTGGCCGCCAGCGTGCTCGGCGGACCCGTGCGGCGCCTGCCCCGCGCCATCGTCCGCCACTTTGACCGGTCCAACCCGCGGGCGTCGCGCGCCCACTACGACTACAGCTACCTCGACCGGGGCAGCGACCAATTGCTGACGGCATGGATCCCATTGGGGGACTGCCCGCGGCCCACCGGTGGGCTGGTCTACCTGGAGGGGACGCACACCATGGCCCCCTCGTCCTTCGACGGGCTGCGGACCATCACCGACCGGCCCTCCGACGGCCGGGCCATCAGCCACGACCTGGGCTGGGTGGCCGACCAGTTGGGGCGGCGCTGGCGGTGGGCGGACTACCAGGCTGGCGACGTGACCGTCCATTCCCCGCACATCGTGCACGCCTCGCTCGACACCACCACCGACGCCATGCGCCTGTCGGCGGACCTGCGCTTCCTCCGCGAAGGCGAGGTCGCCGACAACCGTTGGCTGCAGGCCTGGGCCGGCGACGACGGCAACTGAGATCCGCGGCGTTCCGCGCATCGACGTGGGGCCCGGACTCCGGACCTCACGTCGATGCTGCAGGAACCCCCCGGAACCGGTCAGTCCTTTTGCAGGATCGCCTCGACCTCGAGGTTGATCTTGATCTTGTCGCCGACCACTACGCCGCCACCGTCGAGCGGCATGTTGATGTCGATGCCGAAGTCGGCCCGGCTGATCTCGGTGGTGGCCGAGAATCCCGAGCGGGTGCCGCCCATGGGGTCCGGGCTGACGCCGTTGAACTCCAGCTCGAGTTCGACCGGGCGGGTGACGCCGTGGATCGTCAGATCGCCGTTGACCACGAAGTCGGAGCCCTGCGGCCGTACCGAGGTGGACACGAAGGTGATCTTCGGGTGCGACTCCACCTCGAAGAAGTCTGAGGAGCGCAGGTGGTTGTCCCGATTCTCGTCGCGCGTATCGACGGACGAGGCGTCAATGGTGGCCTCGACCTTGGAATCCAGCGCGTTCTCGGCGATGGTGATGGCGCCCTCGAAGGTGTTGAAGCGGCCCTTGACCTTGCTGACCATCAGGTGACGGACGACGAAGCCCACCTCCGAATGGACCGGATCGATGACCCAGGTCCCCGCGACCAGACCGGGGACGTCGACAGTGGAAACACTCATGGAAAAGACCCTCCGTTGCATGGGATTACGGTTGACGTATCAACAATCATCCTATCATCCTTCCAGTTGATACGTCAACGACTTAGACTGGCGGACGTGGACACGACGCCGTGGTTGACCGCCGAGGAGGATCGGGCCTGGCGCAGTTGGCTGGCGATGAACGAACGCCTCCGCGCCCAGATCGCCCGAGACCTGCTGGTCGACTCTCGGCTGTCCGATCCCGACTACATGGTGCTGGTCCATCTGTCGGAGGCGGACGACCACCGCGTCCGCATGAGTGACCTGGCCGCCCGCCTCAACTGGTCGAAGAGCCGGCTCTCCCATCAGATGGCCCGGATGCAGGCCCGGGGGCTCGTCGACCGGGAGGAGTGCCCGTCCGACGGCCGGGGGGCCTTCGCGGTGCTCCAGGCCTGCGGCCTGGCCGAGATCGAGCGAGCCGCCCCGAAGCATCTGGCCAGCGTCCGGCGCCACCTCATCGACCTGTTCGATGCCGAAGAGCTGGCCCAGTTGACGGCCATCTGCGAACGAGTGGTGGCGCATCTGAGCGGGGAGAGCGCGTGCCAGGAGGCCCAGGCGGCGCCGGCAACCGGCGGGGACCCCACGGGGTCCTGCGGCATCGCGGCCGCGGCCGGCTGAACCGCAGGACGGTCAATGAGCGGCCACCGGGTGGTCGCGCGCCGCGTACTCCCCGTGCCCGGCCGGATCGCACCGCCCCCGCGGGCCAGCACCGGTCGGCCAGGGCGGCGAGCACGCCGAGCACCGCGACCAGCCCGCCCAGCACCGTGACGGCCGACCACCCGCCGGACGAGTATGCCGCGGCCGCGGCCGCGGAGCCGGCGGCGCCCCCGGCGAAGTAGCACACCATGTAGGCGGCGTTCGCCCGGCTCCGGTCCTGACCACCGCCCGCGTACATCACGCTCTGGTTGGTCACCTGGGTGCCCTGCACCCCCACGTCGAGGACCAGGATGCCGACGATCAGCCAACCCACATGATGGCGCCCCAGCCATAGCGGCACCCACGAGACGGCCGTGCAGGCGGCGAACCCCCAGGTCATGCGGCCGGTGTGGCCCCGGTCGGCGAGGCGCCCGGCCCACGATGCGCACAAGGCGCCGGCTGCCCCCACCAAGCCGAACAGGCCGATGACGGTGTCGCTGTAGTGGTAGGGCGCGCCGGCCAGCAGGAACGCGACCGTCGTCCACAGGATGCTGAACCCCGCCATGCCGAGGGCCCCGAACCCGGCCCGGCGGCGGAGGCCGGCGTCGCGCCGGAAGACCTGCACCGTCGACGCCAGCAGGGCCCGGTAGGCCAGATGGGGCCGGGCCGCTTCCGACGGCAGGACCCGGGCCAGCACCGCGGCCAGCACCAGGACCAGTCCCGCGCCGGCGCCGTACACCACCCGCCAGCCGGCCGCCCCGGCGACGAGCCCGGACAGGGTGCGGGCCAGGAGGATGCCGAGCAGCAGCCCGCTCATGACGGTGCCGACCACGCGGCCGCGCTGCTCGGGGCCGGCCAGGACCGCGGCGAAAGGGACCAGGACCTGGGCGGCCACCGAGCCCAGCCCCACCAGCAGGGCCAGCCCGATGAGCACGCCGATGCTGCCGGCGGCCGCCGACGCGGCCAGGGCGGCGGCGGTCAGGACCAGCACCAGCGGGACCAGCCGGCGCCGGGGCACGATGTCGCCGATGGGCACCACGAAGGCCAGCCCCAGGGCGTACCCGACCTGCGACAGGGTGACCACCAGCCCCGCGGTACCGGACCCGGTGTGCAACGCCCGGGCCAGGGTGTGCAACAACGGCTGGGCGTAGTACAGGTTCGCGGCGGAGAGCCCCGTCCCCACCGCCAGCACCGCCACCAGCGCGGGTGAGATCTGGGACTCCTCCCGCAGGTCGGCCGGCATACCCGGTCCACGGTACCGGCGGGTCGCCGTCAGGCCGGCGGTCTGGGCCGGGGCAGGTGCCGGCGGGGCGGGGCGCCGGCGGGTCGCCGGCGGGCCCCGTCAGGCCCCCGTCAGGGTGGTGCGATTTGTATCTATGGTGCACCTGTGTACATCTCATAGACATAAGTGCACCATTGATACAAATCGCACCACCTGTTGGCGGGCGTCCACCCCGGCAGTGGGCAGCCAGAACGGGTGACCGCTAGCCTCGCCCGGGTGACCGCGACCGAGACCGCACCCGTCAAGGAGCGCTGGCGCGCCCAGTGGGCGGAGCTGTTCACCGAGGTGGTGACCAGCGGCCTGTGCACCGGCTGCGCCGGCTGCGTGGTGGCCTGCCCCCACGACGTGCTCGGCTACGACGATCAGAACGGGGTGTACCGCCCCTTCCACCTCGAGGACGAGCTGGGCCCGGCGGACTGCGGGCACGGCCAGCGGGGTTGCACCAGCTGCACCCGGGCCTGCCCCCGCTTCCGCAACTGGGAGACGGAGATCGACGGCTATCTCTTCGACCGGGAACGCCGGCCCGAGGAGATGGAGGGCGTCAGCAAGGACATCTTCCTGGCCCGCGCCACCGACCCCGAGCTGCTCAGCCGGGGCCAGGACGGGGGGCTGGTGTCCGCGATCCTGCTGTGGTGCCTCGAACACGATCGCATCGACGCCGCGCTGGTGTCCGCCCTCGAAGGCGACGGCACCAGCTGGAAAGCCATCCCGGCGCTGGCCCGGACGCGCGACGAGATCCTGGCCACGGCCGGGTCCCGCTACACCTATTCGGCCAACACCCTGGCCTACATCGCGGCCGTCGAGAGCGGGGCCGAACGCCTGGCCCTGGTCGGGATGAGCTGCCAGTCGTCGGTGCCGCCGGTGATGCGGGCTCGCAAGGCCGGCAAGGTCGGCCGCCGCCTGGCCTTGTCGATCGGCCTGCTGTGCTCGAAGACGTTTGACGACGCCATCTTCGACGAGCTGTTCGACGCCAAGTACGGCCTGAAGCGGGCGGAGATCCTCAAGATGAACATCAAGGGCGTCTTTCAGATCTGGATGCGCGACGGCGCGTACCACGAGATCCCGCTCAAGGAGTGCCACGCCTGGACCCGGGAGGGCTGCAAGTCCTGCCCGGACTTCGCCGCCGAGCACGCGGACATCTCGACCGGGGGGATCGGGGCGTTCAACGACTGGACGCTCACCCTGGTCCGCACCGACGCCGGGCGGGAGATCATCGACGGGATGCTCGCCGACGGGGTCATCGAGACCCGTCCGGGCGACGACGACCCGGGGGCCATCGCCCTGCTGCGCAAGCTGTCGACGGTGTCGCGCCGGCGGTGGCCCGAGACCGCGGTGGCCGCGCCCCGGCTCGGCGTGCCGCCGCCGAAGCCGAAGGTCGAGCCCTAGCCGGGGGAATCGGCGGGGGCAGGGGCGGCCGCAGCCAGCTTGCGGTGATCCCAGGAGACCACCTTGGCGGGGTCGATGATGACGACGAGGCGATTGTGCATCATCGCCTCCACCCCGGCCCGCTGATCGTCGGTGTACGGGCCCATGTAGCGCTCCCACATCGACACCCCGAACTGCCACAGCTCATCGGGGTCCTCGACGATGCGGGCCTGCCCGACGAGCTCCACGCCCCGCAGCTCCTCGTAGCGGTCGCCGGCCTCGACCAGGAACGTGAGCCGCGGGTCGCGGCGCAGGTTCTGGACCTTCTGCGACTTGCGTTTGGTCTCCACTGCCAGTTGGCCGCCGAGGAAGGCGTACCACATGGCCACGGCGTGGATGGAACCGTCGGGGTGCAAGGAGCACATGGTGGTGGTGCGTTCCTGGTGCAGGAACGAGTCGACCTCCTCCGGGCTCATCTTGATGTCGCGGCGCTGGTTGACCCCCATGGGCCGCCAACCTAGCGGCCGCCTGTCGGTTGCCGCCGCCGGCTGGCTCGATCCGGCGCCGGCGGCTAGGTTGGCGCCCCGCCATGGGATCGCTGATCAAGAAGCGCCGCAAGCGCATGCGCAAGAAGAAGCACAAGAAGATGCTGAAGGCGACGCGCTGGCAGCGCCGGGCGGGGCGCTAGGACCGCAAACCCGTTCGCTGGCGCGGCGCGGTCATCTCGGACCCGTCAGCGGGCCACGTGCACGACCAGCCGACCGTCGCCGGGATAGGCGCCGGCCACAAACCAGGTCCCACCGCTGCCGGCCAGCACGGGTGTCTCCCCGGTGGCATCTCCCAACCGGTCCCGCCAGCGGGCCAACTCGGGCGCGACGTCGAGCGCGGCTGGCTCGAGGTCGTTGGGTCCGGCCGGAGTGGGGCCGCCCAACCGGTCCCATGCGCCGTAGACCAGTGGCGTCGACACCACGACGGGCGGGATGAGGAGGGTGTACGGGCGGCCGGCCGCCTCGTCGAACGGCAAGGGTTCGACCTGCTCGCCGATGCCGCCCACCCGGGCCCGGCCGCCGACGACGCAGAAGGGCACGTCGGCGCCGAGGGCGGCGGCGACCGCGAGGTCGTCGATACCGGCCCAGCGCAGCACCGCGGCCGCGTCGGCCGAACCGCCGCCGAGGCCGGCGCCGGTCGGGATCCGCTTGTGGAGGCGCACGAAGGCCCGCCGACCCGTGGCGGCCAGGGCCCGTCGGACCAGGTTCTCGTCGCCATCCGGCACGGCCGCGCCGGCCGGGCCCAGGATCTCCAGGCCGTCGCCCGGACCGAACTCCACCTCGTCGGCGAGATCGAGCGTCACCATCTCGGCGTCGATCAGGTGGTAGCCGTCAGGGCGCACGCCCGTGACCCGCAGCGAAAGGGTCAGCTTGGCCCGAGCCTCGACGGCAACCCGCGCCCCGGCTCGACCCGCCCGCCGGCGCCAGCCCCCCCGCTACCCATCGTCTGCCGCGGCGTGGACCGCCTGCGCCAACCGGCCCCATGCGTACACGTCCAGATTCTCGGCCCGGCTGTCAGGCTTGACCTCGGCGGTCTCGAAGGCGCCGGCGGGAACCAGACCCGCGAGCGAACGCCGCAGCATCTTGCGCCGCTTGGAGAACCCGGCGCGCACCAGGCGGAAGAGCAGCTCGGTGGGCACCTGGTCGGGAGGCACGGCCGGCACGGGCCGCCGGCGAATCGACACCAGGGCCGACTCGACCTTGGGCCGGGGAACGAAGACCGTCGCCGGTACCCGACCGACGACCGACGCCTCCGCCCAGTAGGCCACCTTCACCGACACCGCCCCGTAGTCGGGGTGCCCCGGCGAGGCGGCCAGGCGCTCGCCGACCTCCCGCTGGACCATGACCACCATCCGATCGATGGCGGGCACGCCGTCGAGCAGATCGGCCACCAAGGGGGTGGCGATGTTGTAGGGGAGGTTGGCCACCATCACCCAGCCGGGCTCCGGGCCGAGCAGTTCGGCCCAGTCGGTCTTCAAGGCGTCGCCGTGCACCACCCGGACGCGGGCCGACCCCAGCACGGCCCCGAGCGCCGGCAGGAGGTGCTGATCGATCTCCAGGGCGGTGACCGCGGCGCCCGTCTCGGCCAGGGCCAGGGTGAGCGACCCGAGGCCGGGCCCGATTTCGAGGACCCGGTCCCCCGGGCCGACCTCGGCCAGGCGGGCGATGCGCCGGACGGTGTTGGGGTCGGTCACGAAGTTCTGGCCCAGGGCTCGGCTGGGACGTAACCCGTGGGTGGTGAGGAGATCGTTGATCTGCCGGGAGGTGAGGGTCACTCCCCTGCCCCGGGGCCGCTCTCCGGCAGGCGGAAAACCGCCCCGGTGTTGGCCCAGGTGGCCGCTTCGATCTCCTCGGCCGTCAGGCCCTTGGCGGCCGCCACCGCCGCCCCCACCACGGGCACTAGGGCCGGGCTGTTGGGGCGGCCGCGGTACGGCACCGGCGCCAGGTACGGGCTGTCGGTCTCGACCAGGAGCCGATCGAGCGGACAGTCCGACGCGGCCATCCGAACCTCCTCGGCCGACTTGAAGGTCACGATCCCGCTAAACGACAGCATCGCCCCCATCGCCAGCCCCCGCGCCGCCTCCACCGGTCCGCCGCTGAAGCAGTGCAGCACCCAACGCGACGGCGGACCCCTCGGCCGCCAGGATGTCGAAGGTGTCGTCCCACGCATTGCGGGTGTGGACCACCAGGGCGAGATCGAGTTGGTGGGCCAGGCGCACCTGGGCCGCGAAGACCTCCCGCTGCACGGCTCGGGGCGAGTGGTCGTAGTGGTAGTCGAGCCCGCACTCGCCGATGCCGACGACGACGGGATCGGGCGGGGCCAGCAGCCGCGAGATCCCAGCCACGCCGTCCACCGCATCGTGGGGATGCAGCCCCACGGTGGCCCACACCCCTTCGTGGGCCCGGGCCACCTCGATGGCTGCCGCGGACTCCTCGGCGCTGGTGCCGATGGTGATCATGCGGGCCACGCCGGCGGCCCGCGCCTCGGCGATGGCGGCCGGCCCGACTCCCTCGTAGGAGATATGGCAGTGGCTGTCAGCCCACACGATGTCGCACTCAGTCGGTGATGCGGGGGAACAGCGGCCCGCCTCGCAACACCTTCAGGTCGCCCGGATAGCCGCCCCAGGCGGCGGCTTCCGGCAGGCGCTGATCCTCCACCCGGCCGGGCAGACCGATGCGGCGCCAGATCTCCTGCGAGGCGCCGGGACAGGGCCGGGCTGGCCAGGACCGCCACGATACGCAGCACTTCCAGGGCGTCACCGAGGACGGCGTCGACGACCGGACCGGGCTCGGCCTTCCACGGCTCCGCGGCTTCGAGGGCCGCGTTGGTCTCTCGCACCAACCGCCAGGTGGCTTCCAGAGCCTCGCTCGGCGCCACCCGGGTCCACGCCCCGCGCGGCCGTCTCGTAGGCCGAGGCCGCAACCGCCGCCAGCTTGCTGGCCGGATCCGGCGCCGGGCCGATCCCCGCGCACTTGCGCTCCACCACGGTGGTCACCCGGGCCAGGAGGTTGCCCAGGTTGTTGGCCAGGTCGGCGTTGTAACGGGCCACCATGCCCTCGTAGGAGAACTCGCCGTCCGGGCCGAAGGCCTGGTCGCGCAGGAAGTGGTAGCGGAAGCCGTCGACGCCGAACGTGGGGGTGAGATCCTCGGGGGCGATGCCGGTCAGCGACGACTTGGACATCTTCTCCCCGCCGACCAGCAGGAAGCCGTGCACGGCGATGCGAGCCGGCGGATCGATCCCGGCGGCCATCAGCAGCGCCGGCCAGTACACGCAGTGGAAGCGCAGGATGTCCTTGCCGATCAGGTGGTGCACGGCCGGCCACCAGGTGGCGAACCGCTCGGGGTCGGCGCCGTACCCGATGGCGGTGGCGTAGTTGATCAGCGCGTCGTACCAGACGTAGAAGACGTGGGCCGGATCCCAGGGGACCGGCACGCCCCAGCTGATCGACGTGCGCGAGATGGAGATGTCGCGCAGGCCGCCCCGGATCAGCCCGACGGCCTCGTTGCGCTTGGCCTCGGGGGTGACGGCGGCGGGGTTGGCCTGCGTACCACTCGAGCAGGCGGTCGGAGAACTCGGACAGCTTGAAGAAGTAGTTGTCCTCCTACAGCAGCTCGACGGGCGTGCCGTGGATCGGGCAGCAGCAAGCCGTCCACCAGCTCGGCCTCGGTGTAATAGGCCTCGCAGGACACGCAGTAGAGACCCTCGTAGGGGCGCAGCTCGATCCAGCCGTTGTCGTAGGCGGCCTGCATCAGGGCCTGGGTGGCCTGATGGTGGCGGGGCTCGGAGGTGCGGATGAAGTCGTCGTAGGTGATGTCGAGCGCGGCCCAGGCCTCCCGGTACCGCTCGCTGGTCTGGTCGGCCTGCTCCTGGGGGGTGAGCCCGTTGGCCTCGGCCGCCCGCTGGACCTTGAGGCCGTGCTCGTCGGTGCCGGTGAGGAAGAACACCTCGTCGCCGAGCAGCCGGTGCCAGCGGGCCACGCGCGTCGGCGGTGACCGTGGTGTAGGCGTGGCCGATGTGGGGGGCGTCGTTGACGTAGTAGATGGGAGTGGTGACGTAGAAGCGGGCCACGAGGATGGAGGGTACCGGGTGGCGGGCGATCGGCCGACGGGATTCGCCCGGCCCCATCAGATCTGGCGGTCGGCGCCCCCGCGGTCGAGTCCGAGCGCCAACTGGTACACGGATCGCTTCGGAAGGTGCAGGTCCGCGGCCACCCCCGCCACGGCCTGGCGGCGGTCGTCGCCACTGGCGAGCCGGGCGCGCAGGGCGTCGAGCACGTCCGCGTCGGTGGCCGGCACCGTCGTCGTGGGGTCGGTCCCAGCGACCACCAGGACCCACTCGCCGCGCGGTTCGCCCGCCTCGGCCCAGACCCGGGCCTCCGCCAACGTCCCCCGCCACAGCTCCTCGTGCACCTTGGTCAGCTCGCGAGCCGCGGCCACCGACCGGTCCGGCCCGCACGCCGCGGCCAGATCGGCGAGGGTCCGCGCCACCCGGTGGGGCGCCTCGTAGATCACCGACGTGCAATCGCCGGGCCGCCACCCCGGCCAGGCGGGCGTCCCGTGAACGCCCACGCCGCGGCAGAAACCCCTCGAAGCAAAACCGATCGGCCGGGCAGCCCAGACGCCACCAGCGCGGTCACCAGCGCCGACGGGCCGGGCACCACCTCGACCGGGATGCCCTCGCTGGCCGCCAGGCGCACCACCCGCTCGCCCGGATCGGAGATGCCCGGCATGCCGGCGTCGGTGACGACCGCCACCGTGGCCCCGCCGGCGGCCAACTCGACGGCGTAGGCGGCCGAGGCCACCTCGTTGTGCTGGTGCATGGCCACCAGGCGGGGGGCCGGGATGCCCACGGCGCTCAGCAGCTTGCGGGTGCGGCGGGTGTCCTCGCAACAGATGACCGCCGCCGCGGCCAGGGCCGCGGCGGCGCGGGGCGACAGGTCGCCCAGGTTCCCGATCGGCGTCCCCACCAGCACCACCCGGCCGCCGGTCACCCCCGCACCTCGAGCCGGTCGCCGACCTGGAGCCGCCACCGCTCGAAGGTGCCGGCCGGGGCCACCACCAGGCCGCCGGGCCCGAGGTGGGGCGGCGCCACCCGCCGGCGGCCGACGACCCGGATGCGCCGCACCTGCATCGCGGCCCCGCCGCCGTCCAGCTTGGTCGGCGCGCACCAGGCGACGTCGAGCGGGCCGGCGCCCGGCGGCGTCAGCGTGTGGACCAGGGCCGGGCCCGGCAACACCAGGGCACCCTGCAGCGATGCCTGCCAGCCCCGCCGCCGCTCTTCTACCGCGGCGAGCACGTCGCCGTCACGCAGCAACCAGGACATGGCGGCTCAAACGTTGAAGCGGATCTCGAGGACATCGCCGTCGACGACCTCATAGTCCTTGCCCTCGACCCGCAGCTTGCCCGCCTCCTTGGCGGCCTGCCAGGAGCCCAGGCGCAACAGCTCGTCCCAGCGGATCACCTCGGCCCGGATGAAGCCCCGCTGCAAATCGGAGTGGATCACCCCGGCGCACTCCGGCGCCTTGGCCCCGGCCCGGAAGGTCCAAGCCCGGCTCTCCTTGTCCCCGGTCGTCAGGAAGGTGCGCCGGCCGAGCAGGTGATAGGCGGCCCGCGCCACCCGCGGCAGCGCCCCCTCGCCGAGGCCCAGGCCCTCGAGCAGCTCGGTGCGCGACTCCTCGGATCGAGCTGGGCCGCCTCCGCCTCCAGTTTCACGCTCACGCCGAGCACGTCGCCGTGGCCGCCGAGCTCGTCGGCCACCGGCTTGACGATGGCGTCGGTCTCCTCGACCTGGTCCTCGCCGAGATTGACCACGGCCAGCACCGGCTTGTTGGTCAGCAGGAACAACGGCCGCAGCATGGCTCGCTCGTCCTCCGTCAAGCTCGGACCGGTAGATCGGCGTACCGGCTTCCAGCTGGGCTTGGGCCCGTTCGAGCGCCGCCACCTCGCCGGCCAGGGTCTTGTCGGACTTGGCCGCCTTGCGCCGCTTGTCGATCTGGCTGTCGACCGTGGCCACGTCGGCCAGCACCAACTCGAGTTCCAGCACCCCCAGGTCCGACACCGGGTCGGCATCGCCGGCCACGTTGTCGTCGGCGAAGGCCCGCAGCACCAGGCACAGGGCGTCGGCCTCCCGGATGCCGGCCAGGAAGCGGTTGCCGAGACCTTCACCGGTCGACGAGCCGGCCACCAGCCCGGCGATATCGACGAACTCCACGGTGGCGTGGACCACTTTGCGGCTGGCGCTCATCACCGCCAGCTGGTCCAGCCGGTCGTCGGGTACCTGCGCCACCCCGACCGTGGTCTCGGTGGTCGAGAACGGGTGGGCGGCCACTTGGGCCGACCCGCCGGTGAGCGCGTTGAACAGACTCGACTTGCCCGAGTTGGGAAGGCCCACGATGCCGAGTCGTTCCATCAGTACGGCAGGCTACCGGCGCCCGCCGCGGGCGTCCGGCCGGGGGCCGGCTGGCCCCAGGGCTCGGTGTCACCTAGCGTGGGCCGCCATGTCCAAGCGCACCCACAAGGCCCGCAGCCGCGCCAAGCGGAAGAAGGCCAACCACGGCCGCAAGCCGAACCGCGGGCGCTGACTCAGTCCTCCCCTAGCCCGGCCGCACGGGCCAGCTCGGCCAGCGACTGCAACGGGCGAGCGCCCAGATGGCCGACCACTTCGGCCGCGGCCAACGCCCCCAGGCGGGCGCACCGCTCCGGCCCCAGGTCGCGGATCACCCCGTAGAGGAAGCCGGCGGCGTAGCTGTCGCCGGCGCCGGTGGTGTCGACCAGCCGGACCACCGCGGTGGCCGGCACCGACACCACCTCGTCGCCGGTCGCCACCACCGACCCCAGGGGGCCGCGGGTGACCGCCACGGTGGGGACGCGCCGGCCGAGCGCCCGCGCCGCGGCGGCGGCGTCCTCAACTCCCGCCATCCCGCACGCCTCCTGCTCGTTGGCGAACAGCAGGTCCACTTGCTCGAGCAGGCCGTCGAGATCGGAGCGGTGCAACTCCACCCATACCGGGTCCGACAGCGACAGGGCCACCACCGTTCCGGCGGCGCGGGCCACCGCCACCGCCCGCTCCACCGTGGCGTCAGTCGGCACCCCGCCGTACAGGTAGCCCTCGATGTACAGCACCCGGGCTCCGGCGATGGCGGCCTCGTCGAGGTCGGCCGGCGACAGGTGGGCCCCGATTCCGAGGCTGGTGCACATGGTCTTCTCGGCGTCGGGCGTGACCATGATCAGGCTCCGTCCCGTGCCCGGGCCGTGACGATCCGGTGGCACGGTGAACCGCACGCCGCCCGCCCGGATGTCGTGGATGAAAACTTGACCGAGGGCGTCGTCACGCACCTTTCCGACGAACTCGACCGCAGCGCCGAAGGACGCCAGACCCGCCGCGGTGTTGGCCGCCGAACCACCCGACACCTCGGTGGCCGGGCCGAGAGAGGCGTAGATCTTCTCCGCCTGCCCGTCGTCGACGAGGTTCATGGTGCCCTTGTCGAGGCCGAAGCCGGCCACCAGCGCATCTTCCGACGGGGCCAGCACGTCCACGATGGCGTGGCCCACCGTGACCACTTCAGGAGTTCGGTCCATGCCGATGAAGGTAGCGGCACCAACTAGGGTGGCGGACTTTAGGGGCGCTGGGAATGACAGGAGGTGGCAGTTGACGGAGATGGCTGAGTACCGGCTTCCTCGGACGGCGCGGCCGCGCCGCTACCAGCTGGAGCTCACCCCCGATCTGGCCACGTTCCGTTTCGAAGGGGTGGAGACGATCACGCTCGACGTGCTCGAACCGGCCCGCGAGCTGGTGTGCAACGCGGTAGAAATCGAGATCCACGAGGCCCGTCTGGAGACCCCGGCCGGCGTGGTTCTGGCCGGCCGGGTGCACCTCGACGAGACCGCCCAGCGCGCCACTATTGGCTTCGACGACGACCTCGAGCCGGGGTCGGATTACCAGCTCCACCTGCGCTTCGCGGGCATCCTCAACGATCAGCTGCACGGCTTCTACCGCAGCAAGTTCGCCGCCGACGACGGCACCGAGCATGTCATCGCGGTCACCCAGTTTGAGCCGGCGGACGCCCGCCGGGCCTTTCCGTGCTGGGACGAGCCGGAGTACAAAGCCACCTTCGCGGTGACCCTGGTCGTCGATGACGAGCTGATCGCGCTCTCCAATGGGGCGATCGGCGGCGCCGAGCCCGCGCCGGGCGGTCGTCGCCGGGTCACCTTCGACGAGACCATGCTCATGTCCACCTATCTGGTGGCCTTCGTGGTCGGTCCGTTCGAGCTCACCGACCCGGAGCTGGTTGACGGCGTGCCCCTGCGGGTGGCGGCCGTGCGGGGAAAGTCGCACCTGACCGGTTTCGCGGTGGAGACCGGGAGCCACGCGCTGCGCTTCCTTTCCCAGTACTTCGGCATTCCGTACCCGGCCGACAAGATCGATCACGTCGCCATACCCGACTTCGCCTTCGGGGCCATGGAGAACCTGGGATGCGTGACCTACCGCGAGAACGCGCTGCTCATCGACCCGGCCGAGGCGTCCCAGCTGGAGTTGCAGCGGGTGGCGACCGTCGTCGCCCACGAAACCGCCCACATGTGGTTCGGTGACCTGGTGACCATGCGGTGGTGGAACGGGATCTGGCTCAATGAGGCTTTCGCCACGTTTATGGAGCTGGCCACCAACGACGCCTACCGCCCGGACTGGCAGGTCTGGACCGCGTTCGGCACCAGTAAGGCGGCCGCCCTCGCCACCGACGGGCTGCGCAGCACCCGCCCGGTCGAGTTTCCCGTCGGCCGGCCCGAGGAGGCCGAGGCCATGTTCGACGTGCTCACCTACCAGAAGGGCGGCGCGGTCCTCCGCATGCTCGAGCAGTACCTCGGAGCGGAGCCGTTCCGCCTTGGCATCAGCCACTACCTGAACATCCACGCCCACGCCAACACCGAAACCGGCGATCTGTGGGACGCCATCGAGGCGGTCTCCGGCGAACCGGTCCGCACCATCATGGATTCGTGGATCCTCCAGGGCGGCTACCCGCTGATCTCGGCGGCGTCCGACGGCGACCCGGCCACCCTCACCCTGTCGCAGCGCCGCTTCCTCTACACCGAGGACGACGACGACGCCGTCGCCCCGCAGCGCTGGGTGGTGCCGGTCAACCTGCGAGCCTCGGTTCGCGGGGTCGTGCAGCGCCAGCGCATCCTGGTGGAAGGCGACCGCGCCACCGTCACGTTCGACGGTCCGGTCGACTGGGTCGTCGTCAACGACGGGGCCTGGGGTTTCTACCGGACCGCCTACGCCCCCGACCTGCTGGCCCGTCTGGCGCGCACCGGCCTGGCCAACGTCTGCGACCCGTTGGAGCGGATCGCCTTGGTCGTGGACTCGTGGGCCGGAGTGGTCGCGGGTAGTGCCGGGCTCGACGAGTGGGCCAGTCTGGTGGAACTGCTCGGCGACGAGGACGACCCCGATGTGTGGGCCGCGGTCGGCGGCGCCTTCGGGCTGCTGGACCTGATCGCCACCGATGCCGCGGACCGAGTGGCGCTGCAGGCCTTCGTGCGGCGGGTCGCGGGCCCGGTGTGGGGCCGGCTGGGCTGGGAACCGAGTGGCGCCGACGCCCAGCGCCTGGCCATCACCCGCGGCCGGCTCCTCGCGGTGCTGGGCCTCTCCGGCGAGGATGCCGAGGTGCGCCGGCAGGCGGCGGAGCGCTTCGAGCGCTTTCTCACCGAAAAGTCCGGGCTCGCCGCCGACCTGCTGACGCCGGTCGCCCACGTGGTGGCCGCGTCCGGCACGGAGGAGGCGTGGACCGCCATCCTGGGTCAGTACCGGGCGGCGACCACCCCACAGGACAAGGTCCGTTATCTGCTGGCGCTGCCAGAGACGTCGTACCCCCCGTTGCTGGCCCGCACCCTGGACCTGGCCCTCAGCGACGAGGTCCGGACCCAGGACGCCCCCTTCCTGGTCGCCGGCGTCATGTCCAACCGGGCCGGCGGCGGCCTGGCGTGGGAATGGGTCGAGCGGCACTGGGACGAGATCCGGAACCGGCTGCCCCCCGGACTGGTGGCTCGGATCTTCGAGGGCATCACCTCCTTGGTCGACCCGGGCGTCGCGGCCGCCGTCCACGCCTTCGCGGCCACCCACGAGCTGCCCATGGCCGGTCCCCGCGTCGACCAACTGCTCGAGCGCATGGACATCAACGTGGCGCTCGGCGCCCGGCTCCGCGGCACCATCAGCACCGCGCTGGCCCGCTAGGGGTGGCGCCTGCTCGCCCTGGCCCTCATGGGTGGCGGAGTCCACGCCGGATGGGCGATCCCGCCGCCCACCCAGCGTGGCACCCGCCACCTTGTCAGTAGTTATCCCCTTCCGGGCCCGGCGGCAAACCGGCCGGACGGGCCGCAACCGCCCCGGTCCCGCCACCCCTTAGGGTGGCATCGTGACCGTGCCGGAGCGACCGAACATCCTGTTGGTCACTGGCGACCAGGAGGCCAGTGTCTTCGCCTGATCCGGCCGCCCCGCCCGGCCCGCTGCACGTCTTCGCGGTGGAGGACCGGGCGGTGCAGTTCTCCTGGGCCTGGCTGCCGGCCACGGCCATGACGATCGACATCGGCGGGCGGCGGATGGAGGTCGGCACCGCGCCACCGCCCTGGTACCGGGGAGGACGGGGGCGAAAGCCGGCTCCGGGGACGGCCGGGCCGGGCGCCGTCACCATCGGCGGACTGGAACCGGCGACGAGTTACGAGGTGGCCGTCGGCGGTCCCGGCCTGCCCCTCGCCAAGGTGACCACGGTCCGCACCCTGCCGCCGCCGCCGGGCCGGTTGCTGAGCCAGTTCGCCACCATCAGCGACTGCCACATCGGCGAATTGTCGGTCGGCCCCATGAAGCGGCTCCACGACCCGCGACCCCGGCCGGCGGGCCTGGTCCCCTACCCCACCCGGTGTGCCCAGTCCGCCATCGCCGAGGCGGAGGCGTGGGGGGCCCAGCTTTTGGTGGTCAAGGGCGACCTGACCTGTGAGGGCGAGCCGCAGGAGATCTACCCGGCCGCCGACCTGCTGGCGGCGGCTTCCATACCCGTCGAGGTCATCCTCGGCAACCACGACGTGCGGGGCTCCGTCGACACCGCGGCGGTGCTCACCTCGTGCGGGATCGAGGTCACCCGGGCGCCGCGGGCCCGGGACCTGCCGGGAGTGCGGGTGGTCATGGGTCACAGCCCGCTTCCCAACAGTCATGCCGGCGCGGTGTCGGGCCCGGACGCGGCCAGCTTGGCCGAACTCTCCGGCGCGGCCGCCGGCCCGACGGTGGTGGCGTTGCACCACCCACCCCGGCGCCTGCCGGTCCAGACTCACTACCCGCCGTCCATCCAGCGGCGCGACTCGTCCCGGTTGATGGCGGCGCTGGCGAAGGCCAATCCGGCCACGTTGATCATCTCCGGCCACACCCACCGCAACCGCCGCTACCGGGTGGATGGTCTCACCGTTGCGGAAGTCGGCAGCACCAAGGACTACCCCGGCCAGTGGGCGGGCTACTCGGTGTACGAGGGCGGCATCCGGCAGGTGGTGTTCCGGGTGGCCGATCCGCTGGCCATGGTGTGGACGGAGAACACCCGCAGAGCCATCTTCGGGGTGTGGGGCTGGTGGAGTCCCGGCCGGCTGGCCGACCGCTCCTGGACGCTGGAGTGGCCGAATCGGGTGGTGTCGGCGTAGCGCCGGTCGCCCAGTCGGCGCAGCGCCGGTAGCCCAGTCGGCGCAGCGCCGGTAGCTCAGCCGCCGTCGACGCGGTAGGCGGTGACCGGCAAGCCGGCGGCGGCCCAGGCTGCGAAACCGCCCTCGAGGTCGGTGGCGCCGGCGAGGCCGACACCCTGGAGCGAGGCCGCCGCGAAGCTCGAGGCGTAGCCCTCGTGGCACACCACTACCACCGGTCGCACCGAGAAGGAGGCGTCGACGGACGGGAGGTGGTGCGGGCTCGACGGGTCGAGCCGCCACTCCAGCACGTTGCGGTCGATGACCAGCGCGCCGGGGATCTCGCCGTGGGCGGCGCGCTGGGCGACGGGGCGGATGTCGACCAGAATCCCGCCGGCCGCGGCCAGGTCGGCCGCCTCGGCCGGTCCGACCCGACGCAGGCCCTGCCGGGCGGCGGCAAGCAGTTCGTCGATGCGGCTGGCGGCCATCCCGGTCAGTCTGGCATTCGGGTCAGTCTGGCATTCGGGTCAGTCTGGCATCCGGTCAGTCGGGTGCCGACGAGGGGCGACCGGCGAGCGCGGGCGCGCCGGCTGGGATGGGCCGGCGGCTGGAAGGGTGCAGCCGGTAGAAGGACATCGACCGGGAGGCCGCTCCGTACACGTGCACGGTGGTGGTGAGCGCCGGACCCGGGTTGACCACATCGTGGACGTAGTCGCCGTCGAACGCCACGCCGTCGCCGGCGGCCAGCTCCCGGTGGCCCACCCGGGACGCCCCACCGGGCAGGAACGCCTCCTGCACCCGGCCTCGCACCACCTGCAGCGCGCCGCTGGCACCGCCGTGGTCGTGGAGCTCGAGCCGCCCGCCCGGCGGCCAGCAGATCAGCCAGGCCTCGAGATGCAACGAGCTGACGAGCAGGCGGTAGGCGCGTTGCCGGGGCTCGGCGCCGTCGCCGACCTCGACGCCGGGCTGGTCCTCCCACGCCGGGGCGGCCTGCGCCAGCCACGCCGCCGCCGGCCCCAACCACCCGGTCTGCAGCACCTGACCGGCTCTGACCAACGATCCCGCTTCCTCGGCGAGCACGCGCGCCCGCCGCGCCGTGAGCTCGTAGGTCCGCTCGTCCATGGCCCCAGCGTAGGGCCCAATACCTGACTTGTCTAATCGTATTTATGGGAATAGGGAGGTTTAGGAGCCCGGGGGCTTCGGCGTCCGGCTGGTGAGGGCCTCCACCCGGGCCTGGACCTGGGCCAGCCGCTCGGTGGCGAGGGTGTGCAGGCGCTCCGCCTGCTCGTAGAGATCCGCGGCCGCCTCGATGCCCAGGTCGCCGGCGGCCAGCCGCTCGGTCACGGCCTCCAGCTCGCTCATCAGATCCTCGAACGTCCGGGCATCGGGCCCTTCGGGACTGGGTGGCTCACTCATCGGGGTCACCGCCGGCCGCCCCACCGTCCGTACGCTGGACGCCGGTGACGGCCGCCGCCAGCCGGCCCGCGGCCAAGCGAACGGCGATGGGATCACCGACCTGCAGGGACCCGGCGTCCCGGACCACCGCGCCATCAGGTCCGGTCACCACCGCGTAACCCCGCTCGAGGGTGCGCGGCTGGCGACAAGGCGCGCAGGTGGCGCAGCTCGGCCCCCAGCCGGCCGTCGGCGCGAGCCAGCCGCTCCCAGGTGGGGCGCCGCCAGTCGACGGCACCCAACCGGGCCCGACACTCGCCGATCCGCCGGCTCGGGTGGAGGTGTGCCAGCCGGTCCGTGAGCCGACCCAGCCGGTTGGCCTCCCGATCCATCCCCTGGCCCAGCGCCCGGCGCGGCTCCACCCCCGCCACGCGGCGCCCGGCCACCTCCACCCGCCCCAGCAGGGCCGTGGCCGCCATCACCAGCCGCCCGTCGAGCACCGCCACCAACCCGGCCCGGTCGGGCACCACCGCCCCGGCGGCGATGGACGGCGTACCGCACCGCAGGTCCGCCACCTCGTCGCACAGGGGCCGGTCCCCCTCGTGGCCGATGGCCGACACCACTGGCACCGGGCAGGCCGCCACGGCCCGGCACACCTCCTCGCTGCTCCACGGCAGCAACGACGGGCCGTCCCCGCCACCCCGAGCCATGATCACCACCTCCACCCCGGGCCGGCTGACCACCGCCGCCAACGCCTCCACGATCGTCAAGGACGCGCCCGGGTCCCGACACCGTCGTCTCCTCGAACCACAGCGGATACCCGGGAAAGCGCACCGCCGCCACCGACTCGATGTCCCGGCGCACCGCGGCGTCCGTGCCGCACACCACCCCGATCACGGCCGGCAGGATCGGAATCGGCCGGCGGGGCCGGTCCAGCACCCCTTCCGCGCCCAGTCGGCGCCGGGTCTCGGCGATGAGCTCGGCGATGGCCCCCTCGCCGACAGGCGTGACCTCCTCGGCCACCAGGTGCAGCTGGCCCCGGTCGTTGGCCCACTGGAGTACGCCGACCACGCAGACCCGCTCGCCGTGGACGGTCCGGCTGCGCCGCACGTTGCCGGACGGCACCTTGACGTCCATCTGGGCGGCCCGGTCCCGCAGGGTGAAGAACACCCAGCCGCCCCGCGACGTCGTGGGCCGGTACACCTCCCCCTCCACCGCGATCCGCCCCACCGCGCCCGAGGGCGCGGGCGATCTCGCCGGCCAGGCGGATCAGGGTCACCCGGCGCGGCTGCCATTCCCCGCTGGTTCGGTCCATCAGGCGCATCGTCATCGGGCCGCAGGCTAGCCAGCACCCTGGGACGGCGGCGCCGGCCCGCTAGAATGGTGGTCACGTGCCGGATGACCACTCGGGTCGTCCGGGCGGCCGGCCTGTTGATCCTGCCCGGCCGACCCGACCGGGACTCCGGATCCCGGTCCCCCACAAGAAGCAACAGGAGCAGGTTTGCAATCAATCGAGCTGCCCGGCTCGTTCGCCGCCCTCGGGGTGGCGCCCGAACTGGTGAGCGCCCTCGAATCCCAGGGCATCACCGATCCCTTCCCCATCCAAGCCCTCACCATCGCCGACGCCCTGGCCGGCCGGGACGTGTGCGGCAAGGCCAAGACCGGGTCCGGCAAGACCCTGGCCTTCGGCGTGCCCATGCTCCAGCGCCTCGACGCGGGCCAGCGGGGCCGGCGGGCCCGGCGACCCCGGGGCCTCGTGCTCGTGCCCACCCGGGAGCTGGCCCGCCAGGTCGCCGACGTGCTGCTGCCGCTGGCCGAGAAGCTCGGGCTGGCCCTCACCCCCTGCTACGGCGGGGCCGGGATGGACGCCCAGATCAAGGCCCTGGCCGACGGCACCGACGTGGTCGTGGCCACGCCCGGCCGCCTCATCGACCTGCGCCAGCGCGGCGACGTCGACCTGAGCCAGATCGAGGTCGCTGGTCCTCGACGAGGCCGACCGCATGGCGGACATGGGGTTCATGCCCCAGGTGGAGTGGCTGCTGCGTCACCTGGGTCGGGACGCGGCAGACGATGCTGTTCTCCGCCACGCTCGATGGTGACGTGGACCGGCTGGTCCGCGACTACCTGGCCGACCCGGTCCGCCACGAGGTGGCAGTCCACGCAGCCGACGGTGACGGAGATGGCCCACCGTTTTCTCCTCGTCCATCAGATGGACAAGGTGAAGGTGACCGCGGCGATCTGCCAGCACGCCCAGCGGTCGTTGGTGTTCTCCCGGACAAAGAGGGGAGCCGACCGGCTGACCGAGGCGCTCCGCAAGGAGGGCGTCGACGCCCGAGCCATCCACGGCGACCTGCGCCAGCAGCTCCGGGAACGGGCGTTGCGCGCCTTCGCCGACGGCAAGCTGCCCGTGCTGGTCGCCACCGACGTCGCCGCCCGGGGCATCGACGTGGACGGCATCGACGTGGTCATCCACTTCGATCCGCCCGAGGACCACAAGGGGTACCTGCACCGCTCCGGGCGCACCGCCCGGGCCGGGCGCGAAGGACTGGTCGTCACGCTGGTCCTCTGGAACGAGCAGCTCGAAGTGGACCGCATCCAGCGCCGGCTGGGCCTGGCCGCCCCGATCGTCGAGATGTTCTCCAACGACCCCCGGCTGCGCAACCTGCGCGGCTGGGACCCCGCCGTCGGCCTCGGTGGCCTGACGCACGGCCGCCAACGCTGCGCACCACGATGCTCACGCTGGCCTTTGCAGGCGGCCTGTTCCTGGTCTTCGGCACGGTGTTCTCGGCCATCCGCGCCACCATCCTGCCCCGTGGCGTGCAGAGCAAGATCTCCCGGGTCGTGATCGGCGGGCGTGCGGGTCCTGTTCCGGGTGGGCATCGGGCCGATCGGCCAGCTACGAGCGGCGCGATCGGGTCATGGCCATGCTCGGCCCGGTCGCCCTGCTGGCGTTGCTGGCCACCTGGCTGGTGTTCATCATGGCCGGCTTCACCTTGATGTACCTGGCGATCACGGGGCGTTCCCTGACCCGGTCGATCGAGCTGTCCGGGTCGTCGATCTTCACCCTGGGTACGACCAGCGATCCGGTCCTCGCCCCCTCCATGCTCACCTACCTCGAAGCCGGTCTGGGCCTGCTGCTGGTCGCCCTGCTGATCACCTTCCTGCCCAGCATTTACAGCGCTTTCTCCCGGCGCGAGAACGGGGTGGCGTTGCTGCAGGTCCGCGCCGGCAGCCCGCCGCGGGCGGCCACCATGCTGATCCGCTACCAGCGTATCGAGGAGGCCCAGTACCGGCTGACCGAGCTGTGGCGCCAGTGGGAGTCGTGGTTCGCCGACATCGAGGAGACCCACACCACCTTCCCGGTGCTGGTGTTCTTCCGGTCGCCCCAACCGGAACGGTCGTGGATCACCAGCGCCGGCGCCCTGCTCGACGGGGCTAGCTTCTGGGCCGCGGCCATCGAGCACCCCAAGGATCCCGACGCGCAGCTGTGCATCCGGGCCGGCTACCTGGCGTTTCGGCGCATCGCCGATCTGTTCAACGTGGCCTACGACCCCGACCCGGCGCCGGACGATCCCATCAGCGTGGCCCGCCAGGAGTGGGAGGAGGCCATGGACGAGATGGCCGCGGCGGGGGTGCCGGTCAGGGCCGACCGGGACGACGCCTGGGCCGGCGTGGAAGGGATGGCGGGTCAACTACGACGCGGTGCTGCTCAACCTGGCCCGTCTGGCCGAGGCCCCGCTGACGCCGTGGGTGTCGGACCGGAGCCCGCTGTCGGTCAACGGGGCCCCTCGGCGCTGGACGAGTCGCCGCGCCGGCGGAACAGCCGCCCGGTGAGAACGATCGCCACCACGATGGCGATCAGGCCGAGGGGCGCGCGCCGGCTGGCTGTCATCCAGCGGCCGGGCATCCGGCGGCCGGGCATCCGGCAGCAGGTAGCCTGCTCAGGATGTCGGACGCCTGGCTGATCGAACCGGCGGGCCCGCTGCGCGGCGAGGTGGAAGTGCGGGGTTCGAAGAACGCGGTGACCAAACACATGGTCGCGGCCATCCTCGGTGAGGGGCCGAGCACCATCACCAATGTCCCCGAGGTCGGCGACGTCGACATCACCGCGCGGCATCCTCACCGCCATCGGCGCCGGCGTGGAGCGGGCCGGCAACTCCCTCACCATCACCCCGCCGGCCGAGGTCAACCCGGCGGTGCCCCTGTCGTTTAGCGGCCTCAACCGCATCCCGGTCCTGCTGCTCGGGCCGTTGCTCCACCTCACCGGGGAGGCCTTTGTGCCCCGCGTCGGCGGCGACCAACTGGGCAGCCGCCCGGTCGACTTCCACGTCGAGACCCTGCGCGCCCTGGGCGCCGAGGTGGAGGTCAACGACGCCGGCATCTCGGCCCGCTGCACCCGCCTGCGCGGCGCCATCATCGAGCTTCCGTACCCCAGCGTGGGCGCGACCGAGTCGGCCCTGCTGTCCGCGGCGATGGCGGAGGGCAAGTCGGTGATCCGGGGGGCCGCGACCGAACCCGAGGTGCTGGAGCTGGCCCTGTTCCTGCAGCGGATGGGGGCGCGCATCGAGCTGAGCCCCGATCGCCGCATCGTCATCGAGGGCGTGCCCAGCCTGCGGGGCGCCCGCACCCGCCTGCAGGGCGACCGCAACGAGGCGTTCAGCTACCTGGTCGCCGGGCTTTCTGACCGGCGGCCAAGTCCGGGTGGTGGGCTGCGGCCAGGACCGCCTGGTGACCGCCATCACCACCCTGATGCGCATGGGCGCCCAGGTCGAGGTCGACGACCACGGCATGACCGCCTCCGCTCCGGACGGGCTTGCGGGCCGCCGCGGTGCAGACCGAGGTGCACCCCGGCTTCATGACCGACTGGCAGACGCCGTTGATGGTGCTCTTCACCCAGGCCGAAGGCATGTCGGTCCTGCACGAGACGGTGTACGAGGACCGCTTCGTGTACGTGCCCGCCTTGCAGGAGATGGGCGGCGAGATCGAGTTGTTCGCCAGCTGCCTGGGCGGGCCGGCGTGCCGCTTCCACGAGACCAGCAACCTGCACTCGGCCGTGGTGCGGGGCGTGTCGAAGCTCCGCGGCGCCGACGTGGAGATCCCCGACGTGCGGGCCGGCTTCTCGAGCGTGATCGCCGCCGCCGCGGCCGACGGCAAGTCGCTGCTCCGCGGCGTGCACCACCTCGAGCGGGGGTACCACCGGCCGGCGGAGCAGCTGCGTTCACTCGGTCTCGATCTCAAGACGTACCTGAGCCCCGGGCCGGGTGGCCGGGCCGGAGGCGGGGCGTGCTGAGGCCGGCGGAGGACCGGCGGCGGCCGGGATTGGCGGGCGGCGTGCGGCCGAGGCATGTTCGATTCGGGTGCGTTTTGTGGGCGGCGGGACCAAAAACGCGCCCAAACCGGTCGACGCTGCCGGCGGACCGCCGCCGGACCGGTAGCCTGGGCGGCGGCGGCCGGTAGCCTCACCCGGTGCCTGCGGCTCTTTACACTCCCGACGGGGCTTGCTCGTCCCCGGTCCTCTGACGGTGGGGCCGTGGTCCTCCGACGCCCAGCACGGCGGTCCGGTGGCGGCCCTGCTGGCCCGGACGATCGAATCCGCCCCCGCGCCGGCGCCCATGCAGCTGGTCCGGCTCACAGTGGAGCTGTTGCGACCGGTGCCCGTGCTGCCGTTGACCGCGACCGCGATCGTCACCCGCCCCGGCAAGAAGGTGCAGATCGTGGAGGCCGCCTGTCGTACGACGGGACGGAGGTGGCCCGAGGCCCGCGGCCTGCGGATCCGGGTCGCACCCGTCGAGGTCCCGGCCCAGGAGCCGCCAACCGCCCAGCCCGCCGCTACCGACCGGGCCGAGCTCCAGCCGGCGACCGGTCCAACCCCGCACCGCGTTCGCCGAGGCCGTGGATCTGCGCTTCGTCAAGGGCGGGTGGGACGAGCTGGGACCAGTGACCATGTGGACCCGGTTGACGCGTCCCGGTCGTCGCCGGCGAGCACACCGTCGCCGATGCAGCGGACTGCGGCGGCCGCCGACTTCGGCAACGGCGTGAGCCGGATCGTCGACTTCGACACCCACCTCTTCATCAACCCCGACCTGACCGTGGCCCTCTCCCGGGTGCCCGATCGGCGAGTGGATCGGCTTCGACGCGGTCTCTCGGCTGTCCGGCGAAGGTTACGGGCAGGCCGAAAGCCTTATCTTCGATCACGATCGGGCCGGTGGGCCGGGGCGTGCAGTCGCTGCTGGTCGAGGCCGCGCTGACGGCCGCGAGGCGCGCCCCCGGCACCTCGACCGAATGGCAAACCCGGCGACCCGTCCAGGTCAGAGCCCTATGCTCGTGCCAGATATGGGCGTCGTCGAACGGATCATGGCGCACGCGGAGCGGTCTCACCTCCACCGAGCGCAAGATCGCCGAGGTCCTGGCCGGCGAACCGCAGACGATCGCGTTCGGGACCGTCGCCCAGGTCGCCCAGCGGGCCGGGCACCAGCGGACCTTCGGTCGTGCGGTTGGCCGTCAAGCTCGGTTACGACGGGTTCGTCGGCCTGCAGGCCGACGTCCAGTCGGAGCTGGCCCGTCAGCTCGGACCGGCCCGGGACCGGATCCGCCAGCGCCCTCCCACCGACTTCCTGGCCCGAGTCCAGACCGCCGAGCAGGACAACGTCCTGCGCACCCTGCACGGCATCAGCACCGCCGCCCTGGATCGGTCGATCGCCCGGTTGGCCGACCGCCATCATCGGGTCTGGGTACTGCCCGCCGAGATGACCGCTCCGATCGGGATGGTGCTCGCCAGCCAACTTGGACAGCTGCGGGACGGGGTCAGCCTGCTCGAGGGTTCCGAGGTGGCCATGAGCCGAGCCCTGGCTGGGCTCGAACCCCGGGACACCCTGATCCCCATCGACATCCGGCGGTATGAGCGGTCGCTGGTCGGTCTCACCCGCTGGGCCGCCGAACAAGGCGCTGCCGTGCTGGCCATCACCGACAGCCCGCTGTCACCGCTGGTGGCCGGGGCCGCGGAGACGTTCTTCATTTCGGCCCAAGGCGTCGGCCCCTTCGACAGCGTGACGGGCGGGATCGCCCTCGCCAACGTGCTCATTGCCGGCGTCGCCGCCCGGATGCGCCAGACCGCCCCCGCCCGCCTCGACGCCATCGAAGCCGCCTGGTCGGCGATGGGTGCCCTGGTCGCCGAACCGGGTGGCAGTGGTCCGCTCGCTGGGATCGATCGCATCACCCATCTGCAGGCCAACGGGGCCGACGACGCCGGCGCCGGCGTGGATTCGGTCGTCCCGCCGGCGATCTGACCGCGCCTGGCGGGGCTGGGGTGGCCAGGGGCTGGGGTGGCCAGGGGCTGGGGTGGCCAGGGGCTGGGGTGCCGGGGGCGGTGGCCGGCGGCGGTGGCCGGTCACACGCAAATTCCACGAATCTGGGTGTGTTTGGTAAATCTGGGTGTCATATCCGACCCCACATCTCGTATCTGACGCCGAGATTTACCAAACACACCCAGAAACTCGCCGATGAGGCCATCGAGGCCCGGCCCACCCCGCCCGGCCCGGCCTCACGAGGCCCTGGCCCGGCCTCCGAGGCCCTGGCCCGGCGCCGGCCCGTCGGCCCGTCGGCCCGCCGGCGGCCGCTACAGAGCCAGCTGGAGCCGGCGCAGGACCAGGGCGGTGACGGCCAGGGGGTCGGTGTTGGCGGGCGGTGAGGCATTGAGCAGTAATGCGGCCCGAGCCAACTCGACCCGATGGGCGGCCTCCCAAGCCGACACGGCCTCCGCTGGCGAGCGCGGTTCGGTCAGGGCGGCCGCGGCCGGCGGCGCTGCCGCCAGGCGCACATGTCATCGAGGAGGGCGCCGCCCGTGCCAGGCCGTCAGCCGGCTGGGGGCCGGCACGACCGACAGGGCCCGGTCGACCGCCTCCACCAGGCGGTCCAGGCCGGCGGCCCGCCCGACGAGCTCGACCGCCTCGGTGGCCTCGGCGATCGACCGGCCGGTCGCCCGGGCGACCGGTCCGGCTTCGCCGACACCCGCTCTGGCTGCGGCGACGACGAACTCGTGGGCGAGTTCCCGATCCACCCCGAG
The DNA here is from genome assembly GCA_963702305.1 of uncultured Acidimicrobiaceae bacterium. Classification (GTDB taxonomy): domain Bacteria; phylum Actinomycetota; class Acidimicrobiia; order Acidimicrobiales; family Palsa-688; genus PALSA-693. The sequence continues at coordinate 200,373 of CAVPBX010000016.1, read as the reverse complement.
CGCGACGAGGGAGTCCTCCTCGGCCTTGGTCGCATCGGACGATGTGGCGGCCGTGACGGAGACGGCGAGGGGCGTGTCGCGGGCGATCACCTGACCGAGATCGAAGGCGCCCGGCGTCGTCAGGTAGGCCCGGGCCAGCCGGGCGACCGCGTCGCTGATCGTGGCGTGCAGCGCCGACTCGGCGTCGGCTGACAGATCGCCGGCGCACCGCTCCAGTTCCGCCCAGCGCTCGCCGGCGCCCACCACCTGCCGGGCCGCCCAGAAGGCGGCCGCCACGTCGGCCACCTCCCGACCGAGTTCGGCCGCGGTCTCGTGGGCCCACACAATGCCGAGCTGATCGACGATCTCGCCCGCGACGTCGGTCGCCACCAGCTGCGGGTACAGGCGATGCTGGGCGATCAGGTCAGGGAACGCCTCGCGAATCGGCGCCGGAAAGTAGGGGATGACGGCGTCCAGCAGGACCGGCTCGTCGACGACGGACGACGCCTCGATGGCGGAGACCAGGTCAGATTTGGCGTACGCCAGCAACACCGCGAGCTCCGGCCGGATCAGCCCCGCGCCCGCGTCGCGCCGGATGTGCAGCTCTTCTGCCGTCGGCAGGTACTCGACCGTGCGATCGAAGCGACCGGCCTCTTCGAGCGTGTCCACCAACGCCTCGCAGGCGTCGAGCTCGCGGGCGCTGATCGGCACGGCCCGGGTGAGGGCGGCCACGCTGTGGTCGACCTGGCGCAGCACCTCTTGCGCCACCTCATCGGCGGACCGCAAGAGATACCCGTCTCGCGCCGGCGGGATCGAGGCGCCCTTGCTCGATGGCCAGGGCCAGCAGGATCTTGAGGTTGACCTCGCGGTCCGAGGTGGCGACGCCCGCCGCGTTGTCGATGAAGTCGGTGTTGATCCGGCCACCGCGCCGGGAATAGCGAATCCGGGCCCGCTGGGTGAATCCGAGGTTGCCGCCCTCGGCGACCACCCGGGCCCGGACCTGATCGGCCGTGATCCGGACCCCGTCGTTGGCGTGGTCCCCGACCGCACTGTCCGGCTCGTCCGGCGCCTTGACGTAGGTGCCGATCCCCCCGAGCCACATCAGGTCGACCGGCGCCGCCAGGATGGCCGAGATCAGCTCGGGGGGCTCAGGGCGTCTGCGGTCACGCCCAACGCCCGCCGGGCTGCGGGGGCCAAGGGGACGACCTTGGCGTTGCGGGGCCAGACCCCTCCCCCGGCCGAGATCATGCGTGCGTCGTAATCGGCCCAGCTCGAGCCGGGGAGAGCGGCCAGCCGGCGCCGTTCGGCAAACGAGGGGGCGGGGTCCGGATCGGGATCGAGGAACACGTGGCGGTGGTCGAACGCCGCGATCAGCTTGATCGTCTCGCTCTGCACCATCCCGTTCCCGAACACGTCGCCGGACATGTCGCCGACCCCGACCACGCGGATGGGATCGGCTTGCACGTCGATCCCGAGCTGGCGGAAGTGGCGGCGCACCGCCACCCACGCCCCGCGGGCCGTGATCCCCATGGCCTTGTGGTCGTAGCCTCGCGATCCTCCCGAGGCGAAGGCGTCGCCGAGCCAGAAGCCGTACTCCTCGCTGAGGGCGTTGGCGAGATCGGAGAAGGTGGCGGTGCCCTTGTCGGCCGCCACGACCAGGTACGGGTCGGGGCCGTCCCAGGCCAGCACCCGGGGCGGGTTGACGACCTGGCCGGCGACCAGGTTGTCGGTGACGTCCAGCAGCGCCCGTACGAACCGCTCGTAAGCGGCCCGCACCTCATCGGCCGTGGGGCCCACGGCGGCGGCGAAGGGCCGGCGGCGGCACACGAAGCCGCCCTTGGCGCCGGTCGGGACGATGATGGCGTTCTTCTTGACCTGGGCGAAGGCCAGGTCCAGTACCTCGGTGCGGAAATCGGCGGGCCGCTCGCTCCAGCGCAGGCCGCCCCTGGCGATCAACCCGGCCCGGAGGTGGATGCCCTCGACGGTCGGGCCGTGCACGAAGGCCTCGACCCTGGGTCGCGGCGCCGGCAGGTCCGGAACGGCCGCGCTGTCCAGCTTGAGGCTGAGCACCGCGGGGTGGTTGCCGGCGGCGTCCCTGCGGTAGTAGTTGGTGCGGGTGGTGGCGTTGATCAGCTGCAGGTAGCCGCGCAGCACCTGGTCCTGCTGCAGTTGCGGGACGAAGTCGAGCTCGGCCACGCACCGGGCCCGCTCCACCTCCTGCGGCGGGGCGGCCGAGGGCGCGGTGTCCTGGTCACTCTCGTCGGGATCGAAGCGGGCCTGGAAGTAGCCGATCAGGCTGCGCGCCACCTCCGGGAAGGCGACCAGCGGATCGGCCAGGTCTGGAGCGGAGAACGACGGTCCCGCTCTGCAGGCGGTAGCGCTGGTAGGCGCGCAGCACCGTCACCTGACGCCAGTCCAGGCCGGCGACGGTCACCAGGCGGTTGAGGGAGTCGACGTCGGTCTCGCCCCGGGCCAGGGCCTCCAGGGCTGCCACCAGGCGGGGGCCGTGGACCTCGGGCACGAAGCGGAGGGCTTCGGGGCCGTATGGGGAGTCGATACGGACCCCGATGTCATCGATGTGCACCGTCGGCTCCCCGGGCCCGCCCGGCGCCACCCGGTGGGGGACCGCTTCGACCACGACGAGCCCGAAGCTCTCCAGCACGGGCAGGAATCGGGTCAGCTCGATGCCGTGCTCGCCGTATCGCCGGATCCGGAACGTGCAGTCGTCGGAGTCGATCGCCGGCCGCACCGCCAGGCGATGGTGGCCGCCGAAGGCGACGGCCGCCCCGGCGTCGGCGCCACCGGACTGCAAGTTGGCGGACTGCAGGTCGGCCAGGGCCGCCAATTCGGCGATGTCGAAGGCCGCCTCGGCCGCCGGGGTGCTCTCCCGGTAACTGGCCGGCACCCGGGCCGCGAAGTCGGCCGCGGTGACGTTGGCGTCCGGGCCGGGCAGCAGGGACGCCAGCTCCTGTATCCACGGTAAGGGCCGGGGCTGCGGCTCGGGATCCGGTGACGCGTCGGGGCCATCCACAGGCGGCAGCTTCGCGCAGCCCGATCCGTTCGCGGCGCGACTACCGACCGAGGCCGAGTTCGGGAGGGGCTGGGGACCGAGCAGATGGCGCGCCGGAACCGGCGCCCGGCGCAGGTCCGGGGTGCGACTCCAGCCCAGGTCGAAGCCGTCGCCGAGCACCCGGACGGTGGCGATCCGGCCCCGGTGCGGCAGTCCGGCATAGATCGCCATGCCGGCCCGCGCCGCGCCGGGAGTGAGACCGCTGCCGCGACCGTTGAGCACCACCACCCCGGCTTGGCCCTCGGCTTGCAGCAGCTTGTTGACGACGGACTTGGCGCCGGGCGCCCGCCCGCCGCGCTCGGCCCGGCTGAGCCAGGACTTGACCTCGACTGGCTGCCCGCACACCAGCAGGTCCGCGGTGCGGCCCTGACCTCGGGGCGCGGCGAGGGCCCGGACCTGGTGCCCCTCGACCGCCAGCTGCCGGGCGACGGCGAACTCCTCGTGCGGCAGGCGCCGGGCGGCCTCGTCGAGGCGGCCCGGCGCGCCATCGTGGTCGGACAGGCACGCCAGGGCCAGGCCGGCGGCCGGCCGCCATCGCCAGCCGGTGCCGGGCGCGGCGGCGCGGACCGTCACCCGGCACCTCCGGGCACCGGGGCCGTTTCCTCGGAGCCGGTGGCGGGGTCGCCGGCCTCGTCCGGGTCGCCGGCCTCGCCGGCCTCGCCGGCCTCGCCGGCCCCGGCGAGTTCGGCGTACTGCAGATCGTGCACGAGCAGCACCGGCCACGCCGGCCCGCGCTGCACGAGGTCCGCGACCCGCCGTAGGAGGGCAGCCTCCCGGGTGTCGTGCGGCCGCTGTTCGTTGGCGACCCGCGCCGACAAGGCGTACCGGTACCGGGTGTACAGCAGCGGGCCGTCGTCGCCGTAGGGATGCTCGGCCAGGGTGGCCTGCGTCTCCCCCTCTCGCAGCCGCCACCTGGCGTGCTCGGGTTCGGCGACCAGGGGGGCTCCGGCCAGGCGGCCCACGGCGTCCGCCACCTCGTCGAGCGACAGCTGGGCGTCGATGAACAGATCAACAGAACGGGACATCACCATCCTCCTCGCGTGAAAGGCATCGGGCCGGCGCCAGCCGGCGAGCACGGCACGCCCGCAACGTGCGAGTTGAGGATGGACCTCTGCACCCATCATGACCCCTGGGTGTGACAACGGCAAGGGCCGGAGGGCCGGATCGGAACGCAAGTGCGCCGACGCCGGCCCGGCCGCCAAACTCGGGCGGTGGCCGTGGACGACCAGATCGGCGGGGTGTGGGCGCCGGGCGTCCGGCAGCTCACGGCCGGGCTCGCCATCACGGTCACGCTGGTGGCGTTCGAGAGCCTGTCGGTGGCCACCATCCTGCCGGTGGTGAGCCGCCAGCTCGGCGACCTCCGCCTGTACGGCTGGGTGTTCAGCGCCTTCTTCCTGTCCAGCCTGGTGGGCATCGTGGTCAGTGGGGCGGTGTCCGACCGGCGGGGCATCCAGGCCCCGCTGCTGGGAGGGCTGGCGGTCTTCGCAGTCGGCCTGGCGGTGGCCGGCGCCGCGCCCGACATGCCGGTGCTGGTGGCCGGACGGGTCATCCAGGGTTTCGGCGCCGGCTCGGTCCCGCGGCGGCGTACGTCGCCATCGGTCGGGGCTATCCGGACAGCCTCCGGCCCCGCATGTTCGCCACCCTGTCGACCGCGTGGGTCGTGCCGGGATTGGTGGGACCGGCGCTGGCGGCCCAGGTCGCCAGCCACCTGGGTTGGCGCTGGGTGTTCCTCGGGCTGTTGCCACTGGTCGCCGTCGCCGCGGTGATCACCAACCCCTCCCTGAGGTCCGTGCCGGGCCACGCCGCGGGGGGCGATGCGCCCATCGCCCTCCGGGCCGCGGTCACCGTGGCAGCCGGCGCCGGCCTCCTCCTGGCCGGGCTCACAGTGGCCCAGCCGGTGTACTCGGCACTCCTGATCGTCGGGGGCGGCGGGCTGGTGGTGCCCGCCCTGCGCCGTCTGACGCCGGCCGGCACGCTGCGGGCCCGGGCCGGACTGCCGGCCGCGGTGCTGACCAGGGGGCTGCTGACGTTTGGATTCTTCGCCGGCGATGCGTACGTGCCGCTGACACTCACGTCGATCCGACACACCTCGACGACCTACGCCGGTCTGACGCTCAGCGTCTCCACCATCGCCTGGACGGCTGGTTCGTGGATGCAGGCCCGCGCCGTGCATCGGCGCGGGGCGCGCCTGCTGATCGCCGGCGGGCTGAGCCTGGTCGTGGCCGGGCTGGCCGGGATGGCCGCGCTCCTGTGGTCGGCGGTGCCGGTGTGGGTGGCCTTCGTGGCCTGGTCCGTGGCCGGCTTCGGGATCGGGTTGGCCTATTCGCCGATCAGCTTGACGGCGCTCGGCTGGGCCCGCCCGGGCGAGGAGGGCCGGATCAGCGCGTCGGTCCAACTGTCCGACGTACTGGGGACGGCGCTCGGCACCGGCGTGGGCGGGGCCGCGGTGGCGGTCGTCCACCAACAGGGCGGCAGCCCTCGCCTCGGTCTCGGTCTGGCGTTCGCGGCGGCTGGCGCAGTGGCCATCATGGGCATCATGGTGACCCCCCGGCTACCCGGCCGCGCCACCCCCACCGGCGACCGGGCAGATGGCGACAGGGAAGATGGCGACCGGGCAGGTGGCGCCCGGGAAGAGACGGGATGACCGGGCGGTTGCACCTGGGGATGAGCGCACAACGTGAGACGGCTGAGTTCTGGTTCGATCCACTCTGCCCCTGGGCTTGGATCACCTCCCGCTGGATGCTCGAGGTGGCGCAGGTCCGCCCCGTCGACACCCGATGGCGGGTGATGTCCCTGGCCTATCTCAACTCGGGCCGGGACGACCTGCCGGAGAGCTACCGCGAGCGACTACGTGAGGCATGGGGCCCGGTCCGGGTGTGCACGGCCGCCGCGGAGACGCACGGCGAAGCGGTGCTGGGGCCGCTGTACACGGCGATGGGGACCCGGTTCCACAACGAGAAGCTCCCCCGCGACCGGGCGACGATCACCGCCGCTCTCGAGGAGGTCGGCCTGCCGGCGTCCCTCGCCGACGCCGCCGACAGCACCGAGTTCGACGAAGCCCTGAAGGCTTCCCACCACGCCGGCATCGACCAGGTGGGTATGGAGGTCGGCACCCCGGTCATCAGCATCAACGGCAACGCCTTCTTCGGGCCGGTGGTGACGCCCATCCCCCGCGGCGAGGCCGCGGGCAAGCTGTGGGACGGTGTGCTGCTGGTGACGGGCGCCGCCGGCTTCTTCGAGTTGAAGCGGACCCGTACCCGAGAACCCATCTTCGACTAACCCGCCGGTCGGCCAGGATGCGACAACGGGCGGGAGCCGCCCGGCGGCCGGCTCTTTTTCCGTGGATTAGAAGGTGATCACGCCCCGGAGATTGCGGCCTTCGCGCATGTCCTCGTAGCCGCGGTTGACCTCGTCGAGGCGATAGGTGCGGGTGACCAGTTCGTCGAGCTTGAGCTGGCCATCGGCGTAGAGGCCGAGCAACTTGGGGATGTCCGCCCGGGGATTGGCGGACCCGAAGAGCGAGCCGACCACCTGCTTCTCCATCAACGTCAGGTCCAGGGCGCTCATCGAGACCTGGACCTCGGATGCGGCGTGGATGTTGGTCACGACCACCCGGCCCCGCTTGGCGGTGACCGCCAGGGCGGCGCCGATGGCCTCACCCTGGCCCAGACCCATCGTCATGATGACCTTGTTGGCCATGCGGCCCTCGGTGGCGGTGCCGATGACCGCGACCGCCTCCTCCAGCGACGAAGCGGTGTGGGTGGCCCCAAACTCGGTGGCCTTCTGCCGCTTGAACTCCACCGGGTCGATGGCGAAGATGTGCCGGGCGCCCGCGAGCCTGGCCCCTTGAACAGCGTTGATACCGATGCCGCCGATGCCGACGACGGCCACGTCGTCGCCGGGAGTCACCCCGGCCGCGTAGACCGCGGAACCCCACCCGGTCACCACCCCGCAGCCCAGCAGGCAGGCCTTGTCGAGCGGGACGTCGGGGCCGACCTTGATGCAGCTGGCCTCGTTGACGACGGTGCGCTCCGCGAACGTGCCGAGGAGGCACATCAGGCCCAGGTCGGTGTCGTGGGCGTGATGGCGGGCGGTCTGATCGGCGATCTGCCGACCCCCGGCCAGGAAGGCCCCCAGATCGCACAGGTTCTCGTGACCCGTCGCACAGGACGGGCACCGCCCGCACGACGGGATGAACCCGAAGATCACGTGGTCCCCCGGGGCCAGCCAGTCCACACCCGGGCCGATCTCCTCCACCACGCCGGCGCCTTCGTGGCCGCCGATGATGGGCAACTCGAACGGCAGGTCGCCGGTGACCAGGTGCTCGTCGGAGTGGCACAGCCCGGATCCCGCCAGCCGGACCAGCACCTCGCCGGCCTTCGGAGGATCGAGGTCGATCTCCTCGACGCTCCAGTCCTTGCCGACCTCCCACAGGATCGCAGCTCTCGTCTTCATGGACCCTCCCCCGAATCGTTGGGTGCGGCCGCGTTTCTACTACCGCACCGGCGGCAGCGGTACCCCGATTCTTCGTCTGGTGTCCGCCTGGCCGTTGCCGGAACGACACCTCTGTGGTTTAGGGTCCGGAGTGATGCGGGTGGCGATCGTCGCCGAATGCTTCACCCCCACGTGGAACGGCGTGACCGGTTCGGTCCTCCGGGTCCTCGAACACCTCGACCGCTCCGGCCACCAGGCCCTGGTGATCGCCCCGGGCCCGGGGCCCGCCCGCAGCGGTGCGGCCGCCGTCGAACGCGTACCCGCCCTCACCCTGCCCGCCTACCGCACCCTGCCGATCGGGCTCCCCACCGCGGCGGTGGGCCGGGCCATCGAGGCCTTCGCCCCTGACGTGGTGCACCTGGCGGCCCCGGTGCTGCTCGGCGACGCCGGCGGGCTGGCCGCGGCCCGGCTCGGCGTGCCGGTCGTGGCCGTCTACCAAACCGACCTGGCCGGGTTCGCCCGGCGCTACGGCGGCGGTTGCGGGGTGGGCGGGCTGGCCGGCGGGCTCATCTGGGCCTGGCTGCGGCGGGTGCACGGCCGGGCCGCGGTGACCCTGGCTCCGTCCAGCACCGCGGAGTGGGAGTTGCGCCGGCACGGCATCGGTCCGGTGGCCCGCTGGGCCCGGGGCGTCGATCCGGACCGGTTTCACCCGCGGCACCGTTCGGGGGCGCTGCACCGGCGCCTGCTCGGGCCCGGCGGCCGCCTGCTGGTGGGCTACGCCGGGCGCCTGGCGCCGGAGAAGCAGGTGCACCAGCTCCGGGTCCTGTCCCGCCTGCCCGGCGTCCGCCTGGCCGTCATCGGCGACGGACCGGCGCGGGCCCGCTTGGCGCGGCAACTGCCGGGCGCGACCTTTCTCGGTTATCAGTCGGGTGCGGCGCTGAGCCAGGCGGTGGCGTCGCTGGACGTGTTCGTGCATCCCGGGCGGCACGAGACCTTCTGCCAGGCGGTGCAGGAGGCCATGGCGTCAGGGGTGCCAGTCGTGGCTCCCGCGGCCGGCGGCCCGCTCGACCTGGTGCAGCACGGGTTGACGGGCTGGCTGTATCCGGCCGGGGAGCCCGAGGTGATGCGGGAGGCGGTGCTGGCTCTGGCCGGCGACCCCGCCTTGCGGGCCCGGATGGGCGCGGCCGCCCGGGCCAGCGTGCGCGACCGCGGCTGGGCGGGTCTCGGCGACGAGCTCCTCGGCTACTACCGGGCCGTGCTGCCCGGCGGCGCCGCTGGGCACGCCGTCGGGACGGGCCGCGGGATGCGCCAGGCGGCCTAGCATCGGCGCCCATGCCGGTCACCTACGCCCTCCAGGACCACGTGGCGGTCGTCACCTTCGACGACGGGAAGGCCAACGTCTACGGCCACGACGTCCTGGACCAGCTCGGCAAGGCCCTCGACCGGGCCGAGGCCGATCCCGATGCCCGGGCCGTCCTGCTGGTGGGCCGCCCGGGCCGCTTCTCCGCCGGCTTCGACCTCGCCACCATGACCGAGAGCCCGGCCGCCATGCAGGGCCTGGTCGCCGCAGGCGGCCGCTTCGTCGCCCGCCTGCTCCTGGCGCCCCTCCCGGTGGTGGCCGCCTGCACCGGCCACGCTCTGGCGGCGGGGGCCCTGGTCCTGCTGGCCGCCGATCACCGCATCGGGGCCGCCGGCGACTGGCGCATCGGCCTCAACGAGGTCGCCATCGGCATGGCCCTCCCCATCTGGGCCATCGAGCTGGCTCGCTACCGGATGCCGCCCGGGCAGTTCGACCGGATCGTTCTCGGTGAAATCGGCGGCCCGGACGAGGCTTGCACCGCCGGCTTCCTCGACCGGGTGGTGGCTCCCGATGAGCTCCTGGCGGCGGCCACGTCAACGGCCGTCCGCCTGGCGGAGCTACGGAGCGGGGCGGTGGCGGGGACCAAGACCCGGGCCCGGGCCGGCGTGGCCCGGCGCATGCTCGACGGCATGGAGCAGGACCTGGCCGACCTCAGCCTTCCAGGGTGAGGCCGGCGGCCAACGCCCCACCCAGCTCGCGCGCCGCGGCCAGATCCGATGGGTGCGGCTCGCCAGTGACCACCAGGGGCGGCTGGGCCGCCTTCCACTGCAAACCGGTCGTGATGGAATCGAGGGCTCGGAGGGCACCGGTGGCGTCGTTGTTGGCGTGCAGGTACACGCCAAACGGACGACGCCGGGTCGCCTCCAGGCACGGGTAGTAGATCTGGTCGAAGAAGTGCTTGAGGGCGCCGGAGAGGTAGCCCAAGTTGACCGGACTGCCCAGCAGATAGCCGTCCGCGGCCAGGACGTCCGGAGCCGTGGCGGTCAGGGCAGGCCGGACCACCACGTCGACGCCTTCGATGGCCGGGTCACAGGCGCCTTCCATGACGGCCAGGTGCAGGGCGTGCGTCGCCGGCGAGACGGTGTGATGCACCACGAGCAGCGTCTTTTTCACCGGGTGAGGGCGCTGTCGGCCGCGCCGGCGTACAGCTCGGCCGCCCGCCAGCAGTACCACGCCGCCACCGACCGGTAGGGGCGCAGCGGATCACCGAGCGGCTCCAACTCCTTGGCGGTCGGCGTCGGGATCTTCCACGCCAGGCCGTAGCCCTTGCGGACGCCGAGGTCGCCGGTCGGCCACACGTCGAGGCGGCGGAGCTGGAACATCAGGAACATGTGCGCCGTCCACTCCCCTATCCCCCGCACCGCCGTCAGCCGAACGATGACCTCCGCGTCGGACTCGCGGGAAAGCCCGCGCGGGTCGAGGATCACCGTGCCGTCCAGCACCTTGGTGGCCAGGTCCCGGAGGGACGCGGTCTTGTTGCCCGACAGGCCGGCGGCTCGCATCTGCTGGTCGGAGAGGGCCAGGAGGGCCACCGGCTCAACGGTGTTGTCGAGAGCGGCGACCAGCCGGCCGTGGATCGTCGTCGCCGCGGCGCCGGCCAGCTGCTGGTAGGTGATGGCCCGCACCAAGGCCGCGAAGTGCGTCTCCTGCGGCGGGCGCATCCGGATCGGTCCCGCGGCGTCGACCAGGGCGGCGATCACCGGGTCCCGCTCCGCGAGGATGCGGGCGGCGGCCAGGTGGGAGATGCGAGGGCTCATGCCGGAAGTCGGGCGGCGCGCAACGCCGAGCGGCGGACCTTGCCGGCGTCGTCGCGGAGTGGTTGGGCGCTGCGCTCGAAGGTGCGGGGCAACTTGTAGCGCACCAACCGCTCGGCCAGGTGCGCCCGCAGCTCGTCGTCGGTGACATCGCCGCGGGCCTCGACGATGGCGTGCACCACGTTGCCGTAGTCCTCGTCGGGCAGCCCGATCACGCACGAGGACAGGACGGCCGGATGCTCGTCGAGGGCGGCCTCCACCTCGGCCGGGTACACGTTGGCGCCGCCCACCAGGATCATGTCCGTCTGGCGATCCGCCAGGTACAAGTAGCCGTCCTCGTCGAACCAGCCCATGTCCCCCAGCGAATCCCAGCCGTCGCGCTCGGCGTGGCGTGGCCCCGACGTACCGGTAGGTGACGCGGTCCGGGGCGGCCGCATCCAGATCTCGCCGACCTCGCCGGGCGGTTGGGCCTGGCCGTCGGCGTCGGTCACGCACATCTCACCGAGGACCACCCTTCCCACCGAGCCGGGGTGGGCCAGCCACTCCGCCCCGTCGATCACCGTGGCCGCCTGGCCTTCGGTGCCGGCGTACAGCTCGGCGATGACCTCGGGGCCCAGCCAGTCGATCCAGGCGTGCTTGACATGGGGCGGGCACGGGGCCGCCAGGTGGTAGGCGGTCCGCAACGACGCCATGTCCCTGCCGAGCCGCTCCTCCTCCGGCAGGCGCAGGATGCGGGACATCATGGTCGGCACCAGGTACATGTAGGTCACCCGGTAGCGCTCCACCAACTCGAGGCTGCGGGAGGCGTCGAAGCGCTCCATGACCACCACGTGCCCGCCTTGGAGCAGGGCGGTCATGGAGAAGAGGAAGGGTCCGTTGTGGTACAGCGGGCCGGTGCAGAGGAACGTCTCGCCAGGGCCGATTCGCAGCATCGGCCCGCCGGCGGCCACGAACTCCATCACCGCCGGCGTGGTCGCCACGATGAGCTTGGGCCGGCCGGTGCTGCCGCCCGACAGCATGGCCTTCCAGGTGGGCGCGGTGGCCGGCGGCAGGGGCCCGTCGTCGAGGTCGTCGAGATCCCGGACTTCGTCGGCGGTGATCCAGGGGCGGGGGGCGGGGCCGGGGACGGCGGGTCGGCGGGGGCGGCGGGCGGCGGCAGGCCGATCACGGCGGCCGGGTCGGCGACGTCGATGACCGCGGTGAGCTCCGCCGGCGGGAGACGGTAGGAAACCGGTTGGGGCACCGCCCCCAGCTTCCACGTGGCCAGGGTGGCCTCGTAGAACTCGGGTCCGTTGGGCAGGCCGATGGTCACCAGGTCGCCGGTTTTGACCCCGAGCGCCTGCAGCCGGCGGGCCAACTGGTTGGACCGGCGAGCCATCTGGTCCCGGGTGCGGGTGACGTCAAGGAAGGTGACGGCAGGGGCATCGGGCTCGGCCGCGGCCAGCGCGTCGAAGCCGACCCCGAGCGGCGTCAGGGGCGGCGGAGTGTCGTTCATCGGAGCAGACCCTACCGGGAGCCTCACGCTTCCTTCCCGAGCGCGGCGCTCACCGTCGACGGCAGGTCGCCGAACAGGGCGTTCGATGGCGGCACGGTGTCGATGTAGGTGATGGTGAGCACGTTGTGACCGGCCAGCACCATGCCGATCCCCAGCTGCTCCCGCCGACCGTCCAGCTGGAACTGTCCCTGGTACAGGCTGGAGGCGTCGCCGACCGCCGGCAAGTTGGCGGCCGCCAGCGGGACGGTGACCCGGGTGCCCCCGACCGCGAGCCCGAAGGTGGGGCACGCCTGCAGGGTGGCGGTGAGCGACCGGTACACCGCCCCGGCCGCGGCCCCCGGGTAGGAGATCACGACCTCGGTGATGTCGGGCACCGACCCGGCATCGGGACCGAGCAGGCCGGTCACCGCCCGTCCGCTCTGCGCCGCCGAGGGCGCCAGGCCGGCGAGGCAGGGCGCCGAATCGAGGAGGGCGTTGGCGGCCGAGGCGCTCACGGCGTAGAAGCCGCCCAGATCGGTGGGGACGAGCAGATTGGCGGCTAGGGCGGCCGACCCGGTCCCCGGCACCCCGACCGTGGTGCTCGGCGCGGCCGTGGTGGGATGCGGGAGGGTGGTCGGGGCCGGCGGGACCGTGGTCGGGACCGGCGGTGCGGCCGATCCTGTTGCTGGCTGGCGATGGATGGCGACGCCGACGACGCCCGCGATCACGATGCCGGCGGCCAGCGCGAGGATCCACCGGTAGCTGGCTCGCACGGGGTGTCACGGTAGCGGCGGGTGGCTGGGCGGTAGGGCTGCTGGCGGGGCCGGCGGGGGCCGGCGAGGTCCGGCGAGCCGACCGCCAGACGCGACGAGACCCGGCCGGCGCACTCAGGTGAGCGCTCCGGCCGGGTCTCTACTGCTCAGATCGCCCGAACGTTGGCGGCCTGCAGGCCTTTGGGGCCTTGGTTGGTGTCGAACTCCACCTTCTGCCCCTCTTCGAGGTTGCGATACCCGTCACCGGCGATGGCGCTGAAGTGTACGAACACGTCAGGGCCGCCGGCATCCTGGGTGATGAAGCCGAAACCTTTGTCGCCGTTGAACCACTTAACGGTGCCAGTTGCCATAGCGATCCCCTCCTTTCCTGGCCGGACTCAACCTGTGGGTCATCAGGTCGCGGCCTGGCTCACACCTCGTGAGCCGGAGGGAATGTCAGCCATGCTGGTGTAGCCCTCAACTACCAGGGTAACACGGCCACCGGCCCGGTGCCGCTATCTGTCTGCGGACCCGGACCGTCGCTGGCGAGAAGGCTGCGGCCGGCGGCCGGACGGGGCGGCAGTCGCCGTCCCATTGGAGCGGCCTCGACCGTATTCCTGGCGGCCGCCCGTCCCACCGCCTCCACGAACGCGGCCGCCGCCACCGCCGGCGGGACGACCCTGCCGCGACGAACGCGACGACCGTGACGACTGCGAACCCGGCGACTGCGACTGCGAACCCGACGCGTGCGAACCCGACGCCGCCGGCCGGCGAGCCGCCCTCGGGGGCGTGTCGATGTGGGGCAGTCCGGGCACGTCGGGCGTGGACACGCCCGGTTCGAGACCGAGGTCGCGCTGCATGCGCCGGGCCACGGGGGCGTGCTCTCGGCTCACCAGGCTGACCACGATGCCGTCGGCGCCGGCCCGCCCCGTGCGACCCGAGCGGTGCACGTAGTCGGTGGCGTCCCCCGGCGGGTCGTAGTGCACGACCAGCGGCACCGCGTCCACGTGGATGCCACGGGCGGCCACGTCGGTCGCCACCAGGGCGTGCACCCGGCCGTCGCGGAAGGCCGCCAGGGCCCGCTCGCGCTGGGCCTGGCTGCGGTCGCCGTGGATGGCCGCCACTTCGATGCCGGAACGGGACAGCCGTTCGGACAGCCGGTCGGCGCCTCGCTTGGTCCGGCAGAAGACCATGGCCGGCCCGCGGGCCGCCACCACCTCGGCGGTGATCGTCACCCGGTCGGCCGCGTCCGCGTGCCAGAAGCGGTGATGGATCTGGCCGCTGCTGTCTTCGTGTTCGACGACGTCGTGGCGCGCCGGGGCGTGCTGGTAGTCGCGGACCAGCTTGTCGACCGGCCCCTCCAGGGTGGCGGAAAAGAGCATGGTCTGGCGGTCGTCCCTCGTCTGGTCGACGAGCCGGCGGACGGTCGGGAGAAAGCCCATGTCCGCCATGCGGTCGGCCTCGTCGATCACCACCAGGGACGCCCAGCCCAGCTCGACGTCGCCTTGCTGGATCAGGTCTTCCAAGCGGCCGGGGCAGGCCACCAGCACATCCACGCCGCGACGCAGGGCGGCGCGCTGCTTGCCGTAGCTCACCCCGCCGTACACCGAGGTGACGCGGGCGCCGACAGCGGCCGCCAGGGGCGCCAGCGCCTCCTCGACCTGCGACGCCAGCTCGCGGGTCGGCACCAGGATCAGCGCCTCCGGACGGCCGCCGGCGCCCCGGCTGCCGTGGCCCCGGGCGGCGGCTGCCCGATGCCGGCAGCCGGGCCAGAACGGCCAGGCCGAACGCCAGGGTCTTACCGGAGCCCGTCGGGGCTTTGCCGCAGACATCACGCCCGGCCAGAGCGTCGGGCAAGGTGGCCGCCTGGATCGGAAACGGCGCGGTGATGCCGCCGCGCTCGAGCGCGTCGGTCAGGGCAGAGGGAAGCCCGAGCTCGGCAAACCCGGCGGCAGGAACGCCGGCGGCAGTATCGGCGCGGGTAGGGGTAATGGTCACAAGGCTCCAGTCGGCCAGTGGGAAAGCAGGCCAACTCGAGCGCATCTCGCGGGCCCCGCCGGTGCAGAGACCGGCGACCGCCAGGCGAGGGCCCGGCGACAACTGCATACGAGATTACCAGAGATGGGCGAAACGGAATTGGCTGGACGTACATGAACGTCGTCGGGGCGATCGACATCGAGGGCCGCGACGTGCCAGACTCTGCCGACGAGATCGCTTGGCGACGCCGACCGCCGATAGCCGCTTCACGAGAGACGAGGTCCATTGTCCAGCACCGAGGCCCTCCTCGATCTCCCCCCTGGGCCCGACGGGTCGTTCGACCCGTCGGAAGCCGCGGATCCGGTGGACTACAAGTCGATGAAGGAACAGGTGCTGCTGGTCCTTTTTATCGCCGTGCCGTTCCTGGCCCTGTTGGCCGCCATACCGGTCCTGGCCTTCGCCGGGTTCCTCTCGTGGCGCGATGCCATCATCGGCCTCGTCATGTACGCGGTCGCGGGCCACGGCATCACGGTGGGCTTCCACCGCTACTTCACCCATCGGGCGTTCCGGGCCAAGCAGTGGGTCCGGGTCGTCATGGCCGTGGCGGGCAGCCTGGCCATCCAGGGGTCGGTCATCCAGTGGGTCTCGGACCACCGCAAGCACCACCGCTTCTCCGATAAGGACGGCGACCCGCACTCCCCCTGGCGGTTCGGGAGCAACGCCCGGGCCCTGACGAAGGGGTTCCTCTACGCCCACGTGGGCTGGCTCTTTGACTGGGAAAAGACCTGCGAGAAGCGCTACGCCCCCGAACTGCTCGCCGACAAGGTCATCCGCCGGATCTCCAAGACCTTCCCCATGTGGGTGGCCCTGTCCATGCTGATCCCGCCGATCGTGGGCGGCCTATGGTCGTGGTCGTGGTGGGGCGCTCTCACCGCGTTCTTCTGGGGCAGCCTGGTGCGGGTGGCGCTGCTGCACCACGTGACGTTCGCCATCAACTCGGTGTGCCACATCAAGGGCCGGCGCCCCTTTAAGACCCGGGACCGCAGCCAGAACGTGTGGTGGCTGGCGCTGCCCTCCATGGGCGAGTCCTGGCACAACTTCCATCACGCCGAGCCCACGTCCGCCCGCCATGGGGTGCGCTTCATGGAGATCGACACCAGCGCCGTGGTGATCAAGGTGATGGAGAAGCTGCGGTGGGTGCAGGATGTGCGCTGGCCGGACGCGGGCATCATCGCCCGCCGCCTGGCCACCGCGCCGGCGTAGCGCTCAGCGGGGGTCCGGTCGGTCCACGTTCCAGTGGCGGGCCGCGGCGCTGATCCAGCGCCCGTCGTCTCGGGGATACATCATGAAGCGGCTGATGACCCGCTGACCGCCCTCGTGATCCCCGTAGAGCAGGTCGATCGTCAGCGCATCCCGGGTATTTATGGCATCGTGGGCCGCCGCGAACTCTGGTGCGCTGGGGTCGCGGAACGTGCCCTGCCAGAACCCGATGTCGCCGGCCGGCACGTAGAGATCGCGGGTGAGCCGGCGGAAGTCCGACAACGGTGGGTGGGGATCGTCGGGATCGGTCCGCCCGGCATGGAAATGCCAGCCGTGCAGCACGGCGATCCCGGTGCCCACGTTGCGTAACGCCAGCACCAGCCAGATGGCCTCGGGACCGGCCTCCGCGGCCCCGCCCCCGCCCGGCGCCATCAACCACTTGTCGTCGATGAAGTGCACCTTCTCGGCCGGGTCCTCCAGCCGCGACGGGATCAGCAACGGACGCAGCCCGACCAGCAGGGACCGCTCCGCGGCGCGGGCCGACCGGTTGGCCGATCGCACCGACGAGAAGGTGGCGACGGCCAGCACCAGCGTCCCGCCGGCGGTCGCCAGGGAGGAGATGGTCGCCCAGTCGGTCACCGATCCACGCTAACCCGCCGCTTCGCTCCCGGGCGGAGGCGAACGACCCGAGCGCGACCGGGACGGGAGCGTTACTGTGGCTCCCAAGGGCCCCAAGTCACGAGGGAGGGACGATGGTGTATCACCGAATCGTCGTAGGCACTGATGGATCCGCCACGGCCGACAAGGCGGTGGAGACCGCGGCCGACCTGGCTCGTCAGCTGGGCGCGACGCTGCACATCGTCACGGCCTACAGGTCGTCAGGTTCGGGCATGGGCAGCGCGTCCGGCGCCGCTCTCGTCGACACCGGGGCGTCCGAAGGGCTGCAGGCCGAGGCCGCGAAGCAGATCGGCGAGAAAGCCGCCGCCACGTGGGGCCAGGGCCTCACGACCGAGCAGCACGCGGTGTCGGGGGGCGCGGCCGACGCCATCCTGGAGACCGCCGGAGCGGTCGATGCGGACCTGATCGTGGTGGGGAGCAAGGGCATGCAGGGCGCCCGCCGGGTGCTGGGTTCGGTGCCCAATTCGGTGGCACACGGCGCCAGCTGCGCGGTGCTTATCGTAAAGACGGATTGACCGGCAGGGTGCGGCCGAAGTCGGTCCGCACCAGCGGCATTCCGGAAAGCCCGGCCTCGGTGCGGGTCGCCAGCACCTGGTGCAGCTCGATGCGGCGCTGGGTGAAGCCGAGCCGCGACCCGGCCAGGTAGAGGCGCCACACCCGGGCTCGCCCCTCACCGACCTCGGCGACGGCCTCGTCCCAATGGGCGTCGAGGTTGGCGCCCCACGCCGCGCACGTCCGGGCGTAGTGCTCGCGGAAGTTCTCCTCGTGGCGCACCTCGAGGCCGGCATCCTGGAGGGCCGACACGATGGTGCCCACCGCTTCGAGCTCGCCGTCGGGGAAGACGTACCGGTTGATGAAGCCACCCGCGCGGACGGGACCGAGGTCTCCGGCCGGGTGATGCAGTGGTTGAGCAGGCGACCCTGCGGCCGCAGCTTGCTGGCCAGAAAGCGCGGCGTATCCCGGCAGGTTCTTGGCCCCGATGTGCTCCGTGAGCCCGATGCTGCTGATGGCGTCGAAGCCGGTCTCCTCGACATGCCGGTAGTCCTGGTGGCGGATCTCGGCGGTGTCGGACAAGCCCAGCTCGGCGATGCGCTTCTGGCCGTATTCCGCCTGCTGGCGCGACAGGGTCACGCCGATCACCCGCACCCCGTAGTGCCGGGCCGCGTGCACGACCATCGTCCCCCACCCGCAGCCCGACGTCGAGGAGGCGCTGGCCGGGCTGCAGGTCGAGCTTGCGGCAGACCAGGTCGACCTTTTCCTCCTGGGCCTCCTCCAGGGTGGCGTCCTCGCGGGGGTAGACCGCGCAGGTGTAAGCCATGGTCGGGCCGAGGATCCACTCGTAGAACCGGTTGGAGACGTCGTAGTGGTGGCTGATGGCCTTGGAGTCCCGGGCCAGCGAGTGGCGCAGCCCCCACCACAGGCCCGGGTGGGTCTCTTCGGAGGGCGGGGCGATGGGCTGGAGGATCCACGGCCCGAGGCGGCGCAGAACGTCGAAGCGGTCGGCCCAGCTGAGCGAGCCCACGTGCTCGCCGGCGAGCATCTCCAGGGTGGCGTACAGGTCGCCCTCCAGGTCGAGGTACCCCGACACGTAGGCCCGGGCCAGGCCCAGGTCGCTCGGGGCGGTGGCCACGCACCGCAGGGCGCGGGGATCGCGGATGACGATGCGGCTGACCGGCTCGGCGGGACCGGCGGTGCTGCCGTCGTAGGCCGCGAAACCGACGGGCTGGCCGACGCCGACGACACCGGCGAGCACGGGCGCTACCTGCGAACGAGCGGGCATCTTTTTCCAAATCCTCCTGGTGGGCTCAGCGGTTGCGGACACATTTGGCGTACAAGTCGAGCAGTCGGCCGGCCGGGTCGTAGCGCTGCTTGAGGTTCCGGTACACCGGGCCGTTGTACAGGTCCCAGAAGTGGTGTTCTTCGTAGAAGGCGGTGGAGTACAGGGATTTGCGGCCACCGAGGCGGTCCACTTCCCGTTCTACCCAACGGTTGTGGTGGGCGGCGTCCATGCCGGGTTGGAGGGCGACGCTCGACCAGAACCCGACGTTGACGTAGAGGGTGTCCGGGTCGAGGCGGTACAGCTCCCAGACCGCGGCCGGGTCGCGGTGGCGCAGCGGGCACAGCCAGAACGGCGAGATCGGCACCTCCCGCTGGAAGGCGGCCACGAATTCCGCCAGCTGGCCGATGGGCAGTTCGACGTCCTGGATGACGTTCTCCCGGGCCGGCAGGCCCCGCCACCGGTCGATGGTGGCCTTGGGGTGGAAGCGTTCTTCGAGGGCCAGGATCTTCCAGTAGGTGTCGCTGCGCAGGAAGCGGGGGCCGGCGAGGCGGCGCACCCACGGCCGCTGGGCGCCGAACGCCCGGGAGCACCAGAACCAGTCGGTGTCCCAGCGCCACAGGTAGTCCCGCACGGTGAGCCAGTCCTCGGTCTTCGCCTGGATGGACCGGTAGTAGATGCCGGCCCGGGTGTAGTCGCTGGGCGCCGGGGCCTCCGTCCGCCCAGGATCCGAGGGTCAGGTAGCTCTCGTCCGGGGAAAAGACGCTGCCGTCGACGAACTGGACCTCCTCGCCCTGGTAGGCGCCGGCGGCGCACACCTCGGCCAGGGTGTCGGTGAGGGCCGCGAAGTCGGTGAAGCGCACGTGGCGCAGGTGGACGAACGGATGCACGGGCTCCAGCTCGATCTTGGCCCGCAGGGCGTAGCCGAGGGTCCCGTAGGAGTTGGGAAATCCGTGGAAGAGGTCGGCGTGCCCACCGTCGCCGGTGGCCGTGATGACCTCGCCGGCGCCGGTGAGGATGTCCATCTCGAGCACGGACTCGTGCGGCATGCCGTTGCGAAAGGACGAGCTCTCGATGCCCAGCCCGGTGATCGCCCCGCCGAGGGTGATGGTCTTGAGCTCGGGGACGACCAGCGGCATGAGCCCGTAGGGCAGGGTGGCGTCGACGAGGTGCTCGTAGGTGGTCATGCCCTGCACCTCGGCGGTGCGCGCCTCGCGGTCGACGGCGATGACCCCGTCGAAGGCGGCCACGTCCAGCCCGGGCGTGGTGGTACGGGCCCGGGGGCGGAACAGGTTGGAGGTCTTCTTGGCCAGGCGCACCGGCTGGCCGGCGGGTACGGCCGCGTACTGGGCCTTCAGGCGTTCGACCCGGTCGTGGTAGGCCGCCCACGCGGCGGTGGGAGTCGGCGTCGAAGGGGCGAGCACCATGGCCGAGAAGCTACCTCGCGATTCATGCGCCGTCCGTAACTACCGTGACCCTGGCGGTGGCGGCTCCGCTCAACCGACGATGTCCCACACCATCGGACTCTCATACTGATTGGCACCCTCGTGGCCGCCGGCACGGCCAGCCTCGCGGCCCGCGGCGGACCGGAGCAGGCTCGCCGGCGAGCGCTTGTCGATGTGGCCGATGAGACCGTGGTAGATCCCGAACCCGACCAGCTCCTGGAGCCGGGCCGGCATGCGGGCCACGAGTGCGGACGGGATGCCGAGCTGCTGGTTCTCCTGCTGGCGGATGTAGCCGGCGCAGTAGTTCATGGCGATCCCGACCCGGGGCTCTTCTGTCCGGTTGGCGCCGCCCCCGTGCCAAAGACTGCCGTGCCAGACGAGGATGCTCCCCTTCGACATGACGGCCGGCTCGGAATCGTAGGGGTGCCCGTAGTCCGGTGAGGTGTCGGCCAGGTGGGTCCGCGAGACGACGCGGGTGGCGCCGTTGTCCGCGGTGAAGTCGGTCAGCGCCCACATGGTGTTGCACACCGTCGGCGGGTGCGGTTTGGGGATGGGGATCAGCTGATCGTCGGCGTGGATGGGCTGGGCGACCTCCCCTGGCCCGATGTTGATCGACGACAACGACGACACCAGGCAGCCGCTGTCCAGTACGCCCTCCACCACCGGGAGGACGTTGGGATGGACCGGCACCTGCCACCACAGCTCGCCCCGGGCCAACAGGTTGTAGACCCGGAGGGTCCGGGTCCCCTCGAACGAGTTCTCGGCGGGCCGCACCTCGAGGTCGCGCTCCAGCCGGACCAGCTCGCCGGTCAGGGCGTCCAGCAGGGTGGGGTCGATGGCGTCCTCGATGACCGTCCACCCTCGGCGGCCGATCTCCGCCACGTGGGAGGCGACGTCGGTGCTTGCCATGGCCCCGTCTTAGCAGCCGGCGGGATGGGGCAGCCGTCCGGGAGGCGGCAGCAGCCCGGGCGCTCCGACGATTGGCAGTATTCTTTCGATCATGGGCACTTCTGCCACTCGTCGGCGCCGGCGTTTGGGTTCAGCATGGACCACATGTTCCCCACGTCCATGACAAAAGAACTCGCCGCCCAGCACGTCGCCGACCTCCACCGGGCCGCGGCTGGCCCACCCCACAAGCCACGCCCCGATCCACTCCGGCCACCAGGGCCACCGCGCCGGTGCCGCGGCCTGGGGCACATCCGCAGCCATCTCCTCATCCGCCCCCACCTCATCCGCCCCCACCTCATCCGCCCCGTCCTGATCCGTTGGGGTTTGGTGCTGCCCCCCACACCCGATCAGCCGTCCTGCGCGCCCTGATGGCCAATCCCGGCCTGGCCCGCCCGCAAATGGCCGTCGTGGTCGGGCCCCGGATGTCGCTGTTCGAGTTCAGCGCCGTCTGGGACGTATTCGGGGTGGATCCCGAGGTCGGGGTGCCCTGGTACCAGGTGACGCTGTGCAGCTCCTCGCCGCCGCCCGTACCGCTGTCCGTGCCCGGGGTGGTAATCACCGACGTCAGCCCCTTGCGGGCGCTGCGCCGGGCCGAGACCATCGTGGTGCCACCGATGGCGTTGCCGTCACCCGAGACCTTGACGGCGTTGCGCCAGGCACACGCCCGGGGCGCCCGCATCCTGTCGCTGTGCACCGGCGCCTTCGTGCTGGCCGCCGCCGGTCTGCTCGATGGCCGGCGGGCGACCACCCATTGGGCCAGCGCTGAGCAGCTGGCCGAGATGTACCCCGCCATCGACGTGGACCCGCGGGTGCTGTACGTCGACAACGGCGACATCCTCACGTCGGCGGGCAGTGCGGCCTGCCTGGACCTGTGCCTGCACGTCGTCCGCCAGGACTTCGGCGCCGATGTGGCGAACGCCGTCGCCCGCCAGATGGTGGTGCCCCCGCACCGGGCCGGCGGCCAGGCGCAGTTCGTCACCACCGCGATCCGCGACGTGACGGAGGCCGACCCCTTCTCCGATGCCCTGCAATGGGCGGCGGCCAACCTGGGCGAACCACTGTCGGTCGAGCTCCTGGCCCACCGCGCCGCCATGAGCACCCGGACCTTCGCCCGCCACTTCGGCGCCACCGTCGGGGCCACCCCGCACCAGTGGATCCTCCAGCAGCGCCTGGTCCTGGCCCAGCGGCTGCTCGAGACCACCGATCTACCGGTGGACCGGGTCGCCGAGGAGTGCGGTCTGGGTACGGCCACCAACCTGCGGATGCGGTTCCAGCAGTCCATCGGGACGACGCCCACCGCCTACCGGCGCACCTTCCGGGCCCAGGCGGGCTAGGGCCGGCGCCGGCCCCTACCCCCCGGCCCCCGCCGCCGCCCACAGGTGGGTGGTGGCCAGGGCCCGCCACGGGCGCCACCCCTCGTCAGGCCGGTCGGCGTCGCGGTCCTCGCCGATCCGGGCCGCCAAGGCTCGACGCACGCCGAGATCGGTGGCGGGGTAGGCGTCCGGCTCGCCGAGGCGCAGGGCGATGTAGTGCGCCGTCCAGGGCCCGAGCCCGTCGATGGCGGTGATCGCCGCCACCAGGTCGTCGAGACCGGCGCTGCGGTCGAGGCGGATGGCGCCGTCGACGACACCCCGAGCGAAGGCGGCGATGGCGGCCTGCCGGGCCCCGGTGAGCCCCAAGTCGGACAGGTCCCCGGTGGCCAGGGTCTCGGGGCTCGGGAAGGAGTGGGTGAGCCCGATGGCGGCCAACCCCGGCACCGGCGTACCGAGCCGAGCCACCAGCCGGCCGGCGATGGTGGTGGCCCCGGCGACCGACACCTGCTGGCCGATGATGGCTCTTACTGCGGTCTCGTAGGGATCCCACGTGCCCGGTACGCGCAGTCCCGGACGAGCCGCGACCAGCGGCCCCAGCACCGAGTCAGCCGACAGCCGCCCGAGGGGCTCATCCAGGTCGAAATCCAGGCTGGCGATGCGCCGGGCCCGATGGACGAGGTGGATGAGGTGCTCCCAGTGCGGCAGGTGGGCGCGCAGCAGCAGCTGACCCGCACCGCCGGGCGCCAGCTCGACCACGCCCGGATCCCCGTCGACGACGACAGTGCGCCGGTAGATGTCGCCCTCCACGTGCTCCACGCCGGGGATGGCCCGGGCCCGGAAGTAGGTCAGCAGGGCGTCCCAGTCCAGGGCCCCCTCGAACGGCAGCCGCAACCGCAGACCGCCGTCGGCGACGAGCCGGTCGGTCACCCGCCGGCGGGCCCGCAGGTCGCTCGGGCGCGGCCCGGAAGACTTCGTGGCAGGCCCGGCTGAACTGCCGGACGCTGCCGAATCCGGCCGCGAACGCCACGTCGGCGATCTCCAGATCGGTGTCGTCCAGGAGACGACGGGCGAAGTGGGCTCGCCGGGATCTCGCCAACTCGTCGGGCGTCACGCCCAGCTCCTTGGTGAAAAGGCGGCGGAGGTGGCGACCGGACACGCCGAGCCGGGCCGCCAGCCGGTCTTCGGTCTGTCCATCGAGCGCGCCATCGGTGATCAACTGCACCGCCCGGCACACCAGCTCGGACCCGGTCCACGACAACGGTTGCGAGGACCGATACGGACGGCACCGCAAGCAGGGCCGGAAGCCATCCGCCTCCGCGGCGGCCGCCAAGGCGTACGGTTTGACGTGGCCGGGATGCGGCCGGCCGGCGCAACCGGGCCGACAGTAGATCCCGGTGGTCACCACTGCTGAAAGGAGTTCCACGCCACCAGGTATACCGCCCCCACCCAGGTCGCAACGGACGGATCCGGACACACCTTCGAGCCTGTCCGGATATGGCCAGCCTCGGCGGGGGGGAGCGACCACCATGAAGGACATGACCACGACTGCGATCGCCACGACCAGGTACCGCCACCTCGACTCCCCCGTCGGCCGGATCCGCCTCGTCGGCCACGACGGGGTGCTGACCGGGCTCTACCTCGCGGACCACGGACGCTGCCCCGGCCCGGCCCCGGACTGGACGCCCGACGAGGGCGCGTTCGAGGCCGCCCGGGACCAGCTGGACGAGTATTTTTCCGGAGCCCGGCAGGAATTCGACGTGCCGCTGGAACTGCGCGGCACCCCCTTCCAGGTCGAGGTGTGGACCGCCCTGCGAGCCATTCCCTTCGGGGAGACGACCAGCTACGCCGCCATCGCGGCGGCGGTGGACCGGCCGGCGGCGGTGCGGGCGGTCGGGGCCGCCAACGGTCGAAATCCCATCTCCATCATCGTTCCGTGTCACCGCGTCATCGGTGCCGATGGCGGCCTCACCGGCTACGGGTGGGGGGTGGAACGCAAGGCCTGGTTGCTCGAACACGAGCGCGACCCGGCCACGCGCCTGTTCGGCTGACCGGGGTCAGTCCGGGAGCGGCCCGGGGTAGGCCGCTTCCGCCACGGCGGTGAGCCGGTTGGCCTGCCGGCGCACCACCAAAAAGGCGATGACGATGGCCACGGCGGCGACGGCGCCCAGGGCGATGTTGATGGTGCCCGACAGCGTTCCGCAGGGTGTTGCCGACTGCGTACGACACGAAGGCGTAGATCGCCGACCAGACCAGGCCACCGGCGGCGTTGTACACCAGGAAGCTGCGCCAGCGCATCCGGTTGGTACCGGCGAGGAAGGCGGCGTAGGTGCGCAGGACCGAGACGAACCGGCCGAAGAACACCACCTTCCCGCCGTGCCGATCGAAGATGTACCGGCCGATCTTTATCTTGGCCTCGTCGACGCGGATGTAGTGGCCGTACCGGCGCAGCAGGCGATACCCGCCCTTGTCGCCGATCCAGAAACCGATGTTGTCGCCGATGATCGCCCCCGCCACGGCCACCCCGAAGATCCCCCAGACCGACAGGCGGTGGGTGTGGCCGGCGTAGGTGCCGGCCGTGATCAGGATCGTCTCACCCGGCAGGGGAATGCCCAGGCTCTCCAGGCCGACGAGGGCAAAAACCGCCCAGTAGCCATAGCTGTTGATCAGGTGACTGACGTTCACGGCGGAGGGTGGCAATCGTTCAAGAGTGGGTCCCGGTCTCGTGGGCGGCGTGGCTGGCGGGCTCGAGCTGGAACGTCGAGTGCTCGAGGTCGAAGTGGCCGGCAAGGCAGCTCTGCAGCTCGTCCAGCACCTGCGGGGCGTGGCCGTCCAAGAAGCACGAGTCGTCGACCACCACGTGGGCCGAGAGGGCGGGGAGGTCGGAGGTGACCGTCCACACGTGCAGATCATGGACGTCGCGAACGTGCGCCGGCTCCAGCAGATGGGCCCGGACGTCGGCCATGTCGACGGCCTCGGGTGCGGCCTCCAGCAGGACCCGCAACGACGCCTTGAGCAGGTCCCAGGCGGCCCGCAGCATCAGGAGCACCACCACCAGCGAGGCGATAGCGTCAGCCCGACGGTAGCCGGCCGTGACGATGACGATGCCCGCCACCACGGTGGCGACGAAGCCGTAAAGGTCGGTCAGGATGTGTTGAAAAGCCCCTTCGACGTTGAGGCTGGTCCGGTTGGCCCGAGCCAGGATCCAGGCGGCCACCACGTTGACCCCGATCCCCACGCCGGCGACGATGATCACCGGCAGTCCGTCGACCAGCGGAGGGTCGAGGAGGCGACGGATGGAAGCGAAGGTCACGATGGCTGCCACCACCAACAGGGAGACCCCGTTGCCGGCGGCCGACAGGATCTCCGCCCGCTTGAACCCATACGTCCACGGACCGGATGCGGGCCGCGCGGCCAGGTGCCAGGCCCACAACGCGGCCCCGATCGCGCCGGCGTCCGCCAGCATGTGGCCGGCGTCCGCCAGCAGGACCAGCGAGCCCGAGACGGCGGCCACGGCCACCTCGACGACCATGAAGGCCACGATCAGGCCCAGCGCCGCGGCCAGCCGGAGCCGGTCGGCGTCGGCCGACAGCCCATCGTGCTGGTGGTGATGGTGGTCGGCCACCCGGCGGAGGTTACGGGGCGCGGCGGCACGGAGCGAGACAGGTGCCGGGTGGGCGGGTTTTCGCCGGATGTTCAATCGCCCGTTACCCGGCGCCGCAGGTAAGCGCGCCGGCTTCGGCGAAGCTCACCACGGAACCGCATCTCCGGGAGTCGCCTTGCCCTGCACCGAAGACCCTGCGCCCGATTCGCCCCGCCGGGCCCGCACCGCCCGATCCCGCCGGGCGGGCGCGGCCGTCATGGCCGTCATCGCCGCCCTCGGCGGGCTGCTGGCGGGCGGTTTGGCGTCACCGGCCCATGCCAGCACCGCCGCGTCGCTGCCGCCGATCGGCCACGTCTTCGTCATCAACCTGGAGAACAAGGGGTACGCCACCACGTTCGGCCCCGGGTCGGCCGCCCCCTACCTGGCGCAGACGCTGACCTCGCAGGGCGCCCTGCTCAGCCAGTACTACGGCATCGGCCACCAGAGCGCCGACAACTACATCGCCCAGATCAGCGGCCAGCAGCCCAACCTGATCACCCAGACCGACTGCCTGCTGTACCTCGACTTCGTCCAACTGGCGACGATCGCCGGCCAGGCCATTGGGCAAGGTTGCGTCTATCCGGCCGGCGTGCAAACGGTGGCCAACCAGCTGGCGGCCCAGGGCCTGGCGTGGAAGGCCTACATGGAGGACATGGGCAACATCCCATCCCGCGAGTCGGCCACCTGCGGGCACCCGGCCCTCAACGCCATGGACGGCACCCAGACCGCGGTCGCGGGTGACCAGTACGCCACCCGCCACGATCCCTTCGTCTACTTCCACAGCATCATCGACACCCCGGCGTGCAACGCCGATGTGGTACCGCTGAGCCGGCTCCCCGCAGACCTGTCGTCGTCGGCGACGACCGCCAACCTCACCTACATCACCCCCAACCTCTGCGACGACGGCCACGACAGCCCGTGCGTCGACGGGCGGCCGGGCGGCCTGGTATCCGCCAACGCCTGGCTGCAGACGTGGGTGCCGAAAATTTCTGGCGTCACCGGCGTACCAGACGGACGGGATGCTCGTCGTCACCTTCGACGAGTCGGACGGCCCCCAGTCGGACTCGTCGGCCTGCTGCGGCGAGGGCCCCGGGCTCAACAGCCCGCTGCCGGGTATCACCGGCTTGGGCGGCGGGCGGGTCGGTGCCGTGGTGCTGTCCCGATGGGTGCAGCCGGGCAGCAGTTCGAGTGTCCCCTACAACCACTACTCCTTGCTGGCCTCCATCGAGCAGGTCTTCGGACTGGGCCGCCTCGGCGCGGCCGCCACCGCCTCGGTGTTCGGCTCCGACGTGTTCACCAACTACCAGCCCTAGTCAGGCCGCCGCCACCGCCGCCACCGTCTCGGTGTCATCGTCCGGCGTCAGCTTGTCCACCCGGATCACCAGCAGCGAGACCAGTAGGGCCAGGCAGGCGATGCCGGTCGCCAGCAGGAAGCCGCGGTCATAGCCGTGCACCACCGCCTGGTGCTGGAGGGCGACCGTCAGATGCCCGCCGTGGCTGGCGGCCAGCTGCTGCGTCCGGCTGCGGATGGCATCCACCGAGACCGTCGACAGCAGGGCCAGGCCGATGGCGCCGCCGATCTGCTGCCCGGTGTTGAGCAGGGCGGAGGCCAGGCCCGACTCGGATCGCTGCACCCCCGAGACCGCGGTCAGGGTGAGGGGCACGAACGAGAAGCCCATGCCGAGCCCGATGCAGAGGAACGGCCCGAGGATGTTGAGGTAGCCGCTGGTGCTGGTCAGCTGGGCCAGCCACAGCAGCCCGGCGATAGCCGCCACCGGACCGAACAGCAGGGGCAGGCGGATGCCGGTGCGGCCCACCATGCGCGCGGCCACCTGCGAGAACACCCCGATCGTGGCGGCCACCGGCAGGAAGGCCACGCCGGCCTTCAGGGGGCTGTAGCCCAGGATGTTCTGCAGGTACTGGGTGAGGAAGTAGAACATGCCGAAGATGGCGGCTCCGATGAAGAGCATCATCAGGTAGGCGCCGGAGCGGTTGCGGTTGGCGAAGATCCGCAACGGCATCAGGGCATGCGGCGATCGGGCCTCGAAGAGCACGAACGCCACCAGCAGGACCGACGCGCTGACCAGGTAGATCAGGGTGCTGGAGCTCGTCCACGAGTGGCTGGCGGCGTTGGTCAGCCCATACACCAGCAGGCCCATACCCGCGGTCACGGTGATGGCGCCCGGCACGTCCAACCGGCCGTGGCGGGTCTCCGATTCGCGGAGCACGCGGTGGCCGACGAGCAGCACCACCGCGGCGATCGGCACGTTGACGAAGAGCACCCATCGCCACGACGCCACGTCGGTCAGGATCCCGCCGGCCAGGAGGCCGACCGCCGCGCCGGCCCCCGACATGGCCGCGTAGATGCCCATGGCCCGATTCCGAGCCGGCCCCTCGGGGAAGTTGGTGGCGATCAGGGCCAGGGCCGTCGGCGAGGCGATGGCGCCCCCCACTCCCTGGGCGGCCCGGGTCACGATGAGCCAGACGTCGGTCTGGGCGAACCCGCCGAGCAAGGATGCCGCCGCGAAGATGACGATCCCGATGAAGAACATGCGCCGGCGGCCGAAGAGGTCACCGGTCCGGCCCCCGAAGAGCAGCAACCCCCCGAAGGTCAGGGAGTAGGCGGTGGTCACCCACACCAGGTCCTGCAACGCGAAATGGAGGCCTCGCTGGATGGATGGGAGGGCCACGTTGACGATGGTGGCGTCGAGCACCACCATGAGCTGGACGGTGCAGATGATGGCCAGGGCTACGCCGAGGTGGCGAGTCGGCTGTTCGGCTTCCGCGTTCATCGGTGGCCTTTCTTGGGTCGGGGGCTCCCGGCGGGAGGAGCCGAAGGCGCCGTGGCCAGGGGGATCAGCACCTCTTCGATGATCCGGCGCACATAGTTGGCGTCGGGCGCCTCCCCCCCGAACACGGTGCGGTGCAGCATGAAGGCGGGGAAGACGGCGCAGAGCAGATCCGCGCTCCGCCGGGTGTCGACCTCGCCGCGAGCGGCGGCCCGGTCCAGCAGGAACTGCAGCTTGGCGAGGCGAGGGCCGACAAAATGCTCGCGGAAGGCGGCCGCCAACTCCCGGTCGTGCAGCAACGCCGGCGCCAGGCCGGCGATGAGGGGGAAAGCGTCGGGCGGTCCGCCGACGGCGGCCACCTCGAAGTAGGCCCGAATGTCTTCGCCGAGGTTGCCGGTATCGGGCAGCTCGAAGTCCGTGGGCTTGAGGTCGTTGATGGCGTCGATGACCAGCTCCACCTTCGAGGGCCAGCGCCGGTAGATGGTCGCCTTGCCGGCCCGGGCTCGCCCGGCCACCGCCTCGATGGTGACCCGGTCGTACCCCTGCTCCACCAGCAGCTCCAGGACTGCCGCTCGGATGTCGGCGTCTCGGGTGCCGTCGAGGGTCCGACCTCCGGTCCGGCGGTCGGTATCGCTGTCAGCGTCCAAGGGGTTCTCCGGGTCTCGGGTGGGGGGTCGGTGGGATCGTGCGAAACGGATACGATCCGTTCCGGAACGAGACGGTACCGTTTCGTCGCCGGGCTTGTCAAGGGCGGGCGGGCGGCGGATGCGGCAGGATGTCGGCGATGCGGATGATCCGAACGGCTGCGGCCGTCTTCAGCGCGGCGTCGCTCGTGGGGGCCCTCTCGGGGGCAGCTGCCGCCGGAGCCTCTACCCAATGGACGACCTACCACGCCGACAATGCCCGGAGCGGGGTGGACAGCAGCGAGCCCAGCCTCAACCCCCTGGGGCCGGCCTGGACGGCGGCCTTGGATGGGGCGGCCGTCTACGGCCAGCCGGTGGTGGCCGCGGGCCGGGTGTTCGTGGCCACCGAGCAGGACAACGTGTACGCGCTGGACGCCCACGACGGCCACGTCCTGTGGCAACGCAATATCGGGCAACCGCTACGAAATGTCGGCACCAACACCGGTTGCGGCGATATCGATCCCCTCGGCATCACCAGCACGCCGGTGATCGACACCGCCCGGTCCACCGTGTACGTGGTCGGCGAAGTGAGCAACGGTGGCAACTTGCCGGTCGGCCACCTGCTGGTCGGCTACAACATCTACACCGGGGCGGTCACCCGGTCGGTCAGCGCCGACCCGGTCCTGCCGGCCGGCGAGAATCTCAAGCAGATCCAGCAGCGGACCGCCCTGGCAGTCGCCAACGGGCGGGTGTACGTGGGCTTCGGCGGCCTGGCCGGGGACTGCGGGACCTACCACGGCTGGCTGGTCGGCGTGGGCGAGACCGGCGGGGCGAACGTGCAGTTCGACGTCACGCCCCAGGGCACCGGCGGAGCCATCTGGCAGGGGGGTGGTGGCCCGTCGGTCGACGCCGCCGGCGACGTGTACGTCACGACGGGGAACGAAAATTCCGCTGCCCCGCACCTGTGGGCGGAGTCAGTGCTCAAGCTGCCGGCGGGGCTCGGCCAGTCGCCGCTGGCGGCCTTCAAGGACAGCAGCGCAACCGGCGACGCCGATCTCGGCACCGGCGACGCCACCCTGCTGCCGGGCGGCGAGGTGTTCGCGGTGGGCAAGACCCGCATCGGCTACCTGCTGCGCCAGTCCAACCTGACGCAGATCGCGCCCATCAGCGGCACGGTGTGCGGCAGCGACCCCGACGGCGGCGCGGCCTACGACCAGGCCACCAACAGCGTGTACGTCCCCTGCCGCGGCGGCGGCATCCAGCAGGTCAGCATCTCGGCCCACGCCACCGGCTGGCACAGCGGGTCCGCAAACGGGGCGCCAATCCTGGTCGACGGGGAGCTGTGGGCGGCCCGCTATGGCGGGAGCACGTTGCAGGAGCTGGACCCCGTGCACGGGGGCGTGCTGCAGACCGTAAACGTCGGCGCCATCATGCCGACCTTCACGTCGCCCTCGGCGGCCGACGGCCTCTTATTGGTGGGCACCGACCACGGCGTTCGGGCCTTCGACGGCCCGGCCGGACCCCCGCCGCCGGCTCCCCCGCCGCCGCCGACCCCGAAGCCGACGCAGGGCTACTGGCTGACTGCCAGCGACGGCGGGGTCTTCACCTTCGGCGACGCCGGCTTCCACGGCAGCCTGGGGGCGGTCCAACTCAACGCCCCCATCGTCGGCATGGCGCGCACGCCGTCGGGTCGGGGCTACTGGCTAGTGGGCTCCGACGGCGGGGTCTTCTCGTTTGGGGATGCCCGCTTCTTCGGATCCACCGGCGACATCCGCCTCAACCAGCCCGTCGTCGGTATCGCCCCCACCCCCACCGGACTGGGCTACTGGCTAGTGGCGCGCGACGGCGGGGTCTTCAGCTTCGGGGACGCTCGCTTTCACGGCAGCCTGGGCGCCGTCCACCTCAACGCGCCCATCGTGACGGCCGCGGCCACCCCGACCGGCAGCGGCTACTGGCTGATCGGGTCCGACGGCGGGGTCTTCGCCTTCGGGACAGCCCCCTTCCGCGGGTCGACGGGCGGCATCCGCCTCAACCAGCCCATCACCGGGATGGCGGCCACCCCGAACGGGCAGGGCTACTGGCTGGTGGCGCGCGACGGCGGCGTCTTCAGCTTCGGGACCGCCGCCTTCCACGGCAGCCTGGGTGGCGTGGCGCTCAACGCGCCGATCGTCGCCATGGCCCGCCCGCCATCGGGCACCGGCTACTGGCTGGTCGGGGCCGACGGGGGCGTCTTCACCTTCGGGGGAGCCATCTTCGAGGGATCGCTCGGCGGGGTGGCCCTGCACGCCCCGATCAACGGCGCGGCCGCCGAGACCTAGTGGACCGGGCCTGGCAGGCGGCGGAGGCCTGGGCCCGGTCGGGAGTGATGGCGCTCAGCGGATGGGCCGCCGGGCCGCCGGTCCTGCCGCCGCTCGGGCTGCCCGCCCGCTTGGACGCCATGGTGCGGGAGATCGAGCAGCGCGCCCGTTCGCGTGGGCAGCGGGTCGCGCTGTCCTGGCCGGCCGCCCTGGCCGGCCGAGCGGCCTTGCTCGGCTTGTCGCGGCAGGGCCGCCGGTCCGCCAACGGTTCCTGCCGCTTGCTGCGAGCCCCCGACGGTTGGGTGGCACTCAACCTGCCCCGCCCGGAAGACGTCGACTTGATCCCCGCCCTCATCGAAGGGCCGGTCGCGGACCCGTGGGACGCGGTGGAACAGTACGCCGGCCGCACCCCGGCCAGCCGCTTCGTCGGTCGGGCCCGGTTGCTCGGTCTGGCCGCGGCTGGGCTGGCCGAGACCGGCGACCGTCGCGGGGCCGACCCGGCGGTGATCGTCGATCGCTGGAGCCCACAACAGGCCGGGCGGAGCGACGGGTGGCGCGTGGTCGATCTGTCGTCGTTGTGGGCCGGACCGGTGGTGGCCCGGATCCTGGGCGCAGCGGGCGCGGTCGTGACCCGGATCGAGGACCGGCGCCGGCCGGACGGGGCCCGGGCCGAGCCGGCGTTCTACCAGTGGATCCATTCACCGCGTGAGATCACTGAAGTGGTCGACCTGCACGCGACGGGGGGGCGGCGCCGGGCGGCTGAGCTGATCGACGGCGCCGACGTGGTGATCGAAGGGTCCCGGCCCCGGGCTCTCGAGCAAGTGGGTCTGGGCCCTGACGACCGGCCCGACCGACCGGGACGGGTGTGGTTGAGCATCACGGGGCACGGGCGCCAACGACCAAACCGAGAGTGGGTGGCGTTCGGTGACGACGCGGCGGTGGCCGGCGGGCTGGTGGGAAGGGACGAGATGGGCCAGCCGGTGTTCTGCGGTGACGCCATCGCGGACCCGCTGACTGGGCTGGCAGGGGCTCTGGCGGTGCTGCGGGCGCTCGACGAAGGGGGCGGTCAGTTGATCGATCTGGCCATGAGTCGGGTGGCGGCGTTCGGGGCGGAGGACGACCACGCGCCGGGGCCGGACCGGCTGGAGGTGACCGACAGCAGTGGGGGCTGGGTGGTGCGGGCCGGAGGGCACGTCGAGCCCGTCCGGGTTCGACCGGACCGCCTGGAGTGGATTCGGAGGGGGTAGGCCGCAGGGGGTCACTCTTTTTCCGGAGCGACCACGACCTCACCGGCAATCAGGGTGGCGACCACGCGCACCGGTTCGTCGCCGGTGAACACCGCGGCGAGCGGGCCGGCGAGGACCAGCAGGTCGGCGGCGGCGCCCGGCTGGAGGCGGCGGGGTTGCGCCGGCGTCGGCCCGGAACCGCTCCACCAGCCCAGGGCGACGGCTGGAGCCACGGCCTCCGCCGGGCCCAGGGGCTCGCCGGACGAGGTGCGCCGGCGCACCGCGGCCCGCACGGCCAGCCACGGATCGGCCGACCCGAACGGGGCGTCCGAGCCGGCGGCCACGGCGATGCCGGCGTTGACGAGGGACCTGCCCCGCCACAGGTCAGGGAGCTCCGCCGGTGGCACCTCGGCGAGGTACTGCTCGCCGCGTTCGGCCACGAAGTTGGGTTGGGTCACCACCGTGACGCCGGCTGCGGCCAGGCGGGGCAGGACGTCGGCGGGGATGACGGCACCGTGCTCGATCCGATCGCCGGCGATGGTACCGGCGTCCTGGAGGGCAGCCAGGGTCAGCAGGAGCTGCACCCGGGTGACGCAGTGCACCGCCACCGGCCGGCGCCGCCGGTGGGCGCGACCGATCTCGCCGGCCAGTTCGTCGAGCGCGGGCAGGGTGGGATCGTCGAGCACGATCTTGACCGGGCCGGTCGTCACGCCGGCCACCTCCACGGGGAGCCAGGCCTCGCCGGCCCGAGGCACCATGAGGTGCAGGCGTTGGCGTACCGCGCTCGACGCCACCGCATCGACCAGCAACCGGGTGTCCCGGTCGGCGCGATCGGCAGTGGCATCGGTCCATCCGGTGACGCCGGCGGCGGCCGCGGCGGCGCTGATCTCGGCCAGGTCCTCGGCGGGATGACCCGGCCGCAGTGACCCGCCGGGCTCCCCCGCGGCCAGGCGTTCGGCCAGCCAGGCATCCATCCGCCACAGCCGCCCGGTGAGCCGGCCGGAGCCGTCCCGCTCGACGCCCGGCGGGGTGCCTGCCGCTTCGGCGTCCAGCCGGGCCAGCGCCATCGAGTTGCACACCCACAGGACGCCACTGCGGTGCTGGACCCGAAGCGGATGCGCCGGCACCAGCAGGTCGAGGGCGGCCCGGTCCAGGTCGCCGGCGACGGACTGGTGGTAGCCGACCGCCCGGATCCAGGTGCCGGGGGGCCGGGCCGCCGCGGCCTGGCCAAGTGCGGCCGCCAGCCCGGCCGGATCCCGGACAGCGGGCGGGCCGACCGGCACCGACCGGCGGGCCGCGACCAACGCCAGCAGGTGAAGGTGGTGATCGTGCAAGCCCGGGAGCACCGCACCACGGCCGGCATCCAGCTCCCGCTCACCGGCGGACCGGCGCAGGCCCCGACCGAGCTCGACGATCCGGTCGCCCTTGATCCGCAGATCGGTCTCGGCCGGCCCGATCCCGGCCCGGCGGATCAGCAGGCCCGGCATTTCAGAACCGCCCCGGATGCGGTGGGAGCCAGCACCGGGACGTCACGCCCGGTCACGATACGCTCCGGGCCGTGCCCGACACCTGGAGCATCGCCGAGGCCGCCGGACTGCTGGACCGGGTCCGATCCGGGGCCGGCGGGGACGAGGTCGGGGCGGCGGCGGGTCAACCCGTGCTGGTGGTAGACGTGGACGAGCGGGCGCCCGGCGCGGACCTGCGGCCCCCGGCGGGCTGGCCGTGCGTGCTCGTCGGCGTGAGCCGGGCGGCGACCGCGCCGCCGGCGCCGGCCGGACCTGACGTGCTGCTGAGCGCGGCGCCGGATCCGGAGGCGCCGTGGGTCGGCGCGGGGGAAGCGGTCATGGACGCGACGCGCCAGTTGACCGAGACAGTGTGCAGCCACCCGCAGGCGGCAACCACCCTGGCCCAGGTGCTGCGCATCAGCCCGGCGCTGCCGCTGCCGGCGGCGCTGGTGATCGAGTCGCTCGCCTACTCGATGCTCCAAGCGGGACCCGACCACCGCGAGTGGCTCGCCACCCGACGCCCCCGCCCGGCAGACCCCCGAAACGATGCCGCGGTCCAGCTGGAACGGCAGGCCGACCGCCTGTGGATCACCCTCGATCGGCCTGAACGACGCAACGCCTACAGCGCCCGCATGCGGGATGACCTGGTGGCGGCCCTGGCCCTGGCCGCCGCCGATCCAACCCTCACCTCCGTGCACCTGCGGGGAAAGGGCGCCAACTTCTCCAGTGGCGGGGATCTGGCGGAGTTCGGCACCCTCACCGACCCGGCGACCGCCCACACCATCCGCATCCAGCGCAGCGCCGGTTTCGGGCTCAGCCAGGTCGCACCCCGGGTCACGACCCACCTGCACGGCCAGTGCATCGGGGCCGGCATCGAGCTGGCAGCCTTCGCCGGCGTGGTGGAGGCGACCTCGGAGGCCACCATGGCCCTCCCCGAAGTGCAGATGGGTTTGATCCCCGGCGCCGGCGGGACGGCCAGCATTCCGAGGCGGATCGGGGCGGCGCGCACGGCCTGGTTGGCGCTGACCGGCGTGAGCCTGGATGCCACTACCGCCCACCGCTGGGGACTCGTCGATCGGGTGGTGCCTGCCGGGTCGCATCCCGAAGCCTGATGGCCGCGCATCTAGCCGCTCATCCCGGCTCGGCGAGTTCGACGGCACCGGCTGCGGCGGACAAGAGTGGTCACCGACAGCCATCGGCCAGGGGAGGACCGTGACGCATCCTGACGGACAATCCGGGGGCGGAACCGAAAGCGGTGCCACTCCGGGCGGCATGGCGACGCAGGCCGCCTTCGAGCCGGTGCACATCGGAGCCCACAGCCGGCGGGCCCCCGACAAAGCGGCGGTGGTCGAGGCGGCCACCGGCCGGGTGCGCACCTATGCCGAGCTCGAAGACCGCTCGGCGCGGTTGGCCCATGTCCTGGCGGCCGCCGGAATCGCAGAAGGTGGCCGGGTGGCCGTCCTGCTCGGCAACGAGCTGGAGTACTTCGACGTCGCCTGGGCAACCCAGCGGTCGGGCCTGTACCTGACTCCGGTCAACTGGCATCTGACCGCCAACGAGGCCGGCTACATCATCGGTGACAGCGAGGCCCAGGCTCTGGTGACCTCGCCGAGCCTGATCGACCTGGCCGGTCCCGGGCTCGACCAGCTGCGACCGCCCGCCCTCCGGCTGTCGACGGGCGACACCGGGTCCACGCCGGCGGGCTTCGACGCCTTGGAGGCCGCGCTGGTCGCCAGCTCCGCGGAGGCGTTGCGGCCGGAGATGGAAGGGTCGTTGATGTTCTACTCGTCGGGCACGACCGGCCGACCCAAGGGCATCCGCCGGCCTTGGCGACCGGTGCCATACGGCACGGTGCAGGCCATCGACCAGCTCATGGCGTTGGGATACGGCTTCGATCCCGACACCACGTACCTGTGTCCGGCCCCGCTGTATCACGCCGCCCCCATCGGCTGGTCCATGGGCACGCAGCGCCTGGGCGGCACCGTGGTCGTCATGGAACGCTTCGATCCCCTGGAGACGCTTCGGCTGATCGAGCGGTATCAGATCACCCATCTGCAGATGGTGCCCACCATGTTCGTCCGGCTGCTCAAGCTGGAACGTGCGGACCGGGACCGCTACGACCTCAGCAGTCTCCGGTACGTCATCCATGCGGCCGCCCCGTGCCCGGTCGAGGTCAAGGCGCAGATGCTCGACTGGTGGGGTCCGATCATCTACGAGTACTACTCGTCGAGCGAGGGCGCCGGCTTTACCGCCATCGGACCGGACGAATGGCGGGCCCGACCCGGGTCGGTGGGGCGGGCGGTGCTGGGCGTCGCCCACATCGTCGACGAGGACGGCCAGGAGCTGCCGGCCGGCGAAATCGGCACCATCTACTTCGAAGGGGCCGCCCCATTCGAGTACCACCACGATCCGGTGAAGACGGCCGAGGCCTTCAACGCCCAGGGTTGGACCACCGTCGGCGATCTCGGTTGGCTGGACGCGGATGGCTACCTCTACCTGTCCGACCGCCGCACCAACCTGATCCTCTCCGGTGGCGTCAACATCTACCCGCAGGAGATCGAGAACGAGCTGGTGCTGCACCCGGCCGTGGCGGACGTGGCCGTCATCGGGGTGGCCGATCCGGAGATGGGCCAGCAGGTCAAGGCCGTCGTCCAGCCGGCGGATCCGGCCGCGGCCGGGCCCGAACTGGAGGCGGAGCTGATCGACTTCTGCCGGCAGCGGCTGGCGGCCTTCAAATGCCCCCGCTCGGTGGACTTCGTCGCCGAGTTGCCCCGCCTGCCGACCGGGAAGCTGGCCAAACGCTTATTGATGGACCGGTACGCGGGCCGGGGTTGATGCCGGCGGGCGCCCCTTAGATGGCCCCCTCGGCGGCCAGGGAGGCGATCTCGTCCCACGGGTAGCCCAACTCCAGCAGGACCTCCTCCGTGTGCTGCCCCAACTCGGGCGCGACCGCGCCGGTCCGCGAGGGCGTACCGCTGAAGTGGACCGGCGAGGCGACGACCGGCGCCGGACCGGTGGATGTGTCGACCATGGTCAGGTAGCCGTTTTCCCAGACCGCGGGGTCGGCGGCCACCTCGCGGTGGTTGCGGACCGGGGCGTGCCGCACCCCCGCGGCACCGAGCACTTGGCACCACTCCTCGGTGGAGCGGGTGGCGAAGACGGCGTCGAGTCGGGGAAATAAGCGGGCCCGGTCGGCGTCCCAGTAGAAGGGCTGGGCGAATTCGTCCGCCAACTCCGGCAAGCCCATGGTTTGGAAGAAGACCGCCCGGGCCGGGCCGACCACGCCGACCACGGCGATCCACCCGTCGCGGGTAGGGAAGATGCCGTACAGACCAGGGATCAACGGATGACCCCGGTTGGCCCGCCCCACGACCCGACCGGTGAGCAGATGGGCGGTGTACTCCGGCGCCTGGGCCCAGATCTGACCGCCGAGCAACGACGAGTCGATCCGCTGCCCCACACCGGTGCGCTCCCGAGCCACCAGCGCGGCCAGCACGCCGCCGACCAGGTTGAGGGCGGCGATGTGGTCAGCGATGGTGATCGCCACCGGCGTGGGGTCCGCCCCGTCGACGCCGGTGGTGCTGATGAGGCCGCCCGCGGCCTGGGCGCTCAGGTCCGCGCCTTCACGGTGGGCGTCGGGACCACGCTCGCCAAACGACGAGCCGGCCGCGTAGATCAACCGGGGATTGACGATCGAAAGGTCGTCGTAGCCCACCCCCCAGGCTTCCATCGTCCCCGGCGTGAAGTTGGTGATCACCACGTCGGCGGTACTCGCCAGCCGCAGGAACACCCGGCGACCCGGCTCGGTGCGCAGGTCGATGGTCATGCTCCGCTTGCCTCGATTGCAGGCCACGAAGTACGCCGACCGCCGATCGTCGGGTCCCAAGGGCAGCCACCGGCTCTGGTCCCCGAAGCCGGGGAGCTCGACCTTTATCACGTCCGCGCCCCAGTCGCCCAGGGTGGCCGCAGCCTGAGGACCCTGGACCAGGAGGCCGGCCTCCACCACCCGGATACCCGCCAGGGCCCCGGGTCCCGGGTTGGAGACCTCAGCCACCGTCAGGCCTTGGCCCGCCCGGCCGCCAATAGATGC
Source organism: uncultured Acidimicrobiaceae bacterium (assembly GCA_963702305.1). Classification (GTDB taxonomy): domain Bacteria; phylum Actinomycetota; class Acidimicrobiia; order Acidimicrobiales; family Palsa-688; genus PALSA-693. The sequence continues at coordinate 161,982 of CAVPBX010000016.1, read as the reverse complement.
GACGTGTTACGGACGCCGGCTACCCAGATCGGCTCAAATGATCGACCACGTGCCACCCCGTGCAACCCCTTCGTCTGGAAGCAATCATTTTGCCCCAGCGGGGGTGGCCCAGCGCCGGATGGTCGAGGGAGGATGCCGCCGGCCGCCCACCGGTAGCGTGGAGCCGTGGACCCCGTGGCAGCCCTCGACCGCATCGCCTACCTCCTCGAACGGGGGCAGGCCGAGACCTACAAGGTCCGGGCCTTTCGCCGAGCCGCCCGCGCTCTGGCCGACTTGGACCCGGAGGAGACCCGGACCCTGGCGGCGTCGGGGCGACTGCGCCAAGTGCCCGGGGTGGGCGACACGACCGCTCAAGTGGTGGTGGAGGCGCTGGCCGGCCGCACGCCCGCCTATCTGGAGACGCTCGAAGGACGGCAGGGAGTGGCGCTCAGCGACGAGGCCGGCCGGCTTCGGGAGCTCCTCCGCGGCGATTGCCACAGTCATTCCGACTGGTCCGACGGCGGCAGCCCGATCCGCGAGATGGCCGTGGCCGCCGCCGCGCAGGGCCACGACTACTGGGCGCTCACCGACCACAGCCCGCGGCTCACGGTGGCCCACGGACTGGACGCCACCCGATTACGGGAGCAGCTGGGAGTAGTCGCCGACCTGAACAAAGAGTTGCCCGCCGCGACCGGCACCCCGATGCGCATCCTCTCCGGCATCGAGGTCGACATCCTCGAGGACGGGCGGCTCGACCAGGACGACGAACTGCTGGCCCGGCTCGACGTGGTGGTGGCCAGCGTCCACTCGAAGCTGGCCATGGAGGGGCCCGCCATGACCCGACGCATGGTCGCGGCCATCGAAAGCCCGCACACCGACATCCTCGGCCATTGCACCGGACGCCTCATCGTCGGCCGAGGGAGGAAGCCGTCGATCTTTGACCCGCACGCGGTGTTCGAAGCGTGCGCCCGGACCGGCACTGCGGTCGAGATCAACTCTCGCCCGGAGCGGCGTGATCCACCGCCCGACCTCTTGCGGGTGGCCGTCGAGCACGGCTGCCTCTTCACCATCGACACCGACGCCCACGCCCCCGGCCAACTCGAGTGGCAGGGGCTGGGTTGCGAGCAGGCGGTCGACGCCGGGATCCCCCCGGAGCGCATCGTCAACACCTGGCCCCTCGAGCGTCTCCTGCAGTGGACGTCCCAGCGCGACCGAGAAGACGCTACGACTGCACCCCGAGCGCCGCTCGGCTGAAGCGCAATACGTGGTCGGCGGCCTCGCGCCGCGAGAGCTTGACCTCTCCGGTGCGGGCCCAGGTGATGGCTTCCCAGGTGATGGCCCGGATGGTCCGGATGTCCAACTCGGGCTGGACATGGGAAAACCAGCCGCTCGCCACGCCTTTTTCGAGCACCGATCGCAGCGGTAGGACCAACAGGTCGGTCCCCAGCTGCTGGGCCCGGGTGCCGGCGACCACCCGCAGCACCATCGGCGAGCTCAAGGCGGAGACGCGCTCAGCCCGGCGGCGGTCGTAGGCCAGTCCGAGCATCTCGTTGATCCAGACCGCCAGCGCCTCGCCGGGGTCAGGCGCGGCCTCCACCCGACGCCGCAGGTGCGCGCCAAACGATTCGGCGTCGCGCTCGTACAGGCATCGGATGACGTCTTCTTTGGTCTCGAAATGGCGGTAGAAGGCCCGGGTGGAGAGACCGGCTTGCAGGAGGATGTCGGCGACGGTGGCCTCCTCCCCCTCGTGGCGGCGCAGCACCTCGAGGGCGGCCACCAGGATCAGGTCGCGCTCGGCGTCCGGCTCATAGAGGCGCGGGCGCCCCGGTGACCGCGGGACACCCGCGTCGGGTGGTACGCCAGGAGCCATCGGACAACTATAAGGCCCGGGTCCCGACGGCCTCTTTTCGGCGGCTGGTCACATCGAACGATGCGGGTCCAGCTGCGCTTCGGCAGCCTTGGCCATCGAGTCCTGATCGAAGGCCGCCACCAGGCTGCCGTCCTCGGTAAACACCCGGCCCCCGCCGTACACCCGCCCGGTGGCGGCTTTCGTCGCCTCGGTGACGATCAGCAGCCACTGGGACACGTCGAAGCTATCGGTGAAATGGACCGTATGACCGATCACCCCGGTGGAGAGCGTCCGATGGGCATCGCTGATGTTGACCTGATCCCGGTGGGGCCGCATGGCCAACCCGATGACGTTTCCGCAGGTCGCCCACACCAGCACGGCCTGGTTGGCGGCCTGCGAGCTCAGGGGCCGGTCGAAGCGGTGCCACGCCATCTCCACCGGCACGCCGCCGATGGTCGCCTCGTCCGGTACGGGGCGAATCTCCGCCCCCGGGAACGCCTGGCCCACGGCCGGCGCCAGCTGGTCCGGGCCCGGCACCCCCGCCGGCGGCTGCGGATCGTGGCGCATGAGGTCCGGGTCGACGGTGTTCAACAGGACGATCCCCCGGGACAGCAACCGGCCGTCCTGCACCGCGGACACGGTGTCGCTGGCCCAGGTGCGGCCGGCGTGCATCTGGTCCACTTCCAACTCGATCGGTTTGGTGTAGGTGCCGGCCCGGGCGAACACGGTGTGGATCGACCGGACATTTTTGGCGCCGCCTGCGGCCCGGTCGGAGGCCATGATCATCTGGCCGAGTAGCTGTCCGCTGAAGACGACGTCGCGACCCTCGGCCGACTCGGCCGGTTGGAAGGCGTGGTAGCGGCGCTCGCCGACGTCGGTGAGCGTCAGCAGGTCGGGCAGTTCGGTGGCTTGCGACGCGGTCACAGCCCGTTCTCAACCATCTTCATCGGTACCTCCATGGGGATGACTGCAGCGGCGTCGACAGTACCGCGCCGCCCAACACAGACGCCGGTGCGGCTAGGGGCGCGGCCGGAAGAACGGAATGCTGACTTCGTCGTCGATCTTCTCGAAGGTGACCTCGACGGGCAGCCCGATCCGGAGGCTGTCCTTGTCCACGTCGACCACCCTCGTCATCATCCGGACCGCTTCGCCGTTCGTGCCGTCCAGCTCGACGACGGAGATGTTGTACAAAGGAATCTCCGGGGCCGGTCGCTGATCGGCCCAGGTGTAACTGAACACCGTGCCGGTCCCCGGCAATTCGTCCCAATCCCATTTCATGGATTGGCAGGCGTAGCAGGCCCAGGCCGGTGGCCAGCGGTGGGCCCCGCAGTCGGCGCATTTCTGCCCGACGAACCTGGCCTGGCCGGCAGCCAGCCAGTAGCCCTCGGTCAGCGGCTCCCATCCGGGTGCCGGCAGCTGCTCGCGGTTTGCGTCGCTCATCGGCTCATCCTCTCGTGAGCAGCATGGCGCTCGATGGCGTCGGGCTCGACCCCGACACCACCAACGCCACCTCGGCCCCGTCGATCTGGTTGCAGGACGTGCCCCGCAGCTGCCGCATGGCCTCGTAGACGTGGCTCATGCCGTGGTTGTACACCTCGGCCAGGTTGCCCCCATGGGTGTTCACCGGGATCTGGCCGTCCCGGCGGATGTTGCCGTCGGCGACGAACGGTCCGGATTCGCCCTTGGGCACCAGCTGGAAGTCTTCGAGGCCCATGAGCACCATCGGCGTGAAATGGTCGTAGATGTTGGCCACGTCGACGTCGGCCGGACCCAGGCCGGCGTTGCGGTACAGGTCGATGGCGACGGTCCGCTGGCCGGCCGAGGCGAAGTCCTCTTCCGACATGTTGTTGCCGCCGAACATCCCCATGCCCCACCGGTAGGGCGACCCCATGGCGATCCCGGCCAGGTGCACGGGCGGCTGGCGGAGATCACGGGCCCGGTCGGCGGCGGCCACGATGACACAGTTGCCGGAGTCGGACTCCATACAGAAGTCGAGCAATCGCAAGGGGTCGGCGATCATCCGGGAGTTGTGGTGATCCTCCATGGTGATGGGGTCCCGGAAGCGAGCATCGGGGTTGGTGGCCGCGTTGCGACGGGCATTGATGGCGATCTCGCCGAAATGGTCGATGGTGGTGCCGTACATCGTCATGTGGCGTCGGGCGGCCAGGGCAAAGCTCTGGCCCGGCGACGTCAACATCGGGTAGGGCGGCATTTGGGCGGCGCCCATACCGCCGAAACGGCGGCCAAAGGCGCCGCCTTGCACCACGCCGCGGGTGATGGCCACGTAGTTGGCCTGGCCGCTGGCCACGGCCAGGCAGGCGTACATGAAGGGTCCCGCCATGGCGCCGCCTCCCCCACCCCAGCCCATGCCGGTGAGGCGCAGCTGCCGGATACCGAGCGAGGCCGCGAGGGTGCCCGGGTCGACGGAGTCATTGGAGTAGGAGCAGAAGCCGTCCAGTTCGGTCGGGCTGATGCCGGCGTCGTCGCAGGCCTTGAGGACCGCCTCGAGGACCAGCGGCACCGGCCCGTTGCTGGCCAGCTCGCCCCGCTTGCCGTACCGGGTGTGCCCGAAGCCCACGAAGGCGGCCTTGTCGCGGAGCCAGGTTCCTTCGGCCATCGTCTCCCCTCCGTCGCGATCCGGCCGCCACCCTAGCAGGCAAGTCGGCCCGATGAAAACGGCATTTTTGAAAATGGAGTTGGTCGGGTCCGCATCCGGACCATCGTCGCTCAGTGCACGCCCGCGCCACCGTCGACGTGGAGCGTCTGGCCCGTCACCCAGGAGGCGTCCGGGCTGCAGAGGTAGGCCATGGCCGCGTACAGGTCGCGACTGGTGCCCATGCGCTTGACGATGTTTCCGGCCACCACATCGTCCGCGTTGGCGAGTTGGCTGGTCGCCGCCTCGAAGGCCGAGATCCCCGGCGCCACGCAGTTCACAGTTATGCCGAGGTGACCGACCTCGCGGGCCATGCCCCCGGTCATGTGCTCCACCGCATTCTTCGTCAGGCCATAGGGGCTGCCCCCCGAGCGGGCGGCCATCGACGAGATGTTGATGACGCGGCCCCAACCCCCCTCCGCCATCAGCGGCACGGCCGCTTGGTAACAGCGCCAGGTCCCGGTGACGTTGACCGCCCACGCCCGGTCCCAGACGTCGTCCGGGCAGTGCAGGAGTCCGGCCTCGTTGAGACCGCGCCAGAGGCCGGCGTTGTTGATCAGGACGTCCAGGCGGCCGAACTCCGACCGGGCGCGGTCGACGAGCCGACCGACGCTGGCCGCGTCGGTGACATCGGCATCCACCCCGATGCAGCGCCCGCCAGCGCCGGCCGCCTCGGCCTCCGCCGCGGCCGCCTGCGTGTCCTTGACGTCCGCCAGGACCACGCGCCCGCCGTCCTCGGCGAAGAAGCGGGCGTAGTCGCGCCCCAGGCCGCGGGCCGCACCGGTGACGATCACGACCCGGCCTTCGAAGTCTTCCATGGCACCTGGCTTTCTAATGGCATTGGGGGCTCGGGCGACGAGCGGCCCCGAGCAGGGGTCCGGCTATTGTCGTCGGCCGGTCCGGGAGGGTGCGATGCCAGCAGTGACGGAGGGCGAGCAACGGCGCGTCGTGGTGGTGACCGGGGCGTCGAGCGGGATCGGGCTGGCGACGGCCATGGCGTTCGCCCAGGGCGGCCACGACGTGGTGGCCACGGTGCGTGCCTCGTCGCGACGCGACGGACTGGTGGCCGCCGCGGCTGCGGCGGGGGTCACGGTGGACGTGGTCGACCTCGACGTGACCGATGAGCCGGCGATCGCGGCTGCCGCGGCCGCCATCGCGGACCGCCATGGCGTCGTCGACGTCGTGATCAATTGCGCCGGGTTGGGCTACGTCGGAACGCTGGAGGAGCTGAGCATCGACGACCTCCGGACCTCGATGGAAGTCAACTTCTTTGGGGTGGCTGGCGTCACCAAGGCCTTCCTGCCCGCCATGCGCGTCGCCGGTCGCGGCCACCTCGTGGCCGTGACCAGTCTGGGCGGGGTCCTGGGCCAGCCCTTCAACGATGCGTATTGCGCCGCGAAGTTCGCCGTCGAGGGTCTCTACGAGTCGCTGCACCCAGTCGCGGCGCGCTTCGGCGTCCACGTCTCGATCGTCGAACCGGGGCCGGTGGCTACTGAATTCCGGGCCCACTCGAAGGCGGTGGAAGCGCCTGCGGACCCCGAGTTGGCCGTCCTGAAGGCCCGCTACGCCGCGGTGACCAGCGCCGGCTTCGAGCGCGCCCAGTCGCCGCAGGACGTGGCCGCGGTCATCGTCGGCGTCACCCGGGACGATCCACCTCGCCTGCGCTATCAGACTTCCAACTTCACCGGCCGGCTGGTCGGCCGGAAGCTCAGTGACCTGTCCGGCGAGCAGGTGGCCGCCTTCACCGGCGCCTGGCTGGCCGACCCCGCGGACCCGTAACGGGTCACCTCTGGGCTGGTCACCTCTGGGCCGGTCACATCTGGCTGATGATCTCATCGGCGAAACGTTTGGCCCAGTCGGCCACGTCATCCGGCGTCAAGCGGGATTGGCCGCTATGGGGCCGGGGGCCGGTAATGACCCGGGTGGCACCGGCTTCCTCGAGCCGCCGGTACCCGTCCAGGTCCTCGGCCATGGCGCCAGAGGCGGTCACTTCGAAGGGGCCGGTCCGGCCCGCGTCCCGGCGGGCCTCCAGGACGATGGCCAGCTTGCGCCGGAAGTCGTCCAGGTCCGAGGCGCCGATCTCGATCCACCCGTCGCCCAAGCGACCAGCGCGCCGCAGGGCCGCGCCGGAGGCTCCACCGACCTCGATCGGGACGCTCGGTTGCTGCAGCGGCTTGGGGCTGAATTTCACCGGGCCGAATTGGAAATGCTCGTCGCGTACGTGGATGACGTCCTCGCTCCACAGCCGGCGAATGGCGTCGATGGCCGCATCGGTCCGCCGCCCTCTGTCGGCGAAGTCCAAGCCCAGGTAGTCGAACTCGTCGGCCAGCCAGCCCACGCCGATACCGAGCGTGACCCGCCCACCCGACACTCGGTCCACGGTGACAACCGACCGGGCGGTCTGCAGCGGATGGCGCAGCGGCAGGATGAAGATGTTGGTCGCCAACCGGATCCGCGTGGTGGCGGCAGCCAGGTAACCGAGCACCACCCAGGGGTCATACGAAGGGGTGTCCGACGTGACCGGGGGGAACCCGGTGTCGCTGTAGGGATAGGTGGGCGGCATCTCGGCCGGGAACACCAGGTGCTCCGGGATCCAGATGGACTCAAAGCCGTTGTCCTCGTAGGCGGCGGCCACTTCCGGATAGGACCGGAAGCTCACCCCCATGATCGACGTCCCGAATTTCATCGTTGGTACCCCTCTTCTTTTTTTCTGGTGATCGGGCCATTCCTGATGGTCAGCTTCCGTCAGGAGAGGGCCGAGGACTGCACCTGGTCCGGGCCGGGACCGTCCTTGGCCGCCCGCTCGGCCTGGTGCTTGGCGAACATCTGGTTGGCGGCATTGACCCGCTTGGTGACCAGTTCGTCCTGATTCTTCGTCACCCAGTCGTACGAAGCCATCCGGCTGGTATTCGCCCCCGAGAAGTGCGGGATCACGTGGTGGGCGTACAGCTCCAGGGACCGCTTGGTGGCCGGCCAGTCCGCCCAGTTGGTGATCTGCAGCAAGAGGCAGCCGAAGTCGCCCTGTTTCTCGTACAGGCGCTCGATGCGACGGATGGCGTCGTCGGGGGTGCCCACCACGGCGATGTCGTGCTCCAGCACCCACTGGATGTAGTCGGTGCCCTCTGGGACGTCGAAGCGGGGTTGGTTGTTGTTGAAATACCGGATGAACTCCTCGCATCCGTAACGGATGTCCGCCACGGCCTGCTCGCGGGTATCTGCCAGGTGCATGTTGATGACGCACCGCAAGCGGCTCCGGTCCATCTCCCGGCCGTCCTCCGCCGCGATCTCGCACGCCACGTTCCAGTTGGCGTCGAGGGCGTCGAAGCCGGCCCGCTCGCCGGCAGCCACACAGAGCATGCCCAGTCCGTACCGCCCCGCCAAACGGCCGCCCGACGGCGTCACCGCGCTGGCGACGCACACTTCGGGATGGGGCTGGGTGTAGGGCCGCAGATGGGTCCGGGCGTCCCGCATGGTGTACCAATCGGTTTGCTCGGTGACCGCGTCGCCGCGGAAGAGGCGGAGGATGACGTCGAGACCCTGTTGCAGCTGGTCACGGGTGGCTTCGGGTTCGATGCCCATCATCAACGCGTCCGAGGCCAGGAGGCCCGGGCCGGCCCCGAACATGATCCGGCCCCGGGTCATGTGGTCGAGCTGCACGATCCGGTTCGCCACGTTGAGGGGATGGTGGTAGGGAAGAGAGACCACGCCGGTGCCGAATTTGAGGTGCTTCGTCCGTTCGGCGGCGGCGGCGATGAACATCTCCGGCGAGTCGATCGTCTCCAGGCCGGCGGAATGATGCTCGCCGATCCAGGCCTCCTGGAACCCCAGTTCGTCGAGCCATTCGCACAGCTGGAGGTCCCGCTCCAGGGCCAGCGTCGGGTTCTCGCGGATGGAATGGAAGGGCGCCAGGAACACCCCGTGCCGGAGCGGGATTGTCATACTGAGCACAATACTGGGGCGGACCTGGACGCGGCGGCGGCCGGGCCTTACCGCACCAGCCGGAAGAAGGCCCGGACGTCGGCGACGAACAGGTCGGGTACTTCCATGGCGGCGAAATGCCCCCCGCGCTCGGGATACGTCCAGTGGACGACGTGGTACCGGCGCTCCGCCCAGGATCGCTCGGTGCGGGCGATCTCACCGGGGAAGTTGGCCACCCCGGTCGGCACCGTGACGACCGCCTGCGGCAGCGCGGCCCGGCCGGCCCGTCGCATCTCCCAGTACAGCCGGGCCGAGGAGGTGCCCGTCCTGGTCACCCAGTAGACCATGACGTTGCTGAGCAGCTGATCCTTGGTAAACGATCGCTCGACGTCGCCGCCGCAGTCGCTCCATTCCCGGAACTTCTCGACGATCCAACCGGCCAGACCCGCCGGCGAGTCGTCCAGGAGGTAGCCGATCGTCTGCGGTTTGGTGCCCTGGATCTGCTGATAGCCGTTCCCGGTCGTCGCGAACCTGACGGCCGGCTGATGCGCCGGCGGCGACGCGCCGTCGGGCGGGGGCAGGCTGAGAAAGTTGAGATGCAGGCCGACCACTCGGTCCGGCCGCAGATCGGCCATGTTGGACGAGACCACGGAGCCCCAGTCGCCGCCCTGGACCCCGTACCTCGCATAGCCGAGGTCCGCCATGATGTCGCCGAAGGCGGCGGCGATGCGCCGCGGCGTCCACCCGGCGCTGGTCGTCGGACCCGAGAAGCCGTAGCCGGGCAGTGATGGCACGACCAGGCTGAAGGCGTCGGCGGGATCCGGCGGGTCGGTGAGGGCGTCGAGCACATCCAGGAACTCCACGATGGAGCCCGGCCATCCGTGGGAGAGCACCAGCGGCAGCGCGCCCGGATGGGGCGACGGCACGTGGAGAAAGTGGATGCGCTGGCCGTCGACCTCGGTCAGGAACTGCGGGTAGGAGTTGAGCCGGGCCTCCGCGGCGCGCCAGTCGAAGCCGGACCGCCAGTACTCGACCAGCTCCTGCAGGTAGCCGAGCGGCGTTCCCTGCTCCCACTCCGGGGCCGGGGCTTCGGTTGGCCACCGGGTGGCGGCGAGCCGCCGCTGCAGGTCCGCCAGCTCGGCGGCGGGTACGTCAACACGGAAGGTCTGCATCGATTCTTCTCTCTGCCCGGACAGATGCTCCGAACCAAACTCCCCGGCGGCGGAAACCCGGTTTTCAGGGTAACGGGCCGGCCGGGGGCGCGCCAACGGGTCGGCGTAGACTCGGGAGCATGTACCTCAACGACTTCGCCGACACCCTGGCGCCGCTGGACATGGCGGCCTCATCCGAGTTCGGCAGCCTGTTGCAAAGTGCGGCCGACCTCCGCATCGCCCACGCACCCGACGTGCGGTACGTGTCCCGCCAAACGGTCGTCCGAGGCTTACGCTTTCATTTCTTGGAGTGGGGAAATCCCGGTGCCCCCCCGATCCTCCTGTTGCACGGGGGCAACCAGTCGGCCCACTCGTGGGACCTGGTGAGCTTGCACCTGTCCGACCGCTACCACGTCTTCGCCCTGGATCAGCGAGGTCACGGCGACTCGGAGTGGAGCCGCGACCTTGACTACTCGGTGGAGGCGAAGGCCGCCGACGGCCTGGCCTTCCTCGACGACCGGGGGTTACGTTCGCCCATCATCGTGGGACACTCCATGGGGGGCCTGGTCGCCATGAAGATGGCCGTGTCGGGGCCCGACGTCGCCAAGGGATTCGTGCTGGTCGACACCGGGCCGGAGCTCAGCCCCAAGGGCGTGGAGGTCGTCCACAACTTCGTGGTGCGCAACGTCGAGTTCGACGACCTCGACGAGTTCCTCGACAACGTGGTGAAATACGACCGCTTCCGCTCCCGGGAGCACATCGCCCGCACCATCAAGTACAACATGCTGAGCCGGGTGGACGGCAAGTACGTGAGCAAGGTCGACCACCGCCGGGTACCGGACGCGGCCACCAGTCCGCTCGGGCTCGACGACTTCACCTCGCTCCCCTACCCGGTCCTGGTGGTGCGCGGCGCCGAATCGGACGTGCTGGACCCCGACGCCGCGGACCGGTTCGTGGCCGCCTTGCCGCACGGTCAATTGGTGACGGTGCCCGGCGCCGGCCACAACGTGCACGGTGGCAATACGCCGGGCTTCCTGGAAGCGGTCGGCCCCTTCCTCGCCGGCCTGCGCTAGCCGATCCGCTCGGTGCCGCGCTTGCCCGTCGTCCGGATGCTGCACACCTCCGATATCCACATCGCGGGTGACGACACGTCGATGGAAAGTCTGCGGGCGGTGGTGGCGACGGCGCGCCAATCGGCCGTCGACCTGGTGCTCATCGCCGGCGATCTGTTCGACAGTTCGAGGGTGGATGACGACGCGGTGGCGCAGACCCTCGCCGAACTTCGCCAGCTCTCGAGCCCGGTCGTGGTGATTCCCGGCAACCACGACTGCGTCGACGCCCAATCGATCTATCACCGGGTCGATCTGGCGAGCGCCGGGGACCACGTCTTCTTCGCCGGCAACCCCGCCGGGGAGGAACTGGTCTTTGCCAACCTGTCGCTCATGATCTGGGCCCGGGGCATCGAAAATCACGACCCTCGCAATCGTCCGCTCGTCGGTTACGAGGCGGCCGACCCGGCCTGGTGGCGGGTGGTGCTCACCCACGGCCATTACGTGCGGCACGGCGAGCCGTCGGACCGATCGTCGCAGATCACCCAGGACGAGATCGGGCAACTGCAGTGCGACTACCTCGCCCTCGGGCACTGGCACCGCTTCCTCGACGTGAGCGAGGGCGACGTGACCGCCTTCTATTCCGGTTCACCGGGCGAGCCGGCCATCGGTGGGGGCAGCGTCAACCTGGTCACCCTCGATCCCGAGGCGGGCGTCCAAGTCGAGCGCCGGACGATCGGGCGATGATGTCCCGGTGAGCGCGGTTGCATCATTCGAGTTGGGGCTGGCGCCCGGAGCCGGATTCGAGGTCCACTCGCTGGCCGATCTGGACCGCTACCTGGGGGCGGTCGCCGACGCCGGCTTCTCCGCCGTGTCGCTGTCGCGGGCCCAGCTCGGCGCCGACGTGTCGGGCGCCGCCCACCTACTGGCTACGCACGGGCTGCGCTGCTCGGACGTGATGTCGCTGCAGGTGTCTCGACAGGACGAGGAGGTCCTGGCCGAGGCGGCCGCGCTGGCGAACGCGGCCGCGGCCGTGGGCGCCGACCACGTGCTGTCCCTCTTCTGGACCCGCGTCAGCGAGGAATCCGTCGACCGCTTCGGCCGGTGCGCGGATCTGATCCTGGCCGCCGGGGCCCGGATCGTGCTGGAGATGCCGCCCGTCGGCGAGCTCAACAGCATCAGCGCCGCCCTCGCGGTGGTCGATGGCGTCGGGTTCTCCCGCGCCTCGGTCCTGCTCGACACCTTCCACTTCTTCGCGCGGTCGCAGTACCTGGGAGGAGCTCGAGACGTTTCCATTGGCAGCCCTCGGTTACGTGCAGTTCGACGACGCCTTGCCCGCCGAGAGCGAGGACGTCATGCATGAGACCATGGACCGGCGGGCCATGCCCGGTGAGGGAGAACTGGATCTGGCTCGGTTCGCGCGAACGCTCACCGAGCGGGGCTGGGCCGGCCTCGTCAGCGTGGAGGTGCTGTCCGCGTCGCTCCGCCAGCTCGACATCGGCACCTTCGCCCGTCGCGCCTACGAAACCACCGCGCCCTACTGGCGGTCGTAGGGCGCGGGATCAAACGTCGTCGGTAATGGCGGCGATCTGCCCGGAGAGAAAGGCCTCAGGGTCGCGGGCCCGGGCCACCAGCACCGCGTCGAGCTCGGGATGGGTCAGCAGGAGAAACCGGTCGTCCCGGATGGCCTGCACCACCTGCTCACCGACGACCTCGGGAGTCAATGGGACCAGGTCGCGGCCTGGACCGCGCATCGTCACCGGGGGACCCCAAAAGGTGACGAACTCACGGATGTTGGTCGTCACCGGGCCCGGGCACAGACAGGTCACCCCGATGCCCCGGGGCCGCAGGTACAGGGCCAGCGCCTCCGACAGCGCGATCACCCCGGCTTTGGTGGCGGAATACGGCAACCGCTCGTAGGCATAGGCGAACAGGCCGGCGGTGGACGCGGTGTTGACGATGTGGCCGCGGCCCTGATCGAGGAGCAGCGGCAGGAAGGTGGTGTTGCTGCGCACCATCGACAGCAGGTTGGTGCTGACGATCCGCTCCCATTCCGCCAGCGGAATGTGTTCGGGCAACCCGGCGGCGATGACGCCGACGTTGTTCATCACGATGTCGACCCGGCCGAACCTGGCCAACATGGCGTCCCGCGCCGCGTCAAAGTCGTCCTGACGATTGACGTCGAGCTTCAGTGCCACGCAGGCCGGCCCGAGCTGCGTGGCCTCCTGGGCCACCTGCCGCGCCCGCTCGGCGTCGATATCCGCCACCGCGACATGGCTCCCCGCGGCCGCCAGAGCCAGCACCGTGCCCCGACCGATGCCGCTGCCCCCGCCGGTGACCAGCGCCGCGGTTCCGGTCAGATCCTCCATCAGCTGACCAGCTCGGCGACCAACGGGGCCAGGGCCCAGCCCAGGTCCTCGCTGAGGGTGAAATACGACATCCCGGACTGCTCGTGCAGCTCCCGCAGTTGGTCCCCGACTGCGCTCAGGTCGCCGACCAGGCAGAAGGGAGACTGGTGCACCTCCTCGACCGACAAGCCCCGTTGGCGAGCGAATCGTTCGACAGCCGCCTGGCTCGGGGCACCGGGCCCGGTGATCTCACCGAACGGGATCCGCACCCCGACCATGAGATCCTGGCGCCCCAGCCCTCCCGCCGCCCGGATCCACTCCAGCTGCTGCTCGAACCCGGCTCGGGTGTCGCCGCCCGGTCCCGCGGCCGGCAGGATGCTGACGATCTGGGCTTCTCTTGCCGCCAGGCCCAGCATGCGTTGGCCCCGCCCCCCGATGATCAGAGGCACGGGTGACTGCACGGGTTGCGGGTAGGAGCGGAAGTCGTGGACGTGGTAGTGCTCGCCGTCGAAGGTGACCGCCTCGCCACCGAGGAGCAGTTTCGTCAGCTGGACCGACTCGATCAGTCGGGCCACCCGAACGGCTGGCGGGTCCCACACCGCGACCCCGGTCTTGGTGTAGTCCTCCTCCAGCCAGCCGGCTCCCAGTCCCAGGTCCGCCCGCCCGCCCGAGAGCACGTCGAGGGTGGCGATCTCCTTGGCCACCATCACGGGGTGCCGGAAGTCGTTGTCGAGGACCGTGACCGCCAAACGGATCGACGACGTCACCGGGGCCGCGGCGGCCAGCGCCACCAGCGGAGCCAGCTGGGGCAGGCTCGGACCGAGATGGTCAGGGACCGAGACCGAGTAGAAGCCGCTGTCCTCGGCCCGCCGGACCTTGTCAACCCAACCCTTCAGGTCGGGGGCGCCGGGTAGCTGGATGGAGAAGTGCAGCGAGGATTCGTCAGTCACGCCGGGCGGCTCCCATCAGGGTGTGCACGGCCCGGGCGGCTCGGGTCGGGCTCGGGTACCAGGCCAGCCCCAGCCGGGCCAGGGCTTCCACGCTGGCCTCGCCGATGTGGGTGTAGGAGTACACCACCACCGGTTTGGCGGTGCGGTCGAGGACGGCGCGGATGCCGGCCTCCTCGCGCTCGAGGATGTGCGGTCCCGCCAGCGAGGACACCAGCACTACCGCGTCGATCTGGGGTGACGAGACGAGCAGCTCCAGGGGTCGTGTCACCCCGGCCCGGTTTACCACCTCGGCGGTCACGTCGACCGGATTGCGCGGCGAGCCGTAACTCGGCATCAGCGGCCGCAGCTCGGCTTGCAGGGCGTCGTCGAGTGGGGGCACGGTCAGCCCCGCGGCTTCGCAGGCGTCGGCCAGCCAGACGCCCGCCCCGCCGGAAGTGGTCAGGATCCCGACGCGGGGGCCGGCCGCGGCACGGCGGCGCGAGAGGGCAAAGCAGGCGTCGAGGAGGTCCTCTTGGTCGTCGACGCGGATCACGCCGAGGCGACCGAAGGTCTGCTGGTACTCGTCGTCGTCCCCGGCCTGGTGGGCGGTGTGCGCCGCGGCAGCCTCGCGACCCGCGGTGGAACGCCCGAGCTTGGCCACCACCAGCGCCTTCCCCAACTGCGCCGCCCGGCGGGCGACGGGTTCCAGCCGCTCGTCGTCGCCAAAGCCCTCGACGAGCAGGGCGACCACGTCGGTAGACGGATCCTCGAGCAGGTGGGCGGCGATCTCGAGGGTGCCGAGGTCCGCCTCGTTGCCGGTGCTCACGACGTGGCTCGATCCCATGCCGACGGCCTGACCCCAGTTGAACAAGGCGAAGCCCAGACCGCCGCTCTGCGAGACGACGGCCACGTTGCCGGGCACCAGGCGGGTCAGGCCCCGCTCGTAGTCGACCGTGGGGCTGAAGGACAGCGGGATGCCGCGAGTGACGTTGAAGAAGCCCTCGGCGTTCGGCCCGAGCAGCCGCATGCCCGAGCCCCGCGCCGTGGCGGCGAGCTCTTCCTCGGCCCGGCGCCCGTCCTTGCCCTCCTCGGCGAACCCGGAGCTGAAGATCGCCGCGGTGCGAACCCCCGCCGCGGCGCATTGTCGTATGACGTCGGGCACGAGCGCCGCTCGTACGGTCACCGCGGCGACGTCGACCGGACCGGGAACGTCGCCGATGGTCGGGTAGGCGGGAAGGCCGCAGATCATCGAGTGCCCGGGATTGACCGGGTAGATCCGACCCGAATAGTGGTGCTGCAGCAGGATCGGCAGGGGCCGACCCGACAGCCGAGCCGGATCGGCCGACGCGCCGATGAGGGCGATGCTGCGGGGCGACAGCAAGGCGGTCAGGTCGTCGACGTCGGCGCCGCCGGCGCTCATGGGGTGGCCACCAGCCCGGTGGCGACGCGGGGCCACAGCGCATCCGGACCGGCCGCCACCACCCGCTCGCCCACCTCCCGAGCCCAATGGCGCTCTGACCCCCACTCCTGGCGCCAGCTCAAGAGCCGCCGGGTGAAGTGATGCAGGGGGTACTCCTGGGTCATGCCGATGGCCCCGTGCACCTGATGGGCGTGGGCCGCGACCTCGGAAGCCGCCCGAGCCGCGCTGGCCTTCGCCACCCCGACTTCGAACGCCGCCCCCATGCCAACCTGCGCGAACCGCCGGGCCGCCACTTCGGCGGCCAGCATTCCGGCTTCGGCCTCCGCGCTCAGCCGGACGAGTCGTTGGGCCACGGCTTGAAACGACGCGATAGGTCGGCCGAACTGCTGGCGCTGGGCGGCGTAGTCGACGGTCATGGCGACGACCGACTCCATGGCCCCGGCCAGGAGGAGCGCCCGCGACAAGGCGCCCCGAACGGCGAACTCGGCGGTCAGGTCGGAGGATACCTCGCCGACCTGGTCCGGGGCCAGGCGCACTCCCTCCCAGACGAGGGCGTCGCGGGGCTCACCGGCCACGTTGTGCCCGGCGATCACCTCCGCAGCCTGCGGGTCGAGCCGGACGACCCGCAGGCCGTCGGGCGACTGCGCCAACGCCACCACGCCGGCCGACCGGGCCCCCCACGGCACCCGACTGAGCCGTCCGGTCACCCGGTCGTCATCGACCGCCAGGGCGTCGTCGGCCCTCGGCACCGCGACGGTGACCGGTCCGGCCGGAAGCCGGAGACCGGCGGCGGCCAGCAGCCAACCCGCGAGCAGCGGGCCTTCGGCGAGCGGCAGGGGCACGGCGTGGCGGCCGGCGGCGCGCACCAGGGTGCAGGCGTCGCCGAGGTCGCCGCCGGCACCACCCGCGGTCTCGGGAATTCCCACCCACAGGAGGCCGGCGGCGTCGAGGGCGTCCCAGCACTCGCCGGCCCAGCCTTCGGCCTCGGCCGCCTGGCGGGCACCGGGGCCGCAGCGCTCGGTGAAAAGCCGCGTCAGCGTCTCGTCCAGTAGCCCGCCGTCGGGGTGTGAGGCGCTCATCGCCGACCCTGCAGGCCGCGCGCCGCCACCGACCGCAACACCTCGGTGGTGCCGCCCCGAATGGTGTACGAGGGCGAGACGACGACCGCTTGGGCCAGCAGCGACTCGAACAGCGACGAGGAGTCCGGGTCCGGGTCGTCTTCGATCAGGGACTGGAGGACCGCGACCACCTCCTGCTCGAAGGTCGTGCCGAGATCCTTGACAATGGCGGCTTCGACGGCAGGGGACCGCCGCTCTTGCAGCGCCCGCGCCACGGACAACGACAGCTGGCGGATGGTCCAGAAGCGGGCGACCAACCGCCCGACGGCCTCGGCCGCGTGGCCCGCCTCCTCGCCGCGCTCGGCCAGGTAGGTTTCGAGGAGCTGCCAGGACGACAAGAAGCGATCGGGGCCGGAGCGCTCGAAGGACAACTCGGAGGTGACCTGCTGCCAGCCCATGCCGACCTCACCCAGCACCAGGTCGTCGGGGACGAAGGCGTCGTCGAGCACCACCTCGTTGAAATGGTGGCTGCCGTCGAGGAACGGGATCGGATTGATCTTGATCCCCGGGGCGGACAGGTCCACGATCAACTGGGACAGCCCGTGATGACGGTCCTCCCCGAGGGGGCTGGTCCGGCACAGGACCACGAAGAAATGGTTGAGGTGGGCGGCGCTGGTCCAGATCTTGGTGCCGGCCAGCAACCATCCTCCCGGCACCGGTGTGGCCATGGTGCGGACGGACGCCAAATCCGAACCGGCGTCGGGCTCGGACATCCCGATGGAGAAATAACACTCGCCGGCGGCGATGGCAGGCAGGAACCGCTCCTTCTGGGCGTCGGTGCCGAAGGTCAGGAGGGTCGGAGCGGTCTGGCGGTCCGCCACCCAGTGGGCACCCACCGGCGCCCCAGCCGCCAACATTTCCTCGACGACGATAAAGCGGTCCACCGCGCTGTGGCCGTGGCCACCGTACCGGGGCGGGATGGCCATACCGACCCAGCCCTTCCGGGCCAGCTTCCGGGAGAATTCGGGCGAATGGTCGGCATTCATCCCCAGGCCGGGCCGGTAGCTGCCCCGGGGTAGCTCCTCGGCCAGGAAGTCCCGAACCTGCGTGCGCAGGGTCTCCTCGTCCTCGGTTAGCACCGCCGCATTGAAGCGCCCCACAGGCTTTGCCCTCCTCTGCCATGGTGAGAACGTGGTGGACACTACTTTGTGCCCCCCACTGCCTGTCGATAGGGTCCGAGCATGGTGGAACGCATCGAGTACGACGAGTTCGGCCTCTTCCACGAGAACGCAGCCGAGTACGGGCTGCCCTACGGCGGACCGCCGACGGTCAGCCGGGCGTTCGTCGACATCGACGGGGGGCGGCAGCTCAGCGCGTTGGTGTGGGGGTCGGGCGAGCCGGAGCTGGCCCTCCTGCACGGCGGCTCGCAGAACGCCCACACCTGGGACACGGTCGCCATGGCCCTGGGTCGTCCGCTGGTCGCCATTGACCTCCCGGGCCATGGCCACTCCGACGGCCCGGGCGACCGGCCGGGCCGCCAGCTCAGCGCGGAGGGAAACGCCGGAGGACGTCGCGGTCGCCATCCGGGCCCTGGCGCCGAACGCCCAGGGGGTGGTCGGCATGTCGCTGGGCGGGCTCACCACCATCGCCCTGACCGGGGTGGCGCCCCAACTGGTTCGCCACGTGGTGCTCGTCGACGTCACCCCTGGGGTGAGCCCGGCCAAAGCCAAGCAGATCACGGACTTCGTCAACGGACCCCCCAGCTTCCCGAGCTTCGACGAGCTGCTGGAGCGAACGGTCCAGTTCAATCCGACGCGCACCGCCTCGTCGTTGCGGCGGGGCATCCTCCACAACGCGGTGCAGCGGGAGGACGGGACCTGGGTGTGGCGCTGGGCCCGGTGGCGGGAGGGACTGGGAGCCACCTCGCCGGGGGACGGGTCCGGTCAGGCCGCGGCGGAGCTTCCGGCTGACGTCCCGATGTTCGGCGACCTGTGGGACACGGTCAGCAACATCCGGGTGCCGGTGCTGCTCGCCCGGGGGATGCTGCCCCAGTCGGTGGTAGGCGACGACGACGAGGCCGAACTGATCCGGCGGCTACCGGCGGCCAAGGTCGTCCACTTCGAGAACGCCGGCCATAGCATCCAGGGCGACATGCCCGTCGAGCTGGCCCGGGCCATCGACACCTTCGTCTTCTCCTGACCGGTTCAGGCGACGCGGCCCTGGACGTGACTCGTCCAGGTGCGGTACATCTCCGCGTAGCGGCCGTCCAGACGCACCAGTTCGTCGTGGGTCCCGCTTTCCACCACCAGGCCTTCGTCGATCACCACGATGCGATCGGCCCGCATGGCCGTGCTCAAGCGGTGGGCGATGAGGATCGCCGACCGGCCCTGGAGGAGGACGTCGAGGGCAGCCTCGATCTTGGTCTCTGACTGCAGGTCGAGATTGGACGTCGCCTCGTCGAGGACGAGGACCCGGGGCCGGGCCATGAACGCCCGGGCCAGGGCGATCAGCTGCCGCTCCCCCGACGACAGCGACTGGCCGCGCTCGTGAACCTCGGTGTCGATGCCCTGGCCCATGCGCTCGACCACCTCGACCAGCCCGACGGCGCGCACGGCCTCCCAGACCTCGTCGTCGGTGGCGTCGGGACGGACGAAGGCGATGTTGTCCCGCACCGTCCCCGCGAACAGAAACGGCTCCTGCGGGACCACGCCGAGTTGCCGCCGCAGCGAGCCAACGGTCACGTCGCGCAGGTCGTGACCGTCGATGAGGATCCGCCCGGCCGTCGGGTCGTAGAAGCGGGTCACCAGCTTGGCCATGGTCGACTTGCCCGCGCCGGTCGGCCCGACGAAAGCGACCGTCTCGCCCGCCCGGACTCGTAGATCGATGTCACGGATCACCGGTACGGCCGGGTCGTAGCCGAAGCTGACCCGGTCGAAGACGATCTCGCCGTCGATGGGGGGAAGATCCTCGGCGCCGGGCTTCTCCGGCACGTTGGGCTCCACCGCGAACAGGGTGCGCAATTTCACCATGGAAGCCTGCCCCTGCTGGTACGTGTTGTACTGCTGCACCAGCAACTGGATCGGCATCATGAAGCGGTTCACGTACAGGAAGAAGGCAGTCAGGCCGCCGACGGTCAAAGACCCGTGGAGGACCATGCTCCCCCCGATGGCCAGAATGGCGGCCTGGGCCAGATAGCCGAGCATCTGGGTGCCGGGGCCGTACACCGCGTTGATCTGGGCGGTGTAGTTGTTGGCGTCGCGGTACTTTCCGACCACGTTGCGATGGTGGACCACGTTGCGGACCTGGCGGTTGTGGGCAGTGACGACGCGCACCCCGTGCAGGCTCTCCGACAGGTCGGACAGGACGTTGGCGATCCCGTCGCGAACCCGGTCGTAGCCGCGCTCCGATGCCCGCTGAAACCAGAGGGATCCGACCGTCAGCAGCGGCACGACGAGGAGGACGGTGATCAGCGCCAGCCAGACGTTGGTGGCGAACAGGATGGCGGCGATCACCACCATGGTGAGGCCCTGCACGGTGAACTGGGCCAGGCCGTCCTGGAGCAACTGCTGCAGGTTTTCGATGTCGCTCGTCATCCGGGTCATGATGACGCCGGCCTTCTCGTCGGTGTAGAAGTCGAGGCCGACCCGCTGGAGGTGGGTGAACACCGCCACGCGTAGGTCGTTCATGACCCAGGCCGCCAGCCGGCCGGTCACCTGGACCATCGCCCGCTGCGACAAGGCCGTGACCGCGATGGCGGCCAGGTAGAGCAGCGCCACCACCGTGACGACGGTCATGTCGCGATGGACCATCCCGTGGTCGATCGCGTAGCTGATGAGCTTGGGGCCGACCTGGTTGGCGAGGCTGACCACCACCACGAACAGCACCGCCAGGAGGCCCAGCTGCCAGTGGCGGAAGACGAGCGACCGGAGGTTGACCTTCTCTTGCTCGCTGGTGCTCGCCCGGTAGGTGAATTGGAGATTGGGGTCGCCGTGCTCGGGCTCCTCGGCGAGCAGGAGGTCGACGCCGGTCTGCATTTCCGACGGGACACCGGCGAAGGGCAGGCCACCGCCCGGATTGGCCGCGCTGCGCGGGCCGCCAGCGAAAGCCCCGCCCATCGCACCCATGGCCATCAGACCCCTCCCCTCTCGTCGGCGTTGCCGGTTTCGAACTCCTCCGCCTGGGCCAACACCTCCGAGTACAGGGGGACTTGCTGGATCAGCTCCTGGTGGGTGCCGTCCGCCACGATCCGCCCGCCGTCCATCAACACCACCCGGTCCGCCAGGCTGATCGTCGACAACCGATGGGCCACGATCAACGTGGTGCGCCCCACCATGAGCGCCTCCAGGTTGCGGTGGATCGACTGTTCGATCTGGACGTCGATGGCACTGGTGGCGTCGTCCAGCACCAGGATCGGCGGATTGACCAGAAGCGTGCGGGCGATGGCCACCCGCTGCCGCTGCCCCCCGGATAGCGTGTACCCCCGTTCACCGACCACGGTGTCGTACCCGTCGGCGAGATCCCGGATGAACTCGTCGGCGCCCGCCGCCTCGGCCGCGGCCTCGATGTCCGCCAGGTCCGCGTCGGGCCGGCCGTAGGCGATGTTGTCGCGCACCGACATGGAAAAAAGGAAGGGCTCGTCGAGGACGATCCCGACGCGGGCCCGCAGGCTCGCCAGGGTGACGTCACGGACATCGTGGTCGTCGATGCGTACCGACCCCTCCGTCACGTCGTAGAACCGGTCCAGCAGCCGGGCCACGGTGGACTTACCGGCGCCGGTCCGCCCGACCAGGGCAACCGTCTCGCCGGGCGACAGGTGCAGGTCGAAACCGTCCAGCACCGCCGGCCCGTCGGGTTGATAGGAGAAGCGGACGTCGTCGAAGCGGACGTCGCCGCGACAATCGACCAGGTCGACAGCCCCGGGCCGGTCGACCACGGTCGGCTGCTCGTCCAGGATCTCGTAGATGCGCTTCGCCGAAGCCGAGGCCCGTTGCCCCAGCATGATCAGCATCCCCAGCATCTGGAACGGGGCTTGCAGCATGACGATCCAGAAGCTGAAGGTGAGGATGGTCCCTACCTGCAGGTGGTCGTGGACGACCAGGTAGCCACCGAACAGGATGACGAGCACCAGCCCGGCCTGGGACAGGTTCTGCACCAACGGCGTGAACCGGGCGCGAATGTCGGCGTCCTTGACGTAGGCCCACCGGAGGCGGGCCGCGGCCCGGGCCAGGGTGTTGAGTTGCTGGCCTTCGGCCGCGAACGACTTGACGATGCGCACCCCGTTGATGTTCTCGTCCACGATGGTCGCCACATCCGCCAGGCGGGCCTGGATGAGCCAGGAGACCGGGAACAACACGTTGCGCATGCGGACGCTGGCCACGTAGATGAACGGCATGGAGACCATGGCCACCAGCGCCAACAGGACGTTGATCGAGAGCATGTAGCCGAAGGCCACCACCGCCACCAGGCACTGCACCACGATCGACGGACCGAAGGTCAGGTACATCTGGACCGAGCGGATGTCGGAGTTGGCCCGGGAGATGAGCTGACCGGACTGCACCCGGTCGTAGAAGCCAAACGACATGCGGCTCAAGTGGGTGTAGATGATGTTCCGCAGGTCGAACTCGATCTGGTAGGCGGTCTTCATGAGCAACAGCCGGGCGATGTAGCCGCAGATTCCGGCCACCACGGCCAGCACCAGGACGATGTCGACGTAGTGGTAGAGGATGTGCTCGAAGTGGGCAGCCGGCAGCCGGCTGGCGGCGGGCAGGGTGGACTGCCGGACGAACGGCACGATCGACTGGTCGAGGGCATCGGAGCCGAGCAGCTGCGGTATCTCCACCTGCAGGACCAGCCCCACGAATGACATCACCAGGGAGGTGATGAACATGCCCTTGTGGGCGAGCACCAGGGGCAGGGCACGACGGAGCCAGGTCTTGGAGCGGTCCGGATCGATGGTGCGCTGCGGCGGGTCGTAGTACGACTCGGGGGGCGCCGGCTCCCAGGGGGATCCCCCGTCGCCGGCCGGGCGAGCCGGGCGGCGCCGGGCCGGGGTGACGATGCTCATAGTGATGGGCTCATAGTGATGGGCTCATGACGTCGGACCTCGGCGGGCGGCGCGGAAACTGTCGAGGGCCCGCCGCCAACCGTCGAGGCTGTGCAGCAACTCGCCCACCTGGGCCTCGTCGTCGAGGTGTCCGGCGATCTCCCGCAGGCGGCTGTCGACGCTGCGATCAGCCGCCTCGAGCAGCTGCCGCCCGGCTGGGGTGAGGGTGTGGCCGACCCGGCGGCGGTCGTCGTCGTCGTGGCGCCGCTCCACCAGGCCCCGGGCCACGAGGCCGTCCACCACGGCAGTAACGCTCGGGCGGCTGACGGCCAGATGATCGGCCAGCTTCGATGCCACTGAGGCGCCGTCGTCGAGGAACGTCATAATCCGGTATTGGGGCAGCGACAGGTCGACCTTCGCCAACCCCACCTCTACCTGGCGGGCCAGGCGCGCCGCAATGCGCCCGCAGGCGACTTGCGGCTCTATGACCTCAGGACCGGCCCCACTTGGTTCGAGCTCCACATGGTTAGGTTATCGAACTGTTAGGCCGCTCGGGACGCCTTTAGACGCGTTCGTGCAAGTCCGAGGTGGCGTCGTGCGTCCCCGCGGTCACCGGACCGGCTGCCAACTGCTGCCGGCTTTTGAGATTGGCTTCCAGCGAGTCGATGCTGATGGCAGGAAACGATTGGATGCTGACCGTACCGCGGGAGCCGAGATCGATCGCCAGATGAGCGACGGTCTCATTGTCGGCAGCTTCGATCAACGTCACGAAGTCGTACTGGCCGAGCAAGGCGTACTGAGCGAGGACCCGGCAACCGAATCGCTCCATCTCGGTGTTGACCCCGTCGATGCGCTCCGGGTTGGCATGAAGTGTTTCTCGCCCATGGGTTGTCAGGGTGCTCAATAAGAGGTAGACGCCCACATCAATCTCCTTTCTGAGAAACCGCAGTACCGGTCACGAACACCGCATGCCCCTCGAGCCAACGGCGTAACCGTCTCTGCGAACGGAACGTACACCCGTCGACCGGGCCGCGGCGGACCTATCACGGGTAAGTTCCCGGGAGGGAACGTTGTGGCCGGGCAGACCGGCCGGACCTACGTTCCTTCGTCCACCTTGAGAAACATCTCCTGGGTGAACGTGGCCAGATGCCGCCCGTCCCGATCGAAGATGGTGCCGAGCACCAGCCCGCGCGAATCGCGAACCGTCAAGGGCCGGACGTCGCAGAAGAACCACCCGTCGACTGCGGGCGTCCGGTGAAACCACAGGGCGTGGTCCAGACTGCCGAAGTTCCCGAGCGGTTGGCCCTCGGCATCCAGGGCCGGACCGAAACCGGCGCCGTAGCCCACCGCCGCCAGGGCCGCCCCGCCGGCGCCGAGATCAGACGCGTACAACAGCGCGCAGAAGTGCATGGCCAGGTCAGCCGGGAACGGTCCGATCACCCGGCCCCACCAACGGATGGCCGGCGACTCGACCGGCACGAAGCGCACGTCGAGCGATGGCTCCCACATCACCTGGCCCGGCACGGCCGGCAACTGGTCGGGGTCCGGGATCCCGGCGGGCATGGCGTGATCGAACTCACGGCTGGGCTCTTCGGCGTGAAAGGAGGCGAGCATGGCGAAGATCGTCCGGTCGTCCTGGCGGACGTCGATGCGACGGCTCGAGTAGGTGCGCCCGCCCCGGACCCGCTCGACGCTGATGTCCAGCGGCTGCTGCGGGTTCCCGCGCCGCAGGAAGTAGCAGTGCACGGAGTTGGGCAGATGTTCGGGCGCCACGGTGAGAGTGGCCGCCCGCAGGGCCTGGGCGGCGACCTGCCCGCCGAAGATGTCGGTGCGGCGCGACCCAGGCGGCGTCCAGGCCCGCCACCGGTCGTCGTCGATCGCGGCGACGTCGAGGATGGTCGCCAGCGTCACGGACCGGGCAGTGTATCGGCTCACCCGGTCCTGATCGGAGGGGTTCAGGCCTTCCGCAACAGCATGGCGCCGGCCGGGGTGAGCCCGCCGCTGCTGACGACGGCAATCTGGGCGTCGTTGACCTGGCGGGCGCCCCCTTCGCCCCGGAGCTGCACCACCGCTTCGTGGACCAGGCCCATGCCGTGGGTGCGACCGGCGGACAGCTGCCCGCCGTGGGGATTGAGGGCCACCACGCCACCCTGGAGCGCGATGTTGCGCCCCCCTTCGAGGAAGTCCTTGGCCTCTCCGATCTTGCAGAAGCCGAGCCCCTCGATCCACGACAGGCAGTTGAAGGTGAAACCGTCGTACAACAGGGCGACGTCGACGTCCTCCGGCCCGAGGGAGGTGCGTGACCACAGGTGGGCCGAAGGCCCGAGGACCTGCGGCTCGTGGGTCATGGTCGACTGGTCCCAGACGACCCGCTCGGTCATCTGGGTGCCGACCGCCTCGACCAGGACCGCCGGCTTCGCCAGGTCGCCCACCGCACCCCGGTCGGAGACGATCACGGCGATCGACGCGTCGGCCGGGACGTCGCAGTCATACAGGCCGAACGGGGTGCTGATCATGCGGGCGGACAGATAGTCGTCCATCGTCATCGGATCGCGGTAGATCGCCTTTGGGTTCAATGCGGCGTTGGCTCGTTGGTTGAGGGCGATCCAGCCGAGGATCTCGCGGGTGGTGCCGTATCGCTTGAAGTGGTGGGAGGCGTACATGGCCAGATTGTTCGCGGCCGAGCCCAGGCCGTAGGGACCGCTGTAGCCGGGCACACGCGACGCGGTGCCGGCCATGCCGTACGGGTTGGGGCCCTGCGGGTTGGCGGCGCGTTGCTGGGCCGCGAACGTCGCCTGCCAGACCGTGCGGAAGCAGACGACGTGGCGGGCGAGCCCGGCCGCCACCGCCACCATGGCGGCGATGACCGATCCGCCCGGCCCGAAGGTCTCCGGTCCCCCGTTGTACCAAGTAGGCCGCAGTCCGAGGGCATCCTCGAGCGCGCTCACGCCACCCTCGCTGAAACCGCCGGCAGGTGACATGCCGGGATAGGTCGACAGCCCGTCGATGTCGGCCAGGGTGAGCCCGGCGTCGGCCACCGCGGCCAGGACCGCCTCCACGGTCAAGGAGAGCGGCGGCCGCATCAGGCGGCGGCCGATATCCGACATCCCGATGCCGGTGATCGCCACCCGCTCCTCGAAGCGGTCGGCGCGCACCGGCGGCCGGACCCAGCGGCGGTGGTCCTCGGGAGGGGTTTCGTCCGAGGGGAGCTCGGCGTCGGGCTCGCCGCTCGGCACGAACAGCGGGACCCACACGTCCTCGTGGTGCTCGAAGCGGGCGACGACTCGCATACCGACATGGGCGGCGTCGGGTTCGACATCGACCAGGTTGGTGAGCAACCGGACGCGGGGGTCTTCGTCCACGGCCACGGTGGCGATGAGGTACGGGGGCGGGAATCGGGCGTCCCACTGCTGCTGATTGACCGTGACGCCGACGACCACACCCCGGCCGGACACGGTCCGCCAGCGGATGTCGGTCGACCGGCAATAGCGACAGATCGGGGGCGCGGGGTGCAGCAAGGCCCCGCACGCCTGACACGCGGCCAACGCCAGCGTGCCGTCGCGCCCGGCCTCCCAGAACGGCCGGTTCTCGTCGTCGACGACCGGCAAGGGTCGAATGGCATCTTTCATGGTCAGGTCGCCCATCACCGGTCCCCCTTGTCGTCCGCGAGGACGTCGGATCGTAGCGTCCAAATCCCCCGTTGACCGGTGAGGCCCGAACGTCGACCCATCTGGACGAAGAGCAAATCTGGCAGGCGGCCGGGGGTGAAGTCAAGGGGGCCGCCGAGAATCGCCTACTATTTAGCGGCACCGAGACAAATGAGCAGGAAGATCACGACTTCCTGCAGCAAGGGGGAGTGTGGTGGCGCAATCGCCGATGCTGGGCGTACGGATACTCGAGGTGGCCCAGTTCACGTTCACGCCGAGCGCAGGCGCGGTGTTGGCGGACTGGGGAGCCGACGTCGTCAAGGTCGAGCACGCCGAGCGAGGCGACGCCCAGCGGGGCCTGCAGATCGGCACCGGGGGGGTGGCGGCGGGCAGCTTCCAACCGCTGATGGAGCACCCCAACCGGGGCAAGCGCAGCATCGGATTGGCCCTCGACCGTCCCGACGGACGGGAAGTGCTGTACGAGCTGGCCCGCCTCAGCGATGTGTTCCTGGTCAACTTCCTGCCGGACGCTCGCCAGAAGTTGCAGATCGACGTGGAGCACCTGCGGGCGGTCAACCCCAACATCATCTACGTCCGGGGGTCCGCCTTCGGCAATCACGGACCGGAACGCACCAACGGGGGTTACGACTCCAGCGCCTTCTGGTCCCGGGCGGGCAGCGCCGCGGGTGCGACCCCGCCGGATTCCCCCGCGTCATCGGCATGCCGGCCGGCGCCTACGGCGACTCGATGGGCGGTATGACGATCGCCGGCGGGATCGCCGCGGCCCTCTTCGCCCGCGAACGCACCGGCGAACCGTCAGAGGTGGATGTGTCCCTGCTCTCGGTCGGGGCGTGGGCGATGGGGTTGTCCGTCAACAACGCCCTGTTGACCGGCACGGCCCCACCGACGATGCCGCTCACCGCCAACACGGCCACGTTCAACCCGTTGGTGGCCAACTACCGGACCTCCGACGGTCGGTGGATCAACCTCACCATGCTGCAGGCGGGCCGCTACTGGGCCGACTTCTGCACCCACATCGACCGGCCGGACTTGATCTCCGACACGAGATTTGCCACCGCCGAGGCGCTGATGAACTCCGAGAACACGGCCGCGGCGGCGGAGATCATCGCCAAGGTCTTCGTCGAGCACACCTACGCCTACTGGATCGACAAGCTGCAGAGCATGGAAGGCCAGTGGGCGCCGGTCCAGGATCCCCTCGAGGTGGGACATGATCCGCAGCTACGGGCCAACGGTTACATCCGCACCGTGCGCGACGCCGAAGGCAACGACCGAGAGCTGGTAGCCAACCCGGTGCAGTTCGACAACACGCCGCCGGACATCAGCCGAGGTCCGCAGTTTGCCGAGCACACCGACGACATCCTCGCCGAACTCGGCTACGACCAGGACCGCATCCTGGACTTGAAAATCGCCGGCGCCGTCACCTGAGATCGGCGGGGTGGCCGGCTCAAAAGTCCGACTCGCTCAAAAGTCCGACTCGCTCAAAAATCCGTGCCGCCGTCGATGTTGATCACGGCCCCGGTCAGGTAACCGGCCCGGGCCGACAGGAGAAAGGCGAACAGTTCGCCGACCTCGTCGGGCCGGCCCGGTCGACCCAGCGCGACCTGCATGTGCCATTCCTCGACCATGACCTGTTCGAGGACGCCATCCGGTGCTACCTGGCGGGCCGCGGCGATTTGGTGCCGCATGGCGGCGAGGCCCTCCGTCTCGATCGCCCCTGGACACACGCAATTGGCCCGCACCCCGCTCGGGCCGTACTCCTTGGCAATGGTCTTGGTGAACGCCGCAACCCCGCTCTTCATGACGACGTACGGCAGCCGGGCCGGATGGTAGGCGTGGATCGAGTATGCCGCGGTGGTCACGATCGTCCCCCCGCCTCCGTCGACCAGGCGCGGCAGCGCCGCCCGGACCGCTCGCACCGTCCCCATCAGCACGTCGTCGAAGCTCTCCGCCCACAACGCGTCGCTGGCCCCGTCGAGGAAGCTGTGGGCGGCCCGACTCGTGCCGGTGGTCACCGCGATCCCGTCGAGCCCGCCCAGCGTCTCTGCGGCGGCGGCGACCACACGTTCGGCCTCTCCTTCTTGGCTGACGTCTCCGACCACCGCGGTGGTGAAGGGACCGCCGATCTGTTCCACCGCCGCGTCAGCCCGCTTGGCATCCCGGCCGGCCACGGCCACCCGGGCGCCGTCAGCCGCCAGGACCCGGGCCGCGGCCAAGCCCATCCCCGCCGTGCCACCGACGATGAGATAGCGGCGGCCGCTGACTCCGAGATCCATCTCAGACCAGCCCGGCGTCCCGGAGCCCGGGCAGGACGCGCTTTTCGAACAGGGCGAGGCTCGACCAGGCCAGGTCCGGATCCAGGCCGCCCATGAGGGGATGGAAGTGCAAGACGCCGGTCGGCCCCAGGGCCAGCGCCCGGTCGAGGAGCTCCTGAGGGGTGAGGATCAGATAGAGGCCCGACGCCCGCAAGGCGTCGGCGTCCGCCACCCGGCCGTACGGGGCGGGCGTACCGGCCTCCGCCAACCAGTCGCCGTAGGAGTTGGTCTCGTGCAGGGCGTGCGGGGCGATCCGGGCCCAGGCGGCCTCCGGATCCTCGGCGAGGTGCACGAACATGGCCGGCAAGCCGGGCCGGCGCGGAGGAGGCGGTGGCAGGCCCAAGCGCTCGCACTCCTCGCGGTACACCTCGTCGAACTCGGGCATGGTGGCCTCGAATCCGTCCGCGATCCGGGCCGCCCGTCGCGCCGCACCGGCAGAGGAGCCGCCCAGGACGATCGGGGGTCGCGGCCGGCGAAAGGGCCGCGGCGTGACGCGCACCGAACTCCCCCGGTATTCGAACGGCTCCCCGGTCCACGCCTGTTTGAGTACCTCTATCCCATCGGATTGCAGGCGGACCCGCTGGCCGGGGTCCTTGTCGAACATGGCGAACTCGTGACCCACGTAGCCGGCGCCCACCAGGAGCTCCAGCCGGCCCCGGCTGATCTGGTCCACGACCGCGGCGTCCTCGGCGACCCGGATGGGATCGTGCAGCGGCAGGATCAGGGCGGTGAGCCGGATCCGGATCTGCTTGGTCCGGGCCGCGATGGCTGCGGCCAGCACGAAGGGCGCCGGGTTGTAGCCGTCCTCGGAGCCGTGGTGCTCCAGGATGCCGACGGAGTCGAAACCCAGCTCGTCGGCCCACTCGCATTGATCCAGGCAGGCACCGTAGAGGTCCGCCTGGGGAGCAGCGAACACTGGCGCCCGCATGTCGTAGCGCAAGCTGAAGTCCACGAACCTCTCAGTCTCCTGGGGCGGTCATGACGTCGCCGACGGTAGCGTCCTTCATCTGGTCCCAGAGCCCGGTACGGATCAGATCCGCTTGGACCTGGTAGGCCCGTCGGGCGGCCCGGGGTCGCCGGCCCCGGATGTGGCGGAGGGCGTCGGACCAGGCCCGGGTCACCGTGTCCTCCGCGGCCACCGCTTGCTCGATGTCGACGACGGCGCGGGTGGCGGCCTCCAGCTCGACGGCGATGATGTGCCGGAGGGACACCACGATCACGTGCTCGGTCAAGCTGCCCGCCGCCAGCACGGCCTTCTCGCCCACGTCGAGCAGCTGCACGTAGTAGGCGTCGAAGTCGCCGACGGTCGCCGCCAGGGAGCCGACGCTGACCTCCAGGGCCTCGAGATCCCGCTCCCCTGGATCCGCCGCCAGGCGCTCGACGGCGCTGCCGATCATCCGATCGCGCGTCTCCCACACGTCGGTGACGTGCACGTCACCGATCTGCAGGTACACGCCGATCGTCTTCGAGGCCTCCGAGATCGAAGGGTGACGTACCCGGGGGCCACCGCCGAGGCCGCGGCGGACCTCGACCAGCCCCTCGGTCTCGAGGATCCGCAAGGCCTCCCGGACCACCCCTTTCGACACCCCGAGCTCGTCCATCAGCTCGCTCTCCACGGGAAGCGGCTCACCTGCGCGCAGCTCCCCTCTCGCGATGCGGGCTCGGAAGGCCGCGGCAATGGCGAGTGACGCCTTCATCGGCACGGCTTCCGCGGCGTTCGGCTGCACGGATGCGAGGGTACCGGACGCCCTGCAACCCCGTGGGGTTGGTCCCCCTGGTTGCGCGTTTGAAAATCGACAGCTATTTTAGACGGAGCGACGCACCGGGGAGGAACAGGTGACCGTGACGCCAAATCAGGTGTACTACGACCCCTACGACTGGGACATCGACACCAACCCATACCCGGTCTGGAAGCGGCTGCGCGACGAGGCGCCGCTGTATTACAACGAGAAGTACGACTTCTACGCGCTCAGCCGTTTCGACGACGTGGAGCGGGCGTCGGTGGACTGGAAAAATTACATCTCCGGCAAAGGGTCGGTCCTCGAGCTGATCCGCAGCGGCATCGAGATGCCGCCCGGGAACATCCTGTTCGAGGACCCCCCCGCCCACGACCGCCACCGCGGCCTGATGAGCCGGATCTTCACCCCCAAGCGGATGAACGCCATCGAGCCGAAGGTCCGCGAGTTCTGCGCCCGGAGCCTCGATCCTCTCGTCGGTAGCGGGGGATTCGATTTCGTCCGGGACCTCGGCGCCCAGATGCCGATGCGGACGATCGGGATGCTCCTCGGGATTCCCGAACAGGACCAGGAAGCGATCCGCGACCGCATCGACGAGGGCTTCAAGATGGTGGACGGGACCATGCCCGACCGCAGCGAGGACTACGGGATCAACTTCGGAGGGGACTTCGAGGAGTACATCGACTGGCGAGCCCAGCACCCCTCCGACGACCTCATGACCGCCTTGCTCACCGCCGAATACGAGGACGAGACGGGCACCGTCCGCCGGCTCACCCGCCAGGAGGTGCTCACCTACGTCGGCTTGGTGGCCGCGGCCGGCAACGAGACCACCACCCGCCTGATCGGGTGGACGGGCAAGGTGCTCGCGGAGCACCCGGACCAGCGGCGGGAATTGGTGGAGGATCGATCGCTGATCCCCGGCGCCATCGAGGAGCTCCTGCGCTTCGAGTCCCCGTCGCCCATCCAGGCCCGCTACGTCACTGCAGACGCCGAGCATCACGGGCAGGTGGTCCCCGAAGGCGCCATCCTGTGCCTGATCACCGCCTCGGCGAACCGCGACGATCGCCATTTCCCCAACGGGGACAGCTTCGACATCCACCGGCAGATCGACCACCACCTCACCTTCGGGTACGGGATCCACTTCTGCCTCGGCGCGGCCCTGGCCCGGCTCGAGGGCCGGGTGGCGCTCGACGAGGTCCTGCAGCGCTTCCCCGAGTGGGAGGTCGACTGGGACAACGCCGTACAGGCTCACACGACGACCGTGCGGGGCTGGGAGCAACTGCCGGTCCACACCGGCTGAAAAAGAAAAAAGGGGGACCGAAGAATGCACGCCGAAGACATGATCCTGGTCAGCATCGACGACCACGTGATCGAACCGAGGGACATGTTCCTCAACCATGTGCCCGACCGCTGGAAGGATGAGGCTCCTCGCAGCGTCGTCAACGACCAGGGGATCGAGCGCTGGGTCTTCCAGGGGACCGAGAGTGGGTCCGGGAGCCTCAACGCGGTCGTGGGTTGGCCCAAGGAGGACTGGGGCATGGACCCCACCACCTACGCCGAGATGCGACCGGGCGCCTACGACGTCGACGAGCGGGTCCACGACATGGACCACAACGGCATCCTGGCCTCGATGTGCTTCCCGTCCTTCGTGGGCTTCAGCGGAGGCTTCTTCCAACGATCCGAAGACAAGACGCTGGCCCTGGTCATGACCCAGGCGTACAACGACTGGCACATCGACGAGTGGGCGGCCTCGCACCCCGGGCGTTTCATCCCGTTGGCGATACCCCCGGTCTGGGATCCCGAGGCCCTGGCCGACGAGGTCCGACGGGTCGCCAAAAAGGGCTGCCACGCCATCACCATGCCCGAGCTCCCCCACCTCCAGGGCTTGCCGAGCTACCACAACCTCGACTACTGGGGTCCGTTCTTCCAGGCCGCCTCGGACGAGCAGGTGGTGATGTGCCTGCACATCGGGCAGGGTTTCGCCGCGATCAATTCCTCACCGGACGCCCCCATCGACAACCTGATCATCCTGGCCACGCAGGTTTCGGCCCTGGCCGCCCAGGACCTGCTGTGGGGACCGGCGTTCCACCGCTACCCGGAGCTCAAGGTGGCCTGGTCGGAGGCCGGCATTGGCTGGATCCCCTTCTACCTCAACCGCTGCGACCGGCATTACCTCAACCAGCGCTGGCTGGGACACGACTTCGGGGCCAAGCTGCCCAGCGACATCTTCCGCGAGCACTCGCTGGCGTGCTACGTGACCGATCCGACCGCCCTCAAAGTGCGAAACGACATCGGCATCGACATCATCGCGTGGGAGTGCGACTATCCCCACTCCGACTCCATCTTCCCGGGCGCCCCGGAGTTCGTGCACGCCGAGTTGGCCGCGGCCGGTTGCTCGGACGCCGAGATCGACAAGATCACCTGGCAGAACACGTGCCGATTCTTCGGGTGGGATCCGTTCCTGCACGTGCCGCGCGCCGAGGCCACAGTTGCGGCCCTCCGGGCCAGGTCGCCCGAGGTGGACACCACCATCCGATCCAAGCACGAGTGGCGGGCCCGCTACGAGGCGATGGCAAGCTCCTAGCCGCCCGCGGCCAGCAGCGTGGCGCCGCAGTTGCAGAGCCCTACTGCCACGGATACGTTCCGAGGCATTGAGTACGGGCGAGAAACCAGACAAAAACGGGGCGTAGCCCCAAGGGGGAGGACAGCATGAGTGGGTTAGCAGCGTTCCGGTACGACGGTAAGCGGGTACTGGTGGTCGGCGGCGCGACCGGCATGGGCGCCGCGGCCGCCCAGACGGTGACCGCCCTCGGCGGGGAAGTGACGGTGATGGACTACGCACCCGTCGACTTCCCGGTAGCGGCCGCCATCCAGGTGGACTTGCGGGACCGGGAGGCCATCGACCGCGCCATCGGTCAGATGCCCACACCCATCCACGCCGTCTTCTCCGCCGCCGGGGTGGCCGACGGGACGCCGGGGATCATGAAGATCAACTTCATCGCCCACCGCCACATCATCGAGCAGTTGCTCGACGCGGGCGCCCTCCCGCCGGGCGCGGCGGTCTGCATGATCTCATCGGTGGCCGGCCTGGGCTGGGAGGCCAACATGCCGACCCTGCTCGAGTTCCTCGACACCTCGGACTACGAGTCGGCCGACAAGTGGATCGAGTCCCACGAGGGCACGGACAACTACGGCTTCAGCAAACAGGTGATGAACTGCTACGTCGCCCGCCAGGCCTATCCGTTCCTCGCCCGGGGTGTCCGTATCAATGCCATCTGCCCCGGTCCGACCGACACGCCGCTGGCGCGGGCCAACGCCGACGTCTGGCTGGCCTTCGCCCAGGACTATCGCGATGCCACGGGCACGAGCCACCTGTCGCCCGATCAGATGGGCGACACCATGGTGTTCCTCAATAGCGATGCGGCCAGTGGCGTCAGTGGCGTCAACCTGCTGGTCGACGCCGGCCACGTCATGTCCTCGCTCACAGGTTCGTGGGAGCCGGGCAGCGGCATGATCCGGATGATGATGGGCCGGTCGTAGCCAGCAGCGCCGCGGCCTAGCGACCGCATCGAGGTCACGGGGGGCGCCCGGAAGGCGACAAACGGCGCGATTGGCCGCGGTCTTCGCGCGGTCGGCGCTCCCCCTTTCGGTGCATCCCCATTCGGGTAGAGATATGCGGCTGCCGCGCTTCCGCGCACCTTCGCTTTTCTTATACAGTGTCGTAAAACGTCGATCGGGGGAGGGTCAGCGTGCTGCAGTACGTGATAGCCGGGCTGGTACTGGGAGGGATCTACGCGATCGCCTCGGCTGGACTGGTCGTCACCTACCTGTCGGCGGGCATCCTGAACTTCTCGTTCGGGGCGCTCGCCTACTTCATCGCCCGCTTCTTCTACTACCTGCACTCCCAGCATCACTGGGGGATTCCCGCCTCGGCCATCGTCTCGGTGGTGCTGGCCGGCCCGGCCCTCGGCATCGTCCTGTACTTCGCCCTGTTCCGGCTGCTACGCCTCTCCTCACCGCTGATAAAGGTCGTTACCACCCTGGGTCTGTCGGTGACCATCGCGCCGCTGGCCACGCTGTTGTTCGGCAACCAGACCATCCTCAAGGCGCCGGGCTTGGCTCCGGAACCGGTGCACGTCTACCAGTTCCTCGGCGTCCCGGTGACGCTGGACCAGATCATCGTTTATGGCTGTGTGATCGCGGTGGTGGTGGTCGGGGCCCTGGTGCTGCGCTACACCGACATCGGTCTCCGGGTCCGGGCCATGGTCGACTCGCCGGCCATGACCTCGCTGTCGGGGACCAACCCCACGGCCGTGTCCGTCGGCGTGTGGGCCGTCAGCATCTTCCTCGCCGGCCTCGCCGGGGTGCTGTCCGCCCCCATCATCGGCCTCGACCCAGGCGACTACACCCTCCTCATGGCGTCGGCCTTCGCGGCCGTCATCGCCGCGCAGCTGCGCAACCTCCCCGTGGCGGTCGCCGTCGGGCTCCTCATGGGGGTGGCGGGCGCGCTTCTGCAGCACTACCTGCCCCCCAGCAGCTCCTTTACCGCGGCGGTGATCCCCAGCATCCCGTTCGGCGTCACCGCCCTGTTCCTGGTGTACTACATGATCCGCCGAGGTCGGATCAGCGAATCCGAGGGGGTCGGCGGCGCCCTCGATCGGGCCATCACCGTGCAAGGCGAGATCAAGGTCACGCGCGACCCGGCGAAACCCACGCGGGAAGGGGCCCGATCTCTCGGCTGGGCGCCGTCAGTGGTGGGTCTGGTCATCGTCGCCCTGCTCCCATTCATCCTCCACGGGTTCTGGATCGGGTTGCTGGCGCTGGGCGTGGCGTACGCCATCGTCTTCCTCTCCTTCAGTCTGGTGGTCGGTGAGGGCGGGATGGTGTGGCTGTGCATGGTGACCTTCGCCGGGGTGGGGGGGCTGGCGACCGGCCAGCTGGCAACCAACCACCACTGGCCGATACTCCTCGCGGTGCTGGCCGGCGGCATCATCGCCATGCCGATGGGCGTCATCATCGGGATCCTGACCATCCGCCTCGGCGACCTCTACGTGGCCCTGGTCACCTTGACCTTCGGCCTCCTGATGGAGAACCTGGTCTTCAGCCGATCGACCTTCCTCAACTCCGGGATCGGCGTCAACCTCAACCGACCCAGCTTCGCTCAGGGCGATCGGGCGTATACCTACCTCGGCCTGGTCGTCTTCATCCTGGTCGCCATCTTCATCGTCAACCTGCGCCGATCGACAACGGGCATGGCCCTCACGGCGGTCCGGTGGAGCGAACCGGCGTCGAAGACCATCGGGGTGAGCGTCCTCCAGATGAAGGTGGTGATCGCCGGTCTGGCCGCCTTCGTGGCCGGCATCGGGGGTGCGCTTCTCGCCGTGGCCCAAGGCGTGGCGCTCCCCTCCAACTACGCCACCTTGGCCGGCGTGGTGTGGCTCGCCGTCCTGGTCACGCAGGGGATCCGATCCAACGTGGCCGCCTTGATCGCCGGGTTGTCCTTTACCCTGCTGCCCGGCTTGGCCCTGGCCTACCTGCCGACCTGGTTCGGGCAGGTACCGCCGATCCTGTTCGGCTTGGGCGCCATCGCCGTGGCCAAGAATCCCGACGGCCTCCTGGCCATGCAGGCCCGCCAGATCAGCGACCTGGTCTTCCGGCTTCGGCGCCCGAAGAAGCCCCAACCCGCGCCTCCGGCCCCGGTGGGAGTGAGCCAACCCGGCGTCGGCGCGGGGGTGGGCCGATGACCGAGACCACCGCGACGACACCGGTTCTCGAAGCTCGCGAAGTCGTGGTCCGCTTCGGAGGGCTCACCGCCCTGGCCGGCGTCGACATCACCGTGCCGCCCGCCTGTCTGGTCGGTCTGGTCGGTCCGAACGGGGCGGGCAAGAGCACGCTGTTCGGCGTGTGCTCAGGCCTGCTCGAGCCCGTGCAGGGCCGCGTCTTCCTCTCCGGGGACGACGTCACGGACATGAGCCCTCAGGCCCGGGCCCGCCTCGGACTGGCCCGCACGTTTCAACAACCGGAGATGTTCCTGGGCCTCACTGTCCGCCAGCATCTGAGCCTGGCCTACCGCGTCCACGAGCACCGGTCGCGGCTCTGGAAGGACATGTTCAACGGTGCGGGCTGGCGCAAGCCGGACAAGAAGGAGACCGAGCGGGTCGGGATGCTGCTCGCCCTCCTGTCGTTGAATGACGTCGCCGATGCGCTCGTCGACACCCTCCCACTCGGCACGACCAGGTTGGTCGAAGTCGGCCGGGCCCTGGCGTCCGGACCGAAGGTGGTGCTGCTGGACGAACCGCTCTCCGGTCTCGACCATAACGAGGCGGCCCGCCTGGCGGCCGCCCTGAGCCGCACGGTGGCCGACGAGGGTACGTCGCTGCTGCTCGTCGAGCACGACGTCGCCATGGTCCTCAGTCTGTGCGCCAACATCTTCGTGCTCGACTTCGGTCAGCTGATCGCCCAGGGCTCCCCCGACGCGGTCCGGAACAATGCCGCAGTCAAGGCCGCCTACCTCGGCGACACGCCGGTTCGCAACACCGCGCTCGACTCGGTCGTCGACGAACCGGCACCCACCAACTCGGTGACCTGACGCCTTCCGGCCGTCACACCTGTACCTGACCAACCCTCGTCGATGGCGAGCGTCGGCCCAGATGTGGTCGGGGTCAAACCTATCTGCTGAAGGGAGTCACCTTGGAACCCGGGATCCTCGAAGGGATACGGATCGTCGACATGGCCGAGGGGATCGCCGGCTCCGTCGCCGCCCTGCTCCTGGCGGAGGCCGGGGCCGACACCGTCAAGGTCGAACGCCCCGTTCGCAGTGCGACCCACAACCCCGCCGGGGCGCGGACCTGGAATCGCAGCAAGCGCAGCGTGCTGCTCGACCTCGACACCGACGCCGGCGCGGGCCACCTGCAGCAGCTGCTCGCCGGGGCCGACGTGCTGATCCACGACCTGACGCCGGACCAGGCGGGATCCCTCGGTGTCGACGACGCCTCGCTGGCGGCCCGCCATCCGCAGCTCATCGCCTCGTCCGTGCTGGCCTGGCCGGCCAACCACCCCGACGCCAACCGGCCGGTCGACGAGGTTCTGGCCATGGCCCGCCTCGGCATTTGCGACGAGCAGCGGGCCATGGGCCGGGACGGGCCGGTACTCATCCGCTTCCCGCTCGGCACCTGGGGCGCGGTGTATCTGGCCGCGGCGGGTATCGCGGCCCGGCTGTTCACGCGGACGCGGACCGGGCGGGCGGGGCCAGCCCATACCAGCCTCGTCCAGGGGGCGCTGGTCCCGATGGGCATGCACTGGTCACGGGTCGAGAACCCCTCGCCACCCCTCGCCATGGGAATGCCGAAGGAGACCGGCGGCTCCCAGGCCACGTTGTTCGAA
The DNA here is from genome assembly GCA_963702305.1 of uncultured Acidimicrobiaceae bacterium. GTDB lineage: Bacteria > Actinomycetota > Acidimicrobiia > Acidimicrobiales > Palsa-688 > PALSA-693. The sequence goes on along the minus strand of CAVPBX010000016.1, from coordinate 124,486 downwards.
TGCGCCGACGGCATCTGGATTCACCTCATGAAGAGCCCGGACGGCGCGCCACTGATGCAGAAAGTCCTGGCGGAGATGGGGGCCGAAGCGGTGGCCGCGGCCAACCAGGCCGCGGGGGAGGGTTCGGCCTTCGGCTACCCGAACCGCGGGGCCAATATCAAGGCCATGCTCACCCGGCCCAGCCCCGAGTGGCTGGCCGATTTCTGGGCCAACGACATCCCGGTGCAACCCGCCGAGCCCTTCGGGGCCATCTTCCAGGACGAGCAAGCCCGGGCCAACGGTTACATCGTGGACGTCGACGACGTCGAGGCGGGACGCATCACCGTCGCCGGGCTCCCGATGACCACCGACCCGCCCTGCCGGATCGCCTTCCCGGCGCCGGTGCTCGGTGCCCATACCGACGAGGTGCTCACCGAGTGGTCACCTCGACCGCGCCCCGGCGGCGCCGGCCCGGCGGGGCGCTGGCCACTCGAAGGGGTAAAGGTGCTGGATCTCGGCAACTACCTGGCCGGCCCCTACGGGCCGATGATCCTGGCCGACCTGGGGGCCGATGTCATCAAGATCGAATCCACGGCGGGCGACGCCATGCGCCCCACCGGATGGGCGTTCGCGGGCTGCCAGCGCGGCAAGCGCGGGGTCGCGCTCGACCTCAAAGCGCCGGAGTCCCGTCCGGCGCTCGAGGCCCTCGTCCGATGGGCCGACGTCGTCCACCACAACGTGAGGATGCCGGCGGCCCGCCGGCTCGGCATCGACTACGAATCGCTGCGGGCGTGGAATCCCGAGGTGGTGTACTGCCACACCAGTTCCTACGGCCCCGCCGGGCCGAGGGCCGACTGGCCCGGCTATGACCAGCTGTTCCAGGCCCAGTGCGGTTGGGAGTGGCTGGGCGCAGGCGAGGGGAATCCCCCGATGTGGCACCGCTTCGGTTTCATGGACCACCAGTGCGCCCTCTCCTCGGTGGTCGCCACCGTATTGGCCCTGTACCAGCGGGAGCGGACCGGCAAAGGGCAGGCGGTGGCCGCCTCCCTGTTGGGAGCGGGCGTGCTCACCGCGTCGGAAACCTATGTCGGGCCCGACGGGGCGCTGGCTCCCTACGCCGGACTCGACGGCGACCAGACCCGGATCCGACCGGGGTACGAGCTCATCCAGGTAGCCGACGGTTGGATCGCGGTGGCGGCGCAGACGCCAGCCCAACTGACGGCGCTGCGCACGCTCGCCGGTACCGACGACGTCGCCGACGCGGCCCCGGCATTGCGGGACCGGAGCCGCGATCAGCTGCTGACCGACCTCGACTCGGCAGGCGTGCCAGCCGAAGCCGTCCGGCAGGCGCAGCGGTTCCCTTTCTTCGACGACCCCGGCAACCAGGCGGCCGGAATGGTGGCGTCGTACCAGTCCGCCGAGTGGGGACGGATGGAGCAGCCCGGCGCCTTCTGGTATTTCGGGGATCTCGACGTCCGCCTGCATCTGGCGCCGCCCGCGGTGGGCGAGCACACGGTCGAGGTGCTCACCGAGGTCGGCCTCGAGCGCGCCGAGATCGACGCCCTGGTCGCATGCGGGGCGGCGCGGGCGTTGTAGCGGCTCAGCCCGAAACTGCACCCCGAGCAGTAGAGTTGGACTCAGCCCAGAACGCCAGTCCCGGGTTGGGGGAAGGAGTCCGCCATGCAGATGGATGAGATGATCCTCGTCAGCATCGACGATCACATCATCGAGCCGGCCGACATGTTCGACCGGCACATGCCCGATCGACTCAAGGACGGCGCCCCGAAGTACACCCGGGTGGAAAATGGTCTCGACTACTGGGAGTACCAGGGTCAGTCCACCGGATCGGTCGGGCTCAACGCGGTGGCGTCCTGGCCCCACGAGGAATGGGGCATGGATCCGGTGGGCCACGCCGAGATGCGCCCGGGGTGCTACGACGTCGAGCTGCGCGTCCGGGACATGGACGCCAACGGCGTGCTGGCCTCCATGTGCTTCCCGACGTTCGCCGGCTTCAATGGCATGAGCCTGGCCCGATCGACCGTCGACGCCGACCTCACCAAAGTAGTGGTGTCGGCGTACAACGATTGGCACATCGACGAGCTCGCCGGTGACCATCCGGGCCGGTTTATCCCGTTGGCCATCGCCCCGGTCTTCGACAGCGCCGGCATGGTGGCCGAGATCAGGCGGGTGGCGAAGAAGGGCTGCACCGCCATCTCGCTGCCCGAGACGCCGTACGGAGTCGGACTGCCCTCCTTCGAGGTGCGGGACTACTGGGATCCGGTGTTCGCCGCCTGCTCTGATCACGGCGTCGTCATCTGCCTGCACATCGGCGGGTCGTTTGGCATCCTGCAACGGCCGCCGGAAGCCTCGGTCGACCACCTCATCATCCTGGCCCCGCAACTCTCGGCGGTCACGGCCACCGACCTCCTGGTGGCCGGCACCTTCAAACGATTCCCGGACCTCCGGGTCGCCCTGTCCGAGGGCGGCATCGGGTGGATACCGTTTTTCCTCGACCGGATGGATCGCCACATCTCCAACCACGCGTGGACTGGTTTGGAGATAGGGCCTCCCGGGCGTACCCCGACGGAGATCTTTCGGCACAACTTCCTGGGGTGCTTTATCACCGACCCGACGGCGCTGCATCAGCGCCATCGCATCGGCATCGACACCATCGCGTGGGAGTGCGACTACCCCCATTCCGATTCGACCTGGCCGCGTTCCCCCGAGCTGCTCTGGGGCGAGTTGACCGACGCTGGGTGCTCCGACGACGACATCAGCAAGATCACCTGGGAGAACGCCTGCAGGTTCTTTCGGTTTGATCCGTTCGCCCACCTCCCGCGCCAGTCGGCGACGGTCGGGGCGTTGCGGGCCCGCGCCCGCGACGTCGACGTGCGCGAGACGTCCCGGGCCGAATACCGGCGCCGCTTCGAACAAGCGCACGCCGGCGTCTGAACCGCGCGTGATGACAGAGCCCCGCCGGTGAGCGTGATTCCGGCCGCCCTGGCGGAGCCGACGACCACCACGATCCGCCGCAACCGGGTGTCCGTGCGCCGGACCAGTCACATCGACATGATCTTCGGCGACGGAGTCGTCGCCGACCCGCTTCGGCTGCGCGGCCGGGCGCGGGATCTGGCGACCGACGCCGACGGCGTGGCCCATGTGGTCGCCGAGGCCCAGGTCGACGCGGGCCTCGACGACGGCCGAAAGCTCCGGTCCCTCGTGACCCAACCGTCGCAAGTGGGTGTGTCCGACCTGCCCGGGCTGCTGGTCGGCCCGGGCTTTCGGGCCGCGCTGCAGGAACGGGTCGGGCAGTCGGGCGCAACCCGTTCGCCCCTGTACCTGCTGCTCGACGACCTCCCCGTCGCCGCGCTGATTTCGGGCTACGCGTTTCTCTACCAGTCCGGCCACGACCCGGCCGCCCGGCCGCCCGGTGGCCTGGGTGGGAAGCCTGGCGACGCTGGGGCCCGCATGCTGAAAGCGGACATCTGCTCCGGGTGGCGCAGCGACGGGACCATGATGGTCGCCTTGCGGTCCGGCGGGGGGATGCCGGCGCCCGTCGGCCCGCCCGCCCCCTCGCTCGCCGACGTCGACGACCCGGTGGGCTGGCACGACACCACGGCCCTACCACCGGCTTCCATGCGGCGGCGCCGGCTGGTGGACGTCACCTGGGGCGATCCGCTTGCGGTGTATGCGATGTTCCGCGACACCCATAAGGGATCCGACGGGGCCGAGACGGTGTTGCACGAGTACAGCGTCGAGGCCACCGTCGACCCCGCCACGCTCCGGGTCGTCTACTGCCACGCCACCCCGCGCTCGCTCCCCTGGATCGAATGCCCGAATGCCGCCGACAGCGCCGCTCGGCTCGAAGGTCAACCCGTCGCGGACCTCCGGAGCTTCGTCCGGGCCGAACTGACCGGCATCTCGACCTGCACCCATCTCAACGACCTGCTGCGCTCCCTGGCCGACGTGGCGGCCTTGGCCGCCATCCTGGCGGAGCGCCAGGCGGGCTGATCCCGGCGAGGCGCCGGCGTCACACCACTGCGCCCGAAGCCTTGGCCTCGATGATGGCGTCCCAATCCATGCCGAGCGACAGCAGCACGTCGTCTGTGTCCGCCCCGAAACCGGGGGCCGGGGTCATGGTCGGCGGGACCCGGTCGAACTGCACGGGCGAGGTGATGATGGGAAGCTCGCGACCACCGCCGTAGTCGACCCGCTGGACGAAACCGTTGACGATGGCTTGTGGATCCTCGAGCAGGTCGTTGGCCCGGTTGACCACGTCCCACTGGCCTTTCTGCGTCGCCAGGGCCGCCCGCCAGTCCGACAACGGTCGGCCGGCAAAGGTCTTCTCCAACTCGGCGATGATGTCGGGCGTGTTGGCGGCGCGGGCCGCCGGCGTCGCGAAGCGCTCGTCGCTCACCATGTCATCGCGCCCGATGGCCCGGCACAACCCCTCGTAGTAGAGGTCCGGCTGGAGCATGCACAGCGCGACCCACCGGTCGTCAGCGGTCCGGTAGTTGTTGACCAGCGGATTGAACACGCGCCCCGCGGGTGACAGCGGCGCCGGTCCGGCTACCGCCGAGCCGACGATCCCCATCTGCATGCACCACATGGCGGTCCCCAGCAAGGACCCGTCGACGACGGACCCTTCGCCCGTCCGCTCCTTCTTGACGAGTGCGGCGGCGATGCCGCCGGCGAGGGAGATCCCGCTCAGGGAGTCGCCGAACGCCCCCGCCGGCATTGGCACCGGTCTCGGGTAGTCGGGAGGGGTGACCGACGCGGAGACGCTGCCGCACGACCAGAAGCTGATGGAGTCGTAACCGCCCTTGTCCGCCTCATCGCCCTGGGGCCCTTGCCCGCTGCCGCAGGCGTAGATGATCGAGGGGTTGCGGGATCGGACCGCCTCGATGTCGAGACCCAGCTTGCGCCGGGTCGGAGGTAGGTAGCTCGTCAGGAACACGTCGGCCGTCTCGACCAGTTGCATGACGATCTCCTGAGCCTGCGGCTGGGTGAGATCCAGCGCCAGGCTGCGCTTGCCCCGGTTCCAGATCTCCCAAGGGAAGACCAGACCCTCCGCCGGCCCGATGCCAGCCGTGACCAACCCACGGATGGGATCGCCCGTCGGCGGCTCGATTTTGAGCACCTCGGCACCCCAATCCGCCAGTGCCGCGCCGGCTGACGGGACGAATGCCCACGCCGAGACCTCGACCACACGTACCCCATCGAGCACGTTGCTCATCGCAGTGTGACTCCTCAACCGTTCGCTAGGAAGGACGCCGACAGTACCCCACCCGCCGCCGCTGACGTCTGGACGCGAGCGAGCGGCACCGGCGCGCAGAGGGCGCCGTTGCACCGGTGCCGACCGACCCTCTACTCTTAGTCGGAGTATAAAAAGTGCGAGGCTCGGGGGGAGCTGAGCTCAGTGCAGCCGCGGCAAGAGAGGGACGGGTGCTGCTGTGGACCTTGATCTAACCAGCAACCAGGAGCTCTTCCTACAAACGTCGACCCGTTTCATCGAGGCGACCTACCCGCTGACCTCGGTACGCGGAAACGGACCAGCCGGCGCCGACGCCGGGGCCGAGTACCGGCGGCAGGCGGCCGAGCTGGGCTGGTTCGCCATGCTGGTCCCCGAGGAGCTCGGCGGGGGCTCGGTGTCGGACAACGGCGTACTCGACGCCGTCCTGGTCGCCTTGGCCCGCGGCGCGGCGCTGCAACCCGGCCCCTTCGTCGGCACCAACGTGGTGGCGTACGGGTTGGCGACCGACGGGACCCAGGACCAGCAGGCCAAGGTGCTCCAGACGCTCTTGTCGGGCGACGAATCCGCCACCTGGGCGGTGACCGGACCGGGTCGCGAGGCCGCGCCGGATGGCGGCGTGCACGCTCGCCGGGTGGGCGCCGGATACGTGCTGTCGGGGAGCAAATTGCTGGTCCAGGATGCCCAGCAGGCAGGCTGGATACTGGTGACGGCGGCGAGTGACGACGGGCCGTCGCAGTTCCTCGTGCCGGCCGATGCCTCGGGTGTAACCGTGCGGGTGCTGGACGGGCTCGACCTCACTCGTCGCTTCTGTGCAGTTCGGTTCGATGACACCGAGCTGCCTTCCTCGGCCATCGTGGGCAGCGTTCGGCGGCGCCGGCCCCTTGATCGAGCGCCAGCTCCAGATCGCCTCGGTCCTCACCGTGGCCGAATCGATCGGGGCCATGGATTATGACCTGCAATTGGCGGTGCAGTACAGCAAGGACCGCACCGCGTTCGGCCGGCCGATCGGCTCCTTCCAGGCCATGAAGCACCTGTTGGCGGACACCAGCCTGATGCTGGAGATGAGTATCGGTCTGGCCCTGGCCGCCGCCCACGCGGTCGGTAGCGGTGCCGACGACGCCGGAACCGTGGCGAGCATGGCGAAGGCGTTCGTCGGCGACTGCGGGATCGACCTGGCCCAGAACTGCTTCCAGGTCTTCGGCGGCATCGGCTACACGTGGGAGCACGACCAGCACCTGTATCTGCGCCGCCTCACCGCGGACGCGGCGCTCTTCGGCGACCCCGCCTGGCACCGCGAGCGCGTGTGTCAACTCGGTGGGCTGTGAACGGAGATCCCTATGGCTGACGATGTAATCGACATCCCCACCTTCCGGGCGCAGGCCCGGGCCTGGCTCGACACCAATCTCGAACACCGCGGTCCCGTGCGAGCCGGTCCGCGCCCGCGCGGTGCCGATCACAAGACGGTCGAGGGCATCGCCAGCCAACGCCGCATTCAGCGCCGGCTCTTCGACGCCGGGTACGCGGGGATCTCCTACCCGAAGGAGTACGGCGGCGCCGGGCTGACCGTGGCGCACGAGCGGGCCTTCAACGAGGAGGCCAGCCACTATGCCACCCCCGACTTCGGCGTCGCCGGCGGGACGACCTTCGCCATCTGCGCCCGCACCATGCTCGCCCACGCCTCCCCCGCGTTCCTCGGTCACCACATCCCGAAGATCCTGGCCGGCGAGGAACTGTGGGTGCAGTTCTTCTCCGAGCCGGAAGCCGGGTCGGACCTCGCCGGTATCCGTTCCCGGGCGACACGCGACGGTGACCGTTGGATCCTCAACGGCGCCAAGATCTGGAGCAGCGGGGCCTACTACGCCGACTACGGAATGTGCCTCGTCCGCACCAACTGGGACGTGCCCAAGCATCGCGGGCTCACCTGGTTCGCGGTGCGCACCTCGGCTCCGGGCGTGACGGTCCAGCCCATCATGGAAATCAACGGCGACGCCGAGTTCTGCCAGGAATTCTTCGACGACGTCGAGCTCACCGATGACGACATCATCGGCGAGGTCGACCAGGGGTGGCGGGTGGCGCAGACGATGCTGGTGTTCGAGCGGGGGGGCGGAGGGTCAGCCCTGCCCGTGCCCGCCGCCAGCACCGAGCTGCCGTCTGATCTGGTCGCGCTGGCCCACAAGGTGGACCGGCACCAGGATCCGGTGGTACGCCAACTTCTCGCCCGGGCCCACATCAACGACTACGCCCACATCCAGCTGGCCGGCCGCATCACTCATCGGCTGCGGGTGTCCCAGGGCATGGATGCCGGCATCGCGGCCTACGGGAAACTGGCCGCCGGCACCTTGGGGCCCATCCGGGCCCGGATCGGCATGCAGATCGGCGGGGCGGAGGCGCTGCTGTGGGAGCCCGGCGATGTGAACGGGATGACCACGTCGCTCAACTACCTCAACGGCCGAGTCCAGTCGATCGCCGGCGGGACCAACGAGATGCAGCGCAACGCTATCGGCGAGCGGGTCCTCGGCTTGCCCCGCGAGCCCAGCTTCGACACCAACAAGCCGTTCGGCGAGGTGGTGCGCGCCGCCCGCAACTGGGACGGGCACGTCGGCTGACGAGCGGCCCGGAGCGCCCCGGGCCGTGATCAGCCTTCGATGGAGATGGCCCGCTCCGGGCAGTTCTGCACCCCTATGAGGGCCTGGGGTCGAAGCCCTTCAGGCACCTCGTCGCCGATGACGACGCCGTGCCCGGCGTCGTCGGGCTCGAACACCTCCGGGGCCAGGCTGTAGCACCGTCCGTGACCGGTGCAGACTTCAGTATCGATGCGCACGCGCATGATCAGACCGTTCCCTCCTGCGATGGTGAAGTCGGGTTGGGCGGTCAGGCGGCCTTCTCGAGAATGTGCAGCCCGCAGGCGCTGCCCAGCCCGATGACGTGGGCGAGACCGACTCGGGCGCCTTCGATCTGGCGCGGCCCGGCTTCGCCCCGCAGGTGGGTGCAAACCTCCCAGATGTTGGCGATCCCGGTGGCCGCGATGGGATGCCCCTTGGACTCGAGGCCGCCCGACACGTTGACGGGTGTCTTCCCGTCCCGCCAGGTGGCGCCGCTCTGAAAGAAGTCGACGGCCCCTCCCTCTTCGCAGAGCATCAGGTTGTCGTAGTGCACCAGCTCGGCGGTGGCGAAGCAATCGTGCAGCTCGACCAGATCCAGGTCCTCCGGCCCGATGCCGGCAGTCTCGTACGCCTGCCGGGCCGCGTTGCGCGTGAGGGTGTTGACGTTGGGCAGGACCTGGCAGGCCTCCTCCCACGGGTCGGTGGTCAGCACCGATGCCGAAATCTTGAGCGCCCGGCGGCGCTGCTCGGCCGAGAGGGTCTTCAGCTTCGAGTCGCTCACGACCACCGCGGCGGCCGCGCCGTCGCAGTTCGCCGAGCACATCGGACGGGTGTTGGGGTAGGCGATCATGACGTCGTTCATGATCTCCTCCAGCGTCATCTTCTTCTGGTAGGCCGCCATCGGGTTGAGGGTGGAGTGGGCGTGATTCTTCTCGCTGATCTTGGCGAACAGCTCGAAGTCGGCCCCGCCGTACTTATGCCCGTATTCCATGCCAATCTGGGCGAACACGCCCGGCATGGTGTCGGTCCCCAGTCGCCCGTCCAGCGCCGCGACCGCTCCCATGCGGCCCTGCGGGGTCCAGGTCTTGGAGTCCGCGGCCCGGTTACCGCCCGCCAACAGACCGGCGCCGGCCAACTTCTCGACACCCACGGCGAGGCCGAAGTCCGCCTCGCCCGACTTCACCGCCATGACGGCCACGCGGAGGGCGGTGGCGCCGGTGGCGCAGGCGTTCGCCACGTTGTAGACGGGGATGCCGGTCTGGCCGATCTGCTTCTGAATGGCCTGACCGATGCCGCCGCCGCCCATGAGGTTGCCCGCACCGAGCACGCCCATGTCCCGCATGCTCACCCCGGCGTCGGCCAGGGCGCCCATGGCGGCCTCAGAGGCCAGGTCGACCGTGTCCTTGTCCGGATGCTTCCCGAACTTCGTCATGTGGATCCCGAGAATCCAGGCGTCCTCTGCCATGTCTGATCTCCGTCCTCGCTCTAAATTTCAGTAAGTCAGTGCTTCAGCCGACCGGCTCGTAGCCGAATCCGACTGCTTCCACGCCTGCCTCGTCCAGTCCTACTACGTAGGTCGCCAAACGAACCTTCATGCCCAGCTTGATCGACTCCGGGCTGGCCTCGGCATTGACCACGTTCGCCCGGACCGATGTGCCGTCGCAGTCGACGATCCCGGACACGAAGGGAACCGGGATCCCCGGGGCGGCGTGGGCGACGATGGTGAAGGTCCGCAGGGTCCCCTCGCCGGCGACCCGGTAGTCGCGGAACTCGGTACCGAAACATCCCGCACAGGCGTTGCGCCGTCCGAAGTAGCGGGCTCCACAGGCCGTGCACTCATGGGCGACGATGTGCGGGTCGTCGCCCAGAACCAGGTAGTCGACCAAAGGAATTTGATCTGCCATTGCGCTCCCGACACCCTAACTGAGGCCCGTCGCGGGAGTGCCACGGAGCCCGACCGTCTGGCAGCATTATACTTGACCGCGGCGCGACCGGGCAGGTCGACGCGATCCGAGCGAGCCGGCAAGGCCGGTCGAGGAGGCCCCGGTTCGCGACCAGATCAAAGGGAGGGACGGATATTGACGGCGAAGCGCTTTCCGGTCGAAGAGGGGGCGATCCTCTTGTTCGCCCGAGCGGTGGCGGACCCGAACCCCGTCTACGCCGACGCCAGCCAGGCGGCGACGACGGAGGTGCGAGGCATCATCGCCCCACCCACGTTCGTCCAGTCCAGCGCCCATTTCGACCCCGACTATCCGCTGCGTCCCAAGCTGGGCGAGGCGTGGTTCGGGTCCGGAAGGACCCCCACCGGTCGTCCGACACCGGCGAGTGGCGGCGAGGGAGGCGGTGAGGGACGCCGAAGCGGGACCGGCCTGCACGCCGAGCAGGAGTTCCAGTACCACCGGCCGGTGCGGCCCGGAGATGTCCTGTCGGCCAACGTCCGACCCGGGAAGCGATGGGAGAAAGAGGGCCGGTCGGGGAAGCTGGTGTTCTCCGAATCGATCACTGAATACCGCGACGAGCGCGGCGAGTTGGTGGTGACCGCCCGCAGCGTCGGCGTCATGACCGAGCGGCCCGTCACGGGCGAGGGACGCTGATGCCCGTGCGGGCCGGCGACATCGCCGTGGGCGACCATCGGGAGGTGGTGCTGGTCGACGACCTCACCCGCACCCAGATCGTGCAGTACGCCGGAGCATCCGGCGACTTCAATCCGCTGCACACCGATGACGTGTTCGCGACGCAGGTGGCGGGTTACCCCGGTGTCTTCGCCCATGGGATGCTGACCATGGGCATGACGGCACGGGTCCTCACCGATTGGGTGGGCGACGGGCGACTGCTGCGTTACGGCGTCCGCTTCCTCAAGCAGGTCTGGCCGGGGGACACCCTGACGGCGCGGGCCGAGGTCACCGCCGTTCGCGACGGCGACGGACAACCGGTGGCCGACTTCGAGATCGTCACCCGCAACCAAGCGGGTGACGAAGTGCTGTCGGGCACGGCCTCGGCGCGACTCGACCCGTAGGCCGGGGCCGGCAGCTACAGCCGGCCGCGGCTAGCGACGAGGGAAGTTGTACAGGCGCCGGGCATTGCCCTCCGCGATCTTGCGGGCCCGGTCATCGGGGACGTGGACCAACGAGTTGGCGAGCATCTTGCGGGTGTGGGGCCAGTTGCTGTCGGAGTGGGGGTAGTCGCACTCGAACATGATGTTGTCCTCGCCGATGAGGTCGATGTTCTGCAGCCCGGCCTCGTCCGCGATGAAGCAGCCGAAGATGTGGTCCCGGAAGATCTCGGACGGACGCCGGGCGTCCTCCATGCCGGTGTACCAGCGGTGACGTTCCCAGGTGTAGTCGCAGCGCTCGAGGATGTACGGGATCCAGCCGATCCCGCCTTCGGACAGGGCGACCTTGAGCCGCGGGAACCGCTCGAAGACGCGCGAGTTGACCAGCTCGACGGTGCACTGCTGGGAGTTGAGCCCGAACAGGGCGATAGCCGCCGTGAACGGCCCGTCGGGGGCCACGTTGGGCGTGCCGCCGCTGCCGAAGTGCATGCACAGGGGGAGATCCGCAGCCTGGGCGGCTGCGAAGAAGGGATCCCAGTGGGTGGTGTGGAACGACGGGAGCCCGATGTTGTGGGGCGCTTCGGGGAAGGTGATGGCCTTGGCGCCCTTGGCCGCTACCCGCTCGACCTCGGCGACGGACCGCTCCACGTCCCAGAACGGCACCAGCACCATCGGGATCTGACGATCGGGGGCGGCCCCGCACCAGTCTTCGATCAGCCAGTCGTTGTACGCCGACACGCAGGCGGCGGCGAGATCCTTGTCGGCGGCGGCGTAGAAGGTGTTGCCGGCGAAGCCGGGGAAGGTGGGGAAGCACAACTCGGCGTGGATACCGTCGCTATCCATGTCCTTGAGGCGGGCCTGGATGTCATAGCAGCCGGGGATCATCTCGCTGTAGCTGACCGGATCCGTGCCGTAGTCCTTGCGGTCCTTGCCGGCTACCGCGCCGAGCCCCCCGTTGTAGCGGGGGGTGCCCTCGAACATCCACACGTCCCGGCCTTGGTCGTCACGGGTGGAGCGCGGGCCGGCCTCGCGGAACTGGGCCGGGAGGCGCTCCTCCCAGACGCCCGGCGGCTCGACCACGTGGTCGTCGACGGAAACGATCTGGACATCGTCAGGAAGCATGTGACGATTCTACTGTGCCTGGTGTCACTGTATTCAACGGTGTCCAGCTTTTCGCCGTCGCCGGCCCCCTCAGGTACCCGGAGCCTGTCGGGCGATGAACTCCAGGACCGCCTTCGGATAGGCGGTGCGTTCCGGCCGGAACAGGTCGTGCCCGGCCCCCGGGATCACCACTACTTCCACCGCGGGAATGGCACCCCGGTAGCGCTCGACATGCTGATCGGTGAGGATCCCCCCGTCGCTCCCCCGCGCCACCAGGATAGGGATCCCAAGCGCCGCCAGGTCGTCCCAGAACTCCCGGCCGCGCGAGTCGTCCTGGATCCGCTCGAGCACGTGCCGCGACACCCGCTCGGGCATCGGCAGGCCCCGCCACCGGCTCTGCCACTGGCTGTCGACGAACTGCGGGGTCAGGGCGATCTCGGTCGCCAGGTAGTCGCCGATGGACAGTGTGACCGCCCGGCCGGGCCGGCGCAGCGCCACCTCGATGGCCGGCGTGGTCCCCCGCGAGAAGGTCATCAGGTGAAAGCGTTCGATGCCATTGGCGGAGAGGACGGCCTCGACGTCGCCGGCCTGCTCCGGCACCGAGTAGCCGGTCGGCGGCGCATCGCTGCCGCCCCGGCCCCGCATCTCCACCACCAGCAGCCGGCACGATCCAAAGAACTCGAGCACCGCTTCGTACTCGGTGGCGAAGTCGGTGATACCGGGAACGAACACGACCGGTAGGCCTTGCGGGGTCGGGGGGTCGTTGTCGAGGTAACGGAGACGCAAACCATCGTTGGATACAAACCGCTCCAGGAGGGGCACGTCAGGCACCGTACCGCCCGGGCGCGTCCGGTAGGGAAGCCCGGAAATCCGGGCCCGGACCGCCGGGCGGCAGCTGGCTAACGTCGGGGCGATGCCCGCCGAAGGTTTCGATCTGACCACTGTCGACAAGCTGCTCTCCACCACCAGGGCGGTGAGAAAGCGCCTGGACCTCGAACGCCCGGTGCCCCTCGACGTGGTGGTCGAGTGCCTGCGGCTGGCCACCCAGGCGCCGACAGGGTCCAACCTGCAGACGTGGCGGTGGTTGGTGATCACCGACCCCGAGGTGCGCCGGCGCATCGGCGAGCTGTACCGCGAGCCGGCGCCCACGGGAGCGACTCCCCGCCCTGACCCACCGGCGACGAACACGCCCGCGCAGCAGCGGGTCATGGATTCGGCCAACTATCTGCGGGATCGCATCGACCAGGTCCCCGTGCTGGTGATCCCGTGTGTGCAAACGGTTGGTGGGGCAGCCGGTTGGGCCCCGTCGATCTACCCCGCGGTGTGGAGCTTCATGCTGGCGTTGCGCAGCCGCGGCCTCGGGTCGGTGATCACGACGGTCCACCTGTACCGCCGCGACGAAGCCGACCAGTTGCTCGGCGTACCGGACGGTTTCGTGCAGACCTGCTTGGTCCCCGTGGCGTACTACACCGGGGCGGACTTCAAGCCGGCCACCCGCCGCCCGGTGGAAGAGGTGACGTTCCTCAACCACTGGAATGCGACGATCTCCTGAAGGGGCGGCTCCTGAGGGGCGGGACGACCGGATCACGGCAGGTCTCCCTCGGTCAGGGTGCCGCCGGCGACCATCGCCAGTTCGGCATGGTCGATCCGGTGACCACCCGGGGCCCGGCCTCGTGCCTGCTTGGGGATGAACAAGGCGGCGACGGCCGCGAGGCCCGCCGAGCAGGCCAGGAAGACGAAGCCGCGCGTGTAGCCGGCTGCCGACGGGAGGGCCCCGGCCGCCACCCCCGACGTGATGATGGTGGCCGTCAGCTGACTGCCCACGGAGCCACCGACCGTACGGATGTTGGCATTCATGCCGCTGGCGATGCCGGTCTGGTGGTGCGGAACGGCGTCGACGATCAAGTTGCTCATCGCCGAGAACGCCAGCCCGAAGCCGACGCCCATGACCCCGGTGCAGAGGTACAGCTCCCAGGCGTGGCCGTGCTGCGCCGCGAGGAGCAGGAAGGCGGCGAAGGCGACAGTCGACCCCGCCACGACGGGGAGCTTCGAACCCACGGCAGCCGCGACCCGGCCGGTCAGCAGGCCGGTCAGGAACATGGCGACGGTCAGTGGGAGCAGGAAGAACCCCGATCCGGTGACCGACGCGCCAAACCCATAGCCGCCGGATCGGGGACTCTGGACGAATTGGGGGATGAACGCGAACGAGGCGTAGAGCCCGAACCCGAACAGGAGGGCCACCAGGTTGGTCGTCCACACCGGCCGCAGCCGCATCATCACCATGTCGACCAGAGGTTCGGCCGCCCGGTGTTCCTTCACCACCCAGCCCACGACCAGGACGACCGTGGCGGCCAGAAGGATGACGACCCGGGGGTCCGTCCACCCCCATGCCGGCGCCTCGCTGATGGCCAGCAGGAGGCAGATGAGCCACCCGGAAAGCGCCAGGCCACTCGACAGGCTGGGCCGCACGACGGGGCGGCGTTGGGACGGTGGCAGCCACACCTCGGCGGCGATCGCGCTGGGGATGATCAGGACCAGCGGCAGCCAGAACAGCCAGTGGTAGTCGAGCAGCTGGACCAGGGGGCCGGCGAGGACGATCCCGACCCCACCGCCCACCGCGGTCATCGCCGCGATCACGCCGATGGCCCCGGCGACCCGATCGGGAGGCGCCTCGTCCCGGAGGATCCCGAACGCCAGCGGCAGGACCGCGCCACCTGCACCCTGCACCAGTCGGGCCACGACCATCACCAGCAGGGACGGGGCCAGAGCGGCCATCACGCAGCCGACCGCCAGGGCGCCCATGACCCCGATCAGCATCCGCTTCTTGCCGTACATGTCCCCCATCCGGCCGATGATCGGCGTGAACACCGCGGCGGACAGCAGGTAACCGGTCAGGACCCAGGTCACGTCGCGCTGCGAGGTGTGCAGGCCCCGCTGGATGGTCGGCAGCACCGGGATGATGAGGGACTGCAGCAGCGAGTAGGCGGTGACCCCGCCGAGCAGCACCGCGAACACCAGCCGGTACGGCGCCGGCTCCGAGCCCGTACCGGTCTCGGCGGACCTGGCGGCCGACTCGGTCACGCCCTCAAGGACGGAAGTCGCCCGGCAACTGCCGGGTGGTGAACCCGATCACCGCATTCGACATGTCGGCGGCCTCCAGGACGATCAGGCTGTCCGAGCGTTCGGCGACCCCGATCCCGACGGCCGCCAGGTGGCGCTCGACCGCACCCAGGTCAGACACTTTGAACGTCATGGCGTGTGGCAGCTCGCCGTGGACCAAGAGGTCCTGCGCCAGGGGGCTGTCACCCGACGTGGGCTGGGCGAGCTCCAGCACCGTCTCGGTGCCGACCCGGAGGAAGGCGCTGCGCCGGTCGGGCCCCTCCTCCTGATGGAACGTGGTGGCCCCCATGGGTCCTTCGTAGAAGGCCCGGGCCGCGTCGAGGTCTGCCACCACGGTGGTGAGATGCGACGTCCGCTCGATGCCGAGGGGATGTTCGTCACGCCAGAAGGCGCCCGACCAGTCGGCCCGCAAATGGGGGTCACGGTGGCCGCCGTCGACGAGGCCCTGGAACTCCAGCTGGCCGAAGCTGTCCTTGGGATGGGTGAAAAACGTCCCGGGCGGCTGCCCGTCGTCCCCCTCCCCACCGGCCGGGTACGGGGTGATCACCCGCACCCCGTACTCGCGCATCCGGGCCATCATCGGACTCATGTCGGCCGCGTCCACGAACCAGGCCATGGAGTGCAGGTGCTGGCCATGGCGGGCCCGGAACTTCGGCAGCGGCGAGCCCAGATCGCCTTCGGCCTGGCTCGGTTCCATGATCTCGAGGACGAAATCGGGGCCGATGACCGCCAGCGACGCCCACCGCAGGTCGAAGTCCGACCAGCTCTTGGGCATGTACACCTCGGGCGCCAGGAGGGCCCGGTAGCGAGCCTCGGTCTCGTCGAAGTCGTCGACGATCTGCATGAGATGGAAAAACTCCCGAATGGGCATCGGCCGTCCTTGGTCAGGGCGCGAACTCCGCGGCATCGCGGGGGCCGGAGTGTCGCCACCGGACCTCAACGCCGTCTAACAACCTATCGGCCGCCGGCGTGTGCCACCATGGCCGCATTCGGACGACGGCAGGAGGATCGGGCATGGGTACGGAGGCATCGAGGCAGCCGCAACCAGTGCTGCCGGCCCCCGATCCGCTGACCGACTTCTTCTGGGCGGCTGCCCGCCAGGAGCAGCTGATGATCCTGCGCTGCCAGAGGTGCGGCTTCTACGTGCATTGGCCGCGCCCGATCTGCCCGCGATGCCACTCGTTTGCCTTGCAGCCCGCCCACATGTCGGGGCGCGGCCGGCTGTACAGCTACACGGTCGGCGTCCAAGCCTTCCATCCGTGGTTCGAGTTGCGCCTGCCGTACATCCTGGCGGTGGTGGAGTTGGAGGAGCAACCAAATCTGAAATTGGTCAGCAACCTGGTCAACTGCCCGGAGCCCGAGGTCCGCATGGAGATGCCGCTCGCAGTCACCTTCGAGTGGATCACCCCCGACTTCTCGCTGCCCATGTTCGAACCGGCGGAAGCGGGGGCCTGAATGGCCTATCGGGGACGGGTCGCGGTGGTGGGGTTGGGGTACTCGACGGTCGGGCGGCGCACCGGGCTCAGCCTCGAACAGCTCACCGCCCAGGCGTCGGTGGCCGCCATGGCCGACGCCGGCTTGGGCCGGGCCGACATCGACGGGGTGGTGGTCCACAGCTTCCCCCACCAGTTCGTCGGCGCCACCCAGACAGCCGACCTGCTCGGCATTCCTGATCTCGGCTTCTACTCGGGGTCGGTCGACGGGGCGGCCTACAGCGTGGCGGCGCTGCACGGCATCGCGGCGGTGGCGTCCGGGTCCTGCCACACCTGCCTCACCCTGCGCACCGTCCACCAGGCCGGGGCGGCCGGCGGCCTGATGCCGGGAGCGGTGGACGCCGGCGTAGCGGGTCCCCGACAGTTTCTCCTGCCCTACGGCTCGTTTACCGGGGCCCACTGGGCGGGCATGTACATGCGGCGGCACATGTACCAGTACGGGACGACCGAAGAGCAGTTCGGGGCCTTTGCCGTCGCCCAGCGCGAGTACGCGACCCGTAATCCGGACGCCATCTTCCGGGAGCCCCTCACCATGGAGGACTACCTGGCGTCGAGGTACATCACCAAACCGCTGCACCTGCTCGACTGTGACTACCCGGTCGACTCCAGCTCGGCCCTGATCTTCACCACCGAGGAACGGGCCCGGGACCTGGCCAAGAAGCCGGTGTTCTTCGAGGCCTGGGCCAGCGGGACCACCGACGTCCTCGACTTCCACCTGGTGGAGGACATGACCCATTCCTCGCCGTGGCGGGCGGCCAAGCGGATGTGGTCGCGGACCGACCTGACGGCCGCGGACGTCGACGTGGCCGGACTGTACGACGGCTTCACGTTCATCGCCATGCAGTGGTTGGAGGCGCTCGGCTTCTGCGGGGAAGGCGAAAGCGGCCCGTTCGTGGCTGAGGGCAACACCCGCCAGGGAGGTGCCATCCCTACCAACACGGACGGCGGGGCGTGCAACGTGGGCCGGCGCCACGGCGCCAACTTTTTCATCGAAGTCACCCGGCAACTCCGCGGCGAGTGCGGGGACCGGCAGATCCCCAACGCCCGGGTCGGCGTCGCCAGCAACGCCGTCGGCGGGTTCTCCGGCTGTGCCCTGTTGACAGCTGACTGATCCGTCCAGCCAGGGATTCTCCCGACGTGGACGACGACCAGCCTCTCTCTTGTCCAGGCTGTTTTTGTGCTGCGAACTCAGTGACGTAGTATACGCGGACACCGCCACATTCTGGACGGCGCCTAAATACACGGGAGGGTTCATGCCTGGTCGGGTCGAGGGGAAAGTGGCGTTCATCACTGGGGCCGGTCGGGGGCAGGGACGAAGCCACGCGATCCGTCTGGCCCAGGAGGGCGCCGACGTGATCGCAGTTGACATCTGTCGCCAGATCGACTCCAACCCGTACCCCCTTTCGACGCCGGAGGATCTGGCCGAGACGGAGCGGGCCGTCAAGGAGTTGGGCCGGCGGGTGGTGGCCCGGCAGGCCGATGTGCGCGACCGGGAGGAGCTGCGCGAGGTGCTGGAAACCGGCCTCGCCGACCTGGGCCGCCTCGACATCGTCGTCGCCAACGCCGGCATCCTGCCCATGGCGATGGGCGAGCCGGACCCCATGGATTTCGTCGACGCGGTGGACGTCGACCTGGTCGGGGTCATGAACGCGGTGTCCGTGTCGATCCCCCGCCTGCCTGACGGCGCGTCGGTGATCATCACCGGATCGACCGCCGGCCTCATGCCGGGCGCCGCCGACAACCCGGTCATGGGCCCCGGCGGAGCTGGGTACAGCTGGGCCAAGAAGTCGATCGTGGGCTACGTCGAGCAACTGGCCCTGCATCTGGCCCCGCGGTTTATCCGGGTCAACGCCATCCATCCCACCAACTGCAACACCCATCTCCTGCACAACGACGGGTTGTACAGCCTGTTCCGGCCCGACCTCGAACACCCCACCCGGGAAGACGTGGAGCCGGCGTTCACCTACTTCCAGGCCATGCCGATCCCGTACGTCGAGCCGCTCGACATCTCCAACCTGGTGCTGTTCCTGGCCTCGGATGAGTCCCGCTACATCACCGGCCAACAGATCCGCGTCGACGCGGGTTCCCTGATCAAGTTTCCCAACGGCCCGGCCTAGGCCGGTCCCGGGCCGGCTAGAGGCGACGGCGCAACTGGCGGCCCTCGACCCGATCGGCGAAGTCCGTCCAAAAGCGGGCCCGCCGTCTGGCCTCATCGGTCACCTCGTAGGTGCGGCTCGTCGGCACGGCGCGGGGATGCTCCCACAGCGCCGACTCGTCCACGTCGTACCGATCGAACCAGGCCGCGAAGCGCGCCCCGTCGGTCGTCGACGCCAAGGCCCGGTCGCGGCTCCAGCTCTGGCGGGCCGGTCGGGTGCCGAGCAGCTCAGGGTCGATCGTCGGCAGTTGGCTCGGCGGCCGGTCCCCCGGTAGACCGGCGCGGCCCAACTTCCGCCGGACGGTGCGAACCGTCTCCGGCGACACGCCGACCCGCTTGGCGATCGTCCGGAGGCTGGCGCCGGGGTCCTCGGCCAGGGCCTGCGCCACCCGGTCCCGCGGCGGGATCGGGCCGACGGGATGACGCCGTCCGTCGCGCCCAAGCCGGCTGGCGGACTCGGGCCGGCCAGGCCGGCCGGCCTCGGCCGGCGCATTCGTCACCCGGAGGCTGGCGATCGTCTTGGGCGACAGTGAGCAGATCTCGGCGACTCGCCCGTCCGACCAGTCAGGGTGCTGGGCGATCACGTCGATCGCCGCCTGCTTGCGATCCGGCAGGGTGAGCGGCAGGCCGTGGCTCTTGTTGCCGCGAATCGCCTCTATGCGGGCTTCTGCGTCGTTGCCTTCGAAGTAGACGACCGCCACCGTCGCCAGCCCGAGCGCCCGCGCCGCGGCCAGCCGATGGGCGCCGTCGATCACTGTCAGCGTGGATCGGCGGACCAGGAGCGGTGGCCAATCGCCGCCGGTCTCCATCAGGCGCTGTACGTGGGCCGGGCTCACGCCGCCCCGCCGGGGGGAGTATCCGGCCGTGAGGGTCTTCACCGCGACGGTGTCCCACCCCGGGCCCTCGTCCAATTGCCAGGCCGCGACCACCATGTCAGCTAAGGCCGATTCGGGGCCGGGATCAATAGAGAATTGGTTGACGTTTATTTCCAGGTGAGAAACAATCGAGGCATACCATGTGGACGCGGCTGCCATTCGATCTGCACGACCTGGAGTGCCTGGTCGCCGTCGCCGACGAGCGGCACTTCGGCCGAGCCGGGCAGCACGTCGCCATGACGACCTCCAGCATCAGCAAGAACATCGCCAAGCTGGAGCAGAGCCTCGGTACCCGCCTGTTTGCCCGGACCAGCCGCCAGGTCCAACTGACGCCCGCGGGCGCGACCCTCGTCGAGGCGGCCCGCCGGGTGCTCAGCGAGTCGGATGCGTTCTGGCAGCTCGCCCTGGACGCGGCCGAGGGCCGGCTCGGTGAACTGGTCATCGCCTACTCCCCGGGAAACGGCGAGGTGGTGAGCCGGGTCATCACAGCCCTGCGGTCGGCCAACGCCGATCTGCGCTTCCGACTGGAGCAGCGCCTGAGCCGGGAGATCGGCGACGCCGTCCGCTCGGGCCGGGTATCGGTCGGGATCTGCCGATCGGTCAACCCGCCCGGATTGCAGACTCTGACGGTTTCCAGCGTCCCCCGTGACTATCTGGCCCTACCGGCCGACCATCGGCTGGCGGCCCTGACCGAGGTGACACTGGCCGACCTGGCGGGCGAGACGCTGCTGGCCTCGGACCTGCCCGAGGGCGCGGCCGCGGCGGTACCGCCGGGCTATCTGGCCGAGCACGACATTTCCGTTCGCTACGAGCCGTGGGGGACGGAGAGCCAGGTGATGGACTCCGTGGCCGCCGGCCTCGGACTGACGGTGCTGGACCGCAACTTCCTGGACCGGAACCCCCGCTCGGACGTCGTAGCCCGTCGGCTGGTGAGCGCCCTCATTCCTCAGCCGGTCGAGGATTACCTGGTGTGGCGGCCCGACGACACCTCGGAGCTGGTGCGCACCTTCGTGGCCACCGCCCGGACGCTGTTCGCGCCGGGCTGAACGGGCTACGGCGGCGACAGGAGCGACAGGGCGTTGTCCCGCATGATCTTCTTGACGTCGGTCGGCGCCAGCTTGTTGAGGCAGGACGCGTAGTCGGCGGGCTCGATGTTGCCCTCCGGGTGCGGCCAGTCGGACCCGAACAGCACGTGCTCGATGCCGATCAGCTCGGTCAGCCCCACCACGTCCTCCTCGGGGAACGGGGAGACGTACACGTGCCGGCGGAAGATGTCGGACGGCTTCTCGTCGATCTTGGTGCCGAACGCCTCCACCCGCCGTTCGATGAGCCCCCCGGCGTGATCGAGCACGTGTAGGCAGTACGGGACCCAGTTGCAGCCCATCTCGATGCTGGCGATCCGTACGTTGGGGAAGCGCCCGAACAGGTTGCCCAGGACCAGGGCGAGGGTGGTGTCGAGGATGCCCCGATCGGAGATCAGGGCCGCGCTGAGATGCGCCTGGTACAGGCGGTCGGTGACCGGCTGGCGGCCCCACATCGTCTGGAACGCCTCCTCGTAGACGGTCGGGCCGCCGAAGGCGTGGTAGGCGGCCAACGCGCCGGCTTCGTTGAGCCGGGCCCAGAACGGATCCCACACCGGGTCGGCGGGGGAACGGCCGCCGGCCGGCCCGGGTCGGAGTGAGACGAGCCGGGCACCCTTGTCCAGGACGAAGTCGAGCTCCTTGGTCGCCATCCCGGGATCGAGCATGGGGATGTAGGGCGGGGCGTAGAGGCGATCCTGGTAGCCGTAGCCCCAGTCCTCTTCGAGCCAGAGATTGAAGGCATGAAAGGCCTTGTAGGCCATGGGCACGTTGTCGTGGAACAGCCCCTCGACGCAGTCACCGAGCGTCGGAAACAGGAAGCACTTCTCCACCCCCTGCTCGTCGAGCACCATCAGCCGGTCCTCGCGACTGCGGTACGGGGACGGCAGGGGCTCGAGCTCCCCGTAGCGGGCCTTGTCAAATGGGGACAGGTTGCGTGCTCCCTTGCCTTCCTCCAGCTCGAGGAGCCGGGCGTGGAAGGCCCCCGCTTTGGCGATGGGGTTGAAGGTCGGGTTGGGGGGGACTGGCGCGACCTGGTTGCCGAAGACCAGGCGACGTCGCTTGCCCTCTTGGATCCACCGCACGAAGCCCTTCACGGACTCATCCGCGTAGCGGAGGAAGGCATCTTCTGCCTCGTAGTAGTGATTGTCCGCGTCGATCAAGCGAAAGTCCATGACGGCACCCTTTCTGCACTGAGTAAAAATATTCTAGATCATCGCCGGTCCGTGGGCAACGGACTCGGCCCAGCCCGACGGGTCCGCGGTCAGGATCGGGTCTGACCCATGAATTGGGTCGCGTTGTGCGCCAGACCGTGCGAGTGGTCCAGGTTCCCGTACTCACGCGGCGTGGTGTCGACGTCCTGGGCCTTCATCCGCAGGGCGCCGACCGTCGCCTCCTGCCGGGTCCGGTGCTCGAACGGGTCGAACTGGTACCAACGGGCGGCGTTCTGCCAGGTGACCTTCTCGATCTCCTCGTCGGTAAGGGCGGTGGCGATCAGCGACTTCATCAGCACTTCGGGGGCCTGGGGCCACGTCGAATCGGAGTGCGGGTAGTCGCATTCCCAGGTGATCATGTCGATGCCGATCTGCTGGCGGTTGCGCAAGCCGGTCTCGTCATCGATGAAGCACCCCTGGACGTGCTCCCGGAACACCTGCGACGGCAACTGGCCGCCGAAGTCGGCCCCGGTCCAGTAGTGGTGGTGCTCGTACACGAAGTCCGCCTTCTCCAGGAAGTACGGGATCCACCCGATGCCGCCTTCGGCCAGGGCCATGCGGACACCGGGGAACTTCTTCATGATCGGCGACCACAACAGCTCGGCGGCGAAGATCGCGGTCTGGAACGGCATCACGTGGGGGATCACGTCGAAGGGCGTGCGCGGCATGAAGTTCGGGGTGCCGCCGAAGTGGAACACCATCACGGTGCCGGTGTCCTCGCACGCCTGCCAGGCCGCATCCCACTCGTCACCGTGGTAGTCGGGGAACCCGGCCCGGTGGGTTTCCGGATGCAGCGACACCGCGTGGCAACCCTTGGCGGCAACGCGACGGATCTCGCCTGCCATCCATTCCCCGCCCAACGGGAAGCCGGAAATGGCGAGCGGGATAAAGCGACCGGGATAGGCGCTGCACCACTCCTCGATGTGCCAGTCGTTGTACGCCTGGACCATCGCAGCCGCGTACTCATGGTCGTCGCTGGCCACGAAGAACTGTCCGGCGATGCCCGGCCAAGAAGGGAAGCACAGAGATGCCAGGACGCCGTTGGCGTCCATGTCGCGGATCCGTTCATGGATGTCGTACGTGCCCGGCCGGACCTGGTCGAAGCTGGCCGGGTCGCTCCCCCAGTCCTCCCGCGGGCGCCCTTGCACGGCGTTGAGGCCGAAGGTGGCGATCTCCTTGCCCTCGATCAGCCAGGCGTCGGTGCCGTCGGGGCGACGGATCACCTTCGGGATGCGATCCCGGAACCGGGCCGGGACGTGATCCTTGAAGTAGTCGCTCAAGGACGGCGGTTCCACTACGTGATCATCGACACTGATCAAGACCATGTCTTCGGTTCGCATCCGGATCCCTCCCTCTGGAAAATCGGCCGGCGATTCCCCCTGGGTTCGCCGGGCGGCCTCTACCTCTGCGGCATACCGGCTCGCTCGTCGTCATCGTACGCTCGGCCGGCGGCGACGGCAATGACTGCTTTGGGAAATGTTATACGGCGTGCAACACCATCCGGGGACGGCCCGGCCGTCCACGTCCGCGCATCCCGAGTTGGACAGCGCCACGATGCAGTCTGCACACGACGATGCGACCGGAGATGAGGTGGTGAGGCAGCCGAGCCGGCCGGGAGTGGTCCTGGCGACGGTGTGCGTCAGTCTCACCGCCATCACCATCAACACATCCCTGCTCAACGTGGGGCTCCCGACGCTCGCTCGCCAGCTGGGGGCGTCGAACACCGGGCTGGAATGGATCGTCGACGGTTACGCCCTGGTGTTCGCGGGATTCCTACTGGCGGCGGGGTCGCTCGGGGACCGCATCGGGCGCCGGCAGGTGATGATGACCGGGCTGGCCGTGTTCGGGACCTGTTCGGCGCTGGCGGGGGCGGCCCATTCCACCGGCGAGCTCATCGCGGCCCGCTGCGGGATGGGACTGGGGGCCGCCTGCGTGATGCCGATGACGCTTTCCGTCCTGACCGACGTCTACCGCACCGAAGCCGGGCTGCGCCGCGCCATCGGCGTGTGGGCGGCGACCGCGTCGGCCGGTGCCGTCGTCGCTCCCCTGCTCGCCGGCGTCCTGCTGAACAGTTACTGGTGGGGGTCGCTGTTCCTGGTCAACGTCCCGATCGCGGCCGTGATGCTCGTCGCGGTGGCTCTGACGATTCCTGATTCCGCCCCTCGGGGCAACGTCAGCATCGATTGGGGCGGCGTCGGCCTGTCGATCGTGTTCGCCGCCGCCCTGGTGTTCGCGCTCATCGAGGGGCCAAGCCTCGGCTGGCACAGCCCGCTGGTCGTCGGGGGCCTGGTTGTCGCCGCGGTCGCGCTCGGGCTGTTTCGCCAGTGGGAGCGGCGCGCCGCCCAGCCGCTCATCGATATCCGGTGTTTTCGCATCCCGCGTTTCTCCGTCGGCTGCGGGGTGGTAGCCATGCAGTACTTCTTCAGCTTCGGCACGTCCTTCATGGTCACCCAGTACCTGCAACTGGTGCTCGGCTACTCGGCGCTCGCCACCGGCGTGGCGCTCATGCCGTCGGCCGCGATCCTGATGGTCGTCGCCCCCTACGGGGCGAGGGCGTTCGGACGGTACGGGGCCCGAGCCGTCACGACCATCTCGCTGCTCATCGCCGCGGCCGGCGCGGCCAGCATGAACCTGGCCGGAGCCGGGAGCTCCCTGGCCCCGATCCTGATCGCACTCATGCTGGTCAACGTCGCCATCGGGCTGATGGCCCCGGGCACGACGTCGATGGTGATGAGCGCCCTCCCGCCCGAGCAGGCCGGCATGGCCTCCGGGACGCAGAGCACCACCCGCCAGCTCGGCGGGGCGCTCGGCGTGGCGGTACTGGGCAGTCTCTTGGCCGCTCGGTACACCGCGGCGCTCACCCACACGTTGCCAGGTACCCCAGCCGCTCGGTATCTCCCGACAGCGAAGCGCTCCCTGGCGTCGGCGTTGCACGCCACGCCCAACGGCGATCCGGTGCACGGGCTGCTGACGCAACTCTCGCGTGCCGCCTTCGTCGACGGTCTCCACGTCGCCGCCTCCGTCACGGCTGGTGCCGCGGCCGCCTGTGCCGCGGTCGTGTTCTGGGTGCTGCGCGCCGTTCCGGCCACGGCCACCCCCGCCGGCGAAGGCCTCTCATCCGTGACCGATCTGACCGTCACGCCGGCACCGGAGGAAAGCTGAGCGAATCGGCGACCGGCTACCGGGTGCGCATCGCTTCGAGGGATGCGCGCAGACCCGGATGGCGGCTGGCGAACGCCGCCGAGTTGAGCGCGCTGTTGATCTCCTCGGGGGTCCACTTCCGGTCACCGCCCGGGACCGTGACGCTGACGTGGGGCGACCACGGTCGGAAGTGGGTCACATCCGCCCCCCACAACATGAACACCTGGCCGGTCACGTGGGCCGACAGGTCCGACGCCAGCCAGACCACGAGCGGCGCCACGTTGCCGGGGTTCTGCGGCTCCCAGGATTCGTACTCCTCGGGCTCGAGGACCGTCGCGTCACGCCCGGGAATGGTCGCGATCAATCGGGTCGTGCCAGTCGGGGCGACGCAGTTGGCCCGGACCCCATAGCGCTCCATGTCCTGGGCCAGGGCAATGGCGAACATGGCGATCCCGCCCTTGGCCGCGGCGTAGTTGGTCTGGCCGACGTTGCCGAAGAGGCCCACGCTGGACCCGGTACAGATGACGGACGCGGCGACCGGGCCCCCGGTCTCCTTGCTGCGGTCCCGCCAATAGGCGCACGCGTGCCGGGCCGGGGCGAAGTGCCCTTTCAGATGGACCTTCACCACCGCGTCCCAATCGGCTTCGTCCATGTTGAAGATCATCTTGTCCCGGAGTATCCCGGCGTTGAGCACCAAGGCGTCGAGCCGCCCGAAGGTGTCCACGGCTTGCTCCACCAGGTTGCGGGCCGCAACGAAATCAGCGACGTCGTCGTAGTTGGCGACGGCCTCGCCGCCTCGCTCGGTGATGATCCGCACCACCTGATCGGCGACGCCCTTGTCTTCGCCCTCCCCTTGCGGGGAGCCGCCCAGATCGTTGACCACCACCTTCGCCCCGGCGGCCGCCAGGTCGAGCGCATGACCCCGCCCGACGCCGTGGCCCGCCCCCGTCACGATCGCAACCTTGCCGTCCATCAATCCCATGACCCGTGCCCTTTCGCGTCCGTAACCTTCATCCCGGTGGCTGTCGATCGGCAGCCCAGACGGGAGCGGTCAATGTTATTCGGATCTGTGGTCGGCCAGCCCAGTGTGGTCGACCAGCTCAGCCTCGAAGGCAAGGTCGCGGTGGTGACCGGGGGCGGCACCGGGATCGGTACCGCCACCGCCCGGCTGCTTGCCGGCGTCGGCGCGGATGTGGTTCTCGCCAGCCGGAAGATGGAGAACCTGGAGCGGGCTGCCGCCGCGATCCGGACGGATTTGGGTCGCACGGCCCTGCCCATCCAGACCGATGTTCGGGACGAGCACGCAGCCGCGACCCTGATCCAACGCACCATCGACGAACTGGGTCGGGTCGACGTGCTCGTCAACAACGCGGGCGGCAGCTACATGTACCCCTTCCTCCAGACGCCGGTCGACCGCTTCGACAACAACGTCAGCCTCAACCTCCGGGCCCCGTACGTCCTCATCCAGGCCGCGGCGCCGCACATGATCAGTCAGGGCGGCGGGTCCATCGTCAACGTCTCGTCGATGGCCGGGCTCCAGGGCGTGGCCGGCGGAGCCGTCTACAGCGCATCCAAGGCCGGCCTGCAGATGCTCACCCGGGTCGTCGCGGGTGAGCTCGGTCCCCACCACATCCGGTGCAACTGCATCGCCGTCGGGGCCGTGGCTTCGGAAGGGGCCCTACGGGCGTGGGCCCGCTTCGGCGAGGATGGCGAGTCGATGGGCCGACGGGCGCCGCTGCGCAGAGTGGGCCGCCCCGAGGACGTGGCCTGGGGGATCCTCTACTTCGCCACCGAGATGTCGAGCTGGGTCAGCGGGGAGACCCTGGCTGTCAATGGTGGGCCGGCCCTGGGTGGTGGCCTCCCCGACGCCGACTGAGCCCGAGACACTGCCTGCGCATCGGCACCGGAGGTCTGGTGAGCCCGAGGTTGGGCCCCTGGACATGGATACCCGCTTGTGTAACATAATACAACCAGGTATAAATAGCGATACAAATGGCCGGCGCCCCGGAAGGTGCGACAGCAGTGGTGCGCCGGGCTCAGAATTAGCGCTTCCTTTCCCGGGGGGGAATCACGATGAGTGCTCGCAGGCTGTTCACGTCGGTCGCAGTGGTGCTGCTGGCGGCGTTGCTCGCCGCCGCATGCGGCAGTTCGAAGGGAGCGTCGACTGCCACCACCGCCGCCCCGTCGGGTACCGGCGGCGGCTCGACGAGCGGAAACACGGCCAGCGCTACGGGCGTGACGGCCGACAGCGTCACGGTCGGCATGTTGACCGACCTAACCGGCGTGGCGTCCTCCACGTTTGCCGACACCGCCGATGGGGCCGCGGCCCGCTTCGCCGCCCAGAACGCCCAGGGCGGGGTCAACGGCCGAACCATCCGGTTGGTCACCGCCGACGACGCCTCGTCGCCGGCGGGGGCCAGCACCGCGGCCAAGGTGCTCGTCGCCCAGAAGCACGTCTTCGGCGTGGTGGCCGTCAGCGCCTTGGTGTTCGGTGGCAGCCCCTATCTCAACCAGCAGGGCGTACCGGTCACCGGGTCGGCCCTCGACGGACCGGAGTGGTACACGCAGCCGAACACCAACATGTTCAACATCGAAGGCGCCGGCAGCCCCCACTACCCCGCCTATACCGCGCAGGGCTTGTTCTACAAGAGTCTGGGCGTGCACAAGATCAGCTTCGTGGCATCGAACACGCCCTCCTCGACCCGGGGCATCGACCAGGCGATCAAGTCAGCCCAGGCCGCCGGGTTGGGCACCTGTGCGGATGCCGTCGTCCCGCTCGGGGCGGTCGACTTCACCGGGGTGGCGCTGGCGATCAAGCAGGCCGGCTGTGACGCGGCGGAGTGTTCGTGCGTGCTCAGCTCCTCGCTGGCCCTGTCGTCCGCCCTGCAGAATCTCGGCCTGACCATCCCATCCGTCTTCGATGCGGGTCCCGCCCAGGATGTCCTGAGCTCGGCCGCCACCATCAAGGCCGCCCAGGGCGCCTACTTCCCCGCCCAGGCCTTTTACTCCGGCAGCGGGTACGACGCGTTCATCGCCGGCCTCAAGCAGTACGACCCTAAGTACAAGACGGGCCTGCCGGATCTGGGGCTCATCGACGGCTGGCAGGCGGCCGACCTGTTTATCAAGGGATTGCAGGTCGCGGGCCAAAACCCGACCCGCCAGTCCTTCATCTCCAATCTGCGGCAGGTCAGCAGTTACGACGCCGGCGGGCTGCGCCCCGCCCCCGTGTCGTTTCAGAACTTCGGCCAACCCGCGGCCCAGGGTTGCTTCATCTACCTCAAGTTCCAGACCTCGGGCTATACGCCATACCCGGCCGACGGAAAGCCCTTCTGCGGCACCCTCATCCCCAACTCCAACGCTTCGTAGGCTGCGGACCTAAGCCCTTCAGGGTCCAGGTCTCGTCGGGGCGTTGTCCGGAGGAACGGACAACGCCCCGACGGCCTGGACCCTTTCTTGACCTTCCACCCCCGCGGGTTTCGTCGTCATCAATCTCGATCCCGCCCGGAAGTGGGCTCTGGTGACCGCGCGTTAGGGATACCGCCAGCCGCGGCCGGTGACCTCGGAAGAGGGGTCCGGGCATCGAGGGTGCTGTCCGTTTTCCCGGACAGCACCCTCGATTGACCCGGAACCCTCTACTACGTTCGCGCCCGCGGCTACTCGGCCGGGGCCAGGGCGGCGGCAGCCTGGCCGACCGCTTTCAGGATCCCCTGGTACCCGGTACAGCGACAGATGTTGCCCGACAGGCCTTCGCGGACCTCATCGGCAGTCGGTCGGGGATTCGCCTCGAGAAAGGCGGTCACTGACACGATGAACCCGGGAGTGCAGAAACCGCACTGCAGCCCGTGATGATCGATGAACGCCTGTTGGACGGCGGTCAGGGTGCCATCGTCTGCCGCCAGGCCCTCCACCGTGGTGATATCTGCGCCCTCGGCCTGGACAGCGAGGACCAGGCACGATCGAACGGCCCGGCCATCCATGAGCACGGTGCACGCGCCGCAGACCCCGTGCTCGCATCCGAGGTGGGTGCCGGTCAGCCCGCAGTCCTCGCGTAGGAAATCTGCGAGGGTCCGCCGCACCTCGACGGGCTGGCTGCGGCTGGTGCCGTTGACGGTCATGGCGACGTCGCGTTCAGCCATGTGAGATTGCCTCCTGGATCGCGGTGTGCAGGGCCCGCTCGACGAGTACGGCTCCGATCTGGCGCCGGTACGCACCCGAGGCGTGAATGTCATCTGGAGGGTCGAGGTCGCCCACCGCGAGTTGGCCGATCTCGGCCAGGTCGCTCACCGGCGCCGCGGATCCGACCAACGCCGCCTCCGCGGCGGTAGCCCGGTGCGGCCGGCCACCCACCCCGAACAAGGCCACGCCCGCGTGCGCCACCTTCCCCGCCTCGAGTCGGACGCCGGCCATGACCCCCACGAGGGCGAAGTCTCCATGACGGCGAGCCACCTCTTCGACTGCGAAGCCGGTCGCACCGGCCCAGACCGGGAAGTGGACGGCGGTCAGAATCTCGCCTTCGGCGGCGGCGGTCATGAAGGTGGCCTCGAAGAAGTCCGACGCCGGGATGCGCCGTGACCCCGACGGGCCGGCCACTTCGAGGGTGGCGTCGAGGGCGACGGCCACCGCGGGGTACTCGGCCGACGGGTCGGCGTGGGCCAGCGAGCCACCCAAGGTGCCGCGGTTGCGGATCTGGAAGTGCCCGATAAACGGGGTGGCCTTCGCCAGAAGTGGCACCCCGGTCGCCACCACCGCGCTGGCCCCGATGTCCGCCTGGGTCGACATGGCCCGGACCGTGACCGTTCCGTTGGCGCGCTCGATGCCGATCAACTCGCCGATTCGGCCCAGGTCGATCAGGTGGTCGAAGCGGGACAGCCGCAAGGCCAAGATGGGGAGCAGGCTCTGTCCCCCGGCGAGCACCTTGGCATCCTCGAGGCTGTTCGTGAGCTCGACGGCCTCGGCCAGGGTGGTCGGGGCGTGGTATTCGAAAGGCGCGGGCTTCATGAGCGGGCCGCCTCGACGAGCTCGAAGATCTGACTGGGCCCGAGCGGTGTCGTCGTCACCGTCACCCCGAGGTGGGCCAGGGCGTCGGCGACCGCGTTGGCCACGGCGGCGTGCGACCCGATGGCGCCACCTTCGCCCATGCCCTTGAACCCGCCGGGGTTCGAGGTGGCCTCGGTGACGATGTGTCCGATCTCGAGGTCGGGGACCTCGGTGGCGGTCGGCAGCAGGTAGTCCATGAAGGTCGTGGTCACCGGATTCCCGTCCCCGTCGTAGACGAAGTTCTCGAGCAGCACGCCCCCCAGACCCTGCACCACTCCGCCGGCGATCTGCCCCTCGACGACTCGGGGGTTGATCATCCGGCCGCAGTCCTCGCTGACGATGTAGCGCAACACCCGGGGCTCCCACGTCCGACCGTCGATCTCGACCACGCACACGTGGGTGGCGTTGGACCAGGTCGGATAGCGGTTGGGCCGGAACCGCTCGGTGGCCTCCAGACCTGATCCCAGCTCCAGGGGCAGGGTTTCGGGGCTCATGTAGGCCTTCTGGGCCACCTCGGCCAGGGTTATGGCCCGAGACGGGGTGCCACGGACCGAGGCCCGGCCGTCGGCCAGCTCCATATCCTCCGGGGCCGCCTCCATGAGATAGGCGGCGATGGCGACGATCTTGTCGCGCACGTTCACGCTGGCGGCCCGGGCCGCCCCACCTGCGAGGGTGGCCGTGCGGCTGCCCCCGGTGCCGGCCCCGAAGGGAGTCGATCGGGTATCGCCCTGGATGATCGTCACGTCGTCGTAGTCGACGCCGAGCTCGTCGGCGACGAGCTGGGCCATGGTCGTCTCGACACTCTGACCGTGCGAGCTGGTGGACAGGTACACGCTGACCTTGCCGCTCTGCTCGACCCGGACGGTCGCGCCTTCGGAGGATCCTCCCGGGAAGGCCATCGTCGTCGGCTCGACGTAACAGGCGATGCCGACGCCGAGGTACCGGCCATCGTGACGGGCCGCGTCCTGCTCCTTGCGGAACCCGTCGTAGTCGAGCATCTCCAGGGCCTGATCGAGCGTCTCGCCCGGCGTTATCTCCTGGAACTCCTTCAGTCCCGGGCTGGTGAACGGCAGGTCGGTGCCCCGCAGAATGTTGCGGCGACGCAGCTCCGCAGGGTCCATCCCGATCCGGCGGGCGACGATGTCGAGCATCATCTCCCGCGCCGTGGTTTCGAACATCCAGGGGCCCCGGTAGGGGCCTTTCCCCATGGTGTTCGACCACGTCATCTCCATCGAGAAGCCGAGCCGCGGGATCTTGTACGGACCGGGCAGGAGCTGGCTGTCCATGGGCCCACCCGCCGCGGGGTAGGCGCCGAGATCGCATTGGCTCTCCGCGGTGATGGCCTGGATGGTGCCGTCGTCGTCGACGGCGACCCGTAGTGCCGCGGACTCGTTGCGCGAGTGCGGGGCGGCGATCAGATTCTCCCGGCGGTCCTCGATCCACTTGACGCTGGCTCCCAGGCGATGGGCCGCCAGGACCGCGGCCGCCTCTTCGCGGCCGATCAACATCTTGGATCCGAAGCCGCCGCCGACATCGCGCATCGTCACTGACACATTGGCTTCCGGTACGGCCAGCATCCGGGCACAAAAGGCCCGCACATCGTGTACCGACTGCGTCGATATGACGACGTCGAGCTCGTCCGTACCCGGGTGCCACGACGCCACGATCCCGCGAGGTTCCATCGGCACCGCGATGTAGCGGTGTGACTCGATGGTGGCCTCTACGACGTGGTCGGCCTGGGCGAAGGCCTCTTCCAGGTCGGGCGACATCGCTGTAAAGGGCACCGCCACCATGGCGTTGCTCCCCACCTCCGGGTGCACGAGATGATCGGTGGTCCCGGCGGCGGTGTGGTAATCGACGACGGGCGTCGTCGCCTCGTAGTCCACCTCGATCAGGTCCACCGCATCTTCGGCCACGTAGCGGTCGGCAGCGATCACCACGGCGATGGGATCGCCCACGTACGCGACCCGGCCCGGCGCCAACGGTCCGGCCATCGGCATCTGGGGACCCATGATCCCCCAGTACATCTGGTGGGCGTCGCCATTGAGCTGCTCGCCGGTGAAGATCGCGACGACTCCGTCGAGGGCCTCCGCCGCCGATGTGTCGATGGCCCCGAGCCGGGCCGACGCCACTTCACTGCGCAGAAAGGCGGCGTGCAGGTGGCTCGGACTCTGTACATCGTCGACATATCGACCGTGCCCGGTGACGAGGCGGCGGTCCTCCTTACGGGCCACGGATTGCCCGGTGAAGCGGGCCGCGATCATCGGCGGAACTTGATCTTCGGCGGAACTTCGGGTCATGGCTCCTGTTCCTCGTCCTGTCGGGGGCTGCGCTGGGGTGTGAAGACCGGTACCCACACGTCGCCGTGCCCTTCGAAGCGAACCTCGACCAGTAGGCCGATCCGGACGTCGTCCGGCGCGCAGTCGACGATATTGGTCGTAAACCGCAGACCGTCCTGTTCGGGCAGTTCGACGATGGCGATCACGATCGGGACCGGCACGGTCGGGTTGAAGGGGTGCCAGTTGACGGTGTAGGTGAACACGGTGCCCTGGCCGCTCACCGGCTCGGCATCCAGGTCGGCTCCGCCGCAGTCGGGACAGGGTGTCGCCGGTGGGTGGATCCAGCGCCGGCACGACCGGCAGCGCAGGATCCGCAGCTCGGCGTGGGCGCCGGCGGTCCAGAAGGGGCGGTTGAGCGACGTCAGAGGAGGCAACATGCGGGCGGCGACCGCAACGGGTGACGTCTCATCCATGCAAGGGAATGTAGGGGAAGATTGCACCTAGAGTAAATCGTCGTGACAGATCTTCCCGAGCAACGGGCCGTCATCTCCGGGATCGGGATCTCGCGAATCGGACGGAAGACCGGCATTCCGGGGCCGCAGCTGACCGACGAGGCCTGCCGCGCCGCGGTGTCCGACGCCGGTCTGCAGCTGGCCGACATCGACGGTGTCGCCAGCATGGGCGAGACCCCGCTCGATGAGGCCATCGCCACCATCGGGCTGCAGCCCGTCTGGGAGAGCAGCACCGCGTTCGGGAAGGGCGGGCTGCTCGCTCCGGTGATGGCAGCCGTCGGCGCCGTCGCCGCTGGGGCCGCCCGGCACATCCTCGTCTACCGCACCGTGCAGATGATGGGCGGGACGATCCTGCAGGGTCGCGGTCAACCGGAAGGCTCGGGTCCGCCCCCCGAGCCCGAGGCGGCCTCGGTCATGGGCGACATGGCCCCGATGCTGACCTACCACGCCTACTCCGCCGCCAACTGGTTGGCGATGCATTGCCGGCGGCACATGTACCTGTACGGGACCACGAGGGAGCAGCTCGGACACCTCGCCCTCAGCAGCCGGCGCTACGCGGCCCTCAACCCGCTCGCGGCCTACCGCAACCCCATCACCATGGACGACTACCTGAGCGCCCGCCCCATCTCAGAACCGTTCGGCTTGCTGGACTGCGACGTGCCGGTCGACGGTTCGATCGCAGTGGTGGTGTCGGCGGTGGATCATTTAGCCGACTGCCCGAACTCGGGCGTTCGCATCGAGGCCATGGGTGGGGCGCCCGGCCTGGGCGGGTGGGATCAACGGCCCGATTACCCCAAGATGGCGTCGATCGAAGCCGCCGCAGACATGTGGAGCCGGACCTCGCTCACGCCGGCGGACGTGGACCTGGCCGAGCTGTATGACGGCTTTACCTTCCTGACCTTCGCCTGGTTGGAGGCGCTCGGATTCTGCGCGGACGGCGAGGCCGGGCCTTTTGTCGAGGGAGGCAGGCGCATCGGGCTCGGGGGCGACCTGCCGCTCAACACCTATGGCGGGCAGCTGTCGGCCGGGCGGATGCACGGCTACTGGGTCCTCCACGAAGCCTGCCTCCAGTTGCGCGGCGAGGCCGGACCCCGACAGGTCGCCGGTGCCGAGGTGGCGGTCGTCTCCAACGGCGGCGGCCCGATCGCCGGCTGCATGCTCCTCAGCCGGGGTTGACCCCACCGGCCGGCTCGATGAGCACCTTCCCGATGGACCGGCGGCCGGCCACCTCGGCCAAGGCCGCAGCCGCCTCTTCCAGCCGGTACACCGACGACACATGAGGGCGGAGCGCGCCCGCCGCGAACAAGTCGGCCAGCTCGGCTCGGTCCCGGGCCTCCGCCTCCGGCGCGTGTTGGGCGAACGTCCGGATCTCGAAACCCTTGACGATGACCCCCTTGAGCAGGACCAGGTTGAGGGGGATTCGGGGGATCTCACCCGAGGCGAAGCCGATCGTCACGAAGCGGGAGCCCCAGCGGCCGCTGCGCAGGGCCGCCTCGCTGTATGGCCCACCGACCGGGTCGATGATCACGTCGGCCCCGGCCCCCGTAGAGCTCGCGGATGCGTGCCTTCAGGTCTTCTTCGTCGTAGTTGACGAGGGCTTCGGCCCCGCGCTCGGCGCAGACGGCGAGCTTGGCTGCCGACGAGGCGGCGGCCAGGACCCGACAGCCGAGGACCTGGGCGATGTCGACGGCGGCCAGACCCACCCCACCGCCCGCGCCCAACACCACCACCCACTCGCCGGGCCGGCACTCGGCCACGCTGCGGAGGGCGTGGTAGGCGGTGGCATAGGCTACGTGGAAGGCCGCGGCGGTGGCGAAGGAGACCCCCTCCGGAACCTGCGACAAGGATGTCGCCGGCACCGCCACCTGCTGGGCGAAGGCCCCCACAAAGCACCCTCCAAACACGGGGTCGCCGGGCTCGAAGTCGCCGACCCCCGCGCCCACCGCCAAGACTCGGCCCGCGAACTCGCTGCCGGGAGTGAAGGGAACGGGGATCGAGATCTGGTACCGGTTGGACGCGATGAGGACGTCCGGATAGTTGACGGCCGCGGCCTCTATACCGACGACCACCTGGCCGGCGGCGGGTTGCAGATCCTCGACCTCCTCGACGACAAGCGATTCCGGCGGTCCGTACTGGTTGCAGCGCAGGGCGAGCATGGCTCAGAGCGCGATCCCGACGACCTTCTGATCGAGGTACTCGAGCAGTCCCTCCCGCGCCCCTTCGCGCCCGACCCCGCTCTCCTTGATCCCCCCGAAGGGGACAGATGCGGACGTGGGATTGATGTCGTTGATGCCGATCATGCCGAAGTCGAGGGCCTCCGCCGCGGTCAACGCCCGCCGCAGGTTGTTGGTGTAGACGTAGGACGCCAGGCCGTAGGTGGTGTCGTTGGCCATCTCGAGCACCTCGTCATCGTCCTCGAACACCACGACCGGAGCGATGGGGCCGAAGGTCTCCTCCCGGTAGATGCGCATGTCCGGGGTTACCTCGGTCAGCACCGTCGGGGCGTAGAACGTTCCGGCCTCGAAGGGCCCATCGGAGAGCCGGTGCCCACCGAGGGCCACCGACGCCCCCTTGGCCGCGGCGTCCGCGACTTGTGCTTCCATCTTGTCGAGGGCGGCCTCGTCGATGAGCGGCCCAACGGTGACACCATCCTCCAGCCCGTTGCCGGGCTGGAGCTTGCCGACCCGGGCCGACAGCTCCGCCACGAACCGGTCCGCGATCGACGAGTGCACGAACAGCCGATTGGGGCAGATGCAGGCCTGGCCGGTGTTGAGGAACTTGACCAAAGCGGCCCCGCGAGCGGCGTGCACCGGATCGGCGTCCGAAAACACGATAAACGGCGCGTGGCCCCCGAGCTCCAAGGACACCCGCTTGAGCTGCCCCGCCGCTTGGGCCGCGATGTGCTTGCCGACCTCGGTCGACCCGGTGAAGGTGATCTTGCGGACGGCCCAGTTCGACAGGAACTCGCCCGCGACGGGAATCGGGTCGCTCGCGGTCACCAGGTTGACGACGCCGGCCGGGAAGCCGGCCTCCTCGAAGACCTTGATGGTCTCCACCGCGCACAGCGGCGTCTGCTCGGCCGGCTTGACCACGATGGTGCACCCGGCGGCCAGGGCCGGAGCAATCTTGCGGGTCAGCATGGACACCGGGTAGTTCCACGGCGTGATGGCGGCGGCGACACCCACCGGTTGGTACATGGTCATGAAGCGCTGGTCCGCCCGGGCCGAGGGGATGGTGGCGCCGTACACCCGCTTGGCTTCCTCGGCAAACCAGAGGAGGAAGTCGGCGGCGTACCCGACCTCGTTGCGAGCCATCCGGAGCGGCTTCCCTTGCTCGGACGTCATCAGCCGGGCCAGCTCCTCCCGCCGTCCGGTCATGATCCGCCAGGCCTCGTACAGCAGCGCGGACCGCTGGTGCGGAGTCAGCTTCGACCACGACGCGAAGGCGGCCCGAGCGGCGGTCACCGCGGCCCGGGCGTCGTCAGCGCCGCCGTCGGCGACCTGGCCGAGCACCTCACCCGTCGCCGGGTTGCGAGACTCGAAGGTGGCGCCGGATGCCGCGGGCACCCAGGATCCGTCGATGAACAGCATGGTCATACCTCCAAGATCGAGCAGCGGGACGAGGCTACGGCGCGCTTACGCCGGAGCGGGGACGCGGCGCCTGGGATCATTCGGGATGTCCCGATCGACAAACGACCAGACCGCGCCGAAACAGTCCGCCGGATCCAGCGTGAGCAGCTCGTGGTCGCGGTCGGCGACGCGTATCCCCAGCTTCTCCACGTGGGTCTCGGCGGCCGCCAGGTCGCGAACCCGGAAAGTGGCGGCGTGGGGCACCTCCCCGTGGGCGGCGAGGTCGACGGCCAGCCGCGACCCCGCCCCGACCGGTTGAGCCAACTCGACCACGGTGTCGGTCCCCACCAGCACGAACACCCGCTGCGCCTCCGCCGAGGTGGCCTGGTGGAACGCGTGGCCCCCGAGCACATCCTCGTAGAAGCGGCGGGCCCGGCCGACGTCGTGCACCACCGTCGTCAGGTGCGACAACCGCTCGATGCCGAGCGGCCCCTGCTGCCAGGGGGCCACCGTCCAACCGGGCTGGAACCGGGGATCGACCCGACGCCAATGCTCCTGCTTGCCCTCGAACTCGATCTGCCCGAACGTATCCCTCGGGTGCGTGAAGATGGTGTTGCCGGGGTCGACGTCGCCGTCGGAGAACATGCCCCCTCCCGGCTTGGCGACCCGGACCCCCGCGCCGCGCAACCGCTCGAAGAGCGGGCGCACATCGGCGACGTCGACATACCAGGCGAGCGAATGGAAATGCTCGCCGAAGCGGTGCCAGAACTT
This sequence comes from uncultured Acidimicrobiaceae bacterium, assembly GCA_963702305.1. Classification (GTDB taxonomy): domain Bacteria; phylum Actinomycetota; class Acidimicrobiia; order Acidimicrobiales; family Palsa-688; genus PALSA-693. Next base: position 87,252 of record CAVPBX010000016.1, on the reverse strand, counting down.
TGACAGGGGCATGTGGCGATCCGCGTCTGTCTGACTCGGCTCGATCACCTCCAGCATGAGATCGCTCACCATGCTGAGCGAGGCCCACCGCTTCTCGCCCTCCATCCAGTGCTTCGGCGCGAACTGCTGGGGCGCAAAGAGTTCGTCGTAGAACGCCTCGACCTCGTCCTCGTCGTCGACGACGTGGATGAGGTGAAAGAATTCTCGGATTTCCACGACCGCAATCTACTATTCCCGCGACGTCTAGATCCATTTCCCCGCCGGCTCCCAATGGCCGGGCGTCACCGCGCGAAGATCGACACCACGGCGTCGACGGCCAGGCAGCCGTCGCCCTCGCTGCCGAGTATGACCGGATTGACGTCGACCTCGAGCACGCCGGAATCTTCGCCGAGGAGGCGGGACACGGCCACCGCAGCGTCGGAGAAGCATCCGACATCAGCCGGATGCTCCCCTCGCACACCGCGCAGGAGCGGGGCGATGCGGAGCCGGGCCAGCGCCACCAGCACGTCTTCGGGTCGGACGGGAAGGAGCAGCACCTGGACGTCCGGCAGTACTTCGACGTACGCGCCCCCTGCCCCCACCACGATCATGGGGCCGAAGACCGGATCGGTGCGGGCGCCGATCAGGAGCTCGAACCGCCCGGTCGCCATCGGCGCCACCAGCACGCCCGGTGCGTCCGGATCGAGGCGCCGCAGGGTCGGGTCCACCCGGGCGTAGGCGGCCCGCACCTCGTCTTCGGTCCGCAGGCCCAGCTCGACGAGCCCCACGTCCGATTTGTGCGCAACCCGGGCCGTGCATCCCTTGAGGGCCACCGGCGCACCGAAGCCGGCCAAGGCCGCGACCGCGGCATCCTCGTCCGCGCACAGGTGGTGCGGGACGACGGGCACCCCGGCTCGGGCCAGGAGCGTCAGGGAGGTCGCCTCGTCGAGGGTGCTGGTGGCGCCCGAAACGACGCCGACGGACAGGGTGAAGGGTCGGGACGCGGCGGTCGCCGCCACCTGGTGGCACCGCATCCATTGGTCAAGGGCGGCCACAGCCTCCACCTCCGTGGCAAAGACGGGCACCCCCCGCGCCCGGAACCGCGACGCCACGGGCGGGTGGGCGGTGACCATGACGGTCGGCAGGCCGGCGTCGGCCACGGCGGCCGCGTCGAGCGCGAAGGCGTCGACGTCATAGCCCTGGCCGGCCACCGGCAGCGCGATCAGGAGGGCGCCGACGGCGGGATCCCGGCCGAGGAGCGGGAGGACCTGGGTCAGAAGCCGGCTGTCGCTGAGCAGCGCCGCGGTGAGGTCGATGGGATTCGTCGGGGTGGCAAAGTCGGGCAGGACCGCGGCGATGCGCTCCACGGTGTCCGCCGCCAGGTCTGCGACGGTCAGCCCCCTGGTCACGATGGCGTCGGCTGCTTGTACACAGGACGCCCCGGAGTTGGAGACGACGACGATGCCGCGCCCGGTCGGCTCCCAGTCTCGGCGCAGGTGCAACTCCACCGCACTCAGGAGATCCGGCAGGTCGGCCGCCCGGTGGATGCCGACGCGCTCGAGAAAGGCGTCGACCACCCGGTCCTCGTTGGCCAGCGCGCCGGTGTGCGATCGGGCGGCAGACTGCCCGGCCGCGGTCGCCCCCGCCTTCAGGGCCACCACCGGGACGCGCCTGGCCGCGGCCAGCTGTCCCAATTCCGCCAGCCACCACGCGTCCCGCACTGTCTCCAGATAGAGCAGGAGCAGGTGCACGTCGGGGTCGGAGATCATGGCGGCGGCGAGCTCGCTGGCCGACACATCAGCCTCGTTGCCCGTGGCGGCGCAATACCGGACCCCGAACCCCCGTTGGCGGAGCATGGCGTACGGGACCTGGCTCATGGAACCGGACTGGCTCACCACCGCGATCGGACCGTCGGCGGGGGGCTGCTCGAGGTACATCGTCGAAAACGTCAGCACCGCGCCGTTGGCGAAGTTGGTGACCCCCTGGCAGTTGGGACCCATGAGCCGCATTCCCGCGTCGCCCGCGACCTGCGCCATGTGATCCTGCGCCAGGCGTCCGGTCACGGAGGTCTCGGCGAACCCCGACGCCAGCACGATGGCCGCGCCGACCCCGGCGGCACCACACTGCTCGACGGCCCTTACCGCCGCATCGCCCGGTACCACGATGATGGCGACGTCGGGACACTCGGGAAGCGCGTCGAGATGGGGATATGAGGTGAGACCCTGGACCTGAGCCCGATTGGGGTTGATCGGATAGACGCCGCCGGCAAAGCCAAACCGCCGCAGATAGTCGATCGGACGACCTCCGATCTTGTCCGGGTCGTCAGACGCCCCGACGACGGCGACCGATGCCGGGGCGAGCAGGGGCCGCAGTGGCAACATGGCCGAAGGATAAGGGGTCAGCGGGGAGTCGGGTCCCGGGGCAGTCCCAGGATGCGCTCCCCGATGGCGTTCCTCGAGATCTCCGACGTGCCGCCTCCGAGGGTGTAAGCCCGGGTGAACAGGAACTGGTAGCCCCAGACGGACGCGTCGCCGTCGACCGCGGCCGCATCGGCCTCCAGCATCCGCATGGCCACCTCAGTGATCCGCTGATCGAGCTCGTTGCCGATCAATTTGGTGATGTTGCCCTCGAAGCCCGTCTGCCCGTCGGTGAGGGCCTTCATGGCCCGGCGCAGGTCGAGCATCGTCAGGGCGTGGTGTTCGGCCAGGATGGCGCCGACCTCCTGGCGGATCGGCGCGCCCTCGGGCGCTCGCGACCGGGCCAGCTCGACGAGCAGCGTCGGTTGGACGTGGGTGATGGTGCTGCCGATGACCATTCGCTCATTGCCCATGGTGGTCCGGGCGATCGCCCATCCGTGATTGACCTCACCGATCACGTCCCTGTCCGGCACGAAGACGTGGTCGAGGAAGACCTCGGCGAAGTGGGCGTCGCCGGTGATCTGCCGCAACGGCCGGCGGTCCACTCCAGGGGCGGTCATGTTGATCATCATCACGGTGATGCCGGCGTGCTTCTCGGCGTCGGGATCGGTCCGAACGAGCGCGTACCCCCAGTCGGCGGTCATACCGCCGCTGGTCCACACCTTCTGGCCGTTGACGTGCCACCCGCCGTCCGTCCGCTCGGCACGCGTCTTGAGCGACGCCAGGTCGCTGCCGGCGTCCGGCTCGCTGAAGAGCTGGCAGATGCCGATGGTGCCTTCCAGGGCCTGCCGGACCCAGCGCTCCTGCTGTTCGGGTGTGCCGACCGCGGTCAGGGTCAACGCCAGCCAGCCGCCGGCGGCCGGGCGGGGCACACCGGCGAGCTCCTCGTCGATCGCTACTTGCTCGAGCAGGTCTGCGCCGCGACCCCAGGGCGGGGGCCAATGGGGGACGAGGAAACCGGAGTCGACCAGGGCCGCCCGGCGTTCGCCCTCCGGTAGGGATTCGTAGCGGGCCCGGAACTGCCGGGCCTGGGCCCGTAGCTCGGGTGCCGGCGGAGAGACCTCCAGCCGGGCCACCGGGGTCTGGCCCGACAGCGCCGCGACCAGCACCCGCTCGCGGGTGTCCTCGATGGGGCCGAACAGGGTGATCAATGACATGGCCCGCCGGAAGTAGAGGTGGGCATCGTGCTCCCAGGTAAAGCCGAGGCCGCCGTGCACCTGGATGTTGAGACGGGAACAATACAGATACGACGGCAGGGCGACGGCAGCCGCTACTGAGGTCGAAAGCTCGGCCTGCTCCGGGTCCGCGGCAAAGCGGGCCGCGTCCCAGGCGGCCGCGAGCGCGATCTCCGATTGGGCGAACATGTTGGCGCAGTGATGCTTGATCGCCTGGAACTGGCCGATGGGCCGGCCGAAGGCCATCCGCTGTTTGGCGTACGCCACGGCCATCTCCGCGCACGCGGCCGCCCCGCCCGCCGCCTCGGCCGCGGCGAGGGCCCGGCCGATCTGCACGGCCCGCCGCGCCGCACCGGGCAGCACGGAAACCGCGGCCACCGGCACCCCAGCCAGGGTGACCCGCCCGACCCGCCGTCCCTTGTCGAGGCTCGGGGCCGGGGTCACCGTCACGCCGTCGCGGGCGCATGGCACCAGCACCATGTCGTCACCGAGACGGAGGAGGAGCAGGTCCGACACGGTGGCGGCGAGCACCACGCCGGCGTCACCCTCAATGAGCGAGCCGGCCCGGCGCAGCGAGCCGGACAGACCCAGGCCAGCGACCGTCGTGCCATCGGCGAGTCCCCGGAGCGGCGAGTCGAGCCCACCCTCGGGGTCGGACCCGGCCAGAACGGCCGAGACGATCACCGTAGGGAGAAAAGGCCCCGGTGCCACCACCCGGCCCAACTCCTCCACCACGACGGCCAACTCGCGGAGACCATACCCGGATCCACCCACGCCTTCCGGGAGGTGCAACCCCAACCAGCCCAGATCCCGGATCTGCTTCCACAGGCCTGGTAGCTCGTCTTCGGGCGCATCCAGCATGGCCCGGTGTTGGCCGAGGGCTTGCTGGTCCGCGAGGAAGCTGCGGGCGACACCGGCCAACTCCCGGTGCTCCCTCCCGATCGCGATGCCCATCGGCGCTCCTCTCCGAGACCCTCTCCAGCCGGCGGACGAAGCCTAGGCCCCGATGTCCAGGCCGGGAACTGCGGAGTTGGACGAAGTGCAATGCGCCGGGCGCCGCAGTGCTTCACTGAATGGACCGACACCGGAGGCGCCCGCAGATGGTCACTGACCAGTCAACCCCGACATCTCTCTTGCCGCCCGGGCCCGAACTGACCGACCGCAACCGCTTCTACTGGGAGGCGGTGCGGGCCCACCGCCTCGAGTTGCTCCGCTGCCAGTCATGCGGCCATTTCGTCCACTACCCCCGCCCGATCTGCGAGCGCTGCCAGAGCACCGATCTGGCGCCGGAGCCGATCTCGGGGCGGGGCACCCTGTACAGCTACTGCACGGTGATGCAGGCCGGCCACCCGTACTTCGTCGACAAGCTCCCGTACGTGATCGGGGTGGTGGACATCGCAGAGGAGTCCGGGGTGCGGGTTCCCGCCGGCATCGTCGATCACGAGGCGGTGGCGCTGCGCTGCGGCATCCCGGTCGAGGTGACGTTCCGCGATCTGTCCCCGACCATGACGCTGGCCTTCTTCCGGCCAACCGAGAGCGAGCGGTGAAAACGAGCGAGCGGGTCGCGGCCGTCGGGGTCGGTTACTCGACGACCGGACGGCGGACGGGGTTGGCCTCCTGGGAACTGGCGTGGCAAGCCACGCAGGCAGCCATGGCAGACGCCGGGATGACCGCCCGCGACATCGACGGCGTCACCCTCCTGTGGGGCGTCGCCGGTCCGGCGCCGGCCGGGCTGGACGTGGTGGAGCCGATGGATTTCGGCCGGATGATCGGCGCCGCGCCATTGAACTTCTACGCCACGGCCGGTCCGGCTTACATCGGACCGGCCATACAGGCCATCTCGGCGATTCGCTCGGGGCTGGCCCACACCGTGCTCACCTTGCGGATCATCAACCAACGGTTGAGCTCTGCGGACGAGCTGCGCCGCCTGGCCTCGGAGACCGAGCCCGTCGTCGCGCCCGGCGACAGCGGCTTTACCGCGCCCTACGGTTTCACGGTCGGCGGCATGATCCCCTCGATCGCGGCCATGCCGGCCCAGCGTCACATGGATCTGTACGGCACCACGGAGGAGCAGTTTGGCGCCCATGTGCTGGCGCAGCGGTGGCACGCCTCGATGAACGAGGACGCCCTGTTCCGCGAGCCGCTGACCATGGACGACTACCTGAACTCGCGTTACATCGCCAAACCCGTCCACCTGCTCGACTGCGACTACCCCGTCGACAGCGCCTCCGCGGTTATCTACACCGCCGGCGACCGGGCCCGAGATGGGGCCAAGAAACCGGTGTGGGTGGAGTCGGCCGCCTATTCGTCAATCGGGTACCCGACCTTCGACCTGATCGACATGGTCGAAAACTCCCCTCACCACGCCGCCAAACAGTTGTGGGCGCGGACCGATCTCACGCCCGCCGACGTCGACTGCGCCCAACTGTATGACGGCTTTACCATCATCGTGTTCCATTGGCTGGAGGCCCTGGGCTTCTGCGGCATCGGCGAGGCCGGGCCGTTCGTCGCCGAGGGCAACACCCGGCTGGGCGGCCGCCTTCCGGTCAACACCGATGGAGGGGCCTGCAACGTCGGCCGGCGCCACGGGGCCAATTTTTGCATCGAGTCCATCCGGCAGCTCCGGGGCGAATCCGGCCCCCGCCAGGTCCCGGACGCGGAGGTCGCGGTGTGGGCCAACGCGGCGGGCCCCTTCTCGGGCGCGGTGCTCATGACCGCGGACTAGAGGACGTCAGGCGGGAGCCGGGCGCCAGTTGGGATAGAGACCCCTCTCGATGGCGAGCTCCTGGGCGTCGACATTGCCACGCTGTAGGGCGTCCGCTTCCGGTGAGGTCACCAGCCAGGCCACGGCCGCGCCGACGGCCGCGGGCGGGCCCGCCCAGCTCGGGTCGAACCCGAACTCTTCCACGTCGAGCGAGTTGCGCTCGGTGAGGACGAAACCGGGATTGACGTTGAAGGCCCTGATCCCCTGGTCGCTGTATTCGGACAGGATGCTGCCGACCAGGGTGTGACCGGCCGCCTTGCCGATGCGGTACCCGAGACCCGGCCGCGGGCTTGGCGGATAGAACTCGTAGCCGGCGCCCGAGCTGATGGTGACGAAGGTGCCACCCGCGCCTCCGAGCATCGCGGGCAGCAGCTTCTGGGTGATCCGGATCGGCGCCACCCCGTGCGCCATCAGGAACAGCGGGTACTGCTCGATCGGCGTCTCCAGGATGGTGTCCATCAGGCCGGGGCCGATGTGGCGTCCGTTGTTGACGACGACGTCGACGCCGCCCCACTCGGAGAGCAGCGTGTCCATGGCGGCGTCGACCGATGGGAGGTCGGTGAGGTCCAGGCGGAGAGGAAGGGCCTGCTGGCCGGCTTTCTCGACCAGCTCGGCGGTCTCCTCGATGCTCCCCGGCAGCGGTCGCACGTCCTTCTTGTGGACCGTCTGGGAATGCTCCGGCGTCGGATCCGACGCTCGCAGGGTGCGGGCGGCCAGGGCCACGTCGAACCCCTCTCCGGCCAGGGCGATCGCGATCGCCTTGCCGATCCCCCGGCTCGCTCCGGTCACCAGCGCCTTCTTGGCCATGCTCGCTCCCATCCTCGGTATCAGGTCCTCGTTATCAGGCCGATCGTGCCGCATCGCCCCGCTGGACACCGCCCGGGCGCCCAGCCGAGCGGGAGGTCAGGACCCCACGGTGGCGGTGACTCCCCAGGTGGACGCCAGCTGCGGGACGGTCAACCGGGTGGCCAGGAAGGGCAGGCTGTTGTCGATCACCGCCCGGCCATATTCGAGCGGCACGCCCGCCACGGCATCCGTCGCCACGGCCACGCGATAGCCCAGGCTGACCGCCTCGATCGTCAAGCCCAGGATCCCGACGTTGAGGGAGACCCCGCAGGCCACGATCGTCTGCACGCCCAACCGCCGGAGGATGGCATCCAGGTCGGTACCCGTGAAGGGCGACACGCCGTGGTGCCGGTTGGCGATGAGATCGGTCGGCGCGGCGCCGATCTCCGGCACCGGCTCGGCCCCGCCGATGGCGTCGGCGCCGCCCGGTCGCTTGGCGAGGGCGGCGGCCCCGGGGTAGTTGGGCGCGGCGCCCGGCACCGAGTGGGGGCCTACCGTGCAGAGCACCACCGCCACGCCCGCCTCCCGGGCCACCTCGAGCAGCTCTCGGATCCGGGGCAGCACGCCAGCCTCGTCCACCGCGGCCCGCAGCGCCGGCAGGGTACTCAGGTCGCCGACGACGCTGCGCTGGACCTCCATGACGAGTACGGCCGTCTTCGGCGGAGCGAGCATCTCGTTGAGATCAATGGGCATGGCAATCTCCTATCCTTTGGGACTTCTGGTCGGTTGGGGCGCTATGGGGGACGGGCGTCATCCTGGCGGGTCCGCCCGGGCAAAGCGGGCCCTCAGGGCCTGTTTGTCCGGCTTGCCAGATGCCAACCAAGGCACGTCCTGCTCATCCGCCAGGATCTCGATACGGGTCGGAACCTTGTAGGCCGACAGCTCGCGGCGGGCTCGAACGCGGATCGACTCGGCGTCCAGGATGGCGCCGGGCGCGGGCACGACGACCGCGGTGACCTCCTCCTCCAGTTCGGGGTGGGGCAGTCCGAACACCAGCGCGTGGGCGATCTCGGGGAACCCTTCGAGGGCCAGTTCGACCTCCCGGGGGGAGACGTTGGCGCCGCGCGTCTTGATCATCTCGTAGAAGCGGCCGACGAAGAACGCCCGGTTGTCGACGATGAAACAGCGGTCTCCGGTGTGCAGCCAACCGTCGGCGTCGAACACCTCCTCCCGCTCCTTCTTGTAATACCCCTGGGTCACGCCGTAACCGCGGATCAGCAGCTCCCCTTCCTCGCGCTCCCCCAGCGGTTCGCCCGTCGATGGATCGGCGATCTTCCGCTCGACCCCGTTCCAGTTGCCCACCGTCTCGCTCATGCCCCGATGGCCGGGAATGCCCGGAATCGGCGCGTCGATGAGGGCGATGTCGGACGGACCGGATACGAGCATGGGGCAATGCTCGAGACTCCGACCCGCGAACGTCGGGTGCGTCCGCATCGATTGGATCAAGGACGGCCACGCGGCCACCATGCCGCACCCCTCCTTCTCGACCAGGTCGAGCGCCGCTTCTGGTTCGAAACGCTCCAGGCAGCACACCGTGAGCCCGCCGTGCAACGCCCCGCCGAGGACCAGGAAGCCCCCGATCCAGAAGAAGGGGAAGGCGCAAAAGAGCACGTCGTTGCCACCAGCCCGCATAGCGGCGAAGGGAACGGTGGTGCGCACGATCGAACCGTGGGTGTGGACCACCCCTTTCGGCAGGGCGCTCGATCCCGACGTGTACACGACCGCCGCCAGGTCCGCCGGCACCACGTCGTCCTCGACCGCGGCGAGGAACTCGTCGGAGAGGGTCGGGTCGACCGGGCTGCCCGCCTCCAGCGACACCTGTCGCGCCCACGGTCGGTCGGTGGGACCGGTCATCCAGATGGCGCGCAGGTAGGGCAGGCCGGGCAGGAACAACTCCGGGCTCGAAACCTGCCGCAGCCCGGGTTCGACCTCCTCGAGATACGCGGCCATGTCCTTGCCCAACAATGACGGGCTCAAGATGAGCGTCGAAACGTCGCCGAGCCGGAGCACCGTTCGCAGCTCACCGGGCGCGTAGATGGTGGAGAAGGGCATGACCAGGGCCCCGATCCGGCTGGCCGCCAGCCAGGCCACGACCCACTCGACGCTGTAGGTGAAAAACAACCCCACCCGGGTGCCTTTGCCGATGCCTGCCGCGAGCATGCGTTTGGCCAGAGTCCGCGATGCCCGCTCGGCCTCGGCGAACGTCATCCGCTGGTCCGGCATGACGATGAAATCGCGGGACCCGAACAGGCGCGCCGCCCGCTCGATCGATGCTCCTACCGTCGGCTGGTAGCCCACGTCCGGCACCGGTACGGGTGCCATCGCCCACCTCCCTGGATCGCGGCCCTATTGCACGCCGTCGAAAATAGCCGCTGGGGCGACACGTCGAGCGTGGCGCCGCGAACTGTGGCATCGTTACCAGCGTGAGCGAGGACCTTTTACTCCGGGCTACAGCACTCGACGTTCGCTATGGGCCGTTCCGGGCCCTCTTCGATGTGTCCCTGGATATGCCACGGGGCGGCATGGTCGCCCTGCTTGGCCCGAACGGGGCAGGGAAGAGCACCCTCGGCCGAGCACTGTCGGGGCTGATCCCCATCACCGCCGGCCGGATCGAGATGGAAGGCCAGGACATCACCCGGTGGGCAGCCCACCGCAGACGGCAGGCGGGTGTGGCCTACATCCCTGAGGGGCGGGGGATCTTCCCGGGCCTCTCGGTGATCGACAACCTCCGCATGGCGGTCCGGCAGGCAGGCGGCCGAGCCGAGCGCGAGGCCGCCATCGGCAAAGCCATCGAACTGTTTCCGGTGCTGGGCTCCCGCCGGCTCCAGCGCGCCGGCAGCCTGTCCGGCGGCGAGCAGCAGATGCTGGCCCTCGCCCGCGCCCTGGCGGTCGACCCCAAGATGGTGATCGCCGACGAGATGTCGCTCGGCCTCGCCCCCTTGGTCGTCGACGCGGTGTTCGAGGGCTTGGACCGGGCCCGCAAGGCCGGCATCACCGTCCTGCTGATCGAGCAGTTCATCCACCGGGCCCTCGAGATGGCGGATCACTGCGTGATCCTCTCGCGCGGCCACGTGGGGTGGTCCGGGTCGGCCAGCGCCGCGGGCCCCGAAGTCCTCGACCGCTACCTCGGCGAAGCGGTCTCCGCCTGATCCCAGCGACCCTGAGCGGCGACCCTCAGGTCCCAGTGGCCCAGGCGTCGACAAGGTCGTCGGTCGCGGTAATCGTGGCCAGGTAACGGAGGGTGTGGGCGATCATCATCTCCCCGTAGTCGTCGGGGGTGCCCGCGACCGCGTCGCGTGGGACGACGACGTCGAAGGCCTGATTTACCAGGTCCATGACGGTATTTGGGACGCCGATGTTGAGGGACACCCCGGTGACCACGACGGTGCGGATCCCCAGGTTCCGCAGGACGGGCACCACCCCGCTGTCGCACGCCGAGCCCATCCCGTGCAGCCGGGTCATGACCAGGTCGCGCTCGTCCGGTCCGAGGTCCGGCATCACCACCGACCCTTCGACCGGTCGGCTGTCCGGCGCGACCGGCCCGGACGGCACTTGGCCCCGCAGCCGGTACAGCACGACGTTGCGATTCCGGGCCAGCGCGTCGCGGCGAAAGATCTTCACGCAGTGCACCACCTGCACGCCGGCGCCCCGCGCCGCGTCCGCCAGCCGGACGATATTGGGGAGCACCCGGGCGCCGGCGGCCGCCAGACCCTCGCCGCCCCCGGCGGTGCTTGGTTGCACCTCGTTGGTGAGCAGGGCCGTCGTCTCCGGCGTGACCATCGATCGGACGTCGAATGGCATGAAACCCCCAGGTATGAAGTTGGATGTCGATCAACTTACTGCGCCGACCGATCGCAGATTTTGGGTCCGAAGTTTTCGGTCGGGGAAATTTTGGATCTGGGAAAATCGCCGGCTATTATCGGGCGGGACGTTGACCACTGCCGGTTAGCATCTGTTCGACGTTGAAATCCGAAACAAGGGGGATTGGACCATGTCAACGGTCGACGCCGGACCTGCGCAGGGAGCGGGCACCTACCCGGTCCTCGATTTCAACAACTTCCTGGCCGGCCCGGTGCTCTCGCACGTGCAGGCCATCGACGCCCTGCGCGACCAGCACGACTTCGTGCGCAGCACCTTCGGACCCCGGGGCTTCTGGGTGCTCACCAAGTCCGACATGGTCCGCGACGCCCTCCAGCATCCCGACGTCTTCTCCAGTTCGGTCGTGACCCCGCTGGAGGAGGACCCACCGTACAAGTGGATCCCCGAGATGCTCGACCCCCCCGAGCACACCAAGTGGCGGCAGCTGCTCGCCCCGCATTTCGCGCCGAAGCTGATGGAGCAGATGGAGGGGAAGGTCCGGGCCCGCTGCGCGGAGATCATCGACACCTTCGCCGCCGCCGGCCACTGCGACTTCCTGCGGGACTTCGCCTGGCGGTACCCGACGACCATCTTCATGGACCTCATGGGCCTGCCACTCGAGGGCCTCGACCAGTTTCTGGCCTGGGAGCACGACATCCTGCATCTCACCGCCGACGAGGACCCGGACCGGTCGCGGGCCATCGCGGCCATGATCGCGGTCCAGGAGTACTTCGCCGGCCTGATCGAGCAGAAGCGAAAGAGTCCTGGGGCCGACCTGCTCACCACCGCCTTGGGCTGGCAGATCGACGGGGCACCCATCCCGGAGGCGGACATGCTGTCGTGGTGCCTGCTGATGTTTATGGCCGGGCTCGACACCGTCTCCATCCAGCTGTCCTATTCGTTCTGGCACCTGGCCGATCATCCAGAAGAGCGGGCCCGCCTGGTTGCCGATCCCTCCCTGGCGCCGGCAGCCGTGGAGGAGTTCCTGCGGTACTTCGCCTTCGTCGCCCCGTCCCGAAAGGTCACCCGCGACACGGACTTCCACGGGTGCCCGATGAAGAAGGGCGACATGGTGCTGGTCCCGTTGAGCGCGGCGACCCGGGATCCGGCCGGATTTGCCGATCCCGCCACCGTCACCCTCGATCGCTCCCCCAACAACCACGTGGCCTTCGGCGTCGGGCCGCACCGGTGCCTCGGATCCCATCTGGCCCGCCGGGAACTGCGGGTGGCGATCGAGGAGTGGCACGCCCGGATCCCGGAGTACCACCTCACCCCGGGAGTCGACGTCATCGAACACGGGGGCATGTACGGGATCGACACCCTCGAGCTGAGCTGGGACACCTGACCATCCAAAGCAACCATCACTACGAAGGCCATCACGACGAAGGGCCCTCACGACGAAGGGCCCTCACGACGAAGGGGAATGACAAGATGAGCGCTCCTTGGAGCTTCGACCTGTACATCGACGGCCGTTGGGCGAGCGGGGAGGCGGGAGCCAAGCCGATCGAGGTCATCAATCCGGCCACCGAAGCCGTCATCGGGGCGGTCCCCGAAGCGACCCCGAAGGACGCGGCCCGGGCCATCGAAGCCGCCCGGCGGGCCTTCGACGAGGGCCCCTGGCCGTGGATGAAACCGGCCGAACGGGCCGGTTACCTGCGCCGCATGGGCGAGGCTCTCACGGCACGGGGAGCGGAGCTTCGTGAGCTGATCGTGGCCGAGACCGGCTCCGTCGGGTTTATCACCGACTTCGTCCAGGCGGGCGGGTCGATCGGCATGTTCGAATCGAACGCCGCCCTCGCCGAACACGGCGTCGAATGGGTCGAAGCGGACCCCCCGACGGCGGGTCCGACCGGGATGGGCGGCTCGGCGCTGGTCCGTGAGCCCGTGGGCGTGGTGGCCGCCATCACCCCTTTCAACTTCCCGTTCATGCTCAACGTGGTCAAGTCGGCGCCGGCCCTGGCCGCGGGATGCACGGTGGTGTTGAAGCCGCACCCGTGGACCCCGCTCGACGCCTTCCTCATCGCCCAGGCCGCGGAAGAAGCCGGGATCCCGCCCGGCGTGTTCAACGTCGTCACCGGCCACGCCGAAGTGGGTGAGGAGCTCACCGCCAACCCCCTGGTCGACATGGTCACCATGACCGGCTCGACCGCCACCGGCCGGCGGATCATGGCGGCAGGTGCCGCCACCATGAAGCGGCTGCACCTGGAGCTCGGCGGCAAGTCGGCGATGGTCGTCCTCGACGACGTGACCGAGGATTACGCCCGCTCGATCGGCTTCGGCGCAGTACTCACCCACTGCGGCCAGGGGTGCGTCATACAGACCCGCCTCCTGCTCCCCGAGCACCTGCTCGACGCCTACAAGGACGGCGTACGGGCGGCCCTCGCCGGCGTCAAGATCGGCGATCCGGCCGATCCGGCGACGACCCTCGGGCCGCTCATCCGCGAGCAGCAGCGCCTCCGCGTCGAGGGTCTGGTCCAGTCGGGCGTCGACGAGGGCGCCGAAGTGGTGTGTGGGGCCCGCCGCCCCGACGGGCTCGACAAGGGCTTCTTCTACGAGCCGACCGTGCTGGTCGGCACCAACGAGATGCGCATCGCCCAGGAGGAGATCTTCGGGCCGGTGATGACGGTGATCCCGTACTCCGGCAAGGAGCAGGACGCCGTCCGCATCGCCAATGACTCCATCTACGGGCTCGGTGGCGGGGTGGTAGCCGCGTCCACGGCCCGGGCCTTCAACGTCGCCCGCCAGATCCGGGCCGGCAGCATGAGCGCCCAAGGCGTGGGCGGTGCGGCCCTCACCGACCTGGGTCCGGGCGGCGGGCAGGGTCCCGGTTGGGGCTTGGCCTTCTCGGGGATCGGCCAGCGCGGCGCCTTCGGGGGCTTCAAGCAGAGCGGCGTCGGCCGCGAGTGGGGTCACCACGGCATCGAGGCCTTCACCGAGATCAAGCAGATCTCCTGGAGCTGAATCTCCCGCGCCGGGCGGGTCGGCTCCCAAGCCCCCGCCAGGTGCCGTAGCCGCGGCGCGGGCAAAATCTTGGGCCTCTGGGTCCTTGCCACCTGGATGTCTTCGGGACGTACGCGACACTGAGTGTCGCCTACGTCCCGAAGACGCGGAATTGGCCAAAGTCGTTATTGTGCGCAGCATGGATCTTCGTACGGTGATGCGAACGACGCCGTCGACCCGCGCCTTCACGGATGACCCCGTGCCCGACGAGGTGCTGTACGAGATCCTGGACGACGCGCGCTTCGCGCCCAATGGCGGGAACCGCCAGGGGTGGCACGTCATCGTCGTCCGCGACCCGGCGACCAAACGACGCATCGCCGAGCTGTACGACCTGGGCATGCGGGAGTACATGGCCCACGTCGAGGCCGGCCTGGTGCCGTTCGTGGCGTCAGAGGCCTTCGGCCGAAATCCACCCGGATCCACCTACCGAGCCGCGATCGACCTCGCCGCGGCCCGCCAGGTCCCGCTTTCCTCCGGCTTCCCGCAGTACCTGGCAGACGCTCCCGTGTTGCTGGTACTGACCCTCGACCTCAGTGGCATTTCCGCGGTCGACAGCGGGCTCGACCGGCTCAGCATCTCGGCGGGCGCATCCATCTACCCCTTCGCCCACAACATCCTGCTGGCGGCCCGCGACCGAGGGTTCGGGGGTCATTTCACCTCGGTGCTCGCCCGCCAGGAGCCGGCCTTACGCCAGCTGCTGCGCATCCCGTCGGAGCAGGTGCTGGGCACCATGCTGCCGCTGGGCCGGCCGGTCAAGGAGATCACCAAGCTGGGGCGACTGCCGGTGGAGGCATTCGCCCGCCGGGAGACCGGAGATGGGGCGCCGTTGGAGCGGGCTGCCCGCTAGGAGGTCAGATACCGAGCGGGTAGCCGCCACTCACCTTCAGGGTCTCCCCGGTGATGAACGATGCGTCGTCGGAGCACAGGAAGAGCACGGCCTGGACCACGTCGGTCATGGTGCCTGTGCGATGCACCAGCTGGCGATTCTCGGCGAACTCACGGATCATCTCCGACGGCAGATCGGCCAGGGCGTTCTCGGTGGCCATCAGCCCGGGCGAGACCGCGTTGACCCGGATGCCGTCCGGGGCGAATTCCGTGGCGAAGGCCTGGGTCAACGCCCGAACGGCGAGTTTCGACATCCCGTACGGGGAGGTGGGCATGTGGCCGGCGATCGAGGAGATGTTGCAGATGGCCCCGTGACCCCGCCGCCCCATGGTCTGGCGGCAGGCAACGGAGCAGTTGACCACCCCGACCACGTTGACTTCGAGCAAGGCCCGCAGGTCCGCCCGGGGCAGGACCGAGAACGGCTGGTTGTACTTCGTCAGGTGCAGCCCGGCGTTGTTGAGGAGGATGTCCACCCCACCGAACGCCGTCACCGCCTCGCCGACCGCCCGCTCCACCTGCTGCTCATCGCGAACGTCGCACGCCACGGCTCGGGCCGCGTGGCCCTTCTCCGTCAGGGTGTCGGCAGTGGCGCGGGCTGCATCAACGTCGATATCCGCCAGCACCACCGCCGCCCCCTCGGAGGCCAACGCCCAGGCGAACGCCCGGCCGAATCCGACGGCGCCACCTGTGATGAAGGCGACCCGGTCCTGGTAGCGGTCAGCCCGCGGAGCGTCCCGACCGTCGCGAGCTTCGGGGGCGGCGTCGATGAGAATCTCCTACGTCCGGCCCACCGCGTCGAGGCGGGCGAACTCGTCGTCGGTAAGGTGCAGCCACGCGGCGTCGACGTTGTCGTCGAGGTGACTGACATTGGCGGTCCCCGGAATGGGAACCATGACCGGGGACCGGGCCAGCAGCCAGGCCACCGCGACCTGCTGGGCCGAGACCCCGTGGGCCGCGGCAATGCCCGCCACCAACGCCTCTGCGGCGGTCGGCTCTCGCTCGATGGCGCCACTGGCCCCAAAGGGAACGGCGGGCCCCAGAATGTTGGGCGAGTGGGGGATAAAGACCATCCCCTGGCGCTCGCAGGCCTCCAGCACGTCCTCCGACGTGCGCCGGGCCAGGTTGTAGGCATTCTGGACCGACACGACCGGACCCAACCCGGTGGCTTCGGACAGCTGCTCGACGCTGACATTCGACACCCCGATGTGCCGGATCTTCCCCTCTCGTTGCAGCTCGACAAATGCTCCCACGGTGTCGGCATAGGGCACGTCGGGGTCCGGCACGTGGACCTGGTACAGGTCGATGCAGTCCAGCTTGAGCCGCCGGAGGCTCAGCTCGCATTCGGCCTTGATGTGGTCGGGGTGCCCGGACGCCGGTAGGGAACGCTGGCCCGGTTCGAGCTTGCCGGGTCGGAACCCGGCTTTCGTCCCGATCAGGAGATCTGCGGGGTAGGGGTGCAGGGCCTCGGCAAGGATCTCCTCGCATTCGCCGTAGCCGTAGATGTTGGCCACGTCGATGAAGTTGACGCCCCGCTCGTAGACCCGCCGGTACAGCCGCACGGCCTCGGCCCGATCCCGCTTCCCGTCGGCGTTGCGGGCCGCCGAGACCCGCATGGCCCCGAAACCCAGGCGCCGGACCGACTGGCCCGCCAATTCGATGGCGCCAGCAGCCTGATCGTCGAGCGTGCGGTACGGGGGGCGGGAGTCGACCTCGGTGCTGGCCACGGCAGGGACCTTAGTCATTGCCCAACTTTGTCGGCGGGGACACGGTCGCAGCCGGGACCGTCGAACGTACCGCCCGCAGGGCCCGGATCATCTTCTGGAAGTGGTCGACCCGCCACCCGTCCTGATCCTCGCCCCAGCCGATTTGTCCGTCATACTCCCAACGCATCAGGGCATTGGAGCCAGCCGCGTTCTCGCACATGTGGCTCACCGCGAATCCTTCGGCCTCCATCCGCCTACCGGCCCGGTCGGTCATGTCGACCTCCATGTGGGCGCTCCAGCCGGTGTTCGGATCGCGGAAGTTCCGCATCCGGCTCTTCGCCTTGTCCAGGCGCTGAAACTCCCCGTCTCGCAGGAGCCAGCCGACGTTCATGGGCGACCAACCGGCGGCGTCGCCGTCCTGCGGCCGCACGAAACTGAGGAACCCGGTCTGGGCGTCGGTGTGACCGAAGATGTACTGGATCCGGCCGCGCCCGCGCTCGCGCTCGACTTGGCGCCACCCCGGGCCCCCGGGCGACGCCACCCGGTAGTCGCCGCGGACGTACTCGGACTTCTGGCTCTGGGCGTGGTGCCCTCCGCGAGGTCCCCAGGTGCGATCCCGGACGGAGAAGCAGTCGATGGGGATCCGTTCCCCCTCAGCGTCAAGAGCCCAGTGACGTGGCCGAGTTGGTCGAGGTGCGGATTGTGCATGGCCGGCGCCTCGCCGGGAGTGAACCGGTGCGGCGGATGGACGCTGCGATGCTCGAACTCCAGGGCGAAGTCGGCGTCCGCATCCCGGTAGGCGACGTGGTAATCCATCAGCGGCGTCAGCATTTTCACCCGGAAGCCACCCCCCGGGAACTCCAGATTCCGCAGATCGGTCTTGGCGGGCATGGGCACATCCGGGGCGAGCTTGTAGTAGGCCAGCCGCCCCGGGTCGGCCCCCGTCGGGTCCCACAAGAACACCCGCCAGGTCACCGCCCCGGTATTGGTCCGGTATCCGGCATGGAGCCACGCGCCCATGCGGCGCTCCGGGATGTTCAAGGACCACCAGGTGGTCTCGGTCCAATACGGGTCGTCAGACGCCAGGTGGAACGTGTCGTCTTCCCCAGTGAAAGGAGTGTTTTCGGTGACGGTCACCTGCTCATCCTGGCACGGGCGCGGCGCACCCGCTCGGTCCATCCCCGACAGAATGTCGCCATGGATCTGCGAGAGGTGATGACGACGACACCGGCCACGCGGGAGTTCACGCGAGGATCCCCTCCCCGACCCCGTCCTCTACGGCCTCCTCGACCAGGCGCGATTCGCTCCGAACGGCGGCAACCGCCAGGCCTGGCACGTCATCGTGGTCCGCGACCCGGCCCGGAAGGCTCGCCTCGCCGAACTGTGGGAACTGGCGCAGCGCGAGGACCAGGCCTTCTACGACGCGGGGCTGGTGCCGTTCGTGGCCTCCGAGGCCTACTGGCGGAATCCGCCCGGCGCGCCGTCGGAACAGCCGCTCGATCTCGACCTGGCCCGTCGAACACCGCGGGCCGGGGTGCGGGGCACCTCGCCGCAGACCATCCTGGCCGCCGCGGCCGTGCTGCTGGTCACCGTCGACCTCACCCAAGTCACGGCCATGGACAGCGGGCTCGGACGGCTGAGCATCTGCGGCGGCGGCTCGGTGTTCCCGTTCGCCCACAACGTCCTCCTGGCGGCGCGTGCCGCCGGTTATGGCGGAGTGATCACCACCGTGCTCGTCCGCCAGGAACCGGCTGTCAAGGAGCTCTTCGGCATCCCGGACGAACACGCCCTGGCCTGCACCATCCCGCTGGGACGACCCCGGCACCTGATCAGCCGGTTGCGGCGGCATCAGGTCGAGGAGTTCACGAGCCGCGAGACGTTCACCGGCTCGCCCTTCACCGGCGGCTGACCGGCTGTCAGCTCCCTTCAGCGGGGCGCGGCGATTCCGCGCGTCGTCCAAAGATCAGTACGATGAGGTTTGGCTACTGTAGGTGGGCTCGGTTGGGCCACCGACGGGGAGGAGACGGCAAAAGATGTTCGAACGCAGCGCCGATCAGGAACTATTCGAGGAGACCACGCGGCGCTTCCTCGAGGCACACTCCCCACTGACCAAGCTCCGCGACCTGGCGGGCACCAAAGCCGGGTTCGAGCCCGACTTCTGGCGCCAAGGTGCGGAGCTCGGGTGGACATCGCTCGTCGTGCCCGAAGCCGCCGGCGGGGGCAGTGTGAGCGGCAGTGGCGTGCTCGACCTGGCGCTCCTGGCTTACCAGTTCGGCCGTCATGCCGCCCCCGGACCCCTGGGACCCACCAACCTGGTGGCGGCCGCGGTTGGCCGATGGGGCACCGATGCTCAACGTTCGGGTCTGTTGGCGGAACTGCTCTCGGGCGAGAGCGTGGCGGCCTGGGCTCTGGCGGAGCCTCGACCCAACGACAAGCTGGGCCGGATCGGGCTCGAAGCCCGGACCGACGGCGACTCGGTGGTCCTGACCGGCACCAAGGTGCCCGTGGAGGCGGGCACCGAAGCCCACACCATTCTGGTCACCGCCGCGCACGACGTGGGGCTTGAGTCAGTTTCTGGTGCCGCCTGACCTCGCGGGCGTCGCCGTCACGCCGCTCCAGGGACTGGACATGACCCGCCGGTTCGCCCAGGTCGAGTTCGACCAGGTCCGGGTGCCCGATGACGGCGCTCGTCGGCGAGGCCGGCGGGGCGGCCGCCGCGGTCGACTGGCTCACGGACCTCGGCGTCGTCATCCAACTGGCCGAGATGGTCGGCGCCATGCAGTGGGCCTTCGATACGACGCTGGACTGGGCCTTCAACCGGTACTCGTTCGGCCGGCCGCTGGCCTCCTACCAAGAGATCAAGCACCGCTTCGCCGACATGAAGATGTGGCTGGAAGCCAGCTACGCGATCACCGCCGAGGCGGCGGAAGCCGTCCAGGAGGACTCGCCCAACCGGGCGGAAGTGGTGAGCGCCGGCAAGCTGTACGTCGGCCGGCAGGGCGGTGAGCTGATGCAGGACTGCGTGCAGCTCCACGGCGGGATCGGGGTGACCTTCGACCACGATCTCCACCTGTTCCTGCGCCGGGTCACCAGCAATATCCCGACCTTTGGCAGCCCGGCCGAGCACGCCGCCCGCATCGCCAACGTCCTCGAGACCCAGGAAGGCCGACTGATGACCGAGACCACCGACATGGAGGACGTGGCGAGCTTCACGCTCCGGGCCCGCGAATGGCTGGCCGCCAACATGCCGCCGCTGCCGGAAGGGCGACAGTCCGCGGACTCGGAGGTCCACCTCGCTCGGACGAAGAGGAGCTGGCCCGGATCGCCCGGTGCCGGGAGCTGCAGCGCATGCTGTTCGACGGCGGGCTGGCCGGGCATCTGCGTCCCCCGCGAATACGGGGGCCAGGGGCTGACCATGGCCCACCAGGAGGCGCTCAACCGGGAGATCGCCGGCTACGACTACCCGGCGGAAACCCAGATCCCGACCTTCACGCCGTGCATGGCCGTCATCCTCGACTTCGGGACCGAGGAGCAAAAGAAGCGCCACATCCCGCCGATCCTGAAGGGCGAGACCTTCTGGATGCAGTTCCTCTCCGAGCCCAGCGGCGGATCCGACGTCGCCGGGGCGCAGACCACCGCCATTCGCGACGGCGAAGAGTGGGTCATGAACGGCTCCAAGATCTGGACCACCGGGGCCTGGTGGGCCGATTGGGGCCTGTGCCTGGCCCGGACCAACTGGGACGTCCCCAAGCACCGCGGCCTCACCGTCTTCATGCTGCCGATCCACCAGCCCGGGATCGAGATCCACCGCATCGAGATGCTCAACGGGTCCCGAGAGTTCTGCCAGGAGTTCATGACCGACCTACGGATCCCCGACGCCGACCGGATCGGCGAGGTCGATCAGGGATGGACGGTCGGGACTCGCTGGATGTACCACGAGCGGACCGTCAGCGGCGGCTCGCCCTACGTGACCCGACCGGCCGGAAAGCGCAACCGCGGGCCGGCCGGTGGCGCCCGGGGCCTCCTGCGGCAGGCGAGCGCGAGTCGGCCATCTCGACGAGGGCCGGACCCGGGAGCTGATCGGGGAGACCCACGCCCTGGAGTGGTGGGCCGGGCCCTCACCGGCCGCGTCGCCGATGGGATCCGGTCCGGGCGCACGACCGACCAGTCGGCCGCGATCACGCCGACTGTACGGAGGTATGACGGCGGTGCGAAACGCCTCCATCGCCTTCGAGCTGACGGGCAACAGGCGGTGGCGTGGACCGACCAAGAGGACGAGTCCGGCCAGGCCGGCATCGGTTATCTCATGCGCCAGGCCGCGTGCATCGGCGGAGGCACCACCGAAATGAGCCGTAACGTCATCAGCGAGCGGGTGCTCGGGATGCCGCGGGAGCGGACCATCGACAAGGACGTCCCGTTTCGGGACGTACCGCGGAGCGCCGCCAGCCGCTGAACCCTAGCCCGGCCGCGACGCCGACGGATCCTGGTCAGGCGCTCTGCGCAGGCTCCGCGTGAGCCCCGCGACCAGGAGGGCGGTGCGGCCCCGCAACGACGCGCCCGAGGTCGGAGTGACCGCCGGACCAGTCGAGGATCGAGTCCATCACCAGGGCCTGCAGCATCTGCGCCATCTCCGGGGCGTCGATGTCCGACGGCAGCTCGCCCTCCTCCTGAGCTCGGGCAAAGAGGGCCTCGAACCCGTGGCCGAACCCCACCCGGCCGGCGGCGTCCTGCTCGTTTGGCTGGGTCCGCCGGAACTCGGCGACGGCGCCGCCCGACTGCAGCCGGCGGCGCGGCGCGAACATGCCGGCCGAGCACGCCGATCACCCGGGTCAGCGAGTCGTCGAGGTCTCGCCCCGCCTTGAGGCACCGCCGGGCCTCTTCGTTGGCGACCGCCGCCGTGTCCCATCCCATTTCGAGCAGGATCTCCTCCTTGCGGGCGAAATGGAAATAGAAGGTGCCCTTGGTGACCCCCGCGGCCTGCACGATCTCCTCGACGGTGGTGTCCTCGATCCCGTTCTCGAAGCCTCGCTCCGCCCACAGATCAAGGGCGGCCCGGACCAGCCGCTGGCGGGTCTGTCGGGATCGCTCCTGCAGCAGCCCGGATCGACGACGCAGGGGGCGGGGCTCAACCATCCGCGGCGGCCCGGGCCAGATGATCGATCGTCCGGGACCGGTCGGCGGCCGAGCCGCACGGGATGGCCACGAAGTCGGTGGCGCCGATGTCCTCGAGCCGGCGCAGCTGGGCGCCCACCGAATCTTCGGTGCCCACGACCGACACGTCACCGGGCGACGCCGCCCCTTCGCGATCGAGCACGGCTCGGTACACCGGTATCTGCCCGTAACCCTGCAGCTGGGTGTCCGCCTTCTGGCGCCCGTCGGCCTCGTCGTCGGTCACGCAACACGGCAGGGCCACGACCACCCGGGGCGGCTCACGACCGGCGTCGGCCGCGGCCTTGGAGATGACGGGCAAGATCTGCTCCTCGAGGGTGATCGGCCCGGTGCACCAGGTGATGGTGCCGTGGGCCAGGGAGCCGGCGAGCCGCAGCATGGCGGGTTGCAGCGCGGCCAGATAGACAGAGGGTGGGGCGGCGCCGGGAATCGTCAGTTCGGCTCGTCCGGTCAGGGTTTCCCCGCGAAGTCCGCCCTTCCGGTCGCGATCAAGGGCAACAGCACCGACAGATACTCCCGCATGTGGCGGGCCGGCCGGTCGTACGACAGCCCGTAGCGCCCTTCGATCGCCATCTTGTGCGAGAGCCCGATACCCAGCGACAACCGACCGTCGATGGCGGCGTTGGTCGTCAGCGCTTGCGCGCCCAGGGCGACCGGGTGACGAGGGTAGGTCGGAATGACCGCGGTGCCGAGACCGATCCCGGCCACCTCCCGGCCGATGACGGCGATGGCGGTGAGGGCGTCGTAACTGGAGCTCTGCGGCAGCCAGACGGAGTGGAAGCCGGCGTCGGCCACCGTCGCGACCCGGGCGACCATGTCATCGAGTGGACCGTGTTCCACGCTCGGAAAGAAAACACCAATGCGCATCGCGGTCGAGCGTAGCGCCTGGGCCGGCTCTCGCCACGGCTCCTTCTTTTGTCCCCGTCCGACATCTTCGGATCGACAGTGCTGCCGGCGAGGGGCGGCGCCGAGTAACGTTTCGCCGGGGTGTCCCCTGGCCGGGGCGCCGAACGGATGGAGTGCTCACACACAGATGCCTAAGGCGCAGGGACCCGTCTCCAATGGGCCGCGGCGCACCGCGCTCGCCCAAGACCGCTCCAAACAAACCCGGCGACGGCTGGTGCGGGCCGCGGTCGAAATGTGGACTGAGCGGGGGTTCGATCACGGCGTGGAAACCACCACCGTGGAGGAGATCGCCAAGGCCGCCGGCGTCACCAAGGGCACCTTCTATTTTCACTTCGCCCACAAAGAGGACATTCTGCAGGAACTCGGCTGGGGTACAGCCGAAGCCCTCTACGAGGAAGCCATCCGGAGTGTCGCCACCCGCCGCTCGGGTGTGGCGGTCGTCCGGCAGCTCCTCATCTCACTGGCGCGGCGGGTGGAGGCGGTGCCGCCGGCCGCCGTGGTTCGGTCCGTCGCCGGCTTCTACTCGAGCGGCGTCCCTCGGCCCGTGCCCGGGCGTCGCGACATGCACCACGGCCTCGCCGTCGCCCTGGATGCCGCCCGCGCCCAGGGCGAGCTCCCGGAGAACGTCGACACCGAGGAACTGGCCCGAATCCTCACCGCGCTGGCCATGGACGCCCTGTTGCGTTGGGCCCAGGGCGACACCCGTCGCCTCCGACCCCTGCTGCAGAGCCGCGCCGACGTCATCCTCGCCGGGGCCAGGGTGATGAGTCCGGCCCGCTCCACCACCCGCAATCGCTAACAGCCGGCCCCAGCGGGCCAGGCGCTCAGCGGATCAGGGGATCCCGGGGTAGGCCCAGGATGCGTTCCGCGATCTGGTTGCGGGTGATCTCCGACGTCCCGCCGGCGATGGACAGGCAGCGAGTGAAGACGATGGCGGCGCCAGCGAGGGCGCCGGGTCCGTCGACGAGGGCGGCCGCCGGCCCCAACAGGGTCAAGGCGGCGTCGGCGAGCCGCTGGGCGTGCTCGGCGCTGAGCAGCTTGGTGACGTTGCCCTCCGGTCCCGGTTCGCCCCCGGCGATGGCCCGCTCCGCGCTGCGCAGATTGAGAGCCCGCATGGCCGCCGCCTCGGCCAGAAGGTCACCGACCGCGGCAGCCGCATCCGGCGCCCTGCCCTTGGTTTGCCGGTAGAGCCCGAGGAGGTCGAAACCGGCGCCCGGACCGCCCCCGCCGATGCTGACGCGCTCGTTGCCCAGCGTGGATCGGGCCACCGACCAACCACTGTTGACCGGCCCCACCACGTCGTCGTCGGGAACGAACACATCGTCGAAGAACACCTCATTGAACATGGCGCCCCCGGAAGCCTCCCGCAACGGGCGAACTTCGACCCCAGGCGCCTTCATGTCGACCACCATGGTGGTGATGCCGGCGTGCTTGGGCGCCTCCGGATCGGTGCGGACCGTCGCCAGTCCCCGGTGGCAGTACTGGGCCCCGCTCGTCCATACCTTCTGGCCGTTGACCAGCCAGCCGCCCTCGACTCTCGAGGCCCGGGTGCGGATGCCCGCGGCGTCCGATCCGGCGTTGGGTTCGCTGAAGAGCTGGCACCAGATCAGTTGGCCTTCGAGCGTGGGCCGCACCCATCGCTCGATCTGGTCCTCGCTGGCCTTCTGGATCAGGGTCAGAATGACCCACCCAGTGATGCCGTACGTGGGGCGCTCGATCCCGGCCCGGGTCAGCTCCTGGTCGATGACCAGCTGCTCCAAGGCTGGGGCCGCCCGGCCCCACGGCTTGGGCCAGTGGGGCATCGCCAGCCCCGACGCCACCAGGCGGGCGCGCCGCTCGTCATCGGGCCGCGAGGCGATGTCCCCCACCAGTTCCCGCACCTCGGCCCTGATCGCCTCGGCTTCCGGAGGGAGCTCGAGCCCCTGATCCCGCTGCACGCCGGCTTCGGCCAGGTGGGTGACATCGATGGATGCGGCGTGCGGCTCGAACAGCGCGGCGAGGGACGCCGCCCGTCGCAGTAGCAGGTGGGCGTCGTGCTCCCAGGTGAATCCGATGCCGCCGTGCACCTGGATGTTGAGCTGGGAATTGCGCAGGTACGCGGGGATCGCCTGCGCGGCGGCAATAGCGCTGGTGAGGGAAAACTGGCGGGGATCGCCACCCGCCGCCCGGGCCGACTCCCACACCGCGGCGGTCGCCAACTCGGCCGCCACGAGCATGTCGGCACAATGATGTTTGACCGGCCCGAAGGTGCCGATGACCCGGCCGAACTGCTCACGGACCTTGGCGTACTCCGACGCCATCTCGACGCACTCCCGGGCCCCTCCCGCGGCTTCGGCGGCGGCCAGGGTCCGAGCGAAGTCCACGGCCCGGCCCCGGGCCCCGGGCAGCAACTCCCCGGCCTCGATGGCCACCGAATCGAGCCGGACGTGGGCCGACCGGCGGGTGGGATCGAGGCTGGCGACCGGAGCCACGACGACCCCATCGCGCCCGGAGGGCACCACGACGATGCCGTCGTCGCCCACCGAGAGGACAAGGAGGTCAGCGGTGCCGGCACTGAGGACGACGCCGGCGTCGCCGGTGACAACATTTCCTGCGACCGCCAACGAGCCGTTGAGGCCGAGCCCGGCCACCACGGAGCCGTCGGCCAGCCCGGGCAGCAACCGCGACCGCAGATCAGGGCCGGCCTGATCAGCGATCACCGCGGATGCGATCACCGTCGGGAGGAACGGACCGGGAGCCACGGCCGCGCCCAGCTGCTCCAGCACGACGACCAGCTCCGGCAGCCCGTACCCCGACCCACCGACGTCCTCCGGCAGGTGGAGCCCGAGCCATCCCAACCCGGCGAGGTCGGGCCAGAACGGCGGAAGCTCCTCGCTCGAGGCGTCAAGGAGCGCGCGGGCGGCGTCCCGCACCTTCTGTCCCAGCACGAATGACCGAGCGACGCCGGCCAGCTCCCGATGGGCCTCCGTGAGGGCAATCGCCATTAGTGTTCCTTCCACAGAAGTTGCGTTCGGTCCAAATCTACTGGGCAGGCTCTGACTGCGAGCCGCCGGATGGGGGGTTTCGTGCCTGATTCCTTACGCGTGGGACTGATCGGGGTGGGTTGGGGTGCCCTGGTCCATGCGCCGGCGTTCGCGGCGGTTGACGGCTACGAGCTGGTGGCCCTGTGCTCGAGCCGCCCCGAGTCGGTCGAGCGCGCCGGCGAGCGGCTCGGCATCGCCGACCGCTCCACCGACTGGGCATCCTTCGTGCAGCGCGACGACCTCGACGTCATATCGATCTCCGCGCCCGTGCCGTACCACCACGACATGTTCCTGACTTCCCTCGCGGCCGGCAAACATGTCCTCTGCGAGAAACCCCTCGCCATGTCCGGGAAAGAAGGGCGGGACATGACCGAGGCGGCGGAGGCCACCGACCGGGCCACAGTGGTCTGCTTCGAGAACCGTTGGTCTCCTGAGCATCTGGCGGTCAGCCAGTTGGTCGCCGACGGCGCGCTCGGTCGCCTCTCGTATGTGCAAGTGACCATCACCACGGGATACTGGCATCCGACCCACGCCCCCCAGTCCCCGTGGATGTACCGGCGGGAGGAGGGCGGGGGGTACCTCTTCGGCCAGATGTCCCACGAGATCGACTTCCTGCAGGCGCTCTTCGGGCCAGCCGTCGCGGTGTGCGCTGACGTCCGACACAGCATGAGCCGGGTGACGACCGCGGCAGGCGAGATCGATGTCACCGCGGATGACACGTCAGCCGTGCTGATGCGACTGGAATCAGGCGCGCTGGCGGTCCTGACCAACTCGACCGCCGGCCTGGGCGCGGGCACCAATCTCTTCGAAGCGCATGGCAGCCACGGCACCATCGCCATCAGTCGCTTTCCCACCGGCCCCGGCTCATTTGTGGCCACCGTGGATGGGGGCGAACCCCGCCCGCTGGACCCGTCGCGGCGCCGGTTGGCCAGCGGGGTCGAGCTGCCGCCGCGACGATCGTCGGGCGCGGTGCAGGCCATGGGTTTCCTGCTGGAAGATTGGCGGCCGGCCTTCACGGGTCTCGCGACGGACACCCCGACGATCCGCGACGGGTGGGCGGTGCAGCAGGTCATCGACGCCGCCTTCCAGTCCTCGGACGGCGCCGGCTGGGTCGAGATCAGCGAGCGATCGGGTGGCTGACGTCAAGCTGGCGTTGCCGGAAGACGTCATCGGCTGGATCGAGGAGACCACCGGTCAACCGATGATGAGCGCCGACCGGATTCCGGGTGGCGCGACCAGGGAGGGTTGGTTTGTGGACGTGGCCGCCCCCGGTGGTGCCACGCGGCAGCTGTTCCTGCGCTTCAGCCCGAAACCCATGCCCGACCGCAGCGCCTTCCATCCGTTGCAGACCGAGGCCGCGGTGATGGAGGGGCTCGCCGGCTCGGGAGTCGCGGTGCCGACGATCCTCGGCGTGCATCCCCAGCGAGAGGCGGTGCTCGAGGACCGGGTGCACGGGGCGACGTGGTTTTACCGGATCAAGGATCCAGACGAGCAGGTGCTGGTGGCGCAGGACTTCGTGCGGAACCTGGCCACCCTCCACCGCCTCGACCCCACGCACCTCGGCATCGACGCCCTCGGCCCCGTGCGCAGCGCCCGCGAGCACGCCCTCGAGCGGATCGCGGGCATTCGCTGGCGGGGCACCGCGCCGGACGGTTCCATGGAGCCGTTGTTACGGCTCAGCACTGACTGGTTGGAGCGAAATGTCCCCGATTACGACGGACCGGTTGTCCTCGTCCAGGGCGACACCGGACCGGGGAATTTCCTCTACGCGGACGGGCGGGTCACCGCCGTGGTGGACTGGGAGCTGTCCCATTGGGGCGACCCCATGGATGACGTGGCGTGGGTGTCGCTCCGCACGGTGCAGGACACCTTCACCCATCTGCCCGACCGCCTCGCCGAGTACGGCGCCCTCTCCGGTCATGCCATCGACGAACGCCGGGTGTGGTACTACCGGCTCTTCGCCGAGTCGACGATGGCGACCCTGTATCCAAACAACGGCCCGGACTCCCGACGGCCGGGGGAAGAAGCTGACGACGACGTCACCCGGGATATCGGCAACGGGATCATCTACCGCCAACTGCATCGCCGCCTCTGGCTGGAAGCCCTGGCGGCCGTGATGGATCTCGAGCTCGACCCTCCCCTCCTGCCGGAGCCCGACGACCTGCCCGAATGGCACGGGCTGTACGCCACCGTGCTCGGCAGCCTGCGCACCATCGTCCCGCGGGTGTCCGATCCGCTGGCGAGCCAGTGGACGAAGGGAGTGGCGAGGGTCGTCAAGTACCTCCAGGACCTCGACGGGGCCGGGCGGCAGTTCGCCGAGCTCGAACGGGAGGACATCGCGGCCCTGCTCGGACGACGGCCCGGCGGCGTGCTCGAGGGACGGGCCGCCCTGGCGGAGGCAGCCCGGGCGGGGAAGGTTACCGACGAGGACTACGTCCGCTACCTCTGGCACAAGGTGCTCCGTGACGATCATCTGATGCGACATGCGTCCGGGGCGCTCCACGAGCGCAGCTGGCCGCCCGTCGTCTAAACCGGCTCGGCTTGGCGCCGGCCCCAGACCGGTGGCAAACTAGGCGTTGTTCAACTATTGGAACACGGGGGTCTCAGTGCTGACTCAGATCAAGCCGGGCGCGAGATTTCGCTCCTCCGTCTGTGACGTCGAGGTGATCGTCATCAAAGCGCCCGCTTCGGAGGCCGATCTGCGTTGCGGCGGCCAGCAGATGCTGCCGGTGGGCGCCGAGCGACCAGAGGGCGCCACGCCCGAGGCCGGATTCGACACCGGCACCCAGCTGGGGAAGCGGTACACCGACGAGACCGGCGACCTGGAGCTGCTCTGCACCAAAGGCGGGACGTCATCACTCTCGGTCGGCGACGTCGTCCTGCACATCAAAGACGCCAAGCCGCTGCCCTCGTCGGACTGAGCAGCGGCCTGCTTCGCGCCGCGAGGCTGGGCGTCAGGACTCGACCTGGCGGATAGGTCGATCGGTGCGAGTCGCCCACGAGGTGATGACGGCGTCGTACTCGGGTTGGCGGATCAGCTCGTCCTTGCCCGGGAATTCGAAGGCTTCGGGCGGGAGGTCCCCGTGTTCTCGCAGGTGGGCCGCCCACTGGTAGTGCCCTCGAGCCGCGGTCGAGGTCCCCCACCCAGTCGAAAGGCTGAATGCGAGGCCTTTGAGCAGCTTGCCGAACCCGGCGATCGGGATGGGAACCTCAGCGGCGAGGCGCGGAATGTCCTCTTCGGACGCGAAGGTCGGAAGGAAGACGTCGGCGCCGGCTTCGGCGTAGGCGACCCCCCGGCGCACCGCCTCGTCCAGTGAACCGCTCCCGCCGCCACCAGTGCTGTACAACTCGTCACAGCGGGCGATCACCACGAAGTCCGCACTCTCGCGGGCCTCGACCGCGGCCGTGATCCGGGCCTGCATGTCGACGATCGGCATGAGGGGGCCGTCGAACGGCGAGTGCTTCGGCGTCAACTCGTCCTCGATGTGCACTCCGGCCACCCCCACCCGCTCATAGCGCCGGATGGTGCGGTGGACATCGGCCACCGACTCGCCGGCCTGATCCGCGTCGACCATCAACGGGATCGAGATGGCTTCGGCCACCCGGGCGGCTTGGTCGACCATCTCGGTGGTGGTGAACACGCCGTAGTCGGGGATGGCGTAGTGCATCATCCCGGTGGCGTGACCGCCCATGTAGGCAGCCGGGAAGCCGACCTGTTGCACGATGCGGCCGGTCAGCGCGCTGTAGCAGTCGGCGGCCATGAACGGATCTCCGGCTGCGATCAGGGCCTTGAGGGTCTGCGGCTCGGTGGACACGTGGATGTTCCCTTCCTTGGGTGCGGGTGGTCCTTGGGTGCGGGTGGCGGCGACGCCGGCGGCATCGTGGGCGGCGGAGCGGCTACCGGTGTTGCGGGAAGCCGAGATCGACGGTGCTGGTCGCCGGGTCCGGCCAGCGGGAGGTCACGACCTTGGTGCGGGTGTAGAAGCGGATCCCGTCGGGGCCATACATGTGGGTGTCGCCAAAGAGCGAGGCCTTCCAACCGCCGAAGCTGTAGTAGCTGACGGGCACCGGGACCGGCACGTTGACGCCGACCATCCCCACTTCGACATCGAATTCGAAACGTCGGGCCGCGCCGCCGTCGCGGGTGAAGATGGCCACTCCGTTGGCGTACGGGTTGGCGTTGACCATCTCGACGGCGTCGT
This sequence comes from uncultured Acidimicrobiaceae bacterium, assembly GCA_963702305.1. Classification (GTDB taxonomy): domain Bacteria; phylum Actinomycetota; class Acidimicrobiia; order Acidimicrobiales; family Palsa-688; genus PALSA-693. Next base: position 57,325 of record CAVPBX010000016.1, on the reverse strand, counting down.
CATAGGACTCGACCCGGACCACCGAGAGCACCGGGCCGAAGATCTCCTCGTCATAGACCGGCGTACCGGGGCGGACCTGGTCCACCAGGCTGGGCCCCAGGTAGAACCCCGGACCCGGTGACGCCAGCTCCCGCCCGTCGACTACCACCTGGGCTCCGCCGAGCGCCTGCTCCTCGAGGTAACCGGTCACCCGGGACCGGTGCTCCCGGGTGACGAGGGGTCCCATCTCCGACGACGGATCGTCGCCGGGTCCAACCTTGATCCGCGGGATCCGATCCGCAATGGCCTCGATGAGCGGATCGGCGACGGACCCGACGGCCACGATGACCGAAATCGCCATGCAGCGCTCACCGGCCGAGCCGTAGCCGGCCGACACCGCAGCGTCGGCTGCCACGCCGACGTCGGCGTCCGGGAGCACGATCATGTGATTCTTGGCCCCGCCGAGCGCTTGGACCCGCTTGCCGTGGCGGCTTCCGGTCTCGTAGATGTGGCGGGCCACCGGGGTCGATCCGACGAAGGAGACGGCGGCGATGTGGGGATGCTCGAGGATGCGGTCAACGGCCACCCGATCACCCTGGATGACGTTGAACACGCCATCGGGCAAACCGGCCTGCTTCCACAGATCGGCCAGCACCAACGAGGCCGACGGATCCTTCTCGCTCGGCTTCAACAGGAAGCAGTTGCCGCACGCGATGGCGTTGGACATCATCCACAGCGGCACCATGGCCGGAAAGTTGAACGGGGTGATCCCCGCCACCACACCGAGCGGTTGGGCCACGGAGTGGACGTCGACACCGTTGGACACCTGCTCGGAGTAGGAGCCCTTGAGGAGGTGCGGCACGCCGCAGGCGAACTCGAGGTTCTCCAGGCCGCGGGCGACCTCGCCTTCGGCGTCCGAGAGCACCTTGCCGTGCTCGCTGGTCACCGCGGCCGCGACCTCTTTGCGATTGGCATCGACGAGTTCGCGCATGTGGAACAGGATCTCAGCCCGCCGTGACAGGCCCGTCGCCCGCCACGCCGGAAAGGCCCGCTGGGCAACCAGCACCGCGGCGTCCACTTCCGCGACCGACGCCAGGTCGACTTCCGCCACCTGCTCACCCAGGGCGGGGTTGAACACGGGCCAGGTGCGGCCGGAGGTGCCGTCCACCCGTCGCCCGTCGATCCAATGACTGATCCTCTTCATGGAAGCTCCTCGTACGATCACCAGCGTGCCGATGCCCAGGCGGCGTCTCGGCCCGGCCAGGGCGATAATAGACTCTGACCAATTCTTCGGGTCGCCGGCTCGTCGCCGGGGTCGTCGGCGGGTCGTCCGCCTGGTGCGAATCAGACGGCCGCGACCTCTGACCTTTTCGTTGACTTCTGACGAGTTAAGCGTCCCTGAGACCGACATAAAAGTCGTCAGAGGTCGACGAAGGCGTCAGAGGTCACGGCCGACCGCCAGGGATGCGGGGCCGACCACCAGACGAGACCGGGCCGCTACGTTACGATCAGCGCCCAGTGCCGGGTGGGAAATGGGGACGATAATGACCGATGATGCCAGCGCCGGCGTGCTCTCCGTCGAGCGGCGGGGCGACGTGGCCCTGATCGAGTTGCAGCGGCCCGAGGCTCGCAACGCCATCAACGCGGCCCTGGCGGCAGCCATCTGCGAGACGGTGACAGCCTGCCAGGACGCCGGCGCCATCGTGATCACCGGCGCCGACCCCGCCTTCTGCGCCGGCCTCGACCTGCGAACGCTGGGCGTCGACGCCCTGATCGACCTGCCGCCCTTTGTGGCGACGGTCGCGGCCTCGTCGGTGCCGGTCATCGCCGCGGTCAATGGTCCCGCGGTAACCGGCGGGTTCGAACTGGCCCTGGCGGCAGACTTCATCGTGGCGTCGGAGCGATCTGCCTTCGCCGACACCCATCTGCGGGTCGGCGTGTACCCCGGACCCGTCCTGGTGGACCTACCCCGGCGGGTCGGGCCGGCCTGGGCCCGGGAGATGTCCCTGACGGGCAATTTCGTCGATGCCGCGACCGCCCTGCGGATCGGGATTGCCAACCACCTCGTCCCCCACCAGGAACTCCTTCCCTTCGCGCTGGAGCTGGCCTCGGCGATCGCGGAACAGGACCGAGCCATGGTGGCCACCATGCGACGTGATTGGGACGCCTCGTACGGGACGCCCCTCGAGGAGGCCCGGAAGATCCACGACGATCACGCTGGCGAAGGTGGATTTCGCGAGGGGAGCTCCGCGGCGGGGATCGCCGATCGCCGTGACGCCGTCCTGGCCCGAGCCCGGACCCAGCGACCGTCAACCGGAGCCGGGTAAGTCCTGGAACATCAGCTGCAAGCCGGGACGTGGCCACCGGCAGGAGAGCAGCCGTCCGGTGACCGAGCAGGTGACGTAGGCCGTGCGCAGGTCGGGGCCACCGAAGCAAATGTTGGTGACGGCCCCGTCCGCCAGCCGGTCGGGCAACGTGTATTTCTCATAGGAGCCGTCGTCCGGGTCCACCACGGTCACCCCGCTGTGGAGCAGCGTCCCGACGCACACCGCGCCGTGCGCATCGACTGCCAGCGAGTCCAGCTCCTGCGCTCCCGGTAGCCCGACCACCAGGGTCCACGGGTCGGGACGTTCGTGGCGAAGAAAGGTGGCGACCTCGTAGCGGGGCGAGGCCACCAACTCCCCGGGCCGATTCACGTGCCGCCGGTGGACCTGGCGGGTATACGTCTGGGCCCAATACAGGACGTCCCCGGAGGGTGCCAATCCGATCCCGTTGGGGGCCGGCACCCGGTACAGGGCGCAAGTGATGAAGGTGCCGTCTGCGCTGGCGTAGTAGATGGCGTTGCCGCCGAAGTCGGTGAACCAGAAGTGGCCGGTTCGGTCGAAGACCAGGTCGTTGGGCGCGATGAGCGATCGACCGTCGCACCCGGTATACAGCACATCGACCTCACCGGTGGCGGCATCGACCCGCTGGATGGCGGGGACCGTGGTCCGTTCCCGGGTCAGGCCGCCGTTGTTGCAGACGTAGACCGCACCGTCGGGCCCGATGGCGGCCCCGTTTGGCCCTCCCCCGACATCGGCGACCACGGAAACCTGTCCCTCGGCGCTGACGCGGGAGAGGCGGCCGCCGGTCATCTCGACCAGGATGACCGAGCCGTCGGCCATCGCGACCGGGCCCTCCGGAAAGGCGAGACCCTCGGCCACGATCTCGACATCCTGCAGCTGCATTACGTCGTAGTCCCTTGGTCCCTGGGGGACGCCCCGGGTGGAACCCCACTGGTCCACCCGGCGGCACGGTAGCACCGGCCGGTCCCAGCTGAACGTCCGGACCTGCCGCCAGAAACTCAACCCAGTAAGATTTACCCGGAGGACCGCAAACGGTCGAGTCGTCGGGGACAGGTCCTGCGGCGGGTGCGAGAGGAAGCAAGATGTCGTTCAAGCTGGGCCAGAACTTCCACATCATCCACATGGCCGACGACCTCAAGGAACTGGACGCCTGGTATTACGACATCTTTTCCGTGCAGCGGTTTATGCCGGACAGCTACATGCCGGCCGAGGTCCGCGACGCCTCCCTCGTCCTGTTGGGGGACCTGTGCCTCGAGCCGTTGGCCCCGGCGTTCCGGGTCGAGGGTTGGGACACCAAACCGCTCGGCCGCTTCTACCGCCGGCTGGGCCAGCGCTTTCACTCCCTGGCCTGGTACGTGGACGAGGGCATGGACGACCTCTTCCGTAGCCTCCAGGCCGCGGGTATCCGGTGCTACGGCACAGGCGGGGTACCCCTCGACGGCGAGGAGCCGCCCCAGACGGTGTTCACCCACCCTCGCGACACCTTTACCCAGCTGGAGTTTGTCTCGAGGGATGTCAGCGACTCCCTCCGAGATCCGCGCGTTCGTCCTGGCTGGAGCCCGGGATGGTGGGCCGACCGCCATCCGCTGCACATCCGGAAGTTCTCGCACGCCACCGTCTCGACCAGGGATCTCTCGAAAGCGCTCGAGGTGTACGTCGGGGTCCTACAGGGTCAGCTGGTGCACGAGAGCGACGACGAGTCCAACCGCACCAACCGGGCCTTTGTCCTGGTCGGTGACGACCTCATGGTCGAGCTGGCGCAGCCGCGCGACGAGTCGTCGGCGATCGCCCTGGACCTGCGCCGTTACCACGAGAGCATCTACTCGGTCACTTACCAGGTGGCCGATCTGGTCGAAGCCGAGGAGTACCTGACGGGAAAGGGAGTCAAGTTCTCGACCAACGATGGATCCGCGTTGGTCACCGATCCCGCGACCACCCACGGCTGCGTGATGGCCTTCACCACCTCGAGCATTCCCGGCGATCCCCGCCATGACTGGAAGGAGGCATCATGAGCCATATCACCGCCGATATGCAGTCCGCCGTCGGCCGCCAGACGGGCCGCCGCGTCTCGTATCCGATCTCCGAGTCCGACATCCGTCGCTGGGCCGCCGCGGTGTACTGGCCAGACCTGCCGCCGCGCCTGTTCTGGGACGAGGAGTACGCCCAGAAGACCCGCCACGGCGGGATCGTCGCCCCCGAGGAATTCAACCCCTTCGCCTGGATGGTCGCCGAGAAGGACGATCCCCCCGTGCAACTGGAGCCCAACGATCCCAATCGTCTCGAGCGGCTGCTTGGGATCGAAGGCCCGAACCTTCAATACCAGCTCAACGGCGGCATGGAAGTCGAATACGGCGTCCGCATGCGCCCCGGTGACGTCATCACCGCGGTCGGCCATCTGGCCGAATACCGCGAGCGCGAGGGACGGCTGGGGCTGATGCTCTTCACCATCGGCGAGGACACCTGGACCAACCAGGCCGACGAGGTGGTCAAGCGCACCCGCTCGACCCAGATCCGGTACTAGACCGCCGACAGGAGACGACACCGATGCCACAGCCCGACGACATCAAGGTTGGCGACGAGTTGCCCTCCTTCCAGCGCGCCACCGGATTCCACCACTGGAACCGCTACGCCGCCGTCAACGACGAGTTCGTGCCCATCCACATGGATGACGACGCAGGCCGGGCCGCCGGCTACCCCTCCGCCTTCGGCATGGGCAACCTGCAGTGGGCGTACCTGCACGACCTGATCCGTAACTGGGCGGGTGACGAGGCCGAGATCGTGCGGGTGGGTTGCCAATTCCGGGCGGCGAATACCAAGGGGCAGGTCGTGACGGCTCGAGGTGCGGTAACGGGTGTCCACGATGAGGGCACCCGGCGCATAGTCGATCTCGACGTGTGGACCGAAGAGCAGGACGGCGTCAAGCTGGCGCCCGGCACCGCCACGGTCGCGTTCGACCGGACCAGCTGACAGGAACCGAGTACGCGGCCTGAAGGCACAAAACCCCTGAAGGCCCAAAACCCTTCAAGGCCCAAACCGTTCAAGGGTTGAGGGTCCAGCCCCCTTCGGGCCGACGGAGCCAGCCACTCGACGCCCAGGTGCCTCCGTCCACCGGGATGTTGACCCCTGTGACGTACGCCGACATTTTGGAGCAGAGCCACACGACGGTGCTGGCGCACTCCGCCACCAGCCCTTCTCTGCCGAGGGGGACCAGCTTGGCCCATTCCGGCCCCGAGTCGGCCCAGGCGGACGGATCGACCGGGCCCGTGCGGTTGCCGCGGCCGCCCGGGGTGACGGTGTGGTCCGGTGCGATGCAGTTGACCCGGATGCCGTACTCGGCCAGCTCGACGGCCATGGTCCGGGTGAAGTCGATCATGCCAGCCTTGCAGGCCGCGTAGACCGCGAACATCGGCGCGGCGCGGCTGCCCTCGATGCTGCTGACGTTGACGATCGCCCCGCCCCGGCCGGCGTCGATCATGTGCCGGGCGGCCTCCTGGGTGGCCACGAACATGCTGATCAGGTTGATCTCGACATGGCGCCGGATGCTGCGTTCGGGTTGCGTCATAAACGGCCCACCGCGCACCCCGCCGGCGTTGTTGACGAGGATGTCGATGCGCCCGAACCGTTCGTAGACCTGGGCGATGGCGGCGCGGATCTGGTCGCTGTCGATGACGTCGCAGACGATCCCGGCCCCTTGCCGGCCCAGACGGGTGATCGCGGCTTCGGTGGCGGAGCAGCGATCCGGCTCGTTGTCCAAAACGGCCACGTGGGCGCCGAACTTGGCCAGGCCCAGCGCGGTGCCCTGGCCGATCCCGCCGCCTCCGCCGGTGACCACAGCCACCTGATCGGTCAGCAGGATGTCCGACGGGTCGATGGTAGTTTGCTCCACCTCGCGCGCCAAGGCCATCAGTTCGACGTGGTCCATGTTGTCCCCCTCTCCGCCGCAGCGACGCGCCGCGTTGTGCTGGCTCAGGCCTCGATGCCGAGATAGCGCGCCAGGTTCCCCCGCATGATGGCCTTCTGCTGCTCTTCGTCGAACGTGGCGATCTGCCCGAAGTACGCGCTCGGATCTGGCAGGCCCTCACCGTGCGGGAAGTCCGACCCGAACACGATGGGCTCGATGCCCACCGCGTCGACGGCACGGGGCACGTTCTCCTCGGGGAAGGGAGCGACGAAGCAGTGCTGACGGAAGTACTCGCTGGGCCGCATCTGCAGCTTGCCCCAGGTGGCTCGCCGGCCCATGAGGAAGGCGTGGTCCATCTTCCGAATGGCGTACGGCAGCCATACCGTGCCCTGCTCGGAGAGGAGCAGCTTCATGTGGGGGAAGCGCTGGAACCAACCCTGCAGGATGGCGGCCCCGACGGTCTCCATGGCCGGCCGGTCCCCGTAGTAAAACACCCATTGGAAGGCGTCCATATCGCCCAGCATGACCTCCGGCTCGTCCCACTCCTCGCCCTGGGCGGCGTAGCGGGTCACCGACGCCAGGTGGGTGGCCAGGCGGATCCCGGCCTCGTTGCAAATGGACCAGAACCGGTCGTTCTCGGGCCGGAAGGGCGAGGTGTGCATCGAGGGGCCGCTTGATGTCTGGATCACCCGGGGCACGTCGATCTTCATGATGTCCTCGAGCAGGGCGAGAGCCCCCTCGGGGTCGGCGAAGGAGATGAACGGCGGAGTAAACAGCCGGTTCTCGTAGTTGTAACCCCACTCCGTGCCCAGATACCGGTTGAGGGCGGTCAGGTTGGCGTACAGCCCGTCGAAGTCGTCCTCGAACTCGACCTCGATACCCGGCAGGGCGGCGAAGTTGACGGCACACTGGATGCCCTGGGAGTCCATCACGACCAGCCGGTCTGAGGGGTTGTCCAGGTGCTCCTGCAGCTCCCGGTACCGTTGGGCGAACTCCCGCCGTCCTTCGGCATCCAGCCCCTTGAGTGGGTTGAGCTTGGTGAGCAGGGAGCCGGGGATCACCTGGCCCCCCGCCTCCTCAGATTCGCCGGAGTCCTTGACGCCGAGCTCGGCCAGCACTTCGTTCGACCCGACCACCTGGAAGTTCTTGTAGGTGAAGCGGCGCGGCCGGCCGTTGAAGATCTGATCCCGGCGCCCTTCGGGACCTGTGACGGTACGGATCGCCATGTCCTTCTTGTCCGGGTCGATGTAGTCCTCGTAAGCGGTGGCCCGGGGCGTCGAATGTTCGTCGGCGTCGTTGACCAGGTAGGAAAGCGCGGTCTCCGCAGAAGCGGTGAGGGCCATAGCAATGCCTCCTCGACGGGGGTGACGTCCCTAGTGGCGAACCCCCCGGTTATCAGACTGAGTGCAACTCTACTCCATCTCCCGGCAGCGGGAAAGGTCCGGTACGTCGAGTCCGGCCGATCAAGTCACGTCCCTCGTGTCACCCGCAGGGGGCTGGGGCGTCAGCTCTGGCGCTCGGCGACGGGGATAGCTCGCCCCTCGATCTTCTCGACGGCCGCCCAGAAGTCATCGGGGACCTCGACCGCGCCCTGGCCCGGCTCGACGAAGACGGTCACCATCTCCGCCGAGTGGACCATTCGCCCGTCGGCGGCATGCCACAAGCCTGCGGCGAAAGTGGACGACCGCCGGCTCCTCCCGACTGCCCGGATACCGCGCTGGAGGGGCTGGCCGGCAAAGGCCTCACTGTCGAGCGAGTAGCTGACCCGGCGCAGGGCCGGGACTACCGGCGAGGGCGCCAGGTCCTGCCGTACCTGGGCGAGGTACTTGGACCACAGCGTGGACACCAACTCCTGGGTCTGGTAATCGACCAGATGATGGTCGTCGCCGGGCTCGCCCGGGCCGGTGACATCCTCGACGATGGTGTACTCGTCTTCATGCACGGGACTCTTCCCCCTCACTATCCAAGTCACTATCCGGCTCAGCTACCTGGCCTCGGTGCAACTTACCCGACGACGGCGCGGCCGGCACCGGAGTCCGAGGTCGGGGCTAACACTGGCGACCCCCCCCTCGGGGTGGATCAGGCCGGCGGCGCAGGAACGTGTGGGAGCAGCTCCTGGAAGGCGCCGACCGTGATGCGTCGACGGTCCGCGTCACCGACATCAGTCGAACAGCTCGTGCAGCGTCTTCTGGGTGTGCCCGAACGTCCCCTCGTAGTGGGGGTAGTCGCTGCCCCACATCACGTTCTTCCAGCCCATGGCCGTCGCCGCGGCGACAGCCGAGCGGTCGTGCTGAAACGAGGCGTAGACCTGCTCGTACAGGTACTGGCTCGGCGGCTTCGACAGCTTCGGCCGCACCGCCGCACCGTGCTGGCGGTAGCCCTCGTCCATCCGATCGGCGATGAACGGTCCCCAGGTGGCGCCGCCTTCGGAGACCAGAACCTTCAGCTCCGGATGCCGGTCGAGGGCGCCGCACGCGATCAACTGGGTGACGCAGCGCTGACCCCCATAGGTGGTCTCGACGTAGTTGAGCACGGCTCCACCCCGGCCGCGGTGGTAGACGCCTGTGCGCTCATCCGGTTTGTGCGGCTCGGTGCCGATGTGAAAGCCGATCACCATCCCGGTCTCGGCGAAGGCGGCCCACATCGGGTCCCACTCCTCCTGCTGCCACGCCGGCCGGCCGAACGGTGGACGCGTCGGCAGGAAGCCGACGTGGAACCCCAGATCCGATGCCCGCTTGATCTCCGCCACCGCATCATCGACGTCGAGCAGCGGTACCGATGCGCAGCAGGTGTACCGAGGCGAATGGTTCTGGAAATCGAGCGCCCAATCGTTGAGCACCCGCACTCCCTCCCGTATCAACTTCGGATCCTTGATGTTGAACGCCCAGATCCCGAGGGACGGATAAATCGACCTCGGCCCAGATCCCCTCCTCGTCGAGATCCTTGAGTCGCAGGTCGGGATCGTTGGCGCCGGGCGCCCGCTGGATCGGATCGGACGCGTCATCCTCCGGCCGGGCCATGTTCTTGAGGATCGTCTCGAGCTTGGGCAGCTTGCGGCGAAAGGACTCACCGTCGATGTGGACGGTCTCGAACTCTCCATCCGGGTCCTTGACGCTGCGAGGCATTCGCTCGGCCAAGTCGGCTGGAAGATTGGCGCTGAACAGGTCGGGGGGCTCCACCAGATGAGAGTCGCCCGAGTTGGCCCAAATCTTCTCTTCGCTGCTGGTCATCCGGGCCTCCATCCAACCATTGAAAACTGCGCTTTCGTGTAGTGTAACGAAAAACCGCTAGTTGTCCAGACCGCCCCCGAAAGGGGTACGCCCGTGAAGGCCCTCGACATCGGTATGGCTCTACCCGATCCGCCCCGGCGGCCAGCAGACAAACCTCCCGCCCGGCGACCGGGCTCGGTGCGCCGCACCAGCACCATCCTCATGACCTGGCCCGGAGGGTTCGGCACCCAGCTCCGACTCGATGGCCGGGCTCGGGATCTGCTCACGCCGGCAGGCGGTCCTCCGCAGGTGCTCGCCCAGGACGAGTTCCACATCGGCGTCGGCCCGGATCGCACCCTCGAGGATGTCGAGGTGTGGCCCGCCCGGCCGGGGATCCGCTCGCTCGTCGGCGCCCGCGGCGGCGGCCAGCTCCGGGCCACCCTGCGCGAGGTGGCACCAGATGAGCTCCGGGCCGGCACCCCACTCAGCCTGTTGCTGGACGACATCGCCGGATCCACCTTGATCGCGGGATTCGCCTGGTCGCGGTGGCGAGACTGGAAGGAGATGACCGCGCCAGCGCCCGCGGCCGGGTCCGACCAACCCGAGGTGCGGCGCCGCACCATGATCGGCATCTGCGCCGGCTTCCGGCCCGGATCCAAGGCCCTGGGGGCGGACGGGTCCTCGCATCCAGAGATGCGGCACAACGTGGCAGGCGTGCCGCCTCTCGCCGATCCCGACGACCCCATCGGCTGGCACGACCTCGACCCCCACCCGCCGGTGGCCATGCGGCGGGCGCGGCGGATCGACACATGGATGCAGGGAGATTCGATCGCCGTCGATGCCATGTTCCGCGACAGCTGCTGGCAGCCCGACGGACTGGAGGTCGCCGTCCACGAGTACTCGATCGAGGCGTTGGTGGACGCGGCCTCGGGGACGATCACGTCCGTGGAGGCGACCCCGAGGGTTCTCCCCTTCGCCGAGTGCCCAGCCGCGGCACCGAACGCGGCATGGATGGTCGGCGCCGCAGCCGGGCAATTGCGCACCGAGGTGCTGGAGCGGCTGCGGTCCACGGACTGCTGCACCCATCTCAACGACGCCCTGCGGTCGCTGGCCGAGGTGCCGATACTGGCGGCGGCGCTGCACCCTGAGCGCCTCGCTGGTCCTTCGTAATGACCCAGGAAGGCGAGGACGACCGGCCCGGGCCCCTGCAGGGTGTCGTCGACTGACGGTGGTGACGACTCCTGGCTAGGCCAACAGCGGGTTGGCGAACCGGCGGATGGTCACCTCTTCGCTGTCGGTGTCGAGGATGGCGTAGCTGACCATCCCCGGATGGTCGGGATCGCGACCCTGGCCCAGCGAGCCCGGGTTGACCACCAAGGTGTTGCCCACCCGAGTCGCCATCGGGACATGGGTGTGGCCGAGCACCAGGATGTCGGCGTCGACATCGGCGCAACGAGCCAGTTGCGGGCTGCCCGGGTAGAGATAGTCGCCGAACGGCTCGAACGGGCTGCCGTGCACCATCACGAGCCGTTTCCCCGACACGCGCAGCTCACGCCGGGCCGGAGCCTCGGCCATCAAGTCCAGGTTCCGCTGCCGCACGTGGGGCGCAGAACGAGCTCGCGCGCCGTGCTGGCCCAGGAGCACCATCTCGTGGTTGCCGGCGATGTAGGTGATGCCGTGGTCGCGCACGCTCTCGATGACCTCGTTGGAGAAGCGATACTCGAGGACGGCGTCGCCCGCGAGCAGCAGCTCATCGACCGCGCCGCTGAGTTCCTCGATGGCCAGGTCCATCGCCGCCGAGTTGCAATGCACGTCCGAAATGATTCCTATCCGCATCCCGCCGCCACTCTATCGACAAGTAGTCTGGCGACGAGCCTGCGGGGTTACACGGAGTCCAACTATGGCCGTGATCGACTGCAGGAGATCGGGGAGGCAACCATGATCAACGCGGTGGGGCTCGAGGTCAGCGGTGACGGGGTGGACCTGTCATTCCGGACGCCTCCACTGAGCGAGCGATCGGCTCTGCCGGTCCTCATCGGGATGGGCGATCCGGTGGCCGGACCGCTCCTGGGACTCTTCTACGACGCCCCTTCGACGCCGCAACAGCTCGCCGAACCACCCGATCTGGCCCCCGCCCACAGCCACCCGTGCGACAACTTCCGGATCGTGATGAAGGGCGAGCTGTGGGTCGGGCAGGAGCGCTATCACCATGGCGAGTTCCGCCTGCAGCGCACCGGCCGGCCGTACGGCAGGGACGGGGACGCGCCCCACCCGGAGGGCAACTGGCGGATCATATTCTTCTCCGACCGGCGCGGCCATCGGGTCCGCCCCACCAATCCGGACCTCCGGGCGCAGTACGCCAGTCCCGAGGCTATCGCCGGCACCAAGGAGCGCTTCGGCGAGGTCCTGCCGGTGGTGCTGGCGGACGAGGACGACGGCGTCGACGGCCTGGTCACCACCATCGCCAAGCCCTTTAGCAAGCTGGGACACATCGATGGGTCGTTCGACGACTCCGCCCAATGGGAGCCGATTGGCGACGGCCGGCACATCGCGGTCTCCCTGATGGGCGTGCACGATGTCGGTCCGGTCGTGATGCTCCAACGAACCCCGCCCGGACAGGTCGCAACCCCGGCCGCCACCTTCGATTCGGACGTGTTCCGCTGCGTCATCAGCGGATCGGGCCAGGCGGACGGTACCTCGTTCCAGATGGGCGACACCATGCTCCGAGCCGGCGGCCGCCCGTGGGAGGAGGTCGTCGCCGGCGCCGACGGCTTCGACGAGGTCATCATCATCGGCGATCGACGAGGCGCGGTTCCCGCGACCAGCAGGGCGGGTACGGCGTGGGCCGAGGCGCTCGGAACGCTGATCGCCGGGCTCCGGGCCGAACTCGGGACCCTGACGCCGGCCTGATCGCCGGACGGACACCCGCTCCCCTTCCGACGGTTCACCCCTCCGGGAAGCGCCGCGCCTCCTGCTCGAGGGGCACACCGAGGGTGTTGAGGACGAAGGAGACCAGGTGGTAGTAGCCGACCAGCATCGTCATCTGGATCAGTTGCTGCTCGTCGTAGCGTTCGGCGATACCCGCCCAGGTCTGGTCGCTGACGGTGTGCCCGCCATGCAACTCGTCGGCGGCCCGGCACAGCAGCGCTTCGAAAGGATCCCATCCGGTCGCGCTCGGACCGATCCGGATACGCCGCATGTCGTCATCGGTCATCCCGATCTCGGACGCAATCCGATAGTGCTGGGCCAACTCGTAGACCGAGCCGCAGTGGCAACCCGTCCGCAGGATGAGGATCTCACGGTGACGCGGCGGAAAGTCACCGGCACGGAGGGCGCGCCCCAAGTTGACCATGGCGGCGGCTGCATCGGGATGGCGGGCGACGGTGGCATAGATGTTGACGGTCGGGCCGACCACCAGATCGTCGAGGACTTCTTGCTGGCGCGCCGTCCGTTCGCCTGCCGCCAAGGGCGGTATGCGTACCGGTCGGTCAATTCGGGCCATCTGTCGGTCAGTTCGGGGCCGGGCCGGCGCCGGCCGACACGATCTGGCCGTTGACCGACTTCCCGAGGTCGGACACCAGCCACAGGGCGACGTTCGCGACGTCCTCGGGGCGGGCCAGGCTGGCCTCCATCGGATCGAGGAGTTCCGGCGGGAGTTCGCGCATCATGTCAGTGAGGGCCGACGGCGACAGGGCATTCACCCGAATGGCGAAACGGGCCAATTCCTTGGCCCACGTCATGGTCAGTCCAACCAGACCGCCCTTGGATGCGGCATAGGACGAGAACCCGATGGTGCCGTGGGTGCCCGCGCCCGAAATCACGTTGAGGATGACCCCGCCCCCGTGGCCCTTCATCACCGGCACGACGGACCGGGTGAGAAACATGGGACCGGTCAGGTTGACCCGGATAACTTCCGTCCATTCGTCATCGGTCACCCGCGTCACGGCACTACGGCGGGAGATCGCGGCGTTGTTGACGAGGATATCGATGCGGCCGCACTCGCCGACGACCCGTTGCACCAGGGCGTCGATGTCCGACTGTCGGGACATGTCGCCGGCGACGCCGATCGAGCCCGGTATCTCCGCCGATGCCTTCTGGGTGTCCTCCTCCTTGCGCCCGTTGACGACCACCCGAGCCCCCTCTCGGGCAAAGGTCTCGGCCATCGCCCGCCCGATGCCGCGGGTGGAGCCGGAGATGACCGCCACCTTCCCGTCGAGCAGCGCGCCCGTCACGGGCCTGACGCCTCGGCTCGCATGACCTCGAAGACGATGCCTCCCACCTCGGCGAAGAAGAAGCGGATGCCAGAATCGCCCCATCCGGTGAGCGCCGGCTCCGTGCACGGAATGCCGCGGGCCACGCACCGCTCATGAGCTCGCTCGAGGTTGCGAGTCCCGATCGCCACCCCCCAGATATGCGCCTTGTCACCCTTGAGAATCTGAAACTGCCGGCTCGCCGTCGATCCCGTGATGCGACCGCCGAGCCCGGCGGCCCCCCGGAAGGCCGCCACCGACTCGGCGGTGAACTTCCCGTCCGCATCTCTCGCCGGCGACGCCACGTCCGCCCCGGCCGGCTCGGGCTGACCGAGCTGCCACCCTTCCGGGATGTCGACCACTTCCCGCAAGAACCGGTCGATGGCGTCCGGATCCGGCGTGACGATCTTGACATGATTGAGTCGATCCACGAATACCCCCCTTCCGCCGGCATCGGCGGAGTCGAATACGTATTGACACTCAGTCTAGATCCTCGGGTCTGGTGGGCCGACGGCCGGCGACCAACCTCTCGGTTCTCCACCGGATCGGGCCGGTGCTACCGTTTGCCCGCCAAGTAGGCTCGGGACCAATCGGAACAAGGACTTCGGGGAACAAGGACTTCGGGTGCGGCGGCTGCTGAGTGACCTGAACGTGGTGGAGTTGGCCAACGGCGGGGCGGGAGCCTATTGCGGCAAGCTGTTCGCCGACCTGGGGGCCCGGGTCACCAAAGTCGAGCAACCGGGCGGCGATCCCCTCCGACGACTCGCGGCGCCGGATGACCCGTCGTCGCCCCTGGGGGCCTTTGTCCATCTCAACACCAACAAGCGCAGCGTCGTCGTCGACCCGGACGACCAGGCGGGGGTCGACCGCCTGTGGCAACTACTGGAAGGGGCCGACCTGGTCGTCCAGGAGTCCGGTAGCGGTCCGGGAGGGTTCGACCTCGGGTGGGAGGAGGTTCACCGGCGGGCGCCGGCCCTCGTCGTGGTCAAGATCAGCGGTTTCGGCGCCACCGGCCCGTACGCGGACTACAGGTGGACTGACCTGATCGCTCAGACGCTGAGCGGCACCCTCCTCCTGCAGAACAGCGAACAGGACCCGTTGCGGCTTCCGGGTCAGGTCGGTCTCTGCTTCGTCGGCAACATGGCAGCGGTCGGCGGATTGGCTGCCGTGCTGCTGGCCCGGGCCGGGGATCCCGGGCGGCTCGTCGACTGCGCAGCAGTCGACGCCCTGGCGTCGATGCCGAGCCGGGCCACCGTGCTCCTCGCCTTCCAGTACCGCGGCGGCGCAGGAGGTGTCGCAGTGCCGAACGCGAGCCGCGAGACGCTCATTCCAACTGGGGTCTTCCCTTGTGCCGACGGCTACATGGCCATGATGTCCACGCCCCAGCAGCTCGGCGAGATGCTCGAGGTGCTGGACAGCGACGAGCTGCGCGCCGCGTTCGCCCGGCCCGACGCGTTCGAACGCGGGGACACCAAGGAGGCGATCGACGCGGCCCTGTACCCCTGGCTCCTGTCCCACACGCGCGCCCAGGCCACGGCAGCCGCCCAGGCGGTCGGCTGGCCGCTGGCCGGGGTCAACTCCGTCCCGGAGGTCCTCGGCGCCGACCACCTGCACCAGCGCAGCTTTTGGGTCCACGCCGATGACTCCCGCGCCGGCGCGATCGATCTTCCCGGCCCCCCGTTCCGCCACGCCGAAGGAGGGTGGTCAATCCGCCGCTTGGCTCCGGAAGTCGGCCAGCACCAGACGGAGGTGGACTACCCCTCGCAGACGGGCTTCGAAGCCGCGGCGGCCCCGGGGACGGCGGCCGCCGACGCCCTGGCCCGGCCGCGCCGCTTCCCGCTCGAGGGGATCCGCGTGCTCGACATGACCACCGTCTGGGCCGGCCCCTACGCCACCATGCTCCTCGCCGACCTGGGGGCAGAGGTCATCCGGGTGGAAAACCCCTGGGTCCTGCCTCCGACGACGAAGGGTTATCACGCCCGACCGGTGATATCGGACCTCGGGTATCTCGGTTCGGGGTACGGACCGATCGCGCCGGGCCGCCCCGACCGGCCGTGGAACCGTCACTCGCTGAACAACTCCATCAGCCGTAACAAACTCTCCTGTGCCATCGACACCCGCCAACCCGAGGGCAAGGAGCTCTTGATGCGGCTGGCGGAACACTGCGACGTCTTCGTCGAAAACTTCAAGGCCAGCGGGCTGACCCGGATGGGCATCTCCGTGAGCGAGTTGCAGGCCCGCAACCCCCGCCTGCTCATCCTGCGCATGCCGCCGGCCGGCACAACCGGCGACTGGTCGGGGTACTCCGGCTTCGGGGCCCAGTTCGACGGCCTGACCGGATTCCTGTCCATATGCGGTCACATCGATTCGGATCTCACCACCAGCCCGGCGACCACGTACATGGACGCCGCCAGCGGGCCCAGCGGCGCCTTCGCCGCCATGGCCGCCCTCCACTACCGGGCCAGGACCGGCCGGGGACAGCTGATCGAGCTGGCCCAAAGCGAGAACGTCATCAACCATCTGGGCGACGTGTTCGTCGATTCCCAACTCGGCGTCACCCCGACGCGGATGGGTAATCGCGACCGCCGGCGCGCCCCTCAGGGTCTGTACCGCTGCGCGGGTGGTGCCTGGCTGGCCATCTCGGTGGGCTCGGACCAGGAGTGGACTGCGCTGGCTACCGTGGTGGGCGGCGGCGCTCTGGCCGATGAGGCGCGCTTCGCCGACGCAGACGGTCGGCGCGCCCATCACGACGAGCTCGACGAACTCCTGTCGAAATGGGCAACCGATCGCGACCAGCTGGCGACGTTTCACCAGTTGCAGAGGCTCGGGGTGCCAGCCGCACCGTTGCTCGATGATCCTGGCTTCTGCGCCGATCCCCATATGGCGGACCGGGGCTGGATGCGACCGTTGACGACCACCGACGTCGGGAGCCACGCCCACCCCGGGCACCCCTACCGCGGCGTGCCGCAGCAGTGGCGAAGGGGCTCACCGGGCCTCGGCGAAGACAACGAATACGTGTACAAGAGCATCCTGGGGGTCACGGACGAGGAATTCGAGCGGTACCGGAAGCTCAAAATCCTGGCCGAGGATTACCTCAGCCCCGAGGGCGAACCGCTCTGACCACCCGGCTCAACCCTCACCAAGTCGCCGCTCCCGTCACTGGCCGATGCGGAGACCGCCGTCGACACGAAGACACGCCCCGCTGGTGAAGCTGGCGGACGGGCTGGCGAGGAACAGGGCCGCGGCGACGATCTCCTCCGGGCGGCCCGGCCGGCCGAGCGCGTTGTCGGACTTCTCCCGTTGCTCCTCGGGCCAGGCCTTGGAGATGTCCGTGAGAAAGGGCCCCGGCGACAACGTGTTGACCCGCACCTTGGGTCCATATTCGGCCGCAAGCGAGCGGGTCATGGCATTGAGGGCGGCCTTGGAGCTGCCGTAGGGAATCACATTGGGTAGCGGCATGAGCGCACCCGATGAGGAAACGTTGATGATGACGCCGCCATCCCCGTCGTACATGCGCTTGGCCACCTGGCTGGCGAGCCGGAAGGGACCTTTGAAGTTGAGGCCGACCACGCTGTCGAACAACTCCTCGGTGACCTCGTGGCTCGGCATCGGCGGGCTCATCCCGGCGTTGTTGACCAGGATGTCGATGGCGCCGAACTCGGCATACGCGGCGTCGATCAGTAGATCGATGGAGTCCCATTTGGCGGCGTGCACCGAAGACGCGAGCGCCCGGCGCCCGAGCGCCCGGACCTCGGCGGCCACCGTCTCGCAATTGTCGAGCTTCCGGCTGGCGACGACGATGTCGGCTCCCCGCTCCGCGAAGGCCCGCACCATCTGGTAGCCGAGCCCCCGGCTACCACCGGTGACCAGCGCCGTCTTCCCGGACAAGTCGAAGTAGGGATCAAGGGTCATCGGCACGTCCTCATGGGTTCTGGGTCATGGGTTCTGGGTCATGGGTTCTGGGTCACGGGTTGTGGCTCACGGGTTGTGGCTCACGTTGGCGGCGGCTGCACCGCGGCGGTGCAGAAGCGCACCAGATTGGCTATGTCGACGCGGGTCGGCGTGACGACCCGCCAAAGGAAATACTCCATCACGCCCATGGCGGCGTGGGCGGCCGCGATGGCGTCACATTGGGGATCCGGGCTCCCGAGCGCGGCGATCGGTTCCACGATGAGCTCGGCCAGGGCGGCGTTGCTGGTGACGGCCTCGGGACGGGAGTGGTCGCCGACCCGCCCCCCGTTCCACAGGACGGCCCTCGTCGAGTGCGCCACCTCGGGGTTGGTGGCCTGCGCCATGATGCCCTCAACCCAGCGCCGGAGTTGCTCGGCCGGGTCGGACTCCTTCGCCATCTGGTGGCGAAGGTAGCTCACCAGGCGGTCGGCCCCGGCGTCCACGATGGCCGCGACCAGATCCTCCTTCGAGGCGAAATGCCGGTAGAAGGCGTCGCGGGACAAGCCGGCGGCCTCCACGATGTCCGACACGCGCGGGCTCTTCGTCGTCCCGCACCGGCGCATCACCGCCAGGCCCGCGTCGAGGAGGCGACGCACCTCGTCGGTGTAGACGGCCTGGCGGCGGGCGAGCGCCCGTTGGGTGGTGCGGGCCACCACGGCGTCGTCCGCGTCCAACCCGGCGTCGCTGCGACTTGCGTTCTGATTCATCCAACTGGCATTCTGACAGCTAGACGGGCGGCGCCGCCAGACCCGGGGGAGGCAGCCGCCGGATGTGGGATTTTGCAACCGAGCCGGAGTTCCAGGCGAAGCTGGACTGGATGGACACGTTCGTCCGCGACGAGGTCGAGCCGATCGACGCGCTGTGGAGCGACAAGGTGTACGAGCGACCGATGGAGCCGGCCCTGGCCAGGATCATCGCTCCCCTCAAGGACCAGGTTCGGGCCCAGCAGCTGTGGGCCTGCCATCTCGGCCCCGAGCTGGGCGGCCAAGGATACGGCCAGGTGAAGCTGGCGTTGATGAACGAGATCCTGGGCCGCACCTCGTGGGGACCGACGATCTTCGGGACCCAGGCGCCCGACACCGGCAACGCCGAGATCATCGCCCACTACGGCACCGCGGACCAGAAGGCCAAGTACCTCGAGCCGTTGCTCAACGGGGACATCATCTCCTGCTACTCGATGACCGAGCCGCAGGGTGGCGCCGACCCGAAGGTCTTCACCACCCGGGCGGTGCGTGACGGGGACGAGTGGGTCATCGACGGGTGGAAGTTCTTCTCGTCGAACGCCCGCTGGGCCAGCTTCCTCATCGTCATGACGGTGACCAATCCCGAGGTGGACATCTACCGCGGCGCGTCGATGTTCATCGTGCCGACCGACACCCCAGGCGTCGACATCGTCCGCAACGTGGGGCTCTACGGTCATCCCATCAACGAGGGATCGCACGGATTGATCCACTACAACGGGGTCCGGGTCCCGGCAGACAACATGCTCGGCGGCGAAGGCCAGGCCTTCGTCATCGCCCAAACGCGGCTGGGGGGCGGGCGCATTCATCACGCCATGCGAGTCGTCGGCCAAGCCAAGCGGGCCCTGGACATGCTCGTCGAGCGCGCCCTGAGCCGCCATACGCAGGGCAGCCTGCTGGCCGACAAACAGACCGTGCAGAACTACATCGCCGACTCCTACGCGGAGATTATGCAGTTTCGGCTGTACGTCCTCTACGTGGCCTGGCGGATCGACCAGCTCAAGGACTACAAGGCCGTGCGGCACGACATCGCAGCAGTAAAGGTGCTCACCCCGCAGGTCCTGCACAACGTGGTGCAGCGGTCCCTGCAGGTGCACGGGGCCCTGGGCGCCACCAACGAGTTGCCGCTGGCGGGCATGTGGCAGGGCGCCACCACCATGGGCCTGGTGGATGGACCCACCGAGGTGCACCGGGTGACCGTGGCTCGCACCCTGCTCAAGCAGGGCCGGCCGGCGGAGGGCATGTGGCCCACCGCCTGGATCCCCGCCAAGCAGGAGCGGGCCCGCGAGAAGTTCGCCGAGTACCTGGAACGGGAGGTGGCCAACCTGTGACAACCGAACCGCAGGCGGACCCGACGATCGATGGCGCGGCGCTAAGCCGCTGGATGGACGACGAGGGCCTACCGGGGAAGGGCCTGCCCATCGAGCAGCGCTACATCTCCGGGGGCAGTCAGAACGAGATCTTCGAAATCCGGCGGGGTGAGCTGCACGGCGCCCTCCGGAAGCCACCGACCACCGCTCCGGCCCCACGCGACGAGGGGATTCTGCGGGAGTGGCGGATCATCGACGCCCTCACGGGGACCGATGTGCCGCACACGGCCGCCATCGCGGTGTGCGGCGACAGCCAGGTCCTGGGACGACCCTTCTACCTGATGGGGTACGTGGACGGGTGGTCCCCGATGAACACGCCGGGCTGGCCGCCTCCCTTCGACACCGACGCCGGAGCCCGCGACGGTCTGGCCTTCCAGCTGATCGAGGGCATCGTCCGTATGGGCAACGTGGACTGGCAGGCCAAGGGATTGCAGGATCTGGGCCGCCCCGACGGATTCCACGACCGGCAGGTCGAACGGTGGATCCGCTTCTTCGAGCGCATCAAGGGACGCGAGCTCGACGGCCTCGACGAGGCCACCGCCTGGCTGGCCGCCCACCGGCCGATCGATTTCGTCCCCGGCATCATGCACGGCGACTACCAGTTTGCCAACGTCATGTTCGAACACGGCGCCCCGGCCCAACTGGCGGCCATCGTCGATTGGGAGATGGGGACGATCGGCGATCCGAAACTGGATCTGGCCTGGGCCCTCCAGGGTTGGCCCGAGGACACGTCCAGCAAAGCCGACATCGGCTACGTCGACATCACCGGCATGCCTGGCTACGCCGCCCTTTTGGCGTACTACGCCGAACGATCGGGTCGCCAGGTCGACGACTTCGATTACTACCTGGTCCTCGCCCGCTGGAAGCTGGCGATCGTACTCGAGCAGGGGTACCAGCGCGCCGGTGACGACCCCAAGCTGCAGGGCTTCGGCGCCACCGTCGACGATCTCATGCGCCGAGCAGCCGAACTGGCCGAGACGAGCGACTACAAAGGACCTGCAGTCTGAAGCTGAGCCCCTCGCTCAGTTGCGCAGAATCTGGCTCCACGGCACGCCGCGGTCGACCGCCGGCTCCCGCGGGAGACCGAGCACTCGATCACCGATGATGTTGCGCTGGATCTGGTCCGTGCCACCCGCGATCGCCATGCCCGGGCTGCCCACGCAGGCCATGGGCAAGCTGCCGGCGCCCCGTCGCATGGCCCCCGGCGAGTCATCGCGGGACTGGTAGCCCTCTTCCAGCAGCATCCCGGCGGGACCCAGGAGCGCGGGCGCCCATTGGGCCAGCCTCCGACCGATGACCGACACCGCGAGCTTCCCGAGGGACCCCTCCGGTCCGGAGCTCCCTTGCGACCGGAGCACCCCAGCCCGCAGCTGGAGCAGGCGCACGACCTCGGTCTGCACCCAGTGGCCCATCAGCTCCGCCCGCAACGCCCGCGCGGCCGGGGACGTCTTGTCCGCCCGGGCCTGCCAGGCCGCCACCGCCAGGGCGATCGGTCCCTCACCGCGGCCGGGCGTCTGCGGCATGTTGTAGCGCTCGTACACCAGCGTGTGCTGGGAGACAGCCCAGCCGTCGTTGACTGAACCGAGCCGCTCCGAATCGGGGACGCGGACGCCGGTCAGAAAAACCTCATTGAACTCGGCGCCGCCGGTCATCTGACGAAGGGGACGGACCTCCACTCCCGGGGCATGCATGTCGAGCACGAATTGGGTCAGGCCGGCGTGCTTCGGCACCTCGGCGTCGGTACGAGCCAGCAGGATGGCCATGTCCGCCCGGTGACCCCCGGAGGTCCACACCTTTTGCCCGTTGACGATCCATTCGTCGCCGTCGCGCTCGGCCCGGGTGGACAGCGACGCCAGATCGGATCCGGAGCCGGGCTCGCTGTAGAGCTGGCAGCCCATCATCTCGCCGGTGAAAAGAGGGCGGAGGTAGCGGCGTTTCTGCTCCTCGCTGCCGTAGGCCAGGATGCTGGCCGCGCCCTGACCGGCGGCGATGGCGTTCGTCACCCGACCGCTCGGAGGCGCGCCTGCAGCAGTCAGGCGGCGGTCGACGCGTTGCTGCCCATCGATGGGTTGACCGAGGCCGCCATGCCCGGCGGGAAACCAGACGTACGCCAGACCGAGGTCGAACTGGGCCCGCAGGAAGGTGACGGCGTCGGTCGTGGCCGGTGGATACTCTTCCAGCAGCCGGTCGACGGTCTTGTCGATGAGGGGGAACTCGTCCAGGTCCATCAGGCGCCGAACCTACACAGCTTCGGCGGGGTCCGCACCCGGATCCGTCCAGTTCGACTAGCGGTCCAAGTTTCAACTTCATATGATTTTCGCCAAGGGGAGCCTGAGGCCCGCGCCCGCGCGGCACCGATCTCCCACATGAGCCCCTAGGAGGTTCCGTCGTGGCCGGGAAATACATCACTTATGAGTCGCTGGACGAGGGTCGAATCGCCCGGATCACTCTCAACCGGGTGCAAGCCCGCAACGCCCAGAACCGGGGCTTGTTGGTCGAGTTGGGCGACGCCTTCCAGCAGGCCGAGGAGGACGACCAAGTACGGGTGGTGATCCTCGCCGGGGCCGGGCCGCTCTTCTCCTCCGGACACGACCTGGGCTCCAAGGACGCCATTGCCGAGCGCACCCCGGGACCGGACTTCCACCCCAGTTACGGCATCAACGGCGGCACCCGGGTGGGCGCGGAGAACCGGATGCTGCAGGAGTGGCACTACTTCTTCCAGAACACCATGCGCTGGCGGAACCTGCGCAAGATCACCATCGCCCAGGTCCACGGCACCGTGTACGCCGCGGGCCTGATGCTGATGTGGTGCTGCGACCTGATCGTGGCCGCCGACAACGCCAGCTTCGCCGATGTCGTCGGCACCCGGCTGGGGATGTGCGGGCTCGAGTATTTCGCCCACCCGTGGGAGTTCGGCCCCCGCAAGGCCAAGGAACTCCTGCTGACCGGCGACTCGCTCGGCGTAGAGGAGGCCCACCAGCTCGGCATGGTGTCGAAGATCTTCCCCGTGGACGACCTCCCCGAACGGACGCTGGAGTTCGCCCAGCGGATCGCCGCCCTGCCCAGCATGACCTCGATCATGATCAAGGAATCGGTCAACCAGACGGTGGACAACATGGGCTTCTACAACGGTCTCCAGGCCTGCTTCACCCTGCATCAGCTCAACCACTCCCATTGGGCCGAGATCCACGAGAACAAGATGCCAGCCGGTCTTCCCGAGGACGGGATCCAGAGCTGGAGGGAGGCGCCGCCCATCGTCCCCGCCGTCAAGGATCTGGTGAGGTCGCCGGCTCCGGCTCGGTGATCGCGGACACGCGCCGTTCCGGTGGCCTGATGGGCGGCGGGACATGATCGAGGTCGCCGAGTTCCGGCAGCGGGTGAGCACGTGGCTGGCCGAGAATGCGTCGCGGTTCGCGGCGTACGACCCGGCTGACGCTTCCGGCAGCCGGGCCTTCCGCATCGCCTTGTGGGATGCCGGGCTACTCGGCATCACCCTCGATCCGGCGTACGGAGGCCAGGGCCTCACTCCCGAGCACCAGAAGGCGTTCGGAGAAGAGGCCGCCCGCTACCAGCTCCCGCCCATCGGCGAGGCGGTGACGACGGGCATCTGCGCCCCCACCCTGCTGGATTTCGGATCGGAAGAGCAGAAGCGCCGCCACGTACCCCGGATGATTCGGGGCGAGGAGGCATGGACGCAGCTGCTCTCCGAACCGGGGGCGGGATCTGATCTGGCCGGGCTGCAAACGCGTGCCGTGCGCGACGGGGACGAGTACGTCCTCAACGGCCAGAAGGTCTGGACTTCCGGCGCCCAGCAGTCCGACTTTGCCCTGTGCGTGGCCAGGACCAATCCCGACCTCCCCAAGCACCAGGGTCTCTCCATGCTCATCGTCGACCTGAAGGCGGCCGGAGTGACGATCCGCCCGTTGCGGCAAATGACCGGCGACGCCCACTTCAACGAGGTCTTCCTCGACGACGTCCGGGTCGCCGTCACGGACCTCGTCGGGCGGCAGGACGACGGATGGCGCGCCCTCACCGCCATGCTGACCCATGAGCGGCTCGCCTTGGGCGCGGGTACGGGTGCCGGCGGCAGCGGCCAGGGCTGGACCAGGCCGGCCTCGACCCGTTTCATCGAGATGGCCCGCCAGAACGGCGCCAGCGCCGACCCGTTGATCCGCCAGGAGTTGGCCAAGCTGTTCGTCGCCGAACGGGTCCTGGCGTACATGGGGCAGAAGATGAGGGACGAGATCGCGGCCGGCATCGCGGTGGGATCCAAGGGGTCGGTCGCCAAGCTGGCCACCGCCCTGATCTCGCGCCAGTCGGCGAACCTCGGCATGCAGATTGCCGGCGCCCGGTCGCAGGCCTGGACCACAACCGACCCGGCCGGCCCGGTGCTTGCCACCGCGCTGTGCTTCTCGCCGATGACCGCGATTGCGGGTGGGACCAGTGAGATCCAACGAAACACCATCGGGGAGCGGGTGCTCGGACTCCCGAAGGAGCCGCAGTTGGACCGGGACCAGCCCTTCCGCGATATCCTGCAAAACCCGCTCCCTCGAGACGCGGCGCGCCCCTAGCGCAGCCGGCCGCCGCCGCTGATCGCCCCTGCGTAGGACCGTCATCACCGTTCCAACATGGGGTTCAACGAGGGTGGCGGCTCGGCTGCAATCGCGGCCCGCTTGATATCATCGCCGTACAAATATTCCGGATGAGCAGACCCGGACGAGCAGACGGAGCCAACTCGTGGACACTCTCACAGGACGAGTCGCCATCATCACCGGAGCTGGGCGCGGCATCGGTCGGGAGCATGCGCTCCTGTTCGCCCGAGAGGGAGCCCACGTCGTCGTCAACGACCTGGGTGGCAACCCGGATGGCACCGGCGCGGACCGGTCGCCGGCCCAGCAGGTGGTCGATGAGATCACCGCGGCCGGTGGGGCGGCCGTGGCCAACTACGACGACGTGGCGGACTGGGAGGGAGCCCAGCGCCTCATCAACCAGGCGATCGAGACCTTCGGCGATCTGCACGTCCTGGTCAACAACGCCGGCATCCTGCGCGACCGGATGCTCCCCAACATGTCCGAGGAGGAGTGGGACTCGATCATGCGAGTCCACCTCCGGGGCCACTTCTGCCCCACCCGGTGGGCGGCGACCTACTGGCGGGACCAGTCGAAGGCCGGGGTGGAGACGCCTCGGGCCATCGTCAACACCTCCTCCACATCCGGGCTGTTCGGCAACCGCGGGCAGACCAACTACGGGGCCGCCAAGACCGGGATCGCCACCTTCTCGATCATCGCCGACGCCGAACTCGCCCGCTACGGCGTCCGGGTCAACGCCATCGCCCCGGCGGCCGCGACCCGTCTCACCGCCACGGTTCCCCGCGAGCACCCGCAGGAGACGCCGCCGGAGGACAAGTGGACGCCCATGCATCCGGCCAACATCTCTCCGTTCGTGGCGTACCTCTCGACCGAGTCGTGTCCCATCCACGGGCGGGTCTTCTTCGTGCAGGGTGGTGACGTCTTCCTCTTCAAGCCCTTCTCCGTCGTCGACCAGATCTCCAAAGAGGGATTCTGGAGCATCGAGGAGTTGCAGAAAGAGGCGGCCAAGTTCGCCGAGGTGGAGCTGGACCTCGGACACCCCCTCGCTGGCATGCTCTGGCGATAGCTGACAGGCTGAGCGCCGCACCCCCACCCGGCTGATCTCGAGGGACTTTTCCATGCATCTCGCAATGTTGTTGCAGATGGCCGCCGACGGCATGTCCGACCGGCTCGCTCTGGGGTCCCGCCAGGGCGGACTCACCATGCAGGATCTCGCGGCCGGGGCCGGCCGCGTCGGTGGCTACCTGCGCGACCAACCCGGCGAGCGGGTCGGGATCGTCGACCTCAACTCCGAGGCCGTCCCCTTGACGCTCTTCGGCGCCGCCCTGGCCGAAAAGGCGTTCGTCCCCATCAACTACCGCGCCACGGACGAGCAGTTGCGGGCCCTGGTCCGCCGCACGGCCCCGGCCGTCGTGGTGGTGGGCGAGGGGATCGCCGACCGCCTCGGGCCGATCGAAGGCATCCGCTACCTGGACCGCAAGGAGCTCCTGGAGATCGCCGCCGACCCCACCCTGGCGGTGGCGGACGCCGGCAGCGGGGACCCGGACGCCATCGCCATTCTCCTCTACACCAGCGGTACGACCGGCGAACCCAAAGCGGCGGTGCTGCGCCACCGAAACCTGGCTTCCTACATCCTCTCGACCGTGGAGTACGCCGGAGCCGACGAGGACGAAGCCGCCCTGGTGAGCGTGCCGCCCTATCACATAGCGGGCGTCTCCGCGGTGCTGTCGTCGACCTACGCCGGGCGCCGCCTCGTCTACATGGAAGCCTTCCAACCCGAGGCGTGGGTCGATCTGGTGCGCCGCGAAGGGATCACCCACACCATGGTCGTGCCCACCATGCTCAACCGCATCCTCGACGTGGTAGAAGCCGGACAGGGCGGACTGCCCACGCTGCGCACCCTCTCCTACGGCGGTGGACCGATGCCGGTCGCAGTGATAGAGCGGGCCTTGCGAGCCCTCCCGGACGTCAGCTTCGTCAACGCCTACGGCCTGACGGAGACCTCCAGCACCATCGCTCTGCTCGGTCCCGAGGACCACCGGGAGGCCATTGCCAGTGACGATCCGGCCGTCCGGGCCCGTTTGGGGTCCGTGGGCCGTCCCCTTCCCTCCCTGACGGTGAGCATCCGCGATCCGGACGGCGCCCCCCTTCGGCCCGGACAACGGGGCGAGATCTGCGTGGCGGGTGAGCAGGTCTCGGGCGAATACCTGGGGGGGGCGGGCGCCGCCGCCGACGGCTGGTTCCGCACCCGCGATGCCGGGCACGTCGACGACGCCGGGTTCCTGTACGTGCACGGGCGGCTGGACGACGTGATCGTCAGGGGCGGGGAAAACCTGTCACCGGGCGCCATCGAGGACGTCCTGCTCGAGCACCCGGCGGTGGCGTCGGCGGCGGTGGTCGGCCTCCCGGACACCGACTGGGGGGAGCGGGTGGTCGCCGCGGTCACGCTGCAGGACGACAGCAGCGTGAGCGAGGACGAGCTGAAGGAGTTCGTCAAGAGCCGGCTCCGGTCGACGATGACACCCGAACGGATCCAGATCCGAGCCGACTTGCCCTTCAACGAGACGGGAAAACTGCTGCGCCGGGTCCTGCGCGACGAGCTGGCCACGCTGTACCGCTCGGACTGACAGGTCCCCGCGAGATCGATGTTGCACGCCGTTGAAGACAGCCGTGCCCTGTTCCACCAGGACGGGAACGCCTTCCTGCCGACCCGCTTGACGCAAGGTCCCTGGGATCCGGGAGCCCAGTTCGGCGGCTCACCCGCGGCCCTCCTCGCCACCCTGGTCGACCAGGTGCCGAGCCTGGTGCCGATGCAGATCGCCCGCCTCACCGTCGATCTCCTCCGTCCGGTCCCGCTGGACGCCCTCACCGCCGACATGCAGATCATCCGGGAAGGCAAGCGGATACAGGTGGTGGCCGCATCGCTACTGGCCGGATCCCTCGAAGTGGCCCGTAGTACGGCGTTGCGGATGCGCCACCTCGACCTCGCGGATCAGGAGCTGCCCGATGGCAGGTGTCCCAACCCGCTGCCGATACGCCCCCGCCCGACCGACGACGAGCCGTACCGAGTCCCGGCCCCACACGGTTCGCGGCTGGCCATGGAGTATCTGTTCGAGGAGACCGGGGGCTACTACCGGGACCCCACCTGGGTTCGGCTCCGACCCGATGTCATCGCGGGTCAGCCGACGAGCCCCATCGCCAGGCTGGCGTACACCGCGGACCTGGCCAGCGGGGTAGGCCAGCCGCCGGGTCTGCGGGTGACGGGCATCAACGCCGACCTCGCCATCAACGTGGTCCGCTACCCCGAAGGCGAATGGCTGCACCTGGGTGGTCGGGGCTGGATCAGCCGGTCCGGGATCGGCCAGGTGCAAGCCACCCTCTCGGATACCAACGGGATAGCCGCCACGGTTTCCATGGCGCGCTTGATAGACCCGACTCCCAGCTAACATTGCACGCAGCCCAACATCGGACGATCGGGTGCCGCACCGAATGAGCAAGGGGGACAACTGATGAGCGATGCTCTCGGCGAAGTGAGGGGGGTCCCCGACGCGGGCGAACAGGCGCAGATGGGCATGCAGGCCCTGTTTGACCTCTCGGCGCCGCAACCCAGGTACAAGGCCTTGCTGGAGCAGGGTGGTTACGTCCAGCCGATGGAGCAAATGGCCCTCAGCTTCGACCGCGCCATCACCGAGCACGTGCTCCGCCATCACGAGTTGTTCTCGTCTCGGGTCGAGATGAATTTGGGCAACGTCCGACCTTTGATCCCGTTGAATGTCGATCCGCCCCAGCACTCGAAGTACCGCAAGCTGCTCGATCCGCTGTTCGCGCCCCGGCGCATGGACGAGCAGGAGGAGGACATCACCCGCCGGGTCAACGGCTTTATCGACCAGTTTATAGACCGCGGCGAGTGCAACTTCTCGGAGGAATTCGCGGAGCTGTTTCCGTCGTCGGTCTTCCTCGGGCTGATGGGCCTGCCCGAGGGAGAGATGCGCATGTTTCTGCGGCTTCGGGACGGGATCCTGCATCCGGAGAAGATCGACCCCGACGCCATGCTCGACCCGGCGAAGCGGACCGCGGTCAACAACGCCACGGGCCAGGAGATCTACGACTACTTCGGCGGCCTGATCGACGAGCGTCAGAAGCATCCGACCACGGACATCGTGTCGCGCTTCCTGGGCACGGAAATTGACGGCGAGAAGCTGAGTCGCGAGGACATCCTCGACATCCTGTACCTCTTCCTCATCGCCGGTCTGGACACCGTCAGCGATTCGCTGACCTGCTTTTACGCCTACCTGGCCACCCACCCGGACCATCGCCGCCTGATCGTCGAGGACCCTTCGATCATCCCCGCCGCGGTCGAGGAGTTGCTGCGGTGGGAATCGCCGGTCCCGGGCAGCGTGCCCCGGGTCGCCACTGAGGACACCGAGCTCCCCAACGGCCAGAAGGTGGCGGCGGGCACCGCCATCGTCATCAGCTATGGCGCCGCCAACATCGACCCCCACGCCTTCCCCGACGCCTTCGACGTGCGCTTCGACCGCGGCTCGAACCCGCACATCGCGTTCGGAGGCGGCGTGCACCGGTGCCTGGGCAGCCACCTGGCCCGGCGCGAGCTGCGCGTGACGCTGCGGGAGTGGCACCGCCGGATCCCGGAGTACCAGATCAAGCCCGGGCACGAGAAGCTCGAGTATCCGCCCGGACTGCGCCACGTCAAGGACCTGATGCTGACCTGGTCCTGAGTCCTGACGGTCCGGGGCGGCGCCCGATCCTAGACGAGCAACAATTTGCGGAGGGCATCCGGGACGGAGGGGGCGACCGCAGCCGGACCGGTCAGGTAGCCCTCGATCCCCCCGTACCGGTGGCGGATCTCGGCCAGGGCGGCCTGCATGGCCCAGCGGGGCGTCCGCAGGATCCCGGCCGCGACCTCGGGGGCGATCCCCCGCTCGCCGCGCAGGCGTTCCACGACGGCGTTGACCCGCTCAGCCGTGCGATAGCGGGAGGTGAGCTCGTAGTCATCGAGGATGTCCTGCTCGGCCACCCCGAGGACCGACAGCAGCAGGGCCGCCACCATGCCGGTCCGGTCTTTGCCCGCGGCGCAATGAAACACTGCCGGCAGACGGGCCCCGTCGGCCAGGCCGCTGAGGACCCGCCCGAACCCGATCGCCGACCGTTCGAGCATGTGCAGGTAGATGTCCGCCAGGAACGCCTCACCGTCGGCCAGCACCGTCTCGATGACCGGCGCGGCCGAGCCGTCGCCCACCAACGACACCACCTCGACGAGGTAGTCCCCGGCCGGTAGCCGGTTGGGCGTCGTCTCCCGTTCCGGATCGGAGCGGAGGTCATAGACGGACCGGATGCCGAGATCCGCGAACGCATCGAGGTCGGCGGCCTGGAGGACCAGGGCGTCCGACCGGAAGACCAACCCCCAACCGAGGCGGGCGCCCCCCGCGCCCTGATAGCCCCCCAGATCCCGAAAGTTCGTCGGGCCCAGCAGGCCCAGATTACGCTCCCCGGCGATCACCGCCCCGGCGCCACCGGCCGGCGTCACGGACACGTACGCCCGCCCGAGCGGAACCTCCTCGAGCACGATCATTCCGGTGTTGGCATCGACCGTGCGAACGTGGCGGTGATCGACCGCATCACGCGCCCGGCCCCAGGCAATGGCTACCTGGTCACAGTCGCCGGCCACCGTCCAGGCGACCGCCGCCCGCCCGCTGGCGTCCCGCTCGAAGCTCACGCTGCTGACGACACCCCGCACCGCTCAAATGCTACCGACCCCCGCGAGGGTTGGCTGTCCGGCCGGCTCGGCATTCACCTGAGATTCACCTCGGCGTCGCCGGGTGCCCGGACGGCGAGTCGGAGATTCTGGCAGCCAACGCGTCCAGCAAGTCGGACTGGGCACCGGCCTCGGGCCCCGCCAGCGGCCGGCTGCGGGCCACGGTATCGACCGCCGCTGTCCGCTCCTCCCCCATCGTCATGAGCAGGGCCGCGGCCATGGTGCCGGCCCGGCCGATGCCCGCACCGCAGTGCATGAGGAGCGACAGCCCGTCGTCGAGCAGGACCCGCAGCGCGTCGAGAAACGGTAGCGCGGCGTCGACTCGGGGAGCGTGCAGATCGGGAATCGGAAAGCAGATCGCCTGGTCCCGCGGCGCGGCGGCCAGCCACGCCGCGTATCCGGGATAGCGGGCCGCCAGCTCGGAAGGTTCGCAGAGGCAAACGATCCGGTCGGCACCCACCGCGGCCATGGCAGCCTCCGGGTCGGTTCCCACAAAGTGCTTTCCGCACAACCAGAGTCGTCCCGGTCCGCCCGGCAGGGGGATCTCGTCGACCCCCCCGTGAAGGGACCGCTCGCCTGGCCATGACGATGCGGGCGGCGACCCTCCTTCGGCGCGCACCGGGTCCATCCACCCAGCTTGGCCGAAGTCCAGGACAGGTGGAAAATCCACGAGCGGCGCGAATGACTCGACACGGCCGATCGGAGTATCTATCCTTTGTCCAAATAGCAACGCAGCGGGAGTCCCGCTGCTCAGAGGGGGGAACATATGCGACGAAGCCCACTTGCCTGTCTCGCGGCCGTCGGGACGATAGTCCTGGTGGCGGCGGGATGCGGTAGCTCGAGTCCGAAGACGACCGGCACCACCACGGGGAACGGCGGTACCACCGGGGGCTCAACCCTGACAGCCAGCGCGCCGGGAATTACCCCGACGACCATCACCATTGGCTACATCACCTCACAAACCGGCGTCGCCAGCTCCACCTTTGCGGACGGGCCGGCGGCCGCCCAGGCCGCGCGTCGCCCTGCAGAACGCTCAGGGGGGCATCGACGGGCGCAAGATCGTGCTGGTACCGGTCGATGACCTCTCGAGCCCCACCCAGGACCAAACGGCTGCCCAGGACCTGGTGCAGACCAAGGGTGTGTTCGGGATCGTCGACTTCTCTCCGTTTACCTTCGGTGGAACCCGCTACCTCAGCCAGAAGGGGGTACCGGTCACCGGCTTCGGCTTTGACGGGCCGGAGTGGGCCTTGCCGCAGAGCACCAACATGTTCAGCTGGAGCCCATTGGTCGATACGCCGATCGCCGGATCCACTTACGGCTACAGCACCGACGCCCTGGTGCTGAAGGCGCTCGGGGTGACGAAGCTGGGCGGTCTCGGTTACGGCATCTCCAACTCGTCGCAGACCAGCATCCGGGCCATCCTCACCGCGGCAGAGGCGCTCGGGATCAGCAAGTGCTACGAGAACCAATCTGTGCCGTTCGGCGGCGTGGACTTCACCGCCGCTGTGCTCGCCATCAAGCAGGCGGGCTGCGACGGGATCGCCGGAAGCTTCGTGGACAGCTCCGACGTCGCCCTCAGCGGGGCGATCAAGAATGCCGGGTTGACCAACGTGAAGCAGATGTACTTCACCGGGTACGACAGCCAGATCCTCAACAGCCCCTCCGCGTCCTCGGCCTTCTCCGGCTCGTACGTGGCCGTCTCGTACGACCCGGCCAGCACCAACCCCGCGGTGCAGGGCATGTTCAGCGCCTTGAAGCAGTACGACACGCAGTACAAGGCGGGCAGCATCCCCGACCTCGGTCTGTACGGGTCCTACATCTCGACCGACCTCATGATCGCCGGTCTGCAGAAGGCCGGTCCGAACCCGACCCGGGCGTCGTTCATCTCCACCCTGCGCCAGGACGGCAGCTACAACGGCGGCGGCCTCTTGCCGTCCCCGATCGGTTTCACCGGGTTCGGTACGCCGGCCATGCTGCCAGCGCAGTCCTGCGCCCAGTTTGCCTACCTCTCCGGGGGCAAGTTCGTGTACTACCAGAACGGTCAGTTGGTCTGCGGGAAGCTGTTCAAGATCAATCCCAACGTCTGATCTCCGCTCGGACCGGCGGCCGGGAAACCGGCCGCCGGTCTTTCGGCCCCGTCGGCGTCAGGTATGCAGGACGATGCCGCCGTCGACGACCATGACCTGACCGGTGATCCACCGCCCGGCCGGCGACACGAACAAGAGCAAGGCGCCGCACAACTCGGCGGGCTCGCCTCGAACGTGTAGGGCGGCTCGGGTCTTCATCATCTGGTAGTACGGGCTGTCGTCGCCGGTGAGCTCGCGGCCAGCGACGGATTGGGTGAGACCCGGGGCGATGCAATTGACGTTGATGCGGCGGGATCCCAGCTCTCGGGCCAGTGCGGTGGTGAGGCCGATCATGGCGACCTTGGTGATGCCGTAGACGGATTCGGCGGGCAGGGCCCCGATGGACGACTGGTTGACGATGCTGCCGCCGCCACGCTTGACCATCTCCGGCACCACCGCTCGGGCGCAGTTCCACGCCCCCTTGACGTTCACGTTGAAGGCCAGGTCCCACAGCTCGGGCGGAAACTGCAAGGTGGAGCCACCGCCGGTCAGCTGAGCCATCAGGGCGGCGTTGTTGACCAGGATGTCGACGCCTCCGAGCTCGCTCACGGCTCGTTGCACCATGCTCGACACCGATTGATCATCGGTGATGTCGACGCCAACGGGGATGGCCTGGCCGCCATCCGACAGGATGGCCTCCGCTACCCCCTTGGCGCCGCTCTCGTTGACATCGGCGCAGACGACCGCCGCTCCGGCTTCGGCGAGGGCTCGGGCATAGGCCTCACCGATGCCGCCCGTCGCCGCGCCGGTGACCACCGCCACCTTTCCTCCGAGCGAGAAATCGACGATCATGGTATTCCTCCCAGGTTTGAAAGCACCATCTTCGCGCGCTGACCACAACGTCGTCGCGGTCTCACGCCCCGTTCGGTAGACCCCAGCGGAGGGCGGCGGTCATCCCGCCGTCGATGAGTATGTCCGTGCCGGTGATGAACGAACTGGACGGACTCACCAGCCACTCGACGAGCCCTCCGATGTCGCCGGGGGTGCCGATGCGCGGAACGGGACTGGTCGTCAACATGTAGCGCATGGCGTCGCCGGACTCGGTGCTCTCCAGCTCCTGGCGGCCCATGGGGGTGGCAATGATCCCCGGGCTCACCGACACGATGCGAGCGCCCCTGGCGCCCCACGCTCGGGCCGCCCCCTGCACCCGCAACTGGTTGCCTCGTTTCGCCACACCGTAGGCCTCCCCCGGGTTGGCCGACTCCGGCAGGGCGCATGCGGCCAGAAGTTCCTCGGTCGGGGCGGTCGCCAACATCCGCTCCCGCTCGGCGTCGAGGGTGACCAACGAGCCGGCCATGCTGGCCACGAACACCCCGACGCTCCCGGCAGCCACGCACAACCCGAACTGCTCGATGACGTTGGCGGTGCCCAGCAGGTCGACCTCGAGAAT
The DNA here is from genome assembly GCA_963702305.1 of uncultured Acidimicrobiaceae bacterium. GTDB lineage: Bacteria > Actinomycetota > Acidimicrobiia > Acidimicrobiales > Palsa-688 > PALSA-693. Next base: position 23,702 of record CAVPBX010000016.1, on the reverse strand, counting down.
GCGGGACGCCGTGGCCATGGTCGGCGAGAGCCCCGCGGTGTGGACCACAGCCCGGAGTGGACCGAGGCCGGCCGCCGCCTGCGCCAACGTGCGCACGGACTCGACATCGGCGACATCGACGTGGAACCCGTGTACGACCTGTCCGGCTTCGTGCAGCGTCGCCTCGAGGGACGCCACCCGATCTGGGGCGTAGTCGGCCAGGACAACCGTCCTCCCGGTCCCCAACCGATGCGCGCAGGCGACACCCATCCCGCCTGTGCCCAGTATCACCACCACCTCGCCTGGCTCGGTCATGGTCCCCTCTCAGGTGTTCGGCGTGCCCAGAGTCTGCCCCGCCGGAGCCACCTCGAGCGAGAATTGCCCATCACCGCGACGGCCGCGGCGTCGGTGTGCGCACCAAAATCCGGTCAGAAGTTATACTTAGGATCTAACAGCTGTTATGTTGGAACGGTCACCAACGAAGAAATGAGAGGTGGTCCTTGAACGGCGGCGCGCTCTTCGTGGCAGTCTTCCTGGCCTGTACGGTCGAGGCAGTCGAGGCGACGACCATAGTGCTGGCCGCCGGGACGGTCCGGGACTGGAAGTCCGCCCTCCTCGGCGTGGCCGGAGGGCTGATCGTCCTGGCTGTGGTGGTCGCGGCGCTGGGACCGAGCCTTTCCAGCGTGCCCCTGCACTGGCTCCGGCTGTTCGTCGGCGCCCTCCTGCTGGTCTTCGGCCTGCAATGGCTGCGCAAAGCAGTGCTGCGAGCCAGCGGGCACAAGGCGCTCCACAACGAGGCACAGATCTACCTCGACGAGGTCGCGTCGGCCCGCGGCGCGGCTTCTGAGCGCCGCGGCATCGTGCGGGACTGGTACGCGTTCACCCTTTCGTTCAAGGGCGTGGTCCTCGAAGGGCTGGAAGTGGCGTTCATCGCCCTCACCTTCGGGAGCAACCAGCACGACGTCCCTCTGGCCGCGGTCGCCGCAGTCTGCGCCGTGGTCCTGGTGGTAGCGGCGGGGGTGGCGGTGCGCGCCCCCTGGCACGGGTGCCGGAGAACTCCATGAAGTTCGTAGTGGGCGTCATGCTCACCTCCTTCGGCGCATTCTGGGGAGCCGAGGGGGCCGGGGCCCATTGGCCAGGTTCCGACGCCGCCCTGTTGGTGCTGGTCCCCCTGGTCGCGCTGTTCGGCCTCGGTCTCACCGCGGCGCTCCGCCGGGCGTTGACCCCGACCCAACCCACGACTGTCGCCGAAGTAGTGCGGGCAGACGCCCGGTGACGGTCAAGGCCCGGCTGCGGGCGTTCGGCGCGTTCTGGTACGACTTCATCATTGGCGACGACTGGCGCGTGGCGCTGGGGGTCGTGCTCGCCTTGGCCGTGACGTATGGCGTGAGCCAGACCTCGGTGCCGTCGTGGTGGCTGGTTCCGGCCGCGGTGCTCGCGCTCCTGCCCTTCAGCTTGTGGCGGGCGGTGCGTCACCGGTAACGCCGCCTTCCCGATTTTCCGGCCTCCGTCACGGACTTAATCGACCTGCAACACCACGGCCATCCCCCCGACACCCAGGGCTGGCAGACTGCTGGTCAGCCGAGGCGCGCCGTCCACTCCCGCCAATCCCCCCCGGCAGTCGAGTGGACGGCCGCGCCCGCGGCACCCGCCGCCCGGCTCCCGCCTCCCAGTCGCGGTCACACGGGTCCGCCGTACACGTTGAGGGCGTGCGCCATCCCGCCGTCGACACAAATGGTCTCGCCGGTGATGAAGCGGGCGGCGTCTGAGGCGAGGAACACGATCACGTCGGCGATGTCCTCGGGCGTCGCCCATCTGCGCAGGGGGGTCAGGCTCTCGATCGACTCGATCACCCCTGAGACGGTCCTGTTCTTGGCCCACATGGCGGTGTCGACAACGCCTGGCGCAACCGAGTTCACCCTGATGCCGGACGGCCCGAGCTCCATGGCCAGCGAACGGGTGGCGGCGTCGAGGGCCCCTTTGGAGGCGGCGTAGGCGGCCCGCCGAGGGGTGCCGATGAGACCCGACACCGAGGACAGATTGACGATGCAGCCGCTGGCCCGTTCGAGCATTGAGGGAAGGAGGGCCGCGCTCAGGAGTAGCGGGGCGCGGACATTGATCGCCAACAAGTCGTCGATGACGGCGGCGTCGGTGTCGACCGTCGCGAGGCGCGCCGCGGCTGCCGCGTTGTTGACCAGGACGTCGACGTGGCCGAGGGCATCGAGCACCTGGCTGGCCACCGCGCCGGGGGCTTCCCGCTCGCCGAGATCCGCGGCCACGACGACCGGGTCGTGGTGCAGTTCGCCCGCGACGGATAGCAGTCCCTCCTTGCCTCTAGCGACCAGGGCGACTCGGGCGCCGGCGTGATCCAGCGCCTGGGCCGTGGCGGCGCCGATCCCCCGTGAGGCCCCGGTGACCAGAGCGGTCATACCATCCAATGAAGAGCGGTCCATTGTCGAGAGCCTAGGGACGAGCCGACCTAGATGGCCCAGGAATCAACCGGGGAGCGACTGCGGCAGCCCAAACCATGGGAGCGCGCTGTTGTCGAAACGGGTCAGGGCGCAGATCCGGTCGCCGGCAAGGGTGAGGACGAGGAGGCCGGCTCCGTGGCGGATGCCCGTGGGGGGGGCGAAGGTAGGCCCCGAACGCCAGCTGACGATTCGCCCGCGTCGGCACCGGGTCACCATATGCCTCGTTCGTCGCCGCCGAGCCCGTGGCGTCATAACGGTCAGCTGGCCGGTTGGTGGATGGCGTCGCGTGCCCGGTCGATCAACGCCGCGATGGGTCCGAGGACCAGGTTGCCGACCGGCGTGTTTGGGGCGAGGGGATGGGGATGCGTCGGCGCAGCCGCCTTGGCCCGGTGGTAACGGGCGCCCAGCTGCTGGCGTCGATCCGCACCGAGCGCCTCGCCGAGCGGAGCGAACACCAACCTCTCCTCCTTTTCGGCATGCTCGAGGACCGCCTTCCGCAGCCGCTGGAGGTAGGTCGAAAAGTGCGTGCTATCGGTGCTGGCTTTCTCCATCATGGCCAACAGCTCTTCGGCCTTCGCCTGCTCCTTGATGCGAGCGGTAGCGAGCCGTTCGCCGTTGGGGACGACCTTGCGCACCTCGGGGTAGACGATCACTTCCTCCGCGACCTCGTGGCGCACCAGCTCGTTAGTGAGCTCCCAGAACAGGTCGCGGGTCCTCGCCGGGGCGGCTTGTTCGATGCGAGCGAACATGCGCTTGACCTGCTGATGGTCGTGGCGGAGTTCGGTGATGATGTCGTGCTTGGTCTCGGTCATTTCGCGGCGCCTCCCTTTCTCGTTGGACGGTGTGCCCGGCACGCCCGTCACCTCCCCTCCAGGTGCTACCCCGATCCGACGCCTCCTCACATCCAGAGATCACCGCCGCGTCGCCGTCAGCCCCGGCGGCGAGAATGGACGCGCCGGCTCGACCTGACCGAACCGGCGACCAGGAGGAGAGCCCCGACCGCGGCGACGACGAATACCACCAGGGCAACCGTGCTCGTGGTGCCCCGCCGGTTGGAACTGGCCAAGAGCGCCGAACCAATCAGCAGGGCGGCGAGAACGACCCCCGCCGCGGCAACGTTGGCAAGCTTGTGCAGCCCCTTGAGAAACTGCTCCTCGTCGAACGCTTGGACCCGGATCTGGAAGTGGCCGCCGGCGATGGCGTCCATGGCGCGGTTCACTCGGCCGGGAAGCTCTTCGATGAACTCCTTGGTCTCGATCACCGAGCCCAGGAGGCTGCCGGTGCCGCCCTCGAGCTGGGCCCGCATCAGCTCCGGGACGTGACGTTGCAGGGCAGCGACCGGCTCGAAGCCGGGGTCAAGGATCGAGGCGACCTGCTCGAGCTGGAGAAGGGTCTTGCCCAGCATGGTGAGCGCAGGATCCGGCCGCAATCCCGCCTCGGCGGACCTGCGACACAGCTCCAACACCGCCCGTCCCATGTCCAGGTCGCCCAGCGGGCTCGTCGTGACCTCGGCGAGGACGTCGTCGGCTGCGCGGCGCAGCGCGTGCGGGTCGAAATCGTCCGCCGTGGTACCAAACTCCTCGGCGACCCGTACGACGTCCTCGCTTCGCCCGTTGATGACGGCAACCATCAACTTCGCCAAGCGCCGCCGCACCTGGGGGCTCAAGTGGCCGACCATTCCCACGTCGATCAACGCCAATCGGCCGTCGTCGGTGACCATAACGTTCGCCGGGTGCGGATCGGCGTGGAAGGTCCCGACTTGGAGGATCTGCTCCAGGTAGGCGCCGAAGAGCTCGTCGGCGAGAGGGGCGAGATCGCGCTCGAGCCGGGCGAGAGGACTCAGGTCGGCGACGGAGCGGCCGGCTATGTAGTCCATCGTCAGCAACCGCCCCGAAGTGAGATCGTCGAGCGGGGCCGGCACGACCATGATGCTCCGGTGTTGGAGCGCGGTGCGCAGCGCGGTCAGATTGCCCGCTTCTCGCCGATAGTCGAGCTCGCCGATCAGCGTACGCCGAACTTCGTGGAACGAGTCAGTGAGGGCGTAGCGGCGGGCTTCTCGGCTGTGGGCGTCGACGAAGTCGACCAGCTCGCCCAGAACTTCGAGGTCGTCGACCATCTGCTCCCGGACTCCCGGGCGCTGAACTTTGACCGCCACCATTCGGCCGTCCCGTAACTTCGCCCGGTGCACCTGCCCGAGAGATGCGGCGGCGAGGGGCTTGTCGTCGAATTCCGGAAACACCCGCGACAGACGGGTCCCCAGTTCCCGCTGCACCGTCTTCTCGACCTCGGACATCGAAAATGGCTCGCAGGCGTCCTGCAAGCGACTGAGCGCGTCCGTGTACACCGCCGGGAGCAAATCGGTCCGGGAAGCGAGCAACTGCCCGAGCTTGACGAAACTTGGGCCCAGCCGCTCGAGCTCGGCAGTGAGCTCCTCCGCTCGCGTCCGCTCATCAGCATCCGAGGGATTCGGTACCGAGCGGTCGGCCAGGTCGTCCAGTCCGGCCATCGACACCAGATCGGACCGGCCGAGCCGGAAGAGCAGCGACGCGATGTCCCGGTAGCGGCTCAGATGCTGCGGCTTCATCGAGAGGTGCACGCCCTTAGCCATACCCTCCTGGGCCCAGCGAACTCCTGCGGCCGAGGAGCCGCGAATGGTGCTTGGGCCGGCGGAGTTTCTTCCACTCGGACCGCCAGCTGCGCCGGAGGTGGCGCTGGCGGATTTGCTGCTCCCGGGTGAGCACACCAGCGGCGAAACCCGTGGTTGGCGTCACATGGGGGTCATCGAGCACCTGTCGCAGCCACCGCTCCGCTTCCGCGGCGTCGTTTAACTCGCCCAGCACGGTCTGGACCCGCTCGGCGGCGCCAGCTGTCCGTCGGGCGGCCTTGCCGATGACCGGAGCCGCGACCTCGGCGGCGTAACGGAGTTGTTTGGCCGCGATCCTGATCCGATGTAGCTCACGGGCCGTAGGGTCTGTCCCCGCCTTCCGCACCCTCCGCTCTAATGACCGCCAGCGGTCCTGCACCAGCGCCGGAAGCGACGAGGCGGCCGCCGCGTCAGGGTCGAATGCCTGGTCGCCTGCCGCGGCCCCACGAAGTACGGGCACGGCGTTCGCCGCGGCGTGAAGCCGGTCGAGCAAGTCGAGGTACCTCTCGTCGTCGAGGGCGACCGACAGGTCCAGGACGGCGCGGCGGCGTTCCTCTTGGACTCGCACCACCAACTCCCGGCCGCCGGGCTCTAACGCCACCATCCCGTCGCCAGCGTCGGACAGACCGGCCAAGCGCACATCGGCGTCGCGCACGCGACCGAGGATTTCCCCGATCCAGCGCAGTTCCGCGGCAGTGTGACGCCCCCACACCGGGTCAAGCGCGGGACCGAAGGTCTTCAAGACCGAGCGGAGGCGGCGTATGGCAACCCTCGCCTGGTGGACGTCACGAGCTTCCGGTCCCTCCGGGTCGACCCGAACCCGGTAGTCGTGGTCGAGCAATCGATCGAACGCCTCCCCGATCGTCATCTGCACCCGGACAGCCAGGGTCTCCCGTCGCCGAACCGAGCTTCCGGAGACCGCTTTCCGGCCATGGGTATCGCCCAGCGCGACGGCTAGCTTCGGGAGATCCGACATCTGCGCTCCGGATTCTCGTAGAGATGCCACCACCAAGTCAGCTGCGCGGGGATGGTCGGGGGCCAGCTCCAACTCGACCTGGCGGAAGCCGAGGCCGTCCTTGGGGCCGCCGACCACCATCACGAAGTCGTCGTCGATCTCACCCCAAGCGCGATCGTGTCGTCGTCCGTGGAGGGCAAGGCGCCGCCGGCTCGTTTCTAGCTCGGCGACTTCGAACAGGGGCGCCCGACGGACCACGCCTCGCAGGATGGACACGGCTTGGGCCGGCACCGTCTCTCGCCCGCCGGCCCACCCGAGCTGGGCCCGAGACAGGAAGGTGCTGCCCGCCGGTTGCGGCAGTTCGAGGCTCCACCTGCCGGAGCGCTGTTCCTTTTCGGTCCGGTAGCGAAGGGTGATGCCGCGGTTCCAGAGGCGCCGATCCTCGGTGTCGTAATAAGCCGTGCGGAGGTGCTGCTCAGCGAGGCGTACTGTTTGCCCGACCAGCGGACGGAGGTCCGGCAGCTCGTAGTCCGGGCCGACGACAAACTTCAACTCTCGCTCAATGACATCCGTATCGACTGGCACGAGTGCCGCGATACCCAATCATCGAACCGCGCTACCGTCCACTGGGTATAGGTAAACCGTGTCTGGACGCTGGGCCAAGCAGCTGGAGGCCATCGACGCCGGCGCCGGCCGGCTGGTGGAACGGCGGGTGATGGACCATCACCGGCGCCGCCTGACCCGGGCCGGTCACGCAGCCGTGCTGGCAGGCGCCGTGGGTGGATGGGCCTGCTCCGGCTGGCCAACCACTCGCGGCAACGAGCTCACGCTCTTGATCGACGGGGCCGAAGCGTTGCCCCGCATGGCGGCAGCCATCGAGAGGGCCCGCTCGTCGGTGTGGCTGGCCGGCTGGTTCTTTTCTCCCGACTTTCGGCTGGATCCCGACCGAACCCAGTCCCTGCGCCACCTGCTGGCCGCGGTGGCGGAACGCGTGGATGTGCGCGTGCTGGCATGGGCCGGCGCACCGTTACCCGTCTTCCACCCGGCTCGCAAGGAGGTCCGCTCGGTTCGCGACGAGCTCAGCCGCGACACTCGGGTACGGGTCGCGCTCGACGCCCACGAGCGCCCGCTTCACTGCCATCACGAGAAGCTGGTGATCGTCGACGGGGAGCTGGCCTTCGTGGGCGGTATTGATCTCACCTCTTTGGGCGGCAACCGATTCGACACCAGCGCCCATGAGCCCCGCGGCTCGATCGGCTGGCACGACGCCACCTCGCTCATACGGGGACCAGCGGTCGCCGATGTCGGCGCCCACTTCCGAATGCGCTGGCTCGAGGTGACGGGCGAGGAGGTTCCCGCGCCGGCTCCAGCGGTCGCCGCAGGTGACGTCGAAGTCCAAATTGTCCGAACCGTGCCCGAGAAGATCTACACCCGACGGCCATTGGGCGAGTTCACCATTCTCGAGTCCTACCTTCGCGCCCTCCGAGCAGCTCGTCACCTCATCTACCTGGAGAACCAATTTCTCTGGTCCCCAGAGGTCGTCGCGGTCCTGGCCGACAAGTTGCGCCACCCCCCTGATGACCGCTTCCGTCTCGTCCTGATGTTGCCGGCCAAACCCAACAACGGCAATGACGACACCCGTGGCCAGCTCGGTCTCCTCCTGGATGCCGACGGCGGCGCCGGTCGAGTCCTCGCCTGCACCTTGTACCAGATGGGGTGCGACTCACCCCAACCGATCTATGTCCACGCCAAGATCGGCATCGTGGACGACAACTGGTTGACAATCGGATCCGCGAACTTGAACGAATACTCTTTGTTCAACGACACCGAAATGAATGTCGTCACGAGGGACAGTGCGCTGGCACGGTCGACCCGACTGCGGTTGTGGAGCGAACACCTGGATCGACCGATTTCCGACCTCGACGGCGACCCGACCGTGATCGTCGACGAGATCTGGCGGCCGGTCTCGGAGACGCAGCTGCGGCGCCGTGAGGCGGGACAGCCGCTCACGCACCGACTCATGCGCCTGCCCAACGTCTCTCGGCGCCGCGAGGCCCTGCGAGGTCCCTTGGACGCGCTGCTGATCGACAGCTAACCTCCGCCCCGTCGGCGGAGGCTCAGGCCGTGACCTCGCCGAACCTCACCCACTCGCCGTCCTGCTGGTGATAGCGGACCGCTCGGAAGCTGCCACTGGGCCGGCGGTCCTCGATCTCGACCGCGAATCGACCCACTTCGATACGCGCCCGATTCTCCCCCGGATCGGCGTTCCACCAGACGCCGTCGTCGGTCATCCGCAACCACTCCTCGGTAAACGGAACGTTCCGGTTCCCCACGGGAGCCGAGCCGTTCTCCAGCACCACGCCGTCGGCCCAGGTGATCGGGTTGGAGTCAACCGCCGACGCCAGGTTCGAGTCGATGAGGTGGTCCCAAGTGATCATTGGAGGCTCCCACGTGGTGATGCCAGCGAAGGCGAACTCCTGGTAGAAGAACTCGGGAATGCCGTCGGTGGGAACTTCGGCCTTGGGATCGATCAGGAGGCGGATGTCGACAAACCACTCGGGCGTCTGCAGCCAGATCACGTCGCAGTAGTCGACGGTACGGACGCCGTCGAGGAGCAGGCCGCTCCGGCGCCACGCACCCACCAATTCAACAGGGAGTGTCATATGCAATCATCCTCTCTCGGGTAACGAAGACTTCAACCGACCAACTCCGCGGGTTCGCCGAACCGGCCGGACCCGGCAATGGCATAGGCAGCCAGGCTGACGAAGATCACCAACCCGGCTCCTATCGTCTGCAGGTTCGGCGTCTGGCTGAGTCCGACCCACGCCCACAGCGGGCCAAGGATCGTCTCGAGCAGCATCATCAGCCCGACCTCGACGGCGGCCAGGTAACGGCGGCAGGTCATGACAAGGGTGCTCCCGATTGGGAGCGTCCACATAAAGCCAACGACGGAGAGAGCCACATCCCTGCCCGTATGGAAGAGATGGGCCCACGGGCTGAACGCGACCATGCCCAGTGCTCCCGCCAGCGTCTGGGCCGCCGATACGCTGGCGTCATCCCCCCGGGGGACGACAAGGAGAGCTGACGCCAGGGCCACCGCAGACCCGAGAGCAGCCAAGTCTCCCATCAGATAGGTCCGGCCCGGGTGGGCGGCGGCCAGGAGCGCGATACCCGCCAGCACCCCCAGCGCGGCCATCCACGCACGACGGGAAGGTCGCTCGCGCTTGGACAGCCATCCGATAACGCCGGTAATGGCGGGAATCGAGGCGTTGATGAGCAGGGCGTCGGCGACCGTCGTCTCACGTAGGGAAGCGACGAACAGCACGTTGCCCCCGGCGCTCAGCACGGCGAACGCCACCGAATTGGCCTTGAGCTTCCATACCGGACTCTTAAAGAAGCTGCCAGTGCGCACGCGCACGATGGCGAGATAGCCCGCCGCCATCAGGAGCCCTCGCATGAAGAGAAGGCTGCCAAGGCTGACCCGGATCGAGTTGACGATCAGCCCGTCCGGGCTGATCAGCGTCATCCCAGCCATGCCGATCAACGCGCTCTGCGCGCGCTGTCCTCGTATCGCTTGTGACACAGCTAGTAGTTGACTGCGGCGGCGCGATCGGCGGGGAAGTCGGGAATGGTCTCGAACATGTACATGTTGGCGACGGCGCCCCCATCCACGACCAGCTCAGCTCCGGTCATTCCAGAGGATTCGTCCGACGCGAGGAACAGGCAGGCCTGGGCGATCTCCCGGGTCGCGATGAGCCGCCGCATCGGCACCCGGTCGAAGCGCTCACGCATATAGCCCATCAGCTCAGGTCCAGCCGCGCGAGCGATCATCTCGGTATCGGTCGCTCCGGGGCTGACGACATTGCTACGGATATTCCGGCCGGCCATTTCTACGGCGATGCATCGGCTCAGGCCCATCAAACCGTTCTTCGACACGTTGTAGCTCGAGTACAACCCGTTCGCCGCGAAGTGATCGATAGAGGAGATGTGGATGATCGAGCCGCCCTCGGCCGCGGCCATCACCCGGGCCGCCGCCTGCGACATGAGGAACGGTCCCTTGAGGTTGATGTCGATGACCTCGTCCCAGGCCTCCTCGCTCATGTCGATGAAGGCGACCTCCTGATCGACGGCCGCGTTGTTGACGAGGATGTCGATCCGGCCCCACGCCCGGAGGGCCGCCTCCACGACGGACTGGCAATCCGACCTGACGGAAACGTCGCCCGGTTGGACCACGACCTCGGCGCCCCTATCGGTCAGGAGGTCGCGGGTCTCGAGGAGGGGCTCGACGCGCCGTCCGTTGAGTATGATCGTGGCGCCTTCCTCGGCAAACCTCTGGGCGACGGCTCGGCCGATTCCGCCGCCCGCGCCTGTGACTATCGCTGTCTTTCCCTTGAGTCGCATGGTCGCCCCGCTTCAGCGATCCACGTCGCCGACCAACTCGTACCACCGCTTCCTGGTACCGACCGCGGCCCTGATCTTCCAGCGCCGGTCTTTCGGTTCGCTCTCCATCCGGGCTTCGAACTCTGTCAAGCGGGCCTCGAGTGATGCCTTGACGCGCTCGTCGAGCACGTCGTAGCGGGCGAGAGCGAGCCGGATCTTGCCAATGTTGACCGTCGCCTCGTACCAGAAGGACCAGTCCCGCGCCAGCACTCGGGCCACGTGGTCGATGTCGATGTGGCGCTCGCCGCGACCGAACGGGTACTCGAGCAGCAGGACGACCAGATCCATCAGGTCGTTCTCCGTGATCTCGTGGATCTGGAGCTTTGACAGCAGCAGGTCAGCCAGCGAAACGCACGGGTAGTCGAGCAGCAGCCGGTCCTTGAAGTCGATGGTGTGGGCCATCACCAGCTCGTCCATGAACACGTCGACCTTCACGGCTGACCTTGGATGGTCGAATATGAGCCGCTTGATCCCCCACTCGTGCATGTGCTTGCACTTCGGGTCGACGACGTAGCCGAGCGCCGCGAAGAAATGCTCGATTCTCTGCTGGTCCTTCCCGAGGCCCCAGAAGTCGATGTCGTGGTAGGGGCGGCGACCGAGTCTCGACAGCAGCGGCCAGTGCTGGTCGCAGCGCAACCGCACCGCCACCGATCCGGTGATCCTCAGGACCAGTGAGTCGATGGCGGCCCTCTCCACCAGGTTGATCGCTTCCGGGGGGATCCGCTCGGACAGCGACAAGGTCATCTCCATCATCTCGCCTCCCATCACTCGATCGGGATCTCTTCGAAGCGGCGGGCGACGTTGACGCCGCGGCTTTTGCTCCAGTACTTGAAGCCGTAGAACCAGATCAGCCCGAACGCCCCGACCCCGACGGTGAACAGGATCGAGAGATGGTTGTTAGCCCCGTAGTTCTTGTCGACAAGAAGGCGCCAGAAGCCCAGGCTCACGGAGATGAGCGACAGCACCCCGATGATGGAGATGACAGGTACCCCGCCGATCTTCCGGGAGACCGACGATCCTTCGAAGTCCTTTTTCCGCCGGAACGGGAACAGGACGGCGGCGATGCTGACGCCGATGAATGGTATGCACTGCCCCAGGAAACCGCCCAGGGTGTTGATGAGGTGGGTGAAACAGTAGATGGACAGCACCCCCATGGCCACCGCGCCACAGGCCAGCAGGTTCCACGTGGGTGTGTGGTACCTCTCCGAGACCTTGGCCATCCAACCCGGAGCCACCCCGTCGATGGACCACGCCAGCATGTTGCGCGTCGCCGCGACCATCCCGACCGCTCCGAGGTAGAAGAGCAGGGCGATCACCCAGATGCTGTTGATGATCGTCAGCCAGGCGTGACCACCCGCGATGCCGGTGAACGTGTTGACATAGGGCGAAACGGGCAACGGAAACTGCTTCGGGCTGATGTCGTTGGCGGCGAGGAGGAACCTCGATCCGAACGCCCCTCGGTAGAGGAACATCAGGGCCGCCATGAAGATCCCCATGGTTATGACGGCCGCGTTGATGCCCCGCATCTGACCCTTCTGGGTGTCCTTGACCTCGCCGCCGAAGGAGACTGACAGGATGGCAAACCACAGGGAGAAGGCCGGCCACAGGGCAAAGTAGCTCGTGCTCTTGAGGCTGAAGGCCGGGCTGAGGTTCGCCCCTGCCGCCTGGGCGTCGGACATGACCTTGGCGTAGGCGTTGTGACCGGCCAGAGCGTTGAAGTTGCTCTCGAAGTTGAGTGCGTGGGTAGCGGCCAGGATGAGGGTCACGAACGTGACGGCCAAGCTGGCCAAAGCGATGTAGCAACTCCACCGTTGGGTGCGGAAGTAGATCCCGATGCCCCGGGCCAGCACGGCGATGAAGAAGAGGATGACGAACGTGCCGGATACGAACAGGCCCCAGCTACCGGCCAACCAATTGGACAGGCTCAGCAGCGCTGAGCTGTGGAGCTGGAGGCCCAGGCTGGCGAACATGGGCGCCAAGCCGAACTTGGCGAGCCAGGCGCCGTTGACCCCAGTATAGAAGAGCTGCCAGAACATGAGCGAGACGCTCAAGGTCAGGCCCAACGGCGCGCTCAGGATTCTCGACATGAAAACGTAATCTCCGCCCGAGCGCGGGTACACCCGGCTCAACATGGCGTAGGCCACCCCCATGATCACCCCGGCCACTGCCGCAATGATGGTGGCCAGCTCCATGTTCGCGCCCGGATAAAGGTTCCAGGCCGCCACTATGAAAATGATGTAACCGAGGCCGATCTGCTGCCAGCCGTAGTACATCACATCATCAGTCCGGACCTGCCTCACCAGACCGGAGCTCGCCCGGCCAAATGCACCCGCTGGAGCAGGCGGTAGCGTGCTTGTGGATGTGGTGGACGAAATCGTGGTATTCATGCCTATCCTCTCACCAACTGGGTACCGACGAGGCCGTGCTGCTTGTCCAACTCGATGATGAGGCCATCCAAGATGCCCTCCCCGTACTCGCTGCCCGGGTTGGCGACCGGCACACCATCAATGGTGGTCACCCCCCGAGATTCATGGATATGCCCGTGAACTCCGATCAACGGCCGGTAGTTGACAATGGCATCCCTCACCGCCGTACTCCCTACGGGGACCATGTTCGGGCCCCCGGCATTTAGGACCATGCGCAGATCGCTGTCCAGCTGTGGTGCGTAGTCGAGTCCCGACTCGAAAGGTGGTACATGCAGGCTGAACACCGCCCTCGACGGATTGGTCACCTTCTTGGCCGCCTCGTCGATCCGCTCCGCCAGCTCGCTTTCCTCGATGTCCCGGGGGCAGTGCCACGGCGTCACATTTCCGTAGCCCATTCCGACGATCTCGAAGCCGTCGTCGAGCTGGATCACCTGTCCGTTCGGATCCTCAATGATCCCCGATCGCCCGAGCGCGTCATCGACCTCGAAGAAATCGTCGTTGGCGCCGCTGACGAAGATCCGCACTCCGGTACCGGAGAGCTTGTCGTCGGCCATGTTGATCCACCGCTCGACCCGCTGCATGATGAGGCTTCGAAACAGGCCGTCGATTGCCGCCTGGTTTCCCTCGTAGGTTGCGTGCTCGTCCGGTGTGGTTAGCCACGCATACGAGCCGGCATCGGCGATGAGCTCCTTGATCTGGGTCAGCTGCGCGCCCTCCTTGAGCTTGCGCTCGACTCCCGCGAATCGGCAGGTATACCTGCCCTTCTTGCCTTCGATGATGGGAACGATGAATTTCCCCGTCACATCGCCGCCGATGACGATCACACTCGCGTCGTAGAACCGGGGCGCGGCGAGGAACTTCTTCCAACATTTCTCTGATGCGTGTAGGTCGGAGCAGAAGTAGATTCGCATGATCGATCCGTCTCGGTGGTGGTTCATTCGGAGTATTGGTGGGTCGGCGATTCCGTCAGACCATGAGTAGGCCGCCGTTTTGATGCACGCATGAGCCGGTGAACCCGGTCTCGTTGGCCAGGAACACGGCGAGCCGGGCCACCTCGGCCGGAGTGAGGATGCGGCCGACGGGGATGATCTCGGCGTAGGAGTCATACAGCTGCCCGCGTGTCAGGCCGGCGACCTCGGCGTCGATGGCCTGCTGAGGCGTGTCGATGTGACCCGGCGCGATGGCGTTGACCCGGACGTCGGGCGCCATCTCACGCGCCAGGGCTTTGGTGAGCCCCACCAGCCCGCTTTTACTGGCGCAGTAAGCGCTGAAGCCCGGGTCGGCGCTGAACGCCATGATGGACGCCACGTTGATGATCTGGCCTCCGGTCCGACGCAGCTCTGCAGATGCGGCGCCGCGCCAGGCGGAATGGGGCCGACAGGTTGACCGATATCGTGTCCCACCACCGGTCCAGGTCGGCCAGGTCCAAAAGGCCGTGGTACATGGTCGCGGCGTTGTTGACCAGCAGATCGAGGCGGGAGTGCTCGGCGATGACCCGTTCCACCAGATGGCCGCACGCCTCTCCGTCGCGAAGGTCGGCGTCGAACGGCATCCCGGTTCCGGGCAGGTCGCTGGCCGCCACCGCCCAGCCGTCGCGCTCGAGGCCCGCCACCAGCTCTCGGCCCAGCCCCCCGGCGGCCCCCGTCACCAGCGCCACCCTCATTGGATGACGATCCCTCCGTTGGGCGAGTACACCTGGCCCGTGGTCCAGGTGTCCTCAGCCACGTTTACGATCGACGTGGCCAGTTCCTCAGGGTCGCCGAAACGTCCGAGGGGGATCTGCGCCAGGTACTCAGGGACCCGCCAGCGCTTGGTGAGCATTGCAGTGTCGGTCGGGCCCGGTGCAACGGAGTTGACCCGGATCCCAGCCGGCGCCAACTCCCGCGCCGCCGCCCGGGTGAGCCCCAAGATGGCGGCCTTGGCGGCCACGTAGGCGACGTGCCCGCTGTCCCCGGTGAGGGCGAGCTCGGAGGACACCGTGACGACCGACCCGGAGCGGCGGGCCCGCATATACGGGGAGACCGCTGCGATCAGGTGGAGACAGCCGCCCAGCATCACCCGTAGCGACCGCTCCCAGACGTCGTCGTCGGTTTCAGCCAGGGACAGCTCGTGGTCGAAGCCGGCGCAGCACACGACGACGGCGATCGGGCCGAGGTGCTCCTCGACGTGTCGTACCATCACCGCCACCTCCTCCACGTCGGCGACGTCGGCGTCGAAGGCCAAGCCGCCGACGTCGTCGGCGAGTCGGGAGGCGTCTTCCGGCTGTCCGAAGTGGTTGACGACCACCTGGTATCCCCGCTTGGCCAACTCGAATACGGTCGCCTGGCCGATACCGGTCGCACCGCCGGTGACGAGCGCCACTTGAACGGTCACGACGCCTGTCCGGACAGAACCGACTCGACCGTGGGAACCGCGCTGGCAGCCCGTGGGAACTCGGCGTCGAGGATCGCAACCAGGTGATCCACCGTCCGCTTCACGAGCATCTCCCCCTTGGCGTGTGACGACCCGAGCGGCGACGACAACGACCCGCTCGCAGTGGTCATGGTGCGGTCGATCGGGAGCACGTCGTAGGGGGGGTGACGCCTCGGCCCGTCCGGAGTCATCCGGTCGGTCCTGACCGCGGTGGGGTCGAGGTGCATCCACAGGGAGGTCTCGATGACCGCTGCGTGCTCCAGCGCCAGTCCGGGGAAGCCGTCCGGCCAGAGGTAGGCCGACTCCGCCTCCGAGAACGGCGGCATGGCATCCTCCACCACCACGATCCTGGCTTCGGGGAGGCGCTCGGATACCAGGCAGGCGGCTTCGTACACGAAGCCGACGTTCTCGAAATGCCAGTTGTACAGGACGATGTGGCGGAAGCCGCCCCGGACCAGTTCGGAAAGCACGTCCTCTACGACCGCCATGAAGGTCGTGGCCCGCAGCGACACAGTCCCGGGGAAGTGTTGACCCCCACCGCTACCCGGGCGCGAGCGGTAACCGAAGGGCACCGTCGGCCCGACGACGACGGGCCGAGCTTCGTTGGCACGGCGAGCGATCTCGGTGGGGAGCACCCAGTCGGTGCAGACCGGCAGGTGGCGCCCGTGCTGCTCCGTCGACCCCACCGGCACCACGATCGGACAGGAGGCGGCCGCGGCGTCACGGATCTCCTCCCAGGTCATCCAGGGGTAGACGGTTCCTTGGGTCCATGTCGGGTACAACGACGTCCTCCTTCTTCTATCTCGGCGCGGTGAGTCGCCGGTCGGGTGGGCGAACGGGGCCACGGCCGGCGACTGATTCGGTGACGAGCGACGCCAGACGATCCAGGACATCGGCTGAGAGGCGCAGTTCGCCCGCACCGATCCAGGCGTCGATTTGAGCTGGGGAGCGGGCGCCCACGATGGCGCCGCTGACGCCGGGCCAGGCCATCACCCAAGCCACCGCCAATGCGGAGGCGGTGGTCCCGATCTCGTCGGCCAAGGCCGCCACTCCGGCAGCCAGCTCAAGGTTGGCATCTAAACGGTCCGTGAAGTCCGGGGATGCACGGCGCCAGTCACCGATCGGCAACGCGGCCACCCGCTCGGCGCTGAACTGGCCGGTCAGCAGCCCCGAATGCAGGGGGCTGTAGACGATCACGCCGGTGGCGTGCTCGAAGCACCACGGGATGACATCCGCCCCGGCCGCCCGGTCGATCATCGAGAAGGGTGGTTGGAGAGAGTCGACGTGGCCGACCGCCTCGGCCCGGTCCAGCTGTGAAACATCGTGATTGGAGAGCCCGGCCGCCCGGATCTTGCCTTCCTGACGGAGGGCGACCAACGTTTCCCAATACTCCTCGACGGGTGTACCCGACTCGGGTGGCCAGTGGACCTGCAGGAGATCGATGCACTCGACGCCCAGCCGACGGAGGGACGCCTCGCACTCGGCCCGCACCGACTGGGCCGTCGCGATCGGGCGGGCCTCGGCCATCGGGTCGTCTGGGTCCCATACCATCCCGCACTTGGTGAACACATACGGCCGATCGGCTGAGGGAAGCGCGGCAATGGCCCGGCCGACCACCTCCTCCGAGTGGCCAAGCCCGTATTCGGCTGCCGTATCGATCCAGTTGATGCCCAACTCGAGCGCCGAATGGATGGTGGCCACGGAGACGTCGTCGTCTTGCGGGCCCCACGACCAAGCCCAGCCCGGACCGCCCAAGGCCCAGGCCCCCAGCCCGACCTGGGTGATCGAGAGGCCCGACGACCCCAGCGCGACCAGCCCGTCAGTATCCGGCATCGGCGTCCACCAGTCCGAGGAGCGGTGCGCCCGATCGCCATCTGCGCAGGTTCTCGCCCACAAGATGGGAGAAGGGTCCTGCTGACATCGGGGCCGTCGCTCCCACGTGAGGGGTCACGATCACGTTCGGCAGGGCCCACAGGCCATGTCCCTCCGGCAGCGGCTCGGGGTCCGTCACGTCGAGGGCCGCCCCGCCGATCGACCCGTCCGAGAGCGCGTTCAGGAGTGCGGAGGTGTCGACGAGCGGCCCGCGCCCGACGTTGACCAACCAGGCGTCGGGCTTCATCGCCGCCAACTCCCCCGCCCCGATCACCCCGCGCGTAGCCACCGTAAGGGGTAAGGCGAGGACGACCGCGTCGGCCGCGGACAACACCTTGGGAAGCTCGTCCATCGTGACCACCCGGTCGGCGAGCGGGACCGGCCGCGGGTCCCGGCGGACGACCGACGTTTCGACGCCGAACGGCTTCAGCCGCGCGAGGAGGGCCGTGGCGATTCCGCCCGCCCCCAGGATGGCCACGTGGCTTCCGCTCAGGGTCCGGCCCTGCTCGGGAAGCCACCTGCCGGCTCGCGAATAGACACCGATGGAGCGAAACCCGGCGATGAGCAGCCCTAGAGCCAGTTCGGCCACAGCATCACCGAAGGCGCCCTTGGCACACGTCCACGTGATCCCGGACCGGTACAGGTCCTGGTCGAAGAGCCAGTCGATCCCGGCTGACGGGAGCTGGACCCACTCGGCGGAGGGAGCGGCCGCGAGCCATGCCGCGAAACCCTCGCCCGAGTGGCCCTGCCAGATCATCACCTGGGCCTCGCCGGGGCCTACTTCGGTCCCGCCGTTGTGCCGCACGGCGGCGTCGACTTCCGGGTCGATCGGTAGCGGCCCCACGTTGACCGGGGTCAGTTGCGCAGTCGGGGCTGGCATGTACCTGACCCTACGAACGACGCGTTTCGGGCTCGCTACCGCCGCGTGTCAATACTGTATTGAAATTGTTACACGAAGATTAACCAGCGCTCCCGCGTGGGGGGCCGCGACTTAGAAGTCTTCGAACGACGACGCCTGAGCCGTGATCCTGTCCAGGTCTCCCGACCGGCGCAGCAGGGCTCGGACGGAGGTCGCGGCCACCGACACCGCAACGTCCTTGGCGGACAGCCGGGGGTAGACGAACGGGCTGTCCCGGGAGGTCTTGTGCCTGCTCTGGTACCGGAACCGCTTCTGAATCCCCTCGTGGGTCGACAGCAGCGTGAGCGCGGCCAACGTGGAGTCGCAGTCGATGAGTTCTTTCGACTCGATGCCCACTTCGATGAGGTGGCAGACGCCTTCGAACAGTTCCTGGTTGTCCCGCCAGTAGGCCTTGAACACATCCGGTTGCCGCTCCGCCTGGCGCTCGACCTCGTTGATGTCGAAGGGCGAGGAGCACAGCTGGTAGATGTCGAACCGCAAAAGGCGGTACAGCTTCAAGACCGGCGACCCCTCCTCAGCCGAGATCCGTTCGAGGAACTCGACCGGCAGCCGGTTGACCGAGAGGGTCGCCTGGAGGATCAACTCCTTGCGCCGGAACCAGTAGTAGAGAGAGGACTGATCGAGCCCGGCCGCCCGGGCGATATCGGTCATCGTGGTGTTTTCGTACCCGACGTCGGCGAACAGCCTGGCCGCCGCCACCAGGATCTCGTCCCGCCTCGAGCCATTGACCTGCTCGGACTCCCGCCGGCGGAGGGAAGCCGCTGGCGGGGCCGACTGCTCTGAGGCCCTCATCCGGACCAGCGTAGTTTGATCCCCTCCCGGACGGGATCCCCGCCCGGAGCCTGTGCGAACCGATCGACTCGTCGCAATGACGATGGACGCAGAAGTCAATGCGCGATACTTCTCAGATGGCAGCGAACTCGACGCCCCGCAAATCGACGCCCCGCAAATCGACGCCCCGCAAATCGACGCCCCGCAAGTCCGCCGCCCGTAAGTCCGCCGCCCGCCGGTCATCGGCGACTGCCGCCAAACGGCCTCGGTCGGTCACAAAGAAAGCGGCCGCGAAATCGGTCGCTCCCGTGTCCGCGGCATCGGCGGCTGGTGGGCTGGCGAAGGCGCCAATGTCAGCCGAGCACAAGCAGGCGCTGGCGGTCGGACGGGAAGAGAGTCGAGTGGTGCGCCGTTACCTCGAGGCGCTGGAGGCCCACAAACCGAAGCGAGGCCGCAAGCGCACACCCGATGGCATCGAGGCCCGACTGCATCAGATCGAGATCCGCCTTCCCGAACGCGGACCCGTTGTCGAGAGTGCATCTGGCTCAGGAACGATTGGACCTCGAAGCCGAGCTGGCAGCCAGGGGGCACGCCGTCGATCTGGGACCACTTGAGGAAGGGTTTGTGAGGGCGGCCCTCGGCTACGGGCGGCGGAAGGGGCTGACCTACTCGGCGTGGCGAGCGGCGGGGGTGGACGCCAAGGTTCTACGCCGGGCTGGCATTCCACGGACGCGAGGCTGATACAACACCACCCCGGCGATGCGGTTCGGCTTCGCCAGGCCATATTCCATCACAACTCGACAATCCACGCAGAGTGGCGCATCCCACTAGTCAGGCGGTGTAGCCGCCGTTGGAGTCGATGACCGCCCCCGTGATGTAAGTGGCGACCGGGCTGGCGAGGAAGGTGATGACCGCGGCGGTCTCGGCCGGGTCGCTGACTCGTTTGATGGCGAGGCCCGTCACCATGTATTCGAGCGCCTCGGGGGACGGCGGGTTCATGTCGGTCTGCATCAGCCCGGCTTGCACCAGATTGACCGTGATGCCACGCCGGCCCAAGTCACGGGCGACGCCCTTCGTGTAGCCAATCAGCCCGGCCTTGGTCGCGGCGTAATCGGCGAAGCCGGGCATCCCGGCGCGAGAACCAATTCCCGAGCCGATGTTGACGATCCGGCCGTTGTCCCGCATGATCTTCGCCGCCGAGCGGATGATGGCGATCACACCGGTGTAGTTGGTGGCGTGCATCCGGTCCAGCGCAGCGGTGTCGATGCTCGGATCGTCGATCGTCTTACCCGACTCCACCCCGATGGCGGCGTTATTGACCAGTACGTCCAGACCGCCGAACTGGACCACCACATCATCGATCAGGCGGTCGGCCAGTGTCGCATCGGCCTGGTCGGATTGGAACGCGGCCGCCTTTACGCCCTTCTCCTCCAATTCACTCACGACCTGCGCGGCACGGTCGGCCGAGGCGATGTAAGTGATCGCCACGTCTGCGCCGGCATCGGCCAGGGAACGGGCCGTGGCCGCACCCAGCCCCCGGGATCCACCGGTGACGAGGGCAACCTTGCCCTGTAGCGACCATGACATGCGCGCTCCCTCCACGAGGATGTTATTGACCATATAGTCCACAATAGCAATGGTGGACCGAACAGTCAAGAATCGCGACCGCTCGCGTTTAGATGCGGTGTGCCATCGCATGGCACACCGCTGTCACGCACAAATAGGAGAGCAGGCCGCGAGCAAGAGGGGCGTCACACTGCCGATGAGTGACTACGAAGAGGATGTCGTTGCTTCGGCACCGGCTGGGAGGGCGCAGTGGACAGGGACCGATTTGTAACCATCGAGAGCGATCCGTGGTGGCTGGTCGAACGGGACGTCGACTACCGGATCGAGGAGGCGCGCAAATCCCTGGGCGAGTTGTTCGGCTGGCTGGATCCGACGTGGCACTCGGAGCCGACCAGGCTCGAGGAGCTGTACCGCTTCCTGGATAACGACCATCGCCCGTTGCTGGAGGAACTCGACTATGCCACGGAGGTGGACGGGCGGGTGCAGTGGCTTACGGAAGTCGCCACAGCGCGGCGCCCCCCGGCTGCCGAGCCCTCCCCCGCAGCCGAGCCTCCGCCCCCCTCGGCCCGAGAAACCGAGCCGGAGCCGGCATGGGACGACGGATGGCAGATGCTGTACCGGGTCAACAGCAGCGGAGCCTACGAGTTCGCCCTCAGCGACGACCAACGCACGATCAGGCCGGGATCCGACTGGATGAGCCAGGACCAAGCCCACGCCCTGCGCTCACACCAGGCCGCCACGGCCGGTGGCCCGGCGGCGGTCGCCGAGCATGCGGGCGCCGCTCAGGCTGACCAGCCGACCGGTATGGCCGAAGCCATCAAGGAGTTGATCACAGAGCTCTCCGGGGCGACAGGAGAGACAGGGGCCCAGATCGCCGGCGAGCTGGGACTGACCGAAGAAGAGCTGGCGCATGTCGCCGGACATCCCGACCTCGAACGGTTGGTGGCCGAGGAACTGGCGCAGCTCATGAGCCAGCAGAGCACCTGAGCAACCGCCCGTGGCCGCCCCGAAACGAAGGAGCATTCCGACATGTCGGTGACCGAAGAAACGCTGCGGGCGGCGGCCAAGATGCTGGCCGCCAAGGCCATGGCCAAAGCCGCGTCGCAAGGCGCGGCGACGGCGGCCACCTCGGAAGCCCAGGAATACGCCAACCTGCTCAATGGCTTCAATGCCCTCGTCAACTCGGCCGTCAAAGAGGACGGGAAGACCCTCGACTCCTTGCACTTCGAGGGCGAACTGAGGCCGGCCGACCGGTCCTTCCTCGAACAGGTGCGCCAGGTGTTCATCGACGCTCAGGCCGGCACCGACCGGCACAAGAAGGCGGTGTCGGCCTGGCCGCCCATCGAAGCCAAGCTGCACCAGGCGGTCGCCAAGGCTCGCAGCCTCGGCGCAGCCGTCGATTACCTGGACTCCACCGAGGACAACATCGCCGTGGTCGCGGAGGGGTACATCAAGGCGCCGCACAAGGGTCCGTCCGAGATGGAGAGCGCGGAGGACTACGGGGATCTCCTCGGCGGCATCCAGCACCTGCTGACCGCGGTCGAAGAAGGTTGGACGGACATGACCAGCGGGGTGAGGGCCCTCAACAAGGACGAGGCCGACGCCAAGCAGCGTTCCGAAATCAACGCAGTCAAGTTCGGAACGAAAATGAGCACGCGCCACCACCAGCTGCTCGAAGACCTCCGCCATGTGTTCCTCCTGGCCCGGACCGAGGGTCGGGCCCACGACGCCGTAACCGCATGGAACAAGCTCAGCCCGGACATCACGCACGTCTTGAAGAGGATCGCCGCGCTCGGCCTTGCCAGTACCGAATCCGTCGCCGAGCGGCTCAACAAGATCCATATCGACCTCATCGAGGGCGGCGCCTACACCGAGGACCACCAGAAGGCGAAGGCAAGGACCGGGGTCCACAACCCCAACGACAAACTGGACGAGCAGCGACTCAAGGAAGCGATCCAGAGCCTCGAGAAGGCCGACGAACTGGTCAAGAAGGGGGAGGAGCTCACCTCCAAGGCCATCCTCCAGGGAGCCTTCGAGCAGCACGGCATGAAGTCGGAGCTGGTCGGCCTCCTCTTCGAATACGTGCACGGCGGCTTCGAGATCAAGGAACTCCTCGAGGAGTGGAAGAAGAAGGGTCTGATCGGCAAGGGGATCACCGTGGCCGACCTGGCCGACAAGGTGGTCTCGACCAGCAAGGTGGTGATGGAGGCCACGTTCACCTATATCAAGGAGTTCGCCGAGGGGGCCGCCAAGGAGGCCGCTGAAGACCTGGCCGAGGAGTGGGACTCGATCGGCAAGTGGGCGGACAAGAACCTGGAAGCCTTGAAGACTCTCTCGAAGGTGGCGATCGTGATCACCATCGCCGTCAGCGCCATCAAGGTGGTCAACCATCTGATCCACGGTCGCATCCTCGAGGCCGTCAAGGAAGCGGCGTCGACGGTCATCGGGATCGGAGTCGGGGCGGCAGCCGGCGCGGCCGGGACGGCGTTCTTCGCCGGGATCGCCTTGGGTATCGCCGCTGAGATCGAGGGACTCAAGGGCGCGGCCGCGATGATCGAGTACGCCCGCGAGGAGAACCAGAAGCTGGCCCTCGGGGAGTTCTTCGCCACCATGAAGTTCGCCTCCGATGGCGAGGCCCAGGACCTGGTCGCCGACCTCGAGGTCCTCGCCGCGGCCACGGACGCGAACGAGCGGAAGATCGCCAATACCAACCTGGCGTCGGCCGGGGGGGCGTGGGCGAAGGACCTGGCCAACCTGTCCGACCAAGTCAACAGCGACCGCAAGGACCGTATCGGAGGTCAGCCCGAGTTCCTGGAGAAGCTGGGCGCGCCAGCCGTTGCCATCATGAGGACCGGCGCGGCTTCCAGCACCCCCGACGGTATGGGCGAGCAAATCAGAACCGTCTTCGCCGGCGCCAACGGGCTGGCCAAGTGGGTGGCCGAAGTGCGCGCCGAAAAGAATCCAGTTCGAGCGCGGAGGCAGATGGCGCAGCCGACTGCGACTGAAGAGTGGACTGACCGTTTCAGTACTATGCTCTCGCTCCGTCCACATTTGGAAACAAAAAAAAAAACTTTTTTTTTTTTTTTTTTTTTTTTTTTTTTTTTTTCCCCTCTCTCTCTCTCTCTCCATGGCGGCAGATCACTTGAATGGCTTTTGCCAAGTTGTGGAGAATGTGCGTGCCGCGAAGCAGGATCGCCGGGCTTCTGGCCAGAAAGCGAAGTCGCTAGACTGCGTGGAGAGGAATAAG
>CAVPBX010000015.1:0-8773 GCA_963702305.1 uncultured Acidimicrobiaceae bacterium | reverse complement strand
GGGTGTCAGGAGGTCTGTGTAAGAGGGATCCACCAACCGAGTTGAGGGGCCTGTGAGCCTCTCGGAAGGAGGTTTCCAGTGACGATGACAGACGTGACAGTATCGGCCCCGGTGGCCGCTAAAGGTGATGGTTCGGGCCCGGGTCGGGAGGCGTTGCCGCCGGAGTTGATCTACTAGCTGATGGCCAAGGTCAAGACCGACGGCATCCAGCTGCTCGGCGACGGCGGGTTGATCGCCGAGTTCTCCAAGCGCATCTTGGAGCGCGCCCTTGACGAGGAGTTGACCGACGAACTGGGTTACGAGCGCGGCGACCCGGGTGGGCGGGGCAGCGGCAACTCCCGGAACGGGACCACTCCCAAGACGGTTCTGACCGAGATCGGGGCGGTCGATTTGGACGTCCCCCGGGACCGCAACGGGGTCTTGAAGAGCCCGAAGATCGTCCCCAAGGGCGTGACCCGGTTGAAGGGGTTCAACGAGAACGTGATCGCCCTGTACGCGGGCGGGATGTCGACCCGGGATATCAAGAAGACTCTCAAGCGGTTCTACGGGGTGGACGTGTCGCCGGACCTGATCAGTCGGGTGACCGACGGGGTGCTCGAGGACCTGGCCGCTTGGCAGGCCCGGCCGCTGGACTCGGTCTACCCCATTGTCTACATCGACGGTCTGGTGGTGAAGGTGAGAACCAACGGGGTGGTGATCAACCGGTGTGCCTACCTGGCCGTGGGCGTCGATGTCGATGGCCGCAAGCACGTGTTGGGGGTGTGGCTGGGCGACGGCGGCGAGGGCGCCAAGTTCTGGCTGTCGGTGCTCACCGAGCTCAAGAACCCGGGCGTGGCCGATGTGATCTTCTGCCTGTGTAAGAGGGATCCACCAACCGAGTTGAGGGGCCTGTGAGCCTCTCGGAAGGAGGTTTCCAATGACGATGACAGACGTGACAGTATCGGCCCCGGTGGCCGCTAAAGGTGATGGTTCGGGCCCGGGTCGGGAGGCGTTGCCGCCGGAGTTGATCGACGAGCTGATGGCCAAGGTCAAGACCGACGGCATCCAGCTGCTCGGCGACGGCGGGTTGATCGCCGAGTTCTCCAAGCGCATCTTGGAGCGCGCCCTTGACGAGGAGTTGACCGACGAACTGGGTTACGAGCGCGGCGACCCGGCTGGCCGAGGCAACGGGAACTCCCGGAACGGGACCACTCCCAAGACGGTTCTGACCGAGATCGGGGCGGTCGATTTGGACGTCCCCCGGGACCGCAACGGGGTCTTCGAGCCCAAGATCGTCCCCAAGGGCGTGACCCGGCTGAAGGGGTTCAACGAGAACGTGATCGCCCTGTACGCGGGCGGGATGTCGACCCGGGATATCAAGAAGACTCTCAAGCGGTTCTACGGGGTGGACGTGTCGCCGGACCTGATCAGTCGGGTGACCGACGGGGTGCTCGAGGACCTGGCCGCTTGGCAGGCCCGGCCGCTGGACTCGGTCTACCCCATTGTCTACATCGACGGTCTGGTGGTGAAGGTGAGAACCAACGGGGTGGTGATCAACCGGTGTGCCTACCTGGCCGTGGGCGTCGATGTCGAT
Organism: uncultured Acidimicrobiaceae bacterium; assembly: GCA_963702305.1. Lineage (GTDB taxonomy): Bacteria > Actinomycetota > Acidimicrobiia > Acidimicrobiales > Palsa-688 > PALSA-693. Next base: position 7,200 of record CAVPBX010000015.1, on the reverse strand, counting down.
GGCCGCAAGCACGTGTTGGGGGTGTGGCTGGGCGACGGCGGCGAGGGCGCCAAGTTCTGGCTGTCGGTGCTCACCGAGCTCAAGAACCGGGGCGTGGCCGATGTGATCTTCTGCTGCTGCGACGGCCTCAAAGGCCTGCCCGACGCCATCGAGGCCACCTGGCCCCAAGCCAGCGTTCAGACCTGCGTGGTGCACCTGATCCGGGCGTCGGTGCGCTACTGCAGCTGGAAGGACCGCAAGAAGATCACCGCCGCTTTGCGGCCGATCTACACCGCCCCCAGCCTCGAGGCGGCCACCGATGCCATGGACACCTTCGAGCTCGAATACGGCGACCGCTACCCGGGTATCGTGAGACTGTGGCGTGACGCCTGGGAACGTTTCATCCCGTTTTTGGCCTACCCGCCGATCATCCGCAAGATCGTCTACACCACGGATGAAAGAATCAAGCGTTTAGCCGCGTGACCTTGGTTTTTCTGGTGGCAGCTGGGGAGTGAGGGCGGTCAAGGCCGGCGGAGCCGCCCGCAGGGGCAGCCTTGACGGCCCGGGCCGTCCCGGTCGGCATACTGGTTGAGCGAGGCCCGGAGGGTCTCGCTGGCTGCGCCTTGCCGGTTGGACGGGTTTGTTGCCAGTTGCGGGTGAGGTGATGGTAGGCGGCTTCGGCTTGCTCGCCGAGGGCCCGTTCGCGGTCCCGGACGGTCCTGAGGTTGTAGGCTGCGGCGGACCCGGCGGGCTGTCCTCGATGGGCGGTCGCCCCGGCTCGCAGCTCGAGGGCTCGGGTCTTTTTGGCCACTAGCGATGGCCGGGAGAAGGCGTAGTCGCGCTGGTCGTGGATCATGTGCCAGCAGATCACCAACAGTTTGCGGGCCACGGCAACGGTCGCGATCTGCCATCCCCGGCGAGCCTTGACCCGCTCGAAGAAGCCGTGGAGGGGCCCGGGGGTGTGGCTGGCCGCGTGGGCGGCCTCGACCAGCATGCCTCGCGCCCATGCCCGGCCCTGTTTGGAGATCCGCCCATGGGTGGCGGGCAGCCCACCGGACTGGCGGGTGGTCGGGTTGAGCCCGACGTAGGAGACGAGTTTGTCGGGGGACTCGAAGCGGGAGAAGTCTCCGACGGTGGCAACGATGGCCACTGCGACGGCCATGTCGACCCCGGGGATGGTCATCAACCGGCGGGTGTTGGCGTCGTTGAGCGCGAAGAGGGCGAGCTCGGCGTCGACCAGTCTCAGTTCCTCGCCGGCGAAGTCCAGTTGACGCAGCAGGGACCCGACCGTTCGGCGTTCGTCGGCGGGCAGGGCCTGATCGGCCAGCCATCGGCGCCCCTTGATGCCGAACAGATCTGTGAAGGGGCAGCGGGGCAACAGGTTCCGGGCCAAGATGGCCTGCACCTGGTTCTTGACCCGGGTGCGTTGGCGGACCAGGGCGATGTGCTGGCCGACCTGGCGTCGCAGCGCCTTGGTCGTCTCGTCGGCCAGCCACACCGACGGCAGGTAGTCAGCGGCCAGCAGCTCGGCCAGCACCCGGGCGTCGACCTTGTCGGTCTTGATCTTGGCTTCGGCGATCACGCGGGTCTTAAACGGGTTCGACACCACCACCTCCCCGGCTCGCTCAGCGAGCAGCCCGGCGATGGCTGCGGTGTTCATGGTTGCCTCCAAGGCGACCCGATCCGAGCGGCGCAGCGTCTTGGCGAACTCGCGTAACCGCTCCGGCGACGTCGGAACCCGGCCAGCGTCTCTGACCCGGCCGTTCTCCCACATAGCCACCTGGGCGAAGTCCCGGTGCACATCGAGGCCGATACACCTTCCCATTGATCTCCCTCCCAACTTTGTTTGGTCTGGACGGGGAACCGACGGGCGAAACGACAACAACGGATTCGCGCTCTCAGCGCACCCGGACGAGTCGCAGGGGCGGCCACCTACTAACACGGGCTCGCAGCCCATCGTTTAGATCGGCCTGCCCGATCTGCGTTTCCCCAGGTCACCCCCTGTTCCGGATGGTCGCACCATACTTCGCCGACCGCTCACCCCACCCTGGGGTGCCGGACGACCGTGGGACCAGCGAGTGCCCACCTCTTTCATACCGGATACCAATCTGGTGGAGTCGGTGAACTATCAGATGCGCAAATCGTCGAAGACCCGGGGGCACTTCCCCGATGACGACTCTGCGCTCAAACTGCTCCGGCTGATCGCCCGGGACCTGCCCCACTTCCCCGATGACGACTCTGCGCTCAAACTGCTCCGGCTGATCGCCCGGGCCTACCACCACCCGAGGCGGGGTGGCCGGCACCGGCACCCAAGGCTGGAAAGAGGCACTAAATTCTTTCGAGATATACTTCCCAGGACGCCTAAACATCTGCTAGTATTTAACCAATAAGAGAGACAAGCGATCCTCTCTTACACAGGATATCTGACAGGCTCGACATCGAGTACTTGGCCCGAGTGTTCCTGCGCTCCGACCGGGTGGTTCGTCTGGTCAACCCGGACGCCACCGGCCGCGCGGCGGGCCAGTGGTCGACCGTGGCCCACCGCCGGGTCGAGGATCGGTTGCTAGCGAATCTGGCCGTCCTGCGGACCCGGCCCAGCGCGCCGCTGGAGCCGACGGCCGTGGCCGCCGCGGTCGAATCCGCGGCCCGGTTGGGTGAGGATCAGGCTGCCGCGGTGCGCATCCTGGCTGGGCCCGGTGCGGCGTTGCGGGCGTTGGCGGCGCCGGCCGGGCACGGCAAGACCACCACCTTGGCCACCGCGGTCGACGCGGCCCGCGGGGCCGGCCGGCCAGTGCTGGCCCTCTCCACCACGAACCAGGCGGTCGACCAGCTCCGCCAGGTGGGGATCCCGGCGGTGACGGTGGCCCGTTTCGCCCTGCACCGCACCGTGCTGGAGCCGGGGTGTGTGGTGATCGTGGATGAGTGTTCGCAGTTGCCCACCCACGAAGCCGACACCATCCTGGCCGCGGCCGTCGCCTGTCGGGATAGTCAGGTGTGGTTGGTCGGCGATCCGCTGCAAACCCAGCCGGTCCGAGCCGGCGGGCTGGCCCCCTGGCTGGCCCACCAGATCGAACACGGCAAAGTCTTGGCGGCCGAGCTGACGGTCAACCGCCGCCAAGCCGACCCGACCGAACGACAAGCCCTCACCGCCTTCCGGGCCGGGGCCATCGACGACAGCCAGCAGGCCCGTGACGCGGCCGGGTGGGAACACCACCATCCCGACGCCCAGCAGGCCATGGCGGCCATGGCCGCCGCGGTGCTGGGCGACCTCGGCATCTACGGACCCGAGCGGGTGGCGGCCTTGGCCGTCACTCACGCCGAGTGTGAGCAGCTGGCCGACCGCCTCCGCGCCGACCTCACCGGAGCCGGCGCCATCGCCGGCCCGGTGTTGGAAGGTCCCGGCTGGTACGGACCCCGCCACTATCAGGCCGGCGATCGGATCCTGCTGCACGCCCACGCCGACCTCGACGACGGCAGACGGCTGACCAACGGCACGATGGCCACCGTCACGAAAGTCGACGCCGGCGGGCTAATCATTCTGGCCGACCACCACCCACAGCCGGCCCGCCTGGCGGTGGGGTTCGTGACCGGCCGGGGCCTGGACGGCCGCCCGCAGGTGTCGCACGCCTGGGTTCGCACCATCGACGGGGTGCAGGGCGGCACCTGGGAGCAGGTGCATCTGTTGGCCACCCCGGCCATCGACCGCTACCGCGGCTATGTCGGCCAGTCCCGCTCCGTCCAGCCCACCCACACCTGGAACACCACCCCCAACCACACCGAGGTCGATCACGGCGGCCGGCTGGTGGAGCCGGCCGCCACCCCGGCCGAGCAGATCGCCGCCGCCCTGGCCCGGGCCCGCCCGAAAACCTTCGCCGCTGGCGACGACCCCTACCGCATCGAACGAATCCTCTACAACGCGGTGACCCGCCATCAGGCGCAGCTGGACCAGCGCCCCCCCGACGTGGTCGACCAACTCGCCCGGGCCCACACCGCCGTCACCGAGCGCCAGGCCGAGTCGACCGCCGCCACCGACACCCTCAATCACTGGCAGCACCAACAGCAGGCCACTGCCGGCCTGCACGGCTTGACCCCGGCCCGGCGCCGTCAACACGCCACCGCCAGCACCCGGGCCGCGGACGCTGACTGGCGAATCCGACGGGCCGACACCGCCCTCGACGCCGCCACCCGCCACCTCGAGCAGATTCAAGCGCAAGCCGACGCCCGGGTGGCCTTCGACCAGAACAACCAGTGGCGCCGCCAGCGGATCCGCCAGCTCGAAGCCCAACTCGACCGCCACTGGACCGTGGCGGTCATTGACGCGGTCCGCGACGGCCACCCCTACGCCTACGGGCTGGCACCGCTACGACAAGCCCGCCAGACGCTCATCGACCAGATCAACACCGGCACCGGACCCCCGAACCGGGGCCCGGCCAACCCGACGGACCGGATCGGCGACCCCCTCCAGGCCCTCGCCGACCTTGACCACTCGACCAAGCAGGCCGCCGCCGCGCCGGACAGCCAGCTGGCCCGCCGGCTCGACGCCTCGGTCCGCGCCCGCTACCAGACCCTCCAACACCACCCGGCCGCGCCAGCGCCACCCTCGCCCCGACCGCCGACCATCCACATGTGACGCCGTCGGCCACGGGGCGATGGTCGGTGGCGACCGGGCTGACACTTCCGCACAGCGGACGCCACACGCCACGATGCAGCGCTCGCGGTGGCGGCCCCCGTCCTGGACTGGGCCACGCTGGGTCGGCTTCTGGCGTCTCCCGATGTCGAGCGCACGATGAGCGCCGCGACGGTCCGGGAGGCGACGTCGTTGCCCACGGCGATAACGAGTTCGACGGTGCCGAGGCCGCCCGTCAGAGCGCGCCAACTGGGCGACAGCCGACGGCGGCCACCCGGCCGATCAACTCAGTGTCCGAGAGAAGTTCGGCGGCGTCGCCGCACCGAAAGCCTTCGACGACGTGCCGGGTGGCGCGGAACGCGAGCGCCCGGCGACCACCTCAACCGGCCACCCGCCACGATCACCCCGACCACACCATCACCATCCCACCTACCCCCACCCATCCCATCCCGACCTCCACCCCCAACAACCCGACCTCAACCCCGTCCACCCACCCAACTCCACCGACCAAACCCTCGAGCCACAGACAGTTGCCACCTTATTCCGGGCCCGGAATAAACCGGCTTATGAGGTTATCTCTACAGTAAGCACGGGTGCCTCCAGGCATCTGCAAGAAGGACCCTCCCGGTGCTCGTCAAGGTTCAACGGGGGGTCCTCGCGCGTCTACACCGTGCTCACTCTTCTCGTCACGACCTCCCCACAGCAATCCCTTCGAGGCGCGAGGCGTCCTCAGCCAGCGTGTCGCCAACCCGCCCCCGCGTCCTCAACCAAGGTGGCGCTCAACAGAGGGTGGGTCCGTCAATCGGGCTGCGGTCACCTCTGGCGCTGGTCGCTGGCTACCGCGGCGGCCCGTTGAGCAGCAGACTGGTTGGCGATGCGCGGCATGGGACCCGGGAACGTGGCGCCGATCCGGATCGATCTGCACACCCTGGTCCAGTACTGGCTGATCACCCCGTTTACGTGCGCGGTCGTGGGCCTACTGATCCTGGCCGCCTTGTGGTATTTCCATGCCACCCGCGATCTCGCCGAAGAGGATCTGTAGTGGCGGGTTCGCCGAACCGTGATGTTTTTTCCGGCCTGGTGGCCGTCGACTTGGCGTGCCAGTCGTCGGTGGCGATGCTCCCTAATCTCGTTTCCGATGGCCGTGGTGCAGAAGCTGTTCCTGCTGGTCGTGGCCCCGCTGCTGGTCAGCTCAGCCCGGCCGCCCGTCAGCGCATCAGCGCCCGGCTCCCGGCTACCGGATGCACGACGCCACCGATGCCGAGCTGGTGCCGCTCAAGAAGGAGCTGGAACGCTTCGGGCGACGCCAACCGGCCTGTCAGGCCCTGGCCCAGGCCCACTACGGGATCGGCCCGCTGACCGCGGTGTTCGTGTGGGCCGAGCTGGGCGACTGCCGTCGATTCTCGCGCTCCATGCAGGTGGTGCGCCACACCGGCCTGGACGTGGCCGTTGACTCCTCCGACCGCCACCGAGCCGGCGGTTACCTGTGCCGCCAAGGCCCGCCCACACTGCGCTGGGCGCTGTTCGACGCCGGCAAGGCCGCGGCCCGAGCCACCAGCCCCGACTACGACTACTACCAAGCGGTCAAAAAAGCCCACGACGGCAAACTGGCCACCATCGCCATGGCCCGCAAACTCGCCCGGCGCTGCAATCCTGCGGGCCCTAGACCCAGAGGTGGTCTACGCCATGCCCACCGCCTGAAGCTCACCAACCCTGTCGGTATCGACGGCGCGGACCGCCTGTCACAAACATCAGGGTCTCTGCGGTCAGCTCCTGCCACTCGCATGCCCGCCAGCAGCAATGCTGGACGGCCTTATAACACTGAAGCGACCGCCCTCCCAACAGGGGGACACCCAAACACGACTGTTGTCGCCGACGACATCTGGTTCGTCGCGTTCCTAGGAAACGCTGGGCGCCCCCACGCCGCCGACATTGCCGGCCAACCTTCGACTCGACACCGCGTCGTGCTCGTTCATTGGGGCCCTGTCGCCCGCCAATCGAAGTTCTGGCAAAGAACCCCCTTGACACGCGGGACCAAACAGGAAACGCGAGCCCCGTCCGCTCGCTCCTTTTCAGCCATGTCCTAGACCACGGCCAACAGCACGATACCAATAGCCACTACGGAAAGGTCAAACCGCTGAACAATGCTGCGCGCCCGTGCCGCGGCCGCTTCGTGACGTTCCTTTCCGGAGCGACCGAGCCACAACATCATTCCAAGAAGCCCCAGGCCCGACCTTGCCAAGCCATAGATCCCATAGATGACGAGACCTCTCACGGGCGTTGCACTCAAGAACGCCGCCGCCGGAACTAGGTACCAGATCGACGAGCCAAGTCGCGTGGCGATTCCGGCGCCGAGTAGCCCGCCATTATAGATTGCCCAAAGACTGGCCGGCCGGTTGGTCCAACTCCGACTAGTTTGCTGGTTGCGTTCGAGTAGACCGAGATTGAGTAAGCGCTCGAGGGCCGCATAGGTGCCCACGAGGGCGACGAGCGAGACTGCGATCTCTGCTGACGATCAGGTAATTCCGAGGGGGTCGATCACGTTTTTCCGCACGTGGTCCGGGTCGCAGGATAGCTGCTTGGTGGTCTCCTTT
>CAVPBX010000014.1:0-304937 GCA_963702305.1 uncultured Acidimicrobiaceae bacterium | reverse complement strand
TCAGTCCAAGTGCCCCGGGTTGTAGGTTACGGCGTTGCCCGCACCATCGACAGCTACACAGAATCTGGCGGTGGCACGACACTGATAGCAGACCTCCGTTGCTCGAATTAGCGGTCTCGTCGATACGGATGGGTTTACTCCAAGTGCCCCCGTTGTAGATTAACGCATTGCCTGTGGTGTCCACAGCGGTGCAAACTCGAGTCGTCGGACAAGAGACCTGAAGGCCGATGCCTACGCCAGCCTGGCCCGGTGGGTCGATCTTGGCAACGCTGCTCCATTCAGTGTCGTGGTACACGATGGCGTTGCCGACTGCGTCGGTGACCATGCAGAAGCGGTTAGTTGGGCAGGACAGCGATTGCAACTCGCCGGTGCGACCGGGAAGCGCGGATCTCGTCCAGGATGTGCCGCTGTATGTAAAGACATTTCCGAGCGGATCAACTGTGAGGCAGAAGCCCGTGCTTGGGCAGGACGTGAAGTGTGGGGGTCCGGCAGCGGATGGCGGTGCCAGGCTGCTCCGTCTACTCCATTTCGCGCCGTTGTATACGAAGGCGTTGCCGGTCCGGTCAATGTCGGCGCAGAACGTGGTCGTCGGGCATGACACGGAGCCCAACGCACTCGTTGAGCTATCTGTATCGACATGAACAGGTACACCCCAAGCGCCATCTTTGAAAGGGACGGCATACCCGAAATCATCGACAGCCATACAGAAACGACTTGTCGCGCATGACACCGAAATAAGGGCGCCACCGGTTTTACCGATCGCAGTTGCTTCACTCCATCTGAAACGATGGGACGAGTTACACGCTCCCAACGCCAAGGCAGCTAGAATGGTGCATGCAAACGCCAGAATGCTCTTTTGCATTCGCCTCCCGGACTCCCTACGCAAGTGCCGCAGCGTGGTCATTTCTTCCGCTAGCCGAAGCCGTCAGGCGCTGCATTCGGTACGATAAACGACCAGCGACGCCATGTCGATGAAGATCACAGACTAGCGTCCAATCCTCACGTTCGGGTCTCATTACGTTCACAGAGGCTCGCGGCTCGTCTACTCTCAAAGAAGCAAGTCAACGAACCCTCAATGTGTCGTGTTCCCGTAGCAGTAGTCCGTAATTTCGATCCAGTTGCCGTACGCCTTTCCATATATATATTCGGCTGGTCTCAATAGAAGAAGATAGTGGAAGTTGAAGGTGGGGCGGTAGTTGATATAGTTACAATTCACCCAGTGGAATAAACTAGGCGCGACACCAGATACGGTGTTATAGCCGGAGAAAGTGTAATTGAGATTGTTCGTAACGTCGGATAGGCAATTCACCCCAGAGTTCGTGCATGGAGGATACGGATAGTTTTGCCCAAGGAGATCGACCCGGGAGATGACCATGTAGGTGCGGTAACTTTGGATTGAAGCCCACGCCTCAAGTTGCCATTTTAGTCCGGCGAATGTGTGGGCGAGATATCTGTATAGCCATTCACATCCTTGTATTGGCGTTCCGTACAGAGTCCACCCTACCGTCTGGCAAGTCCTATCAAAGGCCTCAGCGCCAGTTACGTCGGCACTGTTTACAGGGTCATTGTTAGCGTAGGTGTATGCGGTATCCGTGCTAGAGAACTGGGGGTCTCTGCCGGTGAAGGCCCCCGTTTGCGGTTGATACCATCGCGCCCGGTCATTGACGAGTCCGGTGGTGGTATCGGCGTATTCGCCGCTGTATCCGAAGGCCGAGCTGGAGGTACCGGTAGCAAGGTTGCCGTATGCATCGTATCGCCAGTATCCGGTTTGGTCGCCCGCGTTGTTGGTGGTGAGCCAGGAGGAGTCTGACGGGGTATATGTCATGTAGGTAGGTGTAGAGGTGGTGAGATTGATTTGTTCAATCGAGGTGGCGCTGGGCCCATAGATGTAGTGGAAGGTCCGGTCCGAGAGGATGATTGGGAGCGTACTTCCGGGTTGCCCCCAAGTGTATTGACTGGTCGTGCCATTCAGACTCTTGGCTGCGTTGAGTCCGTCGCCGTTGTAAATGTACGTGGCGCTGGTGTTACCTGACCCGGACGCGGTGACGGAACTCATATTGGATTGGGTGGGGACTGAGCTGTCGGTGGTGGTGTTGTTGCCGAGCTGGCCCTGATCGTTGTCACCCGAGGCCCACGCGGTGCCGTCGGACTTGAGGGCCAGGGTGTGGCTGAGACCGGCGGCCACGAGGGTGGCGCCGGTGAGACCGCTGGCCTGCACCGGTATGGAGCTGTCAGTGGTGGAGTTGTTGCCGAGTTGGCCGTCGGTGTTGTCGCCCCAGGCCCACACGGTGCCATCAGACTTGGCTGCCACGCTGGTGTCAACCCCAGCGGCGACGGCGGTCGCACCGGTGAGGCCACTGGCCTGCACGGGGGTTTCGCTGTAGGTGGTGGTGTTGTTGCCGAGCTGGCCGTCGTTGTTATCGCCCCAGGCCCACACGGTGCCGTCGGACTTGACCGCCACACTGTGGAGCAACCCGGCCGCCACGCCAGTCACGCCGGAGAGGCCGCTGACCTGGACCGGGACGTGGCTGTCGGCGAGGGAGTTGTTCCCGAGCTGGCCCCAGTCGTTTAGGCCCCAGGCCCACACCGTGCCGTCGGATTTGACGGCCAGGCTGTGGAGTTCGCCGCCGGCGATGGCCGTCATGCCGGTGAGGCCGCTCACTTGGACGGGGATGAGGCTTTGGGTGGTGGAGTTGTTCCCGAGATCGCCGTTAAGGTTGTCGCCCCAGGCCCACACGGTCCCGTCGGACTTGAGGGCCAAGCTGTGGCTGTAACCGGCCGCCACCGCGACGACGCCGGTGAGACCGCTGACCTGGACGGGGATGTCGCTGGCGGTGGTGGAGTTGTTCCCCAGCTCGCCGTTGTTGTTGATGCCCCAGGCCCACACGGTGCCATCAGCTTTGACGGCCAGGCTGTAGGCGGAGCCGGCCGACACCGCGACGACGCCGGTGAGGCCGCTGACCTGGACCGGGGCGGTCCGGTTGGTATAGGAGCCGTCGCCCAACTGGCCGCAGTTGTTGTAGCCCCACGCCCACACCGTGCCGTCGGACTTTATGGCCAGGCTGTGGTAGTCGCCCGCGGCCAGGGTTTGCGGCATAGCCCGGGCGGTCACGGCGGTGAGCCGGCTGGTCGGATCGTAGGTGGAGGCGGTGGTGGCGCCCAGGGGGGCGGTGCGCAGGGTTTGGTCGCCGAGGGTGTCGTAGCCGTAGGTGGACAAGGTGCCGCCGCTGCCGGTAGCGGGAGTTTGGGTGAGGGTTTGGCCGGCGTTGTCGAAAGTCTGGCCATAGGTGTTGAAGCTACCGGCCGGGTCATGCGAGGAGATGGTGGTCGGATCGCCCGACGGGTCGTAGCCGAACATGTTCGCGCCGGTGCCTTGCGGCACGGTGCCTTGGTAGACCACCCGGCCGGCCAGGTCGTAGCTGTAGTTACGCTGATACGACGTCTGCCCCGAGCACGATCCGGTGTAGCTCGAGGAGTCTTGGGTGACCTGGTTGTCGGCGTTGCGGGAGCCGCCGGTACCAGCGAAGGTTTGGGTGAGCATTTCGTTCCCGCCGCAAATTTGGGCCAGGGTCGAGGCGGCTTGGGTGTTCTGATCGGCGTGGTCGAAGGCGAACGCGGTGGCGCTGGTCCCGTTCGGGTTGGAAACGCTGACGTTGTTGGCTTGGTTGGTGGAGTTGCCGTCGGCGTCGTGGGCGAAGGTGACCTTGTTCGCCAGCCAATCGACCTCGGAAACCATGGCGCCGGTGGCGTCATAGCCGTAGGTGACAGCCGGGGCCGTGTAGGTGCCGTAGGCCGGGTAGGTGACCGTGGCCAGCACGCCAGTGGTGAAATAGGTGAAGGAGGTGGTGGTGTTCGTCAGCCCCGTGTTGGCGACCAGCGCCTGGGAGGTGACGTCACCGTTGGCGTCGTAGCCGTAGGTGGTGGTGCCGGTGGCGTCAACCATGGTGTGGCGGCTGCCGTCCACGTTGTAGCTGTACGACAGATTCGTCGGCGCGGTGTAGCCGCTGGCGGTGCCGGAGTAGGTGACGGTGGCCAGACCGAGGTTCGCATCGAACGTGTTGGTGGTGGTCCCGGCCGGGTTGGTGGTCACGTCGCTTTGATCGCCGGGGTAGTAGGTCGTGGTAGTAGTTTCCCCGGAGGGATCAGCGCTGGTGGCTGGGGTGGTGGTCGAGTACAGATCGTCACCCGATCCGCCGCCGGCCGGGGCGCCATCCGCGCACACGCCAACGGCATTTTGGTAGTAGAAGCAGTTGCTGGTCACCTTGCTGCGGGGGTCGGTAGTGGTCAGCACCTGGCCAGCGGGCGCGTAGGTGTGGCTGGTGGTGTCGCCCAACTGGTCGGTGGACGACAGGGAGCGCCGGCCGCGTCGAAGATGGCGGTCACATACCCGGGGTTCGAGCCCTGCGCCGGGGCGGAGGTGGGCGGGGTGGCGGGGCACAGGTAGGGGTAGAGACCAGAAGGGTGTGCGGTCAGCCAGGCCGCCACGTTTGTCGCATCCGACGTGCAATAGGTCCGCCCGGCGGTGTCAATCGCAGTTACTGAGGTCTGGACGGTGGGGTTGGTGGTCTGCACCTGTTGGCCGTTGGCGTTGAAGAAGGCGGTGGTGACATTGTTGGCCTGCGCGGAGGTGGGCGTGGTGGAGTACAGCCGCGCTTGGCGAAGGTGGGGTCGTAATCCATGAGGTCTGCCACACCGGGCACTGATAGGTCGACGCCCCCGCCGCGAAGGCGTTGGCCGAAACCGAGCAGTAGACGCCGCCGTTGGGGTCGTAGGACTGCAGCGTGGTGGCGGCCAAGTTGGTGCCTGAGGCGACGGTGGTGGCGAGGACCCGGTTGTCGGCGTCATAAGCCTTGGTCGTGACGATGTTCGGCGCCACGGTCGTGTTGTTTGACTCGACCGTGGTCTGCACCACATTGCCGGCCGGGTCATAGCCACTGAGGGTGATCCCACCCAGCGGGTTGGTGACCTGCACCACCCGCCCGTTGGCATCGAAGCTGGTGATGGTGGCGCCCAGGTACGGATCGCTGCCGACCGTCGGCGAGGTCGAGGGCGGCGTAGACGGGCAGGCGACCCCGGCCGCGGCCTCAAACGGGGCGACGGTGCAGGACGCTTCGCCGGCGCTGTCGTAGCTGGTGTAGGTGATCCCGCCGAGTGGGTTGGTGGTCTGCACCACCCGTCCGTCGGCGTCGAAGGTGGTGATCGTGGCCCCCAGGTACGGATCGCTCGTGATAGTCGGCGGGCTGGAAGGCGGGGTGGACGGGCAGGTCACACTCTTGGCGGCCTCGGCCGCGCTGACCTCACAGTATTTGCGGCCCAGACTGTCGTAGGCGTCCAGGGTGGTGGCCGTGTAGGTCCCGAACGTGACGGCCGTAGCCGTGGCCTGTCCCGCCGGGTTGTAGGTGTAGGTGGTGGTGGTGCCGTCCGGGTCGGTCTGGGTGGCGACCACGCCCGGTAGGCCGGCCACCCCGTAGGTGAAGCTGGTGGTGTTGCCGTCCGCGTCAGTAGAGCTGAGCTTGTCGCCCTCCGCGTCGAAAGCGGCGGTGGCGGTGCCCGTCACGTGCGTCGCCCCATAGGCCGGGCAGGTCACACTCTTCTGATAGTCGACAGGGTCCACCGAGCAGTACTGGAGTCCGTTCGGCACTCCCGACACCCCGGAGGTGTAGGCGTAGATGGTGGTGTTGCCCAGCGCGTCGGTGCGGGCGGTGAGCTGATCGGACGAGTTGTAGAACGAGATGGTCATGCCCAGGTTCGGATCCGAGCTGCCCGGCGCCGGCGGGGAGGTCGGCGTGGTGGACGGGCAGCGGCTGCCGTTGGCATAGTCCGCCGCGTCCACGGTGCACCAGGCCTGATTGAAGCCGTTGTACGCGGCCGCGCTGGTGTTGCCGGCCTGGGCGACGGTCAGCATGTTCCCGGACGAGACGGGCGTGCCGCCGGTGCCGTTGTAGGTTTGGTAGGTGTTGTAGGTGATGTTGCCGTCGCCGTCCAGGCTCCACAACGGCAGCAGCGAGACCGGGTCGATCCCGAAGAACTGGGTGGCCGCCGAGGTGGTCCCGGCGCCGGCGGTCTGCTCGATGAGCACGTTGGCCGAGAACTGATCGGCGGTGATGTTTTGCGGTTTGCCCGACCCGGTCCCCAGCGGATAGGCGGTGAGGGTGGTGGTGCCGCCCAGATTGCTCGAGTTCGTGCCCGCGTACGCATAGGTGGTGACTGCCCCGGACGGGTCGGTGTGTTGGCTGACTCTTCCCGACGTGTCGTAGAGGTTGGTGGTCGCCGCGGTGGCGGCCGGCGGGGTGCCGGTCAGCAGGTCGTAGTCGAAACTGGCCGTCGCGTTGCCCGAGTCGTAAGTGAAGGTGGACGTCACCGCCGCGGGGTCGGTCACCGTACACAGGTCGGCGGTTTGGCCGCCGGTCCAGGTGGTGCAGCCGGTACCGGAGTAGGTGAAGGTGGCGCCCAGGGTGCTGTTGGCGTCGAACACCGAAGTCAACCGGCCCGAGCTGTTGACCGCCAGCACCAACTGACGGCCGGACGCGGAGTTGGTCCAGGCGGTGCAGGTGTTGGCGGACGGGCAGACGGTTTGTCCGGTGCCGGGACTGTAGCTGGAGGACGCCAAGGTGTGGCCGGCCGGGTCGGCAAGTTGGGTCAAGACTCCTGACGAGTTGAACGTGAAGGTGGTCTGGGTGCCCGTGGTGCGCATGAACGTCCAGGTGCCACCGGTGTTGTGGTTCAAGGTCGCGGCAATCCGGGGGGCGGCGGCGCAGAAGTTGGTGGCCGAGGTGCACCACGCCGGCGAGGTGCCCGACACGTAGGCGGTGAAGACCAACTGCGCGGCGTTCTCCTCGGTGACCGTGGCCGTCTGGGTAGTCGCGTTGTAGGCCAGGGTCATGCCCAGGTTGTCCGACCAGCCGTAACCCAAGGCTGGCGCGGCCGCTCCAGCGGTCACTTCGGCTTGGGCCGCCTGGGCGTCATAGGTGCGGGTGAACGCCAAAGGGATCCCCGCGCCCGGCAGGGACACGTCGGTGGCGGACAAGTACACGTCGCCGGTGGCCGGATTCACCGTCTGCCCAGCCGGGCTTTGCATCGCAGTCGTCGTAGCGGATGCCGGTAGGGGTTCGGACGGGCTGCCGTCCCCCCAACCATCCGAACCGAGGGTCGATCCCTGCTGCTGCACCAAACCTGACGAGAACACGTAGGCGACGCCCTGATTGGCGTGCCCGCTGACGGTGTGGTGCGCGGCACCGACCACGACGGTGGTGCCTGAGATGGCCACGGAGCTGCCGAACAAGTCGCTGGCCGCCCCATCCGACGCGGTCAGCTCCCCGGTCTGCGACCAGGTGCCCCCACTCAACGTGAACACATAGGCGGCACCCTGATTGGCGTGCCCGCTGACGGTGTGGTGCGCGGCACCGACCACGACGGTGGTGCCTGAGATGGCCACGGAGCTGCCAAACAAGTCGCTGGCCGCCCCATCCGACGCGGTCAGCTCCCCGGTCTGCGACCAGGTGCCCCCACTCAACGTGAACACATAGGCGGCGCCCTGATTGGCGTGCCCGCTCACCGTGTGGTCAGGCGCACCTATTGTCACGGTTGTGCCGGAGATCGCCACGGAGCTGCCGAACAAGTCGCTGGCCGCCCCATCCGACGCGGTCAGCTCCCCGGTCTGCGACCAGGTGCCCCCACTCAACGTGAACACATAGGCGGCGCCCTGATTGGCGTGCCCGCTGACGGTGTGGTCCGCGGTACCGACCACGACGGTGGTGCCGGAGATCGCCACGGAGCTGCCGAACAAGTCGCTGGCCGCCCCATCCGACGCGGTCAGCTCCCCGGTCTGCGACCAGGTGCCCCCACTCAACGTGAACACATAGGCGGCGCCCTGATTGGCGTGCCCGCTGACGGTGTGGTCCGCGGTACCGACCACGACGGTGGTGCCGGAGATGGCCAACGCGCTGCCGAACAAGTCGCTGGCCGCGCCATCCGACGCGGTCAGCTCCCCGGTCTGCGACCAGGTGCCCCCACTCAACGTGAACACGTACGCGGCGCCCTGATTGGCGTGTCCGCTGACGGTGTGGTCCGGCGCGCCCACGATCGCGGTTGTCCCCGAAACCGCCACCGCGGTGCCGAACAGGTCGCTAGCCGCGCCATCCGACGCGGTCAGCTCCCCGGTCTGCGACCAGGTGCCCCCGCTCAACGTGAACACATAGGCGGCGCCCTGATTGGCGTGCCCGCTGACGGTGTGGTCCGGCGCGCCCACGATCGCGGTCGTCCCCGAAACCGCCACCGCGGTGCCGAACAGGTCGCTGCCGCGCCATCGGAGGCGGTGGGTTCGACAATCTGCGACCAGGTCGGATCGACAGTCAACGGGTAGCGGGCCGTGGCGTCGTTCACCTCGATGCTGATCGCGTGGCCCTGTGCGATGGCGTGCATCGACGCCGCCACCCCTTGCCCGGCCGCGTCGGTGACGTGCAGTCCGGAGTAGGTCGCCCGAATCCGGCCGTTGCTGTCACGCAGGTCGATCGACCCGCCATTCGTGGACGCCGATAGTCCCGTGAGCGGCACCTCGATCACCAAAGGACCCGGACCGCTTGTGCGGCCGGCAACCCGGAATGACTGCTCTACCCCCGCCGGCGAGGATTGGAACGACTCGAGGACGGCGCGATCGCCGTAGACGCCGGCGGTCGAGTGGTTCGCAGTGCCGGCAATCGACTGCACTGATCCGTTCCGGCCGATCGACCCACGAGCGACGCTGAACTGGAAACCCGACCCCGCCAATCGAACACCGGCCGACGTGTACGTTCGCGCCCAGCTGTCGGCGGCTTCCCCCCATGGCCTGGGCCGCCAGCGTCGAGGTCGCCGACGCGGCGCGGCGGGCACCAAGATTGCGCTGTACCGGGGATCGAAGCGGCGTCGGGGTCTTGGCGAAACTCGTCGTGCCACTCAACCGCGCCGACGTACTGGCCGCCACGGCCGGCACCCCGAACACCAACATCCCCAACGCCACCGAAACCGCGACACCACCAACCAACCCCGCGTAACGACGCACGAAACCCCTCCTGGTTCGCTCCCGAATCCACGCCGGGGTAACCCCCCCTGAACACCGAGCCACTTACCACGAGCCAAGCGATGCGCTATCAGTGAGTACACAACCACCAGGTGCGCAAGTCAATGAAAAGATCGCCCCGGGCTTGGATCCCCAAGGTGGTCCATACGAGAGTGTCTCATTAACGGTGTAACCGGTCCTCATGATTGATGGGATTTCTCGGTTACTTCGCTGCTGCTATTATACGATTCGGGAAGGCAATTGTAAAGGCATTCAACGCCGGCTTCCACCGGTTCGACCAACGCTGGCGGCCCTTCCCGGTCGGATCGAGACTCATCACCGCCAGGTACACGCACTTCATGGCCGCCTGCTCTGTCGGGAAATGACCCCGAGCGTTGACCGCCTTGCGGATCCGGGCGTTGATGCTCTCAATGGCGTTCGTATCCGGTATGAAAGAGGTGGGCACTCGCTGGTCCCACGGTCGTCCGGCACCCAGGGTGGGGTGAGCGGTCGGCGAAGTATGGTGCGACCATCCGGAACAGGGGGTGACCTGGGGAAACGCAGATCGGGCAGGCCGATCTAAACGATGGGCTGCGAGCCCGTGTTAGTAGGTGGCCGCCCCTGCGACTCGTCCGGGTGCGCTGAGAGCGCGAATCCGTTGTTGTCGTTTCGCCCGTCGGTTCCCCGTCCAGACCAAACAAAGTTGGGAGGGAGATCAATGGGAAGGTGTATCGGCCTCGATGTGCACCGGGACTTCGCCCAGGTGGCTATGTGGGAGAACGGCCGGGTCAGAGACGCTGGCCGGGTTCCGACGTCGCCGGAGCGGTTACGCGAGTTCGCCAAGACGCTGCGCCGCTCGGATCGGGTCGCCTTGGAGGCAACCATGAACACCGCAGCCATCGCCGGGCTGCTCGCTGAGCGAGCCGGGGAGGTGGTGGTGTCGAACCCGTTTAAGACCCGCGTGATCGCCGAAGCCAAGATCAAGACCGACAAGGTCGACGCCCGGGTGCTGGCCGAGCTGCTGGCCGCTGACTACCTGCCGTCGGTGTGGCTGGCCGACGAGACGACCAAGGCGCTGCGACGCCAGGTCGGCCAGCACATCGCCCTGGTCCGCCAACGCACCCGGGTCAAGAACCAGGTGCAGGCCATCTTGGCCCGGAACCTGTTGCCCCGCTGCCCCTTCACAGATCTGTTCGGCATCAAGGGGCGCCGATGGCTGGCCGATCAGGCCCTGCCCGCCGACGAACGCCGAACGGTCGGGTCCTTGCTGCGTCAATTGGACTTCGCCGGCGAGGAACTGAGACTGGTCGACGCCGAGCTCGCCCTCTTCGCGCTCAACGACGCCAACACCCGCCGGTTGATGACCATCCCCGGAGTCGACATGGCCGTCGCAGTGGCCATCGTTGCCACCGTCGGAGACTTCTCCCGCTTCGAGTCCCCCGACAAACTCGTCTCCTACGTCGGGCTCAACCCGACCACCCGCCAGTCCGGTGGGCTGCCCGCCACCCATGGGCGGATCTCCAAACAGGGCCGGGCATGGGTGAGAGGCATGCTGGTCGAGGCCGCCCACGCGGCCAGCCACACCCCCGGCCCCTCCACGGCTTCTTCGAGCGGGTCAAGGCTCGCCGGGGATGGCAGATCGCGACCGTTGCCGTGGCCCGCAAACTGTTGGTGATCTGCTGGCACATGATCCACGACCAGCGCGACTACGCCTTCTCCCGGCCATCGCTAGTGGCCAAAAAGACCCGAGCCCTCGAGCTGCGAGCCGGGGCGACCGCCCATCGAGGACAGCCCGCCGGGTCCGCCGCAGCCTACAACCTCAGGACCGTCCGGGACCGCGAACGGGCCCTCGGCGAGCAAGCCGAAGCCGCCTACCATCACCTCACCCGCAACTGGCAACAAACCCGTCCAACCGGCAAGGCGCAGCCAGCGAGACCCTCCGGGCCTCGCTCAACCAGTATGCCGACCGGGACGGCCCGGGCCGTCAAGGCTGCCCCTGCGGGCGGCTCCGCCGGCCTTGACCGCCCTCACTCCCCAGCTGCCACCAGAAAAACCAAGGTCACGCGGCAAACGCTTGATTCTTTCATCCGTGGTGTAAATGACCGTGCGGATCTCCGGGTCGAAGCCGAGGAACGGCACGAACTCCGCCCAGGCGTTCTCCCACAGGGCCACGATGGCCGGGTAGCGGGCCTCCCAGCGCCCGGAGAACTCGGCGAAGCGGTCCAGGGCGGCCGCCTCGGTCGCGGCGGTGTAGATCGACTTGAGGTCCTTGGCGATGGCCGGCCAGTCCTTGCGGCTGGCATACCGGAACGAGTTTCTGAGCAGGTGGATCACGCACGTCTGCACGATGGCCTGCGACCACACCGAGCTCACCGCGTCGGGCAACCCAGTCAGGCCGTCGCAGACCACGATGCACACGTCCTTGGTCCCCCGGTTCTTGATCTCGGTCAGCACGTGATGCCAATATTTGGCCCCCTCGCCGCCGTCGCCGGCCCACAAGCCCAGGATGTCCCGGGTGCCGTCCACGGTCACCCCCACGGCCACGTAGATGGGCCGGTTGGCCACCTGGCCCTCGCGGATCTTGACCACGATGGCGTCGATGAAGATCACCGGGTACACCGGGTCGAGGGGCCGGTTCTGCCACTCGACCATCCCCTCCAAGACCCGGTCGGTGATCCGGGTGATGGTCTCCTTCGACACCCGGGCCCCGTAGATCTCGGCCAGATGGGCGGAAATCTCCCCGTGCGTGAGCCCCTTCGCGGACAGCGAGCACACCAGCGCGTCGACCCCGTTGAGCCGGCGGCGGCGCTTGGGCACGATCACCGGCTCGAACGTGCCGGCCCGATCCCGAGGCACCTCGAGGGCCACCGGGCCGATCTCGGTCAGCACCGTCTTGGTCCTGGTGCCATTACGAGAGTTCCCCGAATGATGCCCGGCCGGATCGTACCGGTCATAGCCCACGTGCTCGGTCAGCTCCGCCTCCAACGCCGACTCCAACACCGTCTTGGTCAACCCGGCCAACAGGCCGCCCGGGCCCACCAAAGAAACACCCTGCTCGTGGGCGCGGTCCATCAACTGCACCGCCAGCTGCTCCAACGACGCCGGCGGCCCCTCAACCACCTCAGGTCCACCAGCGGTCGCGTCGCTACTCGTAACGTCAATCGTGTCAGTCACTACCTGTCCTTTCCGGCCGGGTCTGTACCCAGCCTGCCAGAGGTAGTTACACCGTTGTTGTTACACACCCGTCCATACCGGCCGCGGGCTGGCTACCAGGACCGTTACGTCTGCTTGACGCCCTCAGCAACGATTCGCATGCGAGGTTCTATGTCAATGGTCAGTCTTCAGTCCTCGCTGGTGGCCAGCAAAAGTCCTCACTCCTCCGGGGTGTTTCAGGGGTTCGTGGGTCGGAGGGCTCCTCCTCGGGCGCGGGCTTCTCGCATGCGGTAGCTGTCGCCTTGGGTGACGACGACGTGGGCGTGGTGGAGGAGCCGGTCGAGCATGGAGCCGGCGGTGGTGTGCTCGGGTAGGAAGCGGCCCCATTCTTCGAAGGGCCAGTGGCTGGCCACGCCGAGGCTGCGCCGTTCGTAGGCGGCGGCCACGAAACGGAACAGCAGCTGGGCGCCGGTGTGATCTAGGGGGGCGAAGCCGAGGTCATCAAGGATCACGTAGTCGGCTCGGAGGATGTTCTCGATGACCCGCCCGACGGAGTTGTCGGCCAGACCGCGGTAGAGGGTGTCCACCAGTTCGGCGGCGGAGAAGTAGCGGACCCGGTGGCCGGCGTCGACGGCGGCGTGACCCAACGCCACGAGCACATGGCTTTTGCCGGTGCCGGCCGGGCCGACGAGCACCGGGTTCTCACCGGCGCGGATCCACTCGAGCGAGGCCAGGTAGTCGAAGGTGGCCGGCGGGATCGACGAGGTGGCGACGTCGAACTCGTTGAGCCGTTTGGTGACCGGGAAGTTGGCGGCCTTGTGGCGGGCCCGGGCGTTGGAGGCGTCGCGGCTACAGATCTCGGCTTCGATGAGGGTGCGCAGGAAGTCCTCCGGGCTCCACCGCTGCGTTTTGGCCGTGACCAACAGCTCGGGAGCGATGGCCCGCATGGAGGCCAGCTTCAATCGGCGTAGCCCGGCGACAAGGTCGGCAGGCAGGGCTGGCGGGGCGGTGGCGGTCATGACCGCTCTCCGACGGCGTAGTCGGCCAACGGCCGGGTGGGCACGATGGGCAGCGGAATGAGCAGCGCCTCACCTGGCCCGGTGGGCCGGGGGGCGCCGGTGCCCGCGGCGAGGATGGAACGCACATCTGCGGCTCGCCACCGGCCGAACGCCGCGGCTCGTTCCAACGCGGCGACCAGGGCGGGGCGTCCGTGGGCGGCCTCGAGGCCGGCCAGCTCGCCGAGCTCGACACCGAGACGGGTGACTCCCGCCGCGGCCGCGCCGCGCAGGAACGCCTCCGCGGCCGGGCCGAGGGAGCAGAACGCTTTCTCCGCCTCGGTGACCGGGCGGATAGCCCGGCGGGGCCGGTCCGGCCGGGCGCCGCCGTAGTGGTCGTCGACGATCGACGCCTCACCGGGAGCGACCAAGCCGTGGTCGGCGACGATCTCATCGGCGTCGAGGATCTTCACCCGCCCGTCATGGGCGAACACCTCGACGGTCTGTCCGATGAGGCGGACCGGGACCGAGTAGCGGGCCGAACCGATCCGCACACACGACAACCGGTCGACCTTGCGCACGATGACCCGCCCGATCCGAGGCCGCAGCGACGGCAACGCCGCCAGCAGACCCGCCTCGACCACGAGGCGCTCGGCGGGTATCGCCGAGATCTCCGAGTGCAGCACCTGGTTGACCTCCACACACCACGCCCGGGCCGCGGTGTTCGCCTCGTCCAGGCGGTCCACGTCGGCCTCGGCCGGGATCATCAGATCGGCTTTGGCGTAGCCGACCAAATTCTCGACGATCCCTTTCGACTCGGGGTCGGACCCGTTACAGAAATCCGGGCGGAAACGGTAGTGGGTGGCGAAACGCACATAGGCCGGGGCCGGGACCACCACGTTGGCGACCACCCCGCCCTTCAGGCAGCCCATCCGGTCGGCCAGCACCACCTTCGGCACCCCGCCCAGCAGCTCGAAACACTCGGCCAGCATCGCCAAAGTGGTCTCGGCCCGCTCGTCGCCGGCGAAACGCACGAACCGCCACCGGCTCCAAGCCAACACCGCGCAGAACACGTGCAGCGGGCCCTCCGATCCCCAGTCGATGACCAGCGTCTCGCCCGGCGCCCACACCGCCGGGCGGCGGCCCCGGTGATGCTCCCGACGCCACTCCGACTTGGCCTTGGCCACCAGCCGCCGGAAGTTCCTAGCCGAACCGGCATAACCCGCGGCCCGGGCCTCGGGCAGCAGCCGCTTGGCCGAGATCCGCCCGGCCGTGCGGGCCACCCGAGCCCGGACCACATCGACCACCACGTCATAGTTCCGGCCCCGGGCGCTGCGCTCGACCGGCACGTCGCCGGCCTCCAGACGCTCCACGGCCCGCTTCACGGTCTTGGGGTCACAGTCGCACATGGCGGCCGCTCCCCGATAGGAGCCCACCTCCCGATAGGCGTTGATCATGCTCATACGGTTCCTCGCTGACTTCAATGGAGTTCTCCTGGTCGGTCCGGTGTGGCTTGGCGCCAACACCGTCACCGACCAGGAGACGCGTTCAGTGGATGCTCAACGAGGAGTGAGGACTTCTACACGGCCACCAGCGGGGACATCCTCCCGGCCATCCGCGAGGACTTTTACATGGCCACGGACATTCTACTTTCTCGTTTCGATGGTTTTGCCAATAGTGCCAGTGAACCGTTCGCGGTCCCGATCATCGTGCGCTGTCAACGCCGTGTCGCAATAAACGCAATCCTCCACCCAAAGTCGCCATTTCCGGCTGGCCTCGAATCGTCACGCCTACAGGCTGGGCCCTATTCCGGGTCGACGGGGCGGCTCGGGGCGGTTGGGGGCGGGCTGGTGGGGGTGGCGGATGGGCCGCTGCCGGCTGTTGGTAGCCGGGTTGGGTCCGGGCCGGTGTTGGAGGGTGTTGCTCGCGGCCGTCGTTCGATGTCGGTGTGGTTGACGGGGTAGAGCTGACGTTCGAGTGCCCGGATGTGGTTGACGACGTCGGGGTGGGCGTCCAGCCAGGCGTGGCGGGCTTGTTGGGCGGCTTGGGCTTCGCGGAGGGCTCGCAGGGCCTGCTGGCCTTTGGCGTGATCGTCGCGGGCAACCGCGAGATGTTGCTCGGCAGCCCGGAGGTCGTGACCGGTGTGTTGGAGGCGAAGGCGGGCCTCGGCGACGTCGGTGTCGGCTCGGGCCAGGATTTTCGGGTCCGGCCGGCGCAGGCCGCGGCGGGTGCCGGCCTGCTGGCGGGCCAGTTCGGCCTGGGTCAGCTGGTCGCGGGCGGCCTGCTGGCGTTGCCCGGCGGCGGTAAGCGAGGCTTCGGCGGCGGCCAGGGCGGGCTCGGCGCGGCGGTAACGGTCGACCTCATAGCGGCACAGGTCGAGGTCCATTTTCCGGTCGAGGCCGGCGGCGGCGTCAACCGCCCGCCGGGCCTCAGTCAGCTGGGCGTGAATCGCCCGGCGGTCCTCGGGCCGGTCCAGATTTTGGCGGTGGGTTTCGGTGGCGGAGCGCTCCCGCGCTCGACCGTCCCAAGGCCGCGGCGAGGACGTCGTGGGCGGTGGGCACCTGTCGGCTGGGGTGTTCGGTATCGGCGGGTTCGCAGACCACCGTGGCGTGGTTGGCGAGCCGGCCGCGGGTCAGGCCCACATACAGGTGCTCGGCGCTGGTGGCCCGATCGACCACCAGGACGGCCTGGTCGACGGTGACGCCTTGGGCTTTGTGAACCGTGACCGCATAGGCCAGGGCCACGTGGCCGGTCACGTAGTCGGCGGGCAGGGTGACCCGACCCCGTTCCTCCAACGAGGTGACCGCCATGGCGTCCCGTCGGGGTGGCGACCGTCGATCCGCCAGCGGTCCCCGTTCCGCACCCAACGCACCGCCGGTGGTGACCAGTGGGCGGGCGTTGCGGGTGGTGACGATCTCATCGCCCACCCCAACTAACTGTTCGCCGACTTGCAGGCCGGCCGGTTCGACTTCGCCGGCCGCGATCCGGGCTGCCCTCGCTCGTAGGGCCAGCTGGTTGACGGTGTCGTGATCGGGGGCCATGACCACCACTGACAAACCGGCCGCCCGGGCGTCCCGCCACCGCGTGGTAGGCGGCGTCGACCGCTCCCTCCCGGCTGGAGCCGACCACCCGCCCCCGGGCCACGTATTCACCGATCACCGTCACATCGCCGGCGCGGAGACGGCGGCTGGCGTCCGCCTCCCAGGGATCCGCGAATCGGCGGATCGCGGTCAACTCCGCGGTGCGAGCGTCCGCGGCCAGGAGCCGGAACAGGCCGCCGGCATCGACCGAGCCGAGCTGTTTCGGATCGCCGACCAACACCAGTTTCGCCTGGGCCCGCCCGGCCATGACCACCAGGCGGGCCAAATCTTGGGTGGCCAACATGGACGCCTCGTCGCAAACGATCACCTCGCCCGGCTGCAATAGGACCCTACCGTGCGCGGCGTCCAGCAGGAACTTCGCCACCGTCTCGGCGGGGATGCCAGCCTGTTCGCTGAGCACCCCGGCCGCCACCGCCGAAGGCGCCACCCCCCGCACCCGGACGTTCGATTGCTGCCAGGCCAGGCGGGCCGCGCCCAAGGCCCGGGACTTGCCGGCCCCGGCCGGGCCGACCAGCACCGCCACCCGCTCCCCGGCCGTACACAGTCGCTGCACCGCTTCGGCCTGATCGGCGCCCAACCCGCACCGCTCCACCGCCTGACCGACCGCTCGGGGAGTGACGATCGCGACCCCGGCGTGGCGGCCGGCCTCCACCGCGGCCAGAATCGACTGCTCGGCCTCGAGCACCCGGCGGGTGGAGTAGCGGATCCCGCCGTGGCGCTCGCCGGGAGCCATCCCGTCCCGGCGGGCCAACGCCGCCGGCACCACAGTAGGGTCGGCGCCCAGCCGGACCACCTCCTGGTCGCCCAGCACCGCGTCGGCGGCCTGCTCGACGAACACCCGCACCGCCTCGGCGTCCACGAGCCAGCCCGGCGGGACCCGAACGGCCACCGCCTCGACCACATCGGTCCGCCCCCAGGTTGAGTGCTGCTCCTCCAAGTCGGCCAGCACCTGACGCACCAGCCGGGCCGCCCACCCTCGGGCCGGCCGGCCCGCCCGGCGGCGGCCGAGCACCTCGGCCAGCCACTGCTCGGGCAGGTACTCGGCCGTAGCGGCCTCGTAACGCCAGCGGGCCCGCAACTCGTCCGTGGAGCGCTCGCCGTCGGCTTTGGCGGTCCGGGTTTGGTAGGTGGCCAACTGGAACACCTCAGCCCGTTCCCCGGCCGTCAACGACCGCCCCAACTTGGCTTCGCGCTCCGCTATCAGCGCCGTCCCGTGGGCGATGACCTGCTGGCGGCGTTTCGAGAACCACCCGATCAGCCCCACCGGCGTCCCGGCGATCTCGCCGCCCCCGTCCCGGTCGACGCTCGACCAGGCCACCCCCAGCCGGGCGGTCAGCTCCGCCCGCAACCCCGCCTTGTAGACCAGCCCGGCCGCCTTCTGCACCTGGTACAGCTCCCGGCCGTCCAACGCCAACCACCGCCCATCCGTACAGGCGCGCACCTTGTTGGCCACCAACACATGCGTATGCAACTGCGGATCCCCCGCCCGCGACGTCCGATGGGTGAACCCCGCCGCCACCCACCCGTCCGTGTCCGCCTGCACCAGCACCGGCGTGGCCCCGGCGGGTGAACCCGGCGTGCTCCTGCAAAAACACCAACGCCGCTTCGACCGCGGCGTCCTGCGCCGCCCGCACCTGGCCGCGTCGTGGTCTCGTCCGCCAGCGCCCACAAGATCGACACCGACTTCGGCGGCGAAAACGACAACGCATACCCCGCCACCGGCACCACCCCCACCCGTCCACCCCCCGTCGACCCGCCGTCGACCCCGACCGGACCGGAAAGAGCCGCTGCGCTCGGACTGGGGACGGGCCCGGGGACGCGCCTGGGGACCGCAACCGTCAGTCGCGGGCGAACCGGTGACCCAACGGCCGACCGGTGTCAGGATGACAGCCCCGTCCGAACAGGCGGGACATCCCCTCCACCGTCACCGGACCCGCCAAACCCAACTCCGCCGCCCCCTGGCCCAGCCAGCGGCCCGCTTCCTCCCGGGCGAAATAGTCCTCCCGGCCCTCGGCGATCTCCGCCGCGTAATACCGCCAACTGTCCGGAGCCATCTTCGCCAACCCCAACATCAGACGCCCCCACCGGCGAGGCCCCGCCCAGCACCCTTAGGGTGCAGAGGTGTCTGGCGTTGGGGTTGGAACCGAGAGGCGGGAGGAGGAGGGGGCGGTCGTGGTGGATGGCGTGGGTGGGACGGTGGGGTTCGGTGGTAGGGCGAGTGGGGTGGTCGTGATGGTGGGTGAGGAGATGGAGGGTGACGGGGTGACGGCGGGAAGCCGGCGCCGGCCTGGTCATCGCCGAGCACCCTCGACCGCCGACGACGCGCCGGGCGGGGTCGAACAGCGAGGCCTGCCCGAGGCTCCGCACCGCCGGGCGGAGCGGGGCGATCGGATGCCCGCCGGCATCCGACGTTTTCGGACCGGCGTTAGCAGCGTCGGCGTCGGCGCTGCCGTCTGGGCTGTCCCCGGCGGTCGGACAGCCATTGATGTCCGCAGTCTCCGGACAGCAACTCATCTCGCCGTCACCGGCGAGATTCGCTCGACTGTCCTGACCGCTCGGACAGTCCCACAACTCGATCCCGGCCGGAAGGTTGAGCCGGTAACCCGAGCGGCGGCGGCCATCGAACCCTTCGACGGGCTGCAGAGTGACCAAGCCCGCCGCAGCCAACGTGGCTATCGCACGCGCCGCGGTGTCCTTGGTGACCCCGATTCCGGCAGCCACATGCCGCACACCGACCGGTGCTGCCCGGCCCGACTCGTCGCGACACGCCGACAGGGCCAAGTGCTCCAGCGCCGCCCATGCCATCGCACCCAGCCGGTGTCGCCATTCTCGACTGGCAGCTGTCACGACCAGCATCGGATCGCTCATCGCGTTCACGGCACAGGCACAGTTGGGGCGCGCCGCTCGGGAATCTTGTCCGGCCTCCTGACCAGTGTTCGCAGCCGCCGAGATGACAGTCGGCCACTCGCCAGCAGCCAGTCCGGCGCGCTCAATGATCGGCATCACCTACTAATCGGCGTCCCATTTCCCCGGTCTGGCCCGAAAACCTCGGTGGCGGACGGCCACGGATACCACCTTCACCGCCTGGCCCCCGGAAATGACACGTCCCCGGTGACAGGCAGGAGGCCCCTGTCGGGGTGCTGGTCGCAGTACTGCGAAAGACCCTCCTCGCCACATAACCAGCAGCGCATGGCCCAAGGGCACCAGACCACGTCGAAAGGCGGCCAAAGATGGCGACAACCGCAGCGGGGGACAATTCTGGGGACGTCCCCCGTCGATTTCTGGCTGAGACACGGACTGGGAACGCTGCTGGGGACGTTCTGGGGGACATTTCTGGGGACGCCGACGCGGACGATCTCCGCATGGACCCGTGGGCTTCGCTTCGGCGCAACTGGGAACAAGTAGCGTGCCGGCCTGCCGTCCAGCCGAGACCTCCGGGCCTGGACCGAGTCGCCCCCCGGCTTAGCCGACTTCGAGCTCCCCCGCCGATGTCGTCACCTCCATCGGACGCAGGGGCGACCCGGACCGCTCCTTCGGTCTGCTCGCCGATCTGCTCGTCGCCGCCGAACACGACTACCTCGCCGCCTACGGCGTGCTCGTCGCGCTCATCCCCGGACTTCGAGCCGCCGCCCGCCGACGATGGACTACCGCCCAGTACGACGGCGTCTGGGCCACCCGTGCCGAACTCGACGTCGACACCATCAGCTTCGCGTGGCACACCATCGCCGGCCACGCCGGCCAACGACACACCTATCCCGCCCGGACCATCGTGCGCCCGGTCGAACGCCACTTGCGCACCGTTCACGACGCCCACCGGCGGACAGCGCACCGCACCCTGCCGCTCACTGACGCCGGCACCTCGTTGCTCGAAGGCCACGAGATGCCAGTCGCAGTCGAGAGCGCCGCCCGGGCCCTCCTCGAGGCCGTCCAGTCGGAATCTCTTGGACCCCGCCAGCGCCGCCCTCGCCTACCGCGTCGCGGTCCTCGGTCTTCGTCCCATGGTGACGGGACGACGACTGGGGCTCGATCGCCGTGGCACCCGCCGATCACTGCTCGCCGCCTACCGCAGCCTCAACGACGCGAAGCGAGCGCCTCTCACCTTGCCATCGCCGGCGGCAGGGCGCCGATTTCACCGTCGCCCCGAGACTTCGAGTCAGGAGATTCTTCTGATGACCCCCATTGCTGCTCACCGTCAAACAAGCTGCCGACCTCATCGGCATCGGTCGCACCACCCTCTACGACCTGATGGACCGCGAAGAGGTGTTCTCGGTCCACGTCGGCACCAGCCGCCGGGTCCCGCTATGGGCCGCCTATGACTACGTCGACCGACTATGCGGCGGCACACCGGCTCGTATCCGCCTCCGGGTTGTCAACGACCACCCCGAGCGAGTAGCGGACAAGGCCGGGAGTTCCGGAGACACCGCTCGGAGCCGGTCGTGACTCCCGGCGACCAGCAATTGGCGGTGTCGATCCGGACGGCCGCCAAGATGCTCGACTGCTCGCCGGCGACCGTGCGGCGCGCGGTCGAACGCGGAGAGCTACGCGCTGTCCATCTCATGGGCAAGGTGATCGTCCCGATAGTAGAGCTGGAGCGTCACCTCGGGATCGAGCGATCCGCACCTTCGCCCGAAGCACTCGTCGAAGCTTTCGCCAAGCTGGTCGGCGTCAGCGAGCCTGAACGGCCCCGGCTCCGTCGAGTAGGGCCGCCATGATGTCTGCTGCCGCGTGGTCGCGGGCGGGGACGAAATGCGAGTACGTGCGAAGGGTGACGGCGGGATCCTGGCCGAGCCTGCCAGCCACGGTCACCACGTCCATACCTGCGGCGAGCAGTTGCGTCGCCACGTGGTGACGGAGATCGTGCAGTCGCAGCTCGAGGCCGAGTCGGTCACGGAGGCGCATGAATCGCCGGGTCATGGCTCGGGGATCGACGGGGTCGCTCCCTCGGATGTCGGCGGCGAAGACGAAGGCGTCCTTGACCAACTTGGTTCCGCACGCGAACGCCCGCTCCATCTGACGAACGTGCTGGGCCCGCAGGATGTCGACCGAGCCACGATCGAGGGCGACCTGACGCACGCCGCGCTTGGTCTTCGGCCGGTCCCGGAGGACCGGCCCAGTTGCGCCGACGCTGACGACCGGAGCCAGGGTTACGGTGCCGGAATCGACGTTGACCGCGGACCAACGAAGCGCCGGCTGTCTCGCCTCGACGGGCGCCGAGCGACGCCGACAGGCGGATGTAGCACGCCCACTCCGGGTCGATGCGCTCCGCCTCCGAAAGCAGAGCCAGAACCGCCTCGATCGCCGGAGCGGTAATCGGCCGGCCCTCGGTGTCGCTCTGCGGTCGCACCGCCTTCTCCGCGGGATTCGATGTCGAGCCACCCGAGCTTCACCGCGTAGGCGAGCGCCAGGGACAAGGCCACGTGCGTCTTCTGGACCGTGGCTGCAGCGAGCGGCCGGGGTGCTCGAATCTGGCCATGGCGGTCGGCCGTGACGTCGCGGACCGGCTTGCCTTTGGTCAACAGGCAGAGGTACAGCGCATTGATCTGCTCGGTGGTCAGATCGCGCAGCGTCTTGGCGCCCATCGCCGGGAGCACGTACCAGTCGATGACCTCATGGAACCGCTTGGCTGATGCTGGCGACTTCTTCCCCGCCGCGACGAGGGCATCGAACATGGTCAGCCACGCGTCGCACGCGTCCGCGACCGTCTTCGCCTTCGTGGTACCGGTCCTGGGCCTGGTGCCAATCTCGGTGAGGAGTTTGACCAGCTCACGCTGGGCTTGCCGTTTGCCGGAGACATATGCGGTCCGGGTGGCCCTCAGCCGCTGGCCGGTCAGCGGATCCGGAGGTCCCTCGGCGCGCAGTCGCCACACCCCTGGCCGTCGCTCGTCCACCGTCCCTCTCGGTCGGCTCATGCTCGCCGGTGACCTCCGATCGTGGAACTTTCGGGTCCTGGTTCGGGTCCTGAGCCTACCATCGGATCGTGACGAGCGAGCTACACCCCCTCTGACCTGCACTTATGTCGTGGGCGCTGAGGGACTCGAACCCCCGACCACCGCCTTGTAAGGGCGGCGCTCTACCAACTGAGCTAAGCGCCCGCGGACGGCCGTGACCGCGGTGTCGGCAACCGAGCGAGCGTAGTCGGACCGCGCCGACCGAACGACGGTCGTCCGGGGGACGGTCGGGTGGGCGGCGGTCGGCAGGAGGCGCTGGGCTAGAGGTCCTCTTCCGACAACACGCCGATGCCCACGGCACGGAACGCCTCCGTGGTCACCCCGTCGCCGGCCCGCAGCACCCGCCGGTGGGAGCCGTCATAGATCTGGCCGCTGCCGCAGGAAGGCGACCGGGCCTTCAACACGGCCCGTACCGCGCCAGCCGCTCGGGCCACCGCCACCGCGTGAGCCGCGCCGCGCTGGTAGAAGAGGGTGACGTCGTCGCCGGCGGCGGTATGGACCCGCCCGTCGGGACCGCGCTCGGCCGCCGGGCGCGGCGTCGGCAAACCCCCGGCCACTTCCGGGCAGACGGGGATGAGCCGCGCCTCGCCGGCGAGGCTGGCGACGGCGGGATGGGTCTGGCCCGCACCGAGGTGGTTGCACCGGGCGCCGAGCAGGCAGGCGGATACCACCACCCGTGGCAGGTCGACCGCGTCATTCGCGCCAGACGCTTCGTCGGGACCGATTGCCGTCACAACTACATCGTATTTGATAGACAAGTGACGACTATTCGGGTCCCCTGAGGGGCGGACCCGACAACCCGGCCGGCGCCGAGCCGGCCGCTCACGCCGTCAGCTGGATCCCGTCCTCCGGACGGGGGTTCTTGGGCGGCCGGCCCCGGCGCCGCTTCTGGGCCAGCACCTTGCCATTGAGGAACAACTGACCGCCCCACACGCCCCACGGCTCGCGACGCTCCAACGCCCCCTCGAGGCAGGGGACGATCAGCGGGCAGGTAGCGCAGATGGTCTTGGCCGCCACGATGTCAGGGATCTGGTCCGAGAAGAAGATCTCCGTCAGGCCCCCGTCCTCGTTGCGGCAGCTGGCGTCGGCCCACTCGTCGGCCGCCGCCTGGCTGCTCTCGATCAACTCCTGGCGCAACTCGATGGCGAACATCTCGCCGTGTCCTTTCGTCGTGGTCCCTGCAGTGGTGATGTCGGAAGAATCGTGGAAAACAAAGAGGCCGCCGGGGATTCCCGGCGGCCTCTGAGCCCTGCTGCGGAACTGGTGGGGGGTCTACCCAGTCGACCAGTCCTGAGGGCTCAGCGGCCACACATCGGCGTTGCTACCGGTCATGCCGAAGAGCGGGTGCATCTGCTTGGCTGCCTCGGCCGTCACCGACGGCGCGGCGGCGCGGACCCGCGACACGGCGGAGCACCCGCGCGCAATGAGCTGTCCGTAGCGCAAGCTCGTCACAATGGCACTCCCCTCGTGGTGAAATCCGGCTGAGGCGCCGACTGCCAGGGACCTTCCCTGCCGGTACCAATCCCATCACGGGAACAGCGCGGCGTCAAACCATTTATTCGCCGGAACATCTATTTCTCGAGGCTCACCCGGGCGGCGACCGCCTCGGCGAGCAGCGCCGGCGTGGCGGCCGCCACCGGGGTCCGCCGGATTCCGTGCTGGCGGATGAAGAGGTCCCGACCGAAGGCTTCCTCGACCACCGCCCCGGCCTCGCGGCAGATCAGGAGCCCGCCGAGGTAGTCCCACGGCGCCAGGGACTGCCGGGCGCAGTCGATGAACCCGTCCACCTGCCCGGCCGCCACCGCGCAGAGATCGAGGGCCGCGGCGCCGAAGGCCCGATACTGCGACCAGCCCAACCAGCGGGACGGATAACCGGACAGGGCCACGATGGCCGCGCCCATGCTCTGGCACGACGTGGGCGCCAGGGGCCGGTCGTCGACCCGGGCGCCACCCCCGCGGTACGCGTCGAAACGAACACCGCTCGCCTGGTTGGCGACCACCGCGGCCAGAGGTCCGTCGGCGTCGACCGCGCAGGCGCTGGTGGCCCACCAGGGCAGGCCCCGCGACGCGTTCGTCGAGCCGTCGACCGGGTCGAGCACCACCCACAGCGGCCGATCGGGGTGGTGCACGCCAGACTCCTCCGACCAGGCGCCGAACCCGGCCCGATCGATGACCTCCAGGGCGGCCTGATCCGCGATCAGGTCGCTGCGGTACTGGCCTTCGCGAGTGCCCGCCAGCCCCCAGTCGTCCAATCCCGCCAGGCTCTCGGCCACCGCGGTGACCACCTCGTGCAGTACTTCCAACACCTGGGTGGTCGGTCGAGAGGCGGCCATGGCGGCCGACCGTACCCCACCCGCCAACCCCCAACCCGCGGACGGCGCCGGGCCCAGTAGGGTTGGTCGAGTGGCGGTCATCGACGTCGCGGGATACGTAGCCGAGCTCAAGGACCACGCCGTGGACCATGGGTTCCATGTGCACGACGAGCGGCATTTCGTCGAGACGTACTCCCTGCGCCAAGCGTGGGAGGTGGACCTCCACCCGGAGGAGGGGTGCAACGGTCCCCTGGACTTGCATCTGGCCCTCGAAGTCGATCCCCGGGTACTGCTGGCCTTCGAGGACGAGGTGGTCGGCCTGGATGACGGCGACGACCCCAAGGACGACTATCACTTCCCGTTGACCTTCACCTGGGCCCTCCCACCCCTGCCGCACGGTCCCGACCTGCTGCGCTTGGCCATCGACCTGGCCGGGGTCGGCGGGGTGGAGCTACCGCTCGAGTCGTCCGCCATCGACAGCTATGCCTCGGCCACCGACCCGGCCGAACGGCGCATCACCATCGTGGCCCGCCAGCAGGTCTCCCTGGCCCGGGTGCTCGCCGGCGAGGAGCTGCTGTGCGAGACGTTCGACCGGGCGCTGGCCGTCAGCCAGTTCCTGCTCGAACGAGCCCCGGCCTGGCTGAGCGGCGAGTAGCCCGGGCTCCCGGGCCCGCCCGGAGGAGCGACGCGGGGTGGCCTAACCTGTCGGAGCCGCTGGTGGCACACCGGACGGCGACGCACGAAGGAGCCGCATGGCGAAACCGCCTACCAACATTCCCCCCCGTAGTCGGGGTGGCGCCGCCAGTCGGACCGGCACCAAGCCGGTGCCGCCGCGACCCCCGCGTAAGCCACCCGCCGACCGGCGCCGCCGGGGCAGTCGGTCCCAAGGACGGTTCTACGGGCTGTTGGTCGGGGCGGCGATCGCGGTGGCCGCCATCGTCATCGCCGTGGTGGTGGCGTCGGGCGGGTCCAGCAAGGTCAAACAGCCCATCAACTGGGTGACGACCACGGGGGTCAAGGTCTACGGCGGCCTGGGCCCCGAGAATGTGCCGATGGAGCTCGGGACCCAACTCGCCTCACCCAACGCCGGGCTCACCGGCGCGCCCATCGACGGGCTGGTATGCAACAGCACCGAGCAGCTCACCTACCACCACCACGCCCACATGATGAT
The DNA here is from genome assembly GCA_963702305.1 of uncultured Acidimicrobiaceae bacterium. Lineage (GTDB taxonomy): Bacteria > Actinomycetota > Acidimicrobiia > Acidimicrobiales > Palsa-688 > PALSA-693. The sequence goes on along the minus strand of CAVPBX010000014.1, from coordinate 279,223 downwards.
CTTCGTCAACGGGCAGCCCCGCCCTATCCCCCTCGGGGTCGGGATGGTGGCGCCGGCGCTGGTGCAGCAGACGTCGACCGGCGACTTCGCGACCGGGAGCCAGACCTGCCTGTACTGGCTGCACGTCCACGCCCAGGACGGCATCCTGCACATCGAGTCGCCGACGCCGAAGACCTACGTGCTGGCGCAATTCTTCGGGATCTGGCAGCTGCCCATCTCCGCCACCCAGGTCGGCGCCTATAAGGGCGCGGTGACCGCCACCGTCAACGGCACGCCGTGGACCGGGGATCCGGGCCAGATCCCGCTCAACGAGCACACCCAGATCGTGCTCAACGTGGGCGGGCCCATCGTGACCCCGCCGCCGATCAACTGGAGCGGTACCAACCTCTGACCCAAGGAGGCGCTACCCCGCCTTGCGCAGCAACCAGCTCGGGGTGGCGTCGTCGTAGGACGCCAGAAATCGGCTGAGCCGGTCCTCCAGCTCCGCCGGCGACGACCACACGTACAGGACGGGCTGGAAGCGGGTGATGTCGTACTCGGCCCGCCCCATGGCCAGCAGGTCGACCGGCCGCAGGTCGGCGTCGCGGAAGCTGGCCGTCTCGCCCACGGATGAAAGGATCCCGGCCCCGAACGCCCGCAACTCGCCTTCCTCACGGACCACGCCGAACTCCATGGTGTACCAGAAGACGTGGGAGAGGAAGCGCAGCGCCGCCTCGTCCGTGGTGCGGGCCACCGCCTCGCCCACCAGCCGGTACATCGACGCGTACCCCGGCCCCGCCAGCTGGTTGGCGTGACCGATCACCTCGTGGATGACGTCCGGCTCCGGCGTGTACAAGGGCACCGACGGGTGGCGCAGGTACTGCGTCGACCAGAACACGCCCCGGGCGAACGAGGCGTAGAAGTCTCGCAGCGGAGCCAGGCCGGCCACCGGGTGGTAGCGAAAGCCGGCCACCGGCTCGAGCCGGTCGGTCACCTCGGGCAGCTGGGGCACCCGGTCAACCCGAAGCTGGATGGTGTCCTTGCCGGCCAGGAAGGCCCGGCAGGCGTACCGCTCGTGAAGCTCCTCCAGCGACGAACTGACCGCCCGCCACACCTCGTGCTCCTGATCGGTGTAGTCGGGCGTCGGGACCGGTTGACCTTCCTGCCAGGCCGCCGCCAACCCAGCCAGGTAGTCCCGGCGGGCCCGGTACGCCGGGTCGGTGACCCCCGGGTGATCGCCGGCCAGCTCGACGGTGACTTTGCCGTCCGCTTCGGTGCGAACGGGCGAGTAGCGACTGGGGATGACACCCATACTGCGATCTTCGTCGGGGTTCGAGTTCACGTCCAGACCTTCATTCTGCGTGCAGCACGTGGCGGCTGCGGGGCGCGATGCGGGTGGCGAGCACCAGGGCGGTGGTGGTCCGGGTGATACCCGGAACTTCCAGGATGCGGTTGATGATCTGACCGAGGTGGTCGTTGTCGCGGGCGACCACCCGGCACAGGAGGTCCGATGGCCCGGTCGTCATGTACGCCTCGACGACCTCGGCGATGGCGGCCAGATGCTCATCGACCGCGGGGCCTCGGCCCTGGGCGATCTCCAATGACACGAAGGCGGCCACGGCGAAGCCGGCCCGCCGCAGGTCGAGGTCGGGCCCGAACCCGGCGATCACGCCGGCGGCGATCAGCCGGTCGAACCGGGCCTGGGCGGTGTTGCGGGCCACGCCGACTTCCCGGGCCAGCTGCAACATGCCGGCTCGGGGAAAAGACGCCAGCGCAGCGATCAGACGCTCATCCGTGCGGTCCAGCTGATATGGCTGCTCGATCTGCCCAGCGTATCGCAACAGAACTGATCAACGAGTAGTACCAACCGTCGAGATATTGACCATAGCGCCACCCAGACGGTACTCATGGAGACATGGCCCACACCACGCTCACCGCCGCCCCACCCACCGTGGCCTCCCAATTGCTCGGCTGGGACCACCTCGAATGGTGGGTCGGCAACGCCCGGGCCGTCACCGCTTGGCTCACGTCCGGCTACGGCTTCGAGGTGGTCGCCTACTCCGGCCCCGAGACCGGCCGGCCGGACCGGGTGTCGTACGTGCTGGCTCAGGGTGATGTCCGTTTTGTCGTCACCGCCGGCCTGGGCCCGGACAGCGAGGTCGGGCGCCACGTGCTGCAGCACGGCGACGGGATCCGCCATCTGGCCTGGCGGGTGGACGATGCTGTAGCCACGGCAGCACTGGCAGCCGCGAAGGGGGCACCGGTCGTGGCCGAGCCCACCAGCGTCAATGGGGACGCCGGATCGGTCACGACCGCTGCCATCGCCACCTACGGCGAGACCCGCCACCTGTTCGTCGAGCGGTCGGGCCGGGCCGGCGAGTGGGGTCCCGGCTTCGCCACCGACCGCCTGCCGCCGCCCCCCGCCGGCGACCCGGTCGGGTCGACCGCCATCGACCACGTCGTCGGCAACGTCGAAGCTGGTCGCCTGGACGAATGGGTCGGCTGGTACCGCGACGTGCTCGGATTCTCCGAGATGCGCCACTTCGACGCCGACCAGATCTCGACGCAGTACTCGGCGTTGCGCTCGACGGTCGTGCACAACGGTAAAGGCATCGTCATGCCCATCAACGAGCCGGCCCCGGGCCTCAGGAAGAGCCAGATCGAGGAGTACCTGGATGCGTACCGCGGGCCCGGGGTCCAGCACATCGCCCTGGCCACCCCCGACATCGTCACCGCGGTGAGTGCGATGCGAACGCGCGGGGTTCGGTTCCTGGCGATGCCCGAGGCCTACTACGAGGACGCCAAGCGGCGGGTGGCGGGGTTCGATCTGCCGTGGGCCGACTTGCAGCGCCTCGATATCGAGGTGGACGTCGACACGGGTGGCTACCTGTTGCAGATCTTCACCGAGACGGTGACCGATCGGCCCACTCTCTTCATCGAGATCATCCAGCGGGAGGGGGCCACCGGGTTCGGGGAGGGAAATTTCAAAGCGCTGTTCGAGGCGATCGAACGCGAGCAGGCCCGCCGCGGCAATCTGTAGGCACCATGAGCTATTACGTACGCGTCGGCGACGTGCCCCGCAAACGACACATCTGGCACCGCGGCGCCGACGGGCAGCGGCTGGCGGAGGAGTTGATGGGCGAGGACGGCTTCCGTGGCGCGTCGAGCCTCTTGTACCACCTGCACTCCCCCAGCGCCATCACCGGAGTGGAGCCCGTTCGGGTGGAGCGCGGCCCGCTGGCCGCCAACGAGCCGCTCCTGCCCTGGCATCTGCGAGCCGCCCACCTTCCCGGCGGCGGCGATCTGGTGACGGGGCGCCAGGTGCTGCTCGGAAACGCCAGCGTCACCATCGCCTGGGTCAACGCCGAGGCCAGCAGCGACCTGTACCGCAACGCAGCCGGCGACGAGGTGGTGTACCTGCTGGCCGGCGAGGCGACCCTGGAGTCGGTGTTCGGTTCGCTCCCGGTGGGCCCGGGCGACTACGTGGTCATTCCGGCCTCGACGACCCACCGCTGGGTCCTCGCCGAAGGGAGCGCGGTCCGGGCCCTGGTGCTCGAAGCCACCGGCCACGTCGGGCTCCCGGCTCGCTACCTGACCGAGACCGGTCAGCTGCGCGAAGGGGCGCCCTACTCGGAGCGGGACCTGCGGCCCCCCGACGGGCCGCTCGTCGTCGACCACGACGGCCCGGTACCGGTGCTGGTCCGCACCCGCCACGGTTGGTCGCAGCACTGTCACGCCCATCACCCCTTCGACGTGGTCGGCTGGGACGGGTGCGCCTACCCGTTTGCGCTGTCGATCCGCGATTTCGAACCCATCGTCGGCCGCATCCACCAGCCCCCTCCCGTCCATCAGACGTTCGCCGGGCCCGGGTTCGTGGTGTGCAGCTTCGTGCCCCGGCCGTATGACTTCGACCCGGAGTCCATCAAGGTCCCCTACCACCACGCCAACGTGGACTCCGACGAGGTGCTCTTCTATGTCGACGGCGACTTCATGAGCCGGCGCGGCGTCGGGATCGAAGTCGGTTCCCTGACCCTCCATCCGGCGGGGTTCGTGCACGGCCCGCAGCCAGGCAGCGTGGAGGCGGCGGTGTCCGCCACCCGCACCGACGAGACGGCGGTGATGATCGACACCTTCGCCCCGCTGGCGATCGGGTCCGCAGCCCGGACGGTGGCCGACCCCGACTACCCGTGGAGCTGGGCCCGTCAGTAGCTCGGTCAGCCCATGGTGGCCAATATCTCCTCGACGATCTCCATGGTGGTGTGGGGATGGAGGAACGCCAGTCTGCCCACCGTTTCACCCTCCCACTTGGTCGGGGTGACGAAGCCGATCTGATCGGCGAGCAGCTTCGCCGACCAGGCGTGGTAGTCCTCCGCCGCCCACCCCCGCCGGCGGTACAGGACCACGGAGAGCTCCGGCCGGCGGACCAGCTCGAGGGAGTCGACCTGCTCGATGCGATCGGCGGTCTGGCGGGCCAGGTCCAGCGCCGTCTCCACCGCGTCGCGGTAGGCATCGGTCCCGTTGACCGCCAGCGAAAACCACAGCGGCAATCCCCTCGCTCGCCGGGTGAGATGGTAGGCGTAGTCGCTCGGATTCCACTCGTCCGGCGCCTCCGTGTGGAGCACGTCGAGATAGCTGGCGTCCTGGGTGTGCACGGCGCGCGCCAGGTGCGGGTGCCGGTAGATCAGCGCGGCGCAGTCGAACGGGGCGAACAGCCACTTGTGCGGGTCGACAACAAACGAGTCGGCCCGCTCCACTCCGGCAAAGCGGGACCGGGCCGACGGCGCGAACAGCGCCGCCCCGCCATAGGCGGCGTCGACGTGCAGCCACAGCCGGTATTCCTCCGCCACCTCGGCGATACCGGCCAGGTCGTCAACGATCCCGGCGTTGGTCGTCCCCGCGGTGGCGGCCACGGCGACGACGGAATCCGGCTCGGGATCGGTCGCCAACGCGGCCTGGAGGGCGACGCCGGTCAGCCGGTGATCCTCGGTGTGGACCACGAGCGGTTCCATGCCGATCACCCGCAGGGCGTTGCCGATCGAGGAGTGGGCCTGGTCGCTCACGGCGGCCCGGAGGCGACCATCGCCGCGTTCGCCCAACCGGTGTCGGCCCGCCTCGCGCGCCACCACCAGGGCGGACAGGTTGGCGGCGCTTCCGCCCGAGACAAAGCATCCTCCGGCGGAGGCCGGAAGCCCGGCCATGTCGGCCAGCAGCCGCAAGGTCTGGTTCTCGGCCGACACCGCACCGGCCGCCTCCAGCCACGACGTGCCCTGCAGCGACGAGCAGGACACCACCATGTCGAACAGCAAGGACGCCTTGGTCGGGGCCGCGGGGATGAAGGCCAGGAAGCGGGGGCTGTCGCAGGAGATCACCGCCGGGGCTAACTGCTCGGAGAACAGCCGGAGCACCGCAGCGGGATCCTGGGGCTGCGACCCCAGGACGCCTTCCAGGGCCTTGTCGAGGACCGCCTTCTCGCCGGGGAAGTCCAGATCGACCGGGTCGAGTGCCAGCCGCCACCGGCAGTAGTCGAAGATCAGCGACGCCAGGTGGTCATCGGGTACGAACATCGGGTTACGCACCGGCCCAGCTTGCCGCACGACGGACCTGGGCTCTACGCGCCGTGGGCGGGCGGCGCCGGCTCGCGCCCTCGGCCGGCCCGGTATTCGGCGGCGGCCCGCAGATCGTCGACCCAACGGGGGTCGAAGAAGGCCTGGCCGCCGTCGTCGCCCACCACCACGGACACGTCGTGCCGGTTGCGCCGTTTGACGATCCAGCCGCCGGCGAAGGCGGTCACCTCGCCGATGTCCGCCGCCGGATAGCCCAGCCCGGCCAACCGATCGAGCGTCGCCGACGGGAGCGCCGCGATCGTCGCCGCCCGCAGCTGCGGGTCGTCGACCACGGCGATCTCGCCGCGGTCCACCGCGGCGTTGTGGCGGTCGGTCTTGTTCTTGACATAGAGGGCGCTGGCCGCCCCGACGCCGCCCACCATGACCGCGCCCACCACCCCGGCGCGCACATTGGCGGCGAACAGGGCTGCCACCACGACGAGCGGGCCGACGACGATCGCCAAGCGGCCGGGGCGGCGCACGCGGCGCCACTGGATTCGCACCGGCGGCAGCCGGGCCGGGTAGGCCTCGCCTTTGTGGAGCGGCTCGATCATCGGCCTGACGGTACCCCCGTCGCTTCGCCGACTACCGCGATCGCCATTGGAGCAGCAGACTGGCGCCATGCGCGGCATGGGCCCCGGCAACATGGCGCCGATCCGGATCGACCTGCACACCCTGATCCGGTACTGGCTGATCAGCCCGTTTACCTGCGCGGTCCTGGCCGGCTTGATCCTGGCCGCGTTCTGGTACTTCCAGGCCAGCAGGGATCTCGCCGACGCGGGCCTGTGGTGGCCGGGTCGGCGAACCGGCTCGTTTCTCTCGGGCCTGGTGGTCACCGAACTGGCCTTCCAGTCGTCGGTGGCGATGCTCCCCTATATCTCGTTCCCGATGGCGGTGGTGCAGAAGCTCTTTCTCCTCGTCCTGGCGCCGCTGCTGCTGGTCCTCGGTGCCCCGCTCGAACTGGCGATGGCTACCGGCAGCCAGAGGCGCCAGGACCGACTACTGACCGCGGTATACGCCGGCCCGGCGAGGGCGGTCAGTCATCCCACCACCGTCTTTCTCCTCTTCTACGGCGGCCTGCTGGCGTTCTTCTTGACCCCGGCCCTGGCGGCGTCCATGCGGCACGTGTGGCTCCTCGATCTGGTCAACCTGGCCTGCCTCGCAGTAGCCGTCCTGTTCTGGCGGGCCCTGCTCGGGGCGGACTGGGTTGTCGCGGCCAACAGTCCGGCCTGGCGACTGCTCCTCCTGGCCGGCGGGGCACTGTCGGCATCGGTCCTCGGTGTGCTGCTGCTCACCCGGACGACACCAGTGGCACCCATCTACACCCTCGCCGGCACCCACTCGGGCGCGGCCATGCTGTGGGGAGGGGTCGGATTGGCGACCATCGGCGCCATGTTCGCGGTGTACGCGGCGTGGGACGGTAGCGGCGACGAGCTCAACCCCGACGAAGAGATGGGCGCGCCGGTACTGGGAGCCGACCAGGCCGCGACCCAGCCGGGGTGAGGAGGTCCCGCTTCCTGGTCCGGGCGGCGGTTGCCGGCTCGGTGATCCTGGGCGGCGTCGTCGGGTACGCCGCCCCCGCGTTCGCTCACGCCCAGCTGCTGGGAACCTCGCCGGCCAATGGGACCACCGTGGCGACACCACCTGCGGATGTCGTCCTCACCTTCGGCGAGGCGGTGCAAGCTCCCCCGACCGCCATCGAGATCTACGCCGCCGACGGGCAACGGTTGGTGACGGGCCCGGTAGGCCATCCGGCTGGTCGTAGCGACCAAGTGGAAGTGGCGTTACCGGCCGCGGTGAAAGGAACCTACGTCGTCAGCTGGCGCGTCATCTCGGCGGATACCCACCCGGTGCAAGGGGCGTTCACCTTCTCGGTCGGCAGTGCCAGTGCCGGCGCCAACGTGGGCGCCCTGGAGCAACACCTCCTCTCGGCCCGCCATCCCAGCCGCGCCATCGGGTTGCTCACCGGCGCCCTCCGCACCTTGATCCTGCTGGCGGTCATCGTCGCCGTGGGAGCGGCGGCGCTGCTCGTCGGCTGGCCAGGCGGGCTCCGGCGGGGGCGGGTGAGCGTCGCACTGCTGGTCGCGGCGGGCGCGGCCGCGGTGGCGAGCGCGGCCGCGGTGCTGGCCCAAGGCCCGTACGACGCGGGGAAGCCCCTGACCGACGCCTTCCAGTCCCAGGTCCTGTCGCCGGTGGTGCACTCCAGCTTCGGCACCGGCGCCGCCGTCCGCATCGGGGCGGTCCTGGTGGTGCTGGCCGGCGTGGCCGCCGGTCTGGTCGCCCAGGGTCATCGGGCCCCGAGGCGTGGGGTGATGCCCGCGCCATGGCTGATTGCCGTCCTGGTCGGGTGCGGCGGGTTGATCGTTTCGCTCAGCCTGTCCAGTCACGCCACCACCGGACGCTGGGAGCCGTTCGGATTCATCGCGGACCTGGTGCACGTGGCGGCCGGGTCGGTGTGGGTCGGCGGCCTGATCGTGCTGGCCGCGGTGCTGGGCCCTCGCGGCGCTGTCGACGACGGCGAGTTGGGCGGCGTCATACGACGATTCTCCGCCACCGCGGCGATCTCCGTCGCCCTCATCGTCGCCTCGGGGGTCTTCCAAGCCTGGCGGCAGGTTGGCTCGTGGAACGAGCTCTCCACCACCGACTACGGGACCATCCTGTTGCTGAAGGTCACCCTGGTGGCCGCCGCGGTCGAAGCGGGCTGGTACAGCCGACGTTGGGTCCGGCACCGGCTGGGACCGCTCGGGCCGCCGACCGCCGCTCCCGTCGCCCGGGCCATCGGTCCGGGAGCCGCCACCGCATCGGGTGTCGTGGCCGAAGGCGCCGGTGGCGTGGATGGGAACAGCCGCCCCTCGGCGCCCCGATTCCGGCGTTGGCTGGCCTTCGAGGCGGTCATCGGCATCGGCGTCGTAGTGCTCACGGGCGCACTCGTCGATGCCGCTCCACCCCAGGCGGAACAAGTGGCCGCTTCGGCGCGCGCCTTCACCCACCGGACGACTGCGGGGTCGGACCTGCTGTCGGTGGCCTTCTACCCGTTGGTGCCCGGAAGCGCCCACCTCGCCGTGCAGTTGACCAACCGGGCCACCGCGCCCGTCGACGTCCTCCAGGTGACCGCCGAGCTCTCCCTCCCGAGCCGCAAGATCGGGCCCATCTCCGTGCCGCTGGTCCACCAGTTCACCGGCTCGTGGGTGGCCGGCAACGTGGTGGTACCCCTTGCCGGCCGCTGGCAACTACAGGTCACGGTGTTGACGGATCCCATCACCGAGGTCATTCGAACGTTCACCTTCACCGTCTACGGCTAAGGCACTGGGCGGATCATTCGCTCCCCTCCGGCGTGTCGATGGCGGTGACCGAGGTGCCGAAAGCGGTGGCCGAGAAGAGGACGAGGGTGACGGCGTGGACCGCGGTGCACCACAAGCAGATGGCGTCAAGTTTGAACAGCTCGGCATAGAGGAGCCAGATGGCCGTGGCTACGCCGACGAGCGACCAGAGCAACCGGCCGAAGCGGACAAGGCCCGATCGGGCGGACCAGGCGCGGCCCGTTTGGAGGGGGGCCATGACGGCGAAGAAGAGCAGGCCGAGGACGGCGACAGGGACGCGGTGGATGGTGGCGTACTGGCTGGTGGTGACCTTGAGGCAGTTGACGATGCCGCCGCCGGCAGGACAGCTCAGCGACGTCGAGGAGGTGTAGTGCTCGAAGGTGAGGTAGCCGGACAGCGCCAAACCGAGGCCACACAGGCCCATTCCCACGCGAGCTGGCCAGACGGGGATGGGGGGTTCACCCTGCCGAGGAGGACGGCCCGGCTGAGGTCGCGGCTACGGGCGCGTTGACGCTGGCGACTGCCCCGCAGGTCGCGGCCGGCTGGTTGCCCGTCACGCCGCAGATGTACTTGATGAGGGCGGCGGCGGAAGCGTTGATGTCGACGCCGACGGGGTTGCTGTTACTGGCGACGGCGTTGGCGATGCCGGTGAAGCTCAGACCCTCGAGGGTGGCCGCGGAGTACTGGCTGGTGGTGAGCAGGTATTTGCCGCCGATGTCGATGAACGGGAACGACTGCTGGCCGCCCAGCAGGGTCGTCCACAACGAAGTCTGGACCGGGGTGGGTTGCTCGAGGGGTTTGTAGTAGTTGCCCTGCGGCTGGTTGGTGGTCGTCTCGACGGGAGTGAAGGTGAGGTACGGGCTGGCAAAGCTCGACCCGTAGAAGCTGAAGGTGGCGATGTTGCCGTCACGCACCGCGGAGCGGGTCTGCGCCAGGTTGGAAAATGTGCCGAAGTGGGACAGGGCTACCACCAGGGGCCAGCGCTCGGCCGCGCAGATGGGACAGAACTCGGCTCCGATGTACAGCAGTTCGGGTTTGCCGGCGGCGGTGAGCGGGTTGCCGGTGAGGCCTCGGGCGGGCTGCAGTTGCCCGACTCGAGCCGACACCGCGACGAGGTTGCCCAAGGGCACGTGGGTGAGCGAGTTGGCCAGCGCCGCGGGCACGGGCGTCCGGGGAGCGGCGGCGGCACCGCCGGAAGACAGTCCCACGCCGGCGACGACGCCCACGATGGCCAGTACCGCGACCACGGCGGCGGCCGCCCAGGCGTGTCGCCGTCGCCGAGCCCGCTGGGCGCGGGATGCCCGAGGGTTGGGGCTACGGGGTGGCCGGTTGGCCGCTCCGGCCCGGGGATGACCCCTCTGGCTGGCTCTGGGTGGGATCGTAGTGTTGTCCTTGCGGGGCGGGGTGGCCCGCCGGGGTTTGCTCACCTGGGGGCTCCTTGGGCAGCCGGCGGCGTCGGCAAGAGAGGTGGGGCGGTCATATGGGTTCAGCCGGTGGCGAGGGGGATGTGCCGCCCGACCAGCCAGGACAGGGCGGCCAGGGCTTGCGGGATTGTGTAGCTGTTGCCGGGGATACCGTTCTGCAGGTGGTCCAGGCCCTCACTGTTGAGGAGCCCTCGCAGGTTGGCTGGGAGTTGGCCGTGGAGGTACGGAAGGGCGCCGGTGATGAACCGTTCGTTGCCGGTCGGGTCGATGAGGATGAACCCGTTGGTGTGGACGACGTCGTACGTCAGCGGCTTGTGGGTCCACCAGTCGATGCCGGGCGGCTTGTCCTCCGGAACCTGGTGGTAGTAGATGCCGAAATGCTTCCACAGGGCGGCGATGTCCGTAGGGTTTCCGGTGAGCAACGTCCAGGTGGCGCCGAACTCGGTTTGGTAGGCGTGGAGGCGAGCCGGGCTGTCCCGGCCCGGGTCGACGGTGGCCTCCACGAACGCCACCTTGTCCCCCAGCCCGGCCCGCTGCGCCGAGAGTTGGAGGGTTTGGAAGGTGCCGGTGGTGAGTGGGCACTCGTCTTGGCAGAGGGTGAGGAACTGCGCCAGCACCACGTATTTGCCGCGGAAGGACTGGAGGGTCATCGGCTGGTTGTTCTGGTCGACGAGAGGGGTGGCTGGCACCGGGTGCCCGGCGGGGAACACCGATCCCAGCGATTGGGCGGGCGGCGCGGGCGGGTCGGAGCCGCAGCCGGCCAGGCTGCCGGCGAGCACGAGTGCGCTGACCGCGACCGCGACCACAGCGCCCGCTGCCCGGTTCTGGTTGCGGTGCACGATGTGAGCAGTCGCCCGTGCGGCCCGGAAAGTTCCCGACTTTCGTCGGGGGCACTGTTGGCCGTAGGTTTCTGTTGCTGTGGATCTGATGGCCCTCGGCGCCGGGCTGGCCGAAGCGGAAAGTGCGGCCGATGGCGGCCGGTGAGCGCCGCCGTGGCTGGTTTGCGCCGCCCGGCAACGTCGAGCGTCGGTCGGACAGTGCGGCCGTTATCGAAAGTGACGAGCGCGATCAACTGGCGTTAGCGGCGAGGGCGGGTGATCGGCGGGCCTTGGAGCTGCTGATCGAGGGCACGCAGGGGGATGTGTGGCGGTTCTGCGCCCATCTCGCGGATCGGTCCCGAGCGGCGGACCTGACGCAGGAGACCTACTTGCGGGCGATTCCCAGCTTGGCGCGCTTTCGGGGCGATTCGAGCGTGATGACCTGGCTGTTGAGCATCGCCCGGCGGGTGGTCGCCGATGAGCTACGCCGGGAAGGGCGACGGGCCCGGCTGCATGGTCGGCTGGTCCGCGAGCCGATTGTCGAGGCGGGGTCGTCGAGCGGGGCGGAGTGGGCGTCCTATCTGGATGTCCTTGACGCGGATCGTCGGGCGGCGTTCGTGGTCACGCAGGTCTTGGGTTACAGCTACGCCGATGCGGCGCGGGTGCTGGGTTGCCCGGTCGGCACGGTCCGCTCCCGGGTGTCGTGCGCCCGAGCCGTACTGCTGGACAGCCTGGCGGGCGGTGCGGCTGGTGAGGGCGCGGTGTCGGACGGGTGATAGTCAAGCTCAGCTGGCGGGTTGGCGAACCCGGCGGAGGGCGAACAGCGCCCAGGCGGCGGTGACCAGCCCGAGGGCGCCGACCACCAGCCCGACGATGCCCAGGGTCTTCGCCGTGGACACACTGCCCGGGCTGGCCGCGGCTGCGGCCGGGACCGAGGCCGCGGGGCTTGATCCGGCGGTCGCCGCCACCCCGGCGGTGAGGGTGAGGGTGGGGGTGGGATGAGCCGGGCTCGGGTTGCCACTTGTGATCGGGTCGATCCAGCGGACGATGTTGCCGTCGGCGTAGGTTTGCAGGGCCTTGAACGCGATCTGGTTGGTCCCGGTGGGCAGGCTCTGGGCCAAGACGTAGAACTCCTGGAAGTGGCCGGGCTGGATGGGACCACCGGTCCAGTCGACCTCGCTGACATAACTCGTGAGCAGGCCATCGTCGGTTTTGATCGGCGGGTTCAGGTTGGCGGTGTGGATGGTGTCGTGCCAGCCGGGCACGCTTTGGGGGTCGACGCCGAGAACAGGATGGTCGCTGGGGAAGAAGATCTGGATTTTGGTGGTGCCGGCGTTCGGTTCCTCGTTGGGGACCCGGAAACCGAGCGTGATCTCGCTGCCCTGGACGGCGGTCGAGGGGTCCACGGTCACGTGGGCGAAGGCCGAACCGGCGCTGCCGATGATGATGGTGACGCTGACGGCCGTTCCGGCCAGCAGTTTGCGGATCATGTGAGGTTTGCTCCTTTTGGTGCGGCGCCGGGCGCCGGGGTCGGGGTTGTCAGTGGAGATGGAGGGTGACGGGGGGCGCGTAGTACTCGTCGATGGCGTCGGTGCGCACGGTGAGCCGCAACGTCCAGGCGCCGGGGATGGGAAGGTCGAGGCCGGTGGAGATGAAGTGCCCGGGTCCAGCGAGCTGGAGGTTGACGGGCAGGTTGTTGATCCCGTTCTGGGCCCGGCTCACGGTGGCGTCAACCTCGGGAACCGGTAGCCGGGTCCCGGCCGGGGACAGGGTGTAGAAGTGGAGGGTGTTGGGGCCGGCTCGGGTGTGGTCGAGGACCAGATCGACCAGGACGTTCGCGCCGGCGTGGACTTCGGTCGAGAACGGTTGGTTGGCGGCTTGGCGCGCCGGCTGGACGTTGACCAAGATGGCGGCGAGGGACAGCGCCGCGGCTGCCAGCGTCAGCTCCGCACCCATCGCCTGGCGCAAACGCTGCCGTCGCCTGCCGGGTCCACCGTGGCGCCTCGTCGTCGCCGCGGCCGCGCCGGGTCCCAGCGACAGGTCCGCCCGGACCGGGACGACCGGTTGGGCGGGCGGCGACCTTCGGCTGAGAAAGGGGATGGCGAGGCTGTGGTGGGTGAGGCGACGGCTGGTGGTGGCGACGAGCACGACAGTGGTGAACAGCACGGTTTTGGCCAGCACCAGACGCCCATAGGTGGTGGTAGTGACGTTGTCGAGCGAACCGATTTCGCGCCAGGCCGCGAAGCCGCCGCTGATGGCGATGGCAAGCACCGCGCCGAGCGCCCATTGCGAGAAACGAGGAAGGACCTCGGCCGCGACTCGCTGGCCATTCCGGGCGCGCAGCCCGAGAATCGTCAGCAGGGCGAGACCCCCGACCCAGACCGACACCGCGGCGAGATGCACGAGGTCGAAGGTGACCGAAAGCGGGACGAGCTGGCCGGTGGCGGCGTGGTCGGCGAGCCCTGGGGTCACCAACACCCCGATGGCGGCGACCACTGCGGTCGGGGCCCACCAGCTAGGGACGTCAGATGGCGGCCGGCGTCTGGTCAGGATCCACAGCAGCGGGCCGACGAGCACGATCAGGGCCACGGCCCGGGCCAGGTAGAGGTGCCCGAACCGGGTGGCCAACACCGAGGACACCACGGTCGGCTTGACCGCGGCACTCAAGGGAAGAGCGGCACCGTATGGACCTTGCAGCAGGAGGGCACCTGCGGTCGTGAGGACAGCCACAGCGAACGACCCCCACAGCAGCCGCCGGACCGCGAGCTCCTCGCGCCCGTCCGGCCAGGCCACGGCCAGCAGCAACCCGGCGCCCACCACCAGCGCCACCGACCCGTAGCCGACCGCCCGGTCGATCCCGAACAACACCCCGACCGACCGGGCGCCGCGCTGGGCGTTGAGGAGGCTGGCGGCCTCTTTCTGGGTGGTCGCGGCTGATCCGCCGGGACCAACCTGGAACGTGAACGCGCCGTGCACGGGATGCGAATCGGCAGAGATGACCCGCCACGTCACCACGTAACCTCCCGACCGCAGATGCCCGGGCAGGTTGGTGGCGACCTCGCTGGCCCGCCCGGAGGGGTGGTAGGCCAGTCCCTGGTCGACTCGATGGCCGGAGCTGTCGTAGACGGCCACCGAACCGAGCGGTAGCTCGACCGCCTCGTCGAAGCCCATCACCACCCGGGTGGGCCCGCCGGCCAGAATGGCGCCATCGGTGGGCTGGGTGAACTCGAGGACGGCATGGGCCAGGGCGGGTGCGGCCAGCCCGGCCAGCGCCACCATCGCCGCGGCCACGGCGATGACCAAGCGACGGGCGAGGCGACGGCTCAAGCGATCCGCAGCCGCCGATGAGCGCCCGGGCCACCGCCAGGTGCTTCCCGGGCGGGTCATGGATCGGATCGACCACAGCAGGCCGACGCCGATGATGGCGGCGACGTGCGAGACCTCGCGGACCGAGCTGGTGTTGCCGGCCGCCAGGTCGAGGGCCGCGGTGGTGGCCAACCCCAACGCCAGGGCCGCCACGAAGGGGATCAGACCGTCCACGTGGCGGGGCCGCCAGGCGGCCATCAGCAAGGCGAAGGCCAGCGCCAACCCCCAGCTGCCTTGCTCGCGGGCGATATGCACCGGCGCCCCGTTGTCGTCGCCGAGCAGGCCGGGGACGGCGTAGCACAACTGGATCAGCCCGACCAGAGCCAACCCCATACGGCCCACCCCCAGCGGTGACGCCAGCCAGGCGGCCCGGCGGCCGTCGCGGACCGCGACGGCCGACGCGGCGCAGCCGGTCCGCCCGCCACCATGCGGCGACGGTACGCCTGGTCATCCAGGGCGCGCACGATGGACGGGCTGAGATCAGACGTTGCGTCGCGGGCCGCCAGCCGCGACCATCGGGCCATGGCGTCGACCGCGTCGGCCCAGCACCGGCAGGCCTCACATTCCCCCAAATGACGCTCCAGGGCCCCCGCCTCCGAAGCGGCCAACTCGCCATCCGCCCGAGCGGACAGCGCATCGCGATAGAAGGCACAGGTCATGCCTCGGTAGTCGCCCCGGTCGTTCGCAAAGTTCCCGACCGGGTCCGCTTTGATGCGGGGAACCAAAACGGCCCGACCGGCGACTACTGGGGTGTCATTCCCGCAATCCCGGTCAAGGTTGGAGGCCAATGACCTCCGCTGAGCTTCTCCACGTCGACGCGATCCAACCGACACCGGCAGGGCGGCCACATGGCGTACAGGATGGACCTCGCCATGGGGTCCGCACCCGCGCCGCGCTCGCCCGGGCGGGTCGCGCTCTGCTTTTCTTTGCCGCAGCCATGGCGGGCCTCACCGCGGCCGCCCCGTCGGCCTCCGCTCACAGCGTGTCGGGCATCAGCAGCAGCAACTGGATGACGAAGGTCCTGTCGGTCACGCCTGCGCTCCCCGGAGTCACCGTCACCGCCGTCCAGCTCGGCAACTACATCGAGCTCACCAACAGCGGCCCCGATCTCATCGTGCTCGGCTACAACGGAGAGCCCTACTTGCGCGTCGGGCCGTCGGGCGCGTTCGAGAACCTGCGCTCCCCTGCCACCTACCTCAACCGGACCCGGCAGGGCACCACCCCCATCCCGGCGGTAGCCTCCGACAACCCGGCCACCCCGCCGCAATGGCAGCAAATCTCCCACGCCCACTCCGTCGTCTTCCACGACCACCGCACCCACTGGATGGGCGGGCAGATCCCGGCACCGATCCGAGCCGATTCGCACCGGAGGTTCCAGCTCACCCCGGACTGGCACATCCAACTCCGCCAAGGCGCAATCGCGGCCGTCGTCACCGGCTCGCTGACCTGGGTCCCCGGACCCAACCCGCTGCCCTCCATACTCGCGGCCATCGCCCTGGCGATCCTCACCAGTCTGATCATCCGCGCCCGCCGGTGGGCCGCTCTCCTGACCGTCGCCCTGGTGCTGCTGCTCGGAAGCGACCTGGTGCACACCATCGGCATCGCCTCCACCGCGGTGGGCGGGCTCGGCACCAAGGCACTGGCCTTCGGGCGCGGCAGCTTCTACTCCTTCATCGGATGGATCTTCGCCCTCATCGCGATCAGGAACCTGCGCCGCCCCGGAGCCGGCGGCTACCTGGCGGCGGCGTTCGCCGGGATCTGCATCAGCCTGACCACCGGGCTCGCCGACTTCGCCACCCTCTATCGCTCGCAGGCGCCCTTCGCCTGGGGCATCTGGCTCGACCGGCTCACCATCGTCATCGCCCTCGGCGTCGGCCTCGGAACCGCCGTCAGCGCCTTCATCATCGGTCAGCGTCTCCTCGACGCCGAGGACGACAACCCCGACGACCCGTTGGACCTCGACGAACCAGACCGCTGGCCCGACCTCCGCCTCCTCACCCCACCCGACCTGCCGTCTGCGCCCCCGTGACCCGAAGAGCGCAACCGTGACATTCCTGCAGCCCAAGGTCCTGCTGCCGATCCTGTCCTTCGCCCTGTTGGTCGGCGCGTGCGGGTCGACTGCATCGGTGGCAGGAACCACCTCGCACGTCCCCCAACCGGCGGGATTGAACCCGTCGGTGTCGGCCAAGATGATCTGCCTGCCCGCAGCCCAGATCGAGATCGCTCAAGAGATCGGTCGGCGCCCCATCCAACCGGTGACATCCACCTGGGTCGCGCACCTCTACTCCTGCGCCTACGTCTACCCGTTCGGCACGCTCACCCTGTCCGTCAAAGAACTCGTCAACGCCGCCACCACCACCAACTACTACAACGCCCTCAAAACCCAACTCGGCGAGAAACGACTTCTGCCGCGTCTCGGCCAGGGCGGCTTCGCCGCCCCGAACGGCTCGGTCGTCATCCGCAAGGACTACAAAGTCCTCGACGTCGACGTCAGCCGGCTACCGCCCGAGTTCGGGTCCCCCCAGGCATTTCGCGCCGACGACGCCGAGATCGTGGCCGCCGTCATCATGGGATGCTGGACGGGCGACTGACGTGACGTCCCCACGCGTCCTCGGCCTGGATCGAGGGGCTGCTGCTCGTAAATCCCTCGCTCCGACCTGGTCGAAACTGGCTGGCATCCTCGGCTGCTTGACGGTCACCGCCTGCTCCGCCCACACCGTTCCGACGTACACGCCCAACCAACGTGGCGCCACGGTGGTCGTGCTCCGCGGTGTGGCGTTCAACCCTGCGGTCGTCACCGTGCCAGTAGGGACCACCGTCGACTGGAAATGGGAGGACAACGGCATCGCACACGACGTCGTCAGCGTCGGACCGGGACCGCTTCACTCCGCGCTTCAGGCCACCGGCGACTACGACTACCGGTTTTCCACCCCCGGGACCTACCACTACCAGTGCAGCGTCCACCCGTTCATGCTCGGGACGATCGTCGTCCAAGCCAACTGACAACGCAGGGATGAATCTCGTCCCGGTTGACGATCTCGTAGTGCGGGTCGGAGATGACGCCAATGCGATGTGGGCCCGGCAGGGATCGAACCTGCGACCAAAGGATTATGAGTCCCCCGCTCTGACCACTGAGCTACGGGCCCGGAGCAGGTCACACTACCGGGCCGACCGAAGCGGCTCAGGGTGTCGCCAGCCCTCAGCCCAGGGTCAGCGGCAAGCCTGGCTCGACCCTTGACCACCCGAACATATGTTCGTAGCCTGAGATGACATGGGATACCGAGGAAAGCTCTACGAACAGGAAGCGGCTCGCCAGCTGCGGGCAGCCGGCCACACTCTCGCTGACATCGCCCAGGAGCTCGGGGTGGCCAAGTCGTCCGTGTCGTTGTGGGCCCGAGACGTCGAGTTCGAGCCGCTCCCCCGCCGGCGAGCCCGTCGGCGCGGGCCGAATGTCCTGCAGCGACGTAAGTCGGCCGAGATCGAGGCCCTCCGCGTCGAGGGCGCGGCCCGCATCGGCAACCTGAGTGCACACGCGTTCCTCGCCGCCGGGGCGGCGCTGTACGCCGGCGAAGGGGCGAAACGGGATGGCATGGTCGTGTTCGCCAACAGCGATCCCCGCATGACCGTCTTCTTCTGCGCCTGGTTGCGCCAGTGCTTCGAGATCGACGAGTCCCGGCTGACGATGCGGGTGTACCTGCACGAGGGGCTCGACCTCGATGCCGCCCAGGCCTACTGGTCGGGGGTGACCGGCATCCCGCTCAGCCAGTTCCGGGTCGGCTACCGGGCGGTTCCCGACGCCACCATCCGGAAAGCCAAGCACGAGCACGGCTGCGCCTACGTCGTGTACTGCTGCGCTGCGACCCACCGAGCCATCATGGGCCTGATCGAGGCTTTGCTAACCTCAGGCCCGCAATCCGGGGTAGCTCAATCGGCAGAGCGGTGGCCTGTTAAGCCAATGGTTCTGGGTTCGAGTCCCAGCCCCGGAGCAGCTCCGATGGCGGCGGAGCACCTCCGCTACTCGTCTTCGAGGTAGTCGCGGAGGTGGCCGCTGTGCATGGGGTGGCGCAGCTTCGCCAGCGTCTTGGACTCGATCTGGCGGATTCGCTCCCGGGTCACCCCGAACTCCCGGCCCACCTCTTCGAGGGTGCGCATCTCGCCGTCGTCGAGCCCGAAGCGGAGCCGCACCACCCGCCGCTCCCGCTCCGACAGCTCCGAGAGCGCCTGGTTGACGGCTTCGTTGAGCATGGCCCGGGCGGCGGCCTCGGAAGGGGCGATGGCGGCCTCGTCCTCGATCAGGTCGGAGAGGCTGAAGTCGTCTTCTCCCATGGGCTGCTCGAGCGAGACCGTCTCCTGGCTGACCTTGAGGATCTCCCGCACCCGGCCGGGCGTCATCTCGGCCCGGGCCGCCACCTCGTCGACGTTCGGTTCGCGCCCGTAGTCCTGCAACAGCTGGCGCTGGGCTCGCATCACCTTGTTGATGGTGTCGACCATGTGCACCGGGATGCGGATGGTGCGGGCCTGGTCGGCAATGGCCCGGGTGATGGCCTGGCGGATCCACCAGGTGGCGTAAGTGGAAAACTTGAAGCCCTTGGTGTAGTCGAACTTGTCGACCGCCCGCATCAAGCCCAGATTCCCCTCCTGGATCAGGTCCAGGAAGGCCATGCCTCGGTTGCGGTACCGCTTGGCGATCGAGACGACCAGGCGCAGGTTGGATTCCACCAAGATCCGCTTGGCGGCCAGGCCTTCCCGTCGGAGCCGCTCGTCGCGGCCCACCCGCTCGCGGTCCTGGATGACCGCGGAGTCCTCCTCGCAGTCCATGAGCCGGAGCATCGCGTCCAGGCCCTGGGCCACGCAGCGGGCGAGCACCACCTCTTCGGGCGCGGTCAGCAGCTTGGCCTTGCCGATCTCCTTCAGGTACATGCGGACCGGGTCCGAGCTGCCGCCCGACGACAGGTCGAGGTCGATCCGCATGTCGGACACACCCGGTCGGGTCCGGCTGCGGCGGGTCCCCGAGAGCGCCAACCGAGCCAAGGCCTCGGTGGCCTCGCCGTCCTCGATCGCTTCTCGCTCGCGTTCCTCGGCCGTGAGGGGGCGATAGCCGCCGACGAGCGGCTCGACCTCCACGTCGATCGGGTCGTCCGGGTCCGCATCGGCGACCGAGTCGGCGCCGAAGTCGGCCGGACCGGCATCCAACCCGTCCTCCAGGTCGGCGACCAGGTCGGTCTCGTCGTCGCGCCACTCGATCCCCTCGGCCTGCACCCGCCCGATGGCGGCGCTGATCAACGTCGGCGTGAGCTCCACCGACTCCATGACACCGATGAGATCGTCCGGGGTGAGAAAACCGCGTTCTCGACCGAGGAGCAGCAGGGCGACGAAATCCACCGTCGGGGCTCCTGCCGACGTAAACGGTGTCGAGCCCCCCTCACTCATCAAGCGTCGCCTCCGTATGGCGCTCCGCCGCATCGCGGGCCGCCAGCCAGCCTACCAACCGTTGTTCGGCTTCCAAGGCGGCGGTCCGGTCGACCTGCTCCTCGGCGCGGAGGATCTCGAGGGTCAGCTTGCACCAAGTGACCGTGGGCACGAACCCGGCTTGGTCGGCCGGGTCGGCCTGGCGCATCTCGGCCTGGAGGCTGGCCAGGGCCCGCTGGCCGGCTCGTTCCACCAGACGCACCATCACGTCGTCCGCGTCGGCGTCGGTGTCCTCGACGGCGAGGCGCTGCAACAGGTCGGCGGCCTGCGGATCGGCGGCCTCGATGGCCTCGTGCAGGGTGGTGGCCGCCGACAAGGCCTCAAAGCAGGCCCGAGCCAGGGGGTGGGCGAACAGCGCCAGCTCCAGCCGATCGGCGACGACCTCGGGGTGGTGGACCGCCAGGCGCAACGCCTCCTGTTCGGGCCCGCCGACCGTGACGCGGACGGGCGCGTCGCCATCCTGCTCCGGAGAGGAGGAGGCGGGCGCGCTGGCGACCGACCGGCGCCCATCCCCGCCCGAAGCCGGATTCGCCTGGCCGCCCCCCGCCGCCAGCGGCCGTAACCGGGCCGGCTCCACCCGGCACCGGTCCGCCACCTGCATCAGGTACTGGTCGCGGACCAGTTCGTTGGGGTGCTCGGCCACCATCGCCATGGCCTCGGCGGCGGTCCGGGCCCGGCCTTCCGGGGTCGACAGGTCGGCCCGGGCCATCAGCCGCTCCAGCCGGAAGCCGAGATAGGGCCGGGCCTCGGCGACCGCCTGGGCCAGGGCGGCCGGGTCGCGCTGCGCCAGGTCGGCGGGGTCGCTGCCGGCCGGCAGCGCCGCCACCCGGATGTCGACCTCGAAGCGCCGCTCCCACTCGTAGTAGCGCTCCGCGGCGGCCTGCCCGGCCGCGTCGGCGTCGTAGGCGAGCACGATGCGACGGGCGAAGTTGGTCAGCAACCGGATGTGTCCGTCCGCCAGAGCCGTGCCGCACGTGGCCACCGCCTCACCGATACCCGCCTGCTGCAGGCCGATCACGTCGGTGTAGCCCTCGCACACCACCACCTGGCCGGTCTCGACCACCGTCTTCTTGGCCCAGTTGAGCCCGTACAGGACCTTGCTCTTGTCGTAGACGGTGGTGCCCGACGTGTTCTTGTACTTGGGACCCCGCCCGCCGGGCAGGAGCCGGCCGCCGGCCCCCACCGGCCGGCCGCCCGCCTCGAAAATGGGAAACAGCAGCCGGCCGCGGAAGAAGTCCGTGTAGCGCCCCGACTCGTCCACGGTGGCCAGGCCGGCGTCCACCAGGGCCCCGGCGGGCAGCCCGAGCGAACGGACCAGCTGATCCCAGCCGTCGGGCGCCCAGCCCAGCCGGTAGTGGCGCACCACGTCGCCGTCGTAGCCCCGCTCACTCCGCAGGTAGCCGCGGGCGGCGGAGGCGTCGGGCGCCGACAACAGCCGCTCGTGATACCAGCTGATGGCCTGATCCAACGTCTCGTGGATCCGGGTCCGCCGCTGATGGTCCCGGCCGGTGGCCTGGTCGTCGTAGCGCAGGGTGATCCCGGCCCGGGCGGACAGCTTCTCCACCGCCTCCACGAAATCGAGGTGCTCGAGCTCCCGCACGAAGGTGATGACATCGCCCTTGGCCCCGCACCCGAAGCAGTAGTAGAAGCCCAGCTCGGCGTTGAGGGAGAACGACCCGCTCTTCTCGGTGTGGAACGGGCACAAGCCCACCCAGCGGGTGCCGACGCGCCGCAACGCCAGGTGCTCGCCGGCGACCGCCACGAAGTCCGTGGCGGCTCGGACTCTGGCTATGTCCTCATCGACGATCCCCACGTCACGACCTTAGGACGGTCACAGCCGTCAGCCGTTGGTGATCACCGCCTGGGCCGCGGCCAGGCGGGCGATCGGCACCCGAAACGGAGAACACGACACGTAGTCCAGTCCCACCCGGTAGAAGAAGTCGATCGACTCCGGGTCGCCGCCGTGCTCGCCGCACACCCCGAGCTTCAAATCCGGTTTGGTGCCCCGACCCCGGGTGACGGCGTCGGCGACGAGTTGGCCCACCCCGCCCTGGTCGATGGTCTCGAAGGGGTTGCGCTTGAGCAGGCCCTGCTCCAGGTAGGCGCTCATCATGCGCCCTTCCACGTCGTCGCGGGAGAAGCCGAAGGTCATCTGGGTCAGGTCATTGGTGCCGAAGCTGAAAAAGTCCGCTTCCTCAGCGATCTCGTCCGCCCGCACCGCGGCGCGCGGCGTCTCGACCATGGTGCCGATGGTGACGTCGAGCTTCTTGCGCACACCCTTGGTCTCGATGGCGATGGCGTCCTGCACCCAGGACCGGGCCAGGCCCAACTCTTCCCGGGTGACGGTGAGCGGGATCATGACCTCGACCCGGGGCTTGCCGCCGGCCGCCACCCGCTCCGCCGCGGCCTGCATCAGCGCCCGCACCTGCATGGCGTACAAACCGGGCTTGACGACCCCGAGGCGCACGCCCCTGGTGCCCAGCATGGGGTTGACCTCGTGCCAGGCCTGCGCCGCGCCGAGCAGCTTCTCCTCCTGCTTGGTCAGGCCCTTGGTGGCCTTCTTGATCCGCAGCTCCTCCACCGAGGGCAGGAACTCGTGCAGCGGCGGGTCCAGCAGCCGCACCGTCACAGGCAGACCGTCCATGGCCTCGAGGATGGCCACGAAGTCCTGCTTCTGGGCCTCCCGCAGCTCCTCCAGGGCGGCCGCCTCCTCCTTGTCGGTGGCGGCCAGGATCATGCGCCGCACGATCGGCAGCCGGTCGTCCGCGAGGAACATGTGCTCGGTCCGGCACAGCCCGATGCCCTCGGCCCCAAACTGGCGGGCGTTGGCCGCGTCGGGGCCGTTGTCGGCGTTGGCCCGCACGGCCAGACGACCCTTGCGCACCTTGTCCGCCCAACTCAGCAACACGTCGAACTCGGCCGGGGCCTCGCCGAGGGTGAGCTCCGCCTCGCCGAGCACCACCCGGCCGGTGGTGCCGTCGATGGAGATCATGTCCCCCTCGCGAACCGTCACGTCGCCGGCGGTGAACGACTCCCCGGAAATTCGCACCGACTCGGCCCCCACCACCGCCGGCTTGCCCCAGCCTCGGGCCACCACCGCGGCGTGGCTGACGAGTCCGCCCCGCGCCGTCAGGATGCCCTGTGCCGCGATCATGCCATGCACGTCCTCGGGCGACGTCTCGCTGCGGATCAGGATGACCCGCTCGCCGCGCGCCGCGGCCTGCTGGGCCCGGGTGGCGTCGAACACCGCCTGGCCGACCGCGGCGCCCGGCGAGGCCGCCAACCCGGTGGCGATGACCCGCAGATCGGTGCCAGAAATCTGCGGGTGCAGCACCTGGTCGAGGTGGTCGCCGGTGATCCGTAGCAACGCTTCCTCGCGGGTGATCTTCCACCCCCGCTGCTTGGTCATATCCACCGCCATGCGCAACGCGGCCCGGCCGGTGCGCTTGCCCACCCGGGTCTGCAACATCCACAGCCGGCCCTGATCAATGGTGAACTCGGTGTCGCACATGTCCCGGTAGTGGGCTTCGAGCCGGCCGAAGATGCCCATGAGCTCCGTGAAGATCTTGGGGAACCGGTCCTTGAGCGCCGACAATGGCAGGGTGTTGCGGATGCCGGCGACCACGTCCTCGCCCTGGGCGTTGATCAGGAAGTCGCCGTACTCGCCCTGCTCGCCGCTGGCCGGGTCGCGGGTGAAGCCCACACCGGTCCCGGAATTGTCGTCGCGGTTGCCGAACACCATGGTCTGGACGTTGACGGCCGTGCCCAGATCGTGGGCGATGCGCTCCCGGACTCGGTAGGCCACGGCGCGGGCGCCATTCCAGGACTTGAACACCGCTTCGATGGCGCCGCGCAGTTGGTCATCGGGCTCTTGGGGAAAAGGATGGCCGGTGGCGTCTTCCACGACCCGCTTGTAGGTCTGGCAAAGGTCGCGCAGGACCCCGGCCGGGATGGCGGCGTCGCTGTCAACTCCCGCCGCCGCCTTCGCCTTCTCGAACGGGTGCTCGAAGCGGTCCCCGTCGATGCCGAGCACTATCCGGCCGTACATGGAGATAAACCGGCGGTAGGAGTCGTAGGCGAACCGCTCGTCGTTGGTCTGCTCGGCCAGGCCCTTCACCGACGCGTCGTTGAGCCCCAGGTTGAGCACCGTGTCCATCATCCCGGGCATGGAGAACTTGGCGCCGGACCGGACGCTCACGAGGAGCGGATCCGACGCGTCGCCCAACTTTTTCTCCATCGCTTTCTCCAGCCGCCGGACGTGGCGCGCCACCTCGCCGGTCAAGCCGTCCGGCCATCCGCCGGCCATGTAGGCGCGGCAGGCGTCGGTGCTGATGGTGAAGCCGGGCGGCACCGGCAGCCGGAGGACCGAGGTCATCTCGGCCAGGTTGGCCCCCTTGCCGCCCAGCAGGTCCTTGAGTTCCATGGGGGGCTTCCGGTGTTTGTGATCGAAGGCGTAGACGTACGGCATGACCCGAGCCTAGAGCCTGCCAGCGACGGGACCGGCCCGGCCCGCCCAGGTGAATTGTCGGCGTCCGGGCAATCCGCCCACGCCGGCCGGTCGTAGGTCTGGGCATGCGTCAAATCGAGGAGGTCGACCGCGAGATGTCCGCCCTGGCCCGCAGCCAACCCGTCGGCCGGAGCGCCGCCTCCGCCGTCGATCCCGTCCCCCGAGCCGTGGCCGTCGTGGGGCTGGTGACCGTCGCCGCCATCCATTTCGGCCAGGTCGTCCCCACCGTGCAACAGACCCCGTACCTGGGCGCCGCCTTCGTGGTGCTGACGGTGGCCTGCATCGTGCTCGCCGGCCGGTTGTTGCTCGGCGACACCCGGACGGTGTGGCTCCAGGTCGGGGCGGTCAACCTGCTGTCGATCGGCGGGTACGCCTTCACCCGCATGTTTTCCACGTTCGTCGACCGCGGGGACGTCGGCAATTGGTCCGAGATGCTCGGCCTGGTGGGCCTGCTGGTCGAGGGATCGCTGGTGCTGTTGTGCGTCCTCCAGATCTTCGCCGGCGCCCTCGTGCCGTCCGCCGCCGCCCGTCACCGCCACCCCGCCTAACGGAAGGAATCATCCTGATGCGACTGTCCCGCGTACTGTTCTGGTCCGCCCTGGCCGGCGCCGCCATCACCGGCGTGCTGGCCGCCCCCGCCGCCGGGGCCGAATCCACCTGGCTCGGCCGCCTCGACGACATCACCACGGTGGCGTCGACCGTCCCCACCAGTACGCCGTCGTTGCCCGGCGACGGCGACGTCAATCCCTACGGCGTAGCCGTCGTCGACGACTCGATCGGGCGACTCCACCACGGCAACGTCCTGGTTTCCAACTTCAACGACGCCGCCAACAACCAGGGGACGGGCACCACCATCGTCGAGATCAGCCCGGACGGCCACCAGACGGTGTTCGCCCGGGTGCCCCAACTCGCGGGAGGGACCGGCCTCACCACCGCCCTGGCCATACTGCCCCGGGGCTTTGTGGTGGTCGGCAGTCTGCCCACGACGGACGGCACCGCGGCTACCGCGACCGCCGGCGCCCTGATCATCCTCAACCGCGATGGCCAGGTGGCCGCCACTCTCGCCGGCGGTGACATAAACGGCCCATGGGACCTCACCGCGGCGTCGCACGGGTCGCGTGCCGTCCTGTTCTTTACCAACGTCCTCAACGGCACGGTCGCCGCCGGCGGCCAAGTGGTCGACCACGGCACCGTGGTCCGCTTGGAGCTCGATCTCCACGGGGCCGTGCCGCGGGTGGTCAGCAATACCGTGATCGGCTCCGGCTTCCCCGAGCGCACCGACCCCGCCGCATTGGTGATCGGTCCTACCGGCGTCGGCCTCAGTGAAGAGGGCACGCTGTACGTCGCGGACACGCTGGACAACACCATCCGCGCCATCCCCGACGCCCTCGTCCGCCACTCCAGCGCGGGCACCGGCCGGCTAGTGTCCGCGGCCGACCCGGCCCAGAGCGGGCTCAACGGACCGCTCGGGTTGGCCGTGGCACCCAACGGTGACATCCTCACCGTCAACAGCGGCGACGGCAACGTCGTCGAGACCGCGCCCGAGGGCACCCACGTCGCCAGCCGGCTGCTCGACAACATCGGCACGCCGCCAGGCGCCGGCGCCCTCTTCGGCCTGGCGCTGGCACCCCACCATCGGGGCGTGTACTTCGTCGACGACGTGGCCAACACCCTCAATCTGCTCAGCCGCTGAGCAGGGGGGCCGCTGAGCGGGGGGCCGCTGGGCCGGGGGGGCCGCTGGGCGGGGGGGCCGCCACCCCGCCGGCGCGTCGCCGGCGGGGTGGTCTGGCGTCGCCCTAGCGGGCCAGGCGGCCGGTGACCTCGTCGGCCAGGGCGGCGATCGGCACCCGGACCTGCTCGGTGGTGTCGCGGTCGCGGACCGTCACCGCTCGATCCTCGAGGGAGTCGAAGTCGATGGTCACCGCCAGCGGGGTGCCGATCTCGTCCTGCCGGCGGTAGCGGCGGCCGATGGACTGGGTCTCGTCGTAGTCGCACATGACCAGCGGCTGCAGAAGGTCGAGCACCTCTCGCGCCACCGGCACCAGGGTGTCCTTGCGAGACAAGGGCAGGACCGCCACCTGGTAAGGCGCCAGTCGGGGGTGCAGCCGCAGCACGGCGCGCGCTTCGCCGCCGATCTCGTCGGTCTCGTAGGCCGCGAGCAGGAACGCCATCATGGTGCGGGTCGCCCCGGCGGCGGGCTCGATGACGTACGGCGTGTACCGCTCGCCGGTCGCCTGGTCGAAGTACTCGAGCTTCTCCCCGCTGCGCCGCGGCGTGGGCCTTGAGATCGAAGTCCGTGCGGTTGGCGATCCCCTCCAGCTCGCCCCAGCCCCACGGGAACTGGAACTCCACGTCGGACGTGGCCACCGAGTAGTGCGACAACTCGTCAGCGGTGTGCGGGCGCAGGCGCAGCATGTCCTTGGGGATGCCGAGGTCGACGTACCACTGGAGCCGCTCGTGGCACCAGTAGTCAAACCACCTGGGCGCCTCGTCCGGCGGGACGAAGTACTCCATCTCCATCTGCTCGAACTCCCGGGTGCGGAACACGAAGTTGCCGGGGGTGATCTCGTTGCGAAAGGACTTGCCGATCTGGGCGATCCCGAACGGCGGTCGCTTGCGCGACGTCTGCAGCACGTTGAGGAAGTTGACGAAGTGCCCCTGGGCGGTCTCCGGGCGCAGGTAGGCGACGTTGCTCTCGTCCTCTACCGGACCCACGTAGGTCTTGAACATCAAGTTGAAGGCCCGGGCCTCGGTGAGGTCGGTGCTGCCGCAGTTGGGGCAGTGCACCTGCCCGTCGCTCGGATCCGGCTCCAGGTGGTCGGCCCGCCAGCGTTCCTTGCAGTTGCGGCAGTCGACCAGGGGGTCGGTGAAGTTGGCCAGGTGGCCCGACGCCTCCCAGATCTTCGGGCTGGACAGGATGGCCGCGTCGAGCCCCACCACTTCGTGGCGGAGCTGGACCATCGACCGCCACCAGGCGTCTTTGACGTTGCGCAGCATCAGCACGCCCAGCGGGCCGTAGTCGTAGGTGGAGCGGAACCCGCCGTAGATCTCAGCCGAGGGGAAGACGAAGCCGCGCGTCTTGCACAACCTCACGATGTCATCCATGCCCGGCGCCATAGAACCGAGGCTACCCGGTTGGGCATCCGGGCCCAGAGGGGTTTGCCGGCCGCTATCCCTGGCCCAGCAGGTGCACGGTCCGCAGGCGCCGCTCGAGATGGGCTTCGAGGGCGGTGGTGGCGAGGGCGCTGACCGCTGAGCTGGTCCGGCCCGCGGGCTCCTGCAACACCGCGGCCAGGTCGCCCCCCAGGATGCGACCGATCAGGTCCAGGGCGCCCGGCTCGAGGGCCGGGCCCCGGCGGTGGTCGCGGCACAGGGCCCCGCCCTCCACCGGATCGAAGCTCACCAATTCGGTGCCGGGGGCGGCGCCGGGGACATTGCGGTCGTTGCCGCAGCGAACGCAGCCGTCGAGCACCGGGGCGACGCCCTCCAAGGCCAGCAGTTTCCAGTAGAACGCCGCCACCAGCAGCGGCGACCGTTGGTCGCTGGCGGCCAGGGTCCGCAGCGCGCCCGTCAGCATCCGGTACAGGGTCGGGTTGGGCTCGCCCTCCTGGGCCACCTGGTCGACCGCCTCGACGAGCGCGATGGCGTCGGTCAACCGGTCCAGGTCCTCGCGCAGCTCGGGGTAGTGCTCGATGGTCTCGGCCTGGGTGATGGTGTCGAGCTCGCGACCCTCGTACAGGATCAGGTGCGACCGGTTGGGCGGTTCGAGGCGCCCGCCGAAGCGGCTCTTGGTCTTGCGCACGCCCTTGGCAACCGCCCGCACCTTGCCGCGGCCCGCCGTCATCAGGACCACGATGCGGTCGGCCTCGCCCAGCTTGTGGGTGCGCAGCACCACGCCCTCGTCCCGGTAGAGCGTCATGGCGGGCTAGTTGGGGATCCCGTCCTCGTGGCGGCCGGTGGTGCCGTAGCGGCGGTCCCGGGCTTGGAACTCGCGCACCGCCTCGAAGAGGTGCTCCCGCCGGAAGTCGGGCCACAGGATGTCGGTGAAGACCAACTCGCTGTAGGCCAGCTCCCACAAGAGGAAATTGGACACCCGGAACTCCCCGGAGGTCCGGATGACCAGGTCGGGGTCGGGCACGTCCGGGGCGTAGAGGTAACGGTGGATCGTCCGTTCGTCGATCTTGCTGGGCGCCACCCCCGAGGCGACCACGGCCCGGACCGCGTCGACGATCTCGGCGCGACCGCCGTAGTTGAAGGCGATCGTCAGGGTCATGGCCCGGTTGTGCTGGGTCAGGGCGATGGCATCGTCCATGCGCCGCATCACCCAGCGCGGCACCCGCCAGTCCCGGCGCCCGATGAAGCGGATGCGCACCCCGAGGCGGTGCAGGTCGTCCCGCCGGCGGGTGAGGAGTTGATCGGCGATGACGTTGAGGAGGAAGCGCACCTCCTCGTGCGGGCGCCGCCAGTTTTCGGTGGAGAAGGCGTACACGGTGAAGTACTCGATCCCGAGGTCGAGGGCGCCGCACGCCGCGTCGAACAGGGCCTCCTCGCCGGCGCGGTGACCCTCGGTGCGGGGCAGGCCCTGCTTGGTCGCCCACCGGCCGTTACCGTCCATGACGCAGGCCACGTGCCGCGGTATGCGATTGGGATCGAGGCCGTCCAACTCCACGGTCTGAAAGCTACCGCCTGCCGGGCCGGGTCCCGCAGCGAGAGGTCCGACCGAGCCGGCGCCCGGCCCTGCGTCTTTACCCCGCCAGGGCAGGCAGCACGTCGCGGGCGATGAGCCGCAGGTGATCCAGGTCAGCGAGATCGAGGATCTGCAGGTAGGCCGCCTCGGCCCCCGCCTCGGCCCACTCGCCGAGCCGGTCGACCACCTGCGCCGGCGTGCCGCACAGGGCGTTCTTCCGCAGCTGTTCGACGTCCTGCCCGGTGGCCTTGGCCCGGCGCGCCACCTCGGCGTCGTCGGCGCCGCAGCAGGTGGTCATGGCCGAGCTGTAGACGAGGGTGGCCGGATCGCGCCCGGCGCTCTCGCACGCCTGGCGGACCACCTGGAACTGGGCGGCGGCCGCGTCCGGCGGGAGAAACGGCGTGTTGAACTCGGTCGCGAACCGGGCCGCCAGCTGTGGCGTCCGGGTGGGGCCCTGGCCGCCGACGATGACCGGGGGGTGGGGCTGCTGCACCGGCTTGGGCAGGGCGGGACTGCCCTCGATCGGATAGTGCGGGCCGGGGTGGGCGAACGTCCCGCCCACCGGCGTCTTCCAGAGGCCGGTGATCACTTCCAGCTGCTCCTCGAGGCGGTCGAACCGCTCACGGGTGGGCGGGAACGGGATCCCGTAGGCCCGGTGCTCGTCGTCGTACCACCCGGCCCCCAGTCCCAGCTCGACCCGCCCGCCGCTCATGGCGTCCACCTGGGCCACCATGACCGCCAACGGGCCCGGAAACCGGAAGGTGGCCGAGGTGACCAGCGTCCCGAGACGGATCCGGGAGGTGTCGCGGGCCAGTCCCGCCAGCGTCGTCCAGGCGTCGGTGGGCCCGGGCAGCCCGTCGATGTCGCCCATCTTGAGATAGTGGTCGGACCGGAAGAAGGCGTCGAAGCCCTCTTCCTCGGCACAGCGGGCGACCGCCAGGAGGTCGTCGTAGCTGGCTCCCTGCTGGGGTTCGGTGAAGATCCGGAGGCGCATGGCGCCATCATGGTCGAACCTCTCCCGGTTTGCCGGCGCCGTAGCCTGCACCCGTGCCCGACCCGGACATCATCAAGGCGCTGGCGCGGGCCACGGCCGACCTGGCCCAGCACGAGGACCGGCCGGCCCAAGCGGCGATGGCGGACGCCGTCGCCCGCGCCATCCGCGAGCAGCACCACGTCGTCGTCCAGGCCGGCACCGGGACCGGCAAGAGCCTGGCCTACCTCGTCCCCGCGGTGGCGCTCGGCACCCGAGTGGTGGTGGCCACCGCCACCAAGGCCCTCCAGGACCAGCTCGCCACCCGCGACCTCCCCCACCTGGCCGCCTCGCTCGGCGTCCCGTTCGAGTACGCGGTGTTGAAGGGCCGGTCCAACTACATCTGCCGGCAGCGGGTCGCCGAGGTCGCCGGCGGCGACCAGCAGCTGGTCCTCGATCCGGACGCGGCCGGCGCGGGGCCGGACGCCGGGCCGGGGGACGCCGGGCCGGGGGACGGCGGGCCGGGAGACGGCGGGTCGGCCGGTCTGGGACCGCTCGGCCGGGAAGTCCGCACCCTGGTGGCGTGGGCTGCGACCGCCGCGACCGGCGACCGGGCGGAGCTGGAGTGGGAGCCCAGTCCGGCGGCGTGGGCCCAAGTGAGCGTGGGCGCCCGGGACTGCCCGGGCGCCGGGCGCTGTCCATCGGGCGCTACGTGCTTCGCCGAGGCGGCCAGGGACCGGGCGGCCGAAGCGGACGTGGTGGTCGTCAACACCCACCTCTACGCCACCGCGCTCGCCATCGGCGGCGAACTGTTGCCGCCGCACGACATCGTCGTCTTCGACGAGGCCCACGAGCTGGAGGACATCGCCTCGGCCGCCTTTGGCTTCGAGATCGGCGCCGGCCGGTTCCAGGCCCTGGCCCGGACGGCCCGCGCCCTGCTCGAGGACTCGGCTCCGGCGCTGGCGGTCGACGAGGCCGGCCTGCTGCTCGGCGATGCGCTGCGCCCCTTCCGGGGCGCAGTGGTGCCGCGGCCGCTCGACGACGCCACCCAGGAGCGGCTGACGGTCGCCCGCGAGCGGGTGCAACGGCTGCAGGCGGACGTCCGGCGGGCCAGCCGGGCCGCGGCCGGCGAACCCGGGCAGACGGGAGGGGCCGGCGGGCCGGGCGGCCCGGATTCGGGGGGCGCCGGGCGGGCCCGTCACCTCCGGGCCCAGCAGGCCGCCACCCACCTGCTGCGGGATCTGGATCAGGTCCTCGAACTGTCCGACCGGCAGGTGGCGTGGGTGGAGGGACCCGACCACGCGCCCCTGCTGCGAGTGGCGCCGCTGGATGTCGGCGAGTCCTTCCGGGAGCGGCTCTGGGGCCGGGAGGATTCGCCCACCGCGGTACTGACCAGTGCCACCATCCCGCCCCGCCTGGGCGAGCGGCTCGGGCTCCGACCCGGGTCCTTCGACGTGCTTGACGTCGGCAGCCCGTTCGCCTACGACGAGCAGGCCCTGCTCTACTGCCCGGTGCACCTGCCCGATCCCCGCGACGCCGGCTACGAGGCGGCCATGCACGACGAGCTGGCGGCCCTCATCGAGGCGGCCGAGGGGCGGACGCTGGCGCTGTTCACCAGCTGGCGGGCCATGACGGCGGCGGCCGACGCCCTGCGACCGCGGAGCCGGTGGCCGCTGCTGACGCAATCTGACCTCCCCAAGCCGGCGCTGGTGGCCCGCTTCGCCCACGACGAACACTCCTGCCTGTTCGCAACCATGGGCTTCTGGCAGGGCGTCGACGTCCCGGGGTCGGCGCTGTCGGTGGTCGCCATCGACCGCTTGCCGTTCCCCCGCCCCGACGACCCGTTGCTGCAAGCCCGGCGGGCCAATCTGGGCCGGGACGCCTTCGGCCTGATCGACGTACCCCGGGCCGCCACCATGCTGGCCCAGGGGACGGGGCGGCTCATCCGTACCCGATCCGACCGCGGGGTGGTCGCCGTGCTCGACTCCCGTCTCGGCAAGGCCCGCTACCGCTGGGACCTGATCCGGGCCCTGCCCCCTATGCGCCGCACCCGGTTTCGGGCCGACGTGGAGGCCTTCCTCGCCCCCCTGCGGGCCGGCGGGGCGCCGGCGCCGGCGCCGGGAGGGTAAGGCCGGCGGGGGGTAAGGCCGGCGGCACCAGGTCCCGGGGGGGCCGGCTTCAGTAGCCGAGACGCTCCAGGGCCTTGGGCCGGTGCTGCCAGTTGCGGTCGACCTTGACAAACAACTCCAGGTAGGCGCCGGCCGGCAACTGCGCCCGGGCCCGGGTGCCGATCTCGCGCAGCACCGTCCCGCCGTGGCCGATCACGATGCCCTTCTGAGAGTCCCGCTCGACGAGGATCTCGCACCGGATGCGGGGCCACTCCCACTCGGTGACCCGGCAGGCGATCGAGTGGGGCACTTCGTCGTGCGTCACCGCCAGCAGTTGCTCGCGCACCAGTTCTGCCACCCAGAAGGCCTCCGGCACGTCGGTCACCATGTCCGCGGGGTAGAGCAACGGCCCCTCGGGCAAACGGGCCACGATGGCCTCGACCAGGGCGTCCACCCCCTCCCCGGTGCGCGCCGACAGGGGGAAGAACTCGTCGCAGCCCAGCCCGGCCGCGGCCCGTTCGAGCTGTTGCAGGACCTGGCGGCACGGCGCGGCATCGACCTTGTTGACCACACAGATCGAACCGGCCGGGACGAGGCCGGCGACGAACCGGTCACCTTTTCCCACCGGAGCCGTGGCGTCGACGACAAGGACGGTCACGTCGACGCCGGCGAGGGCGTCGGAGGCGGTGTCGTTGAGGCGTTCGCCGAGCAGGGTGCGGGCTTTGTGGATCCCTGGGGTATCGACGAAGACCACCTGTACATCCGGCCGGGTGAGCACGCCGCGCACCTGGTTGCGGGTGGTCTGCGCCACCGGCGAGGTGATCGACACCTTCTGGCCCAGGATGGTGTTGAGCAGGGTGGACTTGCCGACGTTGGGCCGGCCCACCAGGGTGGCGAAGCCCGACTTCACGGGGCCCGGTCGCGGGTGGCGGCGTCGCGCGACTCGCCCGCGTTCGGCGTGGGCGCCGGGTCGTCACCCACCGGCACGATGCGCACCCGCCCGATGCGGCGCCCTTGGACCCGTTCGGCGACCAGCTTGTGCCCGTCGACGACGGCCTCCTCGCCCTCGACGGGCACGTGGCCGAGGAGGCTGTACAGCAGGCCGCCGACCGTGTCCCATTCGTCGCCCTCGGGCAGGCGGAAGGGCTCGAGGAGCTCGTTGACCTCGTCGACCGGCATGCGGGCGTTGACCACCACGGTGCCGTTATCGAGCTTCTCGGACGGGACCTCTTCTACGTCGTACTCGTCCGTGATCTCGCCGACGAGCTCCTCGATCAGGTCCTCCAGGGTGACCAGGCCGGCCGTCCCGCCGAACTCGTCGACGACGATCGCCATGTGGAACTTGCCGGCTTGCATCTCCCGCATCAGCTCGGAGACCCGCTTGCTTTCCGGGGTGAAATGAGCCTCCCGCATGATCGTCGACACCGGCGCTTCGAGCTGCCCGTCGCGCTCGGCTCGCATCAGATCCTTGGCGTAGACGATGCCCACGATGTCATCGATGCCCTGCCCGTACACGGGTATCCGGCTGAAGCCGGCGGGGATGATGATGTCGACCACGTCAGTGATGCGAGCGTGCGACTCGACGGCGACCATGTCCGGGCGGGGCACCATGACGTCGCGTACGACGGTGTCGCCGAAGTCGATGATGGAGTGAATGAGGGTGCGTTCCTCGTGCTCGATGACATCCTCCTCGGCCGCCTCGTCGGCGATGGCCCGCAGCATCTCGTCCGACGTGTAGGGACCGGACTTGATGCCCTTGCCGGGCAGGAGGGTGTTGGAGATGGCGATAAGGGCCCGGGTGATCCATCCGAGGGGCGCGAACGCCAGCAGGAGACGGATGAAGGGAGCGGTAGCGAGGGCGGCTCGTTCGGTGTGCTGGACCGCCCAGGTCTTGGGGGCCAATTCGGCCACCACGAAGATCACCACCACTTCGAAGGCGGTGGCGATGACCACACCCCATCCGCCGAAGGCGTGGGCCGCGACCACCCCGACCAGAGTGGCCGCGACCAGGGTGCACACTTCGAGGGCGAACAGCACCACCGGCAGCACGGCGTCGATGCTCTCGACCAGGCGCAGCAGGGTGACCGCGCCCCGCCGCTTCTCCTCGACCAAGGCCTGCGCCTTCACCTTCGAGGTGCGGGTGATCGCCGTCTCGGAGAGGGCCAGCACCCCCGTGGCGGCGATCAGCACCACCACCACGACCAGCAGGACGACATCCTCTCCCCTGAAGTGGTGCCCTCCGACCGTGGCGGCGTCGATCACGACGGCACGTCTCCCGGGTCTGGCGCCGCTCCCGACTCGCCTGGGTCGCCGGCGGGGCCGGATGCTCCCCCCGCGTGCGCCTCGTCCGGTGCCTTCGGCGGGCGGTAGTGGCGGGCCAGCAGGTCGCGCTCTTTGGCCTCCATCACGTCCGCCTCGTCGGAGTCCTCGTGATCCAGACCGAGCAGGTGCAGCAGCCCGTGGACCACCAGCAGGGCGATCTCGTCCTCGTAGGTGCCGGCGTGCTCTGGCGCGTTTCGGTGGGCGACCGCCGGGCAGATCACCACGTCGCCGAGAAGGGTGGGGGCCTCCTCGGGCTCGGCGCTGAATCCCGGCCCGGTGCCGCCCGAGTCGGGCGAACGACCGCTCTCCGCCGGCTCCTCATCGATCGGGAAGGCCAACACGTCGGTGGGGCCGTCCTTGCCGAGGAAGCGTCCGTTGAGATCGGCGATGGCGGCCTCGTCGACGAACAGCAACGACACCTCCGTTTCGCCCCGAACCCCCTCCTCGGTCAGGACCGCCTCGGCCAACTTGACCCAGCGGAGGGCGTCGACAGGGTGGGCGGACTGTTCGTCCGCCGCGAACACCACCGCGCCCATGGGTACCGCCTCGCCCCTCTTTCAGGCCGGCCCGGGACCGCCCCGGCCCGACACCCCGGCCGCGGCAGCCGCCGCGGTCGTACTACCTGCGCCGGAGTCCGCGGCGGCCGCCGGGTCGCCAGCCGCCGGGTCGCCGGCCGCCGGCGCCGCGACGGTCGCCGGCCGGTCCGCGGCCTCGTAGGCGCTCACGATGTCCGCCACGATGCGATGCCGGACCACGTCCCGGCGCCCCAGGCGGACCCATGACAGCCCCTCGATGCCGGTCAGGACCCGCTCGAGGCCGATGAGCCCGGACCGTCCGCCGGGGAGGTCCACCTGGGTGTCGTCGCCGGTCACCACCACCTTGGAGCCGAACCCGATCCGGGTGAGGAACATCTTCATCTGTTCCGGCGTGGTGTTCTGGGCCTCGTCGAGGATGATGAAGCTGTTGTTGAGCGTGCGGCCCCGCATGTACGCCAGCGGGGCGACCTCGATGGTCCCGGCGTCGAGCAGCCGACGGGCCCCCTCGGTGCCGAGCATGTCGTACAGGGCGTCGTAGAGGGGCCGCAGGTAGGGGTCGATCTTGGCCATGAGGTCACCGGGCAGGAACCCGAGCCGCTCGCCGGCCTCGACCGCGGGCCGGGTCAGGATGATCCGGTCGACCTGCTTGGCCTGCAGGGCCTGCGCCCCCAGCGCCACCGCCAGATAGCTCTTGCCGGTGCCCGCCGGCCCCACCCCGAAGGTCACGATGCTGTCCCGGATGGCGTCCGCGTAGCGCTTCTGGCCGCTGGTCTTGGGCCGCACCGAACGGCCCCGCGCCGAGCGCAACACCTCCGCCGTCAGCACCTCCGACGGGCGTTCGTCGGCCCGCACCATGTCGATGGTCCGGTGCACCACCTGCGGATCGAGCAGTTGGCCCTGCTCCAGCAGGAGCCGTAACTCGTCGACCAGCCGGGCGGCCAGCGCCGCGTCCTCGCCGTCGATGGTGAACTCGTTGCCCCGGGCGTGGATCGACGTGCCTTCGAAGGCGTCCTCCACCAGGCGCAGGTTCTCGTTGAGCGGACCGACGAGACGGGGCATCAGATGGTTGGGGACGGTGACGGTGACGGTGGTGGACACAGGCGAGCTCGCCTGCCAGGGTACTGCCTCGGCGGTCCGGTGAGCGGGAACACGCCGCCCGGATGGCGTCAACCGGGCGGCCAACCCATCTGGCGACCCCCGAGGACGTGCAGATGCAGGTGCGGCACGCTGTTGAAGGCGTCCTCGCCGACGTTGAAGACCAAGCGGTACCCCGACTCGGCGATGCCCTGGGACCGGGCGACCGCCTGGGCGGTCACGAACATCTCGGCCAAGAGATCCCCGTGCTCGGCGGCCAGCTCCCCGGCGTTGGTGATGTGCTCGCGGGGCACCACCAGCACGTGCACCGGGGCAGCCGCATTGATGTCGAAAAAAGCGTACGTCCGCGGCGTCGAGGCCACCTCTTTGGACGGAATCTCGCCGGCAACGATCTTGCAGAACAGGCAGTCGGCCATCAACGCCACGGTAGCGTCGGGCGGCGTGGCGGATGCACAACCCGGCAACGACGTGGTGGCGGCCTTCACCGCCTGGGCCGCCGAGCAGCGCACGGCGGCCGCCGCGGCAGGTCGCACCCGGGAACGATCGCAGCGGGAGCTGGCGGGCGCCTCCGCCACCTGGTCCGGGGTGCTGGTCGACCTGGCCGAACAGACCACCCCGGTCACGGTGGCGGTCGCCGGCCTGCGCCGCCCCGGCCGGATCGTGGGCGTGGGCCGCGACTTCTGCATCCTGGAGGCGCCACCCCGGACCGCGTTGATCTCCTTACCGGCCATCTCCGCCCTGGCGCCGGACCTGCCGCTCGCCCGCGCCGACGTACCCGCCGGCGACCGCGACCCGACTATTGATCTCACCCTGGTCATGGCCCTGGCTCGGTTGGCGGAGCAACGTGCCCCGGTCACCTTGATCGCCCACGACGGCCAGGAATCGGCCGGCGACCTGATCGGCGCCGGCGAAGACGTGCTCACGGTGCGCGGCCAGCCCCCGGCTCGGCGGGTGGCCTACGTCCCCCTCCACGCAGTGGCGGTCTGCGACCTGCGCTAGTGCGGCGCGTCCTCGCGCTCGGCGTGCTCCTCGTGGGCGTCGCGCGCTTCCCGCGGCTTGGGCTCGGGATAGAGATGCTCGAGCGTGCCCGGCTCGATGCGCATGCGACTGATGAAGTCCTCGATGTCGGTGGCCTGGACCCGGATGACCCGGCCCATCTTGTACGCCGGCAACTGACCCTCGTCAATAAATCGGTAGAGCGTCCGGAGGGTCACCCCGAGCCGCTCGCAGGCCTCTCGTGTGCCCATCCATTGGATCGCCTCGCTCATGCTGCCATCATAACCGCGGTATAGACACACAGGTAGGTTCTCGATAGATTTCATGTGTGGCGTGGCGGACAGCCGGTCGGAGCGAGCGGGAGCGCTCCCCCAGCCTGCGCCGGGGCGGCTTCGGCCCGGATCCCACCGCCATGGGGCTCGGCGAGCCGCACCCGCTCGGGACCGGCCGCCGTCGGGCCCTTCCCGCCGGGCGGGCCGTGGTGGGAGGCTTCCTGGTGGCAGTCGCCGCCGTGATCGTCTTCGCCGCCTCGCTGGCGGGGGCGGCCAACCCGGGCCAGGCCTGGGTCGTGGCCGCCCGGCCGCTCGGCGCCGGGACCGTACTGGGACCGGGTGATCTCACCTCGGCGACGATGCGACTGTCCAGGGACACGGCGACCCTGGCCTATCGCCAAACTGCCGCCGTCGAAGGCCGGACACTGGCCGTGGCCGTCCCGGCGGGCGGACTCATCCAGACCCCGCTGCTCGCCTCGTCCGACCAGGCCCCCGCCCTTCGACCGGTCAGCCTGGCTGTCGACCCCGTCTCGCTCGCCGGCCTGTCACCCGGACAGCCGGTCGATGTCCTGGCGACCCAGGGCACGGGCACTGGGACGGCGGTCGCCGTCGTGCTGCGGGGCGCCACCCTCATCGCGGTGGCCCCGTCCAGCTCCACCCTCCTGTCGCCGGGCGGGTCGGGACAGGTGACGATCGGCGTGACGACCTTGGCCGAGACCGAAGCCGTGGTCCAGGCGGCCCATTCCGGCACCATCACGCTGGTCGCGGCCACCCGATCGGACGGAGTGGGACCCGGGCCGGGACCGGCCGGCTCGTGACCAGCGAACGCTACGTGCTGCTCGGGCTGGCGCCGGCCCGGGCGCCGTGGTTCGCCTCGCTGGCGCAGTGGGCGACGGCCGCGACGATCGCCGCCGAGTTCGTCAAGTGCGTGTCCGCCGACGAGGTCCGGGTCCGGCTGGCGTCGGGACGGCGCCACTCGGCGCTGCTCGTCGATGCCAGCTCGCCTTCGTTCGACCGCGATGTCGTCGACGCCGCCCGGGCCGCGTTCACTCCGGTGATCGCCGTCCGGGATGCCCGGTCGCCGGCGTTCTCCAGCGCCGACGTGGGTGTCGTCGCCGAGCTGTCGTCCACTTTCGACCGGGACGAACTCCTCGACGTGCTGACCGCCCACTGCCAGCTGATCGGTGCTGGCGATCAGCTGCCGCCGACGCTCGACGAGGCCGCCGCCCCGTTGTGGCTGGGGCAGCTGGTGGCGGTCTGCGGCCCGGGCGGCACCGGCGCGTCCACCCTGGCCATCGCCGTGACGCAGGGTCTGGCCGCGGACGCCCGGTACGGCCGCCGGGTCCTGCTCGCCGACCTGGCCCGCCGAGCGGACCAGGCCATGCTGCACGACGCCCAGGACCTCGGGCCCGGCGCCCAGGAGCTGGTGGAAGCCCACCGCCTCGGCCGGCCCGAACCGGACGAGGTGTGGCGCATCACCTTCGACGTGCCCCGCCGCGGCTATCGGCTGTTGCTCGGCTTGCGCCGGCCCGAGGCCTGGAGCGCCCTCCGCCCTCGCGCCATCGACGCCAGCCTCGTCGGGTTGCGCCGGGCCTTCCAGGTCGTGGTGGCGGACGTCACGGGTGACGTGGAGGGCGAGACGGAATGCGGGTCGGTCGACGTCGAGGAACGCAACCACCTGGCCCGCAGCGCCGTCCTGCACGCCGGCGTGGTGGTCGCCGTCGGCGCCCCCGGGATGAAAGGCGTGCACTCGCTGGCCGGATTGGTCCGGTCGTTGCACGCGATCGGCGTGGCCGGCGCCCGGATCGTCCCGGTCATCAACCGCTCCCCCCGCAACCCCCGGAGCCGGGCGGAGCTGGCCCGGGCCTTGGCCGGGTTGCTGGCGCCCGCGAGCGGCCGGACCGGGCTGGCCCTCGCCGGCCCCGTCCACGTACCCGAGCGCAAGCTGGAGGACCTCCTGCGCGACGGAGGGCCGTTGCCGGCGGCCTTGGTCGATCCGCTCGTCCATGCCGTCCGGGCCGTGTCGGAACGGCAGTTGGACCTGGCCCCAGCCGACGCCGGGCCGACCCGGGTCACCCCTGGCTCGCTCGGCACCTGGCCCGAGGCGGCGGACTTCGGCGCCGGCGGCGGGTGAGGGGCCGGCGGCGGGTCGGCCGCGGGCCGGCGGCGGGTGAGGGGCCGGCGGCGGGGCGGCCGGCGGCCGGCGGCGGGTGAGGGGCCGGCGAGGACATCCCGGTCGCCCCTTCGCGAGAATCTCGGTGTAACTCGCAGATCTCGGCGTAAATTCCGACGCTCCAGGTCGTGAGCGACGCCGAGATTCGCGGTGTACGCCGAGAAGGCAGGCGTGGGAGCGCAGACGGGGAGCGGCCGGCGGCGCCTCACCAACGGGGGGCCGACAGTCGTAGGATGTGTCGCAGGAAGGGGGTGGGCCATGGCCACCCGAGAGGAATTGCTCGCCACCACGTTCCTGCAGCTGGCCGACACCCTGGTCGAGGACTTCGACGTGGTCGAGCTGTTGACGATGTTGAGCGATCGCTGCGTCGAACTGCTCGACGCCGCGGCAACAGGGATCATGCTCGCCAACGCCCGCGGCGACCTCCAGGTGATGGCCGCGTCGAGCGAGGACGCGAACGTGTTGGAACTGTTCCAGATCCAAAACGAGGAGGGCCCGTGCCTGGATGCGTTTCGCTCCGGCCAACCAGTCGTCCACGGTGATCTGGCGCAGGGCAGTCCGTGGCCTCGGTTCGGCGAACTGGCCACCGGCGCTGGGCTTCCCTCGGTCCACGCCTTTCCGATGCGGGTCCGCTCCCACGTGCTGGGCACCCTCAATCTGTTTATGGCCGAGCCCGGACCGCTGTCCGACGCAGATGTCGTCGTCGCTCAAGCCCTCGCCCACGCGGCCACGCTGGGTTTGCTCCACAACGAAGCCGCTCGGGACTCGCAGCGCTTGACCGCGCAACTGCAGGGGGCATTGAACAGCCGGGTTACGATCGAACAGGCCAAAGGGGCGATCGCCGAGCGCGCCGGCATCGGCACCGACGAGGCGTTCTTCCGCCTACGCCATTACGCCCGCAGCCACAACGAGAAGCTGACCCAGCTGGCGGCAGCAGTCGTGGCGCGGACAGCCCCCGACGCGGTCTTCGCCGCACTGACCCGCTCCGATAGCCGGACCGGGGCCACGCCGTAGCCCGCCTGGGACTTCGAAACGGCGAAGCGGTTTACAGACGGGCCCAGCGTTTGGCGGCGGTAGGCTCGATGCGTCGCCGCCGTCAATGCCCGGCCCTCGGGCGGGGCGAGTCGCAGCTGCTCCGGTCCCTGGTAGCAAGGCGGGACACCGACGTCGCCGGATCGCCGAGGTAGCAGTGGGCCAAGCGCAGGAACGTTGGTTGCGCGTCACGACCGCGCTTCGCGGCGCGGGAGGGCACCACGCCGACGCCGTTGGGGCTGTGCACGGCGTGCGCTGAGGTCCTCGCCGTGAGCGGCGCCACCATCGTGCTCATGGGCGACAGCCGCTCGCCCGGCGCTACCTACAGCTCGAACACGCAAGGCGAGAAGCTCGAGGAGCTCCAGTTCACGCTCGGGGTCGGCCCCACTTTCGACGCCTACCGCCAGGGCATCCCGATCGTCGAGAGCGATCTGGTGGGCCGCGCCCCCGCCCGTTGGCTCGGTTTCGTCGGTCCGGCCGTCGACGAGGGGATCCAGGCGGTGTTCGCCTTCCCGCTCCAAGTCGGCGCCGCCCGTATAGGAACGCTCACCGTCTACCAAAGTAGACCTGGACCGCTTGACGACGATACCTACGCGGACGCCCTCATCATGGCCGACGTCGTCACACGGGCATTCTTGGCCATGCAGGCCGGGATGTTCGACGGCACTCTCGCCGACGAACTACGCGACGACGGCGCCTACCGCGCCGAGATCCACCAGGCCTCGGGGATGCTTTCGGTCCAACTCAACATCGACGTCGGCGAAGCACTCGTACGGCTGCGGGCCCGGGCCATCGCCGACAACACCACCCTGGCCCACCTCGCCGCCGCGGTCGTCGCCCGACGACTTCGACTCGAGATCTAAGGTTCGCCCTCATTTGACGGCCTGATCGCCGTCATCGTTGTAGACAAGGGTGATGGTCGAACCCGTACCGTTCCACCCCGTCTGATCTCCCTCGACGCTGATTGGGCCCGTTGGTCTGGCGCGAGGTGAGCGACAGGGCGCAGGGTCGCTCGCCGCGGGTGGCCCATCGACTAGCAAGGGAACCGATGACGCACTCCCAGACTCGGAGTCACGTGCCGCGACGACCGTTCTCCACCCCGGTGCGCCTCATCGCAGGCCTGACGGTCGGCACGGTTGCTGGCTTGATCGCCGCGTTCGTGGCGCCCTGGCAGGCCGTACCCCTGTTGACCTGGGTGGCCGCGGCGCTGACCTGGATCACCTCTGTGTGGATCAGCATCGCGCCCATGGACAACGCGGCCACCAGCCGCAACGCCACCCGCGAGGACCCGCGCGGGCCGACCGCCGACGCACTTCTCCTATCGGCCAGCGTGGCCAGCCTCGGCGCGGTGATACTCGGCATCCTCAAGGCGGCCCATGTCCACGGATCCGAGAAGCTGGTGCTATTGACGACCGGTATTGCGGCCATCATGGCTTCCTGGGGCGTGGTGCATACGGTGTTCACGTTGCGCTACGCCGCCCTGTACTACCGCCATCCCGAGGGCGGGGTGAATTTCAACGAGGACGACAAACCGTGCTACGTCGACTTCGCGTACCTGGCCTTCACCGTCGGCATGACCTACCAGGTGTCAGACACGAACCTGACCACCAAAGCCATCCGCCATACCGCCTTGCGCCACGCACTCATGTCCTACTTGCTCGGCACCGTCATCATCGCCGCCAGCATCAACGTCGCCGCCGGACTGGCCCACTGAGCAAACCAATATGGACAAGGGCACGGCGGGGCGAGCTAGCCCTAACGACCGAGTGCGCCGTGCAAGTCGCGGACGTGTTCTTGGGTTTGCTCCAGTAGCGGCCGCAGGGCTTCGGCGACCTCAGCGAGGCCGAGCTCGTTGGCCTGAGCGAAGCGC
The DNA here is from genome assembly GCA_963702305.1 of uncultured Acidimicrobiaceae bacterium. Classification (GTDB taxonomy): domain Bacteria; phylum Actinomycetota; class Acidimicrobiia; order Acidimicrobiales; family Palsa-688; genus PALSA-693. The sequence continues at coordinate 236,676 of CAVPBX010000014.1, read as the reverse complement.
TCACGGTACCGCTCAAGTTGGCGCTCCTCGAGGCGCAGGTCAGCCTGCAAGGCCTCCTTGCTCTCTGTCCACTCCGGAATATCAGGGACCGTGGTTGTCGGCGTGCCGCCGAGGAAGGCGATCTGTTCGGCGAGAATCTGGGCATGTTGGAGTTCCTGGGCCAGGTGGACTTTGAGTTCGTCGACAGTGCTCAAATATTCCGGCCCGGTGATCGCTGCGGTGTGCTGGACATATTGCACGACAGACTGGAACTCAGTCTGCAGATCCTCGTTCAACGACTCGATGAAACTGTCACGATCCATGTCTACCTCCACATCGACACTCTCGCTGTCTTGGCCCCCACCGTGTGGGTGTATGCCGCCAACACGGCACTAGAAGAGTTGGCTGGCGCGGCGGGCGGTGTCGCCGTCCGAGAGCTTCCGCACCCGGCCACGACCGCCGCCAACCCCAACCCGGCGCTCGCCGCCACCCACGTCCGTCGACGACGAGCGAACCCCGCAGGCCTCAGGGCCTCGCGGTCCATCTCGCCCCGCAAGACCACCATGGTGCGCGCGCCCTCCACGTACATGACAGGCGCCGCCTGAACCGATCGCAGGCGCCGGACCGGCGGCGCGGATAGGGGGAGCATCGTGAGAGTCATAGCCAACCTCCCTCGTCGGTAAACGCATTCGTCATGCGTTACCAGCACCTAGAAGAGGGTCAGGCGCCCGGTCCTCGCTCCGCGCAGCTCCTCGTAGTCGACCTCGACACACTCGATCCCGCGAGCCGCGGCCAAAACCTGGGCCTGAGGCTTGATCTGCTGCGCGGCGAAGAGCCCGCGGACTCGTCGCAGCCGCCCATCCAGGCCCAGGCGCTCGAGGTACCGGGCCAGCTGCTCGACCCCTTCGATCTCTCCCCGCCTCTTGATCTCCACCGCCACCGCTCGTCCCTCGGCGTCCCGGCACAGCAAGTCCACTGGCCCGATGTCGGTCGGGTACTCGCGGCGCACCAGTCGGAGGCCTCTCAACAGGACTTCTAACGGTTCGCCCGCCGAGCACGCCAAACCCGGTGAGCCGACCGAAGCCGAACAGTCTGCCGAGCGATCTACAGGACTTCTCTCTCGGACTGGCGGTCCGGCGTGCTCTGGCTGCTCACAACCGTGCGTTGACCGGCGACCAGTGTGCCCCGCCGTCCGGCCTGGCCGAACCCGCCCCAACTCGCCCAAACGCGATGGACAGCACCGCTCCGACGACGCCGACGATCAGCAGTATCACGCCCGTGGTGTGCACGTTGAACCCGTGGCCCTGCACGGTGACGGCGAAACGCATCACGGCCCCGACTGCGATCAAAAGCATGCTGGCGACGATTCCCATGGTGCTGACCTCTCCAACTGTCCTACTGCTCGGCGGCCCGACTGGACCGCTCAGGAGGGAACACTACAGTGGTTCAGACAAACTAGCAACTCACTTCTAGTATCTGGCTACTATCGTGGGTGATGAGTGAGTGGAGCTTCCTGACCAACCACGCACGGGCGCTGCTGTTCATCGCCCACGACCCCGACACCCGGCTGCGAGATCTCGCCGGTGCCCTGGACGTCACCGAGCGCACTGCCTACGGCATCGTGGTTGACCTCACCGAAGCTGGCTACGTCGTCAAGGAAAAGGACGGCCGCCGCAACCGCTACCACATCCAGACCCACCTCCCCCTCCGCGACTCGATCAGCCAGCAACGGACCATCGGCGAGATCCTCGACCTCCTCGCCTACGCCAAACCACCAAAGCCAACTCGATCCCGCAGAGGGTGACCCCAGCAGGTCATCCCACGGAGAGCAAGGGGGGTCCGGGAGATCGTCGGCGTACGCGTCACCTTCTTACCGGCGGCCTACCTGACGAAGCCGAACCTAGAAGAGGGTCAGGCGCCCGGTCCCCGCTCCCGCGCAGCTCCTCGTAGTCGACCTCGACACACTCGATCCCGCGAGCCGCGGCCAAAACCTGGGCCTGAGGCTTGATCTGCTGCGCGGCGAAGAGCCCGCGCACTGGTCGCAGCCGCCCATCCAGGTCCAGGCGCTCGAGGTACCGGGCCAGCTGCTCGACCCCGTCGATCTCTCCCCGCCTCTTGATCTCCACCGCCACCGCTCGTCCCTCGGCGTCCCGGCACAGCAAGTCCACTGGCCCGATGTCGGTCGGGTACTCGCGGCGCACCAGTCGGAGGCCTCTCAAGAGGACTTCTGGGTTGGCGGCCAGCAACTCCTGGAGATGCGACTCCACTCCATCCTTCTGCAGCCCCGGGTCGGCGCCGAGCTCACGTTCCACGTCCAGGTGGACCTCGTCGATCGTGATGGTGAGCACCTCGCCCTTGGTGTTCGTCACCACCCAACGCCCAGGTTCGGTCTTCAGGTCACACGGCTGCGTCATCCAATTGAGCGGCTTGTAGGCGCGTCCGTCCGAGTGGACCGAGATCGAGCCGTCGGCCTTGACCATCAACAGGCGGGTCGCCAACGGGAGGTGAGCCGACAGCCGTCCCGTGTAGTCGACGGTGCACGTAGCGATAACGAGTCGCATCAGACCGTCATTGTGTCCGACGACGGGTGAGCCCGGGGGTCCATGGCGGCGGGGCTCCGCGACCCGAGCCGGCTCTAGACGTAGCCTGGGCTGCCTGGCCAGCACCCCACCGACCGACCGGGACGATCCGGTCCCGACCTGGCCCGCCCCCCTGCGGGTGGGGCCGACCCGCCCGGCTGCCCCGGGCCGGGCGCCAGGTGCGACGGCCGTCGCACCGCTGCGCCCGCCTCGCACCGCCGGGCCGTTGCCGATCGACCCGGGCCGGTGGGGCCGGCCGGCGGCCGCGCCCACTCGCGCTCGCAGCGAACTCCCGCCGTGGGTGCCGGTCGGCGCCCCGCCCCAGCCTCCCGCGCCCGCGGCCGTCGTCCGCTTCGGAGCGACCCCGCCGAATCCGATGGCTGACCGGCCGGCGACCGAGGATGATCATCGAGGCCGCCTTGGCCGGGGCCATCTTGCTGGCGGTGGCGGCGGCGTACGCGGGAGGTGGGCCGAGCCGGGCCGGCTCCAGCGCCCTCGGCGGCTGGGGGCGGGCCGGCGTGCCGTCGATCACGTCGTTGATCGACGACTTGCGCGCCGCTGAGACGGACACGGCCCATCCCGGTGCGGCCCCGCCGGCACTGACACAGGATCAGGCCCGGCTCGTCAGTGATCTGGCCACTGCCGAGCGGCTGCCGGCGCCGCCGGGAGGGGCGGTGGCAACGGTGTGGCACCAGACGTTGGCCGAGCTCGCCGGCGCCGGGCGCACGCTGCGGGCGGCGACGACCAGCAACGACCCGGCGGCGATCGTCGTGGCCCACCAACAGTTCGAGCTCGCCGGCAATGGCCTGTTGGCGGTCGGTCAGGCCGTCGCAGCCGCCGGCTGAGATCTGGGCCCTACGGGCAGGCGACTGGCTGCAGGGCACCCTGCGGTGGAGGCATCCCGAGGACCGTCGGGCCGGTCGCGGCGGCTGCCGTAGTGGAGGCCCGCACCTGGCGCCGGCCATAGCCGGGGATGGCCCGGCCGAAGAGGGCGTCGACCATGGCGGTGCCCTGGAGCCGGATGGCGACGCCTTGCACGGCCAGCCAGACCCGGACGTCGTGGAGATCATGATCACCCTGGGCGGAGATGCTCAGGCACACCTCTCGGGCGACCTGGGCCGGGTCGAGGGTGATGGCGCCCCGCCCGTAAAAGGCCGGATTCGACAGTCCGGCGGTGACGGCGTCATTGGCGGCGGCGCTCAGCGAGTCGCGGAACTGTCGTTGGGCCAGGTAGGTCGTGGCGCTGTCGACCGCCAGGGCCCCCAGCAGGATGAGCACCAAGAAACCGGCAGGTACGAGCACGAGCACGCTGCCCCGCTCCCGAGTCGCGCTCAACTGCATATGGCGACTCCCGGCAGGCCGGTGCGGAACGGGTCGACCAGTTCGGAGTGCGCGGCGCGCACCGACTGGCCCGAGCCGAGCCGTCCCACCAACGGCAGGATCACCAGTGGGGCCGGATAGGTCACCGAGATGGTGATGCGCCGGCACCGGCCAAACGAACCGGCCGCCAGGCTGACCGCCGCGTGCGCCGGGTCACGCCCGTAACCGGCCAGGGCCGCGTCCGCAGCTTGTTGGGCCGACGACGCGGCGACCCGCCCGGAAGGCGCCTCCACGTAGATGCGGGCGGCCTGGCGGGCCGCGTCCTCGGCGGCCGCCTTGGTGTCCACGATGGCCCACGTATAGCCCACCAGCAGGGTTCCGACCACGAACAGCAGCAACCCGAAGAGCAGTCCTTCGAAGCCCCCCACGAAACCGGCGTCGCCCGAACCCCGCGTCGTCTGGGTCGGGCGGACGGTGGCGGGGCAGCCGCGAAGGCGGCGTCCTTTCATTTCAACATCGTTCAACGGAAGCGCTCGGTTCGGACCGTCACCGTCCGGGTGATCGAGCGCCAGCCGGCCGGAAGAGGCAGCAGGCCGGGACTGTCGGCATGCACCTGGAGCACCACTTGTTGTCCGTCGACCTCCAACCATCTGAATCGGGTCCGGGTGGCACCGAAGGACCCCAACTGCTGGCGGGCTGTCGCCTCCGCCCGGGCGGCTTCGGCGGCGGGATTCGGCGCCTCGGCGACGTCCTGGGCCGCCCGGGCCGCTGCCGAGGTGAGCGACGAGGTGGCGTACATGCGCACCAGCACCTGGGCCGCGAACAGCAGCAGCGTCATGAAGATCAGGAAGCCCACGAAGGTCCCGACGACGCTGGTGCCGCGTTCGGCCGGCGACCCCACCCGGGTCACCGCCCTGGCCCTGCCCAGGTCAGCAGGTGCCGGTCGTCTGGCCGATGCAGTTGACCTGGTTGTCGACGTGCTTGGCCGCATGTTGGAAGGTGGCGTTGAAAGCCACCCACATGCCGACGCCGATGAAGGCCATGACGAGGACGGCGATGGCGGCAGAGATGACGCCCTCGCCCCGCTCGTCGAGCCGGCGCCGGCGGGGATGGCCGCGCCGGCCGGGATGGCCGGCGTCGATGGCGCCGTCGGCGAGGTCCGGCGCCGCCGGCCGGCGGTGGTAGTGGGTCTTGGTGACGGACAATATGCCTCCTTGGTCAAAGGCGGATCAGGCGTTGGCGAATAGGTGCAGCGCGGACAGGAACGGCACGGCGAGCAGGATGACCCCCGGGACCAGGGTGGCTACCGTGACGGGGACCCAGACCTGTTGCCCCCGACGCTCGATGGCTTCGATAGTCCGCCGGTGCAGGTCGCGACGGGCCTGGCGGGCCTCCGCCGACACCAGTCGGCCCAGGTCTGCCGACTCCGAGTGCAGGGCCAGCACGCCGACTAGGCGATCAACCGCGTCCACGCGCGCCAGGTCAGCCCACTCCCGTAGGGCGTCGGTCTCCGAGAGGCCCTGGCGGATCCGGTTGACGACGATCGCCAGGTCCCGGGCCGCGCAGCCGCGGCCTCGTTGGCTGACCCGGGCCAGCGCGGCGCCGAGCGAATAGCCGGCGTTGAGGAGCGTGGCCAACTGCTCGCTGACCACCGGCAGTTCCAAGCCCAGATCGCGCTGCCAGCGTTCGGACGCCCGAGCCAGGCGCTGCTCGGTCACCAGGAAGGCCAGCAGGGGGGCGCCGGCCACCACCAGGATGGCGACGGGCCCCGGCAGGCCGACGCTGGCGACGACGGCCCCGGCCAGCAGGGCGATGCCGGCCACCGCCAACTGACGGAGGCGGAACTCGGTGACGCCCAGACGCCAGTGCACGCGCCGCAGCCGGAGCGCGAGCGGTTCGGTGACGCCGAAGAGCGCCGCCACTCGATCGCCGCACTCCCGAGCGAGCGGACCGACGACATCGCGCAGGGACTCGACCGAAAACAGGCCGCCGGCCCGCGGCGTCCCACCCCCTCCCGGGCTGAACGGTCGCAACCGCTCGACCAGACCCGGCCTCGCCAGCCGCCCCCACTGCGACAGGAGCAGGGTGGCACCGACCCACACCAGCAGGCCCGCGCCGATGGCGACGCGCATCATCGAAAGACCCGGGGCTCGTCGGGCAGGCGCATCAGCCGCCCCGACCACGCCCAGCAAGCGGCCACCGACATCAGGCCGGCCACCACCGCCAACTGGCCGCCCGCGGTCTGGTAGGCGTGGCGGCCCGTCCCGATGGACAGTCCGGCCAGGGTCATGCCCAAGGGGACGAGCAGCACGAAGCGCCGGGCAAAACGCACGCCCGCCTGGCGGCTGGCGGCATCCTTGCGCCCCTGCAGGTCGAGGAGGCGGTCTTCGATCAGGTCGCCCAGCCTGGACTCCAGATCCGAGCCGCCCACCTCATGGGCGACCAGCAGGGTCTCGCACACCACGTCGACGGTCGGATCCGCCAGCCGCTCCTTGAGCAGTGCCGTCGTCCGGACGAAGTCAGTGGTCAGCAACCACTCGCGCTCGGCCGCCGCGAACGCCGGCCTCCACTCGGCTGGGGCCCGCCGCCCCACCTCGAACAGCGCTTGCGGAATCGACCGGCCCAACGACCCGGTCAGCAGGCGCAGCTCCTCCAGCAACCGCGGCCAGGCCTCGCCGGCCGCCGCCCGTCGGGCCCGGCGCCGGGCCCGGTACGACGTCACCGGGACCGAGGCGGCGAAGGCGCCCGCCACCAACGCCGGCACCACCCCGCCGAACAACACGAACGCCCCGAGCCCGCCCACCACGAACAACACGCCCACCGCGGCCGCGAACTCCCCCACCCCGACGTCGCCGAGGCCGGCCTGGCGCAACCACACCCCAGCGGACCGACGCCGGTGCCGCGGTTCGGGTCCGCCCGGCCCGACGCCTCGCCACCCGAACGCGGCCGAGGTGTAGATGAGGTAGGCGCCGGTGGAGGCCAGGAGGGCGGCGAGGACGCCGAGCAGCGGTCGGCTCACCGGGCCAGGTCTCCCCCCGTCAGCGCCCGCACATCGAACCCCGCCAACTCCAGGGCCCGAGCCGCTCGCACCGGCAGATTTCCGGTCCAGGCCAGGGCGTCGCCGAACCGAGGGCGCGAGAAGATCGACGTGGCGGTGAACGCCACCGTCCCCATGCCCACCTGCAGATCCTCCACCGCCAGCACTTCGGTCACCCGGAGGTCCGGTCCCCGCCGGGCGCAGTGCACCACCAGATCGACGGCCTCGCTCACCAGGGCGGACAGCGCCGTCACGCTCAGCTCCGAGCCGGTCTCGGCCAGTTGGCAGATGAAGCGCAGCCGCGACAGCGCTTGCCGGGCCGAGCCGGCGTGGATGGTGGTGAAGCCCTGCACGCCCGAGGACAGGGTCAGCATCAAGGGCATCGCCTCTCGGTCCCGCACCTCACCGACGATCGCCACGTCGGGCGCCATCCGCAGGAACCCCGCCACCAGCCGGCGCAGGTCCACCTCCTTGCGGTCGGGTCGGGCCGGGCGGGTCTGCATGTGCGCCACGTTCGGCAGCGGAATGTCCGTTTCAAATACCTCCTCGGCCACCACCACCCGCAGGCTCGGGTCCAACTCGGCGGCCAGGCAGCCCAACAACGTCGTCTTGCCCGAGCCGGGGGCGCCGGCGACGAGCGACCGACAGCCCGCTGCGGACCGCCGCCTCGCAAAAAGCGGGCCGACGGTGCGTCGAGCATCTGCCGGTCGATCAGCTCGGCCAGGGAGCGGTGTAGCGACACCGGAGAACTTTCGGATGTTGACGAGCACGTGGCCATCGCGGCCCACGTCGGAGTGGACGATGTGCAGCCGGGCGCCCGTGTCGAGCTGGGCGTCCTGCAGGCCCTCGGCGGGGTCGAGCTTGCGGTGCGACCGGCTGGCGTCGTCGAGGATCTTGGTGAGCACCCGCAGGACGTGCTCGTCGTCGTGGAAGACCTCGTGGTGATAGCCGCCGGCGCCGGAGTGTCGTTTGGTGAAAATGGAGTCCGGTCCGTTGACCATGATCTCCCACACGTCCGGGTCCGCCAGCAAGGGCTCGAGCGGCCCGTAGCCGGTCAGGTTCCGCAACGCCCGCTCGACGGCCGCGTCGGGGTCGGCGATGTCGTGCGGTCGTAGACCCTTGCGGTACTCCACCCGCCAGCGCGCCACCTGCTCGTCGAGCACCGCCCGCAGTTGGTCGCGCGCCCCTGGCTCCGCCATATCCAGGGACCGTTCTTTGGCTTCCTCCTGGGCGGCCCGCTCGATCGCGCGCAACGGCGAGATCCACTCCGCGGCCGCGGTCGAGGTCACCGGCGCGTTACTCCCTGGCCCGACATGGCCCGACCACCCAGCCCGCCATGAGCGCAAGTTAGCCACGCCGATCGAGTCAAACAAGGGGTCAACACCAGATATTTTTTGTAGACATCCAATGATTCTGTTGGTATTCACGCCGGCGAGAGGTAATTTCCATGCTGATGGACGTTTGGAGTGATCACGACCTGGGGTTCGTCCGTAAGCGGGCGCAGACCGCCGAGGAATGCCGCCGCCTGGGCCAAGAGGCGGCGGTGCTCCGAGCCGTCGCCCATCCCGGCGTCGTCCAGCTGGTGGACGTGGAGGGCACCGAGCCGCCGACCGGTCTGATTCTGCGCCGGGTCCCCGGCCCCGTGCTCACCTCCGTCGACCTGTCGACCGTCGAGATCGTCGCCGGCCTGGGCGCCGCCCTGGCGACCACGGTGGCCGACCTGCACGACCTGGGCGTGAGCCACGGGGCCATCGAAGCCGCCCACGTGGTGCTGGACCAGGAAGGCCGCCCGGTGTTGTGCGGATTCGGCCACGCGGCCCGGACCAACCAGCCCGGCCGGGCCGACGTCCTGCGGCGAGAGGACGTCCGGGCGCTGGCACGCCTGCTGCTGGCGTCGTTGCCGGCCGGGGCGCCGGCCCGCGCCGTGCGAGCCCTGCGGGTGGTGGTAGGTCCAGGCCGGCCGCACCGAGGCCGAGACGCCCGGTGGCTGGCCGAGCAACTGGTGGTGGCCGTTCCGAACGCCCGTCTGCCGACCGGGTCGGACGCGCTCGGCGACCCCGCGGCGCCGGATCCGCCGCGGCAGGCCGCCCGCGGGGTCGCCCGCCGCTCGCGGTTGCACCCGGTCCCCGTCGCCGGGCTGGCCCTGCTCGGCCTGCTGGGCGCCCTGGTTGCCGCGCAGGCTGCCCGCGCCCCCGCCCGACCGGAGCGGCCGCACCCCGTGGCCTCAGCCTGCCCCGCCATCGACGACGGCTGTGGTCCGATCCCGACGCCAAGTGGCACCTTGACGACCGCCACCGGTCGCTACCAGGTGGGCGGGCCGGGCGATGTCGTCGTGGTGGGCCGCTGGTGGTGCGGGTCCACTGCCCTGCCGGCCGTGCTGCGCCCGGCCACGGGCCAGGTGTGGATGTGGGCCGCCTGGCCGGGGCCGGCTCGCCCCGAACCTGGTCGGCTCGCGGCCCAGGTCCCGGCTGCCTCCACCCTGCTGGTCCAGCCGGAGCCGTCTGGATGCGACCGGCTGGAGGTACAGCGGGCCGGCTTGCCGCCGCTCCGCGTGGCGGACGCGACGCGGATGACCGGAGCGAGGGCTCGGGCCGCCGGCCTGGCCGGCTGGTGGGTCCTGGCCGGCGCCACCTTCTGGCTGGACCGGCTCGGCGACGGACCACTCGGCGGCGTCCCCTGGTCGCACCCGGAGGACTACCTGACCTGGTGGCGGGCTCGGGGCCCGTTGCTGGCCTCGTTTGGTACGGCTCGCCAGGTCCTGTTCTGGATTGGCGGTTACCTCGGGGCGCTGTGGCTACTGGCCCTGCTCGCGGGCGCCGGGCGGACCGTCCGGTTCGCGGGCGTCCTGGCGGGCGGCCACCTGCCGGGCCTGCGATTCGCCCTCGTGCTGTCCGGCGCGGCCACCTGGACAGCCGTCAACGCCGGGCCGGCGACCGCCCTCACCAGTCAGGACCCCCCAGGTAGCGGGCCGCCCGCGGCGTCGTCGATGCCCGCCCCCGGGCCCCCCGTCCTCCGCTACGTCGGACCCGCCGGCCCACCCGTGCTCCGCTATGCCGGACCGCTGACGGCGCCAACCGTTCCGGGACGGTCGCCGGATCCGACGACGGTGCCGGAGCCGACGACTGTGCCGGCCCCGCCATCGGCCCGCCCGCCGGCCCCGCCATCGGCCCGCCCGCCGACTCCGCCATCGCCCAGGCCGACCACCCCGGCCCAGCCGTCGGCCCGCCCGCCGACCCCGCCATCGGCCCCGCCGCCCGCTCGGCCGACGGTGCGGACCCGGAGCCTCCCGCCCGCCCCCCAGCCGCCGGCCGAGCCGTCTGGCCCGGTCGGGCGATGGTGGACGGTACGCCCGGGTGACAGCTTGTGGTCGATCGCGGCGGCCACCCTGTCCGGGGCCTGGGGTCGTCCACCCGACGCCGCGCCCCTCGCCCGGTACTGGTGGCAGGTGGTGGAAGCCAATCGGGCCCGGTTGCCGAACCCCGCCGATCCCAACCTGCTCTTCCCCGGCGATCGGGTGATGGTGCCGACCCCGCCGGCTCCTCCCGCGGGCGGCCAGCCGCCAGACTGATGGCCGTGCCCGGCTGGTTGGTCTCCGCTTTCAAGGCGGCGGTGGGAGCGGCCGCGGCCGCGGTCGTGGTCGCCTGCATCGCCGCGCCCGGCGGGGCGCCCACCCTCACGCGGGCCGCCGCCACGGTGACGACCGTACGCCACAGCTCCACCACCGTCGCCCGGACCACTCCCCCCACCCGCTCGACCACCACCCCAGCGCCCACCACCACCCTGCCGCCGCCCACCGCGCCGCCCGTCACCCGTCAGCAGCCGATCTTCACCGTGCCGGTCACGACCGCACCGACGACCACCACCACCTCGACGACCATCGCCGCCATCGGTGGGCACCTGCCGATCCCGCCGTCGACGCTGCCCCTGCGCACCAAGGCCCAGAGCGCCCATGTCAGCCCGGTCTTCGCGGCCCTGTCCGGGGCCGGCTTCTTCGTCGCCCTGGTGATCATGGCCACCCGGTTCGTGATGACCCGGCCCAAACGCCGGCCCTGATCGCCGCCGGCCTCAGGCCTGCAAGCGGAGCGCCACCTCGTTGGCCAACAGCCGCCCGCGCCGCGTCAACGTGACCCGCCCGGCGCGTCCCGGCTCCACCAGCGACGCCAGCACGGGATCATCCGACCAGCCGGGCAGGGCCGACTCGGGTACGCCCTCCCGGGTGCGCAGCGCGAGCTGCAGGCCTTCCACCCGGCCGGTTTCCGGCCCGAGGTCCTCGCCTGCCCCTTCCGGGGACGCCCCCGCGTCGATCCGGTCGATGTACCGCTCGGGCGTGCGCACGTTCCACCAGCGCCGGGCCCCCAGTGGGGTGCGGGCGTGGGAATGGGCCGCGCAACCGATTCCCCGGTAGTCGCCCTGGGCCCAGTACAGCTGGTTATGCCGGCACTCGGCGCCCGGGCGAGCCCAGTTGGAGATCTCGTACCACTCGAGCCCGCGCCGCGGCCAGCAGCTCGTCGGCCAGTTCGTACTTCTCGGCCTGGTCGTCCGGATCCGGATGGCGCGCCGGGTCGGCCGCCAGCGGCGTTCCCGGCTCGACGGTCAAGCCGTAGGCGCTGACATGGTCGGGCGGCGGATCGAGGGCCAACACCGCGGCGAGGGTCGCGGCCCAGTCTGCGAGGCCTTCGCCCGCGGCTCCGAAGATGAGGTCGACGCTGTAGGTCGCGGCGAAACCGGCTGCGGACGCGGCGGCGACGGCTCGCGGCACGGCCGGTACGTCATGCAGGCGACCGAGGGCCGCCAACACGTGAGGGGCCATCGACTGCACGCCAAACGACAGCCGGGTCACGCCGGCGTCTCGGTACCCGCGCAGCTTGGCGGTGTCGACCGTCTCGGGGTTGCACTCCACCGTGACCTCCGCGCCGGGCTGGCGCGGGATCGCCGCCAGCAATCCGGCCAGCAGGGCAGGGGGGAGCAGCGACGGCGTCCCGCCGCCGAAGAAGACCGACGACGCAGGCGGCATGCCTTCGGCGACGGCGCGGTCGACCTCGCGGGTGCAGGCCTCGATGTAACGGGCGGTCAGGTGATGGCGATCGGTCCAGGTGGCGAAGGCGCAGTAGTCGCAGCGGCGCGTGCAAAACGGCACGTGCACGTACACCCCGAACGGATCCACCCCGGTCACCTTCGCCCATCAGAGCGAACCGGCCCCTGGACCAACCCCGCCCGCAGGGCAGTCAGCAGGACACCGGCCGCCACGGCCGCCGTCTCGGTGCGCAAGATGCCCGGCCCCAGGGCCACGGCCGCGGGCGCCGACTGCTCCTCGGCCGGGCTCCAACCCCCTTCGGGTCCGACGAGCACCATGGGAAAGTCCAGGCTGGGCGGGTCGCCGTCCGGGGTCGCGATGGCAACGCCGGCGCCCCCGATGACGGCGTCGACGGGCTCAACGCCCATCACCTCGGTGAGCCAGCACCCCCGGCTTTGCATGACGGCCTGGCGGGCGACCGTCCGCAGGCGGTCCAGGTGGCGACCGAGCCGGTCCTCGTCCCAGCGCACCACGCTGCGCTCGGTGCGCAGCAGGAGGACGCGGTCGACCCCGAGCTCGGTCAGTTTCTGCACCGCCCACTCCGGCCGGTCGCCCTTGACCGGGGCGAACCCCACGCTGATCGCCGGCACCGGCCGGGGCCGGCGGATGGGGTCGCCCTCGGTGACCAGACCGCCGTCCGGCGCCAGCCGGCTGAGCCGCCACCCGCCCCGCCCGTCCGTGAGGCTGACGGCCTCGCCCGGCCGCAGCCGCAACACCCCTTCGAGGTGGTGGCGGTCTTCGGCGTCGAGCTCGGGGCGTTGGAGGTCCGCCACGATGACATGGGCGGCCGCCCGCCGGGCCATATCGAACGCCGGCCCGCTCCCCGTCAAGCGGCCGGCGTATTTGAACGCGCTGCGCAGCTTGGACATCAAGCCGGGGTCCGCAGGGGTGACTTCCTCGCCTCGGAGCAGAGCCAGCTGGCGCATCAGCTCCTCCTGCTCCTTGGTGAGGTCCGTGGGCGTGTCGACGACGACGGTGACGATCAGGTCGCCCCGGCCCCGGCTCTGCAGATGGGGCACGCCGCGGCCGCGCAGGCGAAACTCGCGGCCGCTCTGGGTGCCGCCCGGCACCACCAGTTCCTCCATCCCGTCGAGGGTCTCGAACGGGAAGGTGACCCCGACAGCGGCCTGGGTCGTGGCCACGTGCACCACCGCCAGCAGGTCGGACCCGCGCCGGGTCAGGGTGGGATGGTTGCGGACCCGGAGGTGCACGTACAGGTCGCCGGCCGGCCCGCCCCGCAGGCCGCCCGCCCCCCGCCCCGGGAGCCGGAGGGTCGAGCCCTCGTCGACGCCGGCCGGCACTTCGACCATGAAAGACCGCTCTTCGCGCCGCCGCCCCTCCCCCCGGCAGTCCGGGCACGGCGAGGTGATCTCCTCCCCGGTCCCGCCGCAGCGGGGGCACGGCGTGGCGGTCACCATCTGGCCCAGGATCGACTGGCGCACCCGCCGCACCTCGCCGGCCCCGTGGCACACGCTGCAGGTGATGGGGGTGGTGCCGGGTCGGGCGCCAGTGCCCGAGCAGGTGGCGCAGGTCTGGGGCAACTTCACCGTCAGCTCCCGCTGGACGCCGAAGACGGCCTCCGCGAACTCGAGGGTCAGGGCCGCCTCGGCGTCCTCGCCCTGGCGCGGCCCGCTCCGGGTCGTCCGGCCGCCCATGCCGGCGCCGCCTCCCCCGCCGCCGCCGAAGAAGGCGTCGAACAGATCGCCGAGACCGCCGCCCCCGAACCCGGCGAAGGGATCGCCCGTGCCGCCCGGGCCGGCCCCGCCCGAACCGCGCACCCCGGCCGCCCCGAACATGTCGTACTGCCGGCGCCGCTCGGGGTCGCGGAGGGTCTCGTAGGCCAGGTTGATCCGCTTGAACTGCTCCTCGGCCGAATGGTCACCCGGGTTGGCGTCGGGGTGCAGCTCCCGGGCCCGCCGGAGGTAGGCGCGCTTGATCTCGTCCTCGGTGGCGTGACGCGACACGCCCAGCAGCTCGTAGAAGTCGTCGGTGTCGGCCACGGTCACTCGACCCTACCCTCGCTCGCTTCCCTCGCTCAGCGCTTGGCCCAATCGTCTACTGACGACCGCCACCGCCGCGAGGGCCTGCCCGTAGTGCATCCGCGTCGGCCCCAGGATGCCGACCGTCCCCGCCCGCTCCCCCTCGATCTCGTAGGGGGCGATGACGATGGAGCAGTCGGCGAGAGGTTGCACGCCGTGCTCGGCCCCGATCGACACGGACAGGCCCCGATCGAGGACGTCCCGGATCAGCGTCACCAGCACGAACTGCTGCTCGAGGATGTCGAGGACCTGGCGGATGGTGCTGACCGCGTCGAAGGCGGCGGCCATGCGGGCCGCCCCCCCGACGAAGACCTGGGGGTTCTGGTCGAGCGGCCTGCCGCCGTGGAACAGGGCGGTGGTGGCCAGGAGGACGATACGGTCCACCACCGGATCGTCGGTCGGCGGCAGCACCACCAAGGTGCCGACGGACTCGCCGGTCAAGTGGGTGGCCAGATGGGCGGACGCCGAGGCCACCTGGGCCTCGCTGGGCTCGTCCGGCAGCTCCAGGGTGTGCTTGTCGATGGCGCCGCTGCCGAGGACCGCCACCAGCACCGCCACCTTGGGGGCCAGGCTGACGATCTGCACCGACCGGATCCGAGCCGGGTCGGCGCCTTGGCGCACCACCACGCCGGCGTAGTCCGTCAGCCCGGAGAGGAAGCGGCTGGTGTCGGCCAGCATCCGCTCCAGCTCGCCGTGGGCGGTGGCGAAAAAGGTCCGGATCTGCTGCGTCTGCGCCGGCGCCAACCGACCCGGTTCGGTCAGGGAGTCCACGAAGAAGCGGTAGCCCTTGTCGGTCGGGATCCGCCCGGCGCTGGTGTGCGGCTGGGCCAGGTAGCCCTCCCGCTCGAGGACGCCCATCTCGTTGCGCACCGTCGCGGACGACACCGAAAGCTCGGGAATGCGCGACACCGCCGCCGACCCCACGGGTTGTGCGGTCTGGATGTATTCCTCCACTACCGCTTTGAGGATGGCGGCCTTGCGATCATCGAGCACGTTGGCACTCAACGATACCGAGTGCCAGCGCCTTCCCGCAGGCAGCGGCGGGATCGACGACCCGAGCCCCAGCCGGTATAACGGGAACATGACCTTCTCCCCCACCGTCACCGGCGCCGGCACCCTCCAGGTCGGCGACCTCCTCGTCCACCGCCTCGGGTTCGGGGCCATGCGCCTCACCGGCCGGGGCATCTGGGGCGAACCCACCGACCGGGCCGAGTGCCTGCGGGTGCTCCGCCGGGCCGTGGAGCTCGGGGTCGACCTCATCGACACCGCCGACTCCTACGGCCCCTACGTCAGCGAGGACCTCATCCGCGAGGCCCTCCACCCCTACCCGGACGGCCTGGTCATCGCCACCAAAGCCGGCCTGACCCGCACCGGGCCCAACCAGTGGCATCCGGTCGGCCGGCCCGAATACCTGCGCCAGGAGTGCGAGATGAGCCTGCGCCGGCTGGCGGTGGACCGCATCGACCTGTTCCAGCTGCACCGCATCGACGCCAAGGTGCCCGCCGGCGAGCAGTTCGGCCTGCTCGCCGACCTGCTGAAGGAAGGCAAGGTCCGCAACGTCGGCCTGTCCAACGTGACCGTGAAGGACATCGAGGCGGCGCGGGCCGTGGTGCCCATCGTCAGCGTCCAGAACCGCTACAACCTCACCGACCGCTCCTCGGAGGCGGTCCTCGAGTACTGCGAACGCGGAGCACATCGCCTTCATCCCGTGGAACCCGATCGCCGCGGGCGAGCTGGCCCGGCCGGGCGGCCTCGTCGACGACGTCGTCAAGGAGACCGGCGCCACCCCCTCGCAGGTGGCCCTGGCCTGGCTGCTGGCCCGCAGCCCGGTGATGCTGCCCATCCCCGGCACCGCGTCCGTCTCGCACCTGGAGGAAAACTGCGCCGCCGCCAGCGTGCACCTCACCGCTGAGCAGGTCGAGGCCCTGACGGCGGCTATTCGTCCAGGCGCAGGGCCTGGATGAACGCTTCCTGCGGGACCTCCACCCGGCCGATGTTTTTCATCCGCTTCTTGCCTTCCTTCTGCTTCTCGAGCAGCTTGCGCTTGCGGGTGATGTCGCCGCCGTAGCACTTGGACAGCACGTCCTTGCGCTTGGCCTTCACCGTCTCCCGGGCGATGATCCGCCCGCCGATGGCCGCCTGGATGGGCACGTCGAACATCTGCCGGGGGATCAGGCCCCGCAGCCGTTCGGTCATGCGGCGCCCGTACTCCTGGGCCTCGGAGCGGTGCACGATGGCGCTGAAGGCGTCGACGGGCAGGCCGTTGAGCAGCACGTCGATCTTGACCAGGTCGGCCGGTTCCCAGCCGGCCGGCTCGTAGTCGAGGCTGGCGTAGCCCTTGGTCCGGCTCTTGAGGGCGTCGAAGAAGTCCATGACCACCTCGGCCAGGGGGATCTTGTACACCAGCTCCAGGCGTTCCGGCGACAGGTACTCCATCCGCCCCATCTCGCCGCGCCGGCTCTGGCACAGCTCCATGAGCGTCCCGGTGTACTCCGTCGGCGTCAGGATGGTGGCCGTCAGGTAGGGCTCCTCGATCGACTCCAGCTTCTGGGGCTCCGGCATCTCCGACGGATTGTGGACCTCCACCACCGTCCCGTCGGTGAGACGGGCCCGGTACTCGACGCTGGGGGCGGTGGCGATCAACGCCAGGTCGAACTCCCGCTCCAGCCGCTCGCGGACGATCTCCATGTGCAGCAGGCCCAGGAAGCCGCAGCGGAAGCCGAAGCCCAGGGCGCCCGACGTCTCCGGCTCGTAGGTGACCGAGGCGTCGTTGAGCCGCAGCTTCTCCAGGGCCTCGCGGAGGTTGGAGAAGTCGTCGCCCTCCACCGGGTACAGCCCGCAGAACACCATGGGCTTGGGGTCCTGGTAGCCCGCCAACGCCGCGGCGGCGGGCCGGGCCGCGTCGGTGACCGTCTCGCCGCTGCGGGCCTCGCCGACGTCCTTGATGCCGGCGATCAGGTAGCCGACCTCGCCCGGACCGAGACTGGCCACGGGGACGTTGAGCGGGGTGCGCACCCCGATCTCCTCCACGTCGTGGGTCCGGCCGGTCTGCAAGAAGCGCAGGCGGGCGCCGGCCGTCAGCGTCCCGTTGACCACCCGGATGGCGCTGATCACCCCCCGGTACTGGTCGTAGTAGGAGTCGAAGATGAGGGCCTGCAGGGGGGCGTCCGCGTCGCCCTGCGGGGGTGGGATGCGGGCGCACACGGCGTCGAGCAGCTCGGGGACACCGGCGCCGGTCTTGGCCGACATCCGCAGGATCTGATCGGCGGGCACGCCCAGCACCCGCTCGATCTCGCCGGCGTAGCGGTCGGGGTCGGCCGCGGGCAGATCGATCTTGTTGAGGGCGGCGACGATCTCCTTGTCGTGCTCGACGGCCTGGTAGGCGTTGGCCAGGGTCTGGGCCTCGATGCCCTGGGCCGCGTCGACGAGCAGGACCACGCCCTCGCAGGCGGCCAGGCTGCGGCTGACCTCGTAGCCGAAGTCGACGTGGCCGGGCGTGTCGATGAGGTGGATGGTGTAGCCCTTCCAGTGCACCCGCACGTTCTGGGCCTTGATGGTGATGCCCCGCTCCCGCTCGATGTCCATCGAGTCGAGGTACTGCTCCCGCATGTCCCGGGCGTCCACCGCGCCGGTCAGCTCCAGGATCCGGTCCGACAAGGTGGACTTCCCGTGGTCCACGTGGGCCACGATGCTCAGGTTGCGGATACGTTCGAGATTCAAGAAAGTCCTTGTCGGTGAAAGAGGGGGAGCCGCGAGGGCTGAGCCCCGCCATCCCTACAAGTGTGGCGCAATGTCGGCCCGAGGCGGCCCCGCCGCGTAGGGTCTGTGCAAATCCACTCAGGAAGAGCGGGGGATAATGGGAACCACCCGGTTTGAGCCGTTGGTGACGGTGTCGGCGACGTACGGTTCCGGCGGCAGCGTCATCGCGCCGCGCCTGGCTGCAGAGCTGGGGCTGCCCTTCGTCGACCGCCTGATCAGCGCGGACATGTCGCAGGACGCGGCGCGCGACGACCGCTCCCAGGAAGGCCTGTGCGAAGGCGAGCAGGCCACCACCCCGGCCGGCCGCTTTCTCAGCTACTTCGCCCGGGCCGCCAGTGTCGGAGCCATGATGGCCCCCGACGCGGTGCTCGAGGACGACGACAGCATCCGGGCCCGGACCGAGGAAGGGGTCCGGGCCCTGGCCGAGGGGGCGCCAGGCGTGCTGCTGGGCCGGGCGGGGGCCGTGGTCCTGGCCAAGCGGCCGCGGGCCTTCCACGTCCGGCTGGACGGCCCGGTGGAGCGCCGGGTGGCGTGGGCGGCGGAGTTCGAGCACCTGGATCTCGAGGCGGCCCGCCGCCGCCAGAGCGAGACCGACCGGGCCCGGACCCAGTTCGTCAAGCGGTTGTTTCGCGTCGACCCCGGCGACCCCACGCTGTACCACCTGGTGCTCGACCCCACCGTGTTCGGCATGGACCCCGCCCTGGAGCTGGTGGTGGCGGCCGCCCACGCGTTCTTCGCCGCCCATCCCGGCGAGTGATCGGGGCCGCGTGATCGGGGCTGGCATCCGGCGCCGACTGGACGGCCCCGCCGCCTTCCTGCTCACCCAGCTGGATCAGTGGCGTTCCATCGCTGCCTTCCCGCTGGTCTGGATCTACCACCTGACCGACCAGCAGTCGATCATCGACGCCGACGTGACCCGCTGGGCGGACGTGCTGTGGGTCGGCGACCGCCGCCGGATGCTGGGCCGGCTCCTCTACGCCTTCCCCGAGTTCCGGGCCGTGTACTACCACCGGCTCCTCGGCGGGAACCCCGCCGGCGCCCTGTCCGCCCGCCTGGCCCGGGTGGCCTGGAAGGGCATCCCCGGCCTGGACATGACCGGCACCGTGATCGGGCCGGGCCTGTTTATCTCCCACGGCCAGGGCACCATTCTGTCGGCCGAGCGCATCGGCGCCAACCTGCAGGTCCACCAGGGGGTGACCGTCGGCTGGGACTACCGGGGTGACCGGCGCCCCATCATCGGCGACGACGTCTTCATCGGGGCGGGCGCCAAGATCCTCGGCGCCCTGACCGTCGGTGACGGGGCCCGCATCGGCGCCAACGCGGTGGTGGTCTGCGACGTGCCCCCGCGTGCCACCGCGGTCGGCGTCCCGGCCCGCATCGTGGCCGACGGCTCCCTGCTGCTACCATTTTCCGGTTCACCGGCCGAGGGGCCAAGTACAACCCGAAACGAGTAGCACGCCGTGGCCAACATCAAGAGCCAGATCAAGCGCAACCGGACCAACGAGATCGCCCGCGTCCGCAACAAGGCCGCCAAGTCGGAGATCAAGACCCGCATCAAGAAGGCGGTGGCGGCGGCCAGCTCCGGGGCCGAGACCTCGGCCGAGGATTTGCGGGTGGCCGTCAAGCGCCTGGACAAGGCCGCGGCCCGGGGCATCATTCACAAAAATCAGGCGTCGAACCGCAAGTCCCGGTTGATCCGGCGCATCAACGCCGTCAGCACGCCTGACTCGCCGCCCGCCGACGGGTAATCCCCCCGCAGCCGGGGTCAACTTCGGCGAAGAGGGCCGCCGGCTCAGCTACGGCAGTTACCTGGCCCTGCCCGAGCTGCTGGCCCTGCAGCGGACCCAGACGGCCGCCCACGACGAGCTGCTGTTCATCGTGGTGCATCAGGTGTACGAGCTGTGGTTCAAGGAGCTGCTCCACGAACTGGACGCGGCCCGGAGCGCCATGCAGGGCGGCGACGCCTACTGGGCCGTGCACTATCTGCACCGAGTCGGGGCCATCGAGGCGGTCCTGGTGGCCCAAATCAGCGTGCTCGAGACCATGCGACCCCAGGACTTCCTCGCCTTCCGGTCCGAGCTGGCGCCGGCCAGCGGCTTCCAGTCGGTGCAGTTCCGGGCCATCGAGTTCGGGTCCGGGCTGCGCGACGCGTCCTACCTGGACCGCATCGAGCTCACCGACGCGGAGCGGGCCCTGCTGCAGCGGCGGCTGACCGAGCCGTCCCTCTGGGACGCCTGGGGCGAGCTCCTCCGCCGGCGCGGGTCGCCGACCCTGCGGGAGATCGCCGCCGATCGGGACCGCTACGGCGACCTGTTCGAGGTGGCCGAGGCCCTGCTGGACCACGACGAGGCGCTGGGCCTGTGGCGATTCCGGCACGTGCAGATGGTCGAGCGCCAGCTGGGCACCAAGTCGGGCACGGGCGGCTCGACCGGCGCCAGCTATCTGCGGACCACCATCGACAAGAAGCTGTTCCCGGACCTATGGGAGCTGCGCTCGGGGCTGTGACGTCCCGTCACGACGACACCCAGAAGGCCACGGCCACCCCGACCCCGGCGACCACCACCAGCCGGCGCAGCAACACCCCGTCGATGACCGTGACCAGGCGGCCGCCCCCGGCCCCGCCGAGCAGGCTGGCCGCGGCCATGACCGGTACCAGCTCCCAGCGGACGTGGCCGGAGAAGGCGAAGAAGGCGGCCGCCACCAGGTTGATGACAAAGGACAGGACCTGCTTCAGGGCGTTGACCTGGACCAGCGAGCCGGCGCGGAACAGCCCCAGCACCGCCAGCAGCATGATCCCCAGCCCGGCCCCGAAAAACCCGCCATACACGGCGGCGGCGAACACCAACACCACCAGGACCGGGCCCGGCGCCGCGAAGAGAGCCGGCGGCCCCCCGGGCGCGGGCCCGGCGCCGGCCGGCGGGACCGCGGGGACCGCCGGCCGCACCCAGTCGCGGAGCCGGTCCTGGCCGAGGAGCAGGGCGCACGACGCCAGGATCAGGTACGGCACCGCCACCCGAAAGGAGCGTCCGGGCAGGCTCACCAACAGGACCGAGCCGGCCAGCCCACCGGCGACCGAAGCCACCGCCAGGACCCGGGCGTTGCGCAGCTGGGGCCGCACGTCGTCTCGCTGGGCCCAGGAGCCGGCCAGGTAGCCGGGCAGGAGGGAGACGGTGTTGGTCACGTTGGCCGCCACCGCCGGCACGCCGAGGCCCACCAAGGTGGGAAACGACACCAGGCTCCCGCCCCCGGCCAGGGCGTTGATGGCCCCCGCGGCGCCGGCGGCGCCGGCCACGGCCAGGTAGTCGAGGGCGGTCAGCGACACCGGCCGTCAGCCGCGGACTCGGGCCGGGGCACGCGGCCAGCCGGCACAGGCGGGCCACCAGCACCTCGAGCACCGCCTCGGGCGGCCAGGCGCTCGCCCCCTTGAGGTCCACCTCGGCGTCCGCCACCAGCCCGACGGCCTCGCCGAGGCCGGCCGATCCCCACCGGCGCGCCGCGGTGAGGGCCTTCTTGGCCGGGTAGGTGCTCCGCCCTTTGGGGATGCCCATGGCCTCGGCCGCCTGGCCCTCCGACCGGATGTCGGGACTGTCGACCCGCAGCAGCGACTGGACGTGGCGGTGCAGGATGGCCAGGACGACCAGGGGATGGCGCTGCCCCCCGCCGAGCAGCCGGTGCAACTGGGCCAACGCCTCGTCGGTGTGGCCGGCGTCGATGGCGTCGGTGAACGTCCATGGGGCCATGGCCCCGGCCTCGCCCAGGTACGGCTCGATCTCGGTCGGCCCCAGGCGAGCCCCCTCGTCGTAGGCCGCGGTCAGCACCTCGAGCAGGGCGCCCAGGCGGCTGATGTCCTCGCCCAGGTGGGCCTCGATCAGGGCCTCGGCGGGGGCGTCGAACCTCACCGCCGCGCCTCGCAGCCGGCCCCGGATCCAGTCGCGGGTCTCGCGGGGCCCGACCTTGGTGGCGATCACCTGACCGCGGCTCTTGACCGCGGCGGCCAGCTTGGGGGCGATGGCGCCGCCGCCTGCGGCCAGCACCAGGACGGTGGTGGGCAGCGGATCCTCGAGGTAGGCCAGCAGAGGGGCGACCTCGTCGGTGGCGAACCGGCCGGCGTCGCGCACCACCACGATGCGCCGGGCGGCCAGGAAGGGCGGGGTGGCGCAGCTGTCGGCGACCGCGGCCAGGTCGACCTCCTCGGCGCCGGCGTCCTCGACCGCGAAGGCCCGGTCCTCGTCGCCGACGAGGTCGGCCAGGAGGGCGCTCACCGCCTCGGCCACCAGGGTGGGGTCGTCCCCATCGACGAGCACCACCGGGGGCGGCGCCGACGGCGTCGCCATCAGGTGGCGCTCATCACCGCGGCCAGCGTGTCGCACACCCGGCGAGCCGCCCGCACGTCGTGGGCCCGCACCAGGCGGCAGCCCAGGCTGACGCCGAGCGAGTGGGCGGCCAGGGTGGCGCCACCCCGTTCGCCGACGGCGAGACCGAACGCGGTGCCCAGGAACGTCTTGTTGGACGCGGACAGCAGGAGGGGCCAGCCCAGCGCCGCCAGGCGGTCCGAGCGCCGCAACAGCAACGCCGACTGGGCCGGCGTCTTGCCCAGATCCAGGCCGGCGTCGACGATGATCCGCTCGTCCGGGATGCCCGCCTGCCGGGCCCGGTCAGCCCGCTCACCGAGGAATCCGGCCACGTCCTCCACCACGTCGTCATAGTGCGGTTCGGGGTCCGGGATGCGGGGCCCGAGCCGGATGTGGGTGGCGACCACGGCCGCCCCCGCCCGGGCCGCGGCCGGCAGGTAGCCGGGGTCGGCGAAACCGCTGATGTCGTTGCCGACGACGGCGCCGGCCCGGAAGGCCTCGGCCGCCACCGACGCCCGCCAGGTGTCGACCGACAACGGCAGGTCGAAGCGGGCGTGCAGGGCCGCAATGGCCGGTACCACCCGGTCGAGCTCCTCCGCCTCACTCACCTCGGGCCCGGGGCCGGCCTTGACGCCACCGATGTCGAGCAGGTCGGCCCCGTCGGCGACGAGCTGCTCGGCCCGGCGGTAGAAGGCCTCCGTGTCCCAGTAGTCGCCGTGGTCGTAAAACGAGTCGGGCGTGCGGTTGAGGATCCCCATCACCAGGGCGCGCCAGGTCAGGTCGTAGGTCCGGGGCCCGAGCTCCAGTCGCACGGTCGGCGACCCTACCGCGGCCCGGCGACGGCCTCGCGGGCCCGCACCACCTCAGAACAGGCGGGCGGTGAGGGCCTTGCGGTAGGTGGCGGTGCGGGGATCGTCCGGGCCGAGCACCTCCAGCAGGTCGAGGAACTCCTGGCGGGCCGCGTCGTCGTCGCGGACCCGCGCCAGCAGGCTGTCCAGCTTGGCCTCGACGCCGTTGGCGCCAGGCCCGGACCCGGCGACCTCGGCCCCCAGGCGGGCCTGGGCGGCCAGATGCCGGGTCTCGGCCGACTCCGGCAGTCGGGCCAGCAAGGCCAGGGCCTCCTGGCGGGCCGCTTCGCCGCCGCCGGCCACCAGGAGGGCGGCCAGGGCCAGGACGGCCCGGTCGTTGCCCGGCTCCAGCTCCACCGCCCGCCGCAGCGACGCCTCGTCGCCGGCGGCGATGAGCTGGTCGACTTCGGTGGGGACCGGGGTCAGGCCCGCCACCCACTGGCGGACGGCCGGCTCGGGCAGGGCGCCGACGAAACTGTCGACGACCTTGCGGTCGCGGATGGCGTACACCGCCGGGATGGACTGGACCTGGAAGGTGGCGGCCGTCCGGGGGTTGGTATCGACGTCGACCTTGACGAGCTCCACCCCGGGCGCCTCGCCGACCACCTTCTCGAGGGTCGGTCCGAGGGTTTTGCACGGCCCGCACCATTCCGCCCACAGGTCTACGACGACGGTGCTCTGGGTGGACCGCTCGAGCACATCGGACTCGAAGGTGGCATCGGTGACATCCATGGTGATTGGCATCCTCGCAGCTAAGTGGTCGAGTTGACGGAACGGGGGAAGGCCCTGGGCGCCGCGGCCGGTCTAGGTTGCGGGGTCATGAACGACTCCACCGTTCCTGTCTCCGAGGGTACCGGCGCCCTGACGGGCATTGACTCCCCCAGAGTCAGCGCCTGGTTCGTCGCCAACATTCCGGGGGTGGTCCTCCCCCTGGAGTTCCACCGGGTGGCGGGGGGCCGCAGCAACCTGACCTTCGAGGTCCGTGACGCCAACGGACGCGGCTACGTGCTGCGCCGGCCCCCGACCAGCCACGTGCTGCCGACGGCGCACGACATGACCCGCGAGCACAAGATCATCTCGGCCATGGGCCCCGCCGGGGTGCCCGTCCCGCCGGCCCTCGGGTTGTGCACCGACCTGTCCGTCAACGACGCCCCGTTCTATGTCATGGGCTTCGTCGACGGGGTCATCGCCCGCAGCGAGGTGGAGGTGGAGGCGGCCCTGGACCTGCCGGCCCGCCACCACTCGGGGCTGGCCCTGGTCGACACCCTGGCCCAGATCCACGCGGTCGATCCGGACGCCGTCGGGCTGGGCGACCTCGGTCGCAAGGAGGGGTACATCGCCCGTCAGCTCCGGCGCTGGTACGGCAACTACCAAGCCGCCGTCGAGTCCCGAGGCGGCGACGCCCTGGCCGACGTGGTGGCCATCCACGACCAGCTGGCCGCCCACGTGCCCGAGCAGGGGCCGGCGGCGGTCGTCCACGGTGACTACCGGCTCGACAACTGCATCGTCGCCCGGGACGGTCACGTGCTGGCGGTGCTCGACTGGGAGCTGTGCACCCTCGGCGACCCGCTGGCCGACCTGGGCCAGCTGCTGGTGTACTGGCCCCAGCCGGGCGAGTTCTCGGCCCTCGGCCACTCCCCGACGTTGGCGCCGGGCTTCCCGAACCGCGAGGAGCTGACCGATCGGTACGCGGCCAGCACCGGGCGCGCCCTGGAGCAGCTCGACTTCTACGTGGCCTTCGCCTATTGGAAGCTGGCCTGCATCCTCGAGGGGGTCTACGCCCGCTACGTGGCCGGCGCCATGGGCGGTGACGACTTCGATTTCAGCGCCTACCCGGCCTCGATCGCCTGGCTGGTCGCGCAATCACGCCAAGCTGCGGCAGGCTGCAGTTGGTAAGGATGTTCACCCCGTGACCGAGCTCGCCAACATCCACAATTGGCCCACCCTGGAACAGCCGATCCTGGTGGTCGCCATGGAGGGATGGGTTGACGCCGGGCTGGCGGCGGCCACCGCCACGGCCGGGCTCCTGGGTGCCATGCCCAACGACCTGGTCGCCACCTTCGACGCCGACGAGCTCATCGACTTCCGGGCCCGGCGGCCCACCCTGCGCATCGTCAACGGCGTCGACACCGAGTTGCGCTGGGCCACCATCCGGTTGATGGCGGCCACCAACCGCACCGGGCGCAGCGTGCTGGTGCTGACGGGACCCGAGCCGGACATGCGGTGGCACCAGTTCATCGCCGAGGTGGTGGGGCTGGCCTCGCGGCTCGAGGTGGAGCTGGTCGTGGGGCTGGGCGCCTTCCCCGCGCCGGTACCCCACACCCGACCGGTCCGGCTGGTCGGCACCTCCACCGACGCCGAGTTGGCCGCCCGCGTCGGGTTCCTGCCGGCCAGCATCGACGTGCCCTCGGGCGTGCAGGGCGCCCTCGAGTTCGCCTTCGGTGAGGCCCAGATACCGGCGGTCGGGCTGTGGGCCCGGGTGCCGCACTACGCCTCGGCGATGCCCTACCCGGCCGCCGCCGCCGCCCTGCTGGAAGGCCTGGCCCGCCTGACCGAGCTGGAGCTGGACACCTCGTCGCTGCAGGCCGCGGCCACCTCCACCCATCAGCAGATCGAGCAGCTCATCGCCGGCAGCGACGAACACGCCGCCCTGGTGCGCCAGCTCGAAGACCAGCAGGACCGGGAGCAGGGCCTGGCCGCCACTGCCTTCGGCGACCTCCCCTCCGGGGACGAGCTAGCCGCCGAGCTGGAGCGCTTCCTGCGGGGCGAGCACTGACGGCCCGCAGCCAGTGACGGCCCGCTGACATCGACGGTCGGCTGAGTAGGCTCGCGGCATGCGCATAGACGGAGGAATCGGGAGCGACCTCAGGGCCGCGGCCAGCCAGTCGCAGAAGGCAGAGGACGCCGGATATGACGCGGTGTGGGCAGCCGAGACCTCGCACGACCCCTTCCTCCCCCTGGTCATCGCGGCCGAGCACACCGAGCGGATACAGCTCGGCACGGGCATCGCGGTGGCCTTCGGGCGCAGCCCCATGACCACCGCCAACGTGAGCTGGGATCTCAATACCTACTCCGAGGGCCGGTTCCTGCTCGGCCTCGGGTCGCAGATCCGCCCCCACATCGAGAAGCGGTACTCGATGCCGTGGTCCCACCCGGCCCCGCGCATGCGCGAGTTCATCTCGGCCATGCGGGCCGTCTGGGATTGCTGGCAAAACGGCACCAAGCTCGACTTTCGGGGCGACTTCTACACCCACACCCTGATGACACCCTTCTTCCAGCCCGGCGCCAATGCCTTCGGCGCCCCCAAGGTCTTCCTGGCTGCCGTCGGCGAGGGCATGACCAGGGTCGCCGGCGAGGTCGCCGACGGCATGCTCGTCCACGGCTTCACCACCGAGCGCTACCTGCGGGAGGTAACACTGCCGACCGTCGAGTCCGGCCTGACCGCCTCCGGGCGGACCCGGGCCGACTTCCAGCTGTCGTACCCGGCTTTCGTGGTCACCGGCGACACCGAAGAGCAGATCGCGGCCGCCGACGCCGGCACCCGCAAGCAGATCGCCTTCTACGGGTCCACCCCGGCGTATCGGCCGGTCCTGGAACTGCACGGGTGGGGCGACCTGCAAACCGAGCTCAACGTCCTCTCCAAGCAGGGCGAGTGGGACGAGATGGGTCGCCGCATCACCGACGACATCCTCGACGCCTTCGCCGTCAAGGGCACACCCGAGCAGATCCCCGGCCTGCTCCAGCAGCGCTTCGGTGATCTGGTAGACCGGATCAGCTTGTACATGCCGTACGGCGGGGAGTCCGGGGACGACGTGGCGCCCCGGATCCTCGCCGGCCTCAAGCAGCCTTAGGCGGTCCGACCCAGGAGCATCCGACGCTCGGCGACCACGGCTCGCACCGCCTCGCCGATCAGTTCCGGCCGCGACCTCGAGGTGAACGCCAGCAGCCGCCAACCGGCGGTCGCCAGCAGCGCGGTCCGGTCGCTGTCGGCGTCGACGTGGCCTCGGTAGCCGTGGGGATCGAAGCCATTCCACTCGACCGCGATCTTGAGGTCCACGATGGCCCGGTCGGGACGGAACGTCCGCCGTCCGACCCGGATCCGATACTGCCGCTCGGCCGCGGGTAGCCCCAGCCGGTCCCACAGGCGGTCCATGCGCTGCTCCCACGCGTTGGCGCCCGGGTCGTAGCCCGCCACCCGGTCGACCAGGACCTGGTGGACGGGTCCGAGGCGCCGGCGCCCCCCGCCGCGGTGGGCCTCGACCACCGCGTGCAGCCGGCCGAGAGTCAGCACCCGCCGGCGCAGACCCTCGTCACACAATCGGCCCAGCTCGCCCGCCGGGCAAGACTGGGCCAGGTCGAACACGGTGCGCGCCGCTGTAGTGACCGGGATGCCGTCCCGCCGGGTCGTCTCGGTTGGCAGCACTAGATGACGGTGACTGATCACGCCGTCCAGCCGAAGGTGGCCTGACGCAATCAACTCAAGCGGGCCCCGTTCGCGGTGATGGTCGAGGAAGCCCCACAGGACTCCGGCGCTGCGGTGCGACAGCACGGCGCCGTCGCCGGCGGCCAGCACCGCGGCCAGCGCAGCGGAGCGCCAGCTCGGCTGCGCGCCGCACAGCCGGTACACGCCTCGCCGCACTCCGATCAACCGGCCTTGGGCGATCAAATCCCGCCGGCGACGCTCGGAGCATCCGAGCAGCACGAGCTGCGCCGTTGTCACCAGACCATGCTGGCGCCGCGCGATTCGATCCAGATCGACATGTAGTTTCATGGTAATTTACTCTGACACGGACCTGTGACCTGCCCGATTGTGGGCAGAACTAGCCGCTATTTCGCCCGGTTCTGACCACTATCGACTCCGGGTGGGCCGCCAGACCGCGCCGATGGCCCCGGACTCTTTGGACACCAACCCGCCGGCGCCAGCCGGCGGGGCGGTAGCCGCTGGCCGTCAGGCCAGCGGAATGCGTACTGGCCGCGGCCGGACCCGGGCCCCCCAGCTGCCTCCGGCTCCGCTTCCGCCCGACGAGTCTTCCGGCGTCGCCCGAGCCGACCCGAGCCGATTCTAGACGACCACGTTGACCAGCCGGGGGGGCCGGGCGATCACCTTGACGGGCGAGCGGCCAGCCAACTCCGCCGCCACCTTCGGCAGCGCCAGCGCCACCCGGGCCGCGTTGTCCTCATTGATGCCGGCGTCCACGTCCACCCGCTCGCGCAACTTGCCGTTGACCTGCACCACCATGGTGACGGTGTCGACCTTCACCAACGCCGGGTCGGCGACCGGCCAGGCCTGGGCGTGCACGTTGGCCGCGGCGCTCGGCGCCAGGCCCGACCCGCTCTCCGACCCCTGCCGGCGCTCCCACAACTCGGCGGTGATATGGGGCGTCATGGGCGCCAGCAACAGCAACAAAGTGTCCACCGCGGTGTCGACCGTCGCCCGCCGGGCCCCCTCCTCGGACTGGATGTGCCGGTACACGGTGTTGACGAACTCCATGGCCGCGGCCACCGACGTGTTGTACGACCAGCGGTCCCAGTCACGGCTGACCCGGTCGATCAACCGGTGCGTCGCTTTCTCCAGTTCGACATCCGCGGCAATCGGGTCGCGGTCCACCAGGGTCACCCGCTCCACTCCCCCCGTGGCCAGGCGCCAGACCCGGCCCAGGAAGCGGTGGCAGCCCTCCATCATCTGGTCGCTCTGCTCGCTCCAATCGAAGTCGTCCGACGGCGGCCCGACGAACAGGTGGAACAGCCGCAGGGCGTCCGCGCCGACGGTGTCGAAGTAGTGCTCGGGCGCGATCAGGTTGCCCTTGGACTTGGACATCTTGGAGCCGTCCAGGGTGATCATGCCCTGGGTGAACAGCCGCGCAAACGGCTCTCGCACCTCCTTCGGCGCCAGGCCCACGTCCCCCAGGGCCCGGGTGTAGAAGCGGGCGTACAGGAGGTGCAGGATGGCGTGCTCGATGCCGCCGATGTACTGGTCGACCGGCATCCAGTGCGCGGCCGCGGCCGAGTCGATCGGGACCTCGGTGTTCCACGGGTCGGTAAAGCGCTCGAAGTACCACGACGAGTCGACGAAGGTGTCCATGGTGTCGGTCTCGCGCTCGGCCGGACCGCCGCAAATCGGGCAGGTGGTGTGCAGGAAACCAGCGTGCAGGCGCAGCGGCGACTCGCCGACGGGGCGGAACTCCACGTCGTCGGGCAGCAGCACCGGCAGTTGGTCCTCGGGCACCGGGACGATCCCGTGGGTCGGGCAGTGCACCACCGGGATGGGGCAACCCCAGTAGCGCTGGCGTGACAGCAGCCAGTCCCGCAGGCGGTAGTTGACCTTGCGCTGGCCGATGCCCTGCTGCTCCAGCCAGTCGATGGCCCGGGCCTTGGCCTCGGCGACGCCCAGACCGTCCAACCACTCGGAGTTGATCGCCGGGCCTTCACCCGTGTACGCCTCACCCTCCCAATCGTCGGGCGGCTGGACCGTCCGAACGATCGGCAGGTCGTAGGCCTTGGCGAAGTCCCAGTCGCGCTGGTCCTGTCCGGGCACGGCCATGATGGCGCCCGTCCCGTAGGTCATCAGCACGTAGTCGGCCAGGAAGATCGGTACCGGTTGGCCGGTGAAGGGGTTGAGGGCGAAGGCGCCGGTGTTGACCCCCCGTTTGTCCAAGGACCCCTCGCTGGACTGGCGCTCGATGTCGGATTCGCCCTGCACTCGCGCCACGAAGGTCTCGACCTCCTCGCGATGCTCGGGCGTGGTGATGCGGGAAACCAGGGGGTGCTCGGGCGCCAGGACCACGAAGGTCATGCCAAACGACGTGTCCGGCCGGGTGGTGAACACCTGGATGCGTTCGTCGCTGCCGACGACGGGCAACTCGAACTCGGCGCCTTCCGACCGGCCGATCCAGTTGCGCTGCATGGTCTTGACCCGCTCCGGCCAGTCCAGGTCGTCCAACGCGGCCAGCAGGTCGTCCGCGTAGGCGGTGATCCGGAAGAACCACTGCTCCAGATCCCGCCGGACCACGATGTCGCCGCTCCGTTCGCAGGTGCCGTCGGGCAGGACCTGCTCGTTGGCCAGGACGGTGTGGCAGCCCGGGCACCAGTTGACCGGGGCGTTCTTGCGGTACGCCAGACCCGCCTCCAGGAAGCGCTGGAAGATCACCTGGTTCCAACGCATGTACAGCGGGTCGTGGCTGCGCAGCTCCCGGCGCCAGTCGTAACTGGCGCCCAGCCGTTTGAGGCTGGACTTGAGCTCCTCGATGCGGGCCTCGACGAACCGCCGCGGATGGATCCCGGTTTTGATGGCCGCGTTCTCGGCCGGCAGGCCGAAGCTGTCGAAGCCGATGGGGCTCAGCACCGCGTACCCCTGCATGGTGCGCTGCCGGACCAGCAGGTCGCCGAAGGTGTAGTTGCGGATGTGGCCCTGATGGGCGGCGCCGCTCGGGTACGGGTACATGCAGAGGACGTAGAACGGCGGGCGCGGGTCGTCGTTGTCGACCTGGTAGGCGCCCTCGTCAGCCCAGCGCCGCTGCCATTTGGCCTCGACGGCCTGGGGGTCGTACTGCTCTGCCATGACCCCCAAGGGTACCGGGGGACCGACGGCCACTCCGAGCGTTAACGCCGGCGCTCGGGTTCGAGGGTCGAAGGTCCGACATGCTGGTCCAGCCAGTCGCACAGGGGCCGGGCGGACCGGAGGAGCTCCATGACCCGGGTCTTGGCTGCGGCCGTGCCCAGCCACGCCGCGACCGGCCACTGCTTGGTCGCCACCAGGCCGCGGTAGCGGAGCAGGTCGACACGCGGATGGTCCTTGGCGTAGCCCTTCGGGGCGGTCTTGAGGGCGTCGCTGCCGTAGGCGTCGATCTTGGCCCGGCCCAGGTCGGCGATCACCTCTTCGAGCGCCGAGCCGGTCCCGTCGTCTGCGACGGCCCGGCGGTACCGGTCGAGCTGGTCGGCAGCCAGGTGGTACCTGCCGGCGCCCGCCATGAGCCCGTCCGCCGACAGCTGGACGTACCCGGAGCCGATCGTGGCCGCGATGGCGGTCTTGTACGGCGTCTTATCGGCGCTGAAACGAACATCCCGGTACGGCCGGAAGATCTTCGTGTCGCCGAACTCCGGCGCCAGCTCGGCCAGGAGGGCCGCCATGGGGGCGTGCACGGCATCGGTGTACACGTCCTTGTGGTCGGTCCAGTATCCCTTGCTGTTGTCGGCCTCGAGGCCCTCGTAGAACTCCAACGCCTCGGCGGGCCAGCCCTTGAACCCCATGCGACCAGAATGTACCCGCCGGATCGGACGGCTCGACCGGCTGCTACGCTCATACATGCCTTCTGGGGGCGTAGCTCAGTTGGTAGAGCGCTTGCATGGCATGCAAGAGGTTCGTGGGTTCGATTCCCATCGCCTCCACCCGGTCTGACCTGCGGTTTGTCTTGAGCCCCTTCGGGCGGCGCTGCCGGTTGCCGCGGTTGTCAATACTCGCTTCCGAGCTGGTCGAGCGAGTTGAGGTTGTCAAGGTAGCTGCCACCCTGCACCTCCACCGGCACGCCCGGCTTGCAGTCCGCAGCGGCATTCAAGCCCAGGGTGCCGCTGCCTGATCCGGCGAAGAATCCAGACGAGTCCTGATTGAGGGCCACCAGGCCAACCGCGTCGGCGTGGTTGATATCGACCCGTATCCAGTACTTGCCGGGGACAGGACCGGTTGCGGTGTCCCAGGGAGTGACGTGGTCAGACGAGATGACCTGGATCCCCCAAGCCTTCAGCGACCACGTCCCCGCCCCGGCATCGCACTGGAACATTGACCCGGCCATATGCTCGAGCGCGACCGACTTCCCGGCACCAAACAGCCAGGCTCCGTGCGTCGCACCAAATGCCGACGCCGAGCTGGAGAGGGCTCCCGTCCCCACCGTTGTGCCTACCACTGAACCTAAGAGCGCGGCGACCCCGAACCCGGCTCGCCGTACGTGTCGAAACTTCATCATCGTGCCCCTTCTCGTGATGGCGCCCTCGACAGACCAACCTCTGGTTTGTCCGGGTCCAAACCTAGGCCTTCACATCTTCCAGTCTGATTCCACCCGACGTCGCAACACCTGAGGTGCCGTCGCCCTCCCGTCAGAGTCGTCATCCGATACCCCTATGGGGTACTACACGATACGGTAGTAGGGTATGGACCGACCGCGAGGAGGCCGATGGTGAAGCGTGGCTACAGCGACCACAAGGACGAGGTTCAGAAGCGCCTGAGGCGCATCGAGGGTCAGATTCGCGGCCTGCAGCGCATGGTGGACGAGGACGTCTACTGCATCGACGTGCTGACCCAGGTGTCGGCGGCCACCAAGGCCCTTCAGTCGGTGGCGTTGGAGCTACTCGGCGACCACCTGGCGCACTGCGTCCAAGAAGCCATCCTGGAGGGCGGCGCCGCCGCTGAGGACAAGGTCACCGAAGCCCGGGCCGCCATCGAACGATTGGTGCGCTCATGAGCGGTGGCCACCGTGCCCGTTGACCTGCTCGGCACCCTGACCGCGGCCCACCTGTTCACCGACGTCGGTCACAGCCTCCGCGAGGCTTTCTACATGTTCTGGGCCACCCTTTGGGCGCTGGTCCTGGGGTTCGGCCTGTCTGGAGCGGTCCAGGCCTTCGTCTCCCGCGAGGCGATGCAGCGCCGACTCGGCGACCACCGGCCGGCGGCGGTGGCCCGGGCCTCGATCTACGGCATGGTGAGTTCGAGCTGTTCCTATGCCGCCTCGGCCATGGCCAAATCGCTGTTCGTGCGGGGTGCCGACTTCCTGGCGTCGATGGTCTTCATGTTTGCCTCCACCAACCTGGTCTTCGAGCTGGGCATCGTCCTGGTCGTGCTCATCGGCTGGCAGTTCGTGGCGGCCGAGTTCATCGGCGGCGTCATCATGATCGCCTTGCTGGTCGTGGCCGGCGGCCTGTGGTGGCGTGGGCGGGCCCTTGCTGAAGCCCGTACCGTCGCCGAGGGAGAGCATTCCGGCCACCAGCACCATCATGGGCCGGAGGAAGATGAGCGGCAGCCCCAGCCGCTCCGGCAACGCCTCCGCTCCCCAGCGGGTTGGGCCGACGCAGCCAGCTACACCATGAGCGACCTGACGATGCTCCGCCGGGAGATGGTCATTGGCTTCACCGTCGCCGGCTTTCTGGCCGTGCTGGTACCGACTCACTGGTGGAACGACATCTTCATCCACGGACACGGGTTCTGGACCAGCTTGGAGAATGTCGTCGTCGGGCCGTTCGTCGCCATCATCAGTTTCGTCTGCTCGATCGGCAACGTCCCCCTCGCCGCCGCGCTGTGGAAGGGGGGCATCGGCTTCGGCGGCGTCGTCAGCTTCATCTTCGCCGACCTGATCACCCTGCCGCTGCTGCTCATCTACCGCAAGCAGTACGGCCGGCGCATGGCCGCGCGGATGCTGGTGGTCTTCTGGGCCGTCATGTCCCTGGCCGGACTCATCACCGAATATCTCTTCAAGGCGTTCGGCTGGGTGCCCAAAACCCGCCCGAGCGTCATCGCCGGCGACTCGCTGCGCTTCAATTACACGACGGTGCTGGACATCATCGCCCTCGCCGTCCTGGCCGGGCTGTACTGGCTCTACCGCCACCGTGATCGCCTGGGTGGCGGCTCGGGCTACGCCCAGGATCCGGTCTGCGGGATGCAGATCGAGATTGGTCAGGCGCCCGCATCCGTGCAGCACCGCGGCAAACGGGTCTTCTTCTGTTCGGAGCACTGCCAAAGGCGTTTTGCCAGAGGTCCGGAGCATCACCTGCCGGCCCAGAAGAGCTGAGCGCCGCGCCCGGCCAGGCGAGCGGGAGGCGAGGGCGAGAGGGCGGCCGGGGGCGGCCACGGCCGCGAGGGCGGCGAGGCGGCGAGGCGGCGAGGGCGTCGGCGGCCCCGCAGTCTTTGGCCAATTCTGCGTCGTCGGGACGTACGCGACACCCACTGTCGCGTACGTCCCGAAGAAAGCAAAAGGGCCAAAGACTTCGCCGCCGGCCACCCCGGCGCCTCCCGCTCCTCCGCGTCGTCCGCATGGCGGTCAACGCCGAAGGCGCTCCAGCCCGGCGCCCGCCCTGCCGATACTCGCGTGAGCATCAGTCCAAGACCTACGTCCATCCGCCGGAGCGACGGGCTTCACCAGAGATCAGAAGGCAGGCATGATCGCAGCTCCGACGTCAACCGCCCGGCACCGGACCAGCGCCCGGGTCCGGGGAACGTTCCTGGTCAGCGGCGCGCTCGGTCTTGGCGTTCCTCATTTCGCTCGTCGTCCGGCCGACCGGCGCGTACTACACCCCGGTGGACGGCTGGGGGGTCGGCCTCTTCGAGGTGTCGATGGCCGCCATGTGCGCCAGCCGGTACGTCTACACGGTCCGGCGCAGAGGCCGGTCGGCGGCGAGGGTCTTCCCGCTGGTATTGGGCGCGGCCTGCCTGGCGTGGGCGCTGGGCGACGTGGTGGTGACCATCGAGTCGCTCGGAGGGGCTTCCGTGCCCCTCCCCTCGGTGGCCGACGGCTTCTATCTCGGCTTCTTCCCGCTCTGCTACGTGGCCCTCATGACGGTCATCCGTCGCGGCAACCATAAGTCGCTGGTCGCCACTTCCCTGGACGGGCTCATCGCCGGCTTCGGCGTGGCGGCCGTGTCGGCGGCATATCTCTTCCAGCCAGTCGTCCGGGCGACAGGTGACACCGCCCTGGGCGCCGCGAGCCAGATGGCCTACCCGGTCGGCGACCTCCTGCTCTTGGCCCTGGCCGTCGGCGCCCTCACCATTCTCCCCAAGGAATACCGACGCGTCCTGGTCATCGCGGCTACGGCCTTCGCCAGCAACGCCACCGGGGATCTGTTCAACCTCCTGCAGCCCAACACCAAGATCGGCTACCTCAGCAATGCGGTGGCCTGGCCGATCTCGCTCCTGCTGCTGGCCATGGCGGGGTGGTCGCAACCCCACGCGCGGGTACAGGCCCTCACCACCGAGAAAGTCAAGACGGAGCGAACCGCTGGCTTCGCCGTCCCGGCGGTGGGGGCCTTCGCCAGCCTGTTCATCGTGTTCTCCGCCAGCGTCGGACACATGGGACGGACGGCCATCGCCCTCGCCGGCGCCACCCTGCTGGTCGCCGGAGTGCGGCTCACCCTCACCGTCCGCGGCGCGCGGGCCTTGAGCTCGGCTCGATTCCGGTCGCTCATCGACAACGCATGGGACATCATCGTGGTGGCCGAAGCTGACTTCGAGATCGCCTACATCACCCCGTCGTCACAGCGGGTGCTGGGCTATGCGCCCCCACAGCTACAAGGCAGCCCCCTCACGACCCTGGTCCATCCGGACGACGTCGAGGTGCTGCTCGGCCACCTGGGCCAACTCGACGCCGGATCGACCCAGACCGCGGCCTTCGAGATCCGGATGCGGCGCGCCGACGGGGCCTGGCGGACCATCGCCTGGACCGCCGCCAACCTCCTCGCCGATCCGTCCGTCGGTGGCTACGTGCTCAACGGCGGCGACGTCACCGAGGCCCGCCAGGCGGCCGAGGACCTGGCCGCGGCGCGCGACGTCGCCCTGATGGCGTCGAAGGCGAAGTCGGCGTTCCTCTCCACCATGAGCCACGAAATCCGCACGCCGATGAACGGGGTGATCGGGCTGACGGAGCTGCTGCTCGAGACCGACCTCGATCACGACCAGCACGAGCTGGCCTCCGGGGTGAAAGTCTCGGCCGAGAACCTCTTGGTCATCATCAACGACATCCTGGACTTCTCCAAGGTGGAGGCCGGCCAGCTGGACCTGGCGGAATCCGCCGTGCACGTCGCCGGCGTGGCCGACGACGTGGGTCGGATTCTG
The DNA here is from genome assembly GCA_963702305.1 of uncultured Acidimicrobiaceae bacterium. Classification (GTDB taxonomy): domain Bacteria; phylum Actinomycetota; class Acidimicrobiia; order Acidimicrobiales; family Palsa-688; genus PALSA-693. Next base: position 200,881 of record CAVPBX010000014.1, on the reverse strand, counting down.
GCCGGCGCCGCCCACGACAAGGGCCTGGAGCTGCTCGTCGACGTCGACCCGGCCGTGCCCGTGGCGCTGCTCGGCGACGTGGTCCGCATCCAGCAGGTCCTGCTCAATCTGGCGGCCAACGCCGTCAAGTTCACCTCCGAGGGCGAGGTGGTGATCCGCGTCTCGGTCCTCCACGAGAACACCGAACGGGTGGCCCTGCGCTTCGACGTCATCGACATGGGCATAGGCATCGCCCTCGCCGATCAGGAACGCTTGTTCCGCGCCTTTGCCCAAGCTGATTCTTCCACCACCCGAAAATTTGGTGGTACCGGCCTCGGCCTGGCCATCTGCCAGCAGCTGGTCGACCTCATGGGCGGCAAGCTCGGACTGACCAGCGCCCCAGGGGCGGGATCGACGTTCTGGTTTGAGCTGTCGTTGCGTCGGGCGGACGCCGCACCCGGGCCCGAGACCATTGGCGATCCGCCGGACCTCGTCGGCCAGCGCGCCCTGATCGTCGACGACAACGCCACCAACCGCAAGATCCTGCGCCAGCAGCTGCGCTCCTGGGGTGTCGAGTCCGTCGAGGCGGTCGACGCCTTCGAAGCCATCGGGCTGGCGGCCGTCGCGGCCGAGACCGGCGAGGCTTTCGATATCGGCGTGGTCGACCTCAACATGCCCGGCATGGACGGCATCGAACTCGCCGGCGTTCTGAAGGGCGATCCGAAAACCGCGCCGACGACCCTCTTCCTCCTCAGCTCCTCCGGCGAACGGCTCGGGGCGGCCGAATGCCACCTCTTGGGTTTCGCCGGCAGCCTGACCAAGCCGGTGCGCCCGTCGGAGCTGTTCGACTGCGTCATCAGCAGCGTCGACGGATCGGCGTCCCCCACCGCATCGCGAACGCCGTCGATCCGGCCATCAGCCGACCCCGTCGAGCACCCGGAGGCCAAGGACATGATCCTGCTCGTCGAGGACAACAAGATGAATCAGCTGGTCGGCTCCAAGGCGCTCGAGAAACTGGGCTTCCAGTTTGAGATCGCCAATCACGGTGGCGAAGCGGTCCGCGCCGTGCAGGCCCGCCGCTACGCCGCAGTGCTGATGGACTGCCAGATGCCCGAGATGGACGGCTACGAGGCCACCGCCAACATCCGGCGGATCGAAGGCGCCACGCGCCACACCCCCATCATCGCCATGACGGCGGCCGCCATGGAAGGCGACCGAGAGACCTGCCTGGCCGCCGGGATGGACGACTACATCACCAAGCCGGTGCGCCTCGAAGCCATGGCCGCAGTACTGCAGCGGTGGACGGCGCCGTCCGAGCGCCGCCGAACCGCGGTCCGGTCAGGCGGGCCCCGCGCCGCACGGCGCTGGGCCACAACCGCTCGACCCGGCCCAAATCGCGGTGCTCCGTAGCCTCGACGACGGTGACGGCGGCGTACTGGCGGAGATCATCGACCAATTCCTCTCCCAGACCGCCGAAGCGCGCCGGGAGCTGCTCCAAGTAGTCGGCGCCGGAGACGCCCCGGGCCTGGAGCGCGCCGCCCACACCCTCCGGGGTGCCAGCGCCAACGTAGGGGCGAAGGCCCTGGCCGCCTTGTGCGCCGAGATGGAGCAGCACGGCCGCACCGGAACACTCGACGGCGCCGGCGACCTGCTGGAGCGGTTCGACCGCGAGTTCGCCCGCGTCCGCGAGGCCCTCCACTCGCTCAACCTGGTCGCGACCGGGACCTGACATGCGCATCTTGATCGCGGACGACGACGCCACCAGCCGACTCCTGCTCAAGGCGGTGGCTTCCAAGCTGGGCCACGACTGCCAGGTGGCCGAGGATGGGTCGAGAGCCTGGGAGCTGCTGGCGACAGGCGACATCGACGTGCTGCTCACGGACTGGATGATGCCGGGCGTGGCGGGTCCCGAACTCTGCCGGCGGGTCCGCGACGAACTGTCCGGACACTACATCTACATCGTCATGATCACCGGAATGGCGAATCCGGAAGAAGTGCTGGAGGGCATGCGCGCCGGCGCTGACGACTACCTGATCAAGCCGGTCGACCCGTTTGCGGTGCAGACCCGTCTGGTCGCGGCCAAGCGGGTGACCCTCCTGCACCGCCAGGTCGTGGGTTTTCGAACCCAACTGGAACGGGCCAACCTCGAATTGCTGGGCCAGTCGCTCACCGACCCGCTCACCGGGCTCGCCAACCGCCGCCGCATGGAGGACGACCTCGACCGGGCCCATAGTCGGGGCCTCAGAAGCGGCCGACCGTTCTGCGTGGCCTTGTTCGATATCGACCATTTCAAGCGCTACAACGACCACTACGGTCATCTCGCCGGCGACCAGGCCCTCCGCCAGGTGGCCGACTGCTTCGACGCCACCACCCGAGCGGGCGAGTTCACCTACCGGTACGGCGGTGAGGAGTTCCTCGTGCTCATGGTCGATTGCGACCTCGACGCGGCCACCGTGGGAGCCGAGCGGATCCGCCTGACCATCGATACGGCCGCCATACCTCACCTGGCCCGGCCCACCCTGCCGACCCGGGTGACCGTCAGCGGCGGGGTCGCGTGCTGGGCACCGGATGCAAGTTCATCGGTGGACGACATCCTCCGGCAAGCCGACGAAGCGCTGTTCGAGGCCAAGTTCGCCGGTCGGAACCGGGTCCACGTGACGCCGGCCCACTTCCCCGGTGAGCTGCAGGACGCGCCCATCGTTCGGTGAGCTGCTGCTTGCGCGAGCAGCATTCGACCTCGACGTCGAAATCGCACGGCGTGCAGACGTCGGGCGGGGCGAGGAGAATGGGTTCGTATGGACTTCACCATTCCCGCCGAGATCCAGGCCACGCTCGACGCCCTGGACGAGTTCATCGAGCGGGAGATCGTCCCGCTCGAACAACAGGACGACAACATCCGCTTCTTCGACCACCGCCGGGAGTGGGCCCGCACCGACTGGGATCACGACGGCGTTCCCCGCAAGGACTGGGAGGACCTCCTGGCCGAGATGCGCCGACGGGCGGACGCCGCCGGCTGGCTGCGCCTCGCCCTGCCCTTCGAGTACGGCGGCAAAGGGGCCAGCAACCTGGAGATGGCCATCATCCGGGAGCACCTGGCGACCAAAGGGCTGGGCTTGCACAACGACCTGCAAAACGAATCCAGCGTCGTCGGTAACTTCCCGACGGTCCTGATGATGCGGGATTTCGGCACCGAGGCCCAGAAGACCGAATGGATGCCCGGCTTCTTCGACGGCACCCGCCGGCTGGCGTTCGGCCTGACCGAGCCCGGTCACGGCTCGGACGCCGCCCACCTGGAGACCACCGCGGTTCGCGACGGCGAGGAGTGGGTGATCAACGGCCAGAAGCGGTTCAACTCCGGCCTCCACCACGCCTCCCACGACATCATCTTCGCCCGGACCTCCGGGCAGCCCGGCGAACCACTCGGCATCACCGCCTTCCTGGTGCCCACCGACGTGCCCGGGTTCTCGGTCGACTTCTTCTGGTGGACGTTCAACATGCCGACCGACCACGCCGAGGTGACGCTGCGCGACGTGCGGGTCGGATCCGAGGCGGTGTTCGGGCGGGTCGACCACGGCCTGACGCTGGCACAGCACTTCGTCCACGAAAACCGCATCCGCCAGGCGGCGGCGTCCCTCGGTGCCGCCCAGTACTGCATCAACGAGGCCGTCCGCTACGCCAACACCCGGGTGACCTGGGGGAAGAAGCTGTCGACCAATCAGGCCATCCAATTTCCCCTGGTCGAGTTGCACACGGACGCCGCGGCCCTGCGCCTGCTGGTTCGCGCCACCGCCGCCGAGTTGGACAACCGCAACCACATGGAGGTCACCCACCAGGTGGCCATGTGCAATTATCGGGCCAACCGGCTGGCGTGCGACGCCGCCGACCGGGCTATGCAAACCTGCGGAGGCATGGGGTACAGCCGCCACATGCCGTTCGAGCACATCTACCGCCATCACCGCCGCTATCGCATCACCGAGGGCTCGGAGGAGATCCAGATGCGGAAAGTCGGTCAGCACCTGTTCGGATTCACCCGTTCCTAGACGGACCCAGGAGGTCGCACCAATGCCCTACTCGTTTACCGACGCCGGCCTGGCAATGCAGCAAGAGGTCAACCGTTTCCTCGACGACCACATCTACCCCAACGAGGAGGAGTACCACCGCGAGCAGGCCGAGGCCGGCCCCACCGGCTACCCGCCGCTCATGGACAAGCTCAAGGCGGCGGCGCGCGAGCGCGGCCTGTGGAACCTGTTCCTGCCCCATCTGGCCCCCGACGCGCCAGGGACCAAGCTGTCCAATCTCGACTACGCGCCGATCTCGGAGCAATTGGGAAAGACGTCCTTCGCGTCGGAGGCCCTCAACTGTTCGGCTCCCGACACCGGCAACATGGAGATCCTCAACCTGTACGGCTCCGAGCGGGTCAAGCAGGCTTGGCTGGCCCCGCTGCTCGAGGGTGAGATTCGCTCCGCTTTCTGCATGACCGAGCCCGACTCGGCCTCCTCGGACGCCACCAACATCCAGATGCGGATCGAGCGCGACGGCGGCGAGTACGTGCTCAACGGGCGGAAGTGGTTCAGCTCGGGGGCGCTGGCGGACCGGTGCCAGGTGTTCATCGTCATGGGCAAGACGGACCCCAAGGCCTCGGCCCATCTCCAGCAGTCGATGCTGGTGGTGCCCAAGGACACCCCGGGCATCTCGTTCGGCCGCATCCCGCAGGTGTTCGGTTACATCGATCCGGGCGGCCACCCGGAAATCCTCTTCGAAGATGCCCGGGTACCCGTCGACAACCTGCTAGGCGAAGAGGGCGGCGGTTTCGCCATGTCACAGGCCCGCCTCGGGCCGGGCCGCATCCACCATTGCATGCGGACCCTCGGGGCCGCGGAGCGAGCCTTGGAGTACATGGTGCGCCGGGCGCTGGACCGCACCACCTTTGGCACCCTGGTGGCCCAGAAGGGGCTCATTCAGGACTGGATCGCCGAGTCCCGCATCGAGATCGACATGGCCCGGGAGTACGTGTTCCGCACCGCCCACCTGATGGACACCGTCGGCAACAAGGCGGCCGCCACGGAGATCTCAGGCATCAAGGTGGCGGTGCCCAACGTGGCCCTCAAGGTGATCGACCGAGCCATCCAGGTGCACGGCGCCGCCGGCGTCACCCAGTTCTTCCCCCTGGCCGAGATGTACGCCCACCAGCGCACCTTGCGCCTCGCCGACGGCCCCGATGAGGTCCACAAGATGACCATCGCCCGCCGGGAGATCCGCAAGTACGCGCCGGACTTCCGAATCTGAGGGTCCGGCCGCCGCAAGGGGCGGCCTCAGGTACGAGCTATTCGCCTGACGCCAGGGCGTCGCCGTCCTGCCACGGCCACACTTCGCCGTCGCTCCACAGCCGCTCGAGGCGATAGAAGTCGCGGGCCTCGTCATGCATGACGTGGACGACGAAGTCGCCGAAGTCCATCAACACCCACCGGGCGTCATCGAGGCCCTCGATCCGCAGCGGGGCCGGTCCTCCGGCGCGCTTGACCTGCTCTTCCACCTCTTCCGCGATCGTCCGCACCTGCCTCGGGTTGGTACCGCTGGTGATGACGAAGGCATCGGTGATGGCGAGGACCGGCCCGACCGAAAGGACGACCGTGTCCTCACCTCCCTTGGCCCAGGCGGCTCGGGCAGCCACCGCACACCAGCTCCGGACCTGCTCCAAGCCGGTTGAGACGGCGGGGCCCGATTTCGGCGCCGGTACTGTCACCGGCACGGGCCTGGCATATGCGTCACGTAGAACCTCCAACGATGTTGAGGTAGGTCGGCACCGGGACCGCGCCCGGTGTCCCGGGCTGCCCGCTACCGAGCCATTGCAACCCCAGTACCAGCAGCGTGGCCGCCAGGGCGATGATGAGGACGGCGATCGCCAGCAACTCCTCTCGCAGCAACCGACGGCGATGGTGCAGCCGGCGGAGCCGGGCGCCTGGCCCATCGTCGCCCGCGTGCGGCGCGGTAGCTTCCGGGGGGATTGCCACGTGGGTTGCCGGGCGGACCGTCTTCATCCGCCACCAGCGTACATACCACGGGCCCGTAGAAAGCGGACAGCCGCTTCCGGCACCAGGTAGTCGAGCGGGCGGCCCTCCCGGGCCCGGGCCCGCAGGTCGGTGCTGGAGATCTCCAGGTTCGGGACGGTGACCTCGGCGACCCGCCAGCCCTCGTCATCGAGCCCACGAGGTCGGCCCACCCCCGGGCGGTTGACCACGACCAGGGTGGCGAGGCGCTGGATCTCCTCATGCCGCTCCCACGTCATCAGCTCGGCGGCGACGTCCCAGCCCACGATGAGGAACAGCGCATCCTCCGGCTCCCGCTGATGCAACTCCACCAGGGTGTCGGCCGTGTAGGACTCGCCGCCCCGATCGATCTCCAGCCGGCTGGCCTCCAGCCCGGGCACATCACCCACGGCGGCCGCGACCAGGTCCAGGCGGTCCTGGGCGGAGCTGACCGCCCGGGCGTCGGCCTTCTGCCACGGGACGTTGGCGACCACCATCAGCACCCGATCCAGACGAAGGGCGCTCTTGGCGTTGACGGCGGCCACCAAGTGGCCCACATGGATGGGGTCGAAGGTCCCCCCGAAGATCCCGATCCGCGCACCCATAAGGGAGTGACGATAGGAGACGATGGGAACCGCTTTGCTCTCACCTGCAGTTTCCGCCACCCTGGAGGGGTATGGACCGGCAATGGACACCAAGCAGATGGCGGGACCTGCCGGCCGAACAACAGCCGGACTGGCCGGATCCGCACGCCCTGGAGCAGACCCTCAAGTCGCTGTCCGCCCTCCCGCCGCTCGTGTTCGCAGGCGAGGCTCGCAGCCTGCAGCGGGCCTTAGCCGAGGTCGCCGGGGGTCGGGCCTTCTTGCTGCAGGCCGGTGACTGCGCGGAGTCGTTCCACGACTTCACGGCCGACAGCATCAGGGACAAGCTCAAGGTCATCCTGCAGATGGCGGTGGTCTTGACGTACGGCGCCGGGGTGCCGGTCGTGAAATTGGGTCGCATCGCCGGGCAGTTCGCCAAACCGCGTTCGTCCGCCACGGAGATGGTGGACGGCCATCTGCTGCCCAGCTTCCGCGGTCACGTGGTCAATGACGACGCCCCCACCCTCTCCGCCCGGACCCCGGATCCCGCCCGCATGCTGGCCGCCTACCACCAGTCGGCGTCGACCCTCAACCTCCTCCGGGCTTTCACCAAGGGCGGCTTCGCCGACCTGTCCCAGGTCCACACCTGGAACCAGCAGTTCGTGGCCGGCAGTCCCGGGGGGCAGCACTACGAAAACCTGGCGGCGGAGATCGACCGGGCCCTGCACTTCATGCGGGCCTGCGGGATCAACCTCGGCGGCGAGGCGTCGCTCCAGCAGGTCGACTTCTGGACCAGCCACGAAGGGCTCATCCTCGGCTACGAGGAGGCCATGACCCGGCGGGACTCGCTCACTGGCGACTGGTACGACACGTCCGCCCACCTGGTCTGGGTCGGCGAGCGCACCCGGCGCGTCGACAGCGCCCACGTCGACTTCCTGTCGGGGTTGTCGAACCCGGTGGCGGCCAAGATCGGGCCCAACGCCACCACCGAGGAGGTCGTCGATCTCTGCGCCGCCCTCGACCCGGACCGCACCCCCGGGCGCTTGACCCTCATCTCGCGCATGGGCGCCGGGCGGGTCCCGGTGACCCTGGCCCCGCTGCTGCGCGCCGTGCGCGCCGCCGGCCACCCGGTGGTGTGGGCCTGCGACCCGATGCACGGCAATACCTTCAACGGGCAGGGCGGGCGCAAGACCCGGCACTTCGACCACGTCCTCACCGAAATCCGGGAGTTCTTCGGGGTGTGCCGGGCCGAGGGGGTCTGGCCGGGTGGGGTGCATGTGGAGCTGACCGGTGACAACGTCACCGAATGCCTGGGCGGCACCGACGAGGTCCTCGAGAACCAGCTGGAGCTGCGCTACACCACCACCTGCGACCCGCGGCTCAACGCCAGCCAGTCGCTGGACCTGGCCTTCCAGGTCGCCGACCTGCTCCGGCGCTGAGCGGCGCCGGCAGGGGGCTGGTGCCGGCGGGGGGCTGGTGCCGGCGGGGGGCTGGTGCCGGCGGGGGGCTGGTGCCGGCGGGGGGCTGGTGCCGGGCGGGGGGCTGGTGCCGGCGAGGGGGCTGGTGCCGGCGGGGGGCTGGTGCGGTTTGTATCTGTGGTGCATTTATGTGCATCTCATAGACATAAGTGCACCAGAGATGCAAACCGCACCACGGCCTGCACGACGACTGCCTCGCACGACGACGGCCTCGCCCGCCGGCACCCCGCCACGCCAATACAACCCCACTTGTTTCATAGGAAATATGGAAAATGGGCCCCTCCCCTACCCCCGAAACTAAAAAGTCGCAAAAGTTGATAATCAGAGTCGGGTTTGGTTGACTGGGAGCGTGCAGACCGGAGTCATCGATCCCGAGATCGCCGCCGACATCGAGAAGTTCGAGCGGTTGCTGGCCGACCACCTGGCAGACCGGGTCGACGAGGACGCCTTCCGGGTGTTCCGCCTCAACAACGGAATTTACGGGCAGCGCCAAGGCGGTCACAACCAGATGGTGCGGATCAAGCTGCCGTACGGCGCCGTCACCCCCGCCCAACTCGAGCTTCTCGGCAGCGTCGCCGACCGTTACAGCCGGGGTTGGGGGCACCTGACCACCCGGCTCAACGTGCAGTTCCATTTCGTGCAATTGGAGCGGGTACCGGATCTGCTGCGGGAGCTGGCCGCCGTGGGGCTCACCACCCGGGAAGCGTGCGGCGACACCGTGCGCAACGTCATGGGGTGCCACCTGGCCGGCGCCTGCCCCTACGAGGTGCTGGACATCAGCCCGTGGGCCGAGGCCACCTTCCGCCATTTCCTGCATCACCCGTACGCCCAGCGGCTGCCCCGAAAGTTCAAGATCAACTTCTCGGGCTGCGCCACCGATTGCGGCCAGGCCATGTTCAATGACGTGGGCGTCGTCGCCGTCTCCCGTCCGAAGCCCGACGGCACCGTGGAGCCCGGATTCCGGGTGTTCATGGCCGGCGGCCTGGGCGCCAATCCGCACCCGGCCCAGGCGCTCGAGGAGTTCACGGCCCGGGAAGACCTCCTGCCCACCATCGAGGCCATCCTCCGTACCTTCGACCATTTCGGCAACCGGGACAACAAGCTCCGGGCCCGCCTCAAGTGGGTCGTCGACCAGATCGGCATCGACGAGTTGCGCCGCCGGGTGGGACGCGAGCGCCAGCTGCTGCTGGCGTCGTCCAGCTGGCCGGGTGGCATCCCCGCCATCGTGCAGGAGCTGGGTGACGACCCCGCCGGCGTGGCCCCCGGGACCGATCCCACCCCCGTGGGCACCCCGGTCACCTTTCGGATCAACACCAAGCAGGAGCCTTACCAGCGCTGGGAATCCTCCAACGTGATCATCGGCGTGGCCAAGGGGACGGTCTCGGCCATCGCCTACGCCAGGCTTGGCGACATCACGTCGGACCAGTTCCGGGCCATCGCCGGCATGGTGCGGGACTTCGGCATCGACCTGCGGGTCACCAACCGCCAAAACCTGGCGTTCCGCGGTCTCTCCGCCGAGCAGCTGCCCGAGCTCTACCAGCGGCTCGAGGAGATCGGCATGGCCGAACCGGGCGCCGAACTGGCCCGCGATGTCGTCGCCTGCCCCGGCGCCGACACCTGCAACCTGGCCGTGACCCAGAGCCGGGGCCTGGCGGCCGACATCGGCCGGGCCCTCGAGGAGGCCGGGTTGGCCGAGGTGGGCGGGGTGCGCATCAACATCTCCGGCTGCACCAACAGCTGCGGCCAGCACCACATCGCCGACATCGGCTTCAACGGCGCCGAGCGCCGGGCCCATGGGCGACCGGCCCCGGGATATCAGCTGCTCCTCGGCGGGCACGTCGGCAACACCGAGATCGAGTTCGGGCACCGGGCCCTCCGGTTGCCGGCGAAGGCCGCCGCCGAGGCCACCGTTCGCCTGGTCGGCCGCTACGCGGACGAGCGGGACGTCGGCGAGCCGTTCTCGAGCTGGCTCGAACGGGTCGGCGGGGCCAAGGCGCTGGGCACCGAGCTCAAGGACCTCGACTTTTGGCCCGAACCAGAGGAGCATCCCGAGTACTACATCGACTTCGACGAGACCGGGCCCTACGTGGCCGATGTCGGCGAAGGCGAGTGCGCGGCGAGTTAGCGGCCGAGCGAGACCTCCCCATGACGACCCTGCTCAACTCCGGCACCCATCTGCACGCCCCCGACTTCAGCGACGCGGAGCTGGCGACGCTCAGCCGCAACTTCGAACGGGCGCCGGCGCAGGCCGTCATCGAGTGGGCGGTGGAGCAATTCCACCCGTTCATGTGTCTCTCGGCGTCGATGACCGACGCGGTGCTGATCGATCTGGCCGTGCGGGTGGAGCCGTCCATCGAAGTGGTGTTCATCGATACCCGCTACCACTTCCCCGAGACCCTCGACACGGTCGAGCGGGTCCGCCGCCACTACGGCCTCAATCTCCGGGTCCTGACGGTCCCGCCCCAACCAGTGGAGTTGTGGAAGGCCGATCCCGCCAACTGCTGTTCGACGGCGAAGGTCGAACAGCTCGACCGGGCCCTGGTCGGCAAACTGGCCTGGATGAGCGGCCTGCGCCGGGCCGAAGCGCCGTCGCGGGCCAGCGCCCCGATCGTGGCGCGCGACCTGCGCGGCCTGATCAAGGTCAACCCCATCGCCACCTGGACCGACCAAGACGTACAGGGGTACATCACCGACCACGACGTCCCGGTCAATCCGCTCCTGGCCCAGGGTTACCCGTCCATCGGGTGCCGGCCGTGCACCCAACCGGTCGAACCGGGCGCCGACCCCCGATCGGGCCGCTGGGTCGGGTCGGACAAGACGGAGTGCGGCCTGCACCTCTGAGCGGCGCCTCAGACATCGGCGCCTCCTGCCGGCCCGCACCCGGCCGGCCCGAATCCGGGCCCCGCTACCGCTCTGCGTGCCCGCACCGGCACTGGTAGCCTTTCGGCACCGGGGGCAGGCGTTCCGCCCTCCGCGTCGAATGCCAAGAGGTTGCTGTTGATCCCCCGCTCCGCGAGGCGAGCGGCGGCCGTCGTGCGCGGCGGGCGTGGTCGTCGCCATCTTGACCGCACCTGGCGCCCTGGCGTCCCCGAGCACCGCGGCGTCCGCACCGGCCGCCAGCCCCTGCATCCTGCCCCCGTGCCCGCCGGCCACGACCGTGCCGACCACGTCGACCACCACCGTGGCGACCACCACCACCCGCCCCACCACCACCACCCGGCCACCGCACCCCACCACGACCACCACCACCACCACTCCCGGCAGCCCGGTCACCGGTGTCCCCTCGGTGCCGGTCGGGGGCCCGCCCACCACCACCCCGCCGCCGGGTGCGCCGCCCCCGCCGCAGCCGGATCCCACCGTCATCCTGACGGCCGTGCAGTCGGACCTGTCGCAGCTGACCGCCATCACCGAGTACGCCCAGGCCAAGGCGGCGGTGGCGTCCAGCCAGCAAGGGGTGACCCTGGCCGCGGCCGCCCTGCAGGACGCCATGGGCACCCAGACCCGAGCCCGGTCCGCCCAACAGGTCGCCCAGGCGCACGTCGGTCAAGCCGCGGCCCGGCTGCGGGGCTTGGCGGTGGCCGCCTACATGGGTCTCGGCTATCTCACCCCGGCGGCCAGTACCGCGAACGGTGGCCAGTCCGCCGGCACCGGCACGGTCAGCACTCCGGGCGGCCTCACCGGGTCGGCGGCCGTCGATGCTCAGGAGATGCTGCGGCTCGTCGCCCAACGGGACCGAAAGGATGTGGCCGACACCCACCGGACGTTGCTGGCCGCCGAGCACACCACCGCGGTCGCAGGTGGAGGGGTGGGGCAGGCCCAGGCCCAGTTGGCGACCGCGGACTCGGGGCTGGCGGCCAGCCAGCAGACCTTGGCCCTGGTGACGAAGGCCGCGACCACGCCGGGCGTGGCGGCCAGCCTCAACCTGCTCAATCTGCCGGGTGACCAGTCGGTGACGGCCAGCATCGGCGGAAGTCCGGCGACTCCCGCGTCCGGCGCCTCCGGGCTCTCGGCGCTCGGCGCCCCGGCCAGCACGTCGCCGCCGGCGACCCAGGCCACCGCCGGCTCGGTTGCCGCCGCCACCGCCGTGCCGGTCGCAGCCTCGCCTACCATCCTCGGACCGCCGGTGCTCAACGGCACGGAGCTGGCCAAGTGGTTTGCCAGCACCGGGCACAAAGCGAACACCACCGTGGCCATAGCCGAGCTGGCCCAGGACTACGCCAACGCCGGGCAGCTGACCGGGGTGCGCGACGATCTGGCCTTCGCCCAGTCGATCATCGAGACCGGCTTCTTCTCCTTCCCGGCCGGGGGGCAGCTCACCCCCAAGGACAACAACTTCGCCGGCATCGGCGCCTGCGACAGTTGCGCCCACGGCTGGACGTTTGCCGACGCCCGCACCGGGGTCACCGCCCAGCTGGAACTACTGGACGCTTACGCCTCCCCGACAACGGTACCGACCCCCCTCGTCGGCCCGGTCGGGGTCGGCGGGTGCTGCCCGACCTGGATGGCGCTGGCCGGCAAGTGGGCGTCGAGCCTGGCCTACGGGATCTCGATCATGACCATCTACCACCAGATGCTCACCTGGGTGATCCCCCAGCGGCTGGTGGCGGCCGGTCTGATCGCGGCCAGCCCGCCCGCCCCGGCCAAGGGGCCGACGCTGGCCACGCTGCCGGCGAAGCACTAAGAGGCCCAAGCACTAAGAGGCCCAAGCACTAAGAGGTGACGACGCCCACCTGGGCGATGCGGGCCAGGACCCAGTCGTACGCCCCCGAGCTCACCGGCGCCTTGCAGTACTTGCAGGCCCCGGCCAGGTCCAGGTCGAGCGGGGCGCCGCAGTTGGGGCACTTGGCCGAGAGGGTCCCGCCGCCAGCCGGGGTGGTTGCCGACCCTGACCGCTGGAACGTCCAGTCCTCCATCCAGTTGCCAACGTGCTTGCCGCCCCGGACGACCCGCCCGTTCTGGTCGTCGACGTCGTAGTCGGCGCAGGCGGCGAGCACGCGGACGGTGATGGTGTCGTAGTTGGCGTCGTGGTGGGCGCCGATGATGGTCAGGTTGCCGACCGCCAGGTCCTCGAGCACGTTGCGCTTGTGGCCGTCGAGGTACCCCTGGATCTGCACCCGGTGCTGTTGCCACAGCCCGTCGGCCATGACCTGGCGGCTCAGGCCAGGCTGGCGCTGGGTCCAGGCCTCCTGGACGACGAAGAACGTCCGCTGCACTTGCTCCAGGAAGGCCTCCCGGTCGAAGCCGGGGTCGTGGGCGGTGATGGCCGCCAGGCCGTCGGCCGACGATTGCGGACCGCCGGCTGCGGGCGCGCTGCCGGGGAAAAGGTCCCCCCGCACCGTGCTGATCGCCGGTTGGTCATCGTGGCTCCACTCCTGGGCCGGCGGCGACGGCGACGCGCCCGGAACCCCGCTCAGGCCGCGGCGGGCGCGGATGCGGGGCCAGCTCACCCGCAACATGACCAGGACCAGCACGATGACGACAATCAGGATGACGCCACCCCCCGCTCCCCCGCTCCCGCCACCGAAGAAGAAGAAACCGCCACCACCGCCTCCGAAGCCACCGCCCCCGCCACTGCCGCCGCCTCCGCTGAAGCTGTGGCCGCCTCCGGCCCGGGTGACCAGCTCGGCCAGACCGGCAATCATTGACCAGGCGGAGCCGCCGGCGGTGCGTCACCGCCACTCGCGGCGGGGGTGGTGCTGGTACCGCATTCCGGGCAGAACTTGGCGCCCGGAGCCATCTCGGCTCCGCAGGACGTGCAGTGGGGCGCGGCGGCGACCATGGCCGTGCCGCAGGACGCGCAGAACTTCGCCGTGGCCGCGTTCTCGGCCTGGCAGCTGGGGCACGCCGCGGTCGGCGGCGCCAACGAGGTGCCGCACGACGCGCAGAACTTGGCTCCGGCCGTGTTGGCGCTGTGGCAGTTGGGGCACTCCACCCCGCCCGCCGCCGGACCGGCAAACCCGGCCCCGCCACCGGCGAACCCCGGCCCGGCGGGTGGCGGCGGACCGGGCGCCGCAGGCGCCGCGGCCTGGCCGCCGAGACCGAGACCCGCGGCCAGGAACGCCCCGCCGACCCCGGCGCCGCCCTGCGCCATGCCCTGGCCGGCGCCGAGCGCCATCTCGCCTGCGGCGTACTGCCCGAAGCTGCCGGCCAGCCGGGAGTAGGCGGTGTCCTTGGCCAGGGTCTTCAGCTGCGCCTCGTCCTGCTCGGACAGGTTGATGTCGAAGTTCCCCATACGGATGATCGACACGCCGTAGCTGGCGAGCTGCTCGTTGCCCTTGGCCATCACCTCTTCCTCGATGTCCGGCGTGTACGCCGACAACCCCAGGATGGGCCACCCGTTGCGCACGATCTGGATCGTCATGTGGGTGCGCATGACCTTGAGCAGCTGGTCGCTCATCCAGCCCGTGATGGCGTTGTTGTCCGCCACGTCCACGGTGCCGACCAGGTTGGTGATCAACGCGGCCGGGTCCTTGACCTGCATGGAGTAGTCGCCGAACACCCGCAAGGTGACGATCATCCCGGTCTGCGGGTCCTGGACGTCGTCGATGCGCCCGCCGAAGTTGTTACCAGGAAACTCCCGGGTCCCCACGAAGTACAGCTCGGCCTTGTACACGTTGGAGCCGACCACGTGGTCGATGAGGACGCCGAGCCCCGGGATCTCGTCGGCGTCGATCTGGTGGCGGCCGGGTCCCATGGTGGCCACCACCTGGCCGGTGTTGACGAACATGGCCAGCTCGTCGGCGTTGACGATGGCGCGGGTGTACTTGCGGATGTTGTGGTCCGGCCACTTGTAGACGATCTGGTGCTTTTTGTCGTCCGGTACCGCAATAAATTCACGACCAAGCAGCGCCACGAACGTCCTCCTTGTCAGTGGGCCCCTAATTAGAGGGATGTGCCCCCACTCAGGGTAGCGAGCCCTAGCGCCCTGGACTGCGGCGCGCCACCAAAATCATCCTTAGGTACGAGCCTGCACCGACGTCGGCTCCGCCGCTTGCTCCCGCCACCACCGCCACGCCCCCTCGCGCCATTGGGCGTGGCGGTGGTGGAAGAGCTCGGCTGCGGCCTGCCCTCGCCACCGGAGGGGAACCAGGCTCTCCGGCAGCCCCGGGTCCGCGCCGGGGAAGTGGCGCCAGTCGTGCACCAGGGTGGCCAGGTCGACGAAGCGCTCCATATCAGTCCCCGGGGACTTGGCTTCCGTGGCGGCGAGAAAAGCTTCGTACTCCGCCTCCACCGCGGCCAGGTCCCACACCTGGTAGGCCCGCTCCTCAAGGGAGCCCACCGCGCCGGACGCGCCGGCGAAGCTCAAGGCCGCCCCGTCGAGGCCGAGTTCCTCGAGTACGGCGTGCGCGGCCCGCTCCCGGCCGACCCAGGGGGAGGCCCACACGCCCGGGCTGATGGTGGCGAACCCCTGCCACCCGAGCGCGGTCCGCAGCCGGTAGCGGAGGTGGCGGTCGGCTTCCGGCACGGTGACGAGCAGCAGTAGCCACCGGCCGTCCCAGGCTTCTAGGTCCCGACCGAAGTGGTAAATCCGCTCGGTGCCCTCGGTCAACAGCTTGACGGCCGAGTCCGTCAACGACCAGCTCACTTGACGGCCCGCCCGCGCCGAGCGGAGCAGGCCGGCGGCCGCGGTCCGGGTGATGGCCTGCCGGGTGGTCTTAGGCTCCACCTCGAGGGCGCCCATGGCCTCCAAGAACGTCGAGGTCCAGGCCTGGCCACCCGACGGCAGGACGAACTCGCCGAGCAGCGTCAGCAGCAGGGCCCGGGCGCTCGAGGCGTTCTCTCCCGGCCGCCACGGCGTCCACGGCCGGTCGGTCACAGACCCATCTTATACGACAGTATCTTGACGACACAGAGTGGAAGTGTAGAATAAGAGGCACAGAGGGGAGGCCCCGTGCCGGACCACGGACCCATCGCCTTCGCGTGCGACCCGGAGCGATATCGCCACTGGCGGGTGACCATCGACGGTCCGGTGGCCACGGTCGAGATGGCGGTCGACCCGGACGGAGCGCTGGGCGCCGGCTACCAGCTCAAGCTCAACTCCTATGACCTCGGCGTCGACATCGAGCTGTACGACGTCGTCCAGCGGCTGCGCTTCGAGCACCCCGAGGTAAAGGCGGTGGTCCTCACCAGCGCCTTGGAGAAGGTGTTCTGCGCCGGCGCCAACATCCAGATGCTGGCCGCCGCCAGCCATGACCACAAGGTGAATTTCTGCAAGTTCACCAACGAGACCCGCCAGGCCATCGAGGACGCGGCCCATTCCTCCGGCCAGACCTGGCTGTGCGCCATCAACGGGACCGCGGCCGGTGGTGGTTACGAGCTGGCACTGGCGTGCCAGGAGATCGTCCTCGTCGACGACCGGTCGTCAACGGTGTCCCTGCCAGAGGTGCCCCTGCTCGGGGTGCTGCCGGGAACCGGTGGGCTGACCCGCTTAGTGGACAAACGCCACGTGCGCCGCGACCTCGCCGACGTGTTCGCCACCCGGGCCGAGGGCGTGCGAGGTCAGCAGGCCGTGGACTGGGGTCTGGTGGACTCCGTCGCCCCGCCGAGCGCCTTTGCCGACCACGTGGCGACCCGGGCGGGCGCCCTGGCACCGCTTCGACCCGCCCCGATGGTGTCGGCATCACCCTGACCCCGCTCGACCGGCGGCTGTCGAGCGACGGGATCGACTTCTCCACGGTTGCGGTGCGCTTCGATCGGGATCTGGGTGCGGCGACCATCGTGGTGCGGGCCCCGACCGGGCGGCAGCCGTCGACCCCCGCGGAGATCGAGAACGCCGGTTCGGACTGGTGGCCGCTGGCAGCCTGCCGGGAGCTCGACGACGCCATCCTCCATCTCCGCTTCAATGAGCCGGAGCTGGGAACCTGGCTGCTCACCACCGAAGGCGACCCGGCGGGCGTGCTGGCCGCCGACGAGGTTCTGGCCGAGCACCAGGGCCACTGGCTCGGGCGCGAGGTCCGAGCCTACTGGACGCGCACCCTCCAGCGGCTCGACACCTCGGCGCGCAGCCTGATCGCCCTGATCGAGCCGGGGAGCTGCTTCGCCGGCACCCTGGCCGAGCTGGCCCTGGTGTCCGACCGTTCCTTCATCCTCTCCGGGGAGCTGGAGGAGGGCGACCTGCCGGCCCCCGCCGTGGTGATCACCGAGATCAACGACGGCCCCCTCCCGATGGCCAACGGCCTCAGCCGCCTGGCCAGCCGCTTCTGGGGTCACCCGCAACGGCTGGACGCGGTGCGTTCCGTGTTCGGCAAGGACTTGCTGGCCGCGACGTGCATGGACCTCGGGCTGGTCACCTTTGCTCCCGACGATCTCGATTGGGACGACGAGATCCGCCTCACCTTGGAGGAGCGGGCGGCCTTCTCGCCGGACGCCCTGACCGGGATGGAAGCATCGCTGCGTTTTGCCGGACCGGAGACCACCGAGACCAAAGTGTTCGGCCGCCTGTCCGCCTGGCAGAACTGGATCTTCGTCCGCCCCAACGCGTCCGGGCCCGAGGGGGCGCTGCGCCGCTACGGGACCGGGTCCCGACCCGTGTACGACCGCAGGAGGGTGTGAACAGATGAGTCACGTCGACCTGGCCGACGCCATCCCCAACAACGTGGGCCTGTCCGATGACCGCAAGTTGCAGCGGGCGTTGGAGGGGTGGCAGCCGAAGTTCCTCGACTGGTGGCGCCAGCTGGGCCCGGTGGCCCACCAGGACCAACCGGTCTACCTGCGCACGGCGGTGTCGGTCGGCAAGGAGGGCTGGGCCCATTTCGACTACGTCAAGATGCCCGACTACCGGTGGGGGATCTTCCTGGCCGAGGCCGAGCCGGACCGCACCATCGGCTTCGGGGATCGGATCGGCGAGCCGGTGTGGACCGCCGTTCCCGGCGAGCTGCGGTCGGATCTCCGCCGGCTCATCGTGGTGCAGGGCGACACCGAACCGGCATCGGTCGAGCAGCAGCGCCACCTGTGCGCCACCGCCCCGAGCCTGTACGACCTGCGCAACCTGTTCCAGGTCAACGTCGAGGAAGGGCGCCACCTGTGGGCCATGGTCTACTTGCTGCACGCCTACTTCGGGCGGGACGGCCGCGACGAGGCCGAACTGTTGCTGGCCCGCCATTCTGGCGACGAGGACAACCCCCGGATCCTGGGCGCCTTCAACGAGCCGACCACCGACTGGCTGTCCTTTTTCATGTTCACCTACTTCACCGACCGGGACGGCAAGTTCCAGCTGGCGTCGCTGGCCGAGAGCGGGTTCGATCCGTTGGCCCGGACCTGCCAGTTCATGCTCAAGGAGGAGGCCCACCACATGTTCGTGGGCGCGGGCGGCGTCGGTCGGGTGGTGCAACGCACCGCAGAACTGATGGCCGAGCACGACACCACGGACGTCACCCCCTGGGGCGGGATCAACGTGGACACCCTGCAGCGCTACCTCAATCTGCACTACAGCGTGTCCCTCGATTTGTTCGGCGCGGAGACGTCGACCAACGCCGCCAACTACTTCGCGGCCGGTCTGAAGGGCCGTTACCAGGAGGCCGCCCGGCTCGACGACCACCGCCTCCAGGCTGCGACCCAGACGGTCGCCGAGGTGACCGGCGACCGCATCGGGGACCGGGAGGCGCCCGCCCTGTCGGCGCTCAACGCCACCCTCCGGGACGACTACACCGAGGACTGCCAGAAGGGCGTCGACCGGTGGAATCGGACGCTGGCCGCCGTCGGAGCCGAACTCCGCCTCCCGCACGTCGGCTTCCATCGGAAGGTCGGACGCTTCGCCGGCCATCATGTGACGCCGGCCGGCCAGGTGGTCGCCGAGGCTGATTGGCAAGCCCGACGGGCCGAATGGCTGCCGACCGGGGCCGACCGGGCCCACGTGGCGTCGGTGATGCGACTGGTAACCGAGCCGGGCCGGATGGCCAGCTGGCTGGCGCCCCCCGCCAGCGGGATCCACGCCCAGCCGGTCGACTTCGAGTACGTCCGGCTGTGACGGCCGACCCGGACGCCCCTTTCAACGCCTCGGCCTGGCTGGTCGACCGGCACGTCGAGGCCGGGCACGGCGACCGGGCCGCCTTCCGCTACCTCGACGAGACCCTGACCTACGCCGAGTTGCAGGCCACGGTGCTGGCCGCCGCCAACGGCCTGCGGGCGCTCGACGTCGGAGCCGGCGACCGGGTGCTCATGGTCGTCAGCGACGAACCGGCCTTTCCGGCCGCCTTTCTGGGCGCCCTCCGGATCGGCGCCGTCCCCATACCGGTTTCCACCATGCTGCGCCCCCCAGAAGTGGCGGTGCTGGCCGCCGATTCGGGCGCCAGAGTGGCCGTGGCGTCGGCCCGTCACGCCGGACTGCTCTCCGACACCGACGACCGGTCCCGCGCCCCGATCACCGTCTCGGTGGTGACCGCCGACGGACGGCTCCCGACCGCCTGGGACGACTCGACGGAAGTGCCGCCGGCGCCCACCACCGCCGCCAGCCCCGGCTTCTGGCTGTACACGTCCGGTACGACCGGCAAACCGAAGGGGGCCATCCACCGCCACGGCGACATCCGGGCCGTGTGCGAGACCTACGGCCGGTCCGTGCTGGGCGTCGGAGCCGACGACGTGTGCTACTCCGTGCCCAAGCTCTTCTTCGCCTTCGGTCTCGGCAACGCCCTCTTCTTCCCGCTGGCCGTGGGTGCCAGCGCCGTCATCGACCCCGAGCCACCAAGCCCCGCTCGCAGCGCCGAGCTCCTGGCCCGTCACCGGCCCACGCTTTTCTTCGCGCCGCCCGGCTTCTGCGCGGCGTTGGTCGACGCCGGCGTCCCGCCTGACACACTGAAGTCCGTGCGCGCCACCGTGACCGCAGGCGAGACCCTCCCAGCCGAAGTGTTGCGCCGCTTTACCGGCCGGTTCGGCACCGAGATGCTCGACGGGATCGGCTCCACCGAAGCGCTGCACATCTTCTGCTCCAATCATCCCGGTGACGTCCGCCCGGGCTGGACCGGCCGCCCGGTCGACGGCTACCAACTGCGCCTAATGGACGACGCCGGCGAAGAGATCGCCGCACCCGACACTTCGGGCGCCTTGTGGGTCAAAGGCGAGTCGGTGGCAGCCGGCTACTGGGACCGGCCCGAATCTCACCGCCTCGACGTTCGTGGACGGCTGGCTGCGTACCGGGGACGTCTACCTGCGCTCGGCCGACGGCTACTACCGGTTCGTGGGCCGCAACAGCGACATGATCAAGGCCGGCGGCATCTGGGTGTCACCAGCCGAGGTGGAAGGGGTGCTGGTCGAGCACGAGGACGTGCTCGAGGCTGCGGTGGTGGGCGGCCGCAACGCCGACGGCCTGGAGGTGACGGTGGCCTTCGTGGTCCCGTGCCAGGGCCGCACGGTCGACGCGGCGACGCTCGACGGCCACTGCCGCGCCCGCATGGCCGCCTTCAAGCGGCCCAGGGAGTTCCACGTGGTGAGTGAGCTGCCCAAGACCGCGACCGGCAAGATCCAGCGGTTCGCCCTGCGGGCCGCCCTGGAGGCGGCGGCGCCGGCATGACGTGACCTCAGGCGAGCTACCCGCCGGGGTCCGCGGGCGACTGCTGATCGCCGGCGGCAAGGTCGAGGTCGAGGTGATCGGGGCTGGAGGTCCGAGGCTGGCCGATTCGCCCCTGGTGTTGCTGCATGAGGGCCTGGGGTGCATCGCCATGTGGCGGGATTTCCCGCACCGGCTGGCGGCCCTGACGGGCCGGACGGTCGTGGTGTGGTCCCGGCACGGGTACGGAGGGTCGGCCGTCGTCACCGAACCGCGCTCGGACCGCTACATGCACCACGAGGCCCTCGACGTGTTGCCCGCACTCCTCGCGGTGATGCAGATCCGGCGCCCGGTCCTCGTCGGCCACAGCGACGGCGCCTCGATCGCCCTGATCCACGCCGGCGCGGGCCACCCGGTGGCCGCCGTGGTCGCCCTGGCCCCCCACGTGGTGGTGGAGGCCCGGTCGATCGAAGGCATCGAGGCGGCCCGAAACGACTTCCTGGACACCGATCTCTGCTCTCGCCTCGGGCAGTACCACACCGACCCGGAGGCCACCTTTTGGGGCTGGAACAACATCTGGCTGTCGCCCGAGTTCCGGGCCTGGAACATCGAGGAGTACCTGCCCGGGATCTCCTGCCCGGTGCTGCTGGTGCAGTGCGCCGACGACCGCTACGGCACCCTCGATCAGCTCGATCGCATCGCCCGCCAGGTGACCGGGGTCACCGAACGGCTGGTACTCCCGGAGGGCGGCCACTCGCCGCACCAGGCGGACCCGGCGCTGGTCGCCGAGCGCATCGCCGCCTTCGTGGCCGACGCCAATTGATCGGCGACCAACTCTGCCAAATAGCCGCCGACCTGCCGTCGCCCGTAGACTGGCTGGTCTGCGCCCCAGGGGCGCCAGATCTCGAGCCAGACAAGGCCCAGAACTCTATGGAAGGACCATCCCTGTGAGCGACGTCGCACCCTCCCGCTTCGAGTCCCCCGCCGTGGTGCGCGAGGGACTGCGAAAGGTCAGCTACCTGGCGGACGAGGGCATCGCCGGCGTGGTCTACCTGGCCGAGCGGCTCGGCAAGCCCGTGCTCGTCGAGGGTCCCGCCGGCACCGGCAAGACGCAGCTGGCCAAATCCGTCGCCGACATGACGGGGGCACGCCTGATCCGCCTGCAGTGCTACGAGGGTCTGGACGAGTCCAAGGCCCTGTACGAGTGGAACTACAAGAAGCAGCTGCTGCGCATCCAGGCCCAACGGGTTGGTGAGGAGACCAGCGGGGAGAGCTGGGAAGACATCGAGGAGGACATCTTCTCCGAGGAGTTCCTGCTCACCCGCCCCCTGCTCGAAGCCATCCGGGCCGAAGAGCCGGTCGTGCTGCTGATCGACGAGGTGGACCGGGTCGAAGTGGAGACCGAGGCCCTGCTGCTCGAGATCCTCTCCGATTACCAGGTCTCGATCCCTGAGCTCGGCACGGTCAGCGCCACCCAGATCCCGCTGGTGTTCCTGACGTCCAACAACACCCGGGAGCTGTCGGAGGCCCTGAAGCGGCGGTGCCTGTTCCTGCATATCAACTATCCCGACCTGGAGCGGGAGAAGGAGATCGTACTGACCCGGGTGCCGGGCATCTCCGACGCGCTCGCCGACCAGGTGGTCCGGATCGTGCGTTCGATCCGGAATCTGGAGCTGAAAAAGGCGCCGTCGGTGTCGGAGACCCTGGACTGGGCCCGCACCCTGCTGCTGCTCGGGATCCAGTCGGTGGACGCCGAGGCGGCCACCGAGACGCTCCACGTCTTGTTGAAGTACCAGTCCGACATCGACAAGGCGGCCAAGGACCTGACCGCGTCCGGCGTGGCACCCTCCCGGTAGTCCGCGACCGAGACCAGATCGAGGAGATCTGAGTGCCGGGCGACACCAGCCTCCCGACGGGGAGTTCCGCGGGCCTGCTGGAAACCCTGTCCGGCTTCGTCAAGGAGCTGCGCACCGCGGGAATTCCGGTCAGCCTCACCGAGAACCTCGACGCCATGGAGGCGCTGCGCCACATCCCGCTCGAGGACCGAGACGCCTTCAAGTACGCCTTGGCCGCCACCCTGGTCAAGAACAATGCCCACTGGAAGGCCTTCGAAACCGTCTTCGAGGTGTACTTCTCACTTCGCGGCCGGCAGTACCACATCGACGACGAAGGCGGCGACGGCGGCGTCGACGAGATGATCACCGACCTGCTCGGCGCCCGCGAGGGCGAGGGCAGCTCGGCGGACGGGTTGACCCCCGAGCAACTGGCGGAGCTGCTGTACCGCGCCCTGATGGACGGCAACGACGCCATGCTGCGCGCCATCGCCCGCGCCGCTGTGACCCGCTACGCCGGCATGGAGCCGGGCCGGCCGGTCGGCGGCACGTACTACCTGTACCGCACCCTCCGGCAGTTGGACCTCGAGGCCGTGTTGGAGAAGATGATGAACGCCACCCGGGCCGAGACCAAAGGGGAGCTCACCGACCTCGAGGAGCGGCTGGCGCGGGAGGAGTACGAAGCCCGCATGGAGGCCCTGCGCCGGGAGATCGAAGCCGAGATCCGGCGGCGGCTGGTCGCCGACCGGGGCGCGGAGGCGGTGGCCAAGTCGCTGCGCAAGCCGCTGCCCGAGGACATCGACTTCATGCACGCCAGCCGGGAGGAGCTGGTCGCCCTGCGCAAGGCGATCGCCCCGTTGACCCGCAAGCTGGCCGTGCGCCTGGCGCGCAAGCGCCGCCACGGGCGCAAGGGTCCGCTGGACTTCCGCAGCACCGTCCGCCACTCCCTTTCCTATGGTGGGGTGCCGGCGGAGCCGAAGTTCCGTTATCCCCGTCCGTCCAAGCCGGAGATCATGGTGGTGGCCGACATCTCCGGCTCGGTGGCGGCCTTCGCCCGCTTCACCCTGCAGATGGTGTACGCCATCAGCTCGCAGTTCAGCCGGGTGCGCTCCTTTGTCTTCATCGATGGCATCGACGAGGTGACCGACTACTTCAAGGCGACCGACGACATCAGCGCCGCGATTCACCGCATCAACACCGAGGCCGACGTGATCTGGGTCGACGGCCACTCCGACTACGGCCACGCCTTCGAGGCCTTCTGGGACAAGTGGGGACGGGACGTCAATCCCAAGACCACCGTCCTGCTCCTCGGTGACGCCCGCAACAACTACCACGCCGCCCAGGCCTGGGTGCTGGCGGAGATGGCCAAGAAGGCCCGGCACCTGTACTGGCTCAACCCGGAGCCCCGCTCCTATTGGGACACCGGCGACTCGATAGTGAGCCAGTACGCCACCCACTGCGACGGGGCGTACGAGTGCCGCAACCTCAAGCAGCTGGAGCGCTTCGTCGAACAGCTGGGCTGAGTCGAACGATGCGGGTCCAGGCTCCATCGAGCCGCTGACCTGGCCGAAGGCAACACGTCAGCGGCTCGCTGTTCCGGCCCCGCCCACTTCACTTGGCCTCGCCCCGCGGCACTCCGACAGTCACGGTCTCACCGCGTCGATACCATGGAGTCCGATGATCGTCCACCATGCCTTCACCGTTGACGAGTGGCACCGCATGGGCGAGGTGGGCCTATTCGGCGAGGAAGCCCGATTGGAGCTTCTGGACGGGGAGATCATCGAAATGGCGCCCATCGGCAGCCGCCACGCCGGCACGGTCAACCGGCTCAACGAGTTACTTGTGACCGCCGTCGGCCACCAAGCTGTGGTTGCCGTCCAGAACCCGGTTTTCCTCGACAAGCGGTCGGAACCCCAACCCGACATCGCCCTACTGGCCCGCCGAGGCGACTATTACACCTTGGCGCACGCGGAGCCGTCGGAGATCCTCCTGCTCATCGAGGTGTCGGAGACGACACTTGCCTACGATCGGGATCGCAAGGCGCCGTACTATGCGGGAGCCGGAGTCCGGGAGTGCTGGATCGTCGACCTGACATCTGACACGATCTTGGTTTGCCGTGTCCCTGGTCGCGGCGGTTACGAGGACGTACAGATGGTTCGACCTGGTGATGTGCTCGCCGTGCCGGGTCTCAAAGGGGTTACGGTCGACGTGTCCGAGGTGTTCGGGGCCCCCTCGCCGACGTGATCGGCGCCCGCGGGTCAAGCGCAAATCGAACACGGCGCGGTTGCTACGCTGCGCCCAAGGGGGCCAGCAACAGGAGGAACGCAAATGCCCGAGTTCACTTCTTACCCGGCCGGGACCCCGTCATGGGTCGACCACGCGGCCAAGGACGTGACAGCCTCCAACTCTTTCTACAGCGGTCTGTTCGGGTGGGAGGCCGACGACCAAGGCGAGGAGATGGGGCATTACACCATTCTCCGCAAAGCCGGAAAATCGGTGGCCGGCAATATGGCCGTGATGATGGAGGGCCAACCCAGCGCCTGGGTGAGCTACGTCTCTGTCGATGACGCCGACGCCACGACTGACCTGGCCAAGAAGGCCGGCGCCGCGGTGTTCGTCGAGCCCATGGACGTCTCCGACATCGGACGCATGGCGGTCTTCGCCGACCCCACGGGCGCGGCGATCGGAGTGTGGCAACCGAAGACGTTCCAGGGTGCCGAACTGGCCAACGAGCCGGGTTCGTTCGCCTGGAACGAGCTCAACACCCGCGATCTCCCGGCCGCCAAGGCGTTCTACACCGAGGTGTTCGGGTGGAAAGCCAACGATATGGACATGGGCGGAATGAGCTACACCGAGTGGAAAGTCGGGGACAAGGCCGTGGCGGGGATGCAGGCAATGCCCGACATGGTGCCGGCCGACGTCCCAGCCCACTGGCTGGTCTATTTCGCGGTGGACGACACGGATGCCACCGTCTCGAAGGCGACCGCGGCGGGGGCGACGACCCTGGTCCCCCCAATGGACATCCCTCCCGGACGCTTCGCAGTGCTCTCCGATCCCGACGGGGCGGCTTTCGCCGTGATCAAGACGAACCCGATGGAGTCCTGAAGCTCACCCCAACGCGACTCGCACTCGACGCCCGCGTCCCGCCTTTCGGGCCGAGGCCTATCTGCCGAGCCTCCCGGTCACACTTGTCATAGACGATCCGATATATTGTTCACGTGGAACCGGCATCGCTCATCAGGGCCGTCAGGCGCCGTCAGGGCCTGTCGCAGATCGAGTTGGCCCGCCGGGCCGGGACATCGCAGCCCGTCGTCTCGGCCTACGAGCACGGACGGCGGGATCCGACCTATCACACCCTTCGCAGACTCGTCGAAGCAGGAGGTGAGCGTCTTCACCTCGACGCCGCACCGCCGAGGTCGGACCTGCCTCCGCCCGCCGATCTGGAGGAACACGGCCGCCGCTTGATGGACGTACTCTCATTGGCGGACGCCATCCCCGCTCGTCACCGCAGCCCCCTGTTGAAAGCCCCGCGCCTCGTCTCTCGATGAGCACTCCCACACTCGCCCAGCGCGTGGTGGCGATCGAAACCGCCTTGTCCGACATCCCGCACGCTTTCGGCGGCGCGCTGGCGCTCGCCTACTACGCCGAGCCGCGTGCGACGATCGACATCGATCTGAATCTGTTCGTCCCAGCCGAACGGTTTCCCGACGTGGCCGGGCCCCTGCTCCGGTTGGGAGCGGCCTCGGACGATCCATCGGTCGCCGCTCTCGTGCGTAGAGACGGGCAAGCCCGGGTTATGTGGGACTCGACTCCCATCGACCTGTTCTTCGCCTATGACCCGTTCCACGATGCGGCGGGAGCAGCACGCAAGGTCGTCCCCTTCGCCGACAAGACCATCCCCATCCTGGCGCCAGAACACCTCATGGTTTGCAAAGTCGTATTCAACCGGCCCAAAGACTGGGTCGACATCGACTCGATGCTGTCCGGCGAACCCGACATCGATGCTCCCGAAGTGCTGCGCTGGGTGGGACGCCTCACCGGAGACGAAGACCCGCGCTACAACCGCATCGCATCCGTCCTCACCCGCCGTTGATAAAGCCTGCCGTAGCGGTCTTCACGCCGAAATAGTGCCCGGCGGGTTTGGTACGCGGTGCACAGGGGTTTCGGTGCGCGTAGGGGGTTTGAATCGCTGATACGGTCGGGTCTATGGCGGCAGTAACCCGGGTTGTGATCATGGTCCAGGAGAATCACACCACCGACAACTACTTTCGTGGCCTAGCCCCCTGGGGCGCCAACGTGGCCACGGACTGGCCAGTGCAACCCAATCCGCCGGCCAGGGATCAGAATCACAACCGGGCCGCATATTTCAAGTGGTGGAGCGGGGCCAGCACGGCGACCCACACCCAGTTCGATACCGCGTCGGTTATCCCCTACTACCTGTGGTTGGCCATCAACGGGGCGTTCTTCGAGAACCATTGCTCTGGCTATGGGACCAACTCGACGCCCAACCACCTCCTGATCCTGGGCGGTCAGAGCCCCACGTTGCGCAACCCGCCCTCGAGTGCCCCGTCGCCGGTGTGGGACATCCCCTCGTTGCCCGGCCTCGCCGGCGAGCACCAGGTTGGATGGCGAGCCTACGCGGGACGAAGCAAGTACCCCTTTACCTTCTACCAGGAGTTGGCCGGCTCGACGCACATCGCCCAGTCGGCCCAGTTCGTCGCAGACGCCAAGGCCGGGACCCTGCCGGCGCTCTGCTTCATGTACCACGACAGCCCTCTGGACGAGCACCCGCCCGCCGATGTCACCCAGGGTGAGCACACCATTTGGCAAGCCGTCGACGCCGTAGTGGCTGCGGGTCAGTGGGACCAGACGGTCTTTTTGTTGACGTGGGACGACTGGGGCGGCTGGGACGACCATGTGCACCCGCCCGTGCTCGAGTACACCCCGGACAACGTGCCGCTTGCCTACGGTCCACGCGTCCCGCTGCTCATGTTCGGCGGATGCGTGCGGGGTGGGATCGATAGCCGCTGGTGTTCGCACGTGAGCGTTCCCAAGACCGCGTTGCAGCTGCTCGGCTTGCCCGCGCTCGGCGTGCCTCGACTCGATGACGACGGCGGGCTGGCCGACCGGGTGGCCGCCAGTCCGGTTATGCCCGCGCCCCCGGCCTACGGGACCGCCGTGACGCTCCCGGGGCCACCGTCACCGACCCCGCCGGTCGCGCCCCTCCCGCCCTCACCTGGTCATCCCGCGCCGGTCGGTCCTGTCGTACTGCGGGGCGGGAGCACGCTGCCCCCGCCCAACGACCAGCCCCTCCCCCAGCAGCCGCAGCCGCCGACCCACGGTTGAGCACCTCCTGGCTTCCCGGATAATCTCGCTCACTGGGTCCCAAGGTCTTTGGCAACAACGGCGAGGGCAAGACCAATCTGACTGTAGGAAGGGGCAGCATGGCCTTGCCAGGCGACTACGCCATCGTCGACGCCACAGACGGCCGAGCGAGCATAGGGAAGGTCCTCGTTATGGTCGACGACGAGCTGACTGCTCGGGAGATCGCCGCCGAACTCGACCAGAGGGTTGTCGGGTCGAGTCGCGCTCTTCAACCGCCGCCGGGGATTCGTGGCGCCGCCCCTTCGGGGCGATGAACGACCGGATGCGCCGGTAGGTACCGCGGGTGGCTGACACCGGCGCTCTCCGGGATTGTTGGTTCAGCCGACGGCGACGACCGGTTTATTGAGCACGATGCCGCCGGTCGAACCGTAGAAGCCAGCGTCCCCGAAGGAAAATATCCCCCCGTCTGAGGCGCCCAGGAAGTAGCCACCACCGTCCAGCGTGACGGCGCCACCGACTACCGGCTTGTTGAGCACCAGATTCCCCGTCGACCCCCGGAACCGGGCGTCACCGAAAGTAAACACCCCGCCATCCGACGCGAACAGGTAATAACCGCGGCCATCCGGCGTGACCGCCCCGCCGACGACCGGCTTAGTGAGCACCAGATTCCCCGTCGACCCCCGGAACCGCGCGTCACCGAAAGTAAACACCCCGCCATCCGACGCGAACAGGTAATAACCGCGGCCATCCGGCGTGACCGCCCCGCCCAGGACGGGCTTGTTGAGCACCAGATTCCCCGTCGACCCCCGGAACCGCGCGTCACCGAAAGTAAACACCCCGCCATCCGACGCGAACAGGTAATAACCGCGGCCATCCGGGGTGGGCGCCATGCCGACCACGGGCTTGTTGAGCGCGATCACCCCCGTGGAGCCGAAGAAGCCGGCGGTTCCGAAGGAGAAGACCCCTCCGTCCGACGCCACTTCCCAGTAGCCGG
Source organism: uncultured Acidimicrobiaceae bacterium (assembly GCA_963702305.1). Lineage (GTDB taxonomy): Bacteria > Actinomycetota > Acidimicrobiia > Acidimicrobiales > Palsa-688 > PALSA-693. The sequence goes on along the minus strand of CAVPBX010000014.1, from coordinate 172,185 downwards.
GCGCGAGCGGGGTCGGGGCGAAGCCGACGACCGGCCGGTTGAGGGCGATGCTTCCCAAGGATCCGTAGAACTGCAGCTGACCGAAGTCGAACACACCACCATCGCTCGCCGCCTCCCGGTAGCCGGGAACGCCATCGTCGGTGACGCGCACCAGCTCGCCGCTGTATGCCGGGTTATAGGGATCGTTATGGCCCTGGACAGTCCCGAAGTTGGTGACGTAGATCGATCCATCGTGAGCCACTGCGAGCCCAAGGGGATATTCGAGGCCCTGACTGGCGAGCGTGGTGCGCGACCCATTCCGGTTCACGCGGAGGAGCGCCCCCGGAGTCGGCAGGCCGCTGCCAATCACATTGGGATCGAGCAGCCCCGCTTGGTCGATCTCGAGAACGAGGAGCCGTCCGGCTCGATCGAAGGCCAGGTCGCCGACCATGGTGAATCCGGTGGCCACAGTGGTCAGCCGCCCGGAAGGATCCAGCTTGTAGATGTTCGTGTTCCCGACATCGTACGGGGCGCCGCCGAGCTCGGCGATATACAGGTTGCCGTCCGGTCCGGCCGCGATCGCGGTCGGCACGGCCTGGGCCGGGATCGTTACGGCTGGACTTCCAGGGGAGAAGAAGTTGGGCGGGACGTTTTCGTTGATCAACGGCAGTGCTGCCAGGGTGCTGAGCTTGCCGTTGCGGAAGAGGAGCACGTCGTTGCCAGCTGCGTCTGCAATCGCCAGGCCACCGGCCCACGGGGTGGCGGCGTAGGGATCGCTGTCGATCGGAGGGTTCTGACCCGGGCTCGACCCCGCGCCGTGATCGGGATTGAAGCGCGCCTCGTAGGCGCCGAGGTCAGCCTCTTTGGTAGTCGGTCCGCCGGCGCCCCAGGGCACGGAGGTCAGCGAATCCAGTAGTCCGTCAAGGGGGCTGCGCTGGATCGGCGCCCCGGTGACCTGGTCGTTGCCGGCGTTCTGCATGACGATCTGCATCCGGCCGGACACGGCGACGGCTTCGGCGGGACCCACAGAACCAGGGGTGCTGCCGGCGTTGACGGAGGGCAGGCCGCTCACGGCCGTCGTGACTTCGCCGCCAGGCGTGATCCGCGGCGACCGCGCCTGAGATGTTCACGCACGCGGCCTGTGTACCGTCGGAGCATCCGGTCGGGACGGTGTTGACTCCCGACTCTGCGACGTAAAGGTTGCCGTCCGGTCCGACGATCACCTTCTTGGGCTGGTTGAGTCCTGCGGCTACGACCTGGAGCCCCGAAACAGAGGTTGAGCCGACGACCGACCGCCGGGCCGCTGCGCCGCGGGCAACGCTCGACCAGGACGTAGCTCCGGCCAGGATGCCGAGACCGCGATGGTGGCTCGACGGTGCCGCGGATGCGACCCCAGCAGGACCCATCATGGCGACGAGAAGGAACACAGCCCCCGCCCCGGTTGCAGCCCGGGTCGTTCCACCGATCATGCCGATACCCCTCTTCCTCGTGGCTGTCTGACGCCACATTCCCGCATGCCCAATCGTGCGCCATAAACATGGCCACCACGCCGCGAGGAGGTGAAGCATGGATGAACGGGTGGTGACGGTCAGAAGGGCTAACGCGTCTGGCGGCGACGGGTCCGTACGGTGACGGCGCCGAAGACAAGCGCCGCCACCGCGACGAGGGCGCCCGTCCACGGCGCTTCTGGCATCGCCGCCGGCGGTGCCGGGTAGGCCTGCAGGCCGTATTGCTTGAGGACGGCTTCAACTGGGTCCCCATCGGCGATCGCATAACCATCGGTGCTGTCCGTGTAGAAGGGAGACTTCACCCAGATCACGTATCCGGCCGTCCCGGCCGTGGTCGCAGCCTGGATCTTGGCTTGGAAGAAGGTCGCCCGCTGGTCGAGGGTGGCGATCGTAAGGGGGGTCGGACTGCACGAGGGCCACGGATTACAAGCCGAATTGGGCATGCCATCCGGACCGACGTTGCCAGGGATGCCGGATTCGCCGATGTATGTGGGCTTCCCTAGGGCACCGCATGCCGAAAGTACGCTGGAGAGTCCGGTTGGCGTCACCGTCGCCGGAGCACCGTAGTCGTGGTATTCACAAAGGTCGAGGGCTCCGGCGTGTACGTAGCTGTAGTCGGCCTGATTGCCCATGCCACACACCCCCGGGCCCTGCGTACCAAGGTCGACCAGATGATTGGGATCGACCGCCTTGATAGCAACGGTCATGGCGTCCGAGAAGGACCGCAAGGCTGACGCCGCGGCCGTCTCGTTGCATGAGAGTTGACCATTGCTGCCCTCGCTGGGCGCCTGCGCTTCGTTGACGAGCTGCCAGAAGGCCACCGTGGGCTCAGCGGCGTAGTGTTTGGCGACCGCGACGGCGTAGTCATGAAACGAGAGCGAGTAACCCCCCTCGGGCGACTGGTAGCCGACCTGGTACCAGGGGAGGGTCTTGTAGAAGGTCGAGGCGCTCGGCTCGTCACAGGTCGAGGTCTCGTTGGTCAGAGTGACGATGGCCCGCATGCCACGCGCCTTCAGCGCTGAAATGACCGTGTCGAACGGGGCAAAATTACTCGGTCCGCCCTGGCTCTGGTAAAACCAGACTCGGATGACGTTGGCCCCCGAGTTCTGCTGGATGTCATCCAGGTAGACACCCAACTGGGCCGCTGTGAGGTCGAAAGGGTTTGCGCAAGGCAGGTTGTAGCCGGCGAAGCGCCAGGGTTGCCCGCCGACCTCAAGCTCCGTACCGTGGCCGGTTACGAAGCCCGTGGCGGTCACAGCCGGCTTCGTGGCAGCGCCGGCGGACGGTGAAAACGCGGCCAGCGCTGAGCACAGCACCGCTGCGCTCAGCACCAGCCGATTCCACGCCCGTCCCCTGGAGGTCGGCGTCAACGATTGACGTCGGGAGGTCGTCAAGCGGTGGCCATGCTCCGACGCCGGCGATACAGGACGAATCCCCCGAGGATGGCGACCACGCCAATGGGTAGAGCCACGACCCAGGCCGTCTCAGGCAGCACAGGCGGCGGGCCGTTGAAAATGCCACGCACGCGTTCGTTTCCCGAGTCGGAAAAATAGATTGCCGTACCGTCAACGGCTACCGCGCCAGTCGGGATCGAGAGTTTGGCCTGGGTGGCCGGACCACCGTCACCAGAGAACCCGTTCGCGCCTGTGCCGGCGATCGTCGAGATCGTCCCTGCGGCGTTGACCTCGCGCAGCCTGTTGTTGAATGTGTCAGCGATGATCACGTCGCCGAACGTGTCGACCCCGACGCCCGTGGGAACCTGAAGCTTCGCCTTAGTAGCGGGGCCGCCATCACCCGAGTAGCCGAATTTCCCCGTACCCGCGAATGTGGTGATCACGCCGGCCGAGTTCACCTTGCGGACGACCGTGTCAGCGCTGTCGGCGATGAAAACGTCGTGGGCGGAATCGGCCACCACGCCCGAGGGAATGCCGAGTTGGGCCTTGGTCGCTTGGCCGCCGTCGCCCGAGTACCCGTAGCTGCCGTTGCCGGCGAAGTCCATGATGACGCCCGAGGTGTTGACGACGCGAACCTCGCTGTGGCCGCTGTCGGAGATATAGACGTTGCCACTCGTGTCGAGGGCGACGCCGGTCGGGCTGCACAGCGAGGCCGAGGTCGCGCTTCCACCGTTGCCGAGCGGAGCGCTCTTGCCGCATCTGCCGTTGCCGGCAAATGTCTTGATGTGACCCGTGGACGCCACGACCTCCCGGATCCGATTGTTGCCGGTGTCAGCGATGAAGAGGTCACCCGCTCCATCCACAGCGATACCGGTCGGCGTGTTGAGCTCTGCCGCCACCGCTGATCCTCCGTCACCAGCGAAGCCTCTGGTGCCGTTGCCCGCCGCCGTCGAGATGATGTCCTGGTTGAGCGTCGTTGGGTGCACGACCTTGCGAACTTTGTTGTTGCCGCTGTCAGCAATGTAGAGATTGCTGGTGAGGTCCAACGCTACCCCTGTGGGCGCGTTTAGCTCGGCGTGGACTGCGACGCCGCCGTCGCCGGTCGAGCCGCTGGTGCCGTTGCCCGCGAGGGTCGTAATCGACTGGGGTGTAGGCGAGGCGAACGCGGGCGCGGTCGTAATGACCCCGCCACCGATCGCTACCGCAGAGAACGCGAAGGCACCTCGGGTGAGACGCCGGGAACTGTTCATCAGATCAAACTCCTCATGGTTTGGACAGCCATCGGGGAATCACAAGCGTTACTGCCATTCTCAGGAAACGAGCCCTTCGAGGGAAGTGGACCAAGTGATTCTTCGCTTGGAGTTCCCCTCTCGGACACCGGGTTTGGCCCGGTCACGGCCCCAGCTGCTCGCTTGCGGCGAGGCCAACCGGTTGACCGAGGATGGTCGCGACCGTCGGAGGTTCGGCGATCACGGCGCGAGCGGGAGGATTAAGTGGGGATCCGACGCCATGCAGCTGGCTCACGACGTACAGGGGACGGCGCAGTGTCTCTTCGTAGGTGCGAGCGATGTACTGCCCGAGAACCCCCATGAAGGCGAGTTGCAATCCGCCGAGAAGGCAAACGGCCAACAGGATCGATGTCCAGCCGGGGACCGCATAGCCGCCGAATAGTTTCAGGCCCAGCACCGCTACTGCTCCCAGGACCGATGCAACGGCAGCCAGCGCTCCGAGCTTTAAGGCCAAGCGGAGAGGAACACGAGAGAAGCCGATGACGCCGTCGCCAGCCAAGCGCAGCATTTTTTTGAGGGGGTATTTCGTCTCGCCGGCGTGTCGGGCATCACGGCTGTAGGGCACTCCGATCTGGCGGAACCCAACCCAGGCATACATGCCGCGAACGAAGCGGCTCCCTTCCCGCATCGACCGGAACGCCTCGACGGCCCGCTGGTCGATCAGACGAAAGTCGCCGACGTCTTGCGGGATCTCGACATCTGACAAACGGTTGAGTAACCGGTAGAAGACAGCGGCGGTCGTCCGCTTGAAGCGGCTGTCCGAACTCCGATCCACCCTCACCCCGTAAACCACCTCGTAGCCGTCGCGCCAGCGCTCGGCCATCTCCAGCACCACTTCGGGCGGATCCTGGAGATCGGCGTCCATCACCACCACAGCCTGCCCCTGAGCCAAGTCCATGCCTGCCGTGATCGCCACCTGGTGGCCGAAGTTGCGGGATAGCCGCACGCCCTTGAATCTGGGATCCAGAACGTGGATGTGGGTAATGATCGCCCAACTCGTGTCCGTACTGCCGTCGTCGACGAGGATCACCTCTGCCGATCCGTCAAGGCGGCGCAGCACCTGCAAGAGGCGCTCGCGCAACTCGGGTAGCGACCCTTCCTCGTTGTGCACCGGGATGACAAACGAGTAGGTCGGAGGGCCAGAGGTCAGGTCCACATGGGTGCTCACGACTGCCACCTTGTCGAGCGGGCGCCCCCACGACAAGGGGCGAACCGATTGTCGGCCACGAGTTCACCACTGCGCTACGCACCGTCTACCCGAGTGACCGGCAGCGTCATCGAAACGCGGTGATGATGTATTGAGCGCCGAGAGGCAGCCATCCGAGCGCCCGTTCTGCGTTCCGAGTGACGAGCAGGTCCACGGGAAAGAAGGTCACGTACCGTCGTTCGACCAGCTTTGCCCCCATGTCTCGAAAGGTTCGGGCAATCGGTCCAGGACGGGCGAGCACAGCATCCGCGTCGAAGGGGCAGGCACGGACGGCCCGGCGCGTCATTGGGTTGATGGGGTTATGCTCGATGACTACTGCAGCGCCACTCCGCGCGGTCACACGCCACAGTTCGCGGAGGAAGGCCGGCCAGTTTCCCGGGGGCACGTGATGGAGCACACAGGCGGCGAACGTCAGCTCGAATTGGCCATCGTCGAACGGCAGTCGGTCACCGTCATACACCTGGTAGGTGCCCTTTGGGTTGCGCTCAGCCGCCCTGGTCACCATCTCCACCGAAACATCAACGCCATCCAGTGTGGCGACGTGTGGGAGCAACAGTTCATCGGTTAACCCCGCACCGCAACCGACGTCGAGTGCTCGAATGTCGCGAGCTGGTCGTCCTAGTCGGCCGTTGATTCTGTTGAGCGCGGCTACCTTTGCACGAGCGTAGAACTCGACATCTTGGCCGCCGAACTTCACGGACTCGTTGACGGTCTCTGCGTAGAAGTCGGCGTAAACATCGAACGTTGTCTCAGTGGTCCCCATAGCGTCGAATGCTGCCAAGCCTGATTAACGCCACGGAAAACCGTAGATGGACCGCCAGTGTCTCCGCGCCGAACCTATGGCGTTGCGGGCCCTGCAGGCGGGCCCGGGCGACTCAGGCGCTCAGTTGGCTCGGTTGCGATGGCCGGGTATTGGCTTCGGCATCGAGGCCCGAGAAACCTTGGTCGAGCCCGTGTGTCGTCTTTTCCCAGAAGGTAGGCGTGAATACCAGCTGCCAAACCGCCTTTGCGGCCGCGACGGCCATCATGACCCAGTACACAGGTACCAGGATGGCCGCTGGGAGCAGTTCGGGCTTCCCTACTAGTCGGCAGGCGAGCACGGTGAGGTATGCCGCGAGGAAGTTACCGAAGATCCAGCAGGCCGTGGCCGGATAGAAAATTGGTCCGGGAAACAGCTTCTGGATCCAGTGCAGGTGACCTCCGGTGTACCACATGGCTGACATGAGCCAGAAGGCCGGGTTGAGAAACGCCAACAGAGGGGTGCCCCCAACGAAGAGGACGAATCCCCAGAATCCCCGCCATCCCAGCTGCTTGTAGAGGCGGAGCGGGTGTCGGAGGTGGATGAGCATCGTCTGGAGGTAACCCTTGTACCAGCGCGATCGCTGCTTCACCCAGTTGACGAAGTCGCTATTGGCCTCTTCGAGGGTGGCTGACTCCAGCACCTGGCAGCGGTAGCCGAATCGAGCCAACCGCAAACCGAGGTCAGCGTCCTCAGTGACGTTGTACGGGTCCCACGCGCCGAGTCCCTCGAGGACATCGCGGCGAAAATGGTTGGACGTGCCCCCGAGCGGCAACGGCGCCCCCATCTCGACTAGACCCGGAAGGAAGAGGGTGAACCACATCGCGTATTCAATGGTGAACCACTTCGTGATGAGGTTCTGTCCGACGTTGCGAAAGGTCAGCTGAGCCTGGAGGCAGGCCACCTCGGGATCACTTCTGCCGAGAGCGACGGCCGCGCGCCGCAGTTGGAGTGGCTCGGGCTCATCCTCGGCATCGTAGATTGTGACGAGACTGCCTCGGGCGAGGGTTAAACCGAAGTTGAGCGCCTTCGGTTTCGTACGAGGCGCACCCGGTGGTACCAGCACGGCCTCCATGTGCGCACCGGTAGCCACAGCCGCCACGGCGAGGATCGTCTCGTCGTCGTCTTCTTCAAGCAGAAACTTGATGTCGAGCCGGCTGTCTGGATACTCGATTCGGGACAACTGCCCCACCAGACGCTGGATGACCTCGGGCTCACGGTACGCGGGCACCAGCACGGTGTAAATCGGCAACTCCTCCTCGGGGACGGCCCGAGCCTCTTCGTCGGAGACCCGAAGAGTGGTACTCGCTCCGTGGGCCCGCACGAAGAGGAGAGCTCGGTTGAGCGTGACCGCGATGTACGCCGCGGTCGTCACGGCTAGCAAGGCGATCCCGGTATCGACCGGCGACACGATGAACCCGATAATGACGGCACCGACCAAGCCAACGAGGATGTTCCGCTGGGCCGGGGTAAGAAGAGGATCAGCCGCGTACGTAGGGTCCACCTTTTGCACACTGTTGATGCTGGCATCCAACCTGGTCCGGGCCTCGTCGGGAGGCAGTCGGACGATTCGCACGAAAACCGAACCTACCAAGGCAATGACAAGCAACCGGCGCCAACACGCCGGCCCGCGCTGACTGTTTCCGATCTGTTTAGCCGGGGTTCACCCGCAGTTGACGACCCCGGCCAATACTCCGGCTATCACTGTACTGGTGACCGAGAGCCGACGACCGCACGCATGACGGCCACAACCTGGCCCCTTCCGGCCGGCACCCGGACCGCCCCCCGCGCCACGCCGAGGACCCGGATCAGGCCACGAGTCAGCGTGAAGGTGCATGTCGAGCGGTGGGCAGCTTTCACGGCTCCTCTGGCCGTGTATCTGGCGGGCGCCGTCGTCTTAGCTCTGCAGTATCACAGCCTCGTAGGCGATGCGGCATCGCGTGAGGCCAACGCCTACTACGTCTTCTTCAGCAACAACCCGCACTTGGCCGCAATCGGCTTCGTCTGGAATCCGCTCACGTCGGTGACGGAGATGCCGCTAATTCTGCTCAAGGGGCTGTGGCCGGCCCTCACAAAGGCGGCGTTCGCCGCCAACGTCATGAGCAGTCTGTTCATGGCGGGGGCCTGCTTCCAGCTCTTCCGGTTCATGGAAGACCTGAAAGTGCGACGCGGGCGCGCTTGGTTGCTCCTCATTGCGTTCGCCATCAATCCGATGATCGCCTACTCCGGCAGTAACGGAATGAGTGAGGCGCTCTTCATCTTCACCTTGATGGCAGGGACCCGCCGTCTGGCGGGCTGGCTGAACGACGGCGGGACGCGAGACCTGATCGGAGCAGGGGTGTGGCTTGCGCTGGCCTACGCGGATCGCAACGAAGCGGCCATGGGCGCCCTACTCGCGACGGTGCTGGTACTCGCGGTTTCATTCCGGAGGTCGTCCGGTCCTAGCGCGCAGCGCCGGTTGATCGCTTTTACGGACGGGGTCGTGTTCGCCGCGCCGTTCGGCTTGAGCTTCGTTGGCTGGGCCGCAGTCAGCTGGGTACTCGTTGGACACCCGTTCGAGCAATTCTCATCCGTGTACGGGACTAGCTCACAGCTCAAGTTGCTCAACGCCGGGCAGGTGGGCCGAGCCAGCATCTACAGTCTGCAGGGTGCTTTGACTGCTGTCCTGGCCTTCGCCCCGTTGCTTCCCGTCGCCGGAGTCGTCGCCGGCTTGCGCGCTGAGGCGCGATCGCGATCCGAGAATCCTGGCGGTGTTGGTTCTGGTCGGAGGTGTCCTTGGGTTCGAGGTCATAGCGTTTAGGCTCGGCATGATCAACATCGCAGAGCGCTACTTCGTCTACGCGGTACCGCTTATGGTGCTCCTGTGCGCTGTCATCGCCACTCCCTTGCCGAAATCCGCATTGGAAGCCCGGGAGGAACTGCTGGAGGCTGAACAGGGATGGCCGCCCCGGTACCTTCCGCTCCGACGCCGACAGCGTCAGATCTTCACCTCGATGGGGGCGGGCCTGGCAGTGCTCCTCACTCTGCCTGGCCTCTTCACGTCATACCACGAGATTTTCCGTAGCGCCTTGGGTGTCGCCGACGCTGAGCAACTCGCCTGGATCATCCAGCCCTCCGGAACACTTGCAAAGAAGTACCGCGCTTACCAGCTGAAGGAGCCCGGGATCGTCCGCGAGGCAAAAGCACTCGACGCCCTCCATGCCGGCCGGGGCGGAATCATGGTCGACGATGCCCTGCCTTGCGTTCCCGAAATGATCCTGGCCTCCGCGGACGGCAGCCAGTTCACAATTCCCAACGACGTCAACTACACCGGCCTGTTTGGCGCCCCGTACAGCGACGGCATTCGCTACATGTTCGTGTCGGATCCCCACTCCGCCACGGGTGCCCTCGATTCGCTGGACCGGGAGTTCCCGACCCTCTACGACTCCGGTGCCGGCTTGGGCACCCTCGTGAGCACGATCACGATCCCCGCCTGTGCGACCTATCGGCTGTATCGGCTGTCAAGCAACCCCACCGCGTAAACCCTTCCGCCGGCGTCAAGTAGCTGCTTCACGCGGCGCGTGCCCGGCGCCGCGTGCGGCGCACCAGGTACGAACCAGCGACGACCATACTCAGGCCGAGGATGACTAATCCCCCGATCTCGACGCCGGTGGTCGCTAGCGAGCTGTCAGAGTGGCGCCCGCCGCTCGAGGATAGAGCGGCGGGAGGGTCCGCTCGGCTTGCTCCTACCGCTTGCGCCACCGATGCGCCACCCCCCGACGTCCCGCTTCCGGCGGACCCTGTTGCCGAGCCGCTGGATCCAGCTGGCGCCGATAGGCAGGTGCCGGTACAAGCTCTCGCTGACAGGTCGATCGGGTCGAAGATGTCGGACGTGCTGTAGGCGGCGGCATCGCTGCTCAGCCGGATCTGACACGGTGCCGACCCAGCCGACCCCTGGTACCCAGCTGGATTTGTCGGGTTTCCGCCCTTCGAAGACCCCCACGCCGGGATAAATGGGTCGATCGGCTGATTGCCTCGAGCTGTGGCGTGACCGGTAGGGTCGTCATCAGGGGCAAGGCAGTTGAAGGACTGTTCGCCGTTGAGCTTGTCATTTTGGTTACTTCCGTGCCAGACGAGAATCGCGTAGTTCGGGTCGACGCCTGGATACTTGACGACTCCGTTCGCGGGGACCCTTTCGTTGGTAGTAGCCGGGCCACAGTCTGCGGCGGGAGTCCAGTGCGCCGAGGTTGGTGGCAGACCGTCGCACAGCTGAGCGAATACGAAGCTCCCCGGCGTGAAACCCCCGGCTACCACGTCGACCGCGCTGCGGTTCAGTACGCCTTGGGAGCTCTGCGGCATCGGGTACGGGTGAGCGATGGTAAACGTCCCCATTGCGAATGCCGAGGTGGCCGCCACGCCCGTAGCCGCGAAGACGGCTGTCATGGCGGCCGCGACGCCAGGCATCTTCGAGTAGTGCATCTGGTGATCCTCCTTCGTCGGGTTGGCGACCCTTTCGCGTACAACTCGTCCCGAGAGCAGCAATACGCTTATGGGTGAGCCTTGGCGAGGTAGACGCCGCCATAGCCGTTCTTCAAAGTCCCTTGCGCCTCCAGCCGGAGGATTGCAGAGCGATGCTTGGCGACCGCCGCAGGTGTAGGCCGGTACTTCTCGTGCTGGGCGCCGGGACCGAAGATCGACTGGTGGGCACTCTCGACGCTCGCGAGCGTCGCCGTAGCCTCGCTCTGGTGCGTCTGGGCGACAATGAGCTGGCGGGCGAACTCCACCAGGAAAGCTCGATTGAGAATAAGACGCTTGTCCGTCGGATTGGCAGCAATCAGCGCGTGATCGAGGCCGGTGACTCCCGGCGCGTCGTGGGGAAGCACCACACTGCCATTCGGTGTGTTCTGGAGGTAAAGGATGATGCGCTCGTAGCGGGTGCCTTCCGCCATCTTGACGGGCCAGATCCAGTAGACGATCGACCAGTCCCCCTGGCCGTTCGTCGCCGCGTACGACAATGCCTGACCGCTGATGCCTTTGCCGAGGGACACCTTGGCAACGTCGCGCAGTTGGAATCCGTGGAACGAGTAGCAGGAAACCACGCCGTACTGCTCGAAACCACTGAGCCCCTTGCCATTGATAACGTCAGCCGTGACAGGAACGCTGCTTGTTAGTTCGCCAGTCGTGTGACTGACGGTTTCGCCGTACGTGTATCGGTACCAGATTGAGCTCTGACCGAAGAGCGGTTTGTTCGTGGTGAATTCGGTTTCGAAGCTCGGCTGCCAGCCCGGAGGACTAGCTGGGTCGGCGAGGAATGACGTCAGTTTGGGAACTCCGACCGCGCTCGCGACCGGGTCGAAGCTCCGGTCCCCGGCAATCGTCGCGATCGAATGGGCCGCTCCCGACACGGGGGACCCCGGCGCCGCAAATGCAGGCGGGGTGACGACCATCGCACAGCCCGTCAAGATCGCGGATACGCCTGCAGCGCCCCTAAGAATTCGTCGGGTGGTCGTCGTGCGAATTTGGTTGTCCCCTCAGAGGTCCCGCTAGTCAATCGGAACGCTACTGAGACGGGATGGACAGACGGTTACCCAGCAGTGACGGGAGGCTGGCCCGGTGGTGGCATTTCTGGGCCATTCTCGCCACAGGCAGGACCTCGCCTGCTAGCCCCGATTCTGGCCCGTCCCCGTCACCAGGTACTTGGTGGTGGTGAGCTCGCGGAGCCCCATGGGTCCCCGGGCGTGCAGCTTCTGGGTGCTGATGCCGATCTCGGCGCCGAAGCCAAACTCCTCGCCGTCGGTGAACCGAGTGGAGGCGTTGACCATCACCGCCGCGGCGTCCACTTCTCGCTGGAAGCGCTGGGCCGCGGCGAGGTCGCCGGTGACGATGGCCTCGGTGTGGCCGGAGCCGTACCGGCGGATGTGGCCGATGGCCTCGTCGAGGTCGGCCACCACCTTCACGCTCAGGACAAGGTCGAGGAACTCGCGTCCGTAGTCGTCGTCGGTGGCGGCCGCGACCCGATCGGGCCCGACCAGCCGCCGGGTCTCGTCATCGCCTCGCAACTCGACGCCGTCGAGCTGCGGGACCAGGCGCCGTAGAAACGGCTCGGCGACGTCGCGGTGGACCACCAGGGACTCCGTGGCGTTGCAGACACTGGGCCGCTGGGTCTTGCCGTTGACCACGATCGACACGGCCATGTCCAGGTCGGCGGCCCGGTCGACGTAGACGTGACAGTTGCCGTCGCCATCGATCACGTAGGGCACGGTGGCGTGCTCCAGGATGGCGGCGATCAAAGAGGGTCCGCCGCGCGGGATGAGGCAGTCGATCGCCTCCCGGAGCCGCATAAATTCCCGGACCGACTCGCGGCTGGTGTCCTCGACCAAGATGAGGGCGTCGGGCGGGATGCCGCCTTTTTCATATCCTTCGCGCAGGACCGCCGCGATGGCCTGGTTGGAGCGCAGGGCCCCCGAGCTGCCGCGGAGGAAGGCCGCATTCCCTGCCTTCAGGCACAGGGCGGCGGCGTCGCTGGTCACGTTGGGGCGGTTCTCGTAGATGACGCCGATGACCCCGAGCGGGACGCGCACCTGGCGGATCTCGAGGCCGTTGGGCCGCACCCACCCTGCGATGGTCTCCCCGACCGGGTCGGGCAGCGACGCCACCAGCCGCAGGCCGCGGGCCATGGCACTCACCCGGGCGTCGCTGAGGCGGAGCCGGTCGACGACCGCTGGCGTGCTGCCCGCCTGCTCGGCCGCGTGGATGTCGGCCGCGTTGGCGGCCAACAGCTGGTCGGTGCGGCCCTCGAGCAGGTCGGCGGCTGCGTGCAGAGCCGCGTCCTTGGCCGCCGTCGAGGCGGTCGCCAGCACCTGTCCGGCCGCCCGGACCCGCTCTCCCAGGACCGGCAGCGAGGTCATCTGTACAGCCTTGCCACCGGAACAGTCCAGCCCGGCAGTTGCGACGTACGGGCGATGTCGCCCGAGGCCGCGGTCCAGCGGTCCTCGACGCTGACACCACTGCTCACCGACATGGATAGGAGTTTACGACCTGGTTGGGGCACCAACGGCGAGCGGGTGGCCGGCGGCCGATGTACTCGTCGGGTGGTCAGCGGCCTCATCCGACCTCGGCGGAGTCCAGCTCCGGCCCCAGTATCTCCGCGACGTCGAGGACGACGCCGGCGAGGGCCTCCATGTCGACGTGGTCGCCGCGCTGCGCTGCTCGTACGTCGGTGTAGCCACCACCAGCCGGGGCGCGCATGACCAGGACCCGATCGCCGGCCAGGTCGACGATCCAACACTCGCGGACGCCCGACGCGGCGTAAAGGGGGGCCTTGACGTCGCGGTCGAAGGCGAGCGTGGTGTCGGACACCTCAATGATCAGCAGGGTCTCTGCCGAGGCGGGATGCGACCGGCGGTACCCGTCTGCACGGGCCGCCAGCACCGCGAGATCGGGCTGGGGCTCTGAACGCGTGTCGAGGGTCACGGGGTCCTGGACCCCGACGACGGCCCGATCCCCTGTGGCCTCCACCAAGTGCCGGTTGAGAAACTTGACGCAACCGCTGTGGCGGCTGCTGATGGCCGACATCTCGATGACCTCTCCGTCGAGGAGCTCCATGCGGGCGTCTTCGCCGAACAGGCCGGTGTCACCCATACGGTGCCATTCATCAACGGTGAACGCATGCCGTGTCGCCATGAGACCGAGGCTATCGAAGGGGTGGGACGCCGACGGCGGGCGATCGTCTGGTCGTAGCCTGGCGATCGATGCTGCCGCAGCTACCAGAGCCGATCCGCCATCCGAGCGTGGTGCGCGCCGCAGTCTCTCCTAGCGCCGTCATCGTGACCGCTGCGGGCGCCGGAATCGGCCTCCTGGCGGACCCCCACACGGCCATCCTGGCGGTGATCCTGGGGGCCGGTGCCTGGCTGGGGCGGATGGGCGTGGCGGTGTTCCGGGTCCGGCGCAAGCGGGGCCTCCCGGTAGTCACCATCGATCCGTGGGCCGTCCCCGAGCCGTGGCGCCAGTACGTCCGCCAGGCGCTCGGCGCCCGGCAGCGCTTCGATCAGATGCTGACGAGCTGGCCGGCGGGGCCGCTGCGGGATCGCCTGACCGGTATCCAGCCGCAGCTGTGGCGCGCCACGGAGGAGGTGTGGTCGATCGCCCGGCGGGGCGCGGTCCTGGGCGGGACGACCCCCGGACCGGTGGTGACAGGGGCAGCGCGACCGTCGATCGTGCAGCTTTCTAAGGAGTTGCGAAGCATCCAGGGCGAACGGCAGCGGGTAGCCGGTTCCGATCGTGAGAACAGCCTGGCCCGGTCCGAGGAGGCCATCGCCGCCCAGCTGCGAGCGGCCCACCGGTCGGAGGCGGCCCGGGAGGAGGTGCTCGACCGGTTGCGGCTGCTGACCGCCCAGCTGGACGAAGCGGTGACCCAGCTGCTCGAGCTCGGCCTCGAGCAGGTCTCGGGCGGGATGGCCGAGGGATCGGCGGACGTGGTGGCCGGCTCCGTGGATGCCCTGGTCGAGGAGATCGCGGCCTTGCACGAGGGTCTCCGCCAGGCCGGCGCGGCGTCGTCGGGGGCCGAGGCCCCGGGCGACGACCTCTCCGATTCGACGCCCGCCCTGCCGCCGTCTCCGCCAGCCACGTCGTAGCATGGCAGTCATGGGAATGATGGATGTGCTCAGGCGCCGGTGGAAGTATTTCACGGCCAAGACCGAGAGCCGCTTCGAGGCGTCAGCCGACCCGAAAGTCCAGTTGGAGCAGGCGATCGCCGACGCCCAGGACCAGCACCGCCGGCTGGTGGAGCAGGCCGCCAACGTGGTCGCCAACCAGAAGCAGCACGAGCTGCAGCTCAACCGGGCCATGGAGGAGATGGGCAAGGTCAACGGCTCCACCCGGCAGGCGCTGATGATGGCCGAGGAGGCCGCCAAGCAGGGGGACACCGACAAGTCCCGGGAGTACAACCAGACGGCCGAGGCGTTCGCCAACCGACTCATCGCCACCGAGAACCAGGTCAACGACCTCAAGACCTTGAGCCTGCAGTCGGCGCAGGCGGCCGATCAGGCCCGCGCCGCCGTCCAGCAGAACTCGATGGCCCTGCAGCAGAAGCTGGCCGAGCGGCAGAAGCTGCTGTCGCAGCTCGACCAGGCCAAGATGCAGGAGCAGCTCAACCGGGCCATGACCAGCCTCAACCAGACGGTCGACCGCGACGCCCCCTCGCTCGAGCAGGTGCGGGCCAAGATCGAGGCCCGCTACGCCAAGGCGCTCGGGACCTCCGAGGTGAGCGGCCAGACGGTGGAGGCCCGGATGCTCGAAGTGCAGCAAGCCAGCATGGGGTCCGAAGCCCGCTCTCGTTTAGACACCATGCGGGCCGAGTTGGGCCTGCCGAGCGCCAGTGGCGCCGCCCTCGGGGCCGGCTCGTCGGCCGAGCTCGGGACCGGCGCGGCCACCGGGCCGGCCGGCACCGCGGCCGACTCGGAGGCGAACCCCGCCGAGTCCGCCGCGGAGCACGGCGAAGGGCGTCAGGCCTGAAGTAAGGGCTTGGTCGCGAGCGACGTCGGGGGCTGACCTGGATCGCTGTCGGCTATGACGGGCGCGGTTGAGCGAGTACCACACCCACTTGCCCCGCCAATCACCTCGCACCCATCCGGCGCTCCCATTGACAACCGTCGATTTATAGACGAGTATCGCATCGACGCTCATCAATGCTTTCGGAGGTAGAGGATGTCTCGTGTGCAGCTGGCCCTCAATGTGGCCGACATCGACCGCGCCGTCGAGTTCTACACGCGGTTGTTCGGGGCCGAGCCGGCCAAGCTCCGTCCTGGCTACGCCAACTTCGCCCTGGTGGACCCGCCCCTCAAGCTGGTGCTCATCGAGAACCCGGCCGCCCGAGGTGACGGTGTAACCGGGGCGCTCAACCACCTTGGTGTCGAGGTCGAGTCGGCTGAGGAAGTTCACGCCGCGACCCAGCGTTTGGCCGGCGAGGGGCTCGAACCGGATGTCCAAGAAGGCACCACCTGTTGCTACGCCGTCCAGGACAAGGCCTGGGTCAACGATCCCGACGGCGCGCCCTGGGAGGTCTATACGGTGTTGGCTGACGCGCCGATCGAAACTGGGCTGGGTTGCTCGACCGAGGGCTGCGCGCCCATCGGTCAACCGGTCGCCGTCGGCGCCAACCCCAACGACGCGCCTCGGGCCTCGTGCTGCTGAGCGCTCCAAGCGCGCGCTCTGGTTTGAGGCCGGCCCGATGAACGAGGTGGTCTTATGGCGCCGGCTGTTGGCCGAGCTGTTGGGCAGCGCCTTTCTGGCTGCGCTCGTCGTCGGATCGGGTATTGCCGCCCAGCAATTGTCCGCCGGGACGGTTGGAATCCAACTGCTGGAGAACGCCGCAGCAACCGCGGTCGGGCTGTTCGCCATCATCCTGATGTTCGGTCCGGTCTCGGGCGCTCACTTCAACCCGGTGGTGTCGTTCGTCGACGCCGCCTTCGGCGGGCTCAGCTGGCGGGATGCGGTCGCCTACCTGCCGGCGCAGGTCGCCGGCTGCGCGGGCGGCGCCATCGTGGCCAACCTCATGTTCTCGCGACCGGCGGTGACCATCTCCACCCATCACCGCGCCACCGGCGCCCACTTCCTCTCCGAGATCGTCGCCACCGTAGGGTTGATCCTGGTCATCTTCGCCCTGGCGCGCACAGGCCGGGGCCGTACCGCACCGGCCGCGGTGGGCGCCTACATCGGGGGCGCCTACTTCTTCACCAGCTCGACCAGCTTCGCCAACCCCGCCATCACCGTCGGGCGGATGTTCTCCAACACCTTCGCCGGGATCGCCCCCGCCTCCGCCCCCGCCTTCATTGCCGCCCAGATACTCGGCGGGGCGCTGGCGTTCGTCATCGTGAAGACCCTCTATCCCGGCGTCACCCCCGCCGAGGCGGCCGACATCATCGTCCCGCACCTGCGCGACCGCAACGATCCCGAAACCGTCCAACACGTGACGGACCACCGATAGGCACGGACCCACGGACCGCACCGTTCCATTGAGGATCACTGACCGTTCTGTCGCGCCCGAGCCGACCTGAACAGGAGCCACCTTCATGCACCTCGTCGCCATCGGCGGCAGCGACGCCGGCATCAGTGCCGCGCTGCGCGCCCGGGAGCTGGACCCGGCCACCGACGTCACCGTGGTCGTCGCCGATGCCTACCCCAATTTCTCCATCTGCGGCATTCCGTACTACGTATCCGGTGAAGTCACCCACTGGCGCAACCTGGCCCATCGCAGCATCGCCGACCTCGAAGCTACCGGCATGCGCCTCCGTCTCGACACCACGGCCAGCCGCGTCGACGTCGACAGTCACAAGCTCCTCGTCACCGACAGCAAGGGCGCCGAAGAGCTCCTGGCCTACGACGCCCTCATGATCGGCACCGGGGCCTTGCCCGTCCGGCCCCCCATCGAAGGCCTCGCCGGACCCGCGCCGCTCGGCCCTCTCGACGGCGTCCACCTGCTCCACTCCATGGGCGACACCTTCGCCGTTATGCGCACCCTGGAGGAGAGCAACCCCACCAATGCCATCATCGTCGGCGCCGGCTACATCGGTTTGGAGATGGCCGAAGCCCTCGTCGCCCGAGGACTCAGAGTCACCCAGATCGAACAGCTGCCCGAGGTCCTCCCCACCGTCGATCCGGCCCTCGGCGCCCTCGTCCACCAACAGCTGGCCCATCACGGAGTCGAGGTCCTCACCGGGACACGCGTGACCCGAATCGCCCGACGCCCCGAAGCGGCAGGCGGGCTAGGAGTCGAAGCCATTACCACCGACGGCGCGTCGCTGGCGCGCAACGCGGAGATCGTCCTGGTCGTGGTCGGCGTTCGCCCCGACACCGAGCTCGCCAGATCCGCCGGCGCCACCCTGGGGTACAAGGGCGCCATCCAGGTCGACCCCACCATGCGGACCAACCTTCCGGATGTCTTTGCCGCCGGCGACTGCGTCGTCACCCACCATCGCCTTCTGGGGACGACCTACCTCCCTCTTGGCACTACCGCCCACAAGCAAGGCCGCGTTGCCGGCGAGAACGCGCTGGGCGGCAACCGCACCTTCGCCGGCAGCCTCGGCACCCAGGTCGTCAAGATCTTCGACCACGCCGTCTCGCGTACGGGGCTGCGCCACGACGAAGCCGCCGCCGCCGGATTCGACCCCCTCACCGTCGAGTCAGAAGCCGACGACCACAAGGCGTACTATCCCGGCAGCCACCGCATCCGGATGCGCTACACGGGCGACCGCCGGACCGGCCGGCTCCTCGGGCTCCAACTCTTCGGTCACCTCCACGCCGAGATCGCCAAGCGCATCGACATCGCCGCCGCCGCGATCTTCAACGACCTCACCGTGGATCAGATCAGCGACCTTGACCTGTCCTACACGCCTCCCCTGGGCAGCCCCTGGGACGCAGTCCAAGCCGGCGCCCAAGCCTGGAGCCGCAAAAGCAACGGCTAAGCGCCGCCGATTGACGATTGTCAATGGGTATGGGCAGGTCATCGAAACGCGGCGTAAGAGTCAGGCAACGTTCGCCGGCTGTTCAATCGAAATTCGGACGCCGTGGATAGGTTCGCCGGTGGCCCGCGCCCGACGTGCGGGGTACTCCAGAACGGTGGGAGGACGACGGTGATCCGAGTTCGATCCTTGATCGGCGCGCTGAGCGCGACCAGTCTGGCCGTGGGGGGCCTGGCGTTGGTGACGGCGACCCCGCCGGCCGGGGCCGCCCCGCACTCGAACCCCCCGACTGCGTCGTCGGGCTGCCAGCTCAGCAACGGCGTCAAACACGTTGTCGAGGTGACGTTCGACAACGTGCACTTCAACCGGGACAACCCCAACGTGCCATCCGACGTGGAGCAGCTCCCGGCCCTCAAGAACTTCATCGAGTCCAACGGCACCCTGCTCTCCAATGACCACACTCCTCTGATCGCCCACACCGCGGACGACACCGTGACGAACTACTCCGGCCTGTACGGCGACCGGCAGGGCCTGGGGATCACCAACAGCTACGACGTGTACAACGCCACCGGCGGCGTCACCAACAAGTCGGCCTTCGCCTACTGGACCGGGACCTATGGTCTCGACGACTTCCCGAACATGCCGTACTCGCCCACCGTCCCCGCCGCCGGTAGCCCGCCCGCCACCCCGCCGGCGCCGTGGGTGCCGTTCACCCGGGCCGGCTGCGACTTCGGGGCCGTGTCCACCGCCAACATGGAGCTCGAGAACACCAACCCCGACCTGGCGAACGTATTCGGCGCCACCTCGCCCGAGGTGGCCCAGTACAACGCGGACACCGACCCCTTCAAGGACCAGGAGACCAACGACTACGTGGGTCTCGGCGTGCACTGCGCCCAGCAGGACGCCTTCTGCACCACCGCCCAGGCCGTCAAGTACGGGCAGACCACGCCGTCGCCCACCGCGGCCGCCGACGTGCTGCCGAACGAGGCGGGCACGTACCAGGGCTTCCAGGCCCTGTTCGGCAGCAAGTACCTGACCCCGCAACTGGCCCAGGCCGCCACCAGCGGCGGCAACCGGGTCGTCAACGGCCACACCTACCCGGTCACCGATGCCAGCGGTCACCTCACGGATCTCAGCGGCAACACCATGCTCGGGGCGTTTACCTCCAACCCCGGCTTCCCTGGCTTCGGGCAGATCACCGCCAGTCAGTCCCTGGCCTACGTGGCGGACATGCAGGAGTCCGGGGTGCCCGTCACCTACGCCTACATCTCCGACCTCCACCAGAAGTTCTCCGGGCAGACCGGCTGCAGCAGCCCGGGCTCGGCCCTCGGGCCCGGCGACCCCTGCTACGAAGCCTCCGCCCAGGCCTACAACAACGCCTTCGCCACCTTCTTTCAGCGCCTCGCGGATGACGGGATCACCACCGCCAACACCGAGTTCGTGTTCACGGCCGATGAGGGCGACCACTTCGCCGGGGCGAACGTGGGCCGGGCCGTGACCCCGACCTGCACCGGCACCCCGGGCGTGGCCGTCGACACCGCCACCGCGGGCCAGACGCCCTACCTGTGCTCCTACCCCAACGGCCAGCTGGGCGAGGTGGCCACCTCCGTGCACGGACTCCTCGGGCTGCAGACGGGCAACACCGCTTCCTTCTACTCGCAGCCGCAGGGCGAGGCGGTCTACGCCACCGGGTCCAGCAACACCCCATCTACCATCCGCCAGCTGGAGCGCGACGTCGGCTCCTTGACGATGGTCGACCCCTACGACGGCGCCACGCCCGAGCCGGTGAGCAAATGGATGGTGGATCCGACCGCGGAGCAGCTATTGCACTTTGTCAACGCCGATCCCAACCGGACCCCGTCCTTTACCGTGTTCCCCAACCCGGACGTCTACTTCGCCCAGGGCAACTCGGACAGCTGCCCGGCCGGCACCACCGCCGCGACCGCGCCCACCGCGTGCAATCCTCTCAACAGTGGCTTCTCCTGGAACCACGGGTACTACGCGCCCGAAGTGGACACCACCTGGCTCGGCCTGGCCGGCCCAGGGGTGAAAAACCTGGGCCTTGACGGTCCTGACGCCGCGGCGGGCCCGAACTCCTCGGGCTCGGCGGCCAACGGCCATACGACCGTCCCCGACGTAGCGAAGCAGGGCACGTGGGTGGACCACACGGATGTCCGTCCGACGCTGCTCGCCCTCGTCGGCCTCAAAGACGACTACGTGTCCGACGGCCGGGTCGTGACCGAGGTGCTCAACCGGGCGCCGCAGGCCACCGGCAATCCCGGATTCCTGGCCCTGGCCCAGTGCTACAAGCAGCTCAACTCCAGCGTGGGCCTGTTCGGCACCGACGTCATCACTGCGGACACCGCGGCCATCGCCACCGGATCGGCCGCCAACGACCAGCGGTATCAACAGTTCGAGACCGAGCTGCAACAGCTCGGGTCCGCCCGGGACCAGGTGGCCACCACCATCAAGGACGAGCTCTTCAACGCCGAGTTCAACAACCAGCCGCTCCCGGGCCACGGATTCCCGGCCCTGGTCGGCTGCGCCGTGGTGCTCTGGGCCGCCGGGCACCTGGGGCACCTGGCCGCCTAGTGGCGGGTGTGGCGGCCGCGACGAGGAGCCCCCGGGCTTCTGGTCGTGGCCGCCGAACTCCTCGCGCCTGGCCGACAGGATGGGGTCCAGCCGCGTGTGCAGCAACCGCCCGGGCGCGGAACTGCCGCCGATCGATCGTTCCTCCTTTGGCCATTCTGGCGTCTTCGGGACAGCCGCGACACGCAGTGTCGCGTACGCGTCGAAGAGTCAGAATCTTCCAAAGAGCCGTGCGGGGAAGTGCATGAAAAACGATGAAAGTTTCACGGATGTGCGGCGGCCGCGACGAGGAGCCCCCAGGCTTCTCGTCGTGGCCGCCGAACTCCTTGCGCATCGCCGACAGGATCCGGTCGGCGAAGTCGGCCTCCCCGCGAGAGGAGAACCGTTCGTACAGCGAGGCGGTGAGCACGTGGGCGGGGACGGCTTCGTCGATGGCGGCCATGATCGTCCAGCGGCCCTCCCCGGAGTCGGACACCCGGCCCGCGAAGCTCGAAAGCTTGGGGTCCTGGTGCAGGGCGTGGGCCGTGAGGTCGAGCAACCAGGACGAGATCACGCTCCCCCGCCGCCACAGTTCGGCCACCTCGGTGGTGTCGATCTGATACTGGTAGTACTCCGGGTTCGACAGGGGGGTGGTTTCGGCGTCGGCCGCGCTCGGCGGAGCCAGCCCCACGTCGGCCTTGTGCAGGATGGCCAACCCTTCGGCGTAGGCGGCCATGACCCCGTATTCGATGCCGTTGTGGACCATCTTGACGAAGTGGCCGGCCCCGTTGGGCCCGCAGTGGAAGTAGCCCTGTTCGGCCGTGGTCGGCGCCCCCTGGCGCCCTTCCGAACGGGGCGCGGCGTCGAGTCCGGGGGCGATGGTCTTGAAGACCGGGTCGAGGTGGCCGACGATCTCCGACTCCCCGCCAATCATTAGGCAGTAGCCGCGTTCGAGGCCGAACACCCCTCCGCTGGTGCCGACGTCGACAAAGTGCAGCCCCTTGGCCTTGAGGGCTGCCGCCCGGTGAATGTCGTCGCGGTAATACGAGTTGCCGCCATCGATGACGATGTCACCCTGGTGCATCGCCGCGGCCAGTTTGTCGATGGTGTCGCCCGTGTACGCCGCGGGGACCATCACCCAGGCGGCTCGCGGCACCTCCAGCTTGGCGACGAAGTCCTCGATGCTGGACGCCCCGGTGGCCCCGTCCGCCTCGAGCGCCTTCACCGCGTCGGCGCTCACGTCGTAGACCACGCACGTGTGCCCGTCCCGCATGAGCCGTCGCACCAGGTTGGCCCCCATCCGCCCCAGTCCCACCATGCCGAGTTGCACGTTGCGCCTCCATTGCGGTGTGCGGACCGGGCCTCTCGTCAGGAGCGGACCCGGACGGTCGGTGCCATCCTGGCACGCCCGGGCCGAGCCCGGGACCCGGTCAGTTGGGCGGGCGGGGCGGCCCCCAGCCGCCGTCGCCGCCGGGCCGCGAAGTTGGGCAGTCCGGCGAGCTCACGGGAGGAGGACGAGGTCGTCCCGGTGCACGACCTCGTGGCCCACGTCCTCGGGCAGATCCGACGTGCGTCGGCCCGCCAACTCCTTGACCCGGTGGGCCGGGTGGCGGACCAGGCCCTTGGCGAACACCCGCCCATCCGGTCCGGCCAGCTCGACCGCGTCGTCCGCCCCGAAGGCGCCGTGCACCCCGATGACCCCGGCCGGCAACAAGGAGACCCCTCGCTCCAGCAGCGCGGCCTTGGCCCCCTCGTCCACCACGACCGTCCCGGACGAGCCGACCGCGAAGGCGATCCACAACTTGCGCGCCGGGAGTCGCTGGGCCCGCGGCACCACCACGGTGCCGACGCCGGGCCCGCCCGCCACCGCGTCCGCCAGCACATCCTGGCGAGCCGCGGCGGCGATCACCACCCGCACCCCGGACCACGCCGCCATCTTCGCCGCCGCCAGCTTCGAGGCCATCCCTCCGCTCCCCCGCAACGAACCGGCCCCTCCGGCCAACGCCTCCAGCTGGTGATCCACCGCCAGCACCTCCTCGATCAAAGAGGCTTCCTGGTCGATACGCGGGTCGCCGGTCAGCAACCCCGGGGTGTCCGTCAGCAGTACCAGGAGGTCGGCGCCGAGCAGGTGGGAGACCAGGGCCGCCAGGCGGTCGTTGTCGCCGAAGCGGATCTCGTCGTCGGCGATGGCATCGTTTTCGTTGACGACAGGGACAACCCCCAGACTCAGCAACACCGAGAGGGTCTGGCGGGCGTGGAGGTACTGCTGGCGGTTGACGAAATCGAGCGGAGCCAACAGCACCTGCCCGCCGACCAGGCCGTGGGCCGCCAGGGCCCGGTTGTAGTGACCGAGCAGGTGGACCTGCCCCACCGCGGACACCGCCTGCAGGACCGCGGCGTCCGTGGGGCGCGGCTCGTGCAGCCCCAGCACCGGGAGGCCCGCCGCGATAGCCCCGCTGGAGACCACCACCACCCGATCGCCTCCGTCCCGCAGGGCGGCCACTTCCGCACACAACTTCTCGATGGCGGCCGGGACGATGACGCCACGGTCATCGGTGAGGGACGAGGTCCCGATCTTGACCACGACCAGCCGGCCGGTCATCGCCGCCTCAGCGCTCCATCTGGTGGTCTGGTTGGTAGTCAAACTCGAAATCGCCGATGCGGACCCGGTCTCCCATCCGGGCCCCGGCCCGGGACAGGGCCCGGTCCACGCCGAGGTCCCGCAGCCGCCGCTGGGCGTACGCCAGGGCATCGACGTTGGTCAGATCGGACAGGGCCACGGCGCGCAGGGCGGGACGGCCCAGGATCAGCCACCCGCCGTCCGGGGCCCGCTCCACCGCCACCCCGGCCGGCTCGGGCCGGTGCACCACGAACCGGGCCGGCGCCGGCAACTCGGCTCGGGCGGCTGTCACCAAGCCGGCCATGCGACCCAGGAGCGGCCGCAGCCCTTCGCCCGTCAGGGCGGACAGCCGATCGCCCGGCCAGCTCTCCTCGGCGGAGGCGGCGTCGGCCTTCGAGCCGACCACCAGGCGGGGCCGGTCGGCCAACTCGGGCCGGTAGCGGCGCAACTCGTCCACCAGGACCTGCTCCTGCTCGGCGGGTGGGCGGCCCTCGGCCGACGCCAGGTCGAGGAGTACTACCAGGGCGCGGGCTCGTTCGATGTGGCGGAGGAACTGGTGCCCGAGGCCCTTCCCCTCGCTGGCGCCCTCGATGAGGCCGGGGATGTCGGCCACCACGAACTCGTGCTCCTCGAAGCGGACCACCCCGAGGTGGGGCTCCAGGGTGGTGAAGGGGTAGTCGGCGATCTTCGGTTTGGCGGCCGAGATCCGCGAGATCAGGGTGCTCTTGCCGGCGTTGGGGAAGCCGACGAGCGCGACGTCGGCCATGAGCTTGAGCTCCAGGTCGAGCCAGCGCTCCTCACCGATCTCGGCCTGCTCGGCGAAGGCCGGCGCCCGGCGGCGGTTGGACAGGAAGCGGGCGTTGCCCCGCCCCCCCTGCCCGCCGCGCCCGGCCAACCACCGATCGCCTTCGGCGACCAGGTCGGCCACCACCGCGCCGGTGGCGTCCCGGACGACGGTGCCCTCGGGCACCGGGACCTCCAGGTCCTGGCCGCCCTTGCCGTGGCGGCCCTTGCCCATGCCGTGGGTGCCGCTGCCGGCCCGGCGGTGTGGATGGTCCCGGAAGCCGTAGAGCGACGACACGTTGCGGTCGGCGACCAGCCACACGTTGCCGCCGTGGCCGCCGTCGCCTCCGTCCGGACCGCCCTTGGCGACGTGGGCCTCCCGCCGAAACGACACCGAACCGGCGCCGCCGTCACCGGCTTTGACGTGAATCTGGGCTTCGTCGACGAACGCGGACACGGTGGACCCCTACGCCACCTCCGGACCTGATGGGCCGGACGCGGCGTCCGGCTAGGCCTCGGTGAGGATGTCGACCAGCTTGCGCCCCTTGCGGCTGCCAAACTTCACTTTGCCGTCTTTGAGCGCGAACAAGGTGTCGTCGCCACCGCGGCCGACATTTTCTCCGGGATGGAAGTGGGTGCCCCGCTGGCGGACGATGATCGACCCGGCGCTGACCGCCGTGCCGTCGAACACCTTGACGCCGAGCCGCTGGGCGTTGCTGTCGCGGCCGTTTCGGGTGGAGCCGCCGCCCTTGGTCTTGGACATGTGCCTATCCCTCCCGGCGCCCGGAGCTGATGCCGGTGATCTCGATGGTGGTGTACCGCTGGCGGTGACCCCAGCTGCGCCGGGACCGGGTCTTGGGCTTGTAGGTGAAGCCGTGCACCTTCGGGCCCTTGGTCTCGCCGACCACTCGAGCCGAGACCGTGGCCGCGCTGAGCTGGTCGCGGCCAGACAGCACCGTGGTCCCGTCCACCACCAGCACCGGCGCGAAGGTGACGTCGTCGCCCTGGGCCGCGCCGAGCAGCTCGACGGCCAACGTCTGGCCCTCCTCTACCCGCTCCTGCTTGCCACCTGTCTTGATCACCGCATACACAAGAGGGAAAGTATATCGGCTGGCCCGCTGCCCCATCGGGCGGGCGCGGCGCGCCCGGCCGGGCGCAGGAGGTGTGCTCGCGGCGCAGTCGGGAAAATCTCGGCGTAGTTCGTGAATCTCGGCGTCATCTACGACCTCGTGCGCAGGATTCCACGCCGAGAACATCCGATCACGCCGAGATGCTCCAGGAAAGACCCCAGTGCCGAGCCGGTGGCCCTGACTGCGCCGGCGACGCCCGGTCCGGCCTGGTCGGGGCCCGGGCGGCGCCGAGCCGGCGGGCGGCCTCGTCGTCTGCTGGGGCTCAGAGCAGCGACTGGTCGAACACGATGCCGCGCCCGCCGCAGGTGGGACAGGTCTCGGAAAAGGACTCGACCAGGCCCTCGGAGATCCGCTTGCGGGTCATCTCCACCAGGCCCAGCTCGGAGATGTCGAACACCTGGGTGCGCGTCTTGTCGCGGGCCAGGGCGGCCCGGAAGGTCTTGATGGTCTCGGCCCGGTTGGCAGCAATCTCCATGTCGATGAAGTCGATCACGATGATGCCGCCGATGTCGCGCAGGCGGAGCTGGCGGGCGATCTCCTCGGCGGCTTCCATGTTGTTGCGGAAGACGGTCTCCTCCAGGTTGGAGGTGCCGACGTTCTTGCCGGTGTTGACGTCGATCACGGTGAGCGCTTCGGTGCGTTCGATGATGAGGGACCCGCCGGAGGCCAGCCACACCTTCCGATCCAGGGCTTTGTGGATCTGCTCGTGCACGTGGTAACGCTCGAAGACCGGCAGGGGGTCGTCGGAGTCGCCGGCCCACTCCACCCGGTCGGCCAGCTCCGGGCTGATGCTGGCCACGTAGTCCCGGACCTCTTCGAACAGGTCGCGGTCGTCGATGACGACGCCCCGGTAGTTGCGGTTGAACTCCTCCCGGATCACCCGGACGGCCATGTCCGGCTCCCGGTAGAGCAAGGCGGGCGTCCGCGACGACTTGGCCATGGCGTCGATGCGGTCCCATTGCTGGCGCAGGCGTTCCACGTCGCGGCGCAGCTCGTCGGCCGTGGCCCCCTCGGCCGCGGTCCGCACGATGAGCCCGTGGCCCTCGGGGCGGATGTCGTCGAGGATGCGGCGCAACCGCTTGCGCTCCTCGTCGGGGAGGCGCTTGGAGATCCCGTAGGTGTCGCTGCCGGGGATCAGCACCACGAAGCGACCGGGCAGGGACACCTCCTGGGTCAGGCGGGCCCCTTTGGTGCCGATGGGGTTCTTGGTCACCTGGCACAACACCGTCTGGCCGGTCTTGAGCAGCTGCTCGATGCGGGCGCTGCGCGCCACCCCGCCCAGCCGGCCCCGGGTCGGCGCCCCGCCCCCGTCCGGGCCGGTGGTGGCGTCGAGATCCTCCTTGTCGTACCGGACGTCGCCGCGGTACAGCACCGCGTTCTTCGGCGTGCCGATATCGATGAAGGCGGCTTCCATGCCGGGCAGGACGTTCTGGACCCGGCCGAGGTAGATGTTGCCGTCGATCTGGGTGGCGTCGTCTGCCTTGCGGGACACGTAGTGCTCGATCAGGGCCCGGCCCTCGAGCACCGCGATCTGGGTGGCGGCGGGCTGGGAGTGCACGACCATGAGGTAGCGGCCGATCGGGCGGCCCTTGCGCTCCCGCCCCCGGCGGCGTTCGAGGGTCTCGTCGTCGACCTCCACCGGATCGTCGACCAAGACGGCTTCGACCGGGCGGCGTTCGGCGGGACCCCGGGCCCGGGTGTTGCGGCGCCGCCGCCGGCCGGATCGGTCGCCGTCACCGTCGCCCCCCGCCGCCTGGCCGTCCCCGGTGCGGGCGGCCGGGCCTTCGGGCGGGCGCCCCGCGATCACCGGGGCCGGACGGCTGTCGCCGATCTTCGGCTTCGGCAAGGGCGCCAACGGACGAGGCGGGCCGGCCGCATCCGCCGGGCCGGCGGTCGGGGTCGGGGTGGCCGGGACACCATCGGGCGCCGGGCCGGCGCTCGGCGAGGCCGTGGCGCCGTCGTCGTAACCGTCGTCGCCGTCGTCGACGGCCTCGACAGAGGCCGAGGAGGGGGCTACTGCGGCCGAGCCCCCACCCGAGCGGTTGCGATTGCGACCTCCCCGGGAGCCCCGCCGGCGGCGGCGGGCGGCCTGGTCGCGGGCGGCCTGATCGCCGGCCGCCGGCCCGGCCGGCAGGTCGCGATCAGCCGGGGAGGGAGCCCCTTCCGGGGCGCCGGCGGCGGGTGAACCGGAGAAAGCCGGCCCGGTGTACTCCGGACGGGCTGACGCGGGATCGGACATAGCAAGGTTCCCTTCTCATGACGCACGCTCCAACGCGTGCGGCGCGCCCGTCGCGCCGGAGGGGAAAGCCGCCATCAAGGGCTCCCTCCGCGCGCCGTCGCGCAAAATCCATTGGTGCATCCTTCGCACCTGGCGCTCCTCGAGACCGGGGTCCAAGGCGACCAGTACCTCCGAGGGTCGGAGGGTGCGCGGCCAGCAGGCCAACTCGGCCTCCAACCACATGCCATACGAAGGATCGGGCCCGACGGGCCCGAGCAACTGCAAGGTGAGGATACCGGCCCGGATGTCGTCGGTCAGCTCCTGGCCCTTGCGGGTCCGGGTGATGACGACCGAGGACGCCCCGAGTACCGCGGCCACGCGGGCCGCGATCTCGTCCTCGTCGGGCGGGTCAGTGTCTTCGGTGGAAGCGGCCGCCCAACGCCACGTGCACGACGTGACGTCCTCCTGCAACGAGGGGGTCCCCGGGGCGATCAGCTCCGCCGCGGTGGCATCGACCCCCAGCGGCAAGGCCGCCGAAAGCCGGTCCGGCAGGGCGGACACGTCGAGCCCGGCCGCCCCCGCCAGCAGGGGATCCTCAGCCAACTCGACGTCCAGGTACTCGGCCACGGACTCGTGACCGGTGGGGAGAGCCAGCCCGAAGCTGACTTTGGGACGCGGCGAGAAGCCGGCGCTGTACGCCAGCGGCAACTGCACCCGTCGGAACGCCCGCTCCCACATGCGGGCCACGTCCCGGTGACTGGTCCATCGGATCTTGCCGAGCTTGACGAAGCGGATCCGCACCCGGGTCATGAGGCCGCCCCCACCCCGGCCTCCTTCGGCCGGGGCGACAGTCGCAGCGTCACCGGCACCTCGGCGCCGCGGGTCAGATCCTGGCCGGTGCCCTGGCTGCCGCCCGCGGGCGGGACCGGCGAGGCCACCACGTGCTCGATGCCGAACCCGGTGCAGGCCCCGCAGTCGTAGCAGGGGGTCCATCGGCAGTCCGCCGTACCGGACATCTGCAGGGCGTCGATCCAGTCGTGCCACAGGAAATCCTCGTGCAGGCCGGCCGAGATGTGGGCCCAGGGCAGCACTTCCTCCCGCTCCCGGTCGCGGTGCACGTACCAGTCGGTGGAGAGGCCGTGCTCGGCCATGGCCTCGGTCCACAGATCGATCGAGAAATGCTCCGACCACTCCTGGAAGGTGCCGCCCCGCCGCCACACCGTCTCGATGACCGCGCCGATCCGGCGATCGCCCCGACTGGCGATCCCCTCGACCAGCGTGGCCTTGGGGTCGTGCCAGCGCAGCTGGACGCCCCGGTCGCGGTCGGGTGGCGTCCCGCAGGAGGTTGATCTTGCGGCTCAGGTCGGGAGCGGTGTTCTGCCCGAACCACTGGAACGGCGTCTGCGGCTTGGGCACGAAGCCCCCGACCGAGGCGGTGACCGAGGCGCCGCTGTGGTGCCGCCGGCCGATGGCCACGCAGTTGCGGGCCAGCTCGGCGATCCCGAGGGTGTCCTCGTCCGTCTCGGTCGGCAGCCCGGTGAGGAAGTACAGCTTGACCCGGCGCCATCCCTGGGAAAAAGCGGACTCCACCGCGCCGTAGAGATCCTCTTCCCGGATCAGCTTGTTGATGACCTGCCGCATCCGCCAGGTGCCGGCCTCGGGCGCGAAGGTGAGTCCCGTCCGGCGCACCTTCTGGATCTGCGAGGCGATGCCGACGGTGAAGGCGTCGACGCGCAGGCTGGGGAGGCTCACCGACACCTGGCCGCCGCAGGCCGGGTCGTCGATGATCCCGGTCACCACGTCGTCGATGCCGGAGTAGTCCGCGCTCGACAGCGACGTCAGGCTGACCTCGTCGTAACCGGTCCGGCGCAGGCCGTCGCTGACCATCTGGCGGACCTGGGACGCCGGCCGCTCGCGAACCGGCCGGGTGATCATACCGGCCTGGCAGAAGCGGCAGCCGCGGGTGCAGCCCCGAAAGATCTCCACGTTGAGCCGGTCGTGCACCACCTCGGTCATGGGCACCAGCTGCTGCTTCGGGTAGGGCCAGGCGGCCAGGTCGGCGATGGTGCGCTTCTCCACCCGTTCCGGCACGTCCGAGTAGCGGGGCGTCACCGAGACCAGCCGCGGTCCGTCGTAGGCCACGTCGTAGCAGGACGGCACGTACACGCCCGGGACCCGCGCCAGGTCGTGGAGCAACCGTTGCCGCGACCCGGCCGTCCGGCCCCCGGCCTTCCAGGCCGCCACCGCGGCGGTGATTTCACCGACGACTTCCTCACCGTCGCCGATGACGAACAGGTCGACGAAGTCCGCGAGAGGTTCGGGGTTGAAGGTGCAGTGGCCGCCAGCCGCCACCAGCGGGTGCTCCGGGCCGCGCTCGGAGGCCCGGACCGGCACCCCGGCCAGGTCGACGCAGTTGAGCAGGTTGGTGTACACCAGCTCGGCGGACAGGTTGAACGCCAGTAAGTCGAAGTCGGCCGCCGGCCGGTGGCTGTCGACCGAGAAGAGGGGCAGGCCCCGCCGGCGCAGCTGGGCCTCCATGTCCGTCCACGGGGCGTAGGTGCGCTCGGCTCGGGCGTCGCCACGCTCGTTGATCAGCTCATAGAGGATCTGCAGGCCCTGGTTGGGCAGCCCGATCTCGTAGGCGTCGGGGTAGATGAGCAGCCAGCCGACCCGGCCAGCGAGCGGTCCGGGTTCGACCGCCCCATCCTCGCAGCCGATGTAACGGGCCGGTTTCTGTACGTGGGCGAGGATCGGCTCGATCTGGGGCCACAGCGACGTCATGTCCCTGGCCAGTGTAGCGGGGTGCCCCTCCGAGGCCGGGGCGGCCGTCCAGGCGGGGGTAGGCGCGGGCTAGGCGAAGCGGCGCATGCGCACGTTGAGGACCAGTCCGATGCCCGCGAAGGTGGCGATGACCGCGGAGCCGCCGTAGCTCATCAGCGGCAGGGGGATGCCGGCGACCGGCATGATGCCCATGGTCATTCCGATGTTTTCGAACACCTGGAAGACCAGCATGGCCAGCACCCCGACACACATGAGGGTGCCGACCCGGTCCCGGGCCAGCGTGGCCGCTCGCCAGGTGCGCCAGATCACCGTGGCGAAGAGCAGCAGCAGGAGACTGCTGCCGATCAAGCCCACTTGCTCCCCCACCGCGGTGAAGATGAAGTCGGTGCGCTGCTCGGGCACGTAGGACAGGTTGGTCTGGGTGCCCTTGCCGATGCCCTTGCCGGTCAAGCCTCCGTCGCCGATGGTGATCTTGGACTCGGCCAGGTTGTACTCGTTGGCGCCGGCCGCGGTCCGCAGCAGGGCCGCGTTGGGTTGGTCCGGGCTGCTGACGAACGAGGTGAGCCGGGCCTGCTGGTAGCTCTTCAACACCCCGAAGTGCACCACCCCGACGCCCAGCACCACCGCGATGACAGCCAGCACGACCAGATGGCGACCCGAGGCACCCCCGATCAGCAACACCGCGACCAGGACGGCCGCCAGCACCAGGGCCGTGCCCAGGTCGGGCTGCTTGTAGATGAGGACGAAGGGGATGGCGGCCAGCACCAGCACCACCAGCAGGCTCCGGGCGGACAGCCGGCCCTTGGCGGCCGCGCAGTAGCTGGCCAGGGCGACGATCAACCCGATCTTGACGAACTCGGACGGCTCCATCTGGTAGGAGCCCAACTGGAACCAGGCCTGGGCGCCTTTGCTCTTGTGGCCCACGGCGTAGACGGCCAAGAGCATGAGCAGGCTGAGCACGTAGATCGCCGGCGCCCAGTCCCGGAAGCGGCGGTAGTCGATGGCGGCCACCACCAGCATGGCGACCACCCCGATCAGCATGAAGGTGGCCTGCTTCTTGAGGTAGTACTGCGGGCTGAGGCCGGCCGCTTGCAGCTGGTCCCGGGTGGCGGTGTACACCATCAGGCACCCGAAGGCGCCGATCAGCAGGGTGGCGGCGATGAGGATGGGATCCAGGTGCTGCCACAGACTGGGCTGGCGGCCGTTGGCAGATCCGGGGCCCGGCATCAGTTCTGCCCTCCGTTGTTGGGCGGCGAGTAGGTGACCGGCTGGGGCGGGAAGTTGAACAACCCGTCGTAGATCTCCCGCACCACCGGGGCCGCCACCGACGCGCCGTAGCCGGCGTCCTCGATGAAGGCGTCGACCACGAAGCGGGGGTTGTCCGCCGGCGCGAAGGAGGTGAAGACCGAGGTGTTCTGGCGGGGGGCGTTGACCTGGGCGGTCCCGGTCTTGCCGGCGATGTTCATGGCGGCCAGGGGGGTGTGGGCGAACACCCCGTAGGCGGTGCCGTTGGGGTTGTTGACCACGCCGGTGAAGCCCTGGATCATGGCCGCCCGCCAGTCGGGCTGCAGGGCGATCTTGTTGGTGACCTTCGCCGGGAAGGTCCGGTCGACGTGGCTGCTGGCGGGGTTCTCGGCGTCGACGACCAGCTGCGGGACGAGCACGTTCCCGCCGTTGGCGAAGGCGGCG
Organism: uncultured Acidimicrobiaceae bacterium; assembly: GCA_963702305.1. GTDB lineage: Bacteria > Actinomycetota > Acidimicrobiia > Acidimicrobiales > Palsa-688 > PALSA-693. Next base: position 139,783 of record CAVPBX010000014.1, on the reverse strand, counting down.
TAGGCGTTGGCGAGCTGCAACGGCGTGACGAGGACCTCGTCCTGGCCGATGGCGAGCTGGTCGCTGTTGCCCGGGAACCACTGGGCCTGGGTGAAGACGTTGGGATGCTGCTGGTGGTCCTTGATGTACGACGCCGGGGTGGGGATCTTGCCCGACGCCTCGTTGGGCAGGGCGATCCCGGTGGCTGACGCCAGCCCGTATTCCTTGGCCACGGTCTGCAGGGCGTCGTCGCCGAATCGCGACCGCTCGTACCAGAGGTTGAGGCCGATGGTGTTGAAGTAGTTGTCGCTCGACTTCGTGATCGCCGTCGGCAGGTTGATCTCCCCGTAGGCGGCCCCGTTGTCGTTATGGGCCACGAAGTTGCCGATGGTGATGGAGCCGGTGTCGTTGAAGTACGAGGTCGGGCTGATCAGCCCGTACTGCAGGCCGGCGGTGGCGGTGATCAGCTTGAAGGTGGAGCCGGGCGCGTACTGACCCTGGATGGTGCGATCGAGGAGCGGGTCGGTGGGATTGTTGAGCAAGGCCTGGTAGTTGGACTGGCTGATCCCCCCGACGAACTGCGACGGGTCGTAGGTGGGGTTGGTGGCCAGGGCGATGATCTGCCCGTTGCGGGGGTCCTCCACCACCGCCGACCCGGCGGGGGCGGTGAAGTTGCGGCCGCTGACCTTGTCGTAGGTCTGACGGGCGGCCGCCATACCCTGCTGGAGGGCGGTGGCCGCCAGCATCTGGATGTTGCCGTCGATGCTGAGCCGCAGGGTGTCCCCGGCGACCGGCCGGGTGCTGCTGAGGGTGGTGAGCACGTTGCCTCGGGAGTCGACCTGCAGCCGCTGGATGCCGGGGGTCCCCCGCAGGAGGGCCTCGTACTCGGCCTCGACGCCCGCCAACCCGATCTGGTCGCCCGGCTGGTAGCCCTGCGACTTCAACCGCTGATACTGGGCCTGGTCGATTTGGCCCACGTAGCCGACCAGGTTGGCCGCGGCCTTGCCCATGGCGGTGTAGGTGCGGATCGACATGGTGGTGGCCTGGACGCCGGGGAAGAGACTCTGGTTCTCCTGGATGTACAGGATCTGCTCGGGGGTGGCGTTGGGCATGACCGGCACCGGGACGTAGGGGCTGTACTGCAGGTTGTGGATGGCCTTCTTGAGCTGCGGCACCGTCATACCCAGCAGGGGCGCCAGGCGGGTGACCATGCCCGGGTTCTGGTTGGCCACCAGCTGGCTGACCTCGATGACGGGCTCGTTGACGTTGCCGACGAGGATGTTGCCGTTGCGGTCCTCGATGACGCCTCGAGGGGCGTCGGTGTACACGAGCCGGATGCCGTTGTTCTGGGCGGCCGCCTGGGCCTTGGGAGCGTTCATGACCTGGAGGAACCACAGGCGGGCGAACAGGGCCGCGAATAGGCAGGCCACCACCACCAGCAGGATGGTGAGGCGGACCTGCGGCGACGCCTGCTCCGGAGCGCTCATCGGCCGGCTTGCCGGGCGCGCATGGAGACCGGCAGCCGCTCGGGTCGGAGGACCCCGCCCCGGGTGCTGCCGATGCGGTCGGCGCCCTTCGAGCCGTGGGCGGCCCGGACGTAGATCCAGTTGACTGGGAACGCCAGCACCAACGCCCAGCCGGCCTCCACCGCGACGACCCGGATCAACCAGGACCGCCCCGCGTCCAGCAGCTGGGCCTGGCCCAGCATGTCGCCCAACCCCACCCACAGCACCACGGCCACCGCGGTCCCGGCCACCGCGGCCGCCGGCACGATGAGCCGGCTCTCGGGCAGCACCCCCGTCCGCAAGGCTCCCACCGCGGCGCCGATGAGACAGTAGGTGAGGGCCGACAACCCGAGCGGCGTCGACGTGAGGAACATGTCGGCGATCAAACCGGCCCAGAAGCCCACCCACGCCCCCGACTCGGCGCCGCCCGCGAGGCCGGCGCAGATGGCCACCAGCACCATGAGGTCGGGCGCCACGCCGACCACCCGGAGGTCGCTGCCGACGGCCGTCTGGATGACGATGGCCACCACCAGCATCATGCCGATCCGCAGCCGGGCCACCAGGTGCGGGTTCACCGGCGGCCCCTCGTCGGCCCGGTCGTCGGCCCGGTCGTCGTCCCGGTCGTTGTCCCGGTCATTGTCATCGCGGCGCCCAGATCAGGACGTCCAGGAACGACAGCTGGCTCAGGTTGACAAACGGGACCAGGGTAATATCAGGCTCCGCCGCACCCGGCGTCAGGCTGTAGGTGTTGACCCGACCGACCGGGATGTTCGGCGGGAACTTCTCCAACTGCAGCCCGCTGGTGACGACGGCCTGCCCCTTCGCCAGCTTCGGCACAGCCGCCTTGGTGGTGTCCACGGTGACCCGGAGCGGTTCGCCCTGCCCGATGCCGAGGGCGGTGCCCACGTTGAGCGGGTCGAGCCGGACCCCCACCGCGAACGTCGGGTTGGTGAGCAGGAAGATGGTGGCGGTGCTGGCGCTGACCTGCCCGACGGTGCCGACCAGGCCGCCGGCGGCTACGACCGGCTGGCCGATGGCGAGGCCGCTCGCCTTGCCCTTGTCGACGGTCACGGTGTTCTCGAAGTTGGACGCGCCGTTGTCGATGACGGCCACGGTGACGGTCGGGATGGCGCCGACGAACGGCAGATTGCGCAGCCCCAGGACCTGCTGCGCCTGCGACTGCTCCGCCGCCGACTGTATCGACTGGGCCTGTTGGGACGAGAGCTGATCCCGCAACCGCTGGTTCTCCCGCCGGAGCGAGCCGTAGTCCAGGGCCCCGGTCAGGAAGTCGCCGATGGGCCGCAAGACGCTGTGGGTGGCGCGCTGCAGCGGGGAGAAGACGTCGCTGACCTTGGTGCGGATGTCATGGGTCACTCCGGAGCCGCTGCTGCGGGCGTCGATGGTGACCAGGGTGAGGGCGGCCAGAACGAGCACCGCTAGGACGTAGCGGGTGCGGGAGGAGCGACGGTAGACAGCCACGAGGGGCAGACGGCCCGGTGGTTAACGGCTCTGGCTCGACATCAGCACGCCCTTGAGTACCTCGAACTCCTCGAGGCACTGGCCGCTGCCGATGGCTACCGAGTGGAGCGGATTGTCGGCGATCACGATGGGCATCCCGGTCTCCGACATCAGGCGGGCGCCGAGCCCGTGCAGCAGCGCGCCGCCGCCGGTCAGCACGATCCCCTGCTCCATGATGTCCGCCGCCAGCTCGGGGGGCGTCTTGTCCAGGGTCACCTTGACGGCGTCGACGATGGAGGACACCGGCTCCTCGATGGCCTCGCGGATCTCCTCCGTGGTGGTCACGATCGTCTTCGGCAGCCCGGTGATCAGGTCCCGGCCGCGGATCTCGGCGTGCAGTTCCTCCTCGAGCGGGCAGGCGGAGCCGAGGGCGATCTTGATCTCCTCGGCGGTGCGTTCGCCCAACGCCAGGCTGTACTCCTTCTTGATGTACTGGATGATCGCCTCGTCCAGCTCGTCGCCGCCGATACGGACCGACTGGCTGGTCACGATGCCGCCCAGGGAGATGACGGCCACCTCGGTGGTGCCGCCGCCGATGTCGACGACCATGTTGCCGGTGGGCTCGTGCACCGGCAGGCCGGCCCCGATCGCCGCGGCCATGGGCTCCTCGATGATGTGGGCGGGCTTGCGGGCACCGGCGGACTCCGCCGCCTCCTGCACGGCGCGCTGCTCGACGCCGGTGATCCCCGACGGGACGCAGATGACCATCCGGGGTTTGGCGAACTTGCGGGGCCCGTGCACCCGGCGGATGAAGTACGCCAGCATCTTCTCGCAGATCTCGAAGTTGGCGATCACCCCGTCCCGGAGGGGACGGATGGCCTGGATGTGGCTGGGCGTGCGACCGATCATGCGCTTGGCTTCGAGGCCGACCGCCAGGGGCCGGTTGTCCTTGATGTTGATGGCCACCACGGACGGCTCGTTGAGGACGATGCCCCGCCCGCGGACGTACACCAGGGTGTTAGCCGTGCCGAGGTCAACGGCCATGTCACGCCCGAAGAAGCCACTCAAAAGGTTGTCCGACACGCGAGGGGGCCTCCTGTCAGGGAGCGCCGGAGGTCGGCATGAGGCTACCCGCCATTGCTCGCGCCGTCCACCCGCCTAGGTGGGGCATCCACCGCTGGTGGTGGCGGGTGCCACTAACCTTTCGCCGCCGCCGACGAAAGTGGCTCGATCGCAGCGCGCCGAAGCCGGCGCCCGAGGTGAGCGACCGGCGCGCCTAGGTCAGCGACGGGAAGAAGAGGGCGATCTCGCGGGCCGCGGCCTCGGCGCTGTCCGAGCCGTGCACGAGGTTCTCGCTGGTCTCGGTCGCCAGGTCGCCGCGGATGGTCCCGGGCGCGGCCACCGCCGGGTTGGTCACCCCCATCAGGGTCCGGACCACCTCCCAGGTGTTCTCCGGTCCTTCGACCACCAGCAGCAGCACCGGCGAGCGGGTGATAAAAGCCAGCAGATCCTCGTAGAAGCCCTTCCCCTCGTGTTCGGCGTAGTGGCTGGCGGCCGTCTCCCGGTCGACGTGGCGGAGCTCGGCCGCGACCAGACGCAGGCCTTTGCGCTCCAGGCGGGCGATGATCTCGCCCGAGAGACCCCGTTCGACGGCGTCGGGCTTGCAGATGACGAGGGTGCGGTTCACGAGCGGAGCAGGGTAGCGGGTGGGGCCGGCCGGCTGGCGGCCCCGGCCGAGGGCCAGGCCCGGCGGGCAGGTGGCGCGAGGGCTGGGCTGGTGCGATTTGTATCCATGGTGCACCTATGTGCGTCTCATAGACATAACTGCACCATGGATACAAATCGCACCACCTCCGGAGAGGTGCCCCAGCCGGCCCGCGGGGTGCCCGCTCAGGGTCGGCGGCTGCCCACCGCTAGGGCGGCCCGGGCCGCGCCCACCACGTACAGCGACCCGGTGACGAGGATGAGATCGTCGAGCCCCGCCCGGTCGAAGGCGACCGCGAGCGCGTCGGGAACCGAGTCGGTCGCCACCGCCTCCACCCCGAGGCGCGCCGCCGCGGCCGCCACCGAGGTGGCGGGCTGGGCCCGGGGGGAGGGAGGCGGGCAGGCCACCACCAGCCGGGAGCGGCCGGCGCCGAGCGCCCGGAGCATCTCTTCGGGGTCCTTGCCCTGGAGCATGCCGACGACCATCACCTGCGACCGGACGGCCCCGAACTCCTCCAGCACCGCGGCGGCGGCCCGATGGGCGCCCTCCAGGTTCTTGGCCCCGTCGAGCAGCACCAGCGGATCGTGGCCGACGATCTCCATCCGGCCCGGCGAGCGCACGGTGGCGGCGGCCTCGCGGACCAGGCGGTCCTCGAGCGGGGCCCCGAAGAACGCCTCCGCCGCGGCCAGGGCGGCCGCGAAGTTGTCGCCCTGGTAGCTGCCGTGCAGGTCCAGCCACACTTCCTCGTAGGCGGCGCCCGGCGTGTACAGGTCAAGGGCCCGGCCGCCGACGGCGAGGTCATTTTGCCCGCAGCCGTACTCGTGACCGACGGACCACAACGCCTCCGGCCCCTCACGCTCGAAGATGGGCCGCAGGGCGGGGTCCGGTTCGCCGAGCACCAGGGTGGCGCCCGGCTTGACGATGCCGGCCTTCTCCCCCGCCACGTCGGCCCGGGTCGGACCGAGGAACTCCACGTGGTCCAGGCCCACGTTGGTGACCACCGCCACGCCGGCGTCGACGACGTTGGTGGCGTCCCACCGGCCCCCGAGGCCCACCTCGAAGACCGCCACGTCGACGGGTCGGTCCGCGAACCAGCGCAGGGCGGCCGCGGTCAGGATCTCGAACCAGGTGAGCCGGGTGCCGGCGCCGAGCAACGGCTCGATCCCGGCCAGATCGGTGAGCACCTCGGCCAGGTCGGCGTCGGAGATCGGCTCGCCGTCGGCGGCGATGCGCTCGTTGATGCGCTCCAGGTGAGGGCTGGTGTAGGTGCCGACCCGCAGGCCTTTCGCCGCCAGCAGGGCGGTCAGGCACCGGGCGGTCGAGGTCTTGCCGTTGGTGCCGGTGACGTGAATGGCCGGGCCGGCCGCCTCGGGATGCCCCAGCACGTCCATCAGCCGGCGCATGCGCTCCAGGTCCGGATGGGGCCGGCGGCTGTCCGCCAGCATGCGTTCCAGGTTCTGGTGGCCGTCGAGCCACGCCAGGGCGTCGCCCAGGCCGGCCGGCGGTCGACCGCTCAGATCACTCAGGACGCCGCTCGACGGGGACGAGGCTGGGTGCGGGCCGCCTCGGCGCGCGGTACCAGGGTGGGCGCCACCCGCTCGAGGACGACGGCCCGGTCGATGACGCACTGGCCGATGTCGTTGCGGCTGGGCAGGTCGTACATGACCTCGAGGAGGACCTCCTCCAGGATGGCCCGCAGGCCTCGGGCGCCGGTGCCGCGCAACAAGGCTTGCTCGGCGATGGCGCCCAGGGCGTCGTCGCTGAACACCAGCTCCACGTTGTCCAGCTCGAACACCCGGCGGTACTGCTTGACCAGGGCGTTCTTGGGCTCCTCCAGGATGCGTACCAACGCCGTCCGGTCCAGGTTGGACACCGCGCCGATGACCGGCAGCCGGCCCACGAACTCGGGGATCAGGCCAAACTTGAGCAGGTCCTCCGGCAGCACCTGGGCCAGCAGGTCGCCCTCGCCGCGCTCCTCGGCCCGGCGGATGTCGGCGCGGAAGCCGATGCCCTGGCGCCCCAGCCGGCTGTCGATGATCCGGTCCAGGCCGGCAAACGCCCCGCCGCAGACGAACAGGATGTTGGTGGTGTCGATCTGGATGAACTCCTGGTGGGGATGCTTGCGCCCCCCCTGCGGCGGCACCGATGCGGTGGTGCCCTCCAGGATCTTCAACAGGGCCTGCTGGACCCCCTCGCCGGACACGTCCCGGGTGATCGACGGGTTCTCGCTCTTGCGGGCGATCTTGTCGATCTCGTCGATGTAGATGATCCCGGTCTCGGCCTTCTTGACGTCGTAGTCGGCGGCCTGGATCAGCTTCAGCAGGATATTTTCCACGTCCTCGCCGACGTAGCCCGCCTCGGTGAGGGCGGTGGCATCCGCGATGGCGAAGGGCACGTTGAGCATGCGGGCGAGCGTCTGGGCCAGGAAGGTCTTGCCGCACCCGGTGGGGCCGAGCAGCAGGATGTTGGACTTCTGCAACTCCACTTCGGCGTCGGCGTACCCGCCGGACTGGACGCGCTTGTAGTGGTTGTAGACCGCCACGGAGAGGATCTTCTTGGCCCGCTCCTGGCCGATCACGTAGTCATTGAGAAAAGTGAAGATCTCCGCGGGCTTGGGCAGCTCGTCGAAGTGGACCTCCGAGGTCTCGGACAGCTCCTCCTCGATGATGTCGTTGCACAGGTCAATGCACTCATCACAGATGTAGACGCCCGGACCAGCGATCAGCTTCTTGACCTGCTTCTGCGACTTCCCGCAGAACGAGCACTTGACCAGGTCACTGGACTCCCCGAATTTGGCCACGACTGCTGTTCCCCCCGGGGCCTCAGGCGACGCCCGCGGCCAGCGGGACGGCGGCGAGCTCTCGTGTGGTGATGACTTCGTCGATAATGCCGTAATCCTGGGCCTCGGCGGCGCTCATGATGAAATCCCGGTCAGTGTCCTTGGCCACCTTCGCCTCCGTCTGGCCGGTGTCGCTGGCGAGCATCTGGTTGAGCAGGTCCCGCATGCGCAGGATCTCCTTGGCTTGGATCTCGATGTCGGCGGCCTGGCCCGCGGCGCCGCCGTAGGGCTGGTGGATGAGGATGCGGGCGTGGGGCAGGGCGTACCGCTTCCCGGGCGTACCGCCGGCCAGGATGACCGCGGCCGCCGAAGCCGCCTGGCCGTAGCAGAACGTCGAGATGTCGTTCTTGACGAACTTCATGGTGTCGTAGATGGCGAACAGCGCGGTGATGTCGCCGCCCGGGCTGTTGATGTAGAGGCTGATTTCCTTATCGGCGTTCTTGTACTCCAGATACAGCATCTGGGCGCACACCGCGTTGGCGACGTAGTCATCGATCGGGGTGCCCATGAAGACGATGTTCTCCTCGAGCATCCGGGAGAACAGGTCGTAGCTCTTCTCCCCCCGGTTGGTCTGTTCGAAGACCCCCGGGATGTGGTACTGGGCGACGGGCTTGATCACGCTTCTCCGGTCTCTTGGGTGGTCGCTGCCGATTCCTCGGGTTCGGTTGCTTCGGGTGGGCTGTCTGGCTCGAGAAGCGCTCGGTCGATGGGCTGGCCGTCAGCGTCGACCACCTCGACATGCTCGACGAGCCATTCCAGGGCCTTGCTCTTCTTCCAGTCCGAGCGTACCGCGGGCATCTGGTCTGCGCGCTCGAGGTTGCGCCGAAGCTCGGCCGGCTTCATCTGGTTGGACTCCGCCAGGCGCTCGATCTCGGTGTCGATGTCCGCGTCGGTCGGCTCCAGGTGCTCGCCCTCGGCGACGGCCCGCAAGGCCAGGTCCGCCTTGACCGCCTCGGCCGCCCCTTCTCGCATCCCCTCGACCACCTGCTCGGGAGTCTGGCCCGTCGCCTCGAGGTACTGGCTGACGCTCGCCTTCTGGGCCTGGAGGCGGTGTTCGAGGTCGTGCACCCGGCGCTCCACCTCGGCGTCCACCAGCGGCGCCGGCGGGTCGGTGTCGACGAGCTCGACCAGCGCCTCGATGGCGCCGTTGCGCAGCGCCATGCTGGACTGGAGCCGCTTGATGAGACCCATGCGCTTGGCGATGTCGTCCCGGAGCTCAGCGACGGTGTCGAACTCCGACGCCTCTGACGCCCACTCGTCGGTCACGTCCGGCAGGACCTTCTGCTTGACCTCCTTGACGAGGACTTTGAACGCCACCTTGCCGTCCGGCAGCTCGGCGTCGAAGGCCAGGATGTCGCCCGGTCGGGCGCCGCTCAGTTGGACGTCGAGCTCCGGCAGCACCGTGCCGCTGCCCAGCTCGTACAGGAAGTCGTCCGTCGACATGCCCGCGACATCCTGACCGTCGCGTGAGCCCTTGAGGTCGATGGTGAGATGGTCGCCGTCGCGGGCCGGGCGGTCCACCGGCGTGAGCTCACCGAAGTTGCCCCGGAGGCGGTCCACCTGGGCGTCGATCTCCTCGTCGGTGACCACCGGGCTGGGGATCTCGACGCGCAGACCGCCGTACCCGGCCAGCTGCAGTTGGGGCCGGACTTCGACCACGGCGTCAAAGGACACCGCCCCCGACTCCTGGCCCTCCGTGATGTCGATCTCGGGAGCGGCGATGGCGTCCACCTCGTGCTGGCGCAGCGCCTCCGAGTAGTAGTCCGGCAGGGCGTCACGGAGGGCTTCGGCCCGTCCGCTCTCCTTGCCCAGGCGGGCTTCGAGGATGCGCCGGGGGGCCTTACCGGGCCGGAATCCGGGAACCCGTACCTCGCGGGCGATCTTGCGGAACGCCGCGTCGATGGCCTTCTCGAACTCCTGCTCGTCGACCTGGACAGTGAGTTTGACCTTGTTGCCCTCGAGGGGCTCGACCACGGCTTTCATAGAGATCCCGCAGTCTAGGGGGGCGCGACGCGCAGGCGGGTTCCCCATCGCTCCGGGTCGGGGTCAGGCCGCTGGCGGGTCGTAGTCCACTCGGTCCAGCTTCCCGGCCCGGAACCGCAGGATCCAGACTCCCCCTTTGGCCCCCGGCGGCCGGTGGCCGAGCTTGCGGCCGAACTCCTTCGACAGCTCCGGGAGCAACTCGACGAGGACCTCCCGATGGGTGCACAGCACCACGCTCGAGTCTTCCGGTTCGGACGACAACAGCTGCCGGCACAACTCGACAGCCGCCCGCGCCCCATCAGTCGACAGCTGCTCCGACACCTCCACGGCCAAGCCGAGCTTCTCGGCCAGCGGCTGGACGGTCTGCACGCAGCGCAGAGCCGGACTCGAGATGACCCTCCTGGGCCCACCACCACCGCCGCTGATGACTTTGCTGAGACGCTCCGCCTGCCGGCGGCCACGCGCCACCAGCGGACGGTCGGCATCGGGTCCTCGGTGGGCTTTCTTCGCTTCGGCTTGTCCGTGTCGCACCACGATGATTCGCACGCGCGCCCCCTGCCCCGGTCCGATCGTCGTTGGCTCGGCACAAGCTAGCGAGGCCGCGTTCGACTACGCCCGAGGCTGCGCCACGATCTCCCGGTCGGGATAGGGCCGAACCACCACCCTCGGGCCCCGGCTACGAATCTCACTGGCGATGCTCTCGGCCTCTTCGCGTTCCTCCACCAGCAGCACGATGCCGCCAGGATCAGCCCGCCCCTCCATGGTCACGGCCCAACCCATCGAACCGTCGCCTACGACTCTCGGGCCAGAACCGCGGTCATGGTCCGGACCTGGCGGGCGACATTGACGGCGTGGTCGCCAAGCCGCTCGAAGTACCGGGCGACCAGCGCCATCTCGATGGCGACCGGCACCGACACCCGGCCCGCGGCCAACTCCGCCGTCAAGCTCACATGCAAGTCGTCGATCTCATCGTCCCGGCACCGCAGAAGCTCGGCCACCGCCCCGTCGCCGTGGGCGTAGGCGTCAGCCGCGAGACCCCACATCTCTGATCCCAGCTTCCCCATCTGCGCCACCAGCGTCCGGGCCCGCGGGCTGAGCCACTCGGCCAAACCCTGCGACGCGTGGGAGGCGATGTGCTCGGCGAGGTCGCCGCTGCGTTCCAGCTCGGGAAGAATCCGCACGATCAGCAAATGACGATGGCGATCACGCAGATCGAAGTCACCGGGCCGAACCAACTCCTCCATCACGGTGGAGTCCGCCTGCCGGTGCAAGGCGTCGATCAGGTGATCGCGCTCCACCAGACTGCGGGCGGCTCTGCGGTCGGCGGTCAAGAAGATGTCCGTCGCCCCATCGAGCGCCTCCCGGACCAGACCAAAGATCCGAACCACCGCCTCATCCAGATCCGCCAACGCCAACAATCCGGGTGGCGCCTCGACCAGGGAAACCGCCAACTGCCTGTTGAGCACCTCCACTGCGGCCTCCGATCGCCCTGCGCTCTGCGATTGTGCGGGACCCGGCTCGCCGGGGGAAGAGGACAAGCTGGGGACTTCCCTGGGGATTTCGGCCGCTCCATACGCCGTTCACTGGCGGTTCACCTGGTGATCACTCACTGCCACCCCGGTGACCATCCAACCGCCGTTCGGGGTCACTCAGTCGGCGACCCCGGCCGCAGCACTTCGACGTCTACTGCGGACGCCCTCGGGCGCACGGGCCTGGCAACGTCATCCCTGGCGAGCCTTCCAGCGCGGGTGCAGCTTGTTGATGATGAACGTCCGGCCACGACGCCGCACGACCCTCGATCCGTCCTTCGCTTTCAACGACTTGAGCGAACTTCTGACTTTCATCGGGCTACCTCTTTTCACCAAGAAAAACGGCGGGGGGCGAATTGGTATTCCGCCCCCGGAGGCCGCCCGGGACGTCCCGAAGCCCGGGATGCCATGGCCTTTCGTGCTGATCCGCGCCAGTGGTAATATCGCCGGGTGGGGCGTGGCGCGAGCAAACCTCCCAGGCGGCGAGCGAGAAGAGTGCAGGTCATCGGTACAGGAGTCGTACGGGGAGTGGCGCAGCGGTAGCGCACCTGCTTTGGGAGCAGGAGGTCGGGGGTTCGAATCCCCCCTCCCCGACAGGTTCGTCCCTCGCGGTACCGGGTAGGCTCCGCACTGAGCTGCGGGCGTAGCTCAACGGCAGAGCCTCAGCCTTCCAAGCTGATTACGCGGGTTCGATTCCCGTCGCCCGCTCGACGGGTTACTGTCCCAATCCGCCCTAAACCCATGACGGCGCACCGATCCAACCGACGCTGGCGACTGCTGCTCGGCTTGCCCCTGGTGGCGGGCCTACTGCCCGTTGGACCCGCCTTCGGCGCGGTGCTGACCGCCGGCAGTACGCCGGCGCCGCTCGCCCTGACCTGGTCGACGGTCTCCCCGCCGGTGACGCCGCCACCCCTTGCGTATGCGTCGGCGGTGTACGACAGCGACAACAAGACGGTCGTCCTCTTCGGAGGGGTGGAGTCGAACGGCCGCCTGTCCAATGACACCTGGGTGTGGAACGGGTCGACCTGGGCCGACTTCCCAGCCACCGTGGTGCAAGCGCCCCCGGCCCGCCGGATGGCGTCCATGGCGTTCGACCCCAAGTTGCACCAGCTGATCCTCTTCGGCGGTCAGGGGGCAGACGGCCAACCGCTGGGCGACACCTGGGCCTGGAACGGGGCGTCGTGGTACCAGGAAACCGACGAGCTGGTGTCCCACGCCCCGAGCGCTCGTGAAGCTGCGGCCATGGGCTATGACGGCGCCGGCCATCTGGTCCTCTTCGGGGGGACGGGACTGTCGGGCGGCTCGGCTCCGACTACCACGACCACCACCACGACCGCGCCCCCCGCGGGGTCGCCCCCCGCGGCACCCGCGGTCGGCGTCCAGACCGCCGCCTCCGCACCAACCAGCGGGCTCACCGTCCTGTCAGACACCTGGGTGTGGTCCGGCGCGGGATGGACGCCGTCGACGACCCCGGGGCCGTCCCCTCGCTCGGGGGCGAGCCTGACGGTCGTCGACCCGGCCCGCAGCAGCGCCCTGCTGTTTGGTGGCGAGTCCACGCCCGCCGGGTCGACATCACCGAAGCTACTCAACGACTCCTGGGCCTGGAACGGCACCACATGGGGACGCGTGGCCTCGACAGCCAGCCCCCCCGCTCGTGACCACGCGGTCGTATTGACGGATGGGCTCACCGGCGGCGTGGTGGCCTTCGGCGGAGCAGGCACCGCCGGCGCCCTCAACGACACCTGGTTGTGGAACGGCGTGGCGTGGTCCCGCGCTCGCACGGCCGGGGCCCCGTCGCCCCGCGTCGGCGCTGCCGCGGCCTTTGACAGCTCCACCCATCAGCTGCTGGTCTTCGGTGGTGTCGGTCCTGGTGGGGTCGTTCTCGGCGACACCGTGATCCTCACCGGCCAGACACCGGTCATCCTGGGGACAGGGACAGTTCCCGCGTCCGGACCGGCCCGGATCGCTGCCCCCACCACCTCCCCCTCGTCGTCGCCCTCGCGAGCGAGGGCCCATACGCCCGCCAGCTCGGCGTCGACATCCACCACGACATCGCCCACGGCAGCCCTCGGATCCAATACCGCTCCCCTGATCGCGACAGGACACGTCCTGCACCGAGGCGATCTGGTCAAGCTGGAGGGCGACGGCTTCCAGCCCGGCACCGCCATCGTCATCACCTTCCACTCGGCGCCAACGCTGGTCGGCCGGGCCGTCGCCGACTCGAAGGGCGCGTTCACGGCCACCGTGGGGGTCCCCACTTCTGCCGCCGGGGGAACGCATCACTTCGACGCCGCCGGCCTCAACCGGGCCGGCCAGATCGCCGACCTGGTGGCCACGGTCGATGTGGTCGGGGTACCCGGTTCCGGTCCCTCCACCGCGACCCAGCGCGCCGTCCTGACCGGCATCGCGTTCTCCATACCGGCTGCCACGTGGGGCGGGCTGGTGGCAGTCGGCTGGTGGCGACGGCGGGGCGCCGCAGTCTCGTAAACCCGCCGGCCGTCGTCGGCGAGTGCCACGGGAAGCATCGCGTGTCCCTCCGACAGCACGTGACGAATGTCATATCCCCAGCGTGTCGGCCGGCACGGAACGCCGCCGGCACTTGCGTCACGCTGTCGATACCGGGACTCCGCAACGGCGCGGTCGTCACGGAAACCGAGGGGGCAATCCCGTGCGGTGGTCTTTGCGGCGGGCAAAGACCACCGCCCAGGGTCGGCGCCGGCCGTCGACCCTTCCGGCCGACCTGGTCAGCGGCGGACCTTCCCGCCGTCCAACTCCACGCTCAATCGGACCGCCGTCGGAGCCCGTCGACGTCCAGAACCCGGATGCGACGTCGGGCCAGATCGATGAGGCCGGCCGCTTCGGCTCGGCGTAGCACCCGGTTGACGGTCGGTCGAGTGCACCCCGCCAACGAGGCGATCTCATCCTGGGTGAGGGGGATCACCCCGTCGCCGTAGAGTCCGGCCGCGTCAGCGACGCGGAGCAGCACTCGAGTCGACGCCGGGACAAACAGGGCCTCGACGAGCTGATCGGTCAGCCGCAGGACCCGGGCGGTGAGGACCTTGAGCAGGACGCGGTCGAGCGCGGCGTCTTGGGCCCGCAGGGCGTCGAAAGCGACCCGGGACAGGAACATGGTCTCGACGGCTTCCAGGGCGATGGCGGCCGCGGAACGCTCAGCGCCCTCCATGAGGAGGGACTGCTCCCCCACCGATTCGCCCGGTCCCGACACGGTGAGGCACGCCTCGTCGCCGGAGGGGGTCGAAATGCGCACCATCACCCGACCCTTGCTGATCAGGTACAACCCATCGCTGACATCACCGTGATGGAAGATGACCTGGCGCCGGTCGAACCGGCGGGCGACGCAGCGCCGCAAGATCTCTTCCCGCTGGCTTCGGTCCAGATCGGCGAGCAGGCTCAACTCCATCGGCGCCAGAGGCTAGGCGAGCGGGTGCTGACCGAAGCCGCCGTGTCGCGGGTATGACTAGAGCATGGCCACCATCCGCCGACGCCGTCGAGTTGCCGAGCCAACTCGGGTCGACAGCGATAGCCCCGAAGCGGTCCCGGCGACTGGTGCGGTAGCGCCTACCGGCGAACCTCCCGTAATCCCCTCCACCCGGACGGCGTCGGCGTGGATCTCGCTCGCCGTCGGCATGGTGCTCCTCGTCGTGGTGCTCGTCTTCATCCTGCAAAACCTGGACACCATTCGGGTCAGCTTCCTTTGGGTCCATTGGCGGATTCCTCTCGCCCTCGACCTGCTTTTCGCCACCGTCCTCGGCGGGCTGATCGTCTTCACGGCCGGGTCATTACGGATGTTGCAGCTTCGCCGGGCCGCCCGACGCCAGGCGAAGCGCCACGAGCGTCACCACCAGGCCGAAGCCTGACCGCAGTACGCCGAGCCGAGCCGAGCGCCCCCGGCAGGACTCGAACCTGCGACCCGCTGCTTAGAAGGCAGCCGCTCTATCCAGCTGAGCTACAGGGGCATCGCGAAAAAACCGTTGTCAATGCTGGCCTTTAGGCTAGGGGATCCTGGCCCTGCGGCGACGGCATCGCACGGGCGAACCTCCTGATGTCCTCTACCGTGATGGGGTGACCGTCCTCGCCGACGCGGCCGGCGTCTCGGTATCGAGCGCGGACCGGGTGTTATTTGCCGAGCTGTCGGTCACCGTCACGGACCGCGACCGTCTCGGAGTGGTCGGCATCAACGGCAGCGGCAAGTCGACCTTGTTGCGGGTGCTGGCCGGAATCCAGGGCCCCGAGGCGGGCCGGGTCCGTCGGGGCCGGGGCGTGCGGGTCGGCATCTTGGACCAGGACGCTCAACTCTTGGAGGGGACCGTCGCCAAGGCGGTGGGCGCCGGCTGGGAGGCTGAGGCGATCCTCGATCGGTTGGGCATGAGCGGCCTGCTCGACCATCCTGTCTCGGACCTCTCGGGCGGTCAGGTCAAGCGGGTTGCCCTCGCCCGCGTCCTGGTCCACCCCTGCGAGCTGTTGATCCTCGACGAACCGACCAATCATCTCGACTTGCCGGCTATCGCGTGGCTCGAGGCATGGCTGTCGGGGTTCCCCGGCGGCGTGGTGCTCGTCAGTCACGACCGCCATGTCCTCGACCGGGTGACCACCCGGATGATCGAATTGGACCGGGGACATGCCTACGTGCACGAGGGTGGCTACGCCGGGTACCTGGCAGCGGGAGCCGAGCGGGCGGAGCAGGCCGGCGAGGCTGAGGCCATCCGCCGGAACCTCGCGAGGCGGGAACTGGCGTGGCTGCATCGGGGCGCCCCGGCCCGGACCCGCAAGCCCCAGGCCCGTGTCGACGCCGCCCGACGGATCCTCAGCACCCGACCCGAGGCCGCGGCCCGGACCTCTCCGCTCGACGTCGGCTATGACACGCCACGCCTCGGCACCAAGGTCATCGAGGCCCACGCGGCGTCGTTCGGCTACCACCCCGGTGGCGAGCAGGTCCTGATCGACGTGTCGTTGAACATCGATCCCCGGGAGCGGCTCGGCGTCGTCGGCGCCAACGGATCAGGCAAGTCAACGCTCCTCGAGGGGCTGGCCGGTCTGCGCACCCCCAGCAGCGGGCGCGTCGAGCACGGGCCCACCGTCCGGATCGGCTACTACGCCCAGCAAGGCCCGGCACCCGACCCCGCGGCGCGGGTACGAGACCTGGTGGCGGGACCAACAAGGGTGCCCGGCGATCCCATGGACCAGCGCTTGATGGAGCGCTTCTGGTTCACCGGGGAGCTGCCGTGGGCAACGGTGGGCACCCTGTCAGGGGGTGAACGCCGCCGCCTGCAACTCCTATTGGTCCTCGCTGAGCGGCCCAACGTGTTGCTGGTCGACGAACCAACCAACGACTTGGACCTCGACACCCTCCGCGCCCTGGAGGACTTCCTCGAAGACTGGCCGGGCGCCCTGGTCACGGTCAGCCACGACCGGACCTTCCTCGACCGCGTCGCTGACAGGGTCGTAGCCTGCCGCGACCGGCACGTCGTGGATGTACCCGGGGGCCTGGCCGGCTGGATCGTCGCAACCGTCGCCGGGGAGCAGCGCCAGCGATCGCAGCCGGCGAGCTCACCATCGGCCAGACGTCCCCGCAGCCCGACGGTCAGCGACGAAGGGATCGACACCCGCCGACGGTCTGCGACCACAGTCGGCTTCGAGCTCCGGCAGGTCGACAAGGAGCTCGGGCGCCTCACCAGGGAACGGGACCGTCTGGCGGAGGCGTTCGAGTCCACCGCCGGTCATCGAGACCTGGCCCAGACCGGCGCCGCGTTGGCGGCCGCCCAGGCTCAACTCGACGACGCGGAGGAGCGGTGGCTGGCCTTGGCCGAGGAAGCCGAAGCGGATCGCTGAGCGCCCGCCGTTCAACCTTCGCCGCCCCGTACGATTCGCACGCATCCCCGGAGAGGAGCTAATCCCATGCCCGACCACGAAGACCACACCTACCGACTCACAGAAATCGTCGGAACATCGAGTGAGTCCGTCCACCAGGCAGTCCGCAATGGAATCAAGCGGGCGTCGCGGACCATCCGAAACCTGGAATGGTTCGAAGTCACCCAGATCCGCGGCACGGTCGTGGACCAGGCGGTCGGCCAGTTCCAAGTCGCCATGAAGGTCGGGTTCCGAGTCGAGGACTGAAGGCTCATCAGGGCTGGCGCGCCAGCTCGTAGGCCTACCTGGCGCGGGCCGGAAAGTTCCCGTTCCAACCACTCGCCCGAGGTGACAGAAGCCCGCCTGGTACTCTGTGTTCGCCGACCTGCGCCGTCGGCGGTCTCTGACCCCGGATCGACGGCACCTGCCAGTACAACATCCGGGCAGTAACGAGAGACGAGGACGAGTGCCCACCAAGCAGTCCGGTCAGCCGGAAGAAGACCTCGTCCGCCTCTATCTCAACGACATCGGCAAACACGCCCTTCTGACAAAAGACGACGAGGCGCGCTTGGCGCGCGCCGCCGAGGTCGGCCGCGAGGCACGCGCCGAGCTGCTCGGAACCAATGGGACCAGCCCGGCCCGCAAACGGGAACTGCTCCGACTGACCCGCGACGGCGACGAGGCAACCGAGACGTTCGTGAAGGCCAACTTACGGCTCGTGGTCTCCATCGCAAAGAAGTACCAGGCCGCCGAGTTGCCCCTTCTCGATCTGGTTCAGGAAGGCAACCTCGGTCTCATACATGCCGTCGAGAAGTTCGACTGGCGTAAGGGATTCAAGTTCTCGACCTACGCCACCTGGTGGATCCGCCAGGCCATAACCCGGGGAATCGCCAACACCGGCCGCACCGTGCGCCTTCCGGTTCACGCCGGCGATCTGCTCACTAGGGTGACCAAGGCCCGCGGCCGCCTCGAAGGACAGCTGGGCCGGCGCCCGTCCATACCGGAGTTGGCCGCCGACCTGGAACTCGGAGAAGAGAAAGTCACCGAGATCCTGCGCCACGCGGCCGAGCCGCTGTCGCTCTCCCAGCCCGTACGCGAGGACGGCGACGCCGAGTTCGGCGACCTGGTGGAGGACCGCTCCGCCATCTCCCCCTTCGACGCGGCCGCAGCCGCTCTGCTCATGGGCGAAGTCGACAAGATGCTCATCGCCCTCGATGAGCGCGAACGGGAGATCCTTCGGTTGCGTTTTGGTCTCGACCGCGGCGAGCCTCGCACCCTCGACGAAGTTGGAGCGCACTTCAGCTTGACCCGCGAGCGCATCCGCCAGATCGAAGCTCGAGCCATGTCGAAGCTGCGCCACCCTTCGATCGACCGCGGCGGCCGCGAGCTGCTCCACGGGTGAAGCCACTGCGCCTCCATCAGCAGCGGCGTGGCGGGTCGTCGGGGCTGCCAACACCCGTCTGATCTCGGTTACCGAGACCAGCCGAATCCGGTTTATCCGAACTGAGAAAGCGCGGGGCCATTCCGCCGCCCGTGTCCGCCGCCAGGGCCAAAAGCTCGTAGCTCTCCTGCTGGCTCAAGGCGTTCGCGGGTGTGCAGCCGTGAGGGCACGGCATCGACGTCGTTGCCCCCCATAGGCGACAGATCGTCGGCCGATCGTCGTAGACGGTGCAGCGGCCCTCGTGGAGAGCCGGGCAGTAGTAGTCCTCTCCGCGCTCAACCGCGGCAACCGTGTCGACCATCGACGCCACCCTGACGCCCCGCTTCTGGAGCCGGTCGTCCTCTTCGATGGTCATGGCGATCGGTCCGCAGGAATCCTGGCAGAGTCCCTTGCAGCGCACCTCGGGCACGCGACCGTAGACGTCTTCCAGGGTCAGTCTTCGCCCTCGTCGCACGCAACGAGTCAACCACGACGAGGAGCGTGCTCCCGAGACGGCTCGCCAGCTCGTCGACCGCATACGGCACGGACGACCGGAGCGCGTAAGTTTGGGGGATGCGCTTCGCCTTCAAGACAGCCCCCCAACACACCAATTGGTCCGACATGCTGGCCGTCTGGCAAGCGGCCGACGATATCGAGGTGTTCGAATCCGGCTGGACTTTTGACCACTTCTACCCGATCTTCTCCGATACCACCGGCCCGTGCCTGGAGGGCTGGACGACGCTGACCGCCCTGGCCCAGGCCACGCGCCGGGTCCGGCTAGGCACCCTGGTCACGGGTATCCACTACCGCCATCCGGCCGTCCTCGCCAACATGGTGTCGACGATCGACATCATCTCTGGTGGCCGCCTCGAGCTCGGCATCGGTGCCGGCTGGAATGAGCAGGAGTCGGGGGCGTACGGGATCGAGTTGGGCACGCCGCGTCAGCGCAGTGACCGCTTGGAGGAGGCGTGTGAGGTCCTTGTTGGCCTACTCAGCGAGGAGACGACCACCTTCAAGGGCGAGTACTACCACCTGATCGACGCTCGCAACGAGCCCAAAGGGGTGCAGCGGCCCCATCCCCCGATTTGCATCGGCGGCAGCGGAGAGCGGCGCACGCTGCGGACCGCGGCCCGCTTCGCCCAGCACTGGAACTTCGTCGGGGGCACTCCAGAGGAGTTCGCCCGCAAACGCGAGGTCCTCCACGCCCACTGCCACGACCTCGGCCGTGACCCCGGCGAGATCCTGCTCTCCAGCCACGTCATGTTTGACGGGGACCCAGGGGCCACCGCGGCCGCCGCCGCGTCCCTAGGCGACGCGGGCGTCGAGTTGGGCATCGTGCACCTTCGCCCACCGCACACTCCCGCGGTCTTGGAACCGCTGGCCACGGCCCTTTCCGAGCTGCGCTGATCTCGTCGATCGCGTTCTACATCGGCCGGCCGCGCGTCGCGGCGTAGGGCCCTTCGCCTGAACATTCGCGCCGGCCGATGAGTTTGGCCCGTGGGTCCGGTCTAACCATGTACTACCAAGACGGCCGCGCGTTTCGTCCGTCTGGTCGACCCGCGGGGCGGCGGGCGCAACAGCCATCCGACCAGAGGAGAACAGCCATGAGTAAGACGACAGACCGCATCAGTCAGATCCAGCTCGTGCTGGTCCCATCGACCGACCAGGATCGGTCGCTGGCCTTCTATGAGGCGCTGGGGTTTGAGCGACGCAACGACATTCCGTGGGGTGACGGCTACCGCTGGGTCGAGGCCTATCCGCCGAACGGGACCGCGGGTATCGCTCTCGTGCCGCCCCGACCGGGAGACCAGACAGGGGTGGCGACCGGGATCATCCTCAATACCCACGACATCGACGCTGCCCACGCCGAGATGCTGGCGAGCGGCGTCGACGTCGACGCCGAGGTCGCTCGGGTCGGCACGCCCGCCTCGATTCGAATCGGTGCCGTTGAGCTCGTCGGCCCGGTGCCGCCGATGTTCTGGTTCCGCGACCCCGACGGCAACGAGTTGCTACTTGTCGAGCCGGGCTGAAGCACCCGGGGCCTCAAGGCGTGGTCGGACCCGGCCCGGGATTGGCGATCCCGGTCACCCCGAGGGAGATCAGGAATCGCGCGAAGGCGTACCCGCCCGGAGTTGAGCTGCCGTCGGGTGCGCCGTTGTACTGCGCCGAGGGGGCCGGTTCCTGGCCGACCGCGGCCGCCCAGCCCCACTCCGTCCAGGGGTAGCCGGGCAGGGCGGTGGCGATCCGTTGGCCGGCCGACACGACGGTGCCGACGGGCAGCAGGTTGGAGATGTGCTCGGCCACGTAGATGTAGAGACCGGCGTGGGAGCCGCTGGTGAGGCGGTAGGTGATAAATCCCCCGGCGGGCCACCCACTGTCCATGGAGGAGTAGGTGATCACCCCGTCACCGATGGCCACGACAGGCGAGACCTCGTTGGGAATCCAGTCGACACCCTCGTCGATCCGGGAGGGCGCCCAGCTGCCGAAGGTAAAGGGATTGACGTAGTTCGACGAGACCGGGGTGGAGACGGTGACGGCCGGGGCGCGGCCGGTGGATCCGCCGGGCTGGGCCGGGGCCGCTTCGAGGGTTAGGACCTGGCCGACTTCGATCAGGTTGGCATCGGCCAGGTGGTTGGCCGAAACCAGGGCACTGACAGTGGTCCCGAAGCGGGCGGCGATGGCGCCGACGGTGTCACCGGCCTGCACCGTGTACGTGCGGGCCCCGGTCACGACGGCCGGCGCCGCCGACGCTGCCGGCGGGGCCGACCCGGCCCCCGATGGCACCCGCAGGATCTGCCCGACGACGATCAGGTTGGGATCGGCGAGGTGGTTGGCCGAAGCCAGGGCGCTGACGGTGGTCCCGAACCGATCGGCGATGGCGCCGAGCGTGTCGCCCGGGTCGACGGTGTAGCTTCCCCCGCCGGCCGCCGGATCCGCCGACTGCGTCGTCCCGCTCAGCCGGATGACCTCTCCGGGCAGGATGAAATTCGGGTCGCCGATGCCATTGAGCTGGACGAGCGACGAAGCCGACACGCCGAACCGGTCCGCGATACCGGAAACGGTGTCACCCGGATGCACGACGTAGGACTGGGCGGGGGCGGCCGCGGCCAAGCCGGGGGCGATCAGGACCGAAGCCCCGCCACCGACCACCGCGACGCTCGTCGCTCCCGCGACGAGCAGCTTGAGGGACTGGGCTCGGCCCCGCCGCTGCAGGGTGACGATGTGCCCCAGGAGGGGTGATTGCTCGATCCCGGCCAGGTCGCCTCGCAGCAGCCCGATGATCGCCACCAGAGGTGTGAGTGCCCACCCGAGGAAGTAGGCGAAAACGAACCGCGCCAGCGTGGTGTTGGGGACCCCGACCACCGGCGGTGCGGTCGCCTCGTCGGCAGCGGGCGCCACCACCTCGAACTCCAGTTCGCGCCAGTAGGCGTCGTCGGCGACCCGCCGGGCCTGGAAGGTCGTGGCCATCTCGTCCCGGGCTTTGGTGTGGGTGATGGTGATGACCAGGGCCAGGTAGGCGGCCTCCAGGGCGGCCACGGCGACCGCCGGTCCGAGCAGCAACCAGGTGTGGGCGGCCAGCCCCAGCACGGCGAGCACTGCCGTCGCGCCGGTGAGCGCGGCGAGGGTCCGTCGGCGCCGGAGCACCACGGTGACTGGCCTGGGCCGGGCTGGCTGGTTGGCCCAGTCAGGGGTATGGACGCGGCCGCCAGCCATCGTGACCGTCATTGCTCGTTTCCTTTCCGCTCGTCCGCGCAGAGGGACGAGTTGGCTCGAATCATCGGGGGTGGGTGTCATCTTGGACCGGTCCGCTGTCGCGGCGTCGGGGCCGAGGGAGAGTCCAGCGGTCAGTCCGGCCACATCGGCCGCGGCGAGGACCCGATCGGCGAACCCGGCGCGCGGCGCCATTGGCACCGTGGCGGCACTGATGGAGTCGAGGGCCGCGGCGAGGGTGGCCACCTCGCGCCGGCAGGAGCCGCAGGCATCGAGGTGGGCGACCATTTCGGCTCGCCGCTCGGCGGCCACGTCGCCGAGTACGAATGACGCCGCCTCGTCCTCGTAGCGGGCGCACCGATCAGAGTCCACGGCGAGCCTCCACTTCCAATGTGTCCCTCATCCGGACCAAGGCCGTGCGGATCCGGGACTTCGCCGTACCGAGGGGGATTCCTTCGATCTCGCCGACCTGCGCCGCGCTCAGACCGGCTACGGCGGCGAGCAGAATGGCGCGCCGTTGGTCCTCAGGGAGGTGGTCCAGGGCCTGCCGCACCTCGACGGCTTCGGCCTGTTCGACGAGATGGTCGTCAGGGGCGTCCAAGATGGCGTCGCCGGCGAGCAAACCGGTCATCGCATCCGGGCCGAGCGGGGCGGCCCGCCGGACTCGCACCAGGTCAATGGCCGCGTTACGGCTGATGGACAGCAGCCAGGCCCGGGCGCCTCCCCGGCGGGGATCGTAGGTCGCCGCCGCCCGCCACGCCTTCAGGAAGGCTTCCTGGGCGACGTCCTCGGCCATGGCCCGGTCGCGGACTACCTGGAAGGCCGCGCCCGTCACGCTCGCGGCGTGCCGGCCCACGAAGACCGCCGCCGCCGCCTGGTCTCCCGCGGCCATGGCCGCGAGCAGCGCGTCATCCTCCGGTCCCGTAGTCACTCAAGGATGGTACGAGCCGAGACGACTCAGAGATGACGCGACTTTGCGCCATCGGCACGACCGAATGGGACAAAGTCCATAGACAACAAATATAGAGACACTATGCTTATTCGGCGTGAGCCGACGAGCCGCTTCTCCGCGAGAGCGGCCGCACCCTGATCCGGGCGCGGCCGCTGGCGCCGCGCTGTACACCCTGGTGATCGCGGCAGTGCGACGGATCCCCCGAGAGCTGAGCCTGACCTCGGCATCGACATTGTCCACCCTGGACCGCACCGGTCCTCGGCGGATCACGGACCTTGCCGCGGCCGAGGGGGTCGCCCAGCCGTCCATGACCGTCCTCGTCAGCGGGCTCGAACGATCCGGGTTGGTCGAGCGACAAGCGGACCCCGCCGACCGCCGAGTGGTCTTGATTGCGGTGACCCCGGCGGGCTCGGACTACATCCGGGCTCGGCGACGGGCGGGAGCGGAGGCGTTTGTCCAGTTGATCGACAAACTCCCGCCCGAGGAGGCGGCCGCCTTGGCCGCCGCCATCCCGGCCCTCGATCATCTCCGCGAACTCGAGGAGGAGCGGCGTGACCCCGCGAACCCGCCCCCGATCCTTCCCGCGGACGACCTGCGGTGAGCGGGACCGACCGGGCACTCGTCAGCCCGTTTCGTCAACCCAAAGGGGTGTGGGCGGTTGCGTTCGCCTGCGTGGTGTCGTTCATGGGCATCGGCCTCGTCGATCCCATACTTCCGGCCCTGTCCAAGCAACTGAAGGCGTCACCGAGCTCGGTCGAGCTGCTATTCACCAGCTACCTGGTCGTCACCGCAGTGGCCATGCTGGTTACCGGGTGGGTATCGAGCCGGATCGGCGGTAAGCGCACCCTGGTGGCCGGCCTGGTCCTGATCGTGGGCTTCAGCGCCCTGGCTGGTTCTTCGGACACCATCAATGGGATCATCGGTTTCCGGGCCGGATGGGGCTTGGGCAACGCCCTGTTCATTGCCACCTCTTTGGCCGTGATCATCGGGGCCGCGTCCGGCGGCTTCTCGGGTGCGATCATCCTCTATGAGACCGCCCTGGGGGTAGGCATCGCGCTGGGACCACTGGTGGGGGGCGAACTCGGCGCGATCAGCTGGCGGGGCCCGTTCTTCGGCGTGACCGTCCTGATGACCATATCGCTGGTCGCCACCATGCTCTTCGTCGACGCCACCCCCCGATCGGCCCGGCCCACTTCGATCCTCGAACCGCTCCGGGCGCTGCGGCACCGCGGGCTGGCCATCATGAGCCTCACCGCACTCGGCTACAACTGGGGGTTCTTCACCCTGCTCGCCTATGCGCCCTTCCCGATGCATCTCGGGATCCACCAGTTGGGCTATGTATTCACCGGCTGGGGGATACTGGTGGCCGTCTTCGCGGTGTTCGTGGCACCCCGCGTCCAAGCCCGCTTCGGCACCCCCCGCACGCTGTACGTCAACCTCGCCCTCCTGGCCATCGACCTGGTGGTCATCGCCGCCTTCACGTCGTCGCAGATCACCCTGATAGTGGCGGTCATCGTCTCCGGCGCGTTCGTGGGACTCAACAACACCCTAACGACGCAGGCGGTGATGCTGATCGCTCCAGTGGACAAGCCGGTGGCATCAGCCGCCTACGGGTTTGTCCGGTTTATCGGCGGCGGCCTGGCCCCGTACTTCGCCAGCAGACTGGCCGCCGACATCAACGTCCATGTCCCCTTCTACGTCGGCGCCGGCACCGTCGCGGCCGCCATCGGCGTGCTCGCAACCGGCCACTCGCTACTCACCCGCGCCGAGCAGGGTCGGGCCGAGGAGTTGACCAGCCTGGTGACCGCCCCGGCCCCGGCCTGATCAGCCAGGGAGGATCTTGATGTCACGGAACGGCATGTCCCGATCGACCTGAGGCTCCTTCGGCAGACCGAGGATGCGCTCGCCGATGATGTTGAGCTGGATCTGCTCGCTGCCGCCCTGGATCCCATGACAGGGCGCGGTCGTGATGGTCATGGCGATGGCTCCGCCGAGTGGGGCGTCCGGCCCCGCCAGGGTCGCGGCCGGCCCGGCGATCTCTGCGCTCAAGTCGCGGCATTGCCGGACGATCCGAACGCCGCCGAGATAGGCGATGGAGCTTTCGGGTCCCGGCGGCCGACCGGCTTCCGCGGCGCCCCGGGCCCGAATGGCCGTGAAGCGGAGGGCCTCCGAAGCGGCGTAGAGGCCGGCGATGCGCTGGCGGATCGCGGCGTCGCCCGTCCGGCCAAACTGCCGGGCCAGGGCGATCATGGCGGTCGCGTCCCCGATGGGCAGGGCGTTGGCGCCTCCGATGTCGTTGCCCTGGTCCCGGGTCAGGATCTCGCCGACGGGGCGCTCGAGATCGCCCCCTTTCACTCCGGCATTGGCCGTGGCCAGGCCGCGCTCTCCGCCGCCGGCGAACGTGGCTCGTTCGGTGCTGAGGGTGGTGATGGCGACCCGAAAGCCCTGGTTGACGTCGCCGATGCGGGCTTGATCGTCCACCCGAGCATCGGTGAAGAAGGTCTCGTTGAACTCCGACCGCCCGTTCATCTGGCGGATCGGGCGGATGTCGATGCCCGGCTGATCGACGTCGATGATGAAAAAGGTGATCCCTCGATGCTTGGGCAGTCCGGGATCAGTCCGGGTGACGAGCAGGCCCCGATCGGCGATGCGGGTGGACGAGTTCCACACCTTCTGGCCGTTGACGATCCATTCGTCGCCATCCCGGACGGCTCGGGTCTGGACACTGGCCAGATCGGAGCCCGCACCCGGTTCGCTGAAAAACTGGCACCAGTGCTCCTCGCCTCGAGCCAACCGCGGAATCCAGGTGCGCTTCTGCTCCTCGGTGCCGTAGGCGAACAGCACGTTGGCTCCCATCGTCGGACCGCTGCCGACCGGCGGGCCCAGAACCCCGGCATCGGCGAGCGTCTCGTAGACAACGGCGGCCTCGACGGTGGAGAACCCCTTGCCGAACCACTCCGTCGGCCAGTGCGGGTACGCCCAGCCGCTGTCGACCAGGCGGGCCCACCACTCCCTGACCGTCAAGGCCGGATCCCAGGCCTCGGTCACCCAGGATCGTACCGCGTCCCGGATCGCGGCAGTGCTGTCGAGGTCGGGACCGGTGGTCATCGATGGGCAGGGTGAAAGGACATGATCTCCGCAGCTACGACGATTTGGGCCAGGTCCAGGCCCCGATTTCCGGAGTTGGACGCGGCCTAATGGACTACGGGGTCGCCCCCGCCCGTCAGACTTTGGCGCCGATGCCGAGCAGCTCCATCATGTTGCCGCCCATGATCTTGCGGACTTCGTCGTCCGGCAGCCCATGGAGCTCGTCGACGTAGGACAGGGGATCGGCCAGACCTTCGACGTGCGGGAAGTCCGATCCGAAGATGACCCGGTCGGCTCCGAGCAGGTGCACCAGGTCGCGCGGATCCTCCTCGTGGAACGGATGCACCCAGATGTTGCGGTTGAAGGTCGTGGAGGGCTTCTCCGCGAAGGACTGGGGCATCTGCTCCCAGGTGTGGTCGAGCCGGTGGAGCAGGTGCGGCACCCACCCAGCACCGTTCTCGATCAGAGCGAAGCGCAGGTCGGGGAAGCGAGCCACCAGGCCGTGGGCGATGATCGACGTAACCGCATCCTGGATATCGCGGTAGTCGTTGCCCACCGCGGCGCTGAACGGCCTCGGCTGCGAGAAGGCCTGAGCTTCCTCCTGGACGCCCTCCCACTCGTTGCTGAACCGGTTGTAGCCGGTGTCGGAGGCGTGGATGACGACGAGCACGCCTGACTCCTGGACCCGGGCCCAGTAGGGATCGAATTCGGGGAGGGCGAACGAACGGGGCCCCCGGAAGCCCCAGGCCGGCGCTGGTCGCATCAGGACGATGCGGGTGCCCCGATCGAGGACCCATTCCAGCTCCTCGATCGCTCGGTCGACCAGGCCCGGCGAAATGACGGGAGTCGAGAACATCCGGTTCTCGTAGGTGAAGGGCCACTCCTCGGCCATCCATTGGTTGAGGGCGTGGATCACGGCCGCGCACAACTCGGGATCGTCTTTCATTCGCTCTTCGACCAGGCTGGCCAGGGTCGGATGCACGATCGTGTAGTCGACGCCCTGCTCGTCCATCAGGGCCAGCCGGGGCTCGGCGTGGCGGAACGCGGGCGGGCAGTCGATGCCGCGCCCGATGATCTCCCGGCTCGATTTGCCGTCGGGGTTCCCGTGCTTGAAGTACTCCTCCTGGGCCCCCGGCCGCCCCACCCGATCGAAGGTCGGGTTCGGGATGTAGTCGGTGATGTGACCACGGACCACGATCTTCGTCCGCCCGTGGACGTCGACGTAGTCGATGGCACCCTTGTACTTGTCGGGCAGGTACCGGGTCAGGGCGTCGCGCGTCTCGTACATGTGGTTGTCGGAGTCGAATACCGGAAAACCGAGGGTCCGCGAGGGCATGGCTCCTCCTTCTTGCCGAGGGGGCAGATTGGTTCCTGCGTCAATGGTACGTCGTATCGAGGCCGCTCGCATTTTGGTCGAGGTACAAACTCGGACGTGCTACGGACTGGGGGCCACGATTCGCTGGCCGCAGATGGGCGCGCCCCCGTTGAGGGCGACATAGTTGGCGCCTTGCAGCTGCAGGTAGTACATGCAGATCCGCTGGGGGACGATGGCGTCAGTGCCAAATCCCGCCATGGTCGTGGGGCTGGAGAGGATGCCGCCCGCGTCGTAGCTGGTGAGCTGGCGAAGATTGGAGATGAAGGTCTGCGGGGTCGGGTTGGTCCCGGCGAGCTGCAGGCCCTTGATCATCAGATCGGCAGCCAGATAAGAGCCGGCCAGCCCGAAGTCCGGGATGCCACCTTTGTAGGCCGAGTCGTACTGCCTCAAGGTGTTGAGCATCTGCTGGGTGGCGGCGTTCGGCGTCGTGAAGTTTTCCTGCGCCCGGAAGTAGTCGCCGTTGAGGGCGGCCAGAGCGGACGGGCTGCCGAGCACGTTCTGGTCGTACGCGGTGAAGTACATCTGCTTGATTGCCAGTCCGGCGTTCTTGACCGCCTGGGACAAGGCGACGTCCGAATTGTCGACAAACGAGCCGACCACGCCGTTGCATCCGGCCGCCTTGATCTGCAGCACGTCGGCGGTGAAATCCACCCCGCCGAACGGCACCGACAGATTCTCGTAGCACTTACTCACGCCGAGCGGTTGCGCGCCCGCGAAGGTGGCTCGGATGGATTCGGGCGAGGAGAAGCCAACGCCATAGCCCAGGCCGGCCAGCTTCGTCACCCCCGCCTGCTTCAGGGCTAGACCCGTGGTGTTGTCCGAGTAGTACATACCCTTGATCGGCGCGTCTTCGAGGGGGATGGTGGCGAACATGTTGGAGTACTGGGTCCACTCGGTTCCGTCGAAGCCGCCGCCGGTCACCGGGATGCCCTGCTGGCTCAGATACCGGGCGGCCCCGTAGGTGAAGGCGGAGTCGTCGATGACACCGAACACATGCTCGGCGGATACCAAATCCTGGGCCGCGGTCTGATTCGTCGGAGGGCTCGACTGGTCGTCTTTCACCACCAACTTCAGGGGGTGGCCGTTGACGCCGCCCTGGGCGTTCTGGAGCGCAAAGCGCGCCTGGGCCCCACCGGCCCCATCCGCGAACGTCGACGAGGAGACGCCGGTGATCGAGGTGATGTACCCGATCGTGATCGGCGTGCCGGTCGGCGCCGTGCCCCCCGATGGGGCGGCGGTAGTGGCGGTGGCCCCCCCGCCCGACTTGGACGAGCTACCGCACGCGGTGGCGACCAATGCGGCGATGCCCAGTACGACGACCGCGCGACGAAAACCAGTGATCGTCATCAAAACCCCCCTTGAAGGCGACCGGCACAGCTAGTGAAACGTCTCTGTCCAAGCATGTTAGCCAGCGCCTCGACGGAGCGCACCGAATAAGGCCTCGTTCGGCGGGGCGTTCGCCCGCCCTCCACTGGACAGTCCCCAGGCCTGGCCGCCAACCCCACTCGTACTATCGCATGACGTCAGCCTCGGACAAAAAAGGGAGGGACCGATGGACGTGATGCGGGGGATCCGCGTGGTCGACCTCACGATGTGGGCCTTCGTGCCCTCGGCGGGCGGTGTCCTCGCCCACTGGGGCGCGGACGTGATCAAGGTCGAGAGCCCGAAAGCCCCCGATCCCATGCGACTGCTCGGCGGCACGCTCGAGCCCGGACGGGCCAGTTGGTATTTCAAGCACTACAGCCGCGGCAAGCGGTCCATCACCTTGGATCTGACCACCGACGAGGGCCGGGACATCCTCTACCGGCTGGTGGACACCGCGGACGTGTTCCTCACCAGCTACCTGCCCGAGACGCGGCGGAAGCTGAGGATCGACGTCGACGACATCCGGGGTCGCAACCCGCGGATTGTCTACGTCCGCGGGACCGGGCAGGGCCCGCGGGGCCCCGAGGCCGAACGCGGCGGCTACGACGGCGCCACCTGGTGGTGCCGGGGGTCGCTGGCCGACTCCACCATGAAGGTGACGGGCATTGATTGGCCATCGGGCATGATCGGCCACGGCGACGGCATGTCGGGCATGACCCTCGCCGGCGGCATCTGCGCGGCCTTGCTCAAGCGGGAACGGACCGGGGTGGCGCCCATTGTCGACGGGTCTCTGATGGGCACGGCCGTGTGGTTCAACGGGCCCGCCGTGATCTCCAGCAAGTTGGAAGGGACTATGCCGGGGGCGGGTGGGAAGCGCGAGGAGCGGCCCGCGAACACCAACACCTACCGCACCAAGGACGGGCGCTTTCTCATCCTGTCAATGCTGGGTGACTTCGATACCGAATGGCGAGATCTGTGCGAGCACCTCGGGCGCACTGACCTGGCGACCGACCCGCGCTTCGCCGACAGCGCCGCCCGGTCGCAGCACACCAGCGAGGCGGTGGCCATCTTCGACGACATTTTCGCGACGCGGACCTACGCCGAGTGGAAGGAGGCCCTCGTCACCACCAAGGGGGTGTGGTCACCGATACAGTCCGCGCTCGAACTGCACGACGATCCGCAGACCGTGGCCAACGGTTTCATCCGGTCGGTCTCGTATCCCGACGGCCCGGTGTCCCTTCCGGTGCCGCCGGTTCTCTTCGATGAAGAGGCCGGTGACCCGCCGCGGGCTCCCGACTTTGGCGAGCACACCGACGAGGTACTTGGTGAGATCGGCTACCCGACGGACGAGATCGCCAGATTACGAACCGCGGGCGTCATCGCCTGACCGGCCCAACCGGCGCGGCACCCCCGCTCTCAACTAGTCGACTCCGAAGTTGGACACCCGTTCGCCCGTAGTGTGGCCCCGTGCCCAAACCTGTTCCGGTTCCCGATGAGACGAGTGCGTTCTACTGGAGCGCGGCCCAGGAGGGCCGGCTGGCGGTGCAGCGCTGCCAGAACTGCCAGGCGTGGCGGTATCCGCCGGCGGTGGCCTGCCCCAAGTGCCAGAGCGAGGCGTTAGTGGGGACCGACGTCAGCGGACGAGGGACGGTGTACAGCTTCACCGTCGCCCGCCAGGCCTTCGATCCAGCGTTCGCCGACGACCTTCCGTACGTCGTGGCCCTCGTGGAACTCGAGGAGGAACCGGATCTTCGGGTCCTCACCAACATCGTGGGTGTCGATCCGAAGGAGGTTCGCGTCGGGATGGCGGTCGAGGTCACCTTCGAGCCGCGCGACGGCGCAGTCATCCCGGTGTTCCAGCCATGCTGAGCCGGGATGTGGCGGTTGTCGGGGTCGGCTACTCACCCCCGGTCCGCCACGGCGGCCCCAGCATCAACGCCATGACGCGCACCGCGGCCCTCGCGGCCCTGGCGGACGCCGGTCTCCGGCCTGCAGATCTGGACGCCATCGTGGAGTACTCCTTCGGCATGGACTCGCCGTTGGCGGTCGGGGCTCAGCGCCTGCTCGGGGTGCCGGACCTGGCGATGTTCAACGACATCATGGGCTCGGGGCCCTCGGGACTGGCAGGGGCCCTGGACGCAGTGATGGCAATCGCGTCCGGCGCGGCCGAGACGGCGCTGGTGTACCGGACGATCACCCGCGACGCGGGCCACACGGGTGCCCTGCGGGAGGGGCCGACCCAGGCGGTGGGTCAGGCGGCGTTCTTGTCGCCGTACGGCTACGGCGGCGGGATCATGATGTCGATCGCCATGAAGATGCGCCGCCGGATGGAGGAGTTCGGCACGACCCAGGAGGACTTCGGCCACATCGCCGTCAACGCCCGGAAGTGGGCCAAGGACAATGACCGGGCCGTGCTCCGCGACGAGATCTCCATGGAGGATTACCTGTCGTCTCGGCCGGTGGCCGAGCCCCTGCTCCTGCTCGATTGCGACTACCCCGTCAGCGGCTCGGTCGCGGCCGTGCTGACCACTCGCGAACGAGCCGCCGACCTGGCCAAGAAGCCGGTGTTCGTGGACGCCATCGCCTACGGGACCGGAGCTGATCCCGACTGGGTGTTCGCCCAGGACATCATGTTCAGCGGCTGCCTTCCCACGGCCAAGCGGCTGTGGTCGCGGACTTCGCTCACCCCCGAAGACGTGGACGTGGCTGAGCTGTACGACGGGTTCACCCACATCGCCATGTCCTGGGTCGAGGCGCTCGGGTTCTGCGGCATCGGCGAGTTCGGGTCCTGGGTGGACAGCGGCAAGTCGATCGGGCCGGGCGGGCGCTTACCGTTGAACACCAACGGCGGTCAACTGGCCGAGGGCCGGCTCCATGGCCTGGGCTTTCTGACCGAGGCCGTGCTGCAGCTCCGCGGGGAGTGCGGGCCTCGTCAGGTGAGCGGGGCCCGGGTCGCGGTGGTCGCCAATGCCCATGGCCCCCAGGCCGGATGCATGCTCGTCAAGACCGAGGACTGAGCCCGGATCAGGTGCCGGGGCACCTTCTCCCGGAGCGTTGTCGAGGGGCGCACTGAGAGGACAGCCTTTTCAATTGTTGGCCCTTGCCCAACTGCGATCGGCAGCCTAAAATAGGATGCTATTCACCGGGGGGAGAAACGATCATGAGAGCACGTTTGGGCCAGAAGGCCGCGTTAGTGGCGCTTGCCGGGTTGACCGTCGCGGCGTGCGGCAGCTCGACCAAGAGCCCGAGCAGTGCGTCAGGTAGCGGGGGGACAGGTCTCACTTCCAGTGCGCCGGGAGTAACCCCGTCGACGATCACCTTGGGCTTGATCACCTCGCTCAGCGGGGCCGCGTCCGCGCAATACACCGGAATTGTGGCCTCGGCTCGGGCTCGCATCGATCTCCAGAACGCCCAGGGCGGGGTGGACGGCCGCCAGATCAGCCTCGTCGTGGAGGATGACCAGACGAGCCCGCCCCAGGACGCCACGGCCGCCCAGCAGCTGATCTCGAGGGGCGTCTTCGGCGTCATCGGCCAGACCCCAGTCCTCTTCGGGGGCGCCAAGGCGCTGAACACCGCCGGGGTGCCCGTAACCGGCGGCGGTTATGACGGACCCGAATGGGGCCTCCAGCCGTACACGAACATGTTCTCCACCTCGGGGCCCGTCGATCCGCACTATTCCGCCAATACCCTCGTGGCGGCGTTCATGAAAGCCCACGGAGTCACCAAGGTGGCCTCGTTCGGCTACAGCATCTCGCCCTCCTCGACCGCTTCCGCCAAGGGGTTCGTAGTGGCGGCCCAGTCGATCGGCCTCAAGAAGGGCTACCTGGACACGAGCATCCCCTTCGGCTCGATCGCCACCGGGCCGATCGCCCTAGGAATGCGGGGCGCCGGCGTCGACGGCGCCTACATGCCCATGGACGACAACACCAACTTTTCCATCCTGACCGCCGCCAACCAGGCGGGGGTCCACCTCAAGGTCGCTATTTCCGCAACCGGCTACGGTCAGGCCCTCCTCGACGACAGCGCCGCGCTGGGCGACGCCAACGGCACCTACTTCAGTCCTGTCGGCGTGCCAGTCGAACTGCACACCCCGGCCACCCAGGCATTTCAGGCCGCCCTGGCGAAGTACGCGCACTACACCGGGGTTCCGGGATTCGACTGGTACGAGGGGTGGACATCGGCTGACCTCATGATCAAGGGGCTCCAACTGGCCGGGAAGAACCCCACCCGGACGGCATTTATCGACAACCTGCACAGCGTGACCAACTACAGCGCCGACGGGCTCCTGGCGTCCGCCAACCTCAGCCTCAGCTCCTTCGGGAAGCCGCCCGCGACGCTCTGCGGCTGGCTGGTCCAGCTCCAGGGCAAGGCCTTCGTCCCGCAACCGAGTGACGGCAAGCCGAACTGTGGCACGGCCGTCCCGAACTCAAATCAGCTGTGACTTTCGGGGTCGCCAAGCTCGAATCACCGCCGGGCTAACGCCCTCCACCTGGCGCATATGGGGGTGGGCCGGGCCGCCTGGCTGGCCACCGTTCTTCTGCCTTTCCGGTGTTACCCTGCGGGGATACCGCACCTTTTGAGGGACTGCCGCCCATGACCAGCCAGGTGGCGGCGAGCCACGAGACGCTCCGCCAACCACATCTCGCGGAACTGATCGCCACCGAGCTCCGTTCGTCGATTCTCCGCGGCGACCTGCACGACGGCGAGCTGCTGCCGACCCAGGATGAGCTCTGCGTCCGCTTCTCGGTGGGCAAGGTCACCATCCGCGAGGCCCTGCGCATTCTCGAGAACGAAGGCCTCGTCACCGTGCGTCGTGGGAACACGGGCGGGGCGACGGTCCACGCTCCAGCCCTACGGTTCGCGGCGCGGATGCTCGCCATGGTGATGGAGGCCCGGACGGTGACTGCCAGCCAGTTGGCGGTGGCGCTCCAGGAGATGGAACCGCTCTGTGCCGCCATGTGCGCTAACAATCCCGACCGGATGCGCACGGTCGTACCCGAGCTCCGGACACTCCTCGATGCGTCGAAGGATGCCATCCCGGATCCCGTGGAGTTCACCCGACTGTCGCGCCAGTTCCACGAGACCATGGTCGGTGGATGCGGGAACGAAGCCATGATCATCGTGGTGGGTGCCCTCGAATCGATCTGGTCGCCGGGTGCGGAGGGCTGGGCTCGCCGGGCGGCGAGAAGTGACAGCTACCCCGACGCCTCGGACCGGCGGTCGGCGTGGCGGACCCACCACCGGCTGATAACCCTCATCGCCGACGGCAAGGCGGAGTTGGCCTCGCGCCTTGCCCGTGAGCACGTCACCAGCGCCCAGCGATACTCCCTCGGTGCCGACCCCAACCGTCGAGTGACGCTCGCGGAGTTCGGGTAGTCGCCAGACCAGGCGCTCTGCGCCTAGCGGGCGCGGCCTTCGACGAGCTCCGCGAAGGCCTGCCACAGTGCCGCCCGCCGGCGGGCCTCGTCAGCCACCTCATAGACGCGATTGAGGGGGATGCCGCTCGCACGCGTGTCGGCGTCACCGCGTCCGATGTGGGTCTTCGTGAACCACTCGAAAAACTCTCGTCCCGGATCGGTCGACCCGAACGCCTGAGGCACCTCGACCGGTGCCGGGTCGGGCGGGCAGTAGGAAGCACCCGTCGACTGCAGCTCATGGCGGACGGCCCGCACCGTCTCCGGCGACGCACCCGCCATCCGGGCGACCGAGCGCAGCGACGCCGAGGGGTCCTGGGCGACCAACTCCGCGATGCGTGCCCGCAGCGCGCCAGCATTGACCGGGCGGCTCCGTCCGTCGCTCCCCACTCGTCTGTCCAACCGGTCGAAGCCGCCGTCTGGACGACCCTCGCCCGCGAGGGAGGTCACCCTGCGGACCTCGCCGACGGTGCCGCGCGACAGGCCGCAGATCGACGCGACCCTGCGGTCAGCCCAGTCCGGGTGACGATCCAGGATCAGCCGGGCAGCGGCCCGCCGCTCGGCCATGGACAGGACGAGGCCGTGCCGGACATTCAGCCGGACCGACTCCAGGTAGGCCTCGTCGTCGGAGCCTTCGAAGTACTGGCCGGTGATGGTGTGCAATCTGAGCCGGCGGGCCGCTTCGACCCGGTGGTGACCGTCGATGATCAGATGGTCGCCCCGTCGCACCACGATCGGCGGCCAGTTGCCGCGGAGTTCGACCAGAAGGCTGACGTGCGTACCGCAGAGTGGTCGGGAGCGGGGAGAGACCCCCGGCTCCAGATCTTGGACCGGAAGCTCGACCGTCGATGGTGATGTCGTGCGACAGGTCGCCGCGGCGCCAGAGCCGGACGCACCCGGATCCGCCCACTCCCTGGGGCCGACCTCGGTGAGCGCAGTCATCGCCGGTGACCCGGCCCGCTCGCCATCGTTGCGCTCAGCATGACCCTCCCCTGGTGCGGTGCTGCGACCCCTATCGCAGCTATCAATGCTATCAATGCAGTGATTAGGCTGTCCAGGACGCGGAACTTCAGATGGTTCCGGCCTCGGTCAGGCGGTCCAGATCGCTTTCGTCGAGGTCGCACAGCTCCGATAGGACGGCGCGGGTGTGCTCACCCAGCCGGGGCGCTCCTGCGGGAGTCGGCCGCGGGGCGCCCCCCAGCCGCGGAAACGGCGCCTGCTGGCGGATGGGACCGACGACGGGGTCGTCCACCACCGCCAGATCGCCGCGAGCGATGACCTGCGGATCGGCGAAGATGCCGGCCACGTCGAGGATCGGGGCGACCGGCACGCCACCGCGAATACAGCGATCCTCGACCTCTTTGGCGGTCAGCCCGTGTACCCATCTGGCGACCTCCGCGTTGATCGCGTCACCGTTGGCGGCCCGCGCCGATGCGGTGTTGTAGTCGGGATGGGCCGCCAGGTCGGGGCGACCCATCACCTCGCACAGGCGGTGGAAGTTGGCGTCCGCCCCGGCCACGATGCAGATGTAGTTGCCGTCGCCGGCCAGGAAGTTGTCGATCGGAGCCGAGTTTTCCATGCGGTTGCCATTGCGCTCGCGGATCATTCCCAGCTGGTCGTACGCCGCGATCGTCCACTCGTTGATCCGGAGGATCGCCCCGTACAGGGCCGCGTCCACCACCTGGCCCCGACCAGTGCCGCGGACGTCCCGCTCGTAGAGGGCCGCCATGGCGGCGTGGGCGGCGAAGACCCCGGTGAAATAGTCCGCCACGCTGAGCCCGGGCCGCACGGGTGCCCGATCCGGGTAACCGGTGAGGTTGAGTAAACCGCCGTACGCGATTCCGAGGCGATCCAGACCGCCGCGCTCCCGGTACGGGCCGTCCTGACCGAAGACGCTGATCCGCACGACGATCACCTTCGGATCCAGATGCTCCGGGCCGATGTTCCACCGCTCGAGCGTGCCGGGCCGGAAGTTCTCGCATACGACGTCCGACGCCGAAGCCAGCCGGCGGAAGATCGCCTGCCCCTCCTCCTGTCGTAGATCCAATGTGACGCTACGTCGGCCTCGCCCTTCGACCGCCCAGAAGAGCGAGTAACCGGGCGAGCCCTCGGTCTCGTCGGGCACAAAGGGCCCCAACGATCGCATCATGTCCCCCGTCCCGGGTTGCTCCACCTTGATGACCTCGGCTCCCATCTCCCCGAGGAGTCCGGCGCAGAAGGGGGCAGCCAATCTGGTGCCGACGTCGAGGACCCGGATTCCGCGCAGCGGGGCGTCGGTCATCCTCGGGCGCCTTCGCGGGGGAGGCCGAGCACCCGCTCCGCAATGATGTTGCGCTGTATCTCACTCGTGCCGCCCATGATGGTGGCCGCGTGGTAGTAGAGCCACGACCGTTGCCATTCACCGTCGCCCGGGTTGCCATTGGCGCCGCTCGCCAGCGGGGCCGCGTCGCCGAGCACGCGGAGGGCGGTGCGATGGAACCGTTGCGACATCTCACTCCACCACAGCTTGGCGACGCTTCCCTGCGGACCCGGCTCCCCGCCCCTGGCCAGCCGCGACAACGTTCGAATGTCGTGTAGCTGGAAGATGCGCACCTCGATGAATGACTGCACCAGGTCGCGGGCCGTTTCCGCATCGTCGAGCATTCCGCTTTCGTCAGCCAGATGCCAGAGATCCTCGAGCAGTCGGGTGTGGATGACCTGCTGACGGGGGTTGACCGCTCGCTCGTAGCCGAGGGTCGTGCTGGCGATGCGCCAGCCGAACCCCTGTTGGCCGATCAACTGGTCGTCGGGCACGAACACTTCTGACAGGAACACCTGGTTGAACTCGGACTCGCCGGTGATCTGCACGAGCGGCCGGCACTCCACCCCGGGCTGCCGCATGTCGACCACGAAATATGAGAGGCCGGCGTGCTTGGAGGCGGCCGGGTCCGTACGGGCGAGGCAGATGGCCCAGTCGGCGAACTGGGCGTAGGAGGTCCACACCTTCTGGCCGTCAAGGATCCAACCACCTTCGACGCCCCGGGCGACCGTCCGTAGGGAAGCGAGGTCGCTACCCGCATCGGGCTCACTGAAAAGTTGGCACCAGAGTTCGGAACCGTCGAGGATCGACGGGAGCCACCGGGACCGCTGGGCCGGCGTGCCGTGGGCCAGCAAAGTCGGCCCGACCAGGTTGAGACCAAGTCGACCCACCAACTCGGGGGCCGCGGCCCGAGCCAACTCTTGCTGGACGATGAAATGTTCGACCGGACCGAGCCCACGTCCCCCGTACTCCTCTGGCCAGGCGACCGCGACATATCCGCCGGCCGCCAGGGCGCGCTGCCAGACCCGTCCGGACGCCACCCGCTCGGCCAGGTCGACCGGGCGAGGCGGCGCGCTGCCGTACTCCCACGGGAGATTCGCGGCCAACCACGTCCGCAGTTCCGCCGCGAACTGCGCTTGCTTCGGGGTGGGATCCAGGTTCATGGGTCTCGCGATCCTTTCTCCAGGGTGCCGGCGACATGCGCCTTCAAGGCCACCCGGTCGGCTTTGCCGGTTGGCAGCATCGGTATCGATCCGACCCGGACGATGAGCTCCGGTGTCTTGAATTTCGCCACGCCGCGCTTGCCGAACCATCTCCGGCACACGTCCAGATCGAACTCTTGTCCGGCCACCACCACTGCGGCGACCCGCTCGCCCAGGACGGGATCCGGGTATCCCACCACGGTGGCTTGGCGAACGGCGGGGTGGGCTTCGAGGAGACCCTCGATCTCGGCGCTCGCGATGTTCTCACCGCCTCGGATGATGAGCTCCTTGAT
Organism: uncultured Acidimicrobiaceae bacterium; assembly: GCA_963702305.1. Lineage (GTDB taxonomy): Bacteria > Actinomycetota > Acidimicrobiia > Acidimicrobiales > Palsa-688 > PALSA-693. The sequence goes on along the minus strand of CAVPBX010000014.1, from coordinate 101,799 downwards.
TCTCCCGGCCACCGTGAGCCAGCCGTCGGGGTCCAGCCGGCCCAGGTCACCGGTGCGCCACCAGCCCTCGTCGGTAACGGCCTCCGTGGTCTGCGACGCCACGGCGTAACCGGCGAACATCTCGGGAGCTCGCACCCAGATCTCACCGACCTGACCGTCGATCAGCGGCGTCCCGCCCTCGGGATCCACCACGATCACCTCGGCCTCCCCGCAGGCTCGCCCATCCGTCTCGCGGCCCTTCTCCTCCGGATCACCGGAGTGCATCGTCGTCACCGTGGGAGCCTCGGTGGCCCCATACGCCCGCTTCACCGTGCAACCGAGCCGCGCCGAAAGGGTCGCCAGCGCCGCGGCAGTCATCGTCGATCCGCCCATCGACGCCAGCCGCAGTGACCGCACCCGCGAGGCTCGAAAGTCGGGGCTCTCGACCATTCCCGTGAGGAAGACTGCCGGTCCACCCATGAAGGTGACCTGGTGCTCTTCGATGAGCTGCAGGCCTCGATCGGCGTCCCAGACGTCCATGAGCACCGTCGTCATACCCGTCGAACCTGGCGTCAGGACGCCATTTACCAAACCGGCCACGTGCGACAGGGGCGCGGGCATGAGGACGACGTCCTCGGCCCGTAGACCATGGACCTTCTGCTGGATGTCAGCCTTGTAGGCCAGGGCCCGATGGGTGTGAAGCGCGATCTTCGGTTGGCCGGTCGACCCGGAGGTCAACATACCGACGGCAAGCGCACCCGGGTCGACCGGCTCGAGGCGCACGCTCGGACCGCTGAGGAGTTCGTCAAAGGCGCCCGACTGATCGCGGACGAGCCGGGCTGGACCCAGGTCCGCCAGGGCCGCCTGGGCCGCCGACACCATCACGGCCGGCTCGAGCATCTCGAGGACACCGGACAAATCGCCGGTCCCGAGGCGGTGGTGCAACGGCACCGCGATGGCGCCGAGCAGCCAAGTGGCCCGGTACAGGAGCACCGCTTCGTACCAGTTCGGAAGCTGCCAGGTGACGACGTCGCCTGGGCCCACACCGAGCCGACGGAGATTGCCAGCCAAGGCACCGGCTGCCCGCTGCACGGCGGCACCGGTGAGCCGGACATCGCCGTCGATCAAGGCCGTCCCCACCCGATCGTGGCGGCCGAGCAGGTCCCCCAGGACCGGCGCGTCCCACGGGCCGCCGGCGCGCTGGTAATGCGCTTCCAGTGGGTGTACGAACGTCTGACGGAGCCTCAATCGAGCACCCGTCCCCGAGTTATCGGCCCGCGTCCAAATCCTTCGATCGGCTCAGCATAGGTGCATAGGCGCCGACGACTACGGCGCGAAATGTGGACTCCGCGTCCCCCCGTCACCGCGCCATCCGACAACTGATTCACCCCCCCATTTCCACCAACCCGCCCCGCCAACGGATCGTAGATTGTCCTCATGGACTTCGAGTTCTCCGACGAGCACGAGCAGCTACGCAGTTCGGCGCGGGCGCTACTGGCTCAGTACTGCAGCCCCGATCGCGTCCGCCGGGCGATGGGCTCGACCACCCCCTTCGACGCCGACCTGTGGACCCAGATGGCGAACCTCGGATGGCTCGGCCTGGCGCTCTCCTCGGCCGCCGGCGGCTTCGGGGGCGGCTTCGTGGAAGCATCGATCCTGCTCGAAGAGGTCGGACGAGCGCTCGCTCCTGTCCCCTACCTGCCCACCCTGCTCGCCGCTGGCGCGCTCGACCGCGCCGGCGAACTCGAACTGGCGCGGCAGCTCTCGTCAGGACAACGGATCGGGGCCGCGGTGTGGGAGCAGCAGCTGGCAGTCGGCGGTCCGGACGCTGACGTCGTCGTCAAATCGACGCCCTCGCTCGTAAGCGTGGCCGTTCCGGTCAGCATCGAAGCCGAACCCGCCATGGATAGGACCCGATCGGTAGGATGGTGCAAGGCCAGCGGTCGGCCGCTCGGAGACGCCGCCCAGGCGGAAGAGCTCCTGCAACGCGCCGCGGTTGGCACGGCAGCTCTCCTGCTCGGCGGGGCCGCCAGAGTGCTAGAGATGGCAACGCAATATGCCAAGGACCGGCAGCAATTCGGCCGCCCCATCGGCAGTTTCCAAGCCATCAAGCACCATTGCGCCAACATGCTGGTCGACGTCGAAGCCATGCGTTCGGTCGTCTACTGGGGGGCGTGGTGTGTCGACGAGGGCCACGTGGACGCCCCGATCGCGGCGTCGGCGGCCAAGGCCTGGTGCGCGGACGCCGGACCGCGTGTGATCGCGACTGGCCTGCAGATCCATGGTGGTATCGGCTTCACCTGGGAGCACGACCTCCACCTCTTTCTCAAACGGGCCCAACTCGATCAGCTCACTTTCGGCGCGTCGCGCTTCCACCGAGACCGGCTGGCAGCCCTCCTCCGCGCCCGGCTGCGGGTCCACCACCGGTTGACCTAGTGGGACCCTCCCCTACCGAGCGACTTCGGTGTCGGTCAGCCTCCACTGGGTGTCGATGCGCCGCTCCCGAAACCGCCAGCTCCCGCTTTCGCAGGTGAGCCGATCGCGATACCAACCCCACGCCCCGACTACCGACGCCGCGCCCCGAGGCACCAGCACAAAGAAGTCCGCCCGAACCTGCGCCTCGTCGCCCTCGATGAGGATGTCGGGGTTCACCGTGACGTGGAGCCCTCGCATCTCGGCCGGTTGCGCTTCGAGGAAGCCCCGAATCTCAGAGGGACCCCGGTAGGTCGTGCCGGCCAGCCGGGCGGTGACAATCGCGTCGGGGGTGAAGAGTCGCTCGAAGTCGTCAAACCGGCCTTCGTCGATCGCATGGCAGTACTCGGACAGCGTCCTCTGGACCCCCGCCCAGCCCCCAGAGTCGCCGGTCATCCCCGCCGCGTCGTCATCGTGCATGGGTGCCGTCAGTCCTTCCTGGTGCGTCGCCCGCAACGAGTGCGGCGCCACCTATGTCGCCTATGTCGCTGCCGTCCAACCGGCCGATATTGACCTTTGGACACAGCCGGAACTCACCCTGTGGGCGGAACGTCACCCAGCCGGAAGTTTAGAGTCAGGACCGAACGTGAGGGCCACGACTCGGCGTCGCACGAAACGGGGGATTTCTTGGAAACTTTGACGTTGACCCACGATGGCCAGGTGGCGATCGTCCGCTTGCACCGACCCCCGGTCAATGCGGTCAACCGGCAGATGATGTCAGAGCTGCGCGAGTGCTTCGCCGCCCTCGGCGAGGACCGCGCCGTCAACGCGGTAGTCCTGGCCGCAGAGGGCGCGAAGGCGTTCTCCGCCGGCATCGACATCCACGAGGTGGCCGGCGGTCGGGACGGCCCGAGGACGATCGCCGACACCCTGGACCCGGGCCGGTACTGGCGGGACACCCAACACCACGTCCGCTATTGCCCGGTGCCGGTGGTCGCCGCCGTGGAGCATGCGGCCATCGGGGCCGGTTTCGGCCTGGTGGGCGTATGCGACGTGATCGTGGCGTCCGAGACCGCGACCTTCGCCTTGACGGAGATCGACGTCGGCCTCCTGGGCGGCGCGGCCAAGGCCTTGCGCATGGTCGGACCCTTCAAGGCCCGGATGATGCTCTTGTCTGGAGATCCGCTCACGGCGGCGGAGCTGTACCGGCTGGGGGCCGCCGAGGTAGTCGTAGAGGCAGGGAAGGCGGAGGCGCATGCCGTCGAGATCGCCCGGAGGTTCGCCGCCAAGAGCCCGATAGCTCTGCGGTTGGCGAAAGAGTCGATCCTCCGGATCGAAGGTTCCGAGCTAGAGGACTCCTACCGCACCGAGCAGGACTACACCCAACGCATGCGGACCTACAAGGACTCCAAGGAAGCGATGGCGGCGTTCCGCGAGAAACGTGACGCCCGCTGGACGTGGTCCTGACCCGGACGCTTGACGAGCGCACCAAAGGTTCGCCATACTCCTCCAGACTTTGAACGATGTCTAGAAATCAGGGGGAGGCTCTGTGACGCGGATGAACGCCGGACGGGTACGCACGGTCGCGGCTGTGATGGCGACGGCGTTGGTGCTGGCGGCCTGCGGCAGCTCGTCCAAGCCGGCGGCCACAGGCGCCACCACACCAGGTTCGGGCGGTTCCAGCCCCGGCGGCGCCAACCAGGCCAGCGCCCCGGGCGTCACCGCGTCGCAGATCACCGTCGGGCTCGACACCTCCCTCACTGGCCCGGCCGCGGCCAACTTCAATGGCGCGGTGCAGGGAGTCACGGCCCGATTCGACCTGCAGAACGCCCAGGGCGGCGTCAACGGGCGCACCATCAAGCTCACGGTCGCCGATGATCAATCCAGCCCGCAGCAGGCCCAGACGGCGGTGTCGTCGCTCATCCAGGTCCGCAACGCCTTCGGACTCATCTTTGTCTCGGACCTGGTGTCGGCGGCCTACCGGATCGCCCAGCAGGCCGGCCTTCCGGTCGTCGGTGCACCGATCGACGGCCCCGAATGGGGTACGAAACCGAATACCAACATGGTGTCCGTGCAGGGCGACCAGAGCGGCGTTCTGTCCACCTATACCTTCCTGGCGAAGGCGGCCCAGCTGGCCGGAGCCCACAACATGGCCTCCCTGGCCATCGGCGGCGAGCAGCCGTCGATCATCGGGGCTCAATCCTTCGTCAATGCCGCCAAATCCGTAGGCCTCAACGTTGGCTACCGCAACTACAGCATCCCCATCGGGTCGGTCGATGCCACCGGAGTGGTGCTGGCCATGAAGCAGGCCCACGTCGACGGATTCATGTCCTACATGCTCAACACCACGGACTTCGCCATCATGGAGGGGGCGAAGCAGGCCGGGCTCAACTTGGCGGCTCCCATGGACTTCACCTCCTACACCCAGGACCTCCTCGACAATCCGAGCGCGTTAGCGGCCGCCCAGGGCATCGTCGTGGATGTCGCCCAAGTCCCCGTCGAGGAGCACACCGCTGCCACCCAGAGCCAGCAAGCTGCCTTCAAGACGTACGAGAACTTCAGTGGAGTACCGAATCTCAACTGGACGTACGGTTGGCTTTCCGCGGATCTCTTCATCAAGGGCCTGCAGAGCGCCGGCACCAACCCGACGAGGGCCTCCTTCCTCAACGCCCTGCACAACACCCAGGGCTGGACGGCCAACGGCCTCCTGGCCAGGGCACCCGACCTCAGTCTGAAGGACTTCGGTACGGCTCCCCCCACCGCCTGCGCCTATTTTGTCCGGTTGCAAGGTTCCGCATATGTGCCGCTCAACCAGGGACAGCCGATCTGCGGAAACCTGATCAAGTAGCGCCTGGTCTGGGCGCCCCCGCCGACGGGTCAATCTGGTGGCCGGCGGAGGAGCCCATCGATCAGGCCGTGAAACTGATCAGAGCTGAGCGCGTCGATGCCAGCCGCACCCTCGGCGATCAGATGGACGTGCTCGTTGACGAGCACCGCATAGAGCTGGGCGATGGCGTACGGGGCGCCGGCGCGGACTTCGCCGGCTCTCTGGCCCTCCTCGACCAGACCGGCGAGGATCGTCATGGCCTCGGTAAAGCGGCCATCCACGTCGCTGGTGTGCTCGGCGAGCGCCGGTCCCACGATGGTGGTCCCGCCCGCGATGCGACGGAGCAGTTGCCGGAAATACGGGTGCGTCCCAAAGAACGCCACCGTTACGTCGATGACCCGATGCAGCCGCTCGAGGGGGCGCCCGTCACTCTCGGCCGCCGTCCGCAGGACGCCGTTGAGCTCCACCCCTCGGCGGAGCAGCGTCTCCATGAGCAGGTGCTGCTTGTTCTCGAAGAACAGGTAGATGGCCGCAGTAGAAAATCCGGACAGGTGAGCGATCTGGCGGAGCGACCCGTCCCGCACCCCTTGCTCGCCGAAAACGCGCTCGGCGGCGTCGAGAATCTCGCTGCGGTTTTCGGCCCGGCGAGCGGCTCGCCGTTGGGCGCGCGGATCGGGCGCCGTGTCGGAATCGAGGTCCGCTTCGGTCCCTGAACGCATGTTCACTAGAGTAGACATCCGATCACTAAGCGTGGTAGGTTGCGCTGTGACGCTAGTGGCGCGTCACGGGGAGGCGACCGCTCACATGGCTACTCCGGCACCGGAAATCGATGCCCTCTTCGACCCGGATGTGGTCCAGGATCCGCACGAATACTACCGACACCTCCGCCAGAACGATCCGGTGCACGAGGTCGCGGGCACCGGCACCTTCTTGGTAACCAGGATGGACGCCATCTACGACGTCGTCGCCCGGCCCGAGGTGTTTTCCAGTGTCTCGCCGGAGTTCCTGCATAAGGGCGACTGGGCCGCCCCGGCCCTACGTCCGGTCAGAGCCGGATACTCGGGGGAAGGCGGTGGGGGCGTCGCCGGCGCCGATCCGCCCGACCACGGCCGGCAGCGCAAGGTCGTGAGCCGAAAATTGTCGAACGCCAATATGCGAGCCATGGAGCCGGAGTTCCGGGCCTTGGTCGACGGCGCCCTCGCGGACATCCCCGCGGACGGCCGCTTCGAATGGATGCACCGGGTTGCCGAACCCTTGCCGATGCTCATGGTGGCGCGCATCCTGGGCCTTCCCGACGAGCGGGCGCCGGACCTCAAGAAACAGGGCTATGCCATGGTCGAACGGATCAGCGGATTCGTTTCCGAGGCCCGGATTCTCGAACTGGACGACGACGAGGTCGGTGGGCTTACGGCCGTGATCGAGGCCTATACCAAGGCGAAAGAAGATCCCTTGGCCTGGTCGGACACCCTGATCGGCATCGAGCGCGCAAGCAGTCCTCGACGGCGAACTCGACGACATGGAGGCGCTGAGCATCCTCGCCGTGCTCATCGCGGCGGGCGGTGAATCGACGACGAGCCTGACCGGTACCGCGGTGCGGATCCTGTCGGAGCGACCCGACTTGCAGGATCAGCTGCGCGCCGACCCTTCGCTCATCCCCGTCTTCGTGGAAGAAGCGTGTCGGATCGATCCGCCGTTCCGAGGCCACTATCGGGTTGCCACCCGCGACGACGAAGTCGTCGGGACGCCGGTACCCGCGGGCTCGCGACTGATACTGATGTGGCCGGCCGCCAACCGGGACGAGAACGCCTTTGACGACCCCGACGACGTGCGCCTCGATCGACCCAACCCGCGGCACCACGTCGGCTTCGGTTGGGGCATCCACCTCTGCGTGGGGGCGCCACTGGCCCGAGTTGAGGCCAAGGTGGCGATCGAGCGACTGCTGGCCCGCACCCGGGCGTTCCGCATCGACCCCGAAGCTGCACCGCTCGGCTATCACATGAGCTTAATGGTGCGCCGGCTGGTCGCCCTGCCGCTCGTCCTGGAACTGCCCGAGCCCTAAGCGACGGCGATCTCAGTCAGGAAGCCAGCAGGTCCCGGGCGCCCAGATCGGCGAGCGGTCGCCGGAGTTTGGCCAGGGCGCTGCGCTCGATCTGGCGGATCCGTTCCCTCGTCAGGCTGAGCTCGGCGCCGACCTCCTCGAGGGTCCGGGGCTCGCCCCGGTCGAGACCGTAGCGGAGGCGCAGGATCTGGCGTTCCCGCTCGCTCAGCGAGGACAGCAGCCGCTCCACCTCCTGGGCCAGCATGCCGTCGGCCACCAGATCGAAGGGACTGGGCGCCGCCGGATCGGAGACCACGTCCGCCAGCTCGGTCTCCCCTTCAGCGCCGATCGGAGTGGCCAGGCTGACCGGTTCCACCACGTAGCGGAGCAGGTTGTCGACCTCGGAGGACGTGATCTGCAGGTGGTCCGCCAGCTCGGCCGAGGTGGGAAGGCGGCCGGATCGGCCTTCCAGCTGGGCCCGAGCACGCAGCAGCCGGCGCACCTGGTCGCCAGCGTGGACGGGCAGGCGGACGGTGCGCGAGGTGTTGTCGATGCCGCGACCGATGGCCTGGCGGATCCACCAGGTGGCGTAGGTGGAAAACTTGAAGCCCCGCCGCCAGTCGAACTTGTCCACCGCGTGCATCAGCCCCAGGTTGCCCTCTTGGATGAGGTCCAGGATGGGCATCTCGGAGGATTGGTACTTCTTGGCGATGGACACCACCAGGCGCAGGTTGGCGTTGATGAACTCCACGCACGCCGCGTCGCCGCGGCGTTGCGCCCGCCGCAGCTCCCGCTCATGTGGGGGGGAGAGCGGAGTCCCTGCCGCCAGCTCGGCCGTCGCCAACCGACCTGCCTCGATGGCCTGGGCCAAGCGGACCTCGTCCTCCTTGCTCAGCAGGGGGTACCGGCCGATACCGTCCAGGTAGAGGCGCACCGGGTCCTGGTCGGACGCGTCCATCCTGCCCTTGGCCACGTTTTCTCCAACGCCGAGGGAACGGTGCTTATGCCCGCGATGTCGTGGATGCCGGTTGTGGCAAACTGGCTGACCCATGGTGGCCGTAGCTCAGTTGGTTAGAGCGCCAGGTTGTGGCCCTGGAGGTCGGGGGTTCAAGTCCCCTCGGTCACCCCATCCCGCCTCTCCCGGGGCCGCCTGGCCCGGGTAGGGTGGCGGGTTCGTACGCGCCTCTAGCTCAACGGCAGAGCAACGGACTCTTAATCCGCAGGTTCCGGGTTCGAATCCCGGGGGGCGCACTGCACCGCAAAGTACCTGGTAGGGACCTAGGAAACGCGTCCGGGAAGGTACGACGCCGAGAGAAATCCCTAGGTCACAGCCCGTCGAATAGGTCTGTCTCGGGGAGCGGAGCGCCGGTCCGGTCCATGGCCCGCACGAATGACTCCTGCCCGAACAGGTCGGCGAAGTCCTCGTCCGTGACCTTCACCCACACGGTCTCCGCGAGTTGGCTGGCGTGGGCATGCAGGGCTGCACGTTTGCGGTCGAGGGTCGTGCGTGTATCTACCACCGTCGTGATGACGCTCTCAGGAACGCCCATGGGAGTTGCTCGCGGTGGCCTACCAGGTCGCTGGTCGACCTGCAGCCGCTGCCGCAAATCCAACATGCGCCGGGCGTGGCTTTCGGTTCGGGCCGTGAAGTACAACTTCGACACCGTGCCAGCGCGCTCCAGCGCGGCCACGACGACCCGATGGGTTTGAATGTGGTCCGGATGGCCGTAGCCGCCGTTGTCGTCGTAGGTCACGAGGACTTGGGGCTCGTAGCGGGCCAGCAATCCGGCCAGGGCGGCAGCAGCCTGATCGACCGGAACGTTCTGAAAGGCGTCGCGCTCCAGGTTGGCTGCCCAGCCCGCCATGCCGGAGTCTCGATAGCCGAGCACCTCGAGATGAGCCACCCCCAGAACCGAGCACGACCGCTCCAGCTCTACCCGTCGCGTCGCGGCGACCGCGTCTCGATCATGGCCGGGCTCGCCGGGCAGCACCCCACCGGGCCCGAATCCTTGTGACCCGTCGGTGCAGGTCACAACCACGGTGCGTACTCCCTCGTCGGCGTAGCGCGCCAGAATCCCGCCCGTGGAGATGACCTCGTCGTCCGGATGAGCATGCACCGCCATCAGAGTCCTCGCGGCCACGGGCACCAACCTATGCGCCGGCCGCGGGGACCTCGCCCGCGGCCACCTCGTAGAACTCCGATGTGACCCGAAGCTTGTAGCCGTGCTCGCCGCGGCCGAGATCGACCAGAGGAACGCCGCGACTGGATGCCTCGTTGATCAGGTCCAGCAGGAGAATCAGGCCCGGTGAGTAGCGGCCGAAGTCCGGGTCATATGCCGGGAACCACCATGAGAGCCGGTCTTTCCCCAACAGGCCCAGGTGCACCGCCACCAGACGATCACCCGCCCGCAGTGTGGTCAAGACCCCAGTGCAACCGGGGTGGCGTGAAATCATCAAGGACGTCAGAGCCTCGTCGATCCAACGGTGGGAAAATCGGTCCCACTCGCCGCCACGCGCATACTGTTCTGACTTCCAGCGGCGCAAGTGCTGCATGTCGAGGTCGGGCTGGCTGCTTTGCCACTCCAACACGACCGGGCCCACCTCGCGTTCCAACTTGCGGCGGCGACGGCCGACCTGGGCGACGAGGTCCTTGGAGTGCGCTCGCAACTGATGGAGGAACTGCTCATGCCCGCCACGCAGATCGACGAACGGAGACCGATGGCGCTGACGGTGATACGGGGCGAAAGGCGCCTGCTCGGTGTTCAGGTGGTCGAAGACCCAGCAGGTCAGACCTGCGGCCGCGACCAGTCGGCGGGCGTCGAAGCTCCAGTCAGGCGGCCCGATAACGGCCTGGGCGTCGCAGATCGTCGCCCCCACCGGCCGGCCTGCGCCGTCCGGGCCCAGCTCGAAGGCGAGAAACGCGCACGTTCCCCCGCCGTCGTCGAGCACCGCGACCCGACAGTCATCTCGCACCGTGGCGATGGCCTGGGCGAACTCCCAGGAGAGGAAGGGACTGCCGAGCGACGAATCCAAGGTGTAACGGTCCCACAACTGTCGCTCTTCGGGCCCCAGCTCACCGGGTTGGACGACCTCAGCGCGCACGGGTGACCAGCGCCCGGCTGAAGGCCCCTTCCACCTCCGCCGCCGACGCCCCGTGACGAGCGAAACCCAGTTCCTCGTCGTAGAAGCACGGCAGGGTCGGCACGCTATCCCAGGTGGCCGGCAACGGCGCGACCTGCTCCGGCATGGGATCCTGGAGCCACCGGTCGAGCACCGAGCCGGGCCAGATCTGAGTAGTGAACTGGCGCAACGCGTGCCCCTTCGTCTCGAGGATCCGGGCCTGGTCGGCGCGCACCTGAGCCGGCCCGTACGTCTGCGGGGACAGCCACCCGAACCTTAGGCGCCTCTCGGCGTCCAGGCCGTACAGCCCGTAGACCCACCATTGGATGCCCGACGGGCAACCCAGCTGCTGGCGCGCCAGCGCCCCCGCGATATAGGTGGCGTCGTGGTCAGGATGGCCCCGCTGAAAGGCGGGGAGGTAGACCTGATCCGTGGCCGTCGAGCCGATAACGCCGGCCAGACATTCGGCGACCTCCTCGACGAGCCGCCATGCTCCCAGGTCCTCGAAACCGAGCCGCACGCAATCGACGCGACTCGACAGCGACGCCCACGCCCGGGCGCTCTCGGTCTGGCGGGCGGACCGCAGGCCCTCCCGCTCGCTCGACGCGGTCCAAGGCGGGACGCCGTCGGTGACGTGCACCACGGTCGCCGAGGCGCCGAAGAGGGCAGCCGAGCATCCCAGAACCTCGTCGTCGGGGTGCGGGGCCACCACCGTGGTCGCGTCCGTCACAACGCCGCAGCCACGCGGTCGCAGAGCTCGCCGACGTACGCCTCGGCGCCGGCCACGTCCACCTCGACCCGCCGCCGGTACTCCGCGTGGACCAGAAACGGATAGACCAGCCCGGTCGCCACCTCCACCACCGGCCGGCCGGCACGGGCCTGGCGCACCGCGTCGACCAAGCGGTCGCACCACAGGTCTCGCACCGCGTCAGGAGGGGCGTCGAACAGCGCCGACCACTCACTCAGCGCCTCCGACGGGACCACCTGCTCGATGAGGCCACGGAGCGTTCTCGACGATGGCGCAACCGGGTCCGACCCCACCCACCAGCGCGCGGGCGTGGCCACGTCCGTCCGGACAGCCGGATCCCCGCCCCCGAGACGACGGAGAAGGGCGCAGGCCACGTCGTGCATAATCACGTGGCTGTTACCGCCCCCCTCGTGGTCTGGGAACGGCACGACGACCTGATCGACCGGCAGCCCCCGATCGAGGACGGACATCGTAAGTGCGACGTCGATGCCGTAATCATCGGGCAACTGGTCGACGTCGATCGACGCCAGCAGCCGCCTGCTGAGAAGCATCTGGCCGGCCAGGGGCTGGCGAACCCGAGCCCCGAACCCGGCGAAGATCAACGGGCAGGCCAGGAAGTCTGTGGAGTTGCCCTGCCCCTTCGGGCGGCACCACAACGGTAGGACCACCCCGGCGTGCGCCAGCCTTTCGGAGTGGGCAAACCGCGCCACGTTCGAAGGAGGATACGAACCCAGGTCCGCGTCCACCAGCAGAAGATGGGCAGCCGCCTGCTGCGCGTAGCTGATCAGCAGCTTTACGTTGCGGCCCTTGCCGGTGACCCCCTCGGCGCCGCCCAGTACCCGGTTCGGCAACCGGAACCGGCGCGATTGCCACCGCTCGAGCGTGTCATCGACGCCCGCCTGATAGGCCAGAACCAACTCGCACCGCGTGCCCTCACCGAGCCAGGCGCAGCCGCGCTCGAGAGCATCCGCCAGCTGAACGATCGTCGCGGCCTCATCGCGGGCCGGAACTCCGATGACCAGATTTTCCATCTCACCTCGCACCCGTTGCGTCCCCACCGACAATCACCATCGGCGCCCCGCCACACACTTGGGTCAACGAAGCGTCGACCAAGGTAGCGCCGTCCACCGTTGGTGGAGGGGTCTAGGTCGCGGCCGGCCGCCTGGCGGGTGAACGCGATCGCCTACTCGGTGGTCAGCGTGGGCGGTTCGAGTGACCGCCCGATGGGTTGTTCTCGGCGGCCGTCGTTCTGCTGGTGGCGATGACGACGAGTTCGGCGATGATGGGGTCGGCGAGCTGATAGCGGACCACTCTGCCGTCGCGATCCGCAGCGACGGTCTGGCTGGCCCGGAGGAATCGAAGGGTCTGCGAAACGTGGTCGTCGGTCATGCCCGTAGCGACGGCCAGGTCGGAGACGCTGATGGGACCCGCGGCTTCGATGGCCACGAGTAGTCGGAGCCGGGTGGGGTCGCCGAGCAGCGAGAACCGCTGGGTCCACGCCCGGATCGCGCCAGGGTCATCCAGAGCTTCGATGGCGGCGCAGACCTGTTCGCTGTCGATGATCCGACGGTGGGCTTGATCGGGCGGAACCAGATGCACGGGCACAGTCTGACACCTGCTGGCCATCTGATCGTATGTTCAGCCTTGACGTGGCAGGTGGGGTGGCTTAGGTTCTGACTGTCCCGGTGAAAACCGAGATGGCGTTCAGCCCAGCGAAGTCCGGTGAGAGCCCGGCACTGTCCCGCAACGGTCATGCCCCTTCGAGGGACGAGCCCGGTCGCCTCGGTTGATCGTCGACGTGACTTAGCCCTCGGCAGAAGGGCGGTTCGTTCGGCGCCCTTACCCGTCGCCGATGCCGCTTCTCACCCGACCAGGAGGAAGCCATCGGATGACCGCCACCCAACCAGCGCTGACCGACAGGCAAGCTCTCACCGGCGGGGAACGAACCCGACTCGGCGGGATGGCCGCCGTCGTGGTCGGCCTCAACGTCGCCGGCTGGGCCATCTTCGCCCTGGCCATCAACCCACACCACTTCCACTTCAAGGGACTCGGAATAGGTTTCGGGGTGGCGTTCACGGCCTGGACGCTCGGCGCCCGCCACGCCTTCGACGCCGATCACATCTCGGCCATCGACAACACCACCCGCAAGCTGATGGCCGACGGACAACGCCCGTTGGGCACCGGGTTCTTCTTCGCCCTGGGTCACTCGTCAATCATCATGGTCGTCGGCGCCGGCCTCGCCATCGCCGCCAAAGCGGTCTTCGGTGCCGTCGTCAACCCCAACTCCGGGTTCGAGACCCTCGGCGGGGTAATCGGCACCTCCCTGGCCGCCACCTTCTTGTACCTGATCGCCGCGCTCAACCTGATCGTGCTGGCCGGCATCCTCAAGGTCTTCCGCGGCATGCGCCGCGGCGACTTCGACGAGGACGAACTCGAACGCCAGCTCCAAGCCCGAGGGATGATGTGGCGGTTCTTCGGGCGGTTCATGCGCTCCATCACCAAGACCTGGCACATGTACTTCGTCGGAACCGTATTTGGCATCGGCTTCGACACCGCCACCGAAGTCCTGCTTCTCGCCGCCACTGCCGCAGCCGCCACCCAGGGACTCCCATGGTATGCGGTCCTCTCCCTGCCGCTGCTCTTCGCCGGCGGCATGACCCTCTTCGACACCCTCGACGGCTGCTTCATGAACTTCGCCTACGGCTGGGCGTTCGCCCGCCCGGTCCGCAAGGTGTACTACAACCTCGTCATCACCGGACTGTCCATCGCCGTGGCGTTCCTCATCGGCACCATCGAAATCTGCGGTCTGCTCTCGAGCGAACTGCACATCCATGGCGGCTTCTGGGACTTCATGGCCAACTTCAACATCAACAAAGCCGGCTTCGCCATCGCCGCCCTGTTCGTCATCGTCTGGCTGGTCGCCATCACCTACTGGAAGATCGCCAACGTCGAGCACAGATGGGCCGGAGTCAGCCCAGCCGACAGTGCCCCCGGTGTCGGCGGCGCCTGATCCTCGAGACCGTCCCTCAGCCGATGCCGTAGAGCGCCACCGCGCTCTCGGAGGTGACCTGACGCTTCTGCTCGAACGTCAGCCCGTCGAGGGCCTCGGCCAGCTCCTCGGTGACACCCGGAAACTTGGCGTCGGGATGCGGGTAGTCGGAGGCCCAGATGATGCGCTCGGCGCCCACCAGAGCCGACTCGGCCGTCGTGCGCAGCATGCTCTCGTCGGGGTCGAAGCTGATCCAGCACTGCCGCTTCATGAACTCTGAAGGCAGCATCGACAGGTCGCTCACTTCCCACTGAAACTTGCGACAGTGGTGGTCGAGACGCTCGAGCCACGGCACCAGCCAGCCGCCGTTCGCCTCGAGGAAGATGAACTTGGCGTCGGGGAACCGATCGCACACCCCGCCGGCCAGCAGATAGGCGATGCAGCTCATCACGTCGACGGGGTTGGCGATGGCCTGGGTAAAGAGGGTGCTCGGACGCTGGTCGGGGTGCTCGAGCTGCTCGGCCGTGGTGATCGTGCGATCGGGGTCGAAATCGTCGACGTAGCTCCCGTCGGCCCGGCGGGGCCGGCCCAGGCGCAGGCCCTTGCATGCCCCGGGAAGATCGGGGGCCAGGAAGGGATGCAGGGCGATCGGCAGTCCGGTGTCCGACGCGGCCTGCCAAATCGGGTCGTAGACCGGGTCGTTGAAGGGTCGCCAGTCGACCGCGGGATTGGGCCTCATAAAGATCGAGACCATGCCCGGGAGGTCCGCGACTCGTCGGATCTCCGCCGCGACGCGAGCCACGTCGCCCGGATGGTGCATCGGCGGCACCGCGCCGGCGCCGAACAAGCGGCCCTCGCCCTCCTGCACGTGGTCCGAGCACCAATCGTTGTAGGCCCGGGCCTGCGCTTCGGCGAAGTCGATATCCCGCTCGCTCTGCAGGGCGAGGAGCATCGTCGGGTACAGCACGGCCAGGTCGATGTGATCCTGGTCCATATCCTGGAGCCGGGCCTTGGCGTTCCACGCCGCCGGCCGGGTCTCCGTGTAGCGCATCTCACCCCGGAAGGCCCGGGCCCGATCCTCGTCGCTCGCCCCCGCTACCCCCGCGGCAGACAGCCCGTTCGCGGGCGTTCGATTCCCGTTGTAGACCAGCCACTCCTCCCCCGCCTGGTCGGTCTCGACGTGCCAAATGCGGTCCCGGTACTTCGCGGGCGCATAATCGGGCATCGCCGTCGGGTGTTCGAGAATGTGGCCATCCGAGTCGATGTAGCGCAGGCCCTCAGCTGTGGTCATGCCCTTAGCCCTCCCCTTGCCGGACGGGACCGCCGGCCATCCCATAATAGCCGCCTGTTTTGCGGCGAAGCCAGTTTCGTATTCAGCGGTAGAGTCCGCGCGCGGGAAACGCCAGATATCCCCAACTCTTCGGAGTCAGCGAAGGGAGCGAGCCCAGATGAGATTCACCCGCGGCTTTCGCGGCCGGGGCCAGGCATCTCGCGATCCCCGGCTCCCGCCCGGTCAGTACGACACCGGCTCCACCTGGCCGGTGCTGACGGCTGAGGCGACCCCCAAGCTGGCCACCGACACCTGGACGTTCGTCATCGAAGGGTTGGTGGAGCAGCCCACCACGTGGAATTGGGAGGAGATGCACGCCCTGGCCCCCGCCACCTTCCAGGGCGACATCCACTGCGTCACCACCTGGTCGAAGCTGGGCGTCACCTTCTCCGGGGTGTCGGTCGACACCCTGCTCGCCGCCACCCGGCCCCTCCCATCCGCCACCCACGTCATGGCGTTCGGTCACACCGGTTACACCACCAACCTGCCCCTGGCCGATGTCACCGACGGCAAGGCCTGGGTGGTCTGGGACTACGAAGGCCGTCCCCTGCCGGTCGAGCACGGCGGGCCGGCCCGCCTCCTCGTGCCACACCTGTACTTCTGGAAGAGCGCCAAATGGGTGGCCGGACTGCGGCTCCTCGACCATGACGAGCCCGGCTTCTGGGAGCAAAACGGCTACCACGACCGGGGCGACCCCTGGCTCGAGCAGCGCTACCAGGGTGACTGATCAGCCCAGCCCTCTCCCCCGCCCGAGCGGCTGGCAGACCGCCAAGGTCATCGATGTCCACCCCGAAACCGCCACCGCCAAGACCTTCCGCCTGGCCCTCCCCGGCCCGTCCCCCCACCTGGCCGGCCAGCACTACGTCGTCCGCCTGACGGCCCCCGACGGCTACACCGCCTCGCGGTCCTACTCCGTGGCCAGCCCGCCCGGGCCGTCCCCGGAGATCGAGCTCACCGTCGAGCTCCTGCCCGACGGCGAAGTGTCACGCTTCCTCCATGAGGTGGTGATGCCCGGCGACGATCTGGAACTGCGCGGCCCCATCGGCGGCTGGTTCGTGTGGCGAGGTGACACGCCGGCTCTGTTGGTGGGCGGCGGCTCCGGCGTGGTCCCCCTCATGGCCATGCTCCGATTCGCCCGCCGCACTGGCCGAGTCGATCTGGTCCGGCTGGTGGTGTCGGCCCGCAGCCCCGCCGACTTGTACTACGCCGCCGAGCTGCCGGGGCCGGACACCCGCATCGTCTACACGCGCGCCGCGCCCCCCGGATGGGACCGAGCGCCCGGACGGCTCACGGTCGAGGACCTGGCCGGCCAGGTCCCTCCCGAAGCCACCGCGTACGTCTGCGGGTCACCGGGCTTCGCCGACGCGGCCACTGATCTCCTCGCCGGCGCCGGCATCACACCCGATCGGATCCGCGTCGAGCGCTTCGGCCCCACCGGTTGAAAACCTGGGCGCCCTACAACTCCGGCTGCGGCTCGGCTCGGAGTTCCGTCGCGGTGGGCTGCGGCGCGACAGGGGCGAGCGCCTCGCCATCGACGGGGGCGTCGACCGGAGGTTCGGCGAGCGCGACGGCCGGGCGAGCCAGCCCGGCCTTGAGGGCCATGCCGCCGAAGATCGCCAGCAGCAGACCGGGTCCGAGGCTCGATCCCAGCTGGTTGAGGAATGACATGTTGGCGCTGGCGCCGAGTGCGAACGCCGGCGACGATCGGAACGTCGGCCACACCGCCGGGCCGATGACGAACCAGACCCCGGCGGCCACGAGCAGGAGCGCCGGCAGTCCGAGCAGTCCGCCGGATCCAGCCCGGCGTCGGGGCGTCATACCCATGATCAGGAGCCCGGCGGCCAGGCCGACTGCGCCCGGGATCAGGTGCAGCAACCAATTCTGCATCGTCCAGTCCCACGCCCCTGTGCTCGTCGGGCGGTAACCGAACTCGGGTCCGACGAAGACGGAGATCCCGCCCCACGCGCCGGCGAGCGCGGACAGCAGTCCGACCCCCGCGGCACCCAAGGGCCGCACCGTGGCACGGGCCCCGCTCGCGGCGACTGCCTCGCCGTGCCTGGTCCAACGACGGTGGCGCGGCTGCTGGACGGCCCAGGTCATGGTCTACCTCCTTGTCCGCGTCCCATCCGTCCTGGACGAGGCGGAACTCGCTTCGGCACGTATGAGTTATCCCCAGGCGGAGACCTCCTGAACCGTCACGGACTCCAGTCAGGCGCTGACGTCCCGCCGGAGGGGTGGGCCGTCCAGGGCGCAGTACGAATCGTGGCGAACCCGGCCGGTGACCGGCGCCGGGCGCCGCGGTGGGTTGCGGATGGTGAAGGCGGCCAGCACCCCGCCCACCGTGCAAGCGGCCGCGGCCAGCAACATGGCGGTCCGGAACGACGCCGCGAACCGAGCCGGATGCAAGTAACTGTCGCCGGTGATGCCGGCGGCCACGGGCAGCACCGCTACCGCGATCAGCGAGGCGGTGCGGGCCACGTCGTTGTTGATCGCCGACGCCACCCCTGAGTGCTCCGCGGGGGCGGCGGCCAGGACCGTCGAGGTCAGGGGGGCGACGGTGATCGCCAGCCCCAAGCCGAACACCACCACCGCCGGCAGCACGTCGACGAGATACCCACTCGATCCCGTGGCCCGCACCAGCAGGGCCAGACCTGCGGCCACCACGACCGGGCCGAGCGACATCTGGAGGCGAGGTCCGATCCGCGCCGCCAGGGCGCCGGAGCGCGCCGACAGGGTGAGCATCAAGAGGGTGACGGGCAGCAGGGCGGCGCCGGCCGCCAGCGGGCTGTAGTGGGAGACCTGCTGGAGGTCCACCGGCAGGAGGAACAACGCCCCGCCGAGACCGCCGTAGACCGCGAAGGTGACGGCGTTCGCCGCGGAAAACTGCACCGACCGGAACAGTTGGTGCGGCATCATCGGGTGCGCTTCGCGCCCTTCCACCTCCCAGAAGGCGGCGAGCGCCAAGGCCCCGCCCGCCAGGGCCAGCAGCGTCAGCGGCGAGCCCCAGCCCAGCACCGGTCCTTCGATCAGGCCGTAGACGAGGCCCACCAAGCCGACCGATACCAGCGTCGCCCCGCCGGCATCGATGCGGCCCGAGATCGACGGGTCACGAGACTCGGGAACGTGCCGGGCCGAGATGAGCACCACCGCAGCCGCGACCGGCAGGTTGATGAAGAAGATCAGCCGCCAGGAGACGGCACTGATGAGCCATCCGCCCAGGAATGGTCCGACTGCTGCTCCCACCCCGCCCAGTCCGGACCAGGCGCCAATGGCCTTCGAGCGGTCGTCCTGCGTGAAGGCGGCCTGGAGGATCGCCAGGCTGCCCGGCGTCAACAGGGCCGCGCCCACCCCCTGCAAGGCCCGGGCCGCGATGAGCGTCGATGCGTTGGGCGCCAGGCCGCAGACGAGGGACGCCAGCGCAAACCAGACGGTGCCCACCTCGAAAATTCGTCGGCGCCCCAGCCGGTCACCGAGCGCCCCGCCGAGGAGCAGGAGGCCGGCCAGGGTGAGGGTGTAGCCGTTGACGACCCATTGCAGGGTGGAGACCCCGCTGTGAAACTGCCGGCCGATGGTGGGCAGGGCGATGCCCACGACGGTCCCGTCGAGCATGGCCATGCCCGAACCGAGCACCGTGGCCGCGATCACCCATCGGGCTCTACTCGTCCCGAAGCGCAGGTCGGTGGCGGCATCGCTCAAGGCCCGCCACCGTACCGCTCGGCCAGAATCAAAGGTCCGCTGGGAGTACTGTCGCCGGCCGTGCCGAACATCGCCGAGTCGAAGCTGATCGCGGACGTGTGGACCGTCGACCCGGACGGTCACGGCGACGACCGGGGCCGCTTCTACGAGACCTACCGGAGGTCCTGGTTTCCGCTGGGACGCGAGATGGTGCAGGGCAACCGTTCGGACAAGGCCGCGGGGGCGGTGGTGGGCCTGCACTACCACCTGCACCAGGCGGACTACTGGCTGTGCGTCGACGGGACAGCCCGGGTGGTGCTGCACGACCTGCGCCGCGGATCTTCGACCGAAGCAGCCACCGAGATCATCGAGATCAGCGGCGACAACTGCCGGGGGGTGTTCATCCCGCCCGGCGTGGCCCACGGGTTCGCCTCGCTCACCGACCTCACCCTCACCTACCTCGTCGACAGCTACTACAACCCCGCGGACGAGTTGGGCGTGGCCTGGGACGACCCGGAGATCGGCGCCAACTGGGGCCTCACCGATCCCATCCTGTCGGATCGTGACCGCCGCAACCCGCGGCGGGCCGACATCGACCCCGCCCGCTGGCCGTACTCCGGGCTGCGTACCTGAGTCCCGCGACGCCCCCGGACTACGATCGCGACGTGAGCAAGGTGCTGCACGAGATGGCCCCGGCTGCCTCGGCACCCGACTCCTCCCTGCTGGGCGCGGTGATCCGCACCGCCCGCCTCAAGCAGTGGTCCAAGAACGTCCTGGTGTTCGCGGCGCCCGGCGCCGCGGGCGTCCTGACGCACGGCACCCCGCTGCTGCGGTCGCTGGTGGCGTTCGCGACGTTCTGCGTGGTGTCGTCGGGCACCTACTTCATCAACGACGCCGCCGACGCCGAGGCCGACCGGGGCCACCCGACCAAGCGGTTTCGGCCGGTGGCCGCCGGCCTCATCAGCCGACGCACGGCCCTCACGATCGGGGCCGTGCTCATGGCCGCGGGCGTCGGCGGCGGCGCCGCCCTCGAATGGCGGCTGGGACTGGTGCTCGGCATCTACGTCTGCGTCCAGTTCGCCTACAGCTTCTACCTCAAGCACCAGCCCATCTACGACATGGTCACGGTGGCGGGCGGCTTCGTGTTGCGGGCCATCGCCGGGGCGGTCGCCGTCCCGGTCCCGGTCTCCGAGTGGTTCCTCATCGTCGCCACCTTCGGGAGCCTCCTGATGGTCACCGGTAAGCGGGTCGCCGAGCACGCCGAGCTGGGCGACGACCGCGGCGCCCACCGGGCCACCCTCGACGCCTACTCCTCGACCTTCCTGCGCACCGTCCTGGCCATCAGCGCCGGCGGCGCCATCCTGGGGTACTGCCTGTGGGCCTTCAGTCTCCAGACCGCCCTGTCCCATCACGCCGATCCGGTCTGGTACCAGCTGTCGATCGTGCCGATGATGATCGCCCTGCTCCGCTTCACCTTCCTGGTCGAGGGCGGCCGGGGCGCCAAACCCGAGGAGCTGGTCTTCGCCGACCGGCCGCTGCAGGTGCTGGGGTTGGTCTGGGCCATCCTGTTCACCTTGGGCGTCTACGCCAGCTGAGCGCCCCAACCACCACTAGGGGGACCGCATGGACGACAGGGCCGTAAGCACCGCCACCCGGGCCCTGGCCGGGGCGCTCGAACCGGTCGCCGGGCAGGTCTACTTCGCGCCCGAGTGCCACGCCGCCTACGCCGCCTTGGGGTTCGGACCCAGCCGGGGCCAGACCGGTGCGGTCGCCCTGCCCGACGGCCCGGCGTACTTCTGCAGCCGGGGATCGGTGCTCGGCCAGGTCGCGGGCGAGGTGATCGCCGCCGCCTTCGCGGTGTTCAACCCCGCCGCGGTGGTGCCCGCGGTCCGCCACGGGTGGTCGCTCACCGACGCCGCCACCATCTGCGAGGCGCGCACCACCGGGGCGGTGGCCCAGCTGGTCCGGCTCCTCGGCGAGCACCCCGCCGGCCTGGAGCAGGCGACCGACCTCCTCCGCCGGGCCGGGAGCACCCTACGACCCGAAGGGCGGCCGCTCTACGCCGGTCTACTGGGCCGGGACCTGCCAGGAGACCCGATGGGCGACATGTGGGGCCTGGCGGACCGGCTCCGCGAATACCGGGGCGACGCCCACACCGCGGCGTGGACCAGCGCCGGCTTCGACGCCGCCGAGATCGGGCTGCTCACCGAGTGTTACTGGGGGCTCCCCCTCCGCACCTACGTGCGCACCCGGGCCTGGACGGACACCGACCTCGACGCCGCCGAGGCTCGCCTGGAGGAACGGGGCCTGTTGGCCGAGGGCGGCTTCACCGACGCCGGGCGGCGGGCCCGGGAGGAGGTGGAGCGGGCCACCGATCGGCAGTGCCGGCCCATCGTCGAGGCCCTCGGGGACGACCTCGACACCCTGGTCGACATCCTCCGACCGTGGGGGGCGACCATCCGGGCCGGGGGCGGCTACCTGCCGTCGGGACCCCACGACTTGGCCGGGAGCGCCGCCAGGTAGCTCAGGCGCACTTCCGCGGCGCCGAATCCGCCGCCAGCTTGGGGTAGATGACGCCGAGTTGGCCGCAATGGCACCGGTAGCACAGCTCCGGGCCCCACGGCCCCGACGTCACATCGGTCACGTTGTCCGGGCCGAGGAGGACCTCGGCGCCGGCCTGGTCACAAAAGGCGGAAAAGAACATGTATCCACCTTCACTCCCCGCCAGCCTGAAGTCCATCGATTTATTTTGGATGAAAGTGTGCAGTTTTTCTGTATGATGGGTCGGTGCTCGATGTCCGGCGGTTGCGCGTCTTACAGGAGTTGGACCGTCACGGCACGGTGAGCGCGGCCGCCGCGGTCCTGCACTTGACGCCGTCGGCCGTGTCCCAGCAGCTGGCGACCCTGGCCCGGGAGGCGGGCTGCCCGGTCCTCGAGCGGGACGGGCGCAACGTTCGCCTGACCAGCGCCGCCCGGGTCCTGCTGGACCACGCCGGCGAGCTGTTCGCCCAGCTGGAGCTGCTCGACGCCGACCTGCAGCGTCACCACTCCGGCGAGGTCGGGATCGTACGGGTCGGCGCCTTCCAGACCGCCTCCAGCGGCATCATTGTGCCGGCCGCCGCCGAGCTGGCCCGCAGCCATCCCCGCCTGGAGCTCCACCTGGTCCAGATGGACGCCCCCCGGTCGTTTCTCGAGGTGGCCGCCGGTCGCCTCGACATCGCCGTCAGCGTGGAGTACGTCGACAGCCCGCCAGCCGGCGACCCCCGCT
The DNA here is from genome assembly GCA_963702305.1 of uncultured Acidimicrobiaceae bacterium. Classification (GTDB taxonomy): domain Bacteria; phylum Actinomycetota; class Acidimicrobiia; order Acidimicrobiales; family Palsa-688; genus PALSA-693. The sequence continues at coordinate 79,413 of CAVPBX010000014.1, read as the reverse complement.
TCGCCCGGATCCCGCTGCTCCACGACGAGTTTCGGGCCCTGCTCCCGGCGGATCACCCCTTGGCCGGCCAGGACGAGGTGGCGCTCGGGGATCTCCGGCACGACGCCTGGATCGGGAACCTGAGTGGTTCCCCATGTCATTTCGTCACCATGGCCGCCTGCGCCGCCGCGGGTTTCTCCCCGCGTGTCCGCCACCAGATCGACGATTGGGCGATCATCATCGATCTGGTCGCCGCCGGGCTCGGTGTCGGGCTGATCCCGACCCTGGCCCACCCGCCCGCCCGCGCCGACATCGCCATCCGTCCGCTCACCAACCGCGCCGCGGCCCGCAACATCTTCGCCGTGACCCGCCGGGGCACCGAGGAAGCCCCGACCGTCGCGGTAGTACTGGCGGCCATGGCCGAGGCGGCGGCGAGACGGACGACGGCGGTGGCCGAACCGGCCCCCGCCGCCGCTCTACGCTGACTCGTCGTGCCCGCACCCGCCGCCGCTCGACTGGTCAGTGGGTGGGGCCGGACGGCCCCGACGGCGGCCAACGTGGCCGGGGTCGCCAGCCCCGACGACCTGGCCGCGGCCATCAAGCAGGCCGGCCCGCGCGGGGTCATCGCCCGGGGCTTGGGCCGCAGCTACGGCGACGCGGCCCAGAACGCGGGCGGCGACGTGATCGTCACGACCGGCCTGGACCGGATCCTCGACGTCGATCTGGCCGGGGCCCGGGCCCGGGTCCAGGCCGGCGTCAGCCTCGACCAGCTGATGCGGACCTTGGTGCCGCTGGGCTTGTGGCCCATGGTCACGCCTGGCACCCGGCAGGTCACGGTAGGGGGGGCCATCGGTTCGGACGTGCACGGCAAGAACCACCACCGCGACGGCACCTTCACCAGCCACGTCGAATCGTTGGTGCTCGAGACGCCAGCCCTCGGCACCATGACGGTAAGTGCCGAGGTGGAGCCGGACGTCTTCTGGGCCACGGCCGGCGGTATGGGCCTCACCGGTTTGATCTCCGAGGCGACGCTCCGCCTGCTGCCCATCGAGACCGCGTCGATGCGGGTCGACACCATCCGGGCGCCCGACCTCGACACCGCCATGGCCCGCATGGCCGAGGCCGATCGGGACTACCGCTACAGCGTGGCCTGGATCGACTGCCTGGCCCGGGGCAGTTCTCTCGGCCGGTCGGTGCTGGAGTTCGGCGACCACGCCCGGCTCGACGACCTGCCCGTCGGCCGGCGACATCGCAGCGCGGCCTTGCGTTTCCAGCCCTTCGATCGGGCCCAGGCGCCGCCCTGGGCGCCATCCGGCCTGCTCAACCGCTGGACGGTGGCCGCCTTCAACGAGCTGTGGTACCGGAAGTCGCCCCGGCAGCGACAGGGACACCTGGTGCCCGCTGCCGGCTTCTTTCATCCCCTCGACCTGGTCGCCGGCTGGAATCGCATCTACGGCAGGCGGGGCTTCCTGCAGTACCAGATGGTCCTGCCCGACGGGGCCGAGGACACCCTGCGCCGCTCGTTGGAGGCCTTGAGCGAGGCCCGCTGCGCCTCCTTCCTGGCCGTGCTCAAGCGGTTCGGGGCCGCCAACCCCGGCCCGCTGTCCTTCCCCCGCCCGGGTTGGACCTTGGCCCTGGACCTGCCCGTGGCCGGCACCGGGCTGGTCCCGTTGCTGGATCGGCTCGACGAGATGGTGGTGGGCGCCGGCGGCCGGGTCTACCTGGCCAAGGACTCGCGGCTGCGGCCGGAGCTCCTGGAGCAGATGTACCCCGCCCTGCCCCGATGGCGGGCCGTACGCGACCGCCTGGATCCGGACCGCCGGCTGTGCTCGGACCTCGCCCGCCGCCTCCCCAGCCTGCTCGCCCCCCCGACTCGTGGAGCCCCGCAATGAAAGACGCCCTCGGCGCCGTCCAGTCCGTCCTCGTCCTCGGCGGCGCGTCCGATATCGGCATCGCCATCGCCGCCCAGCTGGCCGGCCCCCGCCAGGCCACCGTGCTCCTCGCCGGCCGCCAACCCCAGAGCCTCGACGCCGCGGCCGAGCAGGTACGGGCCGCCGGGGCCGGCCGCGTCGAGACCATCCCCTTCGATGCCCAGGACACGCCCAGCCACGACGAGTTCATGGCCGCCGCGGTCAAGGAGGCGGGCGGCGACCTCGACGTGGTGGTACTGGCGTTCGGGCTTCTCGGCGACCAGACGGCCGACGCAGCCGGCGGCGAGGGCGCCGTCCAGTTGGCCCAGACCAACTACGTCGGCGCGGTGTCGGCCGGCCTCGCCGTCGCCCGGGTACTGAAGGCGCAGGGGCACGGGACCCTGGTCGTGCTGTCCTCGGTGGCCGGGGAGCGGGTCCGGAAGGCCAACTTCATCTACGGGTCCTCCAAGGCCGGCCTGGACGGCTTCGCCCAAGGACTGGGCGACGCCCTGGCGGGCAGCGGGGCCCGGGTGTTGATCGTGCGGCCGGGTTTCGTGCGCACCAAGATGACGGAGGGGACGCCGCCCGCACCGCTTTCCACCACCGCCGAGGCGGTGGCGGCGGCCACGGTGAAGGCCCTGGCCGCGGGCCGGGAGATCATCTGGGTGCCGCCGCCGCTGCGTTTCGTCTTCGCGGTGTTCCGCCACCTGCCGCGGGCCGTATGGCGCCGCCTGCCGATGTGAGCAGCCGGCCCGGAGTCGCAGCGTTCGACTTCGACGGAACGTTGGTCCCGGGCGACAGCCTGCCCCGGTTCCTCGAACGGCTGCTCGGGCAGTCGCACTTCTCCCGCGTGCTGCTGACGGCCGCGCCCCTGATGATCACCGGGTACCGGCGCGGCGGACGCGACGAGGCCAAGGCCGCGCTGCTGCGGCGAGCCTTGGCCGGACTCGACGCGGCGCGGGTGGTCGCGGAGGGCGCCACCTTCGGGGCGGTGCTGGCCACCCGGATCCGCCCCGACCTGGCCGCCCGGATGGCCTGGCACGACGCCCAGGGGCACCGCCGCATCCTCATCTCGGCGTCGCTCTCGGTGTACCTGGAGCCGTTCGGAAAGCTGACCGGCTTCGATCAGGTCATCGCCACCCGGCTGGAGGTGGCCACCGACGGCCGGTTGACCGGTCGCATGGACGGCCCCAACGTCCGGGCCACCCAGAAAGCCCTGGAGCTGTCGGCCCGGCTGGGAACGGCGCCCGTCGAGGTGTGGGCGTACGGAGACAGCGCCGGCGACCGGGAGATGCTGGCCATGGCCGACCACCCCACCCTCGTCACCCGCCGCCCCCTCCGCCCCTGAGCGCGGTCGGGCCCCACCGGGCCGGCCCGATCGGTCAGACTGTACGGGTGACCAAGCGAGCGCTCATCACCGGGATCACCGGCCAGGACGGCTCCTACCTCGCCGAGTTCCTGCTCGACAAGGGCTACCAGGTGATTGGGCTCCACCGGCGGACTAGCACGGTGACGTTTGAGCGGATCTCGCACCTCACCGACCGCCTCACACTGGTGCCGGCCGATCTCCTCGACGAGGCTTCCATGATCCGAGTGCTGCGGGATCACCGTCCAGAGGAGGTCTACAACCTGGCCGCCCAGTCTTTTGTCCAAACCTCGTTCGCCCAACCGGTGTTGACCGGGGAGGTCACGGCCCTCGGCGTCACCCGGCTGCTCGACGCCATCCTGCTCACCGATCCCACCATCCGCTTCTACCAGGCCAGTTCGAGTGAGATGTTCGGGAAGGTGTTGGAGGTGCCCCAGACGGAGCACACACCGTTTTACCCGCGCAGCCCGTACGGGGTGGCCAAGGTGTACGGCCATTGGCTCACGGTCAACTACCGGGAGAGCTACGACCTGCACGCCAGCTCCGGGATCCTGTTCAATCACGAGAGCCCGCGGCGGGGCTTGGAGTTCGTCACCCGCAAGGTCACCTTCAGCGCGGCCGCCATCAAGCTCGGCCTGCAGCGATCGGTCTCCCTCGGCAACCTCGACGCCCAGCGGGACTGGGGTTTTGCGGCCGACTACGTCCGGGCCATGTGGCTGATGCTCCAGCAGGACGAGCCTGGCGACTACGTGATCGCCACCGGAGAAACCCATCCGGTGCGGGAGTTGTGCCAGATCGCCTTCGATCAGGTGGGGCTCAACTGGGAGGACCACGTCGTCATCGACCAGCAGTTCTTCCGGCCCGCCGAAGTGGACCTGCTGATCGGCGACCCCACCAAGGCCCGGGAGAAGCTGGGCTGGAAGCCCGAGGTCGGCTTCGAGGAGCTGATCCGCACTATGGTCGACGCCGACCTGGCGGCGCTGTCGAAGGGCTGAGTCGCGGCGGTCCTGCCCCGACCGCCCGGTCGTTGCTACGGTTTCGGCATGGCGCGGCTGATGGTGAGCACATAGCGGGAGTCGAAGGATGCCCTCCGGGCGGATTGGGAGCGTCGGCGTGCGGTTCGACGTGAATGACACTGACGAGGTCCGCGACGGACCGGGTGGTGGAGCCGGGCGGGGGCGCGGCGGTCGGGGTTCGGGGCCTGCGGTCCGCCTAAGGCCTGTGACGTGACCGCCGAGCAAACGGAGTCCACCCCGCACCGGCTGGTACGGGTCGCCATCGCGGACGATTCCCCACAGATCCGGCGGTTGCTGCATCTGTTCTTCAGCACTGACGGTCGTTTCGAGATCGTCGGCGAGGCTACCGACGGGGACGAGGCGATCAGCCTGGCGGTTGCGGAAGCGCCGGACCTGCTGATCCTCGACCAGCAGATGCCCGGCCGCAGCGGGGTGGAGGCCCTGCCGGAAATCCGCCGTCGGGCGCCGGGCACCGCGGTCGTGCTGTACACCGGCGAAGCCGATCCGCACCTGTCCGGCCGGGCCCTGGCCGCCGGCGCCCTGGCGGTGGTCGACAAGCTGGCAGCCGGGCCGACCATCGTCGATCAGCTGGCCGACATTCTGCTCGGCCACTGGGCCGGGCCCGAGGCCGACGTCGAGCTGCGGTTGGGGCCGGTCGACGCCAACGCGGCCCGGGTGTGGATCGCCAACACTGCGTCGATCGTGGCCGCCCTCCGCGGTCACCCCGGGATCCTGGCCGAACCGGTCCCTGACGACGTGCTCGACGTGTTCGATCAGTTCCTCGAGACCTGGCGCGCCCTGGCGGACGCCACCGAGGTGTTCTACTGGGCGGCCCGGGCCGCGGTGGCCGACGTGGAGCGGCTGGTCGACTGGTGGGCGACCATCGACCGCATGTCGGACGATCAGCTCGCCGTCCTCGGCGTGCACTGGTCCCCGCCGGCAGGCGAGCCGTTCTTCCGGGCCCTCACCGCCGCGGTGATCGACGCGGTCTCCTCCCGCCGCGAGATGGAGGCGCTGGCCGCGGTGCTCGCCGGGCAGTGGCGGGAATCGGCGGGTCAATGACGCCGCCCTGACCGACGGTCACCGTCTGCCAACTTCGAGCTCCTCGCCCGGCTCCTGGCCGCCTGACGAACTTTTCTCCTCAAACGATGAGTCTGAGCTCGGCCCGTCGTCTCACCGATATGACCGTCAAGGATCAGAATTCCAGCTGGGTGCTGCAATGAGTTCCGTCATACTGCCTACCGACGCCGTAGCCCCCCGTGCGCAACCAAGGAGCCGCCGCGTGGCCGCGATCACCACCGAAGGCCTCGTCCGGACCTTCGACGGGATGAACGCCGTCGACGGCCTGGACCTCGACATCCGCGAGGGCGAGATCTACGGCTTCCTCGGCCCGAACGGCGCCGGCAAGTCGACCACCGTCCGCGTCCTGTGCACGCTCCTGGCGCCGACCGCCGGGCGGGCGGTCGTCGCGGGCTACGACGTCGCGACCGATCCGGGCGAGGTTCGCCTGCGGATCGGCGTCGCCCTCCAAGAGGCGGCGCTGGACCCCAAGCAGACCGGCGAGGAGTTGCTGCGTCTGCAGGGGCGGCTCTACGGGCTGACCCGCCGAGAGATCGAACAGCGATTGACCGAACTCAAGGAGCTGGTCGACATCGGGGACGCCGTAACCCGGCCGATCGGCACCTACTCGGGAGGTATGCGGCGGCGTCTCGACCTGGCGGCCGCCCTGGTGCACAACCCGGATGTGCTGTTCCTCGACGAGCCGACCACCGGTCTGGACCCGGTCAGTCGACTGCGGGTGTGGGAAGAGGTCCGGCGGCTCAACCGCGAGCTCGGTATGACGATCTTCCTCACCACGCAGTATCTGGAGGAGGCCGACGAGCTGGCCGACCGGGTGGGCATCCTCAATGCCGGCCGCCTGGTGGCCGAGGGCACTCCTGGAGACCTGAAGCGCAACATCGGCAATGACGTGATCGTCGTCCGGGTCGACGGCAACGCGGCCGCGGCGCTGGCGTCGTTGTCACAGGTCGACGGGGTGCAGGCGGTCGACGCCAGTGGCAACGAGGTGGTGGTCACCGCCGCCAACGGGGCCGCCACCATCGGCCCGGTCGCCGTCGCCCTCGACAATGGGGGCATCTCCGTGCGGGACCTGACGTTGCGCACCCCGACGCTCGACGACGTGTTCCTGGAGTTGACCGGCAGCCACATCCGCCATGAGGAAGACCTCACCCAGACGACCGAGGAGGTCACCCAATGACCGCGATCACCACCACTCAGAGGGCGACCATCCAGCCGAGCACCATTCGACCCCGGCAGGCCGGCTTCGCTCGAGACGTCCTGGCGATCGCGGGGCGGGCGATGCGAGCCATTCCCCGAGACCTGACCGGCGTCATCCCGCCGGTGTTCATCGCCCTGTTCTTCTTCGTGGTCAACATCGGGACCCTGCAACGCCTGACGGAAAAAAATATCGCCGGCTTCGATTTCAAGGCCTTCATGATGGCGACCGCCATCCTGCTGGGTGTCACCGGCATCTCGCGAGCGCCTGCGCTGGTCCTCGACGTGGAGAACGGCTACTTCGACCGGTTGCTGTTGACTCCCGTGCGGCGCCTGGCGATCCTGCTGGGTCACATGCTGGCCGACGTCGCGGTGGCGTGCGGGCTGACCATTCCTATCGTGGTCTTGGGGTTCGCCCTGGGTGTGCGCTTCAAGGCCGGGCCGCTCGGGGTGCTCGTCTTCATCGTGCTGGCGGCCCTGTGGAGTTTGGCTTTCGCTGGGTTCGGCTACGCCATCGCCCTGAAGACCGGCAATCCGGCGGCGGTGAACAGCGCCTTTCTGCTGTTCTTCCCCTTCCTCTTCCTGACGTCTTCCTACGTGCCCCGCTCGCAACTCACCGGCTGGCTCGACACGGTGGCCGCCTGGAACCCGGTCACCTATGTGCTCGCCGGGCTGCGTTCCCTCACCATGCAGGGCTGGCAGTGGACCGAGCTGGGCCAGGCGGTCGCCGCCATCGCGGTGGTCGCCGTCGTCAGCATGTCGCTCTGCTTCGGCGCCCTGCGGGGCCGGCTCAGGCAGGCGTGACCGAGGCGGCCTAGGATCTTCTTTGGTGGACCAGTCCCCGATCGTCGAGCTGCTCGGAGCCATTGACAAGCTCGACATCGACGAGGTGATGGCGCTCATGGCGTCGGATGGTCGCGTTCAGACCGTCGATGGCCGCCGAGCCGAGGGGTCCGGGGCGGTGCGCGAATTACTCATTGAGTTCTTTGCCACCTTGCGATCGACGACCCACCACATCACCGCGCAGTGGCACGAGGACGACGTGTGGATCGCCGAGGTGGAGGCCAGCTACGAGCTCCAGGACTGGCTGCTGATGACCGCCCTCCCGCGCGCCTTCGTGATGCGGAACGGACCACAGGGCTTCGTCGACCTCCGCGTCTACGGGGCGCGCGAACGTCCGCTCACCGATCACCGCACCGGCGACGAGGGGACGTGGGTCGGCGACCGCTGGATACCACCACTCTGACGGCACACCTCGCCAGGCTCGGCGAGCGCCGGGGACGAGCACTCCTGGCGCGGGTGACCACCCCTTGACAGCCACCCACTGACCCGGCCACAGTGGCACGGGGCACACTTCAGGGGTCGGCACTCTGGAGCCCAATGGAGGTTCACATGGCACGACGGCGGGGACGTGCGGAAATCGTGCGGACGGTTCGTCTCCCGTGCCGGGCGCGGACTCGTCGTGTTCGGCGCCGCGGCGTGTTCGACGGCCCTATTGCTGATCATGACCCCGACGACAGCCCGCGCCCAAGGGAACGCAGCTCTGTCGCGGCCGCGACCCCTGCCGGCCGCGGCCGAGCACCGAGCTGCTAGTTACCGAGCGCTTCCCGCGCCTGCTGTCGTCAACGTCCGCCAGTTGGCAACCCTCGCACCCCTCCCCGCGACCGGACGGAGCGTCGCCCAGTTCCATCCGCGCCATGCCGCCACCTACGCGGGTGCCAAGGCGCAGGCGAGAACTCGCCACTCCTCGGCACCGGTACGCATGGCACGAGAGCGCTCCACCGCGTCTCACTCAGTCGCCTCGATGCAAGCCGCTGTGCCCGCTGTCTCCTTCCCGCTAGTGAGCAACGCCGACCAGATTCAGCCGACTTGGTCCGGACCGAGCGCCGACCTCGAGCCTCCCGATACCCAGGTAGCGGTGGGACCCGGTGCCGTCGTCGAGTTCGTCAACCAGACCGGCACGATATGGACGAAGACCGGAGGCCTTGTCTCTCACTTTGACCTCAACGGCTTCTTCCGTCCCCCGGCCGGCCTTCGGGTCTCGGACCCGCAGGTCCTGTACGACGGTGCGAGCGGCCGCTGGTTTGCTTCGATCATGGCCTTCGCGCTGTCCAGCGGCTCGGCTGCTGGGGAAGCCTTTCTCGCCGTGTCCCAAACCTCGAATCCGGGAGGAAGCTGGTACATCTACCCCAGCGGCGAAACCTTGACCGGCATCTTCGACCAGCCGTTCCTGGGACTCAACCAAGACAAGGTCGTACTGTCGTGGAACGACTTCGACAACACCAACACCTTTACCGAGGAAGAGACCTACGTCTTCGATAAGGCCGAGGTCATGTCGGGCCATGACCCGGATGTGGCCCTGCTCATCGCGGGCGACTCGGCCCGTTACCGCCTGGCGCCGGCCCGCTCGCTGACCGCGACATCTACCGAGTACATCACCTACAACAACAGCGACTGCGCCTACCTGGGGTGCACCAATCCCGCCCAACCGTCGGTGGGCGTCCTGGCCGTGACCGGCACCCCGGCTGCCCACACCGTCGCCTTTACCGAGACCGACCTCTCCATGCTGCCGACGACGGTCCCGCCCAACGCGTCACAACCCGGCTGCGCGACGGTCACAGCGTGCGGGGTGGTCACCAACGACGACATCTTCCTCGGTGCCGTGTACGACAACGGCGCCCTGTGGACCGGCGGCAACGACGGCTGCATCCCCAGCGGCGACACCACCACTCGTTCCTGCATGCGGCTGGCGGGGATCGACGTGACGGGTTCGTCACCGGCCCTCCTGGGGGCCGGCGACATCGCCGTGGCGGGATGGGATCTCTACTACCCGGCTGTACTCCCCTACGGCGCCGGGGACGTGGGCGTGGCCTTCACCCAGTCCTCGGCCACCGTCGACCCGGAGGTGGCCGGTACCGCCCTGGCCGTCGGAGTCACGACCCTCACCGTGGTGCCCCTCGCGGTCGGCCAAACGACCTACAGCGGGACCCGCTGGGGCGACTACTCCTCTGCCGCGGTGGATCCGGCCAGCGGCCTCGACTGGTGGCTGGCCGGCGAAAACTCAAGCACGGGCTGCTGTGGTGGGCTGAATTGGGGCACGGCCGTCGCGGAGTTGACTGGGACATTCGCCTTCACGGCGCAGCCACCGCCGAGTTCGCCAGCGGGCGCCACCTTCAACACCAGTGTGCAGGTCGCGGACCCGTTCGGCGACCTGCTGCCCTCGGTACCGGTGACGTTGGCCATCCATGGTGGACCGGCCGGGGCCGCCTTACACTCCGCGCCGAACCCGGTAACCACCACGTCAGCCGGCGTCGCGGCGTTCAACTGTTCGATCACCAAGGCCGGGTCGGGCTACAGGCTGTCGGCCACCGCCAGTGGCCTTGCCGCGGTCTCCTCCGGCTTCTCCATCACGCCTGGCAGCCCCAGCAAGCTGGCATTCACGACCGAGCCACCGACCGGCGCGGCGTCGGCGACCAACTTCGCCACCGGCATTGGCGTCGAGGACGCCTACGGCAATCTGGTGACCACCGACAACAGTACCCCGGTGCGGCTCGCCCTCCACACGGGCCCGCCGGGGGCGACGTTGCGCTGCGACCATGACCCGGTGACGGTCTCAGCCGGTGTGGCCCGCTTCACCTGCGCCATCGCCAAAGATGGCTCGGGCTATAGCCTGGCCGCCACCACGAGCGGGCTCGCGACGGCTGTCTCAACGGGGTTCACCGTCGGCCCGGCCGGGTACTGGTTGGATGCCTCCGACGGCGGCATCTTCACGTTCGGTCACCTCTCCTTCTACGGCTCCACCGGCAATCTGCGGCTCAACCAGCCCATGGTCGGCATGGCCGCCACGCCAGACGCCAAGGGTTACTGGCTGGTGGCCGGTGACGGCGGGATCTTCGCCTTCGGCGACGCCCACTTCTACGGATCGACCGGCGGGATCGCCCTCAACAAACCCATCGTCGGCATGGCGACCGACCCCGCGACCGGCGGCTACTGGCTGGTCGCCTCCGACGGTGGGATCTTCGGCTTCCACGCCCCCTTCCACGGCTCCACCGGCAATCTCCGGCTCACCCAACCGATCGTCGGCATGGCGGCCACGCCAGACGGCGGCGGCTACTGGCTGGTGGCCCGCGACGGCGGCATCTTCACCTTCGGCGACGCCCATTTTTACGGGTCGACCGGAGCGATCACCCTCAACAAACCCATCGTCGGGATGGCCGCCGACCCCACGACCGGCGGCTACTGGCTGGTCGCCTCCGACGGCGGAATCTTCGGCTTCCACGCCCCCTTCTACGGCTCCACCGGCGGCATCGCCCTCAATAAGCCCATCGTCGGCATGGCGACCGATCCCGTGACCGGGGGCTATTGGCTGGTGGCGTCCGATGGCGGAATCTTCAGTTTCCACGCCCCCTTCTACGGCTCTACCGGCGGCATCGCCCTCAATAAGCCCATCGTGGGGATGACAAACTGACCCGGGTTTTTCGGGGTCGACGACGAGGAGTCACCCTTTGTGGGCGTACACACCCAGCGCTTGGCTGGACCAGCCCGCCACGGACGACGCCGGGTCGCCGAAGTAGGGCGCGTCCCCGAAGGTGTACACCCGCCCCCCGGCGCTGACCATCAGGTAGCCACGGCTGTCAGCGGTGGCCGTCACCGACACGATGCTGTCGCTGATACCTCGACCCGGGAGCGAACCGATGAAGCCGGCGTTGCCAAACGAGAAGATGCCGCCGTCCCGGGCCACCAACCAGTACCCGCCGCCGTTGCCGGTCGGGACCATGCCCACGACCGGCTGCGCCAGCCGCAGGTTGCCGGTCGAGCCGTGGAACCGGGCGTCGCCGAATGAGAAGATCCCGCCGTCCGCAGCCACCAGCCAGTAGCCCCCGCCATCTGGCGTGGCCGCCATGCCGACGATCGGTTGGTTGAGGTGGAGGTTTCCGGTGGACCCGTGGAACCCGGCGTTGCCGAAGGAGAAGATCCCTCCGTCTCCGGCAAAGAGCCAATAGCCCATGCCGTCGTGGCTCGACGTCATGCCGAGGACGGGTCGGTTGAGCCGAATGTTGCCCGTCGACCCGTAGAAGTGGGCGTTGCCAAAGGAGAAGATTCCGCCGTCTGCCGCGACCAGCCAGTAGCCGAGGCCGTTCGCGGTGGGGGCCATGCCGAGCACCGGCGCGTTGAGCTGACGGCCGACCATGGAGCCGTAGTCGACGGCGCCCCCAAAGGGATAGACCCCGCCGTTGGCAGCCACCACCCAGTAACCGTTGACCCCGCCGCTGGCGCCCCCGGTGTTGGTGATGGCGAACCAGTCCGAGTTGAGCCCGACGGCGCCGGCGAACTGGGCGCCAGAGATGGTGATGCGCCCCGCGGTCCCGGTGATCACCATCTGGGTGACTCGGCCGCCAAGGTCGCCGAGTCCGTTGCGGCCGGTCACGGTGATCGACTGTGGGGTTCCGACGGCCCATCCGTACGCGGCCTGCACGGCGCTGGTCGGCACCGATTGTCGCCAGTTGTGGTTGGGGTTGGAGGGGGTGGCATCGCCGGCGTCCACCACCGCGGGGAAGGCTCCGCCGGCGGTCCACCCACCGGTGGATGAGGAGAACTCGGTCAGGGCGACCTCCGATGGGGTTCCGCAGGCCGCATCCTGCCCACACTCGAGAATCTGACCGGATGTGTTCAATACGGCCGTGTTGCTGTTGGAACAGTCGGATGACGGATACTGGCACGGGTCACCGCCATACACCTGGCAGAACCCGTCGTCACAGATGGAGGGTCCAGCCCGAGCGACATACGCCAAGGCGTAACTCCGGGCCGCAACGGCCTGTGCCCGAAGTGCGGCCAGCGGCCAACTCGCGGGCGACTCCCGTGGTACCACGCCCTCTACGTACTGATCGATCGGCGAAACATTCCACACCTGGGCGATCGCAGCCTTGACGACAATGGCGCCCGCGAAGTTCCGCTGCGACCCGGTCGACCACGGACCCGTGACCACGATGTCCGCCCCATTGTTGGTAGTCACGGTCTGGTCAGAGGTCGATCGAGTAATTTTTGCGGGGCTCTTTACACCTTTGTTGTTGACCAGTAGCTGACTGCCAGGGAGCGCGGCCAGGGTCACGGACCCCACCCCGTCGAGTTCATCCAGCCTGACGTTGACCGCCTTGGTGGCCGTGGACCGCAGTGCCGTGCCGCCGTAATAGTGGCTGAGGATCTGGGTGTAGTTCCAGTTGAAAGGCGCCGAGGCGTACCCGAGGGCGCCGTACTGCCCCATCCCTCGGCCGTGTCCCCATCCGTGCCCGACGACGACCAGCGTCCCCGGCAATGACGCCGCGCCCGCGGCGGACTCCCCCACCACCAGGGAGGCCGCAGTCATCACGACGGCCAGGCTGATACTCGCAAATCGACGCACGCGCAAAGGTCTCCCAGAGGTCCGGCCCCGCCCAGGGACTCCGTCAGGATAGATAATCGGCAGGCACCGGTCCCAACCTGAGTCCCTTTTAGGACGCTACTCCCACCACCGGCGCCGGAATGGAGGACCCCCCAGTCGATCCCCAGAAGCGGGCGTCGCCGAAAGTGAATATGCCGCCGTCGGCGGCAGCCATCCAGTAGCCGCGTCCGCTCGGCGTCGGCGTCATTCCCACGACCGGCTTCTGCAGCGCCAGGTTGCCGGTCGAGCCGTGGAACCCGGCGTTGCCGAATGTGAAGATCCCGCCGTCAGACGCCACCAACCAATACCCCCGACCATCCGCGGTGGCGGCCATCCCCACCACCGGCTTGTTCAGCCGGATGTTCCCCGTCGACCCACGGAACCCCGCATCACCGAACGCGAAGATCCCACCGTCAGACGCCACCAACCAATACCCCCGACCATCCGGCGTCGCCGCCATCCCCACCACCGGCTTGTTCAGCCGGAGGTTCCCCGTCGACCCATGGAACCCCGCATCACCGAACGCGAAGACGCCGCCGTCAGACGCCACCAACCAATACCCCCGACCATCCGGCGTCGCCGCCATCCCCACCACCGGCTTATTGAGCCGGAGGTTCCCGGTCGAGCCGTGGAACCCCGCGTCTCCAAAGGTAAAAACGCCGCCGTCGGACGCGTCGAGCCAGTAGCCGAGCCCATCGCCGCGCATGGCCATGCCCACGACCGGTCGATTGAGGGCGAGCCCTCGCAGGCTACCGAGGAACACCGTTGACCCGAAGGTGTACACGCTGCCGTCCGACCCGGCCGTCTCGTAGCCGTTGAACAAGTGTGGCGGGTGGGCCTCGGCGGCCAGGGCGGCTGGCACATTCAGGAACCCGCCGTTGATGGGATTGCCACCCGCGGTGGGAGCGGCCGTGCCCTCGAGCAGTTCGGTGATCTGCGGACCGGTCAGCGCGGGGTTGTGCTGAATCATCAACGCCGCCGCCGCCGCCACCATTGGGGTCGACATGGAGGTGCCCGATAAGACTCGATATGCTCCGTCGTTCCACGTCGACACGATGTTGCTTCCGGGTGCTGCGATGTTGGCAGCCAAACCCCACTGGGAGAATGGCTCGACCGTGCGGTTGTCGTCGGTGGCCGCAACCGATAGTACGCCGGGGTAAGACGCCGGATAGGCGGGCGAGTTGAATCCGTCGTTCCCCGCCGCCGCCACCACCACGACGTTGTGGGCCAAGGCGTACTCCACCGCGGCGGCGTCGTCCGGATCGGGCCCGCACTGGTTGGGGTCAGCGGCACACGAGAAGTTCGCCAATGACATGCTGATCACGCGGGACATGGGCAGCGACGGCCATATAGATCGCGGACGCCACGTCGGCGGTATTACCGACCCCGTTCGAATCGAGGACCTTGTACATCTGGACCCTGACGCCCCACCCCAGGCTGGCGACGCCCAGGCCGTTCCCGGTGTCGGCGGCCAGGATCCCCGTGACGTGCGTCCCATGGCCATTGCCGTCGCCAGGACCGCACCCGGCACACACCGTCACTTGGCCGACGATCTTGTTTCCCCCGCCGGTACTGCCGTCGAGGTCCGGATGCGTCGCGTCCACCCCGCTGTCGAGTACCGCGACGGTGACACCGTCTCCGTGGGTCACATTCCACGCGGCCGGCGCCCCGATCGACTTGAGGTAGTTCTGCATGACAAGTCCGGACGCCCCTTCGGCCGGGCAGCCGGTCGTGTAACAGGTGTCGTTTGGACTGGCGGTGGCGTGCACTGGCTGCGCGACCGACGCGTAGACGACCCGATGATCGGCGCGGAGGCGGGCCAGCACAGCCGGTACCTGATCGGCCGGGACGTGCAGGATGTACCGGCGTTGCGCGGCCGCGACCGGTGTCGATGTGGACACCGCGCCGACCACGGACGCCGCGCTCACGGTCGAACTGGTCATCTGGACCACCACGGTCTGCAACGGATTCGGGCTCGGCGTGGCAGAGGCCGGCGCCGCCACGCTGAGCGGGATGACCAGCGCGACCGCCACCAAGACCGCCGCAACGGAGCGCTCCCTGCGGTTGATGCCAAAGGGCCGCCACGTCATCTGGCCGCAGCCTATTCGCTGGCACCTGGGGCGGAGGGGTCATGCGCCCCGGCCCTGCTACGGTCGCCCGCCGTGTCCGGCCGAATCGCGTTCGTCCCGCCGCGGTTCGGAAGTCAGGTGGTCGGAGGGTCCGAGGCAGTCACGCGCGAGGTGGCCATCGGTCTGGCCGGGCGCGGCTGGGAGGTGGATGTGCTCACCACGCGCGTCATCAACCACTACACGTGGGGCAACGACCTGCCGGAAGGGTTATCCGTCGAGGACGGGGTGCGCGTGCAGCGTTTTTCTACCGTGCCCCAAGCCTCGGCCATCGGTCTTCGCTCCCAGCAGCAGATCCAGTCCGGCCAAATCCCCGCGCTCGACGACCAGTGGAGTTGGGTCAGCTGGCGCTTCACCGTCCCCGACCTCTTCCATCACCTCCTCCGCCACGGGTCGAGCTACGACGCCGTGATCTTCTCGCCGTACATGTTCTGGACGACCACCGTGTGCCTGTCCACCGTGACCGCTCGCGCCGTGGTCATGCCGTGCCTCCATGACGAGACGTACGCCCGTCTCGACGTGATGCGGCCCGTCCTGTCCGAGCCGGCATCTCTGTGGTTTCTGTCCGAGCCGGAGCACGACTTGGCCCACCGGTTGGGACCCGTCGCCCCTCATCACACGGTCACCGGGGCCGGTATCGAGGTGCCGTCGACGTACGATCCGGATGGATTCCGCGCCCGCTATGGCATCCGGCGGCCGTTCGTCCTCTACGCCGGGAGGCGGGAGAAGGACAAAGGGTGGGATTGGCTGCTCGAGACATTTGCCGCGGCCCTGGCCGGTGGGGGCCTGGACGAGGTGGACCTGGTGACGATCGGGGCCGGTGAGGTAAAGCCGCCCGCCGAGCTGGCGGGTCGCGTCATCGACCTCGGCTTTCTGCCCGATGAGCAACGCAACGACGCCTTCGCCGCCGCGCTCGGCGTACGTCCAGCCCAGCCGGATGGAGAGCTTCTCCCGCACCATCATGGAATCCTGGCTGGCCGGGACACCCGTGCTGGCCATCAAGAACAGCGAGGTCGTCGCCTGGCACTGCCAACGATCCGGGGGTGGTGCCACCGTCACGGATGGCGCCGAATTGCACGACCGGCTGCAGGAGATCGCCGGCGACCCGCGACTGGCCGAGACCATGGCGAGCCGAGGCCGGCGGTACGTGCTCGACAACTACGCCTGGCCAGTCGTGCTCGACCGGATGGAGGCGGACCTCCGAGCGTTGATCGGCTCAACCGGCTCATGACCGCGCCTCGACGGACCCTCATCGTCGGCACCTACCCGCCGATCCCCCTCCCGGCCGCGGCGGCCACGGTGGCCGCGGTACGCCGGGCCTGGGCCGACGGCGATGAGGTGACCGTCGTCTCTCCTCGCGTCAGCGCCGCCCAACTGGCGGTGCCGGTGGCGGGAATCCTCTCCGGTCGGCGGCTGGCCAACCTGCGCCGGCACACGGGTGCCACCCGGGCCGTGCTGGTGGTCGAGCCCGGCCTCCCGGTGCCGGCCACGACCGGCGGCGGCTTCTCCGCCCGAGCACGGCAGTGGGAGACCGTGCGCCAGCTGGAACGGGCGTTCCGCGGCTTCGATCACGTGACGGTGGTTCGGGCTGGGAGCCTCGACATCCCCGGCCCGATCGAAGCCCGCCTGCTGCGGGCCGCCAACCAGGTCATCGATCATGCAGCCGACGGTCCCCGCCCGCCGCTCGGCGTCACGCCGCTCGGACCACTGGAAATCCCAGTGCGGGAACGGCCCCGTCGGATCGCGACCGCGGTCGGGCGCCGGCTGCTGGGCCGGTACGCCGGCCCGCTGCGCGCCCGTGTCCGGGCCGCCGTGGGCCGCTAACCCGAGCGGACGGGACCGCGGGCCCAGGCGAAGCGGATCCGATCCGCCAGCTCGGCGTACCGCTCCGTGATCGCCGGCCAGCTGAAGTGCTGGCGGGCGTACGCCTCCCCGTTGGCGGCCAGCCGGTCCCGCAGCCCCCTGTCGACCAGGAGCCGGTCCACCGCCACCTCAAAGTCGCCGTACTGGCCAAACCACAACCCCCCGCCCCCTCGCTGGCAGTGCTCGACGGTGGGCTCGCACCGGTCATTGACGAGCGCGGCCTTTCCGGCCAGCCAGCCTTCGACCACCACCAAGCTGAACGACTCCCAGGCCGACGGATTTATCAGGAACTCACAGCCCGCCAGCGCCCCCCACTTGACATCGTCGGGTTGCCGCCCCGCGACCACGATGCCCTCCGTCGCGTCGAGTCTGTCGTGGACTGGTCCGACGAATACCAGCCGGGGCGCCTCCGGCCGACGGGCCCGGTACAAGCCCCACAACTCGGCCAACAGGTGCGCCCCTTTGGCCCGCTCCACCCGGCCGAGGCACAACACGAACGGTTCGTCGGGGCCGAGACCCAGGGCTTGGCGCGCCGCCGCAGAATCCCCCGTCCCCTCGACCACCGTGTTCCCGACGACGCTGGAGGGCAGGTGGGCCACGGGGAAGTTGCGCTGCACCAGGTCGCGCTCCGCAAACGAGTTGTACGAGAACCCGCCCACCGCGCCGAACACGGCTCGCATCAACGGTAGGTGCAACTCGGGTTCGTCGTGCGCGGCGCCGTGGAAGATCACCCGGCGGCCCAGCCGGGGCACCGCCTGGACTGACGGCCAGAACAGATAGGGAGTCACGGCGACCAGATCGCACGCGGAGTCCGCGGCCTGCTCGACGACCTCGGGACAGACCGGTCCGACGAGTGCCACGAAGCGACGGGCGACCCGCTCGGACACGGCCTCCGGGTCCAGGCGAATGGCATCGTACATTTCCAGGTAAGCGGGATCCCGGCCGGAGCGCGACGGATGGCGGTGGACGACGACGCCGTTGAGACAGACGTCGCCGGGCGGGTAGTCGTCGGCCCAGGTCGCCGCCGAGGAGGCACAGGTGGTGAAGACCTCGACGTCCCATCCCCGCAGCGCCACGAGGTGTTCGCACAAAGTCCGCAGCCAGTGCTCGGTCCCGCCGACCACCTCGCTCCCGTAGCGCGGCACGACCAGGCCCAGTCTCACCGGCGAGCCGGACCCCTCAACGCGGTCGCCGGCCGACGACCCGGTAACTGGAGCCGGGCTCGTCGTACTCTGCCGACGAGACGAAGCCGGCCCGGTCGAGCAGGTAGAGCCAGGTTTCCGCGGCCAGCGGCCGGGCCGCGGCCAGGTCGGCGTCCACCGAACCCACCCGCGCTCGCCACCACCACGGCGCCTCGGAGACGACCACCACGATTGGTGTCACCCGAGCGAGCTCCGGCACCAGGTCGCGGATCCCCGCGACCCCTTCGCCTATCCAGGGCTCGACGAGCACCACCGCGCCGAGCGCCCCGTCGCTGACTGCCGCCAGGTGCGGACGAAGGGCGCCCTGGCGGACGTCCGGGTGGGTTCGGTACCGGTCGCCGTCGGGGACGAGCCCGTAGCCGTCCACGCCGCTACTCCGAAGGATCCCGACGCCCTCCTCGGCGTCGACCCCACTGCACAGGATCCGGGCCGGGGGAAGAGGCACGTGCTCGGGTAAGCGCCCTTTCCATGCCGCGAAGCCGGCGGTCGGCCCGCCGGCGGCACCGGCTGCGGCCGGGCCCACCACGTCTGGGGCCGAAGCCGCACCTCGAAGCTCCAGCCGGCGCAGGCGAACCTCCAGATCGACGAGGCGATCGGACACGGTGCGCAGGGCCCGGGCCACCACCCCGCTGAGGGACTGCTCCTCGCCGGTGGCCGTCGCCCCCGGCCGCTCCGAGGCGGCCGGGCCGAACCGCCACCCCCGCCGCGTCGGAGGGGGGATCTCCGGACGGGTTCCGGCCCGAGTCGCCAGCTCGGCCAGGCGCTCTAGCTCTGGCGCCAGCGGCTGCGGGGCCTGCCGGTCCAGGGCGAGACCGAGCCGGGCCTCGTCATCGAGCGGAAAGCCGGGCGCCGCCCGCCGGCGGGCGGCTTCACCCTGGAGATCGCCGATCAGGGCGTCCAGGTCAAAACCGTCACCCCGGCGCGGCTGGTCGGGCTGGCTGCTCCTCGTCACAAGGAGACAAAACCTACCTGGCCTCGACGGCGGCGGCCTGACAGCGCCCGGCGCAGTCGCGGATTGGCGGGTCGGCGCCTACGGGCATACGACGGAGCACAACGCGGCCGCCAGCCGGTCGAACGGGTGGGCCGCCGCGAACGCCTGCCCGGCTGCCGACAGGGCATCGAGGGCGCCCTCCGCCCCGATCAGGGCCCTGACTTCGGCGGCCAAGGTAACGGCGTCGGAGCCGACCCAGCGGGCCACGGTGCCGTCGGGATATTCGGCCGCGGCAGCCAGGTTGGTGAGCACCGGCACCCCGGAGGCCAGGGCGTCGAGCACCGCCGCGGAGGTCTCACCACTGGCGGCGTCGCGCAACTGGACCGCCAGCGCGGTCCGGTCCAACCAGCTCACCCAGTCGCCTGCGTCGACCTCGCCGGTGACCTCCACCCGCTCGGCGATGCCCCGGGTGCGGGCCCGGTCGACGATCACGTCGGCCAGGATCGGCGGGCAGGGGCCGACGAACGCCAGTCGACAGCCGACGACGGCGGCCGCGTCGACCAGCAGGTCGGGCCGCTTGGCCATGGAGACCACACCGAACGCGGCCACCAGCGGATCGACGTCTGTCCCGGCGTCGGCTCGCCGGGGCCGGACCGCCGGGCAGGCCGGGGGCAACACCTCGACGGGAGGATGGGCCGCCAGCGGCGTCAGGTCCAGCAACACCAGGCGTTTCGCCAGCTCCGAGTTGACCAGGATGCCCCGGCACCGCTCCGCCAGGGGGCCGATCAGACCCACGCCGGCGGCGACCAGATCAAGGTTCGACCGACCCGCTCGGCGGGCGGCCCCGAGCGGCGCTCTCCCTGGGTAGGCACGCCGGAGATAGCCCGCCACCCGCTGGCCGAAGACCTCATCGTCGACGTCGGCCAAGGCGGTGGTGACGATGGCGGGCAGGCGGACCTCGTGCAGCCACAACCAGCCCGGATCCCGGAGGGCCAGCTCAACCGTCGGCAGATGACCGGCCGAGTTGCCAAGGGCGTAGACGACGGCGTCGTAGGACGCGACCCGGGCCTCCCGCCCGAAGGCCGCGGCGGGCACCTGGCCGACCCCCTCGGGTACATCGGGGAGGGCCACTTCGGTACTGACCGCGTCGACGTCAGCGTGCGGCGACAGGCGGTCCAGCAGGTGGAAGTTGTAGGTGCCGATCCCACCGCCGTAGGGCGGCAACGGTCCGACGACCGCCACCTTGCGCCGCTGCAGGACCCTGATCGCCGACCGGGCAGGTGGGCAGTCCTCCAATCCGTCGAGGGCGGCGACGGCTCGAGCCGCCACGGCTTCCCAGGTCGACGCCGCCGCCATCCGTTGCTGCGCGGCCAGGATGTCAGCGGCGCGCCGTTCGTCGGAAAGCAGTCGAGCCATGGAGTCGGCGATGGCGTCCGCGTCGGTCGGATCAAATCCCGCGAGCGGGGTGGCGGCAACCTCCCTCAGCGCGGTGGTCGACGACGCCAGAGCCGGGGTGCCCGAGGCCGCCGACTCGAGCACCGGCAAACCGGATCCTTCGGCGAGGGACGGCATCACGGTCACCGCGGCCCGCCGGTAGCAGGCCCGCAGCAGCTCGTCGTCGATCGGGCCGGTCAGCATCAGCCGATCGTCCAGCCCGGCCGCCTGGGCCGCCTCGGTCAGGCGCCGGCGCCACGCCGCCGTGAGGTCACCGACCACGACCAGACGCAGATCCCAGCCTCGGGCGATCAGCTGACCGACTGCCGCCACGAGTCGTTCGGTGCCTTTGCGAGCCTCGCTCCCACCGACCGTCAACACGTAGGGGCGGCCGGCGAGGGCGCCGAGGTGGAAGCGCCACAGTTCGTCGTCGGTCCCGTCCAGCGGACAGAAGTAGGGGGACACGCCCGCGCCCACCGTGACCACCTGCTCGGGTCGGCAATCGAGCAGGTCGATCGCCTCCCTCCGGGTGTGCTCGGAGATGGCAAGGATCAGATCGGCGCCGGCCACCCATCGAGCCCGAGCCCGATAGCGCTCCTCATGCGCCGGCGTGGGCAGGTAATGCCGGGGAGCACGCAGCGGGATCAGGTCGTAAAGGGTGACGACGCGCGGCACGCCGCTGGCGGCCCAGTGGGGGGCGACCGCGAGGGTGGCGGCGTCGTCGGGACCGACGTGCAGAAAGGGCGCGGTGACGTGATAGACGAGGCCGCCCGACTGGGAGACGAGCCGGCGGGTCTCGGCTCTGGAGTCCCAGCGCACCAGGTCCGCGGCGACCAGCTCGGCGGGAAGCCCGGACGCAGGCGGCAACTCGGGGGCCAGCAGGGCCGCGGCGACGCGTCCGGCCCGGGCGAGCGCCCCTGCGTAGGCGGCCACGTACCTCCCGATGCCCCGGTCGGCGTAGCCGTCAACCTGCAGGGCCTGAATGTCGAGCGCGGCCCGGACGGGTGCCGTCAAGGTTCGGCCGCCGGCGCTCCCAGCAGCCGCTCGATCTCCTCGGCCCGCTGCGCCACGCGGCGGGTGATCTCGGTGAACCCGAGCGACTGCTCGGTGAGAGCCGCGGCTCGGGCGCCGGTCGTCTCCACGTCGACCTCGATCTGATCGAGCCGGCAGCCGAGTTGGACGAGACGGGCGTCGACGCTTCCGAGTCGGGTGTCCAGCGCGTCGAGACGCCCGGTGACGGGCCGCCACAACCGGCCGCGCAAGGCCGAAAGCCGATTCCGTACCAGCTGCCTCAACACCGGGTCCTCCTCGCCAAGACTACGCCCCCTCGCCCGGCCCGGTCGCGAGCCATCGGTCGATGGTGTCGAGGAAGCGGCGTCGGGTCGAGGGGAGCGAGAACTCCGTAGCCCGCACCCGCCCGGCCGCCACCAGGCCGGCGCGGCGAGCCTCGTCGGCGAACAGGTCCTCGACGGCGCAGGCGACCGCCAGGGGGTCCTTGTCGTCGAGCAGCACTCCGGCCCCAGCGACCGTCTCGGTGACGGCCGCGGCCCGGTAGGCGACCACGGGCAGGCCCAGCTCCATGGCTTCGAGAACCGGCACGCAAAACCCCTCGTGCTCCGACAGGCACACGAACACATCTGAGGCTTGGAAGTACGCCAGGAGTTGGTGAAAAGGGGTGGCGTCGCGCAGCTCGAGGCTGTCGCCCAGGCCCAGCTCATCGCCCATCTGTTGCAGGGCCCGCTGGTAGCGGGGCGAGGTAGCGCCACCGACGAGCGTGAGGGTGGCCCGAGGGTCAAACAGCCGTCGGTACACCGCGAAGGCGGCGACGACGTCGTGCTGGCATTTGTTGGGGGAGATCCGCCCCACGAACAGCCAGCGGCGGCCGCCCCGGTCCCGCTGGCGGCGGAGGCGACCGAGGGTCTTGCCGTCGGGATCGCGGTGGTATTCCTCCAGGTCGACGAGGATGGGGCAGACCGCGGTGCGGCGGTAGCCCAGGTCGACGAGCTCGGCCTCGTTGTAGCCCGAGTCGGCCATCGCCAGCCCGGTGATCGGAGCCAGTTGCTCCAGTTCCTTGCGGGCCAGATCCATGCTCTTGGCGGCGGTCGGCTCCCAGCGGGCGAAGTACCGGGACGGCGTGACGTTGTGGTAGTCAACCGCCACCAGCTGGCCGGAGGCGGCAACCTTTTGCAGCCAGTCGGACATCGGCGAGTTCGTGGAGGCGTGGTAGAGCATCACCCGGCCGGGGCCCCCGGCGGGCGGACACTCGGAAAAGCGCCGGGCCCCTTCCCCCGAGAGGCGGGGATCGATCCAGTCCCCGTAGATGTCGCCGTCGTAACCGGCGTCGCGGAAGGCCCGGCGCAGCTGCAGCACGTGGTTGCTGATGGCGTCGTGTTTGGCGAAGCCGGGGACCAGCTGATCGATCCTCACCGCGGGGCCGACCTGTCCCGTTCCAGTTGCTCCACCCGGGCGGTCAGCTGCGCCACCTCGACCTCCAGCTTGGCCGCCACGCCCTCGACCCGCTCGGTGCGATCGACGAGGATGCTGCCCAGGTGGGTGACGGCCTGGCCGAAGGCCAGCAACTGCCGGCCGAAGTAGAACAAGTACCACGCCACCAGCCGCTTGATCGCCTTTTTGACCAGGGGGACGACCGGCAGGCGCGACCCGGTCGGCGCGTCGAGGTCGATCTCCGCCAGGTCGTCGACGGCGACCAGCGCGGCGCGGGCATCGGTCGCGTCGACGTCGCGCACCGACAGCCGGTCGACGATCTGACGAACCCGGTCGAGGTACCCGGGGGCGATCGTCGCCAAGCGTGCTGCCGCGGCCGCCAGCCGCTGGTCGGCCGGGCCGGCCATGTCCTCAGGCATTCAAGTGAAGGTACCAGCCGGTCGATGGGGAGGAGTGGCGCATCGTTCAGGCATCAAGTCAGTACTGGTCGCAACCGCAATGATCGGAATCGGGGCCCCGCTGGTCGCGGCCGCGGGAGGCGCTCCACCGGCCGGCGCGGCGGTCGTGCTCCGGCAGGCCTGGTCGGTGACGCTCCCCGACGGGGGCGCTCCCATCGCCCAGTCCTCGCCGAGCGTGGTCACCCTCGACGGCCAGGGCCCCTCGGTGGCCGTCGGTGACCGAGCCGGCCACGTCTACGCCCTGCACCTGGGCAACGGATCACCGGTCGCCGGTTGGCCCGCCAGCACGGGCGGCATCGCCGTCGACTCCACGCCGTCGTCGAGCGGCTCGACCGTGTACGTCGGCGTCGGCAACGCCAGCAACGCGCACGCGGGTGGGTACGAGGCCTTCGCGGCCAACGGCCAGCCCCGCTGGTTTCAGACCGTCCCCATGTTCCCGCCTCCGGCATGGAATGGGACTGCCGGGGTCGACTCCTCGCTCGCGGTCGGCAACCTGCAGGGCACCACCGCCGTGGTGTCGGGTTCCATGGGCATGCTGCAAGACGCCCTCAACGCCTCGACCGGCGGCGTCCTCTGGCAAAGGTTCCAGGCCGACAGCAACTTCACCACCCCGGCGCTCGGGGACCTGTACCGCAACGGCCGGACCGAGATCGTGGAGGGCGGCGACTCCACCCACGGACTCGCCTACGGCTACCAGTACACGGACGGCGGGCACGTGCGGGTGCTCAACTCCTCGGGCGGCCTCCTCTGCCAGTACAACACCAATCAGGTCGTCCAGTCGTCGCCGGCCATCGGCCGGTTCCTCGCCGGCGGTGCGGTCGGGATCACGGTAGGCACCGGCAACTTCTGGCCGGGGGCCTCGAACACCAACCAGGTGCTGGGGCTCGGAACGGGCTGCAACCTGGCCTGGGCCAGCACCCTCGACGGTTGGACGAACAGCAGCCCGGCCCTGGCCGACGCCCTCGGTAACGGCCAGCTGCAGGTCGCCGAAGGCACCAACGTCAACGGCGACTACCAGCACGGTTCGGTCTGGCTGCTCAACGGGGCCACCGGCCGGCCGATCTGGCACGTCCCGGTCGTGGGCGCGGTGATCGGTGGGATCGTCACCGCCGACCTGGGCAGCGGCTACCAGGATCTGGTGGTCGCCACGACCGGCGGCCTGGAGATCCTCGACGGGCGCACCGGCCGAATGGTGGCCGTGGCCGACCGCGGGATCACGGCCTTGCAGAATTCTGCGCTGGTCACCAACGATCCCAACGGGGAGATCGGCATCACCGTGGCGGGCTACAACGGCTACGCGCAGGGCGTCATCACCCACTTCGAGGTTCCGGGCACTCGCGGCAGTCTGGCCAACGAAACCGGGGCCTGGCCGATGTTCCACCACGATGCCCAGCTGACGGGAAATGCCGGGCTGCCTGGTCCCGTCACGGCGGTGCCGTGCCAGCCGCCCCGGTCCACTCCCCACGGCTACTACATGACGGCGGCGGACGGAGGCGTCTTCAACTTCGGCAACCTCCCCTACTGCGGTTCGATGGGCAGCGTGGCGATCAATCAGCCCGTCGTCGGGATGAGCGCGACGGGCAACGGGGGCGGCTACTGGCTGGTGGCCCGCGACGGCGGCATTTTCACCTTCGGCAACGCCGCCTTCCACGGCTCCACCGGCGCCATCCGCCTCAACCAACCGATCGTCGGCATGGCCGCCGACCCCGCCACCGGTGGCTACTGGCTGGTCGCCGCGGACGGGGGGGTCTTCGCCTTCGACGCGCCGTTCCTGGGCTCCACGGGCGGGATCCGCCTCAACCAACCCATTGTCGGGATGGCGGCCATGCCCAAGGGCAACGGCTACTGGCTGGTAGCCCGCGACGGCGGCATCTTCGCCTTCGGCAAGGCGGGCTTCCACGGCTCGACTGGCGCCATCCGGCTCAACCAACCGGTCGTCGGCATGGCTGCCACCCCGAACGGCGGCGGCTACTGGCTGGTGGCCCGCGACGGCGGCATCTTCGCCTTCGGCAACGCCGCCTTCCACGGCTCCACCGGCGGCATCCGGCTCAACCAACCCGTCGTCGGCATGGCCACTGACCGGACCACGAGCGGGTACTGGCTGGTGGCTGCCGATGGTGGGATCTTTGCCTTCGACGCCCGGTTCTACGGTTCGCTAGGCGCGGTGCGCCTCGCCCAGCCCGTCGTCGGCACTGCCGGCTGGTAGGGATCGACTCAGGCGAGGCCCCGCGCCGCGGGCGAATCGTCCCAACTCACATCCCGGTCGGCCCAGGTTTCCCACACCCGGCGCGGACTGTCGACCCACATCCGGTGCATGGCCAGTCGGGTCGCCACCGCCCACGGCAGCTCCTTCAACACCGCCCGCCGCACCCCCTCTCCGGGGCCTTCCTTGACGCGTCGGACCACGTGCTCACGCGCCACGTCTGCCGGGGCGTTGCGGACCAGGCAGAGGAGCGAGTTGCGCCGCGCCAGGAATCGCACGAAGGCCTCTCTGGGCCCGCCGCTCGTCGCTGACAGCTGGTGGGTGACGATCCCCTGGGGGTCGTAGACCACGTGCAAGCCGGCGAGGCGGGCCCGAAGACACCAGTCGGTGTCCTCGTTGTAGGCGAAGAATCGGGAGGCGAACCCTCCGAGGCGCCGCAAGGTTTCGGCCCGAAAGACCGGCGCCGTCCCGCTGAAACCGAAGCGCTCGGCCCGCTGATCGAACCGGCCGTCGTCGGGCGTCCCGAGGCCGTACTCCCCCGCGATCCCGTGACCGCGGAGATACGAACCGGCGTGGTTGAGGACCCTGACGATCGGCCCGGGCCGCACCGGGTCGCCGTTGATGAGGAGGGCCGGGTCGGCTGACGACTCCGGGATGGGCACATAGAACGGCTTGTCGCCGGCGGTCCACCGCCACGTCCCGATGCCGCCGTCGATGGCCCCCCGCTCGAGGTCGTGCACTCCGCCGCCGACGAGGTCGTCGAGGACATCGATCCCGTCGACGGTGACACGGCGCAGCTGCCGGCCCAGCTGGCGGGCGTCGCCTGGCGCCTGCCACGGCTCGTCGCCCAGGACGACTTCGGCGTAGGCGCCGTCGAGCAGCACCTTCGGCGTCACCGCCGCCACGGCCGGATCCGACAGCACGGCCGCGGCGGCGGCGAGCCAGCCCGGACCGGCGCGCGCGTCGTCGTTGAGCAAGGCCACCAGTTCGCCGCGCGCTTCGGGCAGGCCCAGGTTGACGCCGCCGGCGAAACCCAGATTGACCTCCGAGCGAATGACCCGCGCCCCGAGCCGGCGGGCCACGTCCGAGGCTTCTCGGCCGCGCGAGCCGTTGTCCACCACCACCACCTCGGCGGCCTGGGCGAGAGCGGACTCGAGGCACGGGGCCAGCCAGCTTCCGGGCCGGAAGGAGACGACGATGACCGTGGAGCTCAGCGCCAATCGAAGTCAGCGCTCCGCCACGGTCGACGCACGGCGGTCAACCTACTCGCCCGACCTACAAGCTGTTAGGCCCGGGAGCCCGGCTGGTACCCTCGTCCCGATGGAGACCTCGGCGCTGGGGCTGGCCGATCCGGCAACCATGGTTCCCCAGGCCGAAGACGTCACCCCCAATGGCGCCACGCGCCGCGCCGCGCCGCGGCTGCGGCTACCGACCGCCGTCACCGTGCCGTTCTGGCTGGCGGCGTCTCGGATCGTGGTGGGCCTGCTGCTGGCCCACTTTGTCCTGGTGCTGGTGCCCCAGGCTCGCCAACGGCTGCCAGGGGGCTCGCTGAATGCCGGCACCTGGTGGGGCTCGTTCGACCGGTGGGACAGCGCCTACTACACCAGGATCGCCCAGCACGGATACATCCACTCGCAGCCGGCCCTCACCGCCTTCCTGCCGGCCTATTCGCTGCTGATCCGGCTGCTCCACGTCGTGTCCTTTGGTCTCCTCGACTACCTGCAGGCGGGGATGATCCTCTCCTGGGCCGCGTTCGCGGGCGCCGCCATACTCCTATACGGCCTCGTCGGCAGGCGGTTCGGAACCCGCACCGCGCTGGTGACGACGACGCTGTTCTGCTGGTTTCCGACCTCCCTCTTTTTCCTCTCGCCGTATTCGGAAGCACTGTTTGCGCTGGAGGTCCTGGCGGCGGTGGCCTTGCTGGAACGGCAGCGGTTCTGGTCCGCCGCGATCGTGGCCGGCGTCGCCTCCGCCACCTCACCTGAGTCCATCGCCCTGACCATCGCCATCGTGGTCGCCGCCCTGTTGGCGCGCAAACCGCTGTTGTCGGTGGTCGGCTTCGCCCTGGTCAGTGGCTTCGGGATCTTCGCCTACATGATCTACCTGTCGAATCGTTTCGGTCAGCCGCTCGAATTCGTTCGGGTCCACTCGCTGTGGCACCGTTCCGAGAACCTGCCGTTTGTCGGGCTCTATCGCAACCTCCTCGCCCTGCAGCACTTCTTCGTGGGTCCCGGCCCCGCTCCCGGGGGACTCAGCCCCACCTACGCCAACATCCGGGCGGTGTGGATCCTTGACGACGCCATGCTGTTCCTGGCCGGCGTGGTGCTCGTCTACCTGCTCACGACCGCCGCCCTGGATCTCCGGGCCCGCGGTTGGAGGCTGCAGTCGGTCGCCGAACTGACCGTTCCGCCCACGTGGTTGATCATCGCCGCCGTGTCCGTCCTGATCGCGGCGTGCACCACCATCGCGCCTTATGGCAGCACCCATTTCTCGTCCACCGAGAGCGAGGCCCGCTTCGTCAGTGTGGTGTTCCCGCTGTTTGTCGGCGCGGCCCTGCTGTTCCGGCGACGGGCCGGGATGACGCTGGCCCTCATCACCGTTTCGGTGACCGCGGCGCTGCTGTTCCAGATCCTCTACAACCTGGGTTACTGGCTGACCTGACCGTCTCCGGTGCGCGCACCCAGGAGACGCTCGATGCGCTCGATGCGTCGCCCGATCCGGGACTCCGATTCGGTCGCAGCCAGTGACCCTTCCCTGACGGTCGCGGCCCGGGCGCCGACCATTCCGACGGCGGCGTCGACATCGCCCGTGCGTCGCTCCAAGGCGGTGAGCCGGTGATCGACCAGGTCGAGCTGCCGCTCGATGACGTCGAGGCGGGTGGTAATCGGCAGCAGCAGCCGCCAACGCAGGGAGTCGGCTCGATTGCGGAACGGCCGTTTCACCGGTGCTGGCCCCGTCGCCGCCCGTCCGCTCCGGAGGCGTGGCAACCTCGACCAACCGCGGGCAATCCCCCACCGGGTCACGAGGAGCAACGCCTCCACGATGATGGCGCCGGACATCTTCGACTTGCCGAGTTGGCGGTCAACGAAGCAGATCGGAACCTCGGTAATCCGAGCCCCGACCTGGGCGGCGCGGTAGGTCATCTCGATCTGGAAGCCGTACCCGTCAGCTCGGACGGAATCCAGCTCCATCGTTTGCAGCATGTCGGCCCGGTACACCCGGTAGCCCGCCGTCACGTCATGGACCTTGAGGCCCAGGACCCGGGACGAGTACCAGTTGCCGGCCCGGGACAGCAGACGCCGGTGCATCGTCCAGTCCGGCACCGATCCGCCGCGGACATACCGCGACCCGATGACCAGGTCGTGGTCGGCGAGTGCGTCCAAGAGCGAGGGCAGCGCGGCAGGATCGTGCGAGAGGTCGGCGTCCATCTGTACCAACGTGTCGAAACCGCGGGCCAGACCCCACCCGAAGCCGGCCCGGTAAGCGGCCCCGAAGCCCAGGCGACCACCCCTTCGCAACACGTGGATACCCCCGAGCTCGGCACCGGCGGCGTCGGTCTTGTCGGCCGTGCCATCCGGGCTGTCGTCGTCGACGACGAGGACTTCGGCCTCCGGCGTCGCCTCGCGGACCCGTTTGAGGACCTCGACGATCGTTTCCACCTCGTTGTAGGTGGGCAAGACCACCAACGTTCGCATCCACCTGAGCCTAACTGGCCTCCCCCACCAGGAAGTCAGGTGCCCGCCGGGGGCGCGGCTCCAGGCTCGTAGCGGCTCGAGGACGCGATCCCACCGATAGCGGGCCGCGTAGCGACGGATGGCGGCCCGGTCGGGAGGCGAGCTGAGCAGCGTCGCCAGCCCGTTGGCGATGGCACTCGGGTCGCCCGGGGGTACCGCGATGCCCAGACCGAGCCGGCCGATGTCGTCTGCGAGGGCGTCTCCCTCGGTGAGGACCATAGGTAGTCCGACCCAGAGGTAGTCGAGCACCCTGGTGCGGAAGGAGAAATGGGTTTCCACGTGAGCGAGGTGGGTGCTGACCGCCACTTGGGCATCCAGGAGGTAGCCGGCTCGGGCCTCATAGGGAACCCAGCCCTCGTTGAAGAACACGTGGACGTCCGTCAACCCGAGCCGGTCGCTCAGGCGCCGGAGCGCCACGGCCACCCGCATCTCGGGTATGTCCGGGTTCGGGTTGCGCATGCCGAGGAACACCAAGCGGATGGTCGGGACGGTGGCCCGGAGCCGGTCGATCGCCTCGACGAGCGACAGCGGGTCGAACCAGTTGTACACCCCTCCCCCCCAGATGACGACCGGGTCGTCCGGCCCGATGGCGGGAAACGCGGCTCGGAGCCGGGGACCGTCCGGCGCCGGTGCCGCGGCGGGGAGGCCGAACGGGACGACGTCGATCAGCCGCCTGAGCGTCGGATCGTCGTCATAGGTGGCCGGATTGACGCGGTCGATCGCCGAGAGGTACCCCAGCCAGAAGTCCCGCTGGCGTTCGCTGGCGCAGAGGAAGAAGTCACCCCGGCCCAGATCGTCGCCGATGACCCCGACCTGGTGGGCGACGGCCGCAATGTGATCGTCGCTGCCGGCCTGGCCGAACGGCTCCAAGTTTTCCAGGTGGGTGGGGATGTACATGTCGATGCACAGTGGTTTCGTCACCTCGGCGACCACCGGGTGGCGACGCACCACGCTCGTCGGGGCCACGATGGCGTCGGTCGAGGCGACCAGGTCGTCGAGCTCGGACCCGCTGGCGTGGCGAACCTCCATCGCCGGATGGGTTCGGGTCGCTGCGGCGGTGCTCGCCAGGACCACGGGATGCTCCCGAGCGAGCTCTTCGGCCAGGTGCCAGGCGCGGATGGCCGGTCCGGGCATGGCCTCGGTGAGCGGGTCGAAGGCCAGCACCAAGAGCCTCGGGGGCGCGTTCATCGACCGCAGCCGCAGGAGGAACGGTCGGCCGATTGGCTAAGCTGGGGAGGTGCCACAGGGCCTTGGAGCGAAGCCGCGGGCGGCTCGGCCGAGGGCCCGGTCCCGTATCGCATCGAGCAGACGGTAGCCGCCGAGTTGTCGACCCCGTCGCGCCCCTCGCGGGTGCTCATTGTCACCGACGACGTCCTGACTCTCAAGATGGCGGGGCCCGCCATCCGCGCCTGGCAGATCGCCGAAGCGCTCAGTGGCGACCACGACGTGGTCCTGGCGACCACCTCGCCGACCTGCGACCGCCGCGGCACGCGATTCGCGGCGGAAGCCTGCGACCAGGACCGCTTTGCTGAACTCGAGCAGTGGTGCGACGTCGTGATCCTCCAGGGATACGTCCTCAACCACGTGCCGGTCCTGCGTCACACGGACAAAGTCCTGCTCGTCGACCTCTATGACCCCCTCCACCTCGAGACCCTCGAGCTGACCCGCGACCAGCCCGAGCCCGGCCGTTCCACCAACGTGGCCAGTTCGGTGCGCGTCCTGCGTGAGCAGCTGACCAGGGGCGACTTCTTCGTGTGCGCCAGCGAGAAGCAACGCGATCTGTGGCTGGGCTTCCTGTCCGCGGTCGGCCGCGTCAACCCCGCGACCTACGACGACGACCCGACGCTCAGGCGGTTGATCGACGTCGTCCCCTTCGGCCTCCCCGACCATCCGCCCACCCACGTCCGGCAAACGCTCAAGGGGGTCGTACCGGGCATCGGTCCCGCCGACGATCTGGTGCTGTGGGGCGGTGGGGTGTACGACTGGTTGGACCCGCTCACCTCGATCCAAGCGATCGACAAGCTGCGGGTCCGGCGGCCGTCGGTGCGGTTGTACTTCCTCGGGGTTCGCCACCCCAATCCGGCCATCGAGGAATCCCGGACGCTGACTGCCGCTCGCGCCCTCGCCGACAACCTGGGCTTGACCGGAACCCACGTCTTCTTCAACGAGGATTGGGTGGCCTACGACGATCGGCAGGACTATCTCCTCGAAGCCGACATCGGGGTCAGCCTGCACGTCGAGCACGTCGAGACCGCCTACTCGTTTCGCACCCGCATCCTCGACTACCTCTGGGCCGGTCTCCCGATCGTCGCCACCCGCGGCGACGGCTTCGCCGATCTCATCGTCGAGAAGGGGCTCGGGATCGTGGTACCGGGCGAGGACGTCGACGCGGTCGAGCAAGCCCTCTTCGACCTGCTCACGGACCCCTCACGGCGAGAGGAGTGCCGGCGGGCCGCCGCCGCGGTCAGCCGGGCCTTCGTGTGGTCGGACGTGCTCCGTCCCCTCCTGGCCTTCTGCGCAGATCCCCGCCGGGCGCCCGACCTTCCCATCTGGCCGGCCGAGCCGCCGCCGGCGGCGGCTGCGGCGGCGAGTCCGCCCCCGCCCCCGCCTCTTCCCCCGCCCGTTGGAGGGATCGCCGGGGCCCGCCGCGATCTGCTCACGGCCGCCCGGCTGTACCGGGAAGGTGGGGCCCGTGGCCTGCTGCGCGCCCTGCGGACCCGGGTCGGGCAGGCGGCGAGAAGGATCTAGGCGCGGATGAAGGTGAGCCGGATGAACGTGTAGTCCAGTCCGGTCCGCCGCCAGTGGACCGGACGCGCCGCGTGTTGCAGTTGCAGATCCCCTATCAGGGCCAGCCCGTGCTCCGCTGCCATCTTGACCAGCCGCTGGATGTCCTCGGGACCGAAGATGTGCACCGATGTGCCGTAGGCGAACTTGCCTCGCGTGTCTGGCGGCTGTTGGTCGTAATCGGTGGACACGATGAGCATGCCGCCGGGTCGTAGCAATCGGGCGGACTCCGCGGCAAAGGCGCCGAGGTCCACCCCATGTTCGATGACGCTCATGCAGGTGACCGCATCGAACCACCCGTCCGGATAGCCCGTCGCCACGATGTCGCCAGGCTCGAACCGCACCGGTCCGTGCCGCGACGTCCGCCTGAACTCCAGGTTGTTGCCGACGAGATCACGCACGCCGTAGATCCTCAGCCACGGCAAGATCGGGGAGTAGCGCGCCGCGGCCCGCGTCGAGGACCCGGATATCCAGGCCTAGATCGTTGAGCACCGTACTCACGGCCCCGAGGGAGTCCCAGTTTTTCGGCCGGTCGTGGTGCAGGGGGAGGTGAAGCTGACGACACTCGTCGACCGCCTGCTCGGAGGCCGCGACCGTGCCAAGTACCTCCGTCGGCGGAACCCGGTCCGGAAGCCGTCTGGGGGCCCGCCGTACCTTCCCTATCGCTCGTTCGGCCGCGACCCGGGCCCACAGGACCTCTTCGGCGCCGATCTTCGCCACCGTCAGGAGCTTCCCTGCGGTGGGGGCATTCTTGACCACGTTGGCTCCTTCCGGGCGAGCGGCATCGACCAGCACGGTCAGATATCGATCCCAGTACGGCTCCGGGTCGACCGGCTTCACCGCCGTCCTCATCCGCTCGGGAACGCCGGGCTGATAGAAACGGTGAAGGGCGTCGGCGAGGTCGTCCTCGTCGCCCGGTTCGACCACGAGACCATCGACACCGTCGCGAATCCCATCCGCCAGATGGCCGGCCCGGCTGGCAATGACCGGTACCCCGAACTCGAATCCAGTCCACACACCCTGCGAGCCGGTCGCGCTTCTATACGGCAACACCAGGGCGTCCACGTCGTCGAACAATCGCGGGACTTCACCCGCTGGCACGTACCCGGCTCGTATCTCCACCCGGTCGCGAATGTGCAGCTCCTCGCACAGTTGGAGCATCGCGTCCGGATCTCCCCACATCTCGCCCGCGATCCGCAATCGCACATCGGCCGGTGCCTTGGCCAGCGCTTTGAGGAGGACGTCCAGCCCCTTGTACGGACGCACCAGCCCGAAGAAGAGGAGCCGGCGATGTTCGCCGGGGCGGGGCGCGCCGCGGGCAAAGCCCTCAGGCATGAAGGGAGCCAACGCGGCCTCGACTACCGGACGGCCCGTCATCGACCGGGCCAGATCGAGCTCGGCGGGCGAGTGGACGATCACCTGATCAACGGCCCGCAGGAGCCGGCGCACCAGCAGCGGGTCGAACCATCGCCGCTCATGGGGCAACACGTTGTGGCAGATGACCGCCGTCACGGGCCCGCGCCGCCCCAGGACCATGATCATCGCCAACTGCGGCGGAACCTGGAACGGGGTCACGTGCGCGAACACCACCAGATCCGAGGCGCGCAGCCGCCACGCCTCACGAACCCAGGTGTCGGGCCGGCTCCAACGCATCCTGCGTCGCGCCTGGTGGAACGGGCGGAACTCGGGTGCGTCGACTTCTTGCCGGCCGGGATAGAGCCAATTGGGATATTGGCGCGCCCAGGAAACAATCTGCACGTCGTGACCGGCGGCCGCCAGCCTCCGGGCCAGCACCGTGGTGTGCTGCGAGACGCCCCCTTTGAGGGGGTGAGTCGGCCCGACGACGGCAATCTTCACAGACAGACCATAGGTGACCGGTCTGCGGTCATCGGCTGCACAAGTGGTCGCGTGGACCGCCCCCCGGGTACGATCTCGCTCCGGTGAGCGACGCCGCGGAAGGTCCCGGGGCGGCCGAGTTGGCCGCCGCGGCGCGCGGCCGCACGGTGGACCGAAGTCGCGCCACCATCGGTCTCGTCGTCATGCTGGTGGTGCTCGCGGGCGCCGCGGTAGCGATCTACAGCCAGCGGAAGTCGTTCGTCGATAGCTTGCACCGGGTCGGGGTCGGCGCGATGGTAGCCAGTTTCGCGGCCGGCCTCGTCGGCGTGGGGTGCACCTTTCCGGTGTGGCGGGAGGTGCTCCGCGGCCTCGGCGTGGGACTCGGGCGAAAGGTGGCCGCCCGGGTGTATTTCACCACCCAACTCGGAAAGTACGTGCCCGGGTCCGTCTGGCCCGTGGTCATGCAGATGGAGGCCGGAAGGTCGCGGGGAGCTAGCCGGCGGACGATGCTCAGCGCCAACCTGATCACGATCGTCCTCAGCTCGTGCGTCGGGCTGATCTTCGCCTGCATGCTGCTTCCCATCTACGACGCCGGAGCCTTGCGGCGGTACTGGTGGGCCCTGCTCACCCTTCCGGTCCTGCTCGCCCTACTGCACCCGCGAGCCTTGCCGGGACTGCTCGATCGTCTTCTCCGGCTGGTGGGCAGGCCGCCGCTCGGAGAACACCTGCAACTGGGCGCGGAGCTTCGGGCCGGGGCCTGGTCTGCCTTGAGCTGGATCGGCTACGGCACCCACGTGTGGATCCTCTGCGCCGGCCTCGGCCACCGTGGCCTGTCCGTGTTCATCCTCGCCACGGGCGGGATGGCGCTCGCCATCCCGGTGGGAGTCCTCTTCATACCGGCGCCTGCCGGGGCCGGTGTGCGTGATGTCGTCCTGGCGCTGGTGCTGTCCGCCGTCTTGGGTTCTGGGCAACCACTTGCCGTCGTGGTGGCGTCACGGGTGATCCTGATCGCCTGCGACGTGACCCTCGCGGGGGCTGCGGACCTGGTCGGCCGGTGGGGGAATCGCTAGTGGCCAGACCGGGGCCAAGTATCCTCAGCAGATTCGTACGTCCATCGAGGAGATGTCCCCCGGTCGTCGGGACCTACCCCCGAAGCCAAGGCTTGGCCTGGTGAATCGCGGGCGCGCCCGACTGGCGGCAGTCCCCCGGGCAGTCTGGGCCCTGACCGGGTTGTGGGCTGCCCTGTTGCTCGGCGCCAGCGTGGTGTGGCCGATGTCCTACGGCGGCGACGAGCCGCAACACATCGACATGGCGTACGTCTACTCGACGGCCCCGTTTCACTTCTACGACCCCGGCCAACTCCCGCTCACCCTGGCCGACGTGGGGATGCAGCACTCGGTCCCGGGCTACCCGCCGACGCAACGGCTCGCTGTGGCTCCCATCCCTCCCCGCAGTCAACGCCCCAGCTTCGCCCAACTCGGCGGCCATGCCTTCGAAAGCGGCGGCCAGCCCAACCAGATGGTCCAGCACCCTCCGCTGTACTACTGGATGGAAGCGGTCGTCATGCGGCTACCGGGGGTCTCGAATTTGGCCTGGGACCTCGAGGTCTGGTTGATGCGCTTGCTGAGCGTGGTCCTGATGCTGCCCCTCCCATTGCTCTGCTGGGCCACGGCCCGGCGACTGCTCGCCTCCTCCTCGCGCCAGGCCATCTCGGCCGCGACCGCCTCGAAGTTTTCCGTGCTGGCCGCGGTCATCCCCCTCACC
The DNA here is from genome assembly GCA_963702305.1 of uncultured Acidimicrobiaceae bacterium. Lineage (GTDB taxonomy): Bacteria > Actinomycetota > Acidimicrobiia > Acidimicrobiales > Palsa-688 > PALSA-693. The sequence goes on along the minus strand of CAVPBX010000014.1, from coordinate 43,670 downwards.
GTGCCCAACCTGGTACGGGACGGGTCCTCGGTCGACAACGACGCGCTCCTCATCCTCACCATTTCTCTTGTCCTGTACCTGCTGAGCCGAGTCCTCGCCGGGGATCTGTCGAAGCGGACAGCCGGGTGGCTGAGCCTTAGCCTGGCCGCCGCGCTGTGGACCAAAGGCCTGGCCCTGGTCTTGCCGCCCGTCGCCCTGGTCGCCTACTTGGTCGGAGGTTGGTCCGCGGGTCCCGATCGAGTGGCGCGATGGCGCGCCCTGTGGCGGCCGATGGCGATCGTGCTGGCGGGATGCGCTGTCGGTGGCGTGTGGTGGTTGCGCAACCTAATCGACTACGGCACCGTCCAAGTCAACGGTTTCGGGCCAGGCTTCAATCGTCTCATCTACGGACCGCCGGACAACCACGGCACCTTGCTGCGCTTTTTGCCCGAGTTCACCACCGACTTCGTCAGTCGGATCTGGGGGGAAGTGGGGCTGCCCGACTCGCCCTCGCCGGGTCCGTTTATCATCTATGGCTGGTTCTTCGTGGTCCTGATCAGCGTGGCCGCAGCCCTCTTCATTCGCGATCGGCGGTCGGTCCGCCTGCACGTGGCCGTACTGGCCAGCGTGCCGGTACTGGTCCTTGGCGTGGTCGCAGGAGGGTCCTTCGCCACCTTCCGACATTGGTCCCACGGAACGCATGCCTCGCAGGGGAGATACCTCTATCCGACGATGGTGGTCATCGCCGCGCTGGCAACAGTGGGCTTGTTCAAGGTCGTTCAACCGCGGCTTCGGGCTGCCCTGATTCCGATCGGAGTGGCCGGCGCCCTGGTCACGAATGCCGCCGTGTGGTTTCTCATCCTCCGCAGTTGGTACGAGCCTACCTCGGGATCGGGTCTGTCGGGATTCCGCACCGGGTTCGACGGCCTCCTGCGGTGGTCGCCCCTGCCGGTCGGGCTGACCGTGCTGTTGGTGGTCGTGCTACCCGTCGCGCTCGGGGTGACCTGCTTCGTCACCGTCTGCCATCAATACGCCGGCTCGGCTCGAGGCGACCTCGATCTGTTGCCGCCGGAGACCGCGGCCGTACATGAGTGATGCGCCGTGATCGACGCGGCGAAGCTGGCATGGATCGCAGCGAACGGGCAGTGCCCGGCCTGCCGATGGGGCGGGTTGGTCGGCGAGTCGGCCGCGGTGACGTGCGCTGCGTGTCGGATGTCGTTTCCCGTCGTCAACGGAGCCATTGATTTTCTGGATGACGTCACGAAGGCGGCCTTCCAGATCACCGACACCGAAAATGTGTCGGATCATCCGTTTGACGGGAATGCGATGGCGATCATCGACCGGTGCGCCACAGCCGGTGGTGTGGTCCTTGACTGCGGGAGCGGCTATAAGGCCGACGCCTTCCCCCACGTGGTCCAGATGGAGATCGTCAACTACGCCCACGTCGATGTCCTGGCCGTCAACCAACGCCTGCCGTTCGTGGATGACTGCTTCGACGCTGTCTTCTCCTTGGACGTCCTCGAGCACGTGAATGATCCGTTTAGGTGCGCGGCGGAAATCTGCCGGGTCTACGGCCCGGCGGATATCTGTACGTCGACGTGCCGTTCCTGCAGTCTGAGCACGGCTACCCGGAGCACTATTTCAACGCCACCCGTTCGGGGCTTCGGAGACTTTTCACGCCGTTGGACATGCTGCACCACCATGTTCCGCCGTCCGGGCGCGCCCTGCAGGCCATACACGACCTACTGACCATCTATCAGGGCGGACTTCCGCTCGAAGTGCAGTCCGCCTTTTCCACCCTGACGGTGGCTGAGTTCTTGGCCACGCCGGTGCAGGAATGGCTGGATCATCCGATCGGGCGAAATCTCGACCCCAACGTGCAATGGGCCTTGGCGTCGACAACCCAGGCCTTGATGCGCAAACCACTTCACGCCGGCGATGAGGCGCCGGTGCGCGTAACATCCGCTGATCTCCCAGGATTCATCGACCCCCCACCGATTCCACTCGCTGCGCCGACACCCGATCCGTCCCCGCGAAAGGGACTCTTGCGGCGAATCAAGCTGGGGCTCTCCCCAGTCGGGGCGACCCTGAAGGGTAAGATGCCACGTCATTGACTGTCCCCCGAAGGCGCAGGCCATCGACTCGGGCTGATCGGAGCGTCAGAGTCCATGAAGTTAGTTGTGCAGATCCCCTGTTTGGATGAGGCGGCGACGTTGCCTCTCGTGTTCCAGCACATGCCGCAGGAGATCCCCGGTATCGACTGCATCGAGTTTCTGGTCATCGACGACGGGTCTCGAGATGCCACGGTCGAGGTCGCCCGTCGACTGGGAGTGCGACACTTCGTCCGCCACACCCGCAACATGGGTCTTGGCCAGTCGTTCCACGACGGCGTCCTGAAGGCGCTCGAGATGGGAGCGGACATCCTGGTCAACACCGACGGGGACAATCAGTACCCGAGCGAGTGCATCCCGGAGCTGGTGGCACCGATCTTGGCCGGCGAGGCCGACATCGTCGTCGCCGACCGGCAGACCCATACGATCGAACACTTCTCGCCCCTCAAGAAGCGACTCCAGCGCATCGGCAGCCGCGTCGTCAACATGGCGGCGGGCACCGAGTTGCCGGATGCGGCCAGCGGCTTCCGCGCCTACTCCCGAGAGGCGATGCTCCGCCTCAACACCATCGCCCGATTCAGCTACTGCATGGAGACGATCATCCAGGCGGGGAACAAGCGGCTCGCCATAACGAGCATTCCGGTCGAGACGAACCCCAAGACCCGCGAGTCACGGCTGTTCAAGAGCATGGGCGAACACGTGACCAAATCGGCGATGACCATCATCCGGGCCTACATCATGTACAAGCCGATGGTCCTCTTCACCACCCTCGGGGCGCTGCTGTTCGCCGGGGCGCTCATCCCCTTCATTCGCTTCCTCGTGCTCCTGGAGTTCGGCCACAACTCGAGTGGCGTCCATCATCTGCAGTCACTCATCGCCGGAAGTGTCTTGATGATCGCGGCTGTCCTCGTCTTCGCGCTCGGGGTTATCGCGGATCTCATTCGTATCAACCGGATCCTCACCGAGGATTCATTAGAGCAGCAAAAGCGCGAACGCTTTGGGAGTCCGCCCGACGACTTCATGGTCTCCGATCTGCGCCCGCCAGCCGAGGCGGTACACTCGCGTTCGAGTCGGGTGGTCGGCTTTACCCCCTGACCTTGAACGGTCGATTGATGTCAAGCACCGGGCTGTAGTAGGCGTCACCAAGCTCCTTTGGGTGCCACCGGATGCCGAAGAGGGGGCCATCCTCGTGATGCTCGAAGCCGCCCCGGCTGGAACTCTCATAATGATACAGCTCGGCGGCCGGTGTATACACGATCTGGTATCCGGCCTGGCGGATGCGTAGGCATAGGTCCACATCGTTGTATGCCACCCGAAGTCGCTCGTCGTTGCCGCCCACTTTCCAGTACACGCTGGGACGAATCATCGTGCAAGCGCCCGTCACGGCGCTCACGTTCCGCACCATATCGCCCCGAGCCCAGTAGCCCTTGTGGTTGAGATTGTGAGCCCAGCCGCCTCCCACCCCGACGAGGATTCCCTCGTGCTGGGGCTCGCCGTTCTCGAAGTACAGACGGCATCCGACCGCACCCACGTCCGGCCGCATGGCCTGCTCGAGGAGAACCTCGATCCACTCGGGCGTGATGACCTCGGTGTCGTTGTTCAAGAATAGAAGCGCGTCGCACTCGACCGATCGTACGGCCATATTCATTATCCGGGCGTAGTTGAAGCGGTGCGGATAACGGATGACACGCCCCGGAAACTGGGCCAGATAGGCCAGAGTCTCGCCGTCAGTGCTCTGATTGTCGACGATCAAGAACTCGTAGTTACGGTAAGTCGAACGCTCGATCACGCTGTCGACGCACCGACGTAGGAGGCTGTATCCGTCCTTGGTGGGGACGATGATCGACACCCGTGGCTGTCCCGGTATCGGGTAGCGGGCCTGGAAGATTCCCACGTGCTTTGTCTTATCGACTCGACCTTCGTAGCCTCTCCGGGTGAGCGCAGCCGAGAGCGCTCGCTGGGCGGCCTCGATGGCATACGGCTTGGCTTCGGCCTCCGCCGCGGCCGAACCGGGTACCGCCCGCCAGGTGTAGAGCGGTTCCGGAATGTGCGCAATGCGAGCGGTCTGCTCGGTCAGCCGCAGGATGAGGTCGTAGTCCTGGCTTCCGTCAAACTCCGATCGGAGACCCCCGATTCTGTCGATCAAGTCCTTGCGGGCGACCGTCAGGTGGCACACGTAGTTCTGGGCCATGAGTTGGTCGGGCGCCCAGTCGGGCTTCAAGTGCGGATCATAGAGATGGCCCGCAGCGTCGAGCTTGTCCTCGTCCGAATAGATCACATCCAGGGTCGGATCGGCGTCGATCCACCGGGCCACCTGGGCCAGGGCGTGAGGTTTCAGAAGATCATCGTGGTCCAAGAAGGCGACATATTCGCCGTCCGCGAGTGCCAGCGCGGCATTCGTAGCGCCGGAGATCCCGCAGCCGCCCGGCAGATCCACGACGCGAATGGCCTTCTCGTCGGTCAGCGACTTCAGGACGTCAAGCGTCTCGGGCTTCGTCGAACCATCATTGGCGATGCACAGCTGCCAGTCGCCATAGATTTGAGCCCGCACGGAGTCGATGGCATCTATCAGGACATCGCGATCAGTGTTGAACACGGGCATGACCACCGAGATGAGCGGTCGATAGTCCAGCCGCTCCAAGTCCCTCCGGATGGCGCCCAGCACCTCCGGATTCGGTCCGTACCGGTCCACCCATCTCGCGTAGCGCTCCCGTTCGGTCGTGAGTTCGTCGTCGGACGGCTGAGACGGCTCGCGAAAACCGGCGGGGCGCAAGTCCACCGGCTTCCTTCTGCCACCCGCGTGCGGCGAAACGCCCACCTCGGAGCGCGGCCATCGCTCAACGGCACATCCCGGCGTGATGCCGAGGGGTGCGAGCGCGGCGCGCAGGGCGCGGGTCCGGGCATCGATCCCGTACCGCTCGGCGACGAAGTGGCGGGCGACGTCCTCGTACTGCATCCAGGCGGCGTCGTCGGAGAGCAGCAGCCACGCTCGCGTGGCGATGTCGACATCATCGCCGAAGAGCGAGAGCGGGGCTAGGGGGCCGAGATCAAGGCCACCGACGGATTGAGGGCTGGCGATAAAGGGGGTGCCGGCCGCGAGACTGGCGATGATCACATTCCGTTGGCCGAGGCCGTAGCCGTGGACAGCGATGAGTACTCGGGCCGAACGGATCGATCTCAGCAGCTCCGAGGTCGGTGTCAGCACCGCTCCCGCCTCTCGCGCCGCGGCGTTGAGCATCGGAGTCGGGCCGTCGCTGAGAACGGTGCACTCGAGGTCCGGGTCACGGCGGCGCAGCTGGGGCAGGACGTCTTGCAGCGCCCGTACCGCAGCGTCCTCGTTACCAGCGATGACATCGTGACCGTCGATCGCGGCGATGACCACGCCACGGCGATCGGCGACGGGCACCGTCTCGCCCTCGACTTCGATGAGCGGGGAGATCACGGTCACGGGAGTGGCGGGGAGCAGGCCGCTGACAAACGCCGCGTCCCGCTCGTCCTCGCACCACACCACGTCGGCCCACCTGGCCTGTTCGGCGACGCGTGCCTCGACGGCGACCCTGACCAGCTCGAGGCCAGAGATCTCGTCCGCGGGTGTGATCGGCGCCAGAGCCGCGACCTCGCGGAAGGACAGCGACGGGAGAAAGAGCACCTTGGCCGCGTGGGGCTGGGTGGCGTCAATCCACCGTCGGGCGGACGATCGCAGTCCAGTCGACGTCATGACGATGTGGGAAAAGTGACCGACGGCCTGTTGGGCAAAGGCACCCCAGTCCACGGGGGCGTCCACCACCGCGATTCCCTCGGCTCGCCACTGGTCTGCCATCCGGCCGAGCCCATCGACCGCCACCGCAGTCAGTTCGTTATCGCGGGTGTGTCGGTTCAGCGAGCCGACCAAGCTCCGGACGGCTCGTTCGTCTCCGCCGGCGAAGTCCTCGGACTGACCGCCGGACAAGAGCCAGGACGCGCGTTGTCGTTGCCGGGGCGGGGGTGCCGTCGCCCGAGCCCTCGACCAGCCACACGCAGTCCGACACCACTCGCAGGGCCCGGTCCCGCACCACCGCGACCGCGGCCGAGATGACGCGCCGTGGGTCGCGCTCCCGGGGATCGAGATCTGCCACGATCAGCACCTCGGGCCGAACCGCCAGTGCGTCGCTCACGGCCGCGGCGGTGTCGCACGCGGCCGGCGGGAGTTTTTCACCGTCACCGCCGACGGAGCCGGGCACCACTGCTCCGATGCCGAATGGACCGGTCAATAGGTCCACCAGGCGTTGCTCCGGCACCGGATCAGCGGCCAGGGTGCCGACGACCAGCACGGTGGACCGCGAGCGGGTCGCGGCCGCCATGACTTCCGCTGCGAATGGCAGTCTCGAATCTGGCCGCCACCCGACCAAGTCGACCGGACGCGTCATCGCATCGAGCGAAGGCGGGCGTACAAGCGTCGAGCGGGACGCACGACCCGCATCGTACGGGTGGCGTACAGGGCGGTGATCTCGTCCTGGAGCCGTTTGAGCTCCCCGGCATCTCGTCGTAACGCGTCGCGGACGTGGGCGACCCCGCCGACCTCGTCGTCGATCCAACCGGAATCCTTCTCGCGATACCGGATCTCCCGAAGGTATGCAGCCAGGACGGTTCGCTCGCGGATAAGGCGATTGCGCAAGCCGGCGTTGACGGCTTCGAGTGTCGAGCGCGCTCGACGAGCTCGTCGAAGCGGTTCGGCAGCGAGCGAGAGAGCCGCTGGACACTGGCTCCGACCAGGTCGCTCGTCAGCTCATCGAAGAACATCTCGAGAGTGCCGCCGATGAGATCGGCACGCGTCCCCGTCGTGCCGTCCGCGGCCGCGATGGGCGCCCGCGCCAGGAGTTCGTCCGCATGGCCCACCGGCACGTCCAGGATGCGGGGCTGGAAGGTGGTTTCCGAGTCTGCAGAGGTGACGCCGAAGACGGGCCGCTCCATCCCGGCCGCCAGCGCGAGCAGGGCCGGCGAGTCAGTCACCACGAGGGACGCGGACGCCACTATCGCCAACAGGTCGATGGGGACGACGTCGGCATCTCCCGAGATCCCTGCGGGGGATCCCGATTCGTCAGTCGCGACACCGATCGTGACCACCGCCAGATTGGCGCGTCGGGCCAGCGATTTCAGCGCCAGCTGGGCGCGCTCGCGCTCGACCCGGTCGACGATCGCCAGGGACGCCAGCACGAAGCCATCGGCTTCTGGTAGGTCCCCCAGGATGCGCAGGTACTCGGCTCGTTGCGACAGGGTCCCTGTGGCGACCAAGCGACTCGCCAGGGCGATCGGGTCGAGCGCGGGCTGCGGTCCTCTGGGGTCGACGGGGGGGCTTTCCCCCGGTCGCATCTTGTCGGCGCTATTGGCGGAGGGCGGGGTGGCAGCGTCTGTCGGCACGACCAGGACCACGCCGTAGACCGGGCAGCCGCGTTGGATCAGGTCATCGACGATCGAGCCAAGTTCGGGGGCGGGTGACGTGCCCTGGATGATCACCAGCGCATCGACCTCGGCCCGGAGCTGATCCGCCCGTCCGGCGTCCCACGGCAGGAGCGGCCTGGCCGGCTCGCCCGCCAGTCCCGTCTCCGAAGGCTCGTCTCCCAACCAGTAGGCCTGGACGGAGAAGCCGGTGAGGCGCCGCCGGATCTCGGCGAGCGACGTTGCCACCCGTAGGCGGGTCAGCGCCGGCAATTCGCTTGCGGGCGCGGTCCCGTCCAGGAGACCGATAACCGGAGCCCGTGGAGACCCCTCCAGGTGCCGGGCGACCGAGGCGAGTTCGCCCCGCAGACGGTGGACCTCACGGTCCTTCGCGAGCAATTCGGTGACCGCCGCGTCGTCGTCCTGCCCGTTGCCGACCGGCAGGGCCCGGATCACGAACTGGTACACCCGGCTCTCGGGGTCGCGCTCGACCTGTTCGAGCGCCGATGCCGAGAAATCACCGGGCCGTAGCGGTATCTCGGTCTCGAACGGTCCGGCTGTCGTCTGCAGCGACACCGACGGCACGAACCCGCCCGCGCGCAAGAAGGCATCAACGCTCGACCGGGTGAAGAACCGTAGGTGGGTGTCGTCGAGCAATCCCAGTTCGCGGTATTCGAACCGGCCCTGGAGCAGGGCCAGACGGACGGACCCGTGGGCGATATTAGGGATCGAGACAACTGTGTACCCCCCGTCGGCCAGCAACTCCCGGGCCTGGCGGAGGGTCCGCAACGGGTTCTTCAGGTGCTCGAGGACGTCAGCGAAGACGACGACGTCGAACGATCCGCCTCCGAATTCGTCAGCCAGATCCAACTTGTCGAGATCGCCGATGACCAGCCGCTCGAGATGGACCCGCGCGGCCTCGCCCAGGTCCGGATCGATCTCGACGCCCGATACCCGGTTGCCGCTCCTTTGCAGGTGCTCCGCCAGCCGTCCGCTGGCGCAGCCGACGTCGAGGACTCGCTTGTGAGCTCCGACGAGCCTGGCGACCAGCGCGTGGGACGTGGTCTCGTCGTCGGGGTCGATCTCGGCGTCGTACTTCACCAGCCTCCAGACCTTCTCCGCGGGGGACGATGCAGCCTACCCGGTCGGTTAGAACGGGGATCGAATCAGGGCGCGTCAGTCACGCTGTCGCAGGGAACGGCCCACCGGGTGTCACTACACTAACGGGGGTGTCCGGCGTCGGAGAGCCCCCGAGCCAGCGGAGCGCGCCAGACCAAACGTCGCTGCGGACATCGTCGTTCGGCGAGGCGTGGTCCCCGAGCGTTGTGGATCGGGCCGGGGTCTGGCTCTCGGCCCGCAGCATTCGGCGCCACGTGCGACGCTTCGAAGGGCAACGGGTAGGGGACTTTGGATGCGGCTACCAGGCGAGCTTCGCCCGGACCATCGCGGGGACGACCGAATCCCTGATCCTCGCCGATGTGTCGCTCGCCCCCGACCTCGCTGACTTGCCTGGAGTAACGATCATCGAGGGAGCGCTCCCGGGCTGCCTCGGCGATCTCCCCGATCACTCACTTGACGTGGCCCTCGCCATCTCGGTGCTGGAACACCTCGACGATCCCTCCGGGATGCTGATGGAGATGCGCCGGCTGGTGGCGCCGGGCGGAACGTGCATCGTCAATGTCCCGACGTGGAGGGGCAAAGTCCTGCTCGAATTTTCGGCCTTCCGGCTCGGCCTCAGCCCGGCGGCGGAGATGGACGACCATCGCTGTTACTACGACCCGCGCGACCTGTGGCCGCTGTTGGTCCGAGCCGGCTTTCGACCGCAGGAAATCCAGTGTCGGCGCCACAAGTTCGGGCTCAACACCATCGCGGTCTGCCGCACACCTGGCGGGTAGACAATGGCGCACCGCGAGATGCAGGTGCCCCGACCCAAGCCGCACTAGGCTTCCTGGCCGGGTCAATACCGTCGGGTCGGACGCTAGGGGCGTTGACCGTCGGCGAGGCTCGCAGCGCACTGATGAACCAGATACAGACCTAGGTAGGGCCGCAACCTGACTTTCGCCGTGGATACCGACGTAGCGCCGGACGCCAAACTCGAGCTTCTCCTCCCCGACCGGGACGAGCAGGACCCCGAACTGTCGATCGTGGTACCCGCCGTCAACGAGGAATTGACAATCTCGGATTTCGTGGCTTGGTGCCATCTCGGCCTGCAAGCGGCCGACGTCAAGGGCGAGATACTCATTGTCGACAGCTCCGACGATCGAACCGCCGAACTCGCCCGCAACGCCGGCGCCCGGGTCCTGCGGACTCCCAAGCGGGGGCTCGGCCGAGCGTATATCGACGCGATTCCTTTCATCCGGGGGCGTTTCGTCGTCATGGGTGATGCGGACTGCACCTACGACTTCCGCCAGCTCGCACCGTTCGTCGAGGCGTTACGGGACGGATGCGAGTTTGCCATGGGGTCACGATGGCGGGGCTCGATCGAGTCCGGAGCGATGCCCGCCCTGCACCGGTATGTAGGCACGCCGGTGACGACTTGGATCCTCAACCGAGTATTCGGAAGTCATTTCAGCGACATCCATTGTGGCATGAGGGGCATTACCGTCGATGCACTGAAGCGCATGGGATTGGCATCACAGTCCTGGGAGTACGCCTCGGAAATGGTCCTGAAGTCAGTTCGTATGGGCCTCAAGACCACAGAGGTGCCGGTAGATTTCCTCAAGGACCGAGAGGGCCGAGTCAGCCACCACAAACGGGCAGGATGGTTCTCGCCGTTTCACGCCGCATGGATCAACATGCGGGCGATGTTCATCTATGGCGCCGACTTCTTTTCGTTCAAGCCTGGGCTCTTCTTGCTCGGCCTGGGATTGCTCATCACCATGCCGCTGAGCGTCGGCAACGTCCAAATTGGTCCCGTGAGTTTCGGGCTCTACTGGATGCTTCTCGGCCTGACCCTCTCGGTCCTCGGGACGCAGGCCTTTTTCTTCGGTTGCCTGGCGCAGGTCTTCTGCGACTTCACGGGGGCGGCACGGACCCGATGGACGAAGAGGTTCTCTTACACTCGCACCGTGATCGGAAGCGCCGTCGCTTTCGGGGTAGGCATGGGCCTCACGATCGCTCTTATCGTCTCCTGGATCCAACGAGACTTGGCCCTGCCGGGACCTTCTTCCGTCGTCGATCACCTCGCCGTGGATGGACTGCTCCTGATGATGCTGGCGTTCTCCACCTTCTGCTTCGCTCTCCTGCTGCACGCCACCGGTGTGCGCTACGGGTCAGCACCCGTCCTCGTCACACTTCCTCCAAGTCGTACCACGGCTCGCCACGGGCCTAAGCGAGCGTGAGTACATTCGAGCGCGACGTTCCTCGGGGAAACGATCTCGATCCTTCGCGGCGTCGACACCGAAGCGCTAGAAGCCCTGGCATCGGGTTTAGCCTCGATACGTGACCGCCAGGGCAGGTTGTTCGTCCTCGGGGTCGGCGGCTCCGCTGGCCACGCTTCGCACGCCGTCAACGACTTCAGAAAGCTGTGCGGGTTCGAGGCGTACGCGCCGACCGACAACGTGTCAGAGCTCACGGCCCGAACCAACGACGAGGGCTGGGATACCACCTTCTCCGCCTGGCTAGCGGGATCGCGTCTCCGAGCTGACGACGGACTTCTGATCTTCTCCGTGGGCGGAGGGAATAGCGAGCGGGGCGTTTCCGTCAACTTGGTACGCGCTCTGGATCTTGCCAAGGAACGGGGCGCAGCCATCTTTGGAATCGTGGGACGCGACGGTGGCTATACGGCCCAGGTGGCAGATGCCTGCCTGATCGTGCCGCCGACATATCCAGATCGAATCACACCCCACACCGAGGGTCTGTGCGCGGTCATGTGGCACTTGCTGGTCAGCCATCCTAGCCTCTGTCTAAATGCCACCAAATGGGAGTCGCTGCAGTGAACGAGGCTCAAACGAACGGCGTCGCGACTCGATCGGCACCGCTTCCGGCCCGGACCTGCATAATCGGCGGAGCCGGATTTATCGGCAGCCATTTTGTGGATCGACTGCTTTCTGATTCAGCGGTCGAACAGGTTACGGTCTATGACAACTTCTCGTCCGGGCGTCTTTGGCATTTAGCACCCCACCAAACGGATGCCCGTCTCCGAGTGATCGAAGGAGAGGTGGAGGATCTAGAAACGCTCACGTCGGCCGTAGCAGATGCGAATGCAGTCATCCATCTGGCATCCAACCCTGACATCGCCCGTGCCGCGACCGAGCCGTCTGTCGACTTCGATCAGGGAACCCTCCTGACTCACCGCGTCGTTGAAGCTGTTCGCCGCACGGGGGTCACATCGCTGCTCTATGCCTCGGGAAGCGGGGTTTACGGTGACCTCGGTCAAGCCGAAGCATCGGAGGACCACGGACCGCTGATCCCGGTCTCCACCTACGGAGCTAGCAAGCTGGCCGGGGAGGCGCTGATCGCTTCCTACTGCCACATGTTCGGTCTCACCGCTTGGGCGTTCCGGTTCGGAAACGTTGTCGGCCCTCGCCAGACGCACGGAGTTGGTTACGACTTCGTTCGGCGCCTACTTCTTGACGAGTCAGAGCTGCGTATCCTCGGTGACGGCTCGCAGAGCAAGTCGTATATCCACGTTACCGATGTCATCGAGGCGGTCTTCTCGGCCTGGGCCTGGGGACGAAAGCCCTTCGACGTCTACAACGTGGCGACGGGTGATTATATTACTGTCGTCGAAATTGCGGAGAAATTGCCATGTCAGTGGTTGGAATCGTCCCTGCAGCGACCCGCCTGAGTTTCACCGGTGGAGACCGCGGGTGGCGCGGCGACGTGCCCATCGTGCGGTTGAACACCGATCGCATCCGTTCGCTCGGTTGGAGCAACCGGCTGTCAACCCGAACAGCCCTGGTGTCGGCGATGACCGACCTTCTCGAGGACGCGAAGGCTGGACGGCTCACCTGATGCCCGGGACGCCGCCCCTCCGGCGAGCAGTCTTCCTCGATCGCGATGGGGTCCTCAATCGAGCTGACATCCGAGACGGCAAACCATCGTCGCCGAGACGGGCACGAGATCTCGAATTGTTGCCCGGCGTCGAGAATGCCTGCCACCAGCTCAAAGAGGTTGGGTACGTCCTCGTAGTCGTTACCAACCAGCCTGACATCGCTCGGAGGTTGCTGTCGGGAGAGGAGCTTGAGACCATGCACGCCGGCCTTCGCCGACGACTCCCGATCGACGCCATCTACGTATGCCCGCATGACGACGCCGACCGCTGCGCGTGCCGTAAGCCTGCGCCGGGGCTCCTGCTCGATGCCGCCAAAGACATGGGCCTCGACCCCCGCAGGAGCTTCATGGTCGGCGATCAATGGCGCGACATCGAAGCAGGCCAACGGGCGGGATGCCTAACGGTGCACGTAGATGGCAACTATGCTGCGCAGGTCGTGACCGCCGACGCCACAGTCACGTCTCTGCCTGAAGCTACAAGCTGGATCCTTGCGACGACTCCAAAGGAGCGGATCGTATGACGGAGCGGGCGCCACTGCGCATCAAGGTTTTCGCCGATGGTGCCGACCTTGACGCGATCCTCGCGTTGGCCGGCGATCCGATGATCAAGGGCTTTACGACGAACCCGACATTGATGCGGGCATCTGGGATTACCGACTACGAGGGTTTCGCTCGCAAAGTGCTCGAGAACGTGACCGACCGGCCGGTATCGTTCGAGGTTTTCTCCGACGAGTGGACCGAGATGGATCGCCAGGCTCGGCTCATCTCGTCTTGGGCCCCGAACGTGTTCGTGAAGATCCCGGTCACCAACACGGCCGGAGAGACTGCGGCTCCGCTGATCCGGCACCTCTCGGAGGACGGCATCAGCCTCAACGTGACCGCGGTGTTCTCTCTCCGTCAAGTCGAGGAGGTCGCAACGGCGATGGCCGCGTCTCCAGAGGGTATCGTCTCGGTGTTTGCCGGCCGAATTGCGGACGCAGGAGTAGACCCAGTGCCGATAATGAGGAGGGCTCTCGACATTTTGACGCCCTTCCCGAGACTCGAGTTGCTGTGGGCCAGCCCGCGAGAAGTGCTCAACGTCGTGCAAGCCGACGAGATCGGGTGCCACGTCATCACGGTCACTCATGACTTGCTGAAAAAGCTCCCCGCGCTTGGGCGAGATCTCGAGGAGTTCTCCTTGGACACCGTCAGGATGTTCCACAACGACGCCCGCACGGCGGGCTATCTGCTTTGACGGATCGATGATTATTACCCGTACCCCGCTCCGGATCTCGCTCGGCGGTGGGGGGACCGATCTTCCGTCCTACTACGAGCGGCACGGTGGATTCGTCATCTCAGGTGCGATCGACAAGTACATCTTTGTGGCGATCAACCGGACCTTCGTCGACGACTACCTACTGAAGTATTCGGTGGTCGAGAGAGTCCATAGTGTCGCTGATATTGCCCATCCGATCATCAGGGAGGTCCTCACCGAACACCAAGTGGGGCCAGGCATAGAAATCGTGAGCGTGGCCGACATTCCGGCTGGCACCGGCCTCGGATCCTCTGGCGCCTTCACCGTCGGACTTCTGCGTGCGGTACTCGCCCTAACACGCGATCATGCGCTTCCCGGGGAGATAGCTGAGGCAGCCGCCCGTGTCGAGATGGACAAGCTGGGACGTCCAACGGGAAAACAGGATCAGTATATCGCCGCGTTCGGCGGACTAACCTGCTTCGACTTCGAAACCGATGGCCGTGTGCACGCCTCACCATTGATGATTTCGAACGAGACTCTTAATGACCTGGAGGAGCATCTCGTGATGTTCTTTACGGGCTATTCCCGAGAAGCCGACCTGGTGCTATCCGAGCAGAAGCGGCGTTCGCAGGATGGCGAATCTGAAATGATCGACAATCTCCATTTTATAAAGCACTTGGGCCTGTCGAGCAAGGACGCGCTCGAGCGTGGCGACGTAGAAGAGTTCGCCACGTTAATGGACGAACACTGGCAACACAAGCGCCGTCGCTCGCATCTGATGTCCAATGAGTCAATTGATCGTTGGTACCAGGTGGCCATGGATTCCGGCGCCCTCGGAGGGAAGTTAGTCGGCGCGGGAGCCGGAGGTTTCCTCCTCTTCTACGCCAAGGACCAGGACGGGGTCAGGGAGGCGCTCAAGGCGGAAGGCTTGCATGAGGTCCGCTTCGGATTCGACCACGACGGCTCGACGGTCCTTGTGCGCAGCTGAGAACCTGACCGTCGTGCAGTGCGTCATCCTCGCCGGAGGTCTCGGCACCCGAATGCGTCCCGACACCGAGTCCATCCCGAAGGCGATGCTCCCCGTGGGCGGTCACCCCTTCGCAGGCTGGCAACTGTCCCTCCTCGCCGCCGAGGGAGTCGAGGAGGTCGTCTACTGCCTGGGATACCTGGGCGAGCAGGTCGAAGCCTTTGTCGGCGATGGATCCCGTTGGGGACTGTCGGTCCGGTACACGTACGAGCGTAGTCGGCTCCTGGGCACCGCCGGAGCCCTGAGGCTCGCGGCAGACGCGGGCTTGCTACGAACGCAGTTCTTCGTGCTCTATGGAGACTCGTACCTCCCGATTCGGTTTGCTGAAGTCGCAAAGGCGTTCTGCGTATCGCGGCAACCCGCCCTGATGACGGTCTACCCCAGCAGCGATCCCTTGGAGCAGGCCAACG
The DNA here is from genome assembly GCA_963702305.1 of uncultured Acidimicrobiaceae bacterium. Lineage (GTDB taxonomy): Bacteria > Actinomycetota > Acidimicrobiia > Acidimicrobiales > Palsa-688 > PALSA-693. The sequence continues at coordinate 28,499 of CAVPBX010000014.1, read as the reverse complement.
CCTCTTACCGGGACGGGATGGTCACCTGCTACGACAAACGCACCAACCCGGACAAGCTTCGCCTGAACTTCATCGATTACGGACTCTCCGTGCTCACGTTCGACGTCATCACGGAGCTCGTGCCCGCCGACGGGGTCCATGACCTCGCCGACACTTACCGAGTACTGAGTTCGACTGGCCGTCTGGCTGGCTATCTTGCATCCCACCGCTATTTCGAAATCGGCTCACCAAGAGGGATCGCGGACCTCGAGGCCCACTTGTCACTTCGTCGCCCAGCCAGCACAGGGACACCATGAGTTCGGCTGGATCGATTCCGCCCGACGCCGATGAGTGGGACGCTCATTGGCAAGCACTTGGTGGCGTGGTCGCGGACAACCCGGCCAACCACTACCGGACGAGGCTGATCCTTCGGCTCATGGGCCCATTGAAGCCCGGCGAGCAGTTCCTCGACATCGGATCGGGTCAGGGAGAGTTCGCTATGTTCGTGGCGTCGATGTACTCAGACGTCAACGTACGTGGGCTGGAGTCGAGCAGGGCTGGTGTCCAGATGGCTACCGCGAGAGCGGAGCAACTCGGGGTCAGGGCTCGTTTCAGTCAGCGAGACCTGCTCGCTTCGCGCGACCCTGACCCGTCCGAGCTGGCTTGGGCCGACGTAGCGGTGTGCTCCGAGGTCCTCGAGCATGTCGATGACCCTAGGGAGCTTCTCCGTAATGCGTTGCCGTACCTAAAACCCCGTTGTCGTGTCGTCATTACCGTGCCGGGTGGGCCTCGATCAGCCTTCGATCGGCATATTGGACATCGCCAGCATTTCGATCCCGCCAGCTTACGGAGCGTCCTCGCCGACGCCGGACTCCGCGACATCTCCATACAGCAGGCAGGATTTCCGTTCTTCAACCTGTATCGGCTCACCGTGATCGCCCGCAGCCGAGCCCTCATTCGCGACCTCGAGCAGGCGGAGACGGCTGGAAATCTGTCGGGGGCGGCCCGTCTGGCGTTGCGCTTCTTCGAGCGAGCATTCCAGCTGAACCGTAATGACTCTCGCTGGGGCTGGCAGCTAATCGCGACAGCCGTCGGACCTTCGTAGAAGTCGTGGGCGATGCGTCGCGGCCCTCGCGTCTTAGAGCCGCGGTGATCCGACGGCACGCGAACGTCGGAAGAGTCGGATCTGTAGGCGAGACGCCCCCGCGCCGTTTCGTCTCCCGCGACCCCGCCGCTGTGGTAGCAGCTCGCTTCGTCGTGGCAGTAACGACGGCGGGAGCCGTTTGTGGCCTGGCTTGGCAGTTCGTGCCTCGGGCTCTGGCTACCCGGACCGATGTGGTCGGCTATCCCTTGCTTGCCAACTTCGACATCAATCGTTACTTCGATGCCTTCTATCTCTCGGCCCTGGTATTTCCATGTTTGGCCGCCATCAGCTACCACATCGCCTCCCGTTGGGGGCCACTGCGCAGAGGCGCCCATCCGGGTCCAATCCTTCCATTCTTAGATCAACCCATGGGCGAGGAGACCAAGGACCGCGCTGCGCTCGGCGTCGGCGCCGACGTGACAGCTGCTCTTCGTGTCGGTCTGGTGGCCGCTGTTGTCGCGGTGGAGGTCGCGGCCGCAGGATCGTCTCGACAGAGGACCGTCACCACCGTCGGCCTGACCTGGGCCGCCATCTATGTGACCTTCGTGCTCCTGGTGGCCTGGCTCCTCCGACCCCTGCTCGGCAAATGGTCAGGCAAGAAGGGAGCCGGCATCTCCGGTTCGTGGAGGGGGGAAATCGCACGGGTCAACGGCATCGCCGCGCTTGTCGTCATCCCGTTGGTCTATTTCGTATCCCGCTCGACCAGCGTCTACATCCGCTCCACTCGGCAGGTCATCGGCTATCCGTGGCTGCCCCTATGGCTCACCGTTGCACTCTTCGGAGGCGCGCTGGCCTGGCGGTTGCACGGTTCACTAGCCGTCCGAAGCCGCTCCGACTTGCGCCGATTCGAAGCCGTCACTCTGGTCTGGTTCGTGGGGCCCGCGGCGATATGGATGGCTCGAGCAGGCTTACCCGGAGCACTCGGCCGCTTCGCCGGATTCGATGACGCACAGTACCTGGCCGCACCCCGGTTGATCTTCCACGCCGGCGCATTCCCGTGGAAGGACTTGTTCTTTATCCACGGACTCTTGGGAGACGTGTTCGACGGCGCGATCGGCCAAGTCGTCTTCGCGAGTGACCGCTGGGGCACCCAGGCCGGTCTGCAGGTGCTGGTGTTGCCGTTGATGTGGGTGATCATGTATCTCTTCGTGGCTTACTTCGCTCGCGGACGGCCGATTATCGCACTGACATTCGCAGCCTGCCTTGTTTTGGGAATAGTCAGCCTCTCCAATGACAGGTTTTGGCCCCTGCCGATCCTCCTCATTCTTCTGGACCTCGTACTGCGCCACGCCACCTGGGGACGCTGTATCGCACTGATGGCCGCCCTCGTGATCGAATCGATCGTGACCCCGGAGACCGGTCTGATGGCGATCGGCATCCTCGCCACTGTCGTCATCTATGACGTAGTACACGGCACTGGGTGGCGGCCCAATAGGTCCCAGTTCGCGGCGGACTGTACGCTGCTTGGTTGCCGGCGCAGCACTGACCGTCCTGTGGGCGGTGTTCCTTGCATCACAGGGGGCCATCGGTGCCTTCATCCGTTACTACCTGATTTTCGGACCCGGCCATGCCCTGGAAGGAGGCATCCCGATCAGGTGGTCCCTCCGCCATGACATTCGCTATACCGTCTACCTGATCCTGCCCATCGTGCTGATCGCGGTTACGGCCTGGAGGGCAACAGCCAAGGTCCGGGCGCGACGTCCCTGGTCATCCTCAGAGTGGGTAACCGTCGCTGCTGCCCTCTGGGCCGTCCTCTACTACCAGAAGGGAATCGCGCGAGCTGACCTGGGGCACGTGAGTGAGGCCTTCGAGGTGAGCCTACCCCTGGTTCTCCTGTCCGCCATCGCCATTATCAACGCCTTAGACGAACGATCAGCGAGCCTGATTCAATCGCACGTTTCCCCCCGGTACCGGTTGAGCGTCGGATACCCAACCGCCTGCTTGGCATTCGGGCTCGTCGTGCTTCTCGCTCCCGGTCCATTGAGCCTCCTGTGGCACGTCCCGGGACGGCTGCACGCCAGTGCCCCTACGCCCCCCCCGACAGACGTTCCTCGCCTCGGCTACACCACGCCCGGGTCTGTCGACTTGGCCCAGATCGTCGACCTTCGCAACCTTCTAAATACCTATGCAGGGCCGCAGCAGCCAGTATTCGATTTCGCCAATGAACTCGGCGTCCTCTACTATCTCTTGTCTCGCCGGCCCGGTACCCGGTTCTTTCATGTAAGCATGGCTATAACGGCCGCGTCACAGCGCGACTTAATATCCGATCTGCAAGCAAGCCGGCCGCCGGTGGTTATCTACACGGACTCGCTCTTTGGCCTTCCGAGCTGGGACGGCGTTATCAACCCCGTCCGACACTACGAAGTATCCCAGTATTTGCTGGACCACTACTCACCCCTGGTTGATATCGGAGGCCAACTGCTGTTGCTCCGGGATGATCTGCCGCACCACACCAACAACTTGCCTTTCCTTACAGAACGTCCCGTCACAACCGGCCTGTACTTTGCCGGACCCTCCTGCACGTGGGGAGACATACCAAACTTTCTCGACCCGCCATCTGCGCAAGCCCGTCGGCAGGCCGTCCGGGCCTACCTGAAGCCGTTGCCAGATACGGCCATTCGGGGGTGGGCCGTAAGCGCCCGGAACGGCAAACCAGTTGCACAGGTTGTAGCCGTCGCAAGTGGAAGGGTGATTGCTTCAGCGGTGCCGAATATTGCCCGACCAGATGTTGTCACCGCCCGCAGATTGGTCGACGCGAAGGTGAGCGGCTTCTCCTTAGCCCTCCCGCCTGGAAGTCCGATGTCAGTCGGCATCTATGCCATCGCGGCTGACGGAACGGCCTCGATCCTGCCGGGCCCGACGGGGGCAATAAGTAGCGAGGCCACCCGGCACATCACAACGCTGGACGGAAGGGCCCACCTCGTCGTACACGGATCGGCTGAAGGCGCCGTCGATGCCTTCGTCACGTCGGTATCCAATGTGTTCGCCTTACAGGTTTCGGCCACCACCAACCTTTCTGCGTACGAGTGGTTGGCTATCGATACCGCCCGACCGCTCGGCAACGATCAGCTCATGATCGCCGACCACGACTCATCGCATGCAGGACACATCATCACTCTCACGACACTCCCACGGTCGGGGATGCAAGTCGACGTACGGGTTGGTAGCTGCCTTCAGTGGCACGGCTATCGCCCCCAGGACGTAATCGTCACGGCCACAAACCCGATTACGCCGACAGCCGCTTACCTCATGCCGTAACGGTCGCGGCGTCAGCCGCCCGCGACCAGGTCCCCAATCTTCCAGAGCCCGCCCAACGACACGACACCCTGCGTCTCGCGGATCGGGCCTCGCTCGACATCGAAGCGCAGCATGTTGCTCCGGTGATCGTAGGTGTGCAGGGAGCTGAAATCGGTAAGCGCGACCGATAGATCGTACGTGCCGGGCAGCAAGCGGACGGAGTGAAAGACCACATCGATATAGCCGCTGCCTTCGAGCTTTTCTGGAACGCAGTCCACGTCGCGGCTTGTCGGTGCGCTGACGCAAAAGCCGTCCACCGTCGTGAAGCTGAGACCGAACACCGGACGTTCGATGGCCTCCTGCATCTCGTAGTGCACCCGCAGGGCAGCCGTCTCGCCGCTGTGTAGCCGGGTCGCGTGTTGCCCGGTACCCACCAGCAGCTCCACGAGGACGATGCGACCCTCGCCCGAACCCCACCGCTGATGACCCTCGGCGTCGTCCAACCGGTTGACCTCAACGGTCTCGGTATAAGCCTCGATGACTTCTCTCGGCGGCCCGATTCTCATGAGGCGCCCATGGCTAAACCAGGCTGCTCGGTCGCAAAGGTTCTGCACCGCCGCCAAGCCGTGGCTGACCAGCACGATGGTCTTGCCGTTGCTGCGTAACTCCGCGAACTTCTCGTTGCACTTCCGCTGGAAGTTCTCGTCGCCGACGGCCAGTACCTCGTCGACCAACAGGATGTCGGGATCGACGTTGATGGCCACGGAGAAGCCGAGCCGAACGTACATCCCCGACGAGTAGTTTTTCACCGGCTCGTCAATGAAGTTCCCGATGCCGGCGAAGTCGACGATCTCTTCGAAGCGGAGCCGCAGCTCCTTCTGTGACAGCCCGAGGATGGCGCCGTTCAGGAACACGTTTTCCCGGCCGGACAGCTCCGGATGAAAGCCGGCGCCCAACTCGAGCAACGCCGACACCTTCCCGTGCAACGCCACCGTGCCGTGGTCGGGGCGCAGGATCTTGGTCAAGCATTTGAGCATGGTGCTCTTGCCGGAGCCGTTCTCCCCGATCAGGCCGAACATCTCCCCCTCGAACACCTCGAAGGAGACGTCTTGGAGCGCCCAGAAGTCCTCGGAGACGAGTCGGCGACCGCGCAGGATCGTCGCCTTGAGCGAGTTGTTCCGCTCCTTGATCAGGCGAAACTTCTTCGACACCTCGACGGCCTCGACGGCGACGGGTAGCGTCACAGTTCCTCCGCCAGCCCGCCTTCGAGCCGGTTGAAGACGTAGCGACCGACGAAGAAGAGGGCCACGGCCCATGCGGCGAAGTACCCCAGCTCCAGCGGGCCCGGCATGGTGCCGTTGTAGAGCGTGTTGCGGTAGCACAGAACCGCATCGGTCATCGGATTGAGCTTCAGGATGGTCGCGTAGCGAGCCACTCCGTGGGTCGTGAGCGGGTAGATGATCGGGGTCATGTACAGCCACACCAGGAAGATGATCGACATGAAGTGCTCGATGTCCCGGAAGTACACATTGAGCGCGCCAAGTAAGAGACCAAAGCCGAGGGCGAATACCGCCATGATCAGCATCAACACCAGGGTCATGGGCAGGAACTCCAACGCCCGCCAATCCCCGAAGCCGACCAAGGCGACCAGCAGAAGTCCCATCTCGATGGCATGGGAGACGAGGTTGGCCCCCACGGTGGCAGCGGGTAGCAGTTCCCGAGGGAAGTAGGTCTTCTTGATCAGGTTGGCATTGGCGGTCAGGCTGTTGATGCACCCGGAGACGCTGCTCTGGAAGTAGATCCACGGCAACATCCCGCAGAGGAGCCACAAGGCGAACACGTTGAGACCGCTCGGCTTGCCAGCGGACGGTGTGACTCGGAGGAACAGCTTGAAGACGACGGTGTAGACGAACATCATCGCCAGGGGGTTGACCAGCGACCAGGCCCAACCCAGGAACGACCGCTTGTACTTGGATCGGAGTTCCCGGAGGGTCAGGTTGGCAAACAGCTCTCGCTGGGAGCGGTAGGCGGCGACAGTAGTCACTCGGCACGCGACTCCTCCGGCTCACCGCCACTGCGCGTGGGGGCGGTGACGGTCACCTCACTCCATGCCATCCGGCAAATGGTAGCCGTGCCGCCCTTTCCAGACTGGGCAACGAACGACGAGAGGCCGTCCCCGCAGCCCGGTCCCCGGCGAACGGGGTCAGGCTGGGGTGGGTTCGGCGACGTCGGCTGCTCGTTCGATGACCTGGTCGATGAAGCCATATTCCTTGGCCGCTTCCGCGGTGAACCAGCGGTCGCGATCCGAGTCGGCCTCGATCCGTTCGACCGGTTGGCCGGTATGGAACGAGATCCGCTCGGCCATCATCTTCTTCAGGTAGACGATCTGCTCGGCCTGGATGGCGATGTCGGCCGCCTGACCCTGCGCCTGACCAGACGGCTGGTGCATGAGGATCCTGGAGTGCGGCAGAGAGAACCGCTTCCCTTTGGCCCCGGCACACAGCAGGAACTGGCCCATCGACGCCGCCAGGCCCATACACACCGTTGACACGTCGCAGGGCACGTACTGCATGGTGTCGTAGATGGCCAGGCCGGCGGTCACCGAGCCGCCAGGCGAGTTGATGTACAGGCTGATGTCGCGGGTGGCGTCCTCTGCGGCCAGTAGTAGCAGCTGGGCGCAGATGAGGTTGGCGTTGGTGTCGTCGACTTCGGTGCCGAGGAACACGATCCGATTCCGGAGGAGGCGCTGGTACACCTCCCCGACTCGCTCGGATCCGGCAATCTGGGCGGTCACTGACACTGGGTTCACAGCAGGCATGCGCTGAGGGTATCGGGTTCGAGACAGGTAGGTGCCCGCCAGTCCGGCACCTGCAACCGCGGTACGCTCCGTCCCCACGCGGGCGTGGCGAAACTGGCAGACGCGCCAGGTTTAGGTCCTGGTCCCGAGAGGGGTGGAGGTTCGAGTCCTCTCGCCCGCACCCGACCCCTCCGACTACGGGCAGGCGTAATCGAGGTCGTACGGCGACGGGGGTCCGGTGTATCCGGATCCTCCGTACCCGTACTGGACGAGGACGACGGTCCCGCCCGCGAAGCGCGGCGCCCAGGCCGGAGAGGTGCAGTAGTTGATTGCCGAGTAGCCCGGCCCGGACAGGTTGCCCGCCCCGGGTATCCACAGGGCGATGTTCGGGAAGGTGAGCGAGCCGGCGATGTCCCCAAACTGCAGGGACGTCGAGTAGATCCCGGGGGTCACCCCGGTGGCGCGTAGGCCGGCGACGGCTCCCTTGATCACTTCTGCGTTGCTGGCCGTGTAGGCGCTTCCAACTGACCAGCCCGTGAACTCGACGTCCAACCACCACAGCGTTGGGCTGAAGCCGAGGCTGCGGGAGTGAGCAACCCAGTGCTGGGCCCAGGACCAGCCGAAGTTGTAGCTCTCGCAGTTCACATTGCCGCCGCAAGCACCAGGCTGTGACTCGGGAGGTGCCGGGCTCGGCAGGCCGCCCATGTAGATGTAGGCGGACATGTTGGGGCCGGCCCATCGGGCCTCGGCGGCATAGCAAGGATTTGGGGGATTGTTGATCGCCCCCCCGCTGACTTGCACGATCGCGACGCTTTGGGCAACCGCCGGGATGCTGTTGCACTGCCACTGCGACACGTCGTAGCCGGTGCCCCCGGGTGGGAACACGAAGCCGCCGTGGGTGGTCGTCGACACGCTGACGATCGGAGCGGGACCGGGGTTGCCTCCGGTCGACCCGAGGAAGGGGGCATTGCCGAAGGTGAACATCCCCCCGTCCGAAGCCACCAGCCAGTAGCCCTGACCGTTGGCGGTGGCAGCCATGCCGACAATCGGCCGGTTGAGATGGATGTTGCCCGTCGAGCCGTGGAACCCGGCGTTGCCGAAGGTGAAGATCCCCCCGTCCGAGGCGGCCAGCCAGTAGCCCGCGCCGTTGGGGGTGGTGGCCATGCCGACGACCGGCCGGTTGAGGCGGATGTGGCCCGTCGACCCGTGGAACCGCGCGCTGCCGAACGAGAAGACGCCACCGTCCGACGCAACCAGCCAGTAGCCCTGACCGTCCGGGGTCGCCGCCATGCCGACGATCGGCTGATTGAGGCGAATATTGCCCGTCGACCCGCGGAATGGCGCGTCGAAGCTGAACACGCCTCCGTCTCGGGCGACCAGCCAGTATCCGCCAGTGGCGGGATCAACGGCCATGCCGACGATCGGCTGGGCCAGCCGGATTCCACCCGTCGATCCGTGGAACACGGCGTCACCGAATGAGAAAATCCCGCCGTCGGCGGCAACCAGCCAGTACCCGAGTCCGTTCCGCGTCGTGGCGCTGCCCACGACGGGCCAGTTAAGGGCGTGACCGCGCATGGACCCAAAGTTGGTGGTGGCGAACTGATACACCCCCCCGTCCGATGCGGCCAGCCAGTATCCGGGGGACACGGGAGTGGACGCCGCCGCCGCCACCGCCGGACGGGCCACGACCGCGGTGAGGCCCGCCAGCAGGGCGACGGCCCCAATGATGGTGCATGCTCGCGTCCGCAACGGGGCGCGCCAAGATCGAGCCATCGCTACCTTCCTGTCCCCAGGTCCGCGCCCCGGAGCCACTCCCTCGCCGCAGAACAATAGCCGCTAGGGCGACCGCGGCTCAGTCATGAGCTGCCGCTCTTGTGGAGGAGTCGTCGCCAACCCGCCCCGAACGGCCCGATCAGCCACCGCCCGGCCGCCTGGATGCGCCCCCGCCACCCACTCTTGGGGCCGCCCGGGTCGACGTGAAGCGAAAGATAGGCGAGACCGCCGAGCGGGATCGGAGCCCAGAAGTTGATGAGGCGGTAGCCGACCACCCCCAGGGTGGCCACGGCTCGGGGAGTCCCGAATCCGACCAGGATGGATGTCAAGGTGGCCTCGATGACGCCGAGGCCCCCGGGAGTCAGCGGGATGGCCGCCAGCACGTTGGCGAGGCCGTAGGCGACCAGCAGTCCGTCGGGATTGACCCAATGGCCGAAGGCGCCAACGAACACCTCCAGGGAGGCGGCATCCAGCAGCCAGTTGGCGGCCGCCCAGAGCACCGCTCGCATCAACTGCCGCCGATCCTGGCCGAGCTGGTTGAGCCGGCGGGAGACACTGACGAACGATTGGCGCATCGCCGCGCCGTCCACGAACGGGATCCGCTCGGCGGCGTGCTCGAAGGTCGCCCCCACCCGTTGCTCGCCGCGGGTGAAGAGGTAGAGCAGGAATCCGGACACGCCGAGCAGGACGGCACCGACAGCGGCGGCCAACAGATACACGGCTGAGAAGCCCCACACCGGTATCGAAACGATCAGGGCCACCCAGAGGATCACGTTGAGCACCACCGCGGATCCGATCCCCTGCGTCGCCAAGGCGAACCCCACGTCGGTGCGAGCCACCCCCGCCTGCGTAAGGAGCCGGAAACCCAGCGCCGATCCAGTCGCCGAGCCGCCTGGTGCGCAGTGGCTCACGGACAAGGTGGTGAGCTGAATGCGGAACACCGTGAACAGGCTCAGGCCACTCTCAGGCGGCAGCACGGTACGGGCCAGCTCCGAGTACGAGAGCAGGGCGGCGGCTTCCAGCGCCACACCGGCGAGGAGGAGGAGCGGGTTTACCTGGGTGATCAGGTGCACGACTTTGCGGGGGCCGGCCAGCTGGGGAACGACCAGATATTCGACGATCAGGGCGAGCAAGAGCAGGCGACCGACCTGCCAGATGGGCGCCGGCAACAGTCCCCGCAAGCCGCGCCGTCGTCGGCCCGGTGGGGCGCCTTGGCCGCCGCCCGGGCTGGACCCCAGCGGCTCGGCGGAGGTCGCCGTCGATGGCGGCAACGGGGGTGCCGGGCCCTCTCCTTCGGTGTCAGGTTCGCCCGGCCAGTTCGGGCTGGGAGCCGACCCCGCCGCCGTCACCGGGGTCCGATAGCGGGACGCGTCCGGGCCTCGGCGCTCAGGGGACGACGGGAGGGGACGCAGATGGGCATGGGAGAACTCCATGGCCATGATCGCGCAGCCACGGGCTCAAACTGCGCCTCCCAGGTTCGGCGGTGGCGTCCCTCTGCGCCGGTCTACGGGCCGAAGATCCGGTCCCACAGCCTGGAGTACCGGACGATGCACCTCCCGGCGTGGACGCCGTCGCGCCATCCGACCTTTTTGCCTTCGGCGTAGCTGCGTCCCGAGTAGCTGATGCCGACCTCATAGATGCGCCATCGACCCTTGGCCACCTTGGCGGTGATCTCCGGTTCGAAACCGAACCGATCCTCACGCAACTCGAAGCTCTGGATCACCTCGCGACGGAAGACCTTGTAGCAGGTCTCCATGTCCGTCAGGTTGAGGTTGGTAAAGGCATTCGATGCCGTGGTCAATATCCGGTTGCCGACGCTGTGCCAGTAGTAGAGAACCCGATGGGGTCGATTGCTCATGAACCGTGACCCGAACACCACGTCGGCCCTACCCGCGAGTAGCGGCTCGAGCAGAATGTCATATTCCGCCGGGTCGTACTCGAGGTCTGCGTCCTGGACAATCACGAACTCGGCGGTCGCCTGGTGAAAACCCTTTCGCAGCGCGGCTCCTTTCCCCATGTTGTGGGGTTGGCGCAACACCCGAAGCCGAGGATCGGACAGCGACTCCGCAATCATCACGGTGTCATCCGTGGAGCCGTCGTCGACGACAATGACCTCGGCCACATACGGTGACGCCAGCACCCGTGCCAGGATTTCCTCGATCGTCGCCGACTCGTTGAAGCACGGCACGATGACTGAGAGACAATTCACGGCTGCTCGGCACCACGCTCCGGCGGGATCGCTCCCATCGCCATCGCGAGTTGCCCGAAGGCGCGACCGCGATGCGATAGGGCATGCTTTTCGCCTGGCGTCATCTCCGCAAAGGTGCGCCCATCACCGTCAAGGGGAACGAAAACCGAGTCGTAGCCGAAGCCCCCGCGACCTTTGGGCTCCGCGGCAACGACACCTTCCACCCGGCCCTCCGCGACCAGCTCACGACCGTCGGGCCACGCCGCCACGGCGACCGTCCGGAAGCGGGCCCGGCGGGCGTCCGCGGCTGCGCCGTCCAACTCGGTGAGCAACTTGGCCACATTGTCGGCGTAGGTTGCGCCCTCACCCGCGTAGCGAGCGGAATACACGCCTGGTTGACCGCCGAGACCATCGACTTCCAGCCCGGTGTCGTCCGCGATCGCCGGCTGGCCAGTCGCCGCGACCAGAGCGCGGGCCTTGAGCCGGGCGTTGTCAAGAAGGGTCTCGCCCGTCTCCTCCACGTCCTCGACATCCGACGGTCTGGGAATGAGATGCACCGCCGGCCCGAGTATGTCGGCGATCTCTCGGGCCTTGTCGGGATTGGCGGTGGCCAGAACGAAGTCAGGTCCGTCTGGCGTACCGCCGTTTCGAACCGTTGACAGCTTCGGCACCAGGATTACGAGTGAAAGGGCTGCCGCGGCAGCAGCAAACGGCACGGCCGGCACGACATACCGGTTGCCGAACTGGGCGGTGAGCACGGGCAGGACCAGCATCGACATCGCCACAGCCCACAGTAGAAGCACCTGCCAACGTCGGCGATCGTGGCGCCAGACTGCGGCCAGCGCCGCCAGGCCGATAGCCAGCAGCAACGCCAGGACGGGTCCTGGCACGAATACTGCCTTTTGATAGCCCATAACGATGCCGGCATACGGCTTCACGAGCCGCGTATCAGCAGGACCGTTCTGATACGTGCTCGTGTCGTGGCCAGCGGTGCCACCGACAACGAAGACACGACTAAGGGGAACTCTGACGGGATCACTGGAGAACAGATCGGCATGGACGTCCTGAGCGCTCGGAAATGGAACCCGAGTCCACGTGAAGCTCTTTATGAATCCTCGCCACGTGGTGCTCAGAAGGCCGCCAGGCTGGGCGACGATGGCGTCGATCGCGAAGGAGAGTGCCCGATCGTTTCGCAGCTGAGTGAAGCGCTGGGCTGGAATGGCGGTCTCTCCGCCGGTTCCAGGAAGGTGGTCGAGGGGCGATGTATGCCAGATGTAGTCCGATGAGACCGGGCGCGCCCGAACGGGACGCGGATCGCAGAGCATGGCGACGGTGACGGGGGGCTTGATGATGGCACAGTCGGCGAACTGCATGACCCGGGAGTAGAGGAAGATCCCATCCGACGTCGTCAGGGCGACCGAGCCGTGCTCGTGATCGAACCAGGCGGCATACAAACCGAGAGGCAGGACGGCGAGCAGGAGGTAGGTCACGAGCGGCCGCCAGCCGGCCCAGCGGATAAGCAAGAACAATCCGCCCAAGATGAGGACCGGAACACCGACGGTGCGCGTGAGGCTCGCCAACGCAAGCGACAAACCCGCCAGACCGGCGAACAATGTCGACACCCGATGCTGCCAGGCGAGCAGCGTCACCGCGGCGACCAGAAGGAACAAGAACAGCGTGTCCGACATCACGTGGTGCTCCAGTTGCACCTGGTGGATGTCGAGGAGCTCCGGGAAGCAGGCCACCGCGGCCAGCCGTCGGGGCACTCGCCAGTGGCGGAGCAAGGAGTACAGGAGGACGGCGACCCCCAGCCCCATGGCGTGTTGCAAGGCGGCCACCAGTGCCAGGCTGTGAAACGGCAGCAGCACCCGAAGGAACGCGCTGTAGCCCGACGGCCGGATCGGGTAGGCCTGGAAGCGAAGGGCGACGCCGACGTACTCAAACCCGTCGTTGACCCACAGCACCGGCCGAAAGCCGAGCATGGCCACCACCCGAATGGCGGCGCCGACGGCGAGGGCCAACACGAAGAGCCATTCCACGCGCAGGAGCGGCCGCACGCCGCCGGCAAGTCGGCGGACCCGGGCCGCCACGTCCGCCCGCGTGCGCTCGGGCGTCCGGAAATGACGGCCTGACTCCCCATCGAGAAGGCGGTTGGCACTACCGGCGGGTGGGCTGGGGTCGACCGGAGCTACCTGTTGGTCGCGGCCCACACTCGAGTTGTTCGTCGTCGCCGGATTCGCCATGTGGTCCTAGCGAGGGCGGACGGCGACCGCGAAGATCGACTGGCCGAACGGCGGTCGAAGGTGACGCTCCACCCGGCGCACCACCGGCACGGCGATGCGGTCGAACGCCCGGGTGCGCGCGGGCGAGGTCGGATTGCGCCGAAGCTGCCGGGCGAGAATCCACCACACGACGCCCCCGACGAAGTTCACGTAACGCATGTCCACCGGGTCGAGACCTGCCTCCGTCAGCCTTAGTCGAAGTTCGCGCAGCCGATATCGACGGTGATGACCGATACGACGATCGAAGTCAGTGTAGAGGCTCATGAACGCCGGCACCCATAGGATCAGCCGCCCGCCCGGGTGCAGGGCGGACCCCAGCTCCCGCAGGGCCAGCGCGTCGTCCTCGATGTGCTCCAGCACGTTGATGAGCACCGCCGCGTCGAACGGGCCGTGCGACAGCGCCCCCGAGACGTCAGCGGCCACCACCTCTACCCCCGGCCGCCCGGCGAAGCGATCGCGGAGGATCTCGATGCAACGGGGCGACAATTCCGTGGCCACGACCCGGTGCTCTCCGGCCAACATGTCGGTGAAGGTCCCGTGGCCGGCGCCGACCTCGAGCACGGTCGGACCCAGGTGGGGCCGGATCAGATCGAAGATCCAGCCGGCGTAGTTTTCCGCGCCATCCAGCGAGTCGAGCGTCTCCGCCAACTCCTGGTCCGCCCCGGCGAACTCGGCGGGGTTGGGCGCCCGCCGGGCCGGCCATGCCGCCTTCACCCGCGCCCGGGCGACACTCGCCCCCGCCGCGCCGATCCTCGGTTGCGAACGGTCACACCCTCGCCGGCGGCGGATCGGCCAGGACGGCCCGCTGATAGTCGAGCAGGGCGGCAATGCCGTGCTCCGCGAGCGACAGGAGCTCCTCGAGCTCGCCTCGCGTGAACGGAGTGCCTTCGGCGGTCCCCTGCACCTCGACGAAACGGCCTGAGGCGGTCATCACGACGTTCATGTCCACTTCGGCTCGGCTGTCCTCCCCGTAGGCCAGATCTAGCATCGGCAGGGCGTCGACCACCCCGACCGACACGGCCGCGCAGGCCTCACGCAGCGGGTGCACCTTGAGTCGGCCGCTGCCGACCAACCGGGTGCAGGCGTCGTGCAGCGCCACGTAGGCCCCGCAGACACTGGCCGTCCGGGTGCCACCGTCGGCCTGGAGCACGTCGCAGTCCAGGGTGATCTGCACCTCGCCCATGGCCTCGAGGTCGGTGATAGCCCGCAACGACCGGCCGATGAGCCGCTGGATCTCCTGGGTGCGCCCCGACTGGCGCCCGCGGGCCGCCTCCCGCTCGATCCGCTCCGGCGAGGCGCCCGGCAGCATCGAGTACTCGGCGGTCACCCAGCCCCGCCCGGTGTTGCGCATCCAGCGGGGCACTTCGTCCGCGACCGACGCGGTGCACAGCACGACCGTCTTGCCCATGCGGATGAGGACGGAACCCGCCGCGAACGCGGTGTAGTCCCGGACCAGTTCCACCGGTCGCAGGTCGTCGGGTTCGCGCCCGTCCACTCGCAAACCCGTCACGCCCGGTACCGATCGCCGATCGAGGCGACGGTGACATCGGCGCCGAACGAGGCGACCGCCTCGGCCCGCGCCGCGGCCCGGTCGACGCGGGGACCGAGGTGGGTGATGACCAGCCGATCCACGCCGGCCTCCCGGGCCGTCAACCCGGCCTGCCGGGCGCTGAGATGCTGCACGGTGCCCTCCTCTGCGGACAAGAACGTGGCCTCGCACAAGGCCAGGTGCAGTCCTGGGCCGAGCGACGCCAGGCCCCAGGCGGGACCGGAGTCGGCAGAGTAGCCCACGCTGCGCCCGGCGCCGTCGACCCGCATCGCCAGCGTCGGCACCGGATGATCGGTCTGTGAAAAGGTCAGGCGCAGCGGTCCGATCTCCACTCGATCGCCATCGCCTACCGCGTGCCAGTCGAACACCTCGGCCGCGCGTCCCACCCGGGTCAATCCCCGCAGGCCGTCGGGCCCGAACATCGGTATGCCGGTGCGGCCCAGGACCCACCGGCAGGCCACGGCGAAGTGCTCGAGGTCGGTCCAGTGGTCCGGGTGCTGGTGCGAGATCACCACCGCGTCGACTTCTTCGATGGCCACGTAGCGCTGCAGGTTGGCCAGCGTGCCGCTCCCGGCGTCCATCCACAGGTGGGTGCCGTCGCACGACAGGAGGTAGCCGCTGCACGCCCCACCCGGCCCCGGGTAGGAGCCGTCGCAGCCAAGGACGGTGACGGTCAGGCTCACCCGCGAGGGTCCCACGCGGCCACTTGGTCGATCTCGGGACCGAGCAGCGTGCGGCCGAGCCGGCGGAAGGTGTCGGTGTCGCCGGACGAGATCCAGGTGTGGGTGCCGGGCGTGGTGGGATCTCCACCGAGGTCGGTCCCCGACAGGGCGGCTCGCAGCTCGAATGCCGTCTCGTCCGCGGAGCTGACGAGGACGACCTCACGACCGACCACATCGCTGATGGTGCGAGCCAGAAACGGGTAGTGGGTGCAGCCGAGCAGGAGGGTGTCCACCTTGGCTTCCCGGATGGGCGCCAGCAACCGTTCGGCCAGGACGTACACCTGGTCGGAGTCGGTCTCGCCTCGTTCGACGAACTCCACGAAACCGGGGCAGGCGGCGCATGTCAGATCCACGGCCGCACTCTGATCCAGCCGGGCCGCGGCCCGCTGGTAGGCGCCGGAACGGATCGTCCCGACGGTGCCGATGACGCCGACCCGGCCGGTCTCGGTGGCCCGCCAGGCCGCCCGCAGCCCCGGCTCGATCACGCTCATGATCGGGACGTCGACCGCGTCGGCCAGCCGCGAGAGGCCGGCGGCCGCGGCGGTGTTACACGCCACCACCACCATCTTGACGTCGTGCTCAGCGCGCAACTTGGTGGTGATCTGGAGGGCGAACTCCCGTACCTCGTCCAACGGACGGGGCCCGTAGGGGTAGCGGCCGGTGTCGCCGACGTACACCAGGTGCTCCTCGGGAAGCAGATCGATCACCGCCCGGGCCACGGTCAGGCCGCCAAATCCGCTGTCGAACACGCCGATCGGGCGGTCATCCATCGTCGAGGCAGCCTAGCCAGCGGCGGCGGCGGCGCCGGTCATAAGCAGCTCCGTCACACCCCGTCGAACGCCGCCACCCGGTCGCCGTCGGCCGCGAAGAGCCGACCGTCCGCTGCCGCCAGGCTCGGGAAGGATCCCGCCACCTGGATGGAGTGGCGGTACTGCACCACGCCGGTCGTCTCCGACCGAGCCACCAGCGTCCCGTCAGACTCGACCACCCACACGTCGCCGCCGGCGACGATCGGTGGCCCCGGGCGCGATCCGGTCGCCGACCACTGCACCGAGAGCGACGGGCCCGATCCCACCTGGACGGCATAGAGGCCGTCGAAGCAGGCCACGAACACCACAGTTCCGTCGACTGCGGTGCCGCCGAAGCCGCCCCCGCAGATCCTGGTCGAGGTAAGTGCCCCACCCAGTCCCCCCAGGTGACCACCGTCGAGCAGGTACCCGACGCCCGCTTTGCCGATCTGGAACACCTGCCCACTCGGCAGCAGGGCCGGGGCCGTCGACCCCAGATCCTGATCCGCGGCGGAGAGGGAGGCGAAGTTGGACGGGGTGAAGAAGTCCTGGACCGCCAAGGCCGGGGTCAGGCGCAGCACGCTGTTGGCCTGGCCGTCCACCCCCACCGGAACGCCGTTGCCGGTGGTCAGCAGCAGGCTGCCGTCGGCCGCCACCACCGGGCCCGCCGGCGCCCAGATGCCAGCCTCCGCGGCCGGCGTCTTGTAGGTCGTCGGTGTGGCGTCAGCGGGGTGGGCGACGCTCAACCCCACCACCCACCCGTGGTAGTCGGAGCAGTCGCCGAAGAGGCCGCCATAGGGGATGTAGACCATGGATCCCGTCAGGGCCAGCGCGCCCCGCTGCTGCTCGGCTCGGGCGTCGGCTCCGGGAGGGTCGGCGGGGCGGGAGCTGGCGACGGCGCCGGTGTCGAGGTCGAGGCCCCAGAGGGTGTGGACATATGGCCGGGAGAAGGTGACCACCCAGACGATCCCCGCCGACGGATCAGCGACCGGTGTACCAGTGATCCCGGACGGGTCGATGTTGCCGCACGGGAGCGAGGATCCGGCCACCGGCGACGCCAGATGGCGAACCCAGCGAATGGAACCGGTCGCGGCGTCGAGGGCGTACACGGAGTCGTCTTCGGTGGCCACGATCACCGCCGATCCCACCACGAGCGGCTGGGCGTAGACGGCGCCGTCGAGCTTCGGGCTGGTCCACGGCGGCTGCACCGCACCGAGCGCTGGTGCGGTGGGGTCGACCCCGCGGCGGGAGCTGTCGTGGCCGAAGGTGACCCACGCCGCCGCTGCCGGCGCCGCACCCGCGGTGGTCGAAGTCGAGGCGGCGACTGTGGTGGTCGGCGCCGCGGGGACTGACCTCGGGTGGCTGGAGCCGCCGCACGCCCCCAATGACATGGTGACCAGCGCGGTAACGGTGACGACGCCGACCCCGGATGGCCTCCTCAGGATCAGAAGTAGATCACTCGCTTGGCGCGCTCGGTGACCGCGTCGATGTCGTCGGTCCACACGCCAGTGGACAGGTACTTCCATCCGCCGTCGCAGACGATGGTGACGATGACCCCTTCGTCGATCTCCTCGGCGCACTTCGCGGCCGCGGCCATGATGGCGCCGGACGAGATGCCCGCGAAGATGCCGACGTCCGCCAGCCGGCGGGTCCATTCGACGCTCTCGCGGGGCCCCACGATCTTGCTGCGGTCGAGCAGTTCGAACCCGTCGTTGTCGGTGAACACGGGCGGGATGAAGCCCTCGTCGAGATTCTTGAGACCGTCGACCATCTCACCGGCCGGCGGCTGCACCGCCCACACCTGGATGTTGGGGTTGCGCTCCTTGAGGAACCGCCCGACGCCCATCAGGGTCCCCGCCGTACCCAGGCCGGCGATGAAATGGGTGATCTCGGGGCAGTCCCGCCAGATCTCCGGGCCGGTCCCCTCGTAATGGGCCTTGGGATTGGACGGGTTGCCGTACTGGTAGGGAAACCACCACTCCGGGTGCTCGGCCGCGAGGACCTGCGCCCGTCGCATGGCCCCATTGGAACCTTCGGAGCCGGGCGAGTCGATGATCTCCGCTCCCCACGACTCGAGCAGCTGGCGGCGCTCGACCGACACGTTCTCGGGCAGCACGATCTTGATCGGATAGCCCTTGACCTTGGCGATCATCGCCAGGGCGATACCGGTGTTCCCCGACGAGGATTCGATGATCTGCTGCCCGGGCCGCAGGCTGCCGTCCTTCTCCGCCTCGTCGATCATGGTCTTGGCCGCCCGGTCCTTGACAGAACCGCCCGGGTTCCACCCCTCCAGTTTGGCCACGATGGCCACCCGTGGGTTCGGGCTGAGGGCGCTGATGTCGACCATCGGCGTATTGCCGATGAGGTCGAGGATGCTCTCGTAGCGGGCCACGCCTCAGCCTCCCGCGACCGCGGGCATCAACGTCAGGGTGTCTTGCTCGCCGACCTTGGCGTCGAGCTTGCCCAGATAGCGGATGTCGTCGTCGTTGAGGAAGATGTTGAGATGCCGGTGCAGCTCCCCGTCGGGGGTCAGCAGCTGGTCCCGCAACTTGGGGTGCTGCCGGATCAGGTCGTCGAACACCTCGCCGACCGTGGCGCCTTCGGTCACCACGACGGCCTGGCCCCCAGCAGCGGGTCGCAGGACGGTGGGCAAGCGGACATCGACGGACACGGGCTCTCCAAGGGTGAGAACCGGGAGCCGACCACAAAGTCGACTCCTCTTGTCACCATTGTAGAACGACTGGCTCCTCTGTGATCTTCCCGTCCTGGATCCGCCAGCTGCGGACGCTCGGGCTGGTGTCGCGGAGCGACACCAATACGTAATGCCAATCCGGGTCGGGCGCCTGGGCCACGTCCGTCGGCGACGGTCGGGCGTCGGTGTGGGTGTGCGAGTGGTACACCCCGACCAGTTCTCCGCCCGCGGCCTCGGCGGCGCGGTCGGCTCGCAGCAGCCCGAGCGGGTCGACCTCGTAGATCCGGGCGGAAGCGGCGACGTTGACGGTCGGGTAGCACGCATCGATCCGGGCGATTCCTGGTTCCTCGACCGATCCGCCCAGGAGGCCGCACGCCTCGAGGGGCTAGCCGTCCAAGGCGTCGGCGACCATCTCGTCGAGGATCCTTTTTCCGAGCACAAGCACGGCCCCGACGCTACCGTGACTAGGCCATGGCCCCCGCCCCCAAACCGGCCGCCAAAGGCGCCGAGGTCGCCCGGTGGCCCAGAACCGGCGGGCCCGTCACGACTACGACATCCTCGACACCTACGAGGCCGGCATCGTGCTCGTCGGCAGCGAGGTCAAGTCGCTGCGGGAGGGCAAGGCCCAGCTCCGGGACAGTTACGCCCGGGTCGACGACGGCGAGGTGTGGCTGTACGGGATGCACGTCCCCCCCTACACGTTCGCTTCCGGGTTCGGGGCCACCGACCCCGACCGCCGGCGCAAACTGCTGCTGCACCGCCGCCAGATCGAGGAGCTGGCCCGGCGCACCACCCAGGACCCGCTGACCCTGGTGCCCCTGTCCATGTACTTCAAGGAGGGCCGGGCCAAGGTCGACCTGGCGTTGGCCCGGGGCCGTAAGCGCTACGACAAGCGGCACGCCATCGCGGCGCGCGACGCCGACATGGAGGCGCGCCGTGCTACCGCGACCCGCAGGCGTACGCTGGACGCATGAACGACACCATCCGCCTCGGCCGGCTTGCTGGCGTCCGGATCGGGCTCAACTGGACCCTGCTGGCCATGGTCGCCTTGCTGGCCGCGGGCCTGGCCGACAATCGCTTCCCGATCGACGCGCCCGGGTACTCGGGTACCGCCTACGGCCTGGCCGGCGCCCTCACCGCGGTGGTGTTGCTCTTCGGGGTGCTGCTGCACGAGCTGGGCCACGCCGTCGTCGCCCGCCGCTTCGGTTTGCGCGTCGACGGGATCACCCTGTCGTGGATGGGCGGGATCACCCGCATCGACGGCGACGCCGAATCCCCCCGGATCGAGTTCAGCATCGCCGGCGTCGGTCCGCTGGTCAGCGCCGCGGTCGGCGGGGTGCTGTGGGTCGTTCGGGAGCTCGTCGTCGCCGGCGGCGGGGGGCGGCTCGCGGTGTCAGCCCTGGGCTGGCTGGCGGTGATCAACGTGGTGCTGGCCGTGTTCAACCTGCTGCCGGCGTCGCCCCTCGACGGCGGCCGGGTGCTGCACGCAGTGGTCTGGGGCATCGGCCACGATCGCTGGCGGGCGACCCGGGTGGCAGCCTCTGCCGGAGTGGGACTCGGCGGCCTGATGGTCGGAGCGGGGTTCCTGGTCCTGCTGCGCGGCACGGACCCGATCAACGGGTTTTTCATCGCCTTCGTCGGGTGGTGGCTGCTGGGATCGGCCCGCGGTCGAGCGGCAGCTCGGCCGAGTCCGCCACGCCCTGGACGGCGTGCCGATCTCCGAGATCATGCGCCCGGTCGGCTCCGCCCCCGGTTGGATCACCGTCCGGGCCTTCACCGAGACCTACGCCGGCGGTCGCCCGGGCTGGGTGTGGTTGCTGGAACGCTGGGACGGTGGCTACGGCGGGGTCCTGCTCGGCGACACGCTCGGCTCGGTCCCGTTCCCGCAGTGGGACATGGTCCGGCCCCTGGACGTGGCCCTGCCGATCAGCGCCGCCACCGGTGCGGCCCCGGACGAGGATGCCCTCGAGGTGATCGGCCGGACCGGCGGCCGGCAGGTCATCCTGGTGGTGGACCACGATCGCACCGTGGGGGCGGTGCTGCCAGCCGACCTGGAAGCCCTGGTGCGGATGGGCCGGCGGGGTCCGGTACCATCAACGGGTTGGACCTTGACAAGACCTTGAGCGTCGAGCCCGGTTGTTGACCGAGCTGGCGCCCGACATGGGGGTGATTGGCTTCGACTTCGGCTGTCAATTTGGGAGAAGCGAGCCGTGGTCTCCGGAACCACGTTAAAGAGCCGGAACCTATAAACAAACGCCGAGCCTCAGCTCGCACTGGCTGCCTAACAAGTAGCCCGTCCGTCCGGCCCCAGCCCTGCGGGTCGGGTACGGGCGTCATCAAGTAGGGCTTACTCGCCGGTCTTGTCGACGGGCCGGCGGGGACATTTCGTCGACTGGGGCTCCTTGCCGATGCCGGCGGCGAGCGAGGAGCCCGAGATCTGATCGCCGGCTGCGCTCGGAGAAGGCCCGTTGCGGCATCGAAGGACGCGGGTTCGATTCCCGCCACCTCCACCCAGGGATGATCTTGAAAGGGAACGTCCCGCATGATCACGAAACCCCGCTGCGGTAACCGCCAGCGGGGTTTTGTGCCGTTCGGGGCCTCTCACGCGGTCTCGATGCGCTCCATGTCGGGCCGCATCGGCCGCTCAGGCCCGTCACGACCGATTCGGGGACGCGTTGAAGCCGGCCGCCATCGGCGACCGGCCACTGCCTCGGGATCGGTTGGCTAGGTGGGTGGGCTCTCGTCCGCCCCGGTAGCGGCCGCGGCTGTCGGCTCGACGATGTCCTGCCAGGTGCCCCGCCGCCGCTTCGGCTGGGCGGGCTTGGCCTCTTGCTGGGCGCGCTGCTTGGCCCGGTAGGAGCGGATGCGGTCCAGGTTGTAGCCGGCCACGGTGAAGCCGAGCAGGATGGTCATCTTGGTCTGGCCGAACACCCGGAAGAACCCGCGGGACAGATCGGCGAAGGTGCCCTTGAGGGCGGCGTTGACCGACTCGACGACCTGGCGGCGGCCCATGGACAGCCGCCAGGCGGTGGTCCCGAACGGGATGCGCTGCCACCACGGCAGCTCGGCCGCCATGGCGGTCAGGATCCCGTCGCAGCACTGCTCGCACCCCTCGTCCACCGGGACGAGCGGCACGGTCTTGGCCCTGCGCATCGTCTTCGGGAACTGGCGGGACCGGAGCAGGCCGGCGCAGAACGGGCAGCGCCACCGGGTGGCGCCGTCGCCGTCAGGGCCGGCGTGGCGGACCATCCGCCACCGGGCCCGCAGATTGAACTTGGCTTCGTGCTCGACCTTGACCGGCTCGGGCGCACCGCGGGGCGGCATGGGCAGATCCCGCAGCTCGTTCGGGAGCAGGTTGGAGTACAGCTGGCCGTCGAGGAGCACGGCGTCGCCGGAGAAGGGACGGACGCCGCGCTGGTGGGTGACGGGCTGGAAGGTTTGGTGGATGCCGGCCTGGGCCAGCTTGTGATGAGTAGTTCCCGGCCGAGCAGAGGCTGTAGCCGGGATCCCAAACCACATCGTCGATGGGTGCCCCGGCCTGCTTGGCCGCGACCAGGTCATCGACGATCGCCCGACCCCGATGGGTCCCGGCGGGGACCAGGCGCCAGGCAGGTGATGACCCCGGGCACCTCGTCGGACAGGCTCACCTTGTCGATGTAGTTGGTCCACTTGCACGTCCCGGGCCTGCACCGCCAGATGCAGCTCGTAGCCGACATACGGCCCGGCCGGGCGGCTGTTGGTGGCAGAGCGGTGCCCCGCCCTCGCGTCCCGATCGGCGGTGTACTGGTTACGGCCGTCGGCCCGACGCCGAGGACCTTGGCTTTGCGGGCCGGCTTCTTCGGTTTGGGCACCGCCGCCGTCGTCCATCAACTGGGTGTCGGCCGCCTCACCGTCCAGGTCGACGGTGACGGCGTCGCCGTGCAGGGCACCCCAGGTTTCGACGTCGGTGCCGTCCACCGCCACCGAGCTCGATTGGCGGAACTCCTCGGGCACGGCGGCTTGGGCCAGGGCGTTGGCGAACCATTTGGCGTCGACACCGACCATGGCCGGCGTCGAGGACTTCGGCCAGCTTGGTGAAGGTCCGGTCCACCCGGTCATAGGTTTGGGCCGGGTCGTGGTCGTCGATGCCGAGCCGGGCGCGTTGGTCGTCGGTGAGGGCGTTGATGATCCGGGCCACCTCGATCAGATGCCCCTTGTGATGCCGCGACAGCCCGTTGAGCTGGCAAGCGACCAGCAGGGCCTGCAAGCCGAGGGTGCGATGCCGGCCCGTCTCGGCGTGAAGAGCGGCTCCAAGGACAGGAACGACGCCGGCAGCGGTCGATGATCCCGCAGGCCAGCTGCAGGTCGTGGCCGGTAGTCGGCTCGCCCTCCGGAGGCGTCGAGTGGGGCTCGAGGGCGCTCATGATCGGCCCCGCAGCATCTCGACCGCCGTCGCCTCATCGATGGCTGGGACGAAGGGCAGCAGATCCGACAGCACTGTGACGCCTTGCAGCCCGGCGGCTCTGGCCAGCTCCGGCAGCCGGGTACCCATGGCCAGGTGGGTGACCAGCCAGGTCGACCGCAGCCGGGACGCCGACAGCTTGGGATGTCCGTGAGCGACCACGATCGACGCGGCCAGCGCGCCGGCCCGGTTGCGGAGCGATGGAGGTGCCGCCGACCAAGAACTCGCCCCCGGCCGTCTCGGCCAGGTCAATCACCTCGTCCTCCCAGGCCGGCAAGACCGGCACCACCCGGGCGGCCGGCTCCCCCACCCGCACCAACACCGTCCCCGACCGACTGACCACGTCAGCGGCGGTGACCTTGGCCACCCACCGCCCATCCAGCCCCGCCCCCGCCCCCAAAGCCAACAACGCCCGAGCCGCCCGCACCCGACCCGGCCGTCGGCTGCGCCCACACGTCGGCCCTCAACCCCCGCATCTCCTCGACCGTGTACGGTCGGGCCACCTGACGGCGAGCTGCCGCCGGCGACCTGGCCTCCCACGGCGCCCGCTTCGTCAACATCGGTCCGATCCGCCGCAGCACCGACCGGTACGTCGCCCGAGAACGATCATCGGCCAACCCGACCGCAACGAACCGCTCCACCGTGTCGGGATCCAGCACCACCTCGACATCTAGCGGGAGCCCCTCCCCGACCGCCCACGCCGACAGTCGGGCCAGCACCCGCACCACCCGGCGCGCCCCGGCCCATCATCCATGTCCAGCCGCTCCATGCAGCCAGCCACGAAGGGCAACACCACCGCCCACCGCTCCGCCGTCATGCCCTGCGGCCGGTAGCCGGCCAGCCGTGCCTGCCAGCTGCCGTTACGCGACGGTCGCAGCGCGCCCGTAGTCTGATCCATGTCGAGACCTCCATTCCAGGTCTTGGCCAGGCCCCGGGGGTGTTACCAGCACCGCCCGGGGCCACCTATGTCCTACCTTCGTACTATACCTGAGGGATGTGACAATGACGCACCTTGGTAGGATATTTTTGGCATGCCGCGAGTAAACACCGAAGACCTGATCGACGCCAACGACGTCGCTGTCTTGCTCGGCCTGGCCCACCGAAACACCGTCAGCCAATACCTACATAAGTATCCGGACATGCCCCGCCCCGTCATCGATCTCGGAGGAAGTAGGGCCCGGCTCTGGCTTCGTCCCGACATCGAAGCCTGGCTGATCCGCCGCGGCCCGGTTCGTCGTGGCCGCCCGAAAGGCTCTACCACCAGTTCCGAGGGCAACCGTCCCCCCTCTGGGGGGACGGGCGGCAGCAAGGGGGGTCGCAAGCTACGCCCGACCCAAGCGGCGCCGCGACGATCTGTCCCGCCCGCCGTGCAACACGGTGGCGGCAAGATCAAGAGGGGCTCGACGTCGTCCTGACTCGCCCCGCGTCGCCCGGCACGGGGTGAGTACCCCCCTACTGACGCCCGCCCCCCAACGGGGGGCGGTTGTCACCGAAACCACGTCGGGACTCCGCGGCGGAGACGTCTCCTCGACAGCCGCGAGCACTACCTCCTCGCGAATCGACCACGTTCCTTACGATCCGTTCAGAAGTTGATCGTCACTGCCCACCCGTAGACTGCTCGCTCGACTACAGCGAGGACCTGGGAATGGCTGATCGAAGCCGCGATCGAATGGACTGAGGCGACGTGGAACCCGACTACGGGCTGCGACCGCACGTCCGACGGTTGCGACCACTGCTACGCCCTCGGTCTCGCTCGACGACTGAAGGCGATGGGTCAACCGAAGTACCAGAACGACGGCGATCCTCGCACCAGCGGTCCGGGCTTTGGCCTGACACTGCATCCAGAGGTCTTGAGCCTGCCCCAAAGATGGTCCGCGCCGCGCATGGTCTTTGTCAACTCCATGAGCGACCTGTTCCATCCTGATGTACCAGCCGCTTTTGTTCGCGCCGTGTTCAGTGTCATGGCCGGCACACCGCAACACACGTACCAAGTGCTGACCAAGCGCTCGAAGCGCCTCGAGCAACTTGGACAGGACCTGGATTGGCCAGCGAACGTGTGGATTGGCGTCAGCATCGAACACGACCGCTACACCTTCCGCGCCCGGCACCTAACAAAGGTTGGGGCAGCGGTGCGCTTCCTATCAATCGAGCCGCTCCTCGGCCCGATCCCCTCCTTGGACCTCGTCGGAATCGACTGGGTCATTGTCGGCGGCGAGAGCGGCCCCAGGGCTCGCCGTCTAGAAAGCGAATGGGTAGTCGCAATCCGTGACATATGCCTGGAACAGAACGTACCGTTCTTCTTCAAACAGTGGGGCGGTCGAACGGCGAAGGCCGGCGGGCGGTTGCTTGAGGGACGCACGTGGGATCAGATGCCTGAAATCCAACCGTCCAAATGACAGTATCGGTGGCCTAGTCCAAGGCAGGCGGCAATGCAAGAACCGCGTCTCTTCAACCTCGACGAAGTTCAGGCGCAGTTGACGGCTCTGCAACCGACCATCAAGATCCGGCGCCCCAAGAGCAGCATCGATGAGGCCCACGCCTTCTCCGGGTGGACGATCCACAAGCTCGAGGTCCTCCGCGTCTACCTGGACCCCAGTAAGGGGGGTGGGGTGGCGGTGCCATTCCCGCCCAGCCCTTTTGTACTAGGATCCAAATGGACGCGGAGGACCTCGAGCTTGTGGATCGTCCAGCCGGGGAAGGCGCGGGCCTCATCGATGCTGCTCTTGGGGCGCCGGATCTTGATGGTCGGTTGCAGAGCCCCATCAACTGCGCCTGAACTTCGTCCGAGGTTGAAGAGACACGGTTCTTGCATTGCCGCCTGCCTTGGACTAGGCCACCGATACTGTCATTTGGACGGTTGGTTTGAGGCACTGATCCCAGCCCGTGCGTCCCTCAAGCAACCGCCCGCCCTTTGCAGTTCGACCGCCCCACTGTTTGAAGAAGAACGGTACGTTCTGTTCCAGGCATATGTCACGGACTTCGACTACCCATTCGCTTTCTCACAACGGCGAGCCCTGAGGCCCTGTTCGCCGCCGACATACCCTCCATCGATTCCAACAAGGTCCAAGGAGGGGATCGGGCCGAGGAGCGGCTCGATTGATAGGAAGCGCACCGCTGCCCCCATCTTTCCCCCCCCTTTTTTTTTTTGAAGGTGTAGCGGTCGTGTTCGATGCTGACGCCAATCCACACGTTTCGCCGGCCAATCCAGGTCCTGTCCATGGCTCGAGGCGCTTCGAGCGCTTGCACTGACACTTGGTACGTGTGTTGCGGTGTGCCGGCCATGACACTGAACACGGCACACGAAAGCGGCTGGTACATCAGGATGGAACAGGTCCGCCTCGTGGAGCTTGAGGCAAAAACCAGTCCGCGGCACGGACCATCTTTTTTTCAGGGTCAACATCTCTGGATGCAGTGTCAGGCCAAAGCCCGGACCGCTGGTGCGAGGAGGACCGTCGTTCTGGTACTTCGGTTGACCCATCGCCTTCCGTCGTCGAGCGAGACCGAGGGGCTGGCATGGTGGCAACCGTAGGACGGTGCAGTAGCAGCCCGTAGTGGGAGCCCGCGTCGCCTCAGTCCATTCGATCACGGCTTCGATCAGCCGTTCCCAGGTCCTCGCTGTAGTCAAGCGAGCATTGTACGGGTGGGCAGTGACGATCAACTTCTGAACGGATCGTAAGGAACATCATCATTCACACCGAGAGGAGGTAGTGCTCGCGGCTGTCGAGGAGACGTCTCCGCCGCGCAGTCCCGACGTGGTTTCGGTGACAACCGCCCCCCGTTGGGGGGCGGGCGTCAGTAGGGGGGTCTTTAAGAACCACACACCGGGCGACGCGGGGCGAGTCAGGACGACGTCGAGCCCCTCTTGATCTTGCCGCCACCGTGTTGCACGGCGGGCGGGACAGATCGTTCAGCGGCGCCGCTTGGGTCGGGCGTAGCTTGCGACCCCCCTTGCTGCCGCCCGTCCCCCCAGAGGGGGGACGGTTGCCCTCGGAACTGGTGGTAGAGCCTTTCGGGCGGCCACGACGAACCGGGCCGCGGCGGGTCACACCAGGCTTCGATGTCGGGGACAAAGCCAGAGCCGGGCCCTACTTCCTGCAAGAACGATGACGGGGCGGGGCGTGTCCAGATCAGTATGTAGGTATTGGCTGACGGTGTTTCGGTGGGCCAGGCCGAGCAAGACAGCGACGTCGTTGGCGCGGATCAGGTCTTCGGTGTTTACTCGCGGCATGCCAAAAATATCCTACCAAGGTGCGTCATTGTCACATCCCTCAGGTGGAGTACGAAGGTAGGACATAGGTGGCCCCGGGCACTACGTGTGCCTTCACGGGGCCCTGGCCAAGACCTGGAATGGAGGTCTCGACATGGATCAGAACTTGCCGGACACGCTGGCGACCATTCACGTAACGGCAGCTCGCAGGCACGGCTGGCCGACTACCGGCCGCAGGTTCGGAGCGGTGGGCGGTGGTGTTGCCCTTTGTGGCTGGCTGCATGGAGCGGCTGGACATGGATGATGGGCCGGGGCGCGCCGGGTGGAATCAGGGTGCTGGCCCCCCGACTGTCGGCCTGGGCGGTGCGGGGAGGGCCCTCTCGTTATATGTCGACGTGGTACTAGGATCCCGACACGGTGGAGCGGTTTGTTGCGGTCGGTTGGCCGATGATCAGTTCTCGGCACCGATGACGTACCGGTCGGTGCTACGGCGGATCGGACCGCTGTTGACGAAACGAGGCGCCGTGGGAGGCCGGGTCCCAGCAGCAGCTCGCCGTCAGGTGGCCCAACCGTACACGGTCGAGGAGATGCGGGGGTTGAGGGCCAACATGTGGGCGCAGCCAACGGCGGGTTTGGCTCTTCTTTTGGCTTTGGGGGCGGGGCCGGGAACCAATAGGCAGTCAGGTGGCCAAGGTCAGCA
>CAVPBX010000013.1:0-148156 GCA_963702305.1 uncultured Acidimicrobiaceae bacterium | reverse complement strand
ACATAGAAGCATCTAAGGTATATTGATCCTGCCACAATCATAAAGCATATCAACGGTCGTTATGGAGACATTACAACTTTTGAATCACTCAATGGGCAAATACACAGAATCTCGAAATCTAACCGTTACAAATTCGAGTGAGTATTTCAAAATTGTTGACTGGGGTCAAATGAGGTTTTTTATGGAGCATGGAATCGGTTAGACTTTGTCCCGTGACTTGGTGACACTTTCGCGCGATATCTCGTCCACGGGTGGCTCTCACTTGGCTTTCCGTCAATCTGACAACCACACTATTGTAGTTTCACGAACGGACAGTGTGATGATTATTGTGTGCACATCTTTGGAAGCTGCTATGAGTTATATATGTCACGAGACGCTCTTCCCTCGCTTGGATGCCAGACTAGCCTTCAATGGAATGGAAAAAGCCCAGCAAGGGGAGCTTCTTTGCTGCCCTCGAGAGATTGGATCAGTCGGACGGAACAGTGACGATGAAAAGGACTTTTTCGCTAGAAAAACTTACTGTCGTCATGCCTCCAAATATCCCAAACTGGACGGCCGTATCACCTCCATGGCCGGGCCCGCCCGTGCGTGCCCGTGCCATCCACGCTAGAAGGCGCGAGGCCGGGGGAAACTGCGGCAACCGGGCGTCTTAGCCCGCCGGTTGACCCGCCGTCCGGCCGGGGGAGAAGCCCGGGCCGGGCCCGAGTCCGAGTTGGCTGCGCGCCTGCCGTCAGCCCGAGCTCCGGCCAGAACCTCCGCCAGCGCGCGGGAGCACTGACGGACTATTCTGCGGGTTGGTGTCCCAGTAGTCATTGATGCCGACGACCGCTTGCAGCGCCCAGCCACGGCCCCGGAGCCAGGAAGCGTCGTCCGCGCCGAGTTCGGCGCGGAATCTCGTTCTGCTGTCTCCGCTGAACATGTTCCAGGCGGGCTGGAGGTCGCACGCCGGGTCACCTACGTTGAGTCCGCCGAAGTCGATCACAGCTGCCAGCCGGCCGTCGGCGACGAGCAAGTTCCCTGGCAGCAGATCGCCGTGTACCCAGACATCCGGGCCCGCCCACTCCGGAGCGCTGAGCGACTCATCCCACGATCGGCAGGACAGCACCGCCGTCGACGCGGTTGCCCAGCTGTGCCACCGACCTGCGGACCATGTCGTCAGCCTCGGCCAGCGGGCCGCCCCGGGCGTGCGCGATCCGCGCATGCGCGCCGGCGGTGTCAACGCGGCGCAGCGCCGCGATGAAGGCGGCGAGATCGGCCGCGGCCTGATTCAGATCGCGGAGGGTGCCGTTGGCGTCCGAGCCAGGCAGCCACTCATATACTGCCCAGTCGAACGGGTACCCCTCAGCAGGATGACCCATCGCGACTTGCACCGGCAGGGCCAGCGGTACGCGCGGCGCCAGCCTGGGCAGCCAGGTCGCTTCCAGTCTCACCTGCTCCACGGCCCAGCCAGGGCGGCGGGGCAGCCTGACCGCCAGCTGATCGCCGAGCCGGTAGATGTAGTTATCCGTGCCGTAGGACGTCACGCGGCTAACCGGCAGGTCCATCCACTGCGGGAACTGTGCGGAGAGCAGTTTGCGGATGAGCGGGACGCTCGTCTCGATCTCGTCAGCGTGCATCTGGCCTCGCCCATCAGCGTCATGATGGCCGAGGCAGGCCCATGGCCGCAGCTGGTTTTCCGGCTGCTCCTGGCGTCACGGGCGCCGGGAAATCTGGCCGGTAGCCGAACACCGGAATCAGGCTGGCATCGCCGAAGGACGAGACCCGCCGGATGCCCGCGCTCGTCACCGTGAGCACGCATATTCCGTAAGGCTCCAGACAGCCGTTCCGGCTTCTGGTGTACACGGCCGCAGCGGGCTGCCCGTTGGCGCTCGTGGCCAGCATGCGCCAGTCGCCCGGTGCCCCGAGTACGTGTGCCCGCAGGAAGGGCACGCAGGTCCTCCGCCCGGCGAACCAGGTGCGCAGGGGCGTCGCCTCCAGGATCGCGTCGCGTACCAGCAGCCGCTCAAGCCCGGCGGCATCGGCGTTCTCGAACGCCGCGATGTACTGGTCCAGCAGGGCACGGGCCTGCGGCCAGGCGCGGCTCGGCGATCTGATCAGCTGCCGGGCACACGTCCGCCAGCCGCGCCCGGGCGCGCTGCAGGGCACTCTTCACCGACGAGGTCGTGCTGCCCAGCATGACCGCAACCTCGGCGGCGGGGAACTCCAGCACATCCCGCAGCACCAGCACGGCCCGCTGCCGGGGCGGCAGATACTGCAGGCTAGCAATGAGCGCCAGCCGCAGCCCCGCACGGGCGGCAACGATGACAGCGGGATCGGCCGACTCCGGGATCGCCGCCACGTCCGGAACCGGCTCCAGCCAGGCAACACCCGGATCCGCGGCTTCCGGCGGCGCCTCAGGGTCCGGTGCGGGCTCGTACCGGCCCGATGGCAGCACCCGCCGTTGCCGCCTCGCCAGGGCCGTCAGGCACGCATTGGTCGCGATCTGATAGAGCCAGGTGCGCACCGAGGACCTGCCCTCGAAACCGCCGTAGGAGCGCCAGGCCCGCAGGTAGGTTTCCTGGACCAGATCCTCAGCGTCCTGAACCGAGCCCAGCATGCGGTAGCAGTGCGCGAACAGTTCGCGGCGCAGCGGCTCGGCCTGCCCGACGAACTCCGAGCTATCGGGCACCCGTCACACCGGCCTCCCCAGGAAGGCGGCGAGCCGATCGGCCTGGCCCGGCACCGGCAGGCGCTGGCGTGACGGGCCCGAACGGGGCCTCGCCGTCCGGTCCGCGGAAGGCGCCGGTGATGGCGATTCCGGCCTGACCGAGCAGTTGCGCGGCCAGCTCGGGATCCAGATCGGTCGGGCATCCGATGGCAGCGGCCAGATCCCACCCGTGCGTGAACTGGTCCAGCGCGGCCATGCCCCGCACGACGGTGCCGTGGAACTCACCGAACGGCAGCCGGACGATCCGGTCCAGCGCGCCGTCGGCTTCGAACGCCGCCAGGGCGATCCGGATGCTCTCCTCGTAGGCCGCGACGAAGTCGCCGCCGGCGTAGTCCGCGTCGGTAGCGTTCGCTGCGCCGGCCAGGATGCCAGCCCACCAGCGGGCCGTCCCGACGAAGTGATTGATCAGCGCGCGGACGTTCCACGACGCGCAGGGCGTCGGCGCGGCCAGGTCAGCAGGCTGAACCTTCGCGAGGATAGCCAGCGTGCTCGTCGTGGCCCTGTCCAGATCGGTCATATCCCTCACTCCTTATCGTCGCGCACGCCACGTGCGGTCAACCAGGAAGACTCGGCTGGAGGCGAAAAGGAATCGGTGCCGCGCCGCCGGAAGACAGGGATTCTAAGGGGCAGCTCTCCGGCCGATGAGGTTCATCGCCAGGCCGCTGACCGGGGACTTGCCATCCTGATTGAGGAGTTCGGCCCGGGTGATGACCAGGCCGCGGTCGGGCCTGGACCTCGACGGCCGAGCTTCGATGATCGTCGTGCGAGCCCGGACGACATCGCCGGGGCGGAGAGGCACCGACCAGCGGAGTTCGTCGATTCCAGGCGAGGCGAGGCTAGCCACCCGGCTGAGGTAGTGATCCACGAGTATCCGCATGAGCACCCCGGCTGAGTGCCAGCCGCTCGCGATGATGCCGCCGAAGGACCGGCATTCGCGTAGGCGGCATCGACGTGGATCGGCTGCGGGTCGTACCGCTCGGCGAAGCCGACGATCTCGTCCTCAGTGACGGATCGGTACCCGTACTCGTAGACCGCTCCGGGGCGATAGTCCTCGAAGTAGCGGTCAGTAACGGGGACGGCGAAGTCGTCAGCGCTCAGGGTGCGGGTCTGCTGGTCGGCATGTGTCATGGTCACATCATCGCGAGCGCGGCAGCGCGACGCGAGGCGGACCGGCGGCCGGTCTGGTCCTAGCCGGGCGGCGACGGTCGCGTTGGCCACCTATCCTGGCCTGGCCCGGCGCTAGACTGTCCGGCGTTGACGCCACGACAGATCCGAAGCTCAGGCGATGAGCGACTCCCCGGCAGGGCCCGCCGCCGCCCGGTCTCCGGCACCCCGCGCCGCCTGGCGCGAGTCCGGGCAGCACTGCCGCGGGACGCCGCAGCCGGGAACGGATCATGCAGGCGGCTATGGACCTGATCACTGAAGTCGGGATCGACCGGGTCCGGCTGGCCGAGATCGCCCGCCGGGCAGCGATGAGCTCCGGCCAGCTGATGTACTACTTCACCTCGAAAGAGCACATCCTGCTGGAGACCCTGGCCTGGCAAGAGCGCCGGGAGACCGAGCAGCGCGGCTGTTGGTCCCCCGTCGTTCCGATCGGGTGGCCGCGGCTGGAACTGTTCGTCGAGCTGTATCTGCCCTCTGATCTCTCCGATCCGGTCTGGATCTTGTGGATGGAAGCCTGGGCCCGCGCCTCGCACAGCAGCGAGGTCAGCCAGTTCCTCGACGCGCTGATGAAACCGTGGCGCGACGACCTGATCGTGATCGTCGAGCAGGGCGTGGCAGCGGGCGCTTTCCAGCCGCAGCAGCCGGTGGCCGGCTTTGCCATCAGGTTCTGCGCGGTGCTCGACGGCCTGTCGGTCCTGCGGTTGCGGCAGCTGCCCAGCCTGCCAAACAGCGAGTTCGCGGAGCTCGCGATGGCCAGCGCCCGCGCGGAGCTGGAACCCGCAAGGTCACCGGCTTAGCGGCGGGCGAAGGGACCCCCGGGCTGCTCGGCGTACGGGGGCTCGTCGAGCAGCCCGGAGGTGGCGCGAATCCGCGCCCGAAGCCAGCCGTCTAGCTCGCACGGACAGGACCCATTCGCGTGCTGTGCGAAGATTTTTTAGAGTACTGCTCTAGAGAACTGCTGGCAACTTCCCGAGCTCGACAGGGCCAGGAGCCGGACGGGAACGGCCGCCGGGGACAGCGGAATCCAGCCGGGCCGCGGCCTGACGCGCTTGGTCACAGTGACCCGGGCCGTTATGCACCCTGAAAGGCACTAACTCACGTGCTGGAAAAAACGTGAGGATTCCGGCAATCCAGCCGTGCACGTCGTTACCAGCCGTAGCCGGGCTGGACACGATCCAGACCACGATCAGGATGGTGATAATGATGCCGATTAGCCGCGACAACCCTGTCCCCTCCGAATGGCCACGCGTGGCTCCCGTCGCGCCTTCGCTGCCTCGCGGACTGCCTTCTCAGCCGAGGACTCGGCTCGCCAGTGCTCTATCTTCCCGCTGGGCCAGCGTGCTCGCGGCGAGATCGCCGAATCAGGGCGCCAGCCACGTCCTTTCACGATTTTGAGCTGCTCGCCGACGTCGGCCCGGGTCAGGTTGCCGCGCAAGCGCATCGTGAGGATGGCTTACCGTCGCGGAGCGCCGTCCCCTGGCTACTCGGTGACCGCCGCGCCCGTGGCCGGGTCGAAGAAGTGCAGCCTCGTGGTCTCCACGTGGATGCGAGCGTTCTGGCCTTCGGCCAGAGCGGTCTGCGGGTCCATCCGGGCGATCATCGTGGCGAGCGAGGTGACATCGCCCGCGGCCGACTCCGAGTGATGGGCGACCGCGCCGATGCCGCAGTGGATCTGAACGTCGGAGCCAAGCTCCTCGCGCAGCCGCACCGGCAGCTCGATCACCGACGCCGCGTCGACGTCGCGCAGGAGTGCCGCGTCAGCCAGATGCTCGGGCCGGACGCCGAGAACGATGTCGCGGCCGAGGTACCGGCCGAGCGCGGGCCGTTCCGCCATCACCCGGGCCGGAATGCCGAGGCGGCAGCCGCCGAACACGACCTGCGGGCCAGCCCCGCCGGACGGACCGGCCGGGCCGCCACCGGACCGCTCCAGCCGGGCGTCGATCAGGTTCATCGGCGGCGACCCGATGAAGCCGGCCACGAAGAGATTCGCCGGCTGGCGGTACAGCTCCTGCGGCGGCGCGACCTGCTGGAGCACGCCGTGCTGGAGTACGGCGACGCGGCTGCCCAGCGTCATGGCCTCGGTCTGGTCGTGGGTGACGTAGATCGTCGTGGTCGCGAGCGAGCGCTGCAGCTGAGCGATCTCGGCCCGCATCTGGACCCGGAGCTTGGCGTCCAGGTTCGACAGCGGCTCGTCCATCAGGAACGCCGCGGCTGGCGGACGATCGCCCGCCCCATCGCGACCCGCTGCCGCTGACCGCCGGACAGTTGTCGCGGCTTGCGCTCCAGGTAGGTCTCGAGCTCCAGGATCCGGGCGGCCTCGTCAACCCGCTTCCTGACTTCGGCCTTCGATACCGCCTTGCGGTACTTCAGGCTGAACGCCATGTTCTCGTAGACCGACAGGTGCGGATAGAGCGCGTAACCTGGAAGACCATCGCGATGTCGCGGTGCCGCGGTTCCACGTCGTTGACCGGGCGGCCGTCAATGTAGATGGTGCCGGAGCTGACCTCTTCCAGCCCGGCGACCATCCGCAGCGCGGTGGTCTTGCCGCATCCGGACGGGCCGACCAGGACGAGCAGCTCGCCGTCGGAGACCTCCAGGTCAAGCGACTTGACCGCGGTCGTGCCGCCGGGGAACTGCTTGGAGACCGCGTCGAGCACGATCCGGGACATGTCCTTGCTCCTTATCCTGCGTAGCCAGTGACGGGCAGCCCGCGAACGCCGGGCCTGGCCCGCAGCAGATGGCCGGCCAGCGGCTCGGCTTCCCGCCCGGCGCTGTCCAGTTCCTGCCAGGCCGTCGTGAGGTAGAGCTCATCCAGGTGCGCGCCGCCGAACCCCGGGCAGGTGGGCTCGCTGACGGGCAGCGGGTACCGCCCGAGCAGGTCGCCGCCGGGCCAGTAGCGGCGCACGCACCCGCCGTCCCACATGGCGATCCACAGGCAGCCGTCCGCGTCCACGACCAGCCCGTCAGCCAGGCCCTCCTCCGGCTCGAACGAGATCAGCTCGCGCTCGCGGGCCAGCTGCCCGCTGGCCCCGTCGAAGTCGAAGGCACGGACCCGCGACCGGGGCTCGCCCGAGTCGGTGTAGTAGAAGGTCGACCCGTCCGGGCTCCAGCCGAGACCGTTCGACTCGGTTACCCCGCCGAAAATCTCGGTCACCGAGCCGTCCGCGTCCAGCCGGTAGAGCGAGCCCGTCCCGGTCTGCCCGTCGGTGGCCGCCGTTCCGGCCCAGAACCGGCCGGCCGGATCGCAGGCGCCGTCATTGAACTGCACGCCTGGGGGCATCCCGGCAGGCCGGATCACCGGGGCGCTCAGCGCGCCCGCCGCGTCGGTCAGCCGGAAGCCGTCGGCCGCCGCGAGCACGTAGCCGCCGCCCGCTCTGGGCGCGGCCGCTCCGACCGGCACTCCGGCGGTCGCGATCACGCTGTCACCGTCTCGCTCGCTGAGCCGGTGCAGCTGCCCGGCCGCGATGTCGACCCAGATGACGCAGCCGGTGCTCGCGTCCCACACCGGCCGCTCGCCGAGTTCGACCGCCGGCGCGGCGGTCACCGTCCAGGTCAGCCCGGCGCCGGTCACTTGCCCATGCCCAGGGTGAGGCCCCTGATCAGGTAGCGCTGGAAGATCAGGTAGACGACGATCGCCGGGATGGCGCTGAGCAGTGACCCGGCCATCAGCGGCGGGATCCCGGTGGTACGCCCGGACGACAAGACGGCCAGGCCGACCGTGATCGTCCGGTCGTTCGTGGGCAGGAACAGGTAGCCGACCAGCAGGTCGTCCCAGATCTGGATGAACTGCAGCACCGTGACGGTAGCAATGGCCGGCAGCGACAGCGGCAGCGCGATCCGCAGGAACGTCCGCTCGTAACTGAGCCCGTCCATCACCGCGGCCTCGATCAGCTCGTCGGAGATGCCGCGGTAGTACGTCGCCATCAGGAAGGTGGCGAACGGGGCGCCGAGCGCGGCGTAGAGCAGGACCGCGCCGGTGTAGCTCCCGGTCAGGTGCAGCCGGGCCAGGTTGACGTACTCCGGGATGATCACCGACTGCAGCGGCACCATCATCGCAGCGACGATCAGCAGGAATACCAGCCCGCTCCCCCGGTACCGCAGCTTCGCGAAGGCGAAGCCTGCCGTCGTGGCGACGAGCAGGATGATCGCGATCGCGGCCGCGCAGACGATGGTGGAGCTGACCATCTCCCGCACCACCGGCAGTTCCTGGAACAGCTGCGTCCAGCCCGCCAGCGAGTGGCCGTGCTGCAGGTCGAACTGCGCCTGGTTGCGGAACGAGTTGTCGCCCATGTACCAGAACGGGTAGAGCATCACGACCGCGATAACGACCATGACCGCGAAGATGACGCCGGCGGTTACCCGGCGGCGGAAGCGGGCCGAGTGCCACCTGCGGGCCGGCGCGGCCGGCGCGGCCGCCGCCTCCGTGGCGGGCGCGGATGTCGCGGCCATGGCTACCAGCCCTCCCCGTCGTCGGGCCTGATCAGCCGGAGCTGGCCGATCCCGACAATGATCATGATCACGAACAGGATGACCCCGTACAGCGCGCCCGTGCCGAACTGGCCCTGAGCGAAGCCCGCCTGGTAGACGAAGAACTCCAGGGTGGTGGTGCCGAGCCCGGGCCCGCCGCCGGTCATCACGAAGATCAGGCTGAAGAGCGCCGAGAACGCGCTGATCACGGTGATCACGAAGGCGAACTGGATAAAGCGGGTCAGCAGCGGCAGCGTCACCCGGTAGAAGATCCGCCACCGGCTCAGGCCGTCGACTTTCGCCGCCTCGAGCAGGGTCGGGTCGAGGGTGGCCATGCCGGTCAGGAAGATGATCGTGTTCGTGCCGATCATCGACCAGATGAACGTGATCGCCAGCGCGGCCAGCGCGCTGTATTCCGAGGCGAGCATGTCCGTGTGCACGGAGCCGAGGCCGACGTCGCTGAGCAGCTGGTTCAGGATGCCCTTGTCGGCGAAGAACTGGAGCGCGACCATGCCGATCACGACCCAGGAGATGGCCGTGGGCAGGAAGTAGACGGAGCGGAAGAACCGCCAGCCGCGGACGTGCTCGTGCAGCAGGACCGCGATGACGAGCGGGATGCCGATGGCGAACGGCACGGCCAGCAGCAGCAGCGCGTTGTTCTCCAGCACGCGGTGCACGATCGGGTCGCTGAATGCTGCCGTGTAGGCGCTCGGCCCGATCCAGGTCGGCGCCGAGTAACCGTCCCAGCTGGTCAGCGAGTAGCGGACTGCCTGCACGATCGGCGCCCACAGCAGGGCCGCGACGAGCACGATCGCCGGGACTGACAGCAGCATCCCGGCACGCCGGCGGCGGCGCGCCAGCCGACTGCGGCCGGGGCGCCGGACCGGCGGGTCGGCGGTGGCACTCATGAACGCGCTCCAGGAAGTAAGGCGGGCGGGACGCGCAGCGCCGGCGCGTCCCGCTCCGGGGTCACCAGATCATCGGGATCAAGGAAACGGGGTTCTTACGGGAAGCTGTTGCCCCGCTGGTTCGCCGGCAACTGCTGCAAGGTCGTCTGCATGGCCTGCAGCGCCTTGGTGATCGACTCGCTGCCGTTCAGGACCGAGGGCAGGAACTTCGAGCCGATGTTCACGACATTGCCCTGCACCACGTTGTCCAGCATGGGGTACGCGTCATGCCGTCCTTGCTGACGAAGTTCAGCATCTCCTGGTTCACCGGGTTGCTGGTCGAGGTGCCGTTGATGGCCGGGATCAGGCCGGCCGCGTTGATGATGTCCGGCTGCCTGCCTGGTCGTCATGAAGGTGAGGAATTCGGCCGCCTGCTGCTTGTGCGGCGAGTAACTCATCATCGACAGGCCGTCGCCGGCGAAGTCGACTACGCCCTTGATCGGCGTGGCCGAGAACGGCGGTGCGAACGCGGCGACCTTGGTGCCGAGCGCGCCGGTGAACTTCTGCGTGTCCCAGGTGCCGTCCACCATCATGGCGGCCTTACCGGACTCGAACTGGCCGAGGTTGTCGGTGTTGGTGACGACGTCCGGGTTCGTGCAGCCGGATGCGTGCAGCTTGGTCCAGTTCGTCAGCTGAGCGCTGATGGCCGGCGAGGTCCACGGCGTCGACCCGCTGTACAGGCCCTGCCACTGTGAGACCGGGTACGCGCCGATCATCATGTAGCTCATGTCGTACCACGGGTAGAACGTGGCTCCGAGGGGCTGGCCGCCGTTGCCGTAGACCATCGGCGTGAAGCCGGCCGCCTTCAGCTTCGAGCACGCCGCGTACAGCTGCGACCAGTCAGTCGGCACCGAGCTCACGCCCGCCCGGGCGAAATCAGCCTTGTTGTAGAAGCCAATGTAGAACTGGTTCTCCAGCGGGATCACGTACGGGCCGTTCGCCGGGTTGAAGCTGTCAGAAGTCCACTTCAGCGCGTCCGGGTCCACGTTCGCGAGCGCGGACGCCGGGACCAGGCCCTTGAGGTTCTGCAGGAACCCCTTGTACTGCAGGGTGAACAGGCCGGTCCACATCACGGCGAGGTCGGGGCCGTTGCGTGAGATGGCCTTCGCCTGCAGCAGCGCAAAGTAATTGCTGGCCGGCTGGCTCACGCGTCCAACCGTGATGTTCGGGTGCAGCTTGTGGAATGCCTTGGCCAGATTCTGCAGTGCCGTCGCATTCTGCTCGGTGCCATAGTTATGCCAGATCGTCAGCGTTACCGGCGCAGTGCTGCTGCCGGAACCGCCGCTGCCCAGCGACCACTACCGGCGCAATCTCGATGCGGTCGCGGCCCTCGAGTCCTTCGCTCGAACCGAGCTCGGCACGTCGGTCAGCCGGTTGGCCGTGGCGTGGGTGCTGGCCCGCCCCGCAGTGGATGTCGCCATCGTCGGCACCCGCAATCCCGCCCACGTGGACGATGCGCTGGCGGCCGCCGACCTCGACCTGGACGACGAGGCCCTGGCTTCATCGACGCCATCATGTCCGACTCGGTGCCGGTCTCCGGTCCCTCTCCCGAAGGAATGCGAGTCCGATGCCCGACACCCCGACCCACCAGGTGCCGCGGTTGCGGTGCTCGGCCTCGGCACCATGGGTGCCGCGATGGCCGCCCGGCTGGTGGACGCCGGCATGGAGGTCCACGGGCTGAACCGCAGCCCGGGTCCGGCGAACGCCCTCGCCGAGCGGGGCGCTCCGCCACGCCGAGCGACATCACGCCGTGGCCGCCGCCGACGCGGTCATCACCATGTCGCCGACGCCGGACGCCCTGCGGTCCGTGATCGATAGCGGCGTGATGGGCGCGTTTCGCCCGGGCGCGGTGTGGGCGCAGATGGGCACCACCGGCGCACCGCGACCGACAAATGGACCGCCGAGGTCGCGGCCCGTCGGGCGGACGTGGACTTTGTCGATGCCCCCGTCTCGGGGAATCGGGCCCCCGCAGAGTCCGGTCAACTGCTGATCCTGGCCGCCGGATCCGAACGCGCTCGCTGCCGTGCTCTCTCCCGCGTTCGGGCCGGCTCGGCCACCGCACCATCTGGCTCGGGGTACCGGGCGAGGCGACGCGGCTGAAACTGATCCTCAACACCTGGCTGGCATTCTGGTCGAGGGTGCGGCCGAGACGCAGCGCCCTCGCCCAGCGGCTCGGCGTCCCCCAGACCGTGCTCGTCGACGCCCTGGCCGGTGGACCCCTCGCCTCGGGCTTGGCGATGGCCAAGATGGAGAAGATGGATCGAGCAGACGACCACGCCGACTTCTCCCTGCAGTGGGCGCTCAAGGACATCGATCTGGCCCTCGACTGGCCCGCTCGACCACGCTGCCCGTCGCTCGCGCCATCTCCGCCCGCTGGCAGGACCTGGTCGACGACGGCCTCGGCGAGCTCGACGTCAGCGTGGCTCGTCACGGTCTTGGCGCCTCCGACGTGCCCACCAGCGCCGACGCGCCACCCGGCGCTCCCTGGAGTCCCCCGATCGGCCGGCGCTTCTCGTCAGGATCACCGGCATGACCGAGTACGCCGATCGGAGGCCTGGACCTGACTGGTCGACGCGACCGAGACGGCGCCCGCAGCCGGCGGCGAGGGCCAGACCTCGGGGAAGCTCAAGACCGACGACGAACTGGCCGCGTTTCGTGCCGCCTGCACCCGCTTCGTCAATGGTCACGGCGTGCCCAGCGTGGCCCAGATGCTGCACACCCTCCCTCCGGACGTGCAAACGGACCGCTACGGCCGCGGCGGGGTCGTCAGCGAACTGGAAGGCGAGGTGGCCGAGCTGCTGGGCAAGCCGTCGGCCCTGTTCCTGCCGACCGGCACGATGGCCCAGCAGGCGACGCTGCGGGTCCACGCCGACCGGCGCGGACGCCGGGGCGTCGTGTTCCACTCCCGTTTCACATTGGACTGGACCAAGGGTGGGGCTACCAACGACTGCACGGCCTAGTCGGCGTTCCCGCCGGCCCGATCGGCACGCCCATGACTCGGTCGACCCTGGACGAGATCGCCGCACCGCCGGCGGCGCTCCTCATCGAACTGCCGCAACGGGATCTCGGCGGCACCTTGCCTGCCTGGGACGACCTGATCGACCAGGTGTACTGGGCCCGGGAACTGATGGGGCGGCCGCCCACATGGACGGGGCCCGGCTGTGGGAGGCGACCGCCGGCGACCGGACGCGCGGCAGCCGAATACGGCCCAGCTGTTCGACACGGTCTACGTGTCGTTCTACAAAGGGCTGGGTGGCATCTCGGGCTGCTGCGTCGCCGGCGCCTCCGACGTGGTGGCCGAGGTGCGCTCGAGCGGCGAACCCGCCACGGTGGCCGCCTTTTTGCCATGTGGCCGTACGCCGCTGCCGCCCTTGTCGCCCTCCGAACCCGGCTACCCCGGATGCCGGAGTACTACCAGCAGGCCTTGGCGATCGCCGCCGCCCTGGCGGACCTGCCGGACGTCGAGGCGCTGCCCGATCCTCCGCAGTCGCCGATGATGCACCTGCAGATTTCGGTCACCGCGGCCGCCCTGGAGCGTCGGGCCATCGACATCGCCACCCGGGAGAAGATCTGGACGTTCCCGCGTCCCTTCTCGACCGTGTCGCCCACCCTGCAGCGGATCGAGTTCTCCGTCGGCGACGCCACCCTGGGCTTCTCTCCGGCCGAAGTCCGAGATCTGATCGGCGCCCTGGCCTCGGGCCCAACGCCGCAGTGACCGGCGCCAACCATCACGGCGTCCCCCGCTCGGCGAGCGCGGTCCGGGCCAGCGGCACGTAGAAGAGCAACGAGGCCCAACCGAGGACCAGCCCGATCCCCGCCGCCACCCAGGCGACGACCAAGGCACCGTGATGCCAGCCGACCGTGGAGTGGCCGGCGAGGAAGAGCGGAAAGGCGCACATGAGTCCGAACGTCCCGGCTTTGCCGATCAAGGTGACGTCGAGCCATCAGGGCCCCGGCGATCGCCAACGCCACCGCGGCCACGGCGACCAGTCCCTCCCGGGTCATGGCCGCCACGGCCACGGCGACCGGCACCGCCCCCGACCGCCAGGATGCCGATGGTCGCCGTCGCCAGCAGGACACGGTCGGCGGTCGGGTCGAGCACCTTGCCCAGATTCGTCACCTGATCCAGGCGGCACGCCAGCTGGCAGTCCAGCCAGTCGGTCGATCCCAGCGCGGCAAGCAACCCAGCGGCCACGACCGAATCCCCCCCTCCGGCCAGTAACCACACGAAAACCGGGACCAGGACCAGACGGAGGGTCGTCACCACATTGGGCAGCGACAGGATGCGGTCCTCTCCCAGGCCCCGCGCTCGCTGTCGACCTTCGGTCGAGGCAGCGGGTGGGGAAGCTGCCATGGGCGCCGAGTCTAGAGCGCGCCCGGCGGGCGCGCCCGCCGGGCGCGCCCGCCGTTCGCCGGCGCTTGACCGATTTGCGCCACCGAACATTACTTGGGGGTGGGCACGTTAGGGGCTGATGTGGTGGTCAGGGCGACCGCGGGGGCTGGTCCGGGGCCTCCCTGGACCACAGCTGGGATCTGGTCCCGCTGCCGCAGGGGGGGAATCATCGTTTCCTTTCGCCTTGCGGGCCGCGGCCGAGGAGGTGGCCGACCCCTCCCAGCCGCTGCGGACCTGTACCACGTGTTCGCGGGCCAGGTGGCGGCCGGCGAACTGCAGATCGAGGTGGAGCTGCTGCGCCGCGGCCGTTCCGCCACCCCAGTGCCGACGACCGTCCGCAACCCCGGCTCCCCCGCGGGCGCCACGACCGTGGCGGTCTTCGGAGCAACCAGCCCGCATCCGTCGTTCGTCGACGTGGCCGCGCCGGCCGTGCCGGCCGCGGCCGACTGCCCCTCCTACCGAGATGCGCCGCCGGCGGGAATCGAACCTTTCCCTCCCCGCCCGTTTTGGGACCGGGTCGAGGGCCGGCCCTCCCGGGGCCACCGGCCATGGGACGACTACCAACCCACGACTTCCGAGGTGGCGACGTGGTTGCGCTTCGACGACCCACCCCGCCTGCCCGACGGCAGTCTCGACCCGCTCGGCGTGGTCACCCTCGCCGACCGCATGCCCGGCTGCGTCGGCGAACGACTCGGCCCGCGCCAACCGGCCTGGTTCGCGCCCAGCGCCGACCTTACGGTGCACCTCTTCGCGCCGCTGCGGTCCGAGTGGATCCTGGCCCACGACCGGGCCCGCTGGGCCCACGACGGGTGGGCGTCCGCCGACAGCACCCTGTGGGACGAGGACGGCACCTTGGTGGCCTACGCCACCCAGATGATGCTGTTTACCTACCTGCCGGCTTTAGTCCACCTGTGGAACCATTGGGGCAACCGCGGATCGCCGAGGAGGTACCGATGCAGCTCGACGAGGTGGATCTGGCGGATGTCGCCTTCCGGGGTCGTGGTGTCGGACCTTGAACGGCATCAAGCATCTGCCGGCGGAGTGGACGCCGGTGGCCCAGTAGGGTGAGTGGCTTTGCCGAAACGCCTGCTCCTCATCGCCGCCGGAGTAGCCGCCCTGCTGGCGAGCGCGTGCGGGGGTACTCGTCGGCCCCGAAGGCCGATCCTCAGACCCTGCTGCAACGGGCCAAAGCCACCGTCGACGCAGCCCCTTCGGCCCACTTCACCGTCACCAGCCAGAACGTCACCGGCAATGGCACCGACATCACCGGTGGTCAGGGCGACCTGGCCCGGCCCGATCCCTGCAAGGGTCATTCACGGTCAGCATCAACGGGTTCAACGCCCCGGTCAAGGTGGTGTCCAAGGGCGGCGTCTTCGAGGCCCAGCTACCGTTCCAGACCAAGTACACCCGGACCGACCCGGCGAGCTTCGGTCTGACCGACCCGGCCCAGCTGCTCGACCCCACCCACGGGCTGAGCAACCTGCTCACCATCGGCACCGGGGCCCGGAGCAGCGGGCAGGAGCGCATTGCCGGAGAGCTGCTGGACAAGGTCACCACCACGGTGCCGGGCTCGTCCATCCCCGTCCTCCCGGATGCCAATCCGGCCCAGCCGGTCACCCTGGTCGCGGCCATCAACCCCAAGACGTTTCAGGTCCGCCAGATCTCCCTGACCGGCCCCTTTACCAGTGCGACCAGCAACAGCACCTTTGTCGTGACCCTCACCAACTACGGCGAAGCGGTGACGATCACCCTGCCGCCGGCGTAGTGCCGGCCAGCCCGGAGGCGCTGACGGCCGCAAGCAACCGGGATCGGTGGCGGCTGGCGTTGGCCGCCTTCGCGGTGCTGCTGGCGGCGGCCGACACCTACGTGGTGGTGGTGGCCCTGCCGTCGATCATGAGCGGCGTCGGAGTCGGACTCGACCGCCTGCAACGGGCGACACCGATCATCAGCGGCTTCCTGCTCGGCTACACGGCGGTTCTGCCGCTGATCGGGCGGCTGGCGGACCTGGCGGGCACGGAGCCGGTGTTCGCCGGCTGCCTCAGCGCCTTCGCGGTCGGGT
Organism: uncultured Acidimicrobiaceae bacterium; assembly: GCA_963702305.1. Classification (GTDB taxonomy): domain Bacteria; phylum Actinomycetota; class Acidimicrobiia; order Acidimicrobiales; family Palsa-688; genus PALSA-693. The sequence goes on along the minus strand of CAVPBX010000013.1, from coordinate 132,419 downwards.
CGGTGGTGACTGCCACCGCCCACGCGCTCCCGGTCGTGGTCGCCGGTCGGGCCCTCCAAGGCCTCGGGGGCGGCGGATTGGTCCCGGTCACCCTGGCCATGGTCGCCGCCCGCTGGCCGCCGGATGCCCGCGGCTTACCCCTTGGTCTGGTCGGGGCCTTGCAGGAGCTCGGCAGCGTCATCGGTCCGCTGTACGGGGCCGGGATCGTGGCGGTGGCATCCTGGCGGGCGATCTTCTGGGTCAACGTGCCGGTGACGCTGGTCCTCGGCGCCGGCTTCTGGTTCTCCGCCGACGCGCTGGGTCGCCGCCGCGCGGCGCCGGGACGGTCGGCCGGTGGGCGGGCAGGCGGCCGCGGCCCGCCCTGGCCCCGGCCGGACGTGGTTGGCCTGGTGCTCATCGTCGCCGCCGGCGCCGGCTTGATGGTCGGTCTCGACGCCCCGGCCAGCCTGGCCAACAGCGCGCGCTCGGCCGGGCCTGGACGCCGTCGCCTCGGGGCCGTGGGCGCCGTTCACCACCCCGATCGTGCTGGTCGCCGGCGGCGTGCTGGTCGGCGTTCTTGGGCTGGGAGCTTGGCTCCCTCCCGCGTCCGGCCGCCTGGTGCGCCTCGATCAAGCGCGGGCCGTGCTCGCGCGCGCCGATCTGCCGGGCGCGCTGATGCTGGCCGCCATCCTGGGATGCGTGGTGGTCCTGTTCTCGACGGCCGATCCCAGCAAGCAGGTCGTGGCCTCGAGCGCCCCGTTCGCTGGCCCCGCTCGCCGTCGTCCTCATCGGATTGTTCTGCTGGCGCCAGCGCCGGGCCACGGTCCCCTGATCGAACCCGGGGCCCTGGCCGCCCGGCCGGCGTGGGGCGCCCTGGCCGTCAACCTGGCGCTCGGCGGGGCGCTGATGGCCGCCCTGGTCGACGTCCCGCTCTTCGCCCGGGCCACGGTCGACCCCAACTCGGAGGTGGCGGCGGCCCTGGTGCTGGTCCGCTTCCTCGTCGCCGTGCCCATCGGGGCGGTGATCGGCGGGGCCCTGTGCCGGCGGTCGGTCCCGGCACCGTTGGTCGCGGCCGGCGGGATGGCCATGGCGGCCGGCGCGTTCGTGGTGATGGCGTCGTGGTCGGCTACCGCCCTCGGCGGCGGGCCCCGCTGGAGCGACGTCGAACTGGTGATGTGCGGCCTGGGGTTCGGGCTGGCCATCGCCCCCGTCAACGTCGCCATCCTCGGGGCGGTGCAGCCGAGCATGCACGCCCTGGCCAGCGCCCTGGCGGTCGTGGCCCGCACCATCGGGATGCTCGCCGGTCTGTCCGCGCTGACGGCCATCGGCCTGCACCGCTTCTACTCGCCCAGGCCCGGATCGGCTCGCCGCTGGCGTTGTGCCCGACCCACCCCGGTTCCTGCCCCGCCTACGACAACGCCACCACCAAGGCCCTGCTGAGCGAGCTGCACACCATCTTCGCCGGCGCCGCGGTCTGCGCCGCGGCGGCTGGCGTCCTGGCGCTGCTGCTGCTGCGCAGCCGGGGCGGTCAGTGCTGATGCCGCGGACACCACCACGTCGTCCGCCCTCCCACGACTCCTCGGCTGAGCTCGGCGCTGTCGCGGGGGCAGTGACCGCCCGGGCGGCGCTCCGGCTGGAGGTCGCCCAGTGGGACCCGCCCCGGCGGATCAGGTCGGCCAGTCCGCTGGTCAGATGCCGGTGCAGACGGCGCAGCTCGTTGGCGGTCAGGGAGTTAGCCGGGCGGGCCGGGGCCAGCCCCGCCCGCCACAGCACCTCGTCGGCGATCAGGTTGCCGACGCCGGCCAGCCGGGCCTGATCGAGCAGGCGGGCCTTGAGTGCCACCGCGCTCCCGCCCAGCGCCCGCCGAAGGTCGGCCGGCGTGGCCGTGAGGGCGTCCGGCCCGAGGCGATCCTCGTCGGGTCCAGCTCCACCGCCCCGAGCCGGCGGGGTCGCGCATCGCCAGCCAACCGCCGTCCGCGAACCGCAGGGTAAAGCGGTCATGGCGGTTTGGGTCGCCCGACGGCGCATACAGCAGCCGGTCGACACTGGCCCGCCCGTCGACGATCAGCCGCCCGCTCATGCCGAAATGCAGCCCGACGACCACGTCCGGCCTCGGCATCTTGGGGGCGGCGTCGAGCAGCAGCAACTTGCCGCGCCGTCGGGCGCCGACCAGCTGGCGGCCGACGAGCGCGGCTTGGGCGCCGGCCGCCACCAGGCCCCGCTTGAGATACCAGGCGTCCGGTGCGTCTACCGCGGCGATGGGACGGTGAAGCGCCGCACGCTCCGCCAGCTCGCGGTACCCCTCGACCTCGGGCAGTTCGGGCATCAGGGTGACCGGCCGGCGAGCTGGCAAGCCCGGGCGAACACGGCGTCCAGCATGGGCTCGGTCAGCTTCCCGGTGAAGGTGTTCTGCTGGCTCGGGTGATAGGAGCACACCACCGTTCGCCCGTCCGGTGCCGCCGCCTCGACCGCGTGGCCGAACCGGGGCCGCCGCCGAAGGTCGAGGGCCCGCGCCGCGACGTCGTAGCCGAACTGTCCGAGCGCCACCACCACGGTCACTGAGGTCAGGAGGGCCAACTCCTGCAGGAGGTACGGGAAGCACCGGTCGCGCTCCTCGGGCGTGGGCCGGTTGGCCGGCGGGGCGCACCGCACCGCGGCGGTGACCCACACGCCATCGAGGCGTAACCCGTCACCGCGGCGGACCGAGGTCGGTTGGCTGGCCAGGCCGTTGCGGTACAGCGACCCGAACAGCCAGTCGCCCGATCGGTCGCCCGTGAACATCCGACCGGTGCGGTTGGCGCCGTGGGCGGCCGGCGCCAACCCCACGATGGCGATCGTCGCCGCGGCGTCGCCGAAGCCGGGAACGGGTCGTCCCCAGTAATCCTCGTCGCGGAAAGCAGCCCGCCGGGTGGTCGCCACCGTCTCCCGCCACTCGACCAGACGCGGGCAGGCCCGGCACCCCACGATTCGGCGTTCGAGCCGATCCAGGGCGGTGAAGCCACCTCCGGCAGCCTGGCCGTTTTGCATGCGGCAGACACTAGGTTGGCGGGACGAGATGGCGACTCCCAAGCGATCGACCAAAGCTCCGGCGCCGCCCTCTTCGACGCTGGTCCTCCTAGTGCGTCACGGCACCACCCCCAGCACCGGCCAGATCCTCCCCGGACGGGCGCCCGGGCTGCACTTGGCCGACGCGGGCCGCGAGCAGGCCTCGAAGCTGGGCGAGCGATTGGCCGCCTGGGCCCCGGCAGACGGCGTCCGGCCCGGCATCGCCGCCATCTACGCCTCCCCGCTCGAACGCACGCAGGAGACCGCCGCCCCGCTGGCCACCGCTCTGGGTTTGCGGGTACGGGTGGCGCGTGGCCTCATCGAGTGCGACTTCGGCGAGTGGACCGGCGACGCCCTCAAGAAGCTGGTCAAGCTGCCGGAATGGAACGCGGTACAGCGCTATCCCAGCGGCTTTCGATTCCCGGGCGGCGAGTCCTTCTCGGGGATGCAGGCCCGCATGGTGGCCACCATGGCCGACCTCCGGGCCCGCCATCAGGGCCAGACGGTGGTGGCCGTGTCGCACGCCGATCCCATCAAGGCGGTGGTAGCGGACGCCCTGGGCACCCATCTCGACCTGTTCCAACGGATCGTCATCTCGCCCTGCTCGGTGACCGCCATCAACTACGGCCCGGTCGGACCGACGGTGCTGGCCGTCAACTCGACCGGGTCGTTGTCGGAGCTGGTCCCGTCGTGAGCCGGTCGTTCGAGCTGCCCGACGTGGAGTGGGCGACGGTCGGCACCGTCGGACCGCCCGGTCAGCGCACCTTCTATCTGCAGGCCCGCCAGGATGATCAGCTGATCACCCTCAAGCTGGAGAAGCAGCAGGTGGCCGCCATCGCCCAGTTCCTCGGCGAGATCCTGTCCGATCTGCCGGTGCCCGATCCGCTGCCCGAGGGCGACGCCCTGGCCCTCGCCGAGCCGGTGCTGGCGGAGTGGGCGGTCGGTGGCCTGCAGCTGGCCTACGACAGCGGGCTCGACCGGGTGGTGATCCTGGCCGAGGAGGTCGGTGACGAGGCTGACGACGCCGACGAGCCGGACACCCAGGAAATCGGGGGGAAGAGATCCGCACCGAAGAACCGTCGGTTGCGGACAGCGAACGAGGCGTGGGCCGGCTCAGCCTGACCCGGACCCAGGCCGCGGCCATCGTCCGGCGCGGCTGGGATCTGGTCAACGCCGGCCGGCCAGCTTGCGCGCTCTGCGGTCACCCCATCGATCCTGAAGGTCATTCGTGTCCCCGGACCAACGGCCACCGACCGCCCGCGCCCTGAGCCTGCTGTCGTCGGGACGGATCGAGGTCCAGGGGCGCATGCCCTGGAGCAGCAACGGCACCTATCTCGTCACCGTCACCGACGAGGAGGGCACCACCGGAGCGGTGTACAAGCCGGGACGGGCCGAACGTCCCCTGTGGGACTTCCCGGACGGGCTGTACCGCCGGGAGGTCGCCGCCTACGAGCTCTCCGAGGTGCTCGGTTGGGGCCTGGTTCCCGAGACGGTCACCCGCCCCGACGGGCCGTTTGACGCCGGGTCGCTGCAGCGGTTCGTGGACGCCGATTTCGAGCAGCACTACTTCACCCTCCTGGAGGTGGACACCCACCATCCGGTCCTCAAGCGCATGGCCACCTTCGATGTCATCGCCAACAACGCCGACCGCAAGGGTGGTCACTGCCTGCTGGACGCCGACGGCAACCTGTGGGGCATCGACCACGGCCTGTGCTTCCACCCCGACCCCAAGCTGCGTACGGTCATCTGGGACTTCGCCGGCGAACCGCTGGCCGATCAGGACCGGCGCGATCTCGTCGAGCTGGCGGCGCGGGGCCTGCCGGACCAGCTGACCGCGTTGCTGCACCCGGACGAGCGCCGGGCCCTGGAGACCCGGATCGAGCGACTGCTACGAACCGGTCACCTGCCGGCGCCGCGTAACGACCATCCGTACCCGTGGCCGCTGGTCTGACTCAGCGGCGTTGCTGGAGGGCTTCGATGAGCTTGGGCAGGACCTTGTTGACGTCGCCCACGATGCCGAGGTCGGCGATGGAGAAGATCGGCGCCTCCTGGTCCTTGTTGATGGCGATGATGTTCTTGGAGCTCTTCATCCCGACCATGTGCTGGGTGGCGCCCGAGATGCCGGCCGCGATGTAGACCGTCGGCTTGACGGTCTTGCCGGTCTGGCCGACCTGATGGGAGTACGGCACCCAGCCGGCGTCGACGATGGCCCGGGAGGCACCGGCCGCCCCGTTGAGCAGCTTGGCCAGCTCCTCGATCATCTTGTAGCCGCCCGCCTCGCCGAGGCCCCGGCCCCCGGACACCACCACGGTGGCCTCGTCCAGCTTTGGACCCTCGCTCTCCTCGACGTGCGACCCCACCACGGTGGCGGACCCCTCGGCCCCCAGGGCCGGGCTCTCCCACGTGTCGACCGAGGCCGGACCGCTGTCACCCGGCTCGGCCGCGAACGACTTGGCCCGGATCACGTAGATCCCGGGCGTGGCGGCCGTGAAGCGGGCCTTGAGCACCTCGGTGCCGCCGAAGATGGCGTGCTCGGTGACGAGCGCACCATCCGCGGCCTCGAGCCCCACGATGTTGGTGAGCACCGGCCGGTCGATGCGGACCGAAAGGCGCCCGGCGATGTCCCGGCCGTCATAGGTCTGCGGCACCAGGATGGCGTCGGGCGGGTTGCCCCCGGCCACCTGGGCGGCCATCGCCGCGGCCACCGTGGGTCCGGGCAGCCCGTGGCCGAGGTCGCCGACGGTGTGCAGGGCGGTGGCGCCGTGGGCGCCGGCGGGTCCGGCCAGCTCGGCCGCATCGCCCCACGTCACCCCTTCCACGGTCGCGCCCATCTGGTGGGCTTTGGTCAGCAGCTCCAGCGACGCCGGCGCCACCTTGTCGCCGGTGTGGTCGACCACAACCCAGATCTTGTCCAATGCCATCGGTTCGTGCGCCTCTCTCTGCCTCTACGACTCGGCTATATGACCTTGAGCTGCTCGAGGAACGCCACGATCTTCTCGTGACCATCCCCCTCGTCCACCACGATCTCGCCCGCGCTGCGAGCCTCGGCCGGTTGGACCGACACCACTTCCTGGCCGGCCCCGGCGGCTCCCACCTGGCCGGCGTCGACGCCGAGATCGGCGACCTTGAGCTCCTCGACGGGCTTGCCCTTGGCGGCCATGATCCCCTTGAAGGACGGGTAGCGGGGTTCGACCACCCCTGCGGTCACGGTGATGAGGGCCGGCAGCGGCACCTCGACCTCGTCATAGCCCGACTCGGTCTGGCGCTCCACGTGGACCTTGCCGTCCGCGATGGTGACCTTTTTTGAAAAGGTGACCGACGGCAGCCCGAGCAGCTCGGCGACCTGCACGGGGAGGGTGCCGGTGTAGCCGTCAGTCGACTCGGTCGCGGCGATGATCAGGTCGGGTTCGGCCCGCTTGATGGCCGCCGCCAGCACCTTGGCCGTTCCCGAGCGCGTCGGAGCCCGCCAGCGCCGGGTCGCTCACCAGGATGGCCTTCGCCGCCCCCATGGCCAGGGCGGTGCGCAAACCGCTCGTCTCGCTGTTCGGTGCCATCGACACCAGGGTGACGTCGCCGCCTCCGGCCCGCTCGGCCAGTTGCAGGCCCATCTCCACGCCGAAGGAGTCGGACTCGTCGAGGATCAGCTTCCCGTCGCGGATCAGGGTTTGGGTGGCCGGATCGAGCTTCGCGGGGGCGGCCGGATCGGGGATCTGCTTGACGCAGACGACAACGTTCATTCCTTCATTGTTCTCCATCCAATTCGCTCGGCGCCAACCGGCCAATTCGCTCGGCGCCAACCGGCCTTTTCGCCCGGCGCCAACCAACACCTGCGCCCAGGGGCGTCAACCCGAGTCGGGGCAGGCTGCTACCGTCGGCAGGTCGTGGCTCCAAGCGACGAAGTGCGACTGGTCGTCCCCGCCCTTCCTGAGTTCCTTCGCCTGGCCCGAGTCACCGCCGCCGGACTCGCCGGTCGGCTCGGTTTCAACTACGACGAAGTCGAGGACCTGCGCCTTGCCATCGATGAGCTGTGCTTCGGTTTGACGGGCCCAACCGGACGGCGCGGCACGGTCGAATTGCGGTACGTGCTCAGCGCCGACGGCCTGGTGGTCGAGGGCCAGGGACACTTCGTCGATGACATCGCACCCGTCGGGCTCACGGAGCTGTCGCAGGTGATCCTGAGCGCTCTGGTCGATGAACATCACCTCGCGCCCGGACCCCACGGTCCGGGGTTTCGCCTGGTGAAGCGCCACCAGGACAAGCCGGCGCGGTCCGGTGGCTGACCGAGACGCCCTTCGAGAGCTGTTTGCCGCCTACGCCCGCACGGGCGACGTCGTCCTGCGCGACCAACTGGTGGCAGCGCACATGGGGTTGGCCGCCTATCTGGCCCGACGCTTCGCCAACCGCGGTCAACCCCTCGACGACTTGGTCCAAGTGGCCTCCCTCGGCTTGCTCAAGGCGGTCGACCGGTTCGATCCGGGCCTGGGTATCGAGTTCTCCACCTATGCCACCACCACCATCGTCGGCGAGCTCAAGCGTCACCTCCGCGACAAGGGTTGGGCCGTCCGGGCCCCCCGCCGCATGCAGGAGCTGTACCTCACCTTGAACCAGGTGGTCGACAGCCTGGGCCAGGAGCTGGGTCGTTCTCCGAACATCGCCGAGTTGGCGGCCGAGGTGCAGGTCTCCGAAGAGGACGTGCTGGAAGCCCTGGAGGCCGGCCAGGCCTACCGGTTCGCGTCCCTCGACGCCCCCCGATCCGACACCGACCCGCAGGAGGCCCTCGGCGACCGGCTCGGCCAGGAGGACATCGAACTGGCCCGGGCCGAAGAGCGCGCCACCCTCGACCCGCTGCTCGAGCAGCTGCCGTCGCGCCAACGCCAGGTGGTGCAGCTGCGCTTCTTCGAGGGGCTCACCCAGTCCGAGATCGCCCGCCGCCTCGGCATCTCCCAGATGCAGGTTTCCCGCCTGCTGACCCGCAGCGTGGCCCAGCTGCGCTCCCTCGCCAAACAAGCGAAGGCGCCCGGCCAGGACCGCTGAGCCGTGCGTCTCCTGTTGATCGTGAACGCCTCGGCGTCGTCGGTCACCGCCCGGGCCCGGGTGGTGATCCAGAAGTCCCTCGCCGCGGATCACGAGGTCACGGTGGCCGAGACCAGCCGGCGGGGCCATGCCACCCGGCTGGCCCAGGGCGCGGCGGCCCGGGGGACGGAGGCCGTGGTGGTGCTCGGCGGTGACGGCACCCTCAACGAGGCGGCCAACGGACTGGTCGGCACCGACTGCGCCCTGGGTGTGCTCCCCGGGGGATCGACGAACGTCTTCGCCCGCACCATCGGCATGACCAACGATCCCATCGAGGCCACCGGCGAACTGCTCGGCGCCCTGGGCACCGGTCCGGGCGGGCTCCGGACCATCAGCGTCGGCAACGTCAACGGGCGACACTTCCTGTTCCACGTCGGCGTGGGCTTCGACGCCGCGGTCGTGGCCCAGGTCGAACGCCGGGACGCCCTCAAGCGGTACCTCGGGCACGCCTTCTTCGCCTACACCGCCTTCGACACCTGGGCCCGGCACTACGACCGACACCACCCCCATTTCGCGGTGGACCTGCACCAGCGCGACGGCACCACGGTCACGGTGGAGGACGGCTATTTCGCCATCTGCCTGAAGACCAACCCCTACACCTTCCTCGGCGAGCGGCCGTTCGACGTGGCCCCCGGTACCGGCTTGGACACCCCGCTCAGCGTGGCCGTGCTCCGGTCCCTCGGCGCGGCCACGGTCTTGGGGCTGACCGCGGTGGCCCTGCGCGGCGGCGAGGGCTTCGACCGGCGCCGGAAGGTGACCGTGGTGAGCGACGTGGTCCGAGCGGTGCTGCGCCCCTACGCCCCCGTCCCGTACCAGGTCGACGGTGACTATCTCGGCGATGCCGAGCATCTGGAATTCCGATGGGAGCCGGACCACCTGCGTCTGATCCTGCCCGGCGGACCGGGACCGAGTTGACCTCACAGTTCAACCAGAATTTGGGTTACCGAAGCCTTGCATTCGCCTCACTCGCGCTTTACGCTGTCGCAACGCTGCGGTGAACGCACCGTTGGGCGTTACATCGTACGTGAACGCTTTCACAATCTCCCCCGGAAAGAGGTGGCGTCGCGTGGCCCTCACCTGGAGCCGCAATATCGAGTGGGACGTCGACGACTGGCGGGACCAGGCCGCGTGCCGCGATACCGACCCCGACCTTTTCTTCCCCATCGGCAGCACCGGCCCGGCAGTCGAGCAGATCGACGCCGCCAAGGCCGTGTGCACGCAGTGTGAGGCCCAGCAGTCGTGCCTCGAGTTCGCCCTGGTGACCAACCAGGAGTCGGGCATCTGGGGCGGTACGTCCGAAGATGAGCGGCGCAAGCTGCGCAAGGCCTGGCTGGCCCGGCAGCGCCGCGCCTCCTAGCACTCGTCGAGCTCTCGGCCACCGGGATGGTGGGCCGGCTCGGCCGGGTTGCTGATCCCGGTGTGAACGGGATCAGCAACCCGCCGCTCCCGCCCACATCTCCCTTCCACTCATCGCGCCGACCGACCCGACGGTTTCGGCCTGTGGCGCTCGGAGCGCGGAAGGATCAGGGTGTGGAGGGGGCGGTCGAGCGAGTCCCAGGCCACACCCGAACACCCTCTGTTACAGGTTTTCGAGGGTTACAGGTTTTCGAGGTCGTCCGTGGGGTGGTCGACCGGGATGATCACGTCCACCACCGTGCCGCGGTCGTTGCGCATGGTGATCGTCCCCCCCATCTGGGTGCCGATCAGGTTGCGGACGATCGACAGCCCCAGGCTGGAAGTGTCGTCGATGGAGAACCCCGGCGGCAGGCCGACGCCGTTGTCGCGCACGGTGACCCGCAACTCGGCGTCGGTCCGAAACAGTTCGACGTCGACTCGCAGCGCCCGCTCCCCGTCCGGCCCGCTCCCGTCCAGCCCGACCCCGCCGGCCCCCGCCCCGCCCCCGTCGGTTGCCGGCACCTCCGGCCAGGCGTGTTCGGCCGCGTTCTGGAGGAGCTCGGTGACGACTACCGCGAGGGGGGTGGCGACTGCTGCCTGCAGCTCGCCGGCCTCACCGCGGTAGTTGATGCGCACCGGCCGGTCGTCGCGCCCGAGGTCCTCGGCCATGCGGACCAGCGACGGGAGGATGTCGTTGAAGTCGACCTCGTCCGCCGTGTCGCGCGACAGGATCTCGTGCACCACCGCGATGCTGCGCACCCGGCGTTCCGCCTCCTCCAGGGCGTGACGGGGCTCCCCGGTCGGCATGCGCCGGGACTGCAGGCGCAGCAGCGAGGAAATCGTTTGGAGGTTGTTCTTGACCCGGTGGTGCACCTCGCGGATGGCCGCGTCCTTCGACAGCAACAGACGGTCCCGGCGCCGCAGATCACTCACATCCCGCATCAGGACCAGGGCGCCGGTCATGGTGCCGTTGTCGAGCAGCGGGATGCACCGCAGCACCACCGCAGTGTCGGTGCCGTCGCCGATCTCCTCGGTGGACGGCAGCCGGGTCTGGTAGGCGAGGGACACGGCCGACTGTTCCAGTCCGGCTTCGTCGAGCCGCACCCCTTCCAGGCCGGAGTACACGCCCATCCGGTGCAGGGCGTTGACCGCGTTCGGCGAGGCGTAGTCCACCCGGGCGCTGGCGTCGAGGACCAGCACGCCGTCACCGACCCGGGGCGTCTCGGCGGTGACCACTTCGTCCACCGGGAAAGGGAACTCGCCCTGCGACAACATACGGGCCAGCCGGTCGAACACCTCGACGTAGACCCGCTCGAGCTGGCCGGGCCGCCGGCCCACCGACAGCGCCGACTCCCTGGTCATCAGGGCCACCAGCTGTCGCTGCCAGCGCACCGGGATGCACACCAGGCGGGCATGCTCGCTGCGGCTGGGGATGGCCACCTCCCCCTCCACCACACTGCCCAGCTGCCAGGCTCGGGCGAGCAACGGGCGATCGTCGACCCCCATCGCCTTGCCGACGAGGTCCTCGAGGTGCAGGGTCTGGCTGGTGGTGGGCCGGACCTGGCCGAGCACCACGAACTGATCCACCAGACCGGCGGCCGGAACGAAGAGCAGCAGGTCCGCGAAACAGAGGTCGGACAGGACACCCCAACCGGCGACCAGCCGCTGCAGGTGGGCGACGACCGGGCCCGCCAGGTCGGTGTGCTCCTGTACCAATTCGGCGAGGGTCGCCACTTCGGTTCGCCCCCCCGCCTAGGTCCAGATCCGCTCGCCGAGGCGGAGCAGTCCGGGCAGGTCGTGGATGTCGGCGTCGAACTCCGGGACCGTCGCCACCACATCGGCACGCGCCTCCAGCTCGTGGCGCTGGGCCGCCTCGCGACGGGCCACGACCGCGAAGTTCCGGAAGTTGTCCCCCACCTCCGACAGGACCCGCGCCAGTTGCGCCTCGTCGGTCTCCAGCCAGGTCGCCAGGCCGTCGGTGCGGGCCAGTTCCGACGCATCGTCGCTCAACCGGGCGGCCCGGACCTCGGCCGGGTCATCCAGGAGGTAGTCCGGCAGCACCTTGTTGAGCACCAGGGCGCCCAGATGGAACTTCTTGGCCGTCAGCACCTGGATGAAGAACTCGGCTTCGCGAACCGGAGCGGCCTCCAGGGTGCTGACCACCACGAAGGTGGTGCGCCGGTCCCGCAACAGGCGTTCCACGGCCCGGGCCCGCTCTACGAACCCCGAGTACATGGTCTGGAAGAGGATGAAAAACTCGGCGATGTCCTCCAGGAACTGCGAACCGAGGACCCGGTCCGCCACCTGGTAGAAGGGCCGCGAGGCCATGTTGACCATGCGGCTCCGGTAGGGCGCGATCAGCAGGCGCAGGAGCCGGGACGAGAAGAACTCGGCCATCCGCTGCGGGGCTTCGATGAAGTCGATGGCGTTGCGCGTCGGCGGGGTGTCCACCACGATCAGATCGAAGTTGCCTTCCGAATGGATCTCGTAGAGCCGTTCCATGGCGATGTAGTCATGGCTCTGGACGAACTTGCCGGAGATGTTCTGGTACAGCGGGTTGGCCAGGATCCGCGCCGCGGTGGCCCGGTCCGGGGCGTGGCGGCGGACGAGGTCGTCCCAGCTCTGCTTGGTGTCGAGCATGGCGGCCCACAGCTCACCTCGGGGGCGGACACCGGAGGACTTCCAGGCGTCGGCCGGGATGCGCTTCTCCGTGTTGCCGAAGCCCTCCAGCCCCAGCGCGTTCGCCAGGCGACGGGCGGGGTCCACGGTCACCACGAGCACTTTGCCACCGAGACGGAGCGCGCCCATCGCCGCCGTGGCCGCCGCGGTGGTGGTCTTGCCGACCCCGCCGGAGCCGCAGGCGATGACGATCTCCTTGGCGGCGAAGAGGGCCTCGATGGTCTCGGGCGACCCGCTCGGCGACGCCTGACGGCCCTCGCCGGGGCGGGCCACTAGTACCCCATCTCCGCCGACAGGGCGTCAGCCAGCTGGTGGGTGGCCCGCAGTCCGTGGCTGCGAAAGAACAGGTACGGCACATACAACAACGGCACCGTCGGGTCGATGGCGGCCCGCAGCGTCTCCAGGTGCTCGGTCCGCGACCGGCGCATGGTGACGGTCAGCCGGGCCGCCTCCATCAGGGGCGCAGTCGGGCCACCGAGCGCCTCGTCGAGCCGCGCTTCACCCTCGGGGGTGGCCAGACGCTCGAACACCTCCTCCTCGCCCCGGCCGAACAACTCGGGCAACACCCGGTTTACGACCACCGCCGCCAGGTCGACCTTGGTCTCGGCCCGCAGCCGGGTGGTCAGATCCAGCGTCTCGCTGACCGGCATCTCGGCCGGGGTGGCCACCACCACCAATCCGGTGGTGGCGGGATCGTCGAGGATGTCGAGCATCCAGCCGGTCTGCTGGCGCACCAGCCCGACCTGCACCAGCTGTTGGATGGCCTGGGGGGCGGCCAACTGGCTGACGATGTGGCCGGTCGCGGAGGCATCCACGATGACGATGTCGTAATGCCGCTCCTTGACCTCCCAGCACAGCTTGCCGACGGTGACGATCTCTTTGACACCGGGCGCCGCCGAGGCCACGAAGTCGAACATCTTGGCCAGCGGCCCGATGCGAGCGACGAGGGGCAGCTTGAGCTGCAGCGACAGATACTGCTTGAGGGACGCCTCGGTGTCCATCGACATGGCCCACAACCGCGGGGCGATCTCGCGTTCCTCGAAGCGGGTGGGTGCCGTCTCGAAGAAGTCGGCCAGGTTCCCTTTGGCGTCCACCTCGCACACGAGCGTGCGCTTGCCCCGGTCCGCGGCCAACCAGGCCAGGGCGGCGGCGATGGTGGTCTTGCCGACGCCGCCTTTTCCGGTGACGAAGATCAGCTTGCGTTCGAGCAGGTCGACCAAGCGCCGGGCCTACCTGACCCCGGCACCGAAGCCGACCCGGCGGTCCTCGCTGGTGGTGTTGAACTCGATGTAGGCCACCCGGCCCGCCGGGACCCCCACCCGCCGGCCCCGCCGATCGGTGAGCCACAGGACGCCCGAGCCGGCGAGGGCCGCCTCGATCTGCTTCACCAAAGCATCGGCGTCCGTCCCCTCGGGCAGCTCGACCTCGATCTCCTTGGGGGTGTGCGTGACACCGATCCGAACATCCACTGGTGGCTCTCCTTGCGGGCGATGAAGACCGCGCCATCGTAGGCCCCTGGTCCGATGAAAGGGCCAGCCGGGTCGCGGCGCCCGCGCCGCGGCACCCAAGTACCCGGGGCCGTGACCGTCAGTGGGCACCGGTAGCGTGCTACCCGTGCAGGAACAGGAGACGACCAGAGCGGACCGATGGGCGGCCACCATGGCCGGTCAGCGGCTGGCTCCCGGCGTCCGCCAGGCCCACGCCGGCGGGGAGCTGGTGGAGGTCGGCTCATTCGTCCTGCAGGACCGCGAGACGCGCCAGGCCACCGAGCACGCCGCCCTGGCCCCGGGCGCGACCCGCGCCGCCGGCGCCGGGCGTCGCGCCCGGCCGGAGGATGCCGACCCGTGGCGGACGTGCTTCGAGCGGGACCGGGACCGCATCCTCCACTCGACCGCGTTCCGGCGGCTCGCCGGGAAGACCCAGGTGTTCATCTTCCCGGCCGACCACCAGCGCACCCGGCTGACCCACGCCCTCGAGGTGGCCCAGGTGGCCACGGCCATCGCCCGGGCCTGCCGGCTCAACGTGGCGCTGGTCGAGGCCGTCGCCCTCGGGCACGACTGTGGCCACGGGCCGGGCGGCCACGCGTCCGAGGACGCCCTCGGGATGTTCGTGCCCGGGTTCGACCACGCGGTCTGGGGCGCCGACGTGACGGCGGCCCCGCTCAATCTGTGCCAGGAGACGGTTGACGGCATCCGCAACCACTCGTGGTCGCGTCCCTCTCCCGCCACTCCCGAAGGCCAGGTGGTGGGCCTGGCGGACCGGGTGGCGTACTGCGCCCACGACCTCGAGGACGCGGTCCACGCCGGCGTGGTCCGCGCCGGCGACGTGCCGGCCGAGGTGACCAGTTGGTGCGGGGCGACCCGTTCGGCCCAACTCCGGGCGTTCGTCACCGACATCGTCGAGACCACCGCCACCACTGGGCGGGTCTCGCTCTCGGACGGCGCGGCTGAAGCCTTGGCCTCGTTGCGCCGGTTCAACCACGAGCGCATCTACCTCCGGCCGGAGTCACGCGCCCAGGCCAAGGCCGTGATCGGCTTGCTCCGCGCCCTGGTCGAACACTACGTGGCGCACCCCGACGCCCTGTCCGACCCGGCCGCCGCCGGCGACCCGCTGCCCGCCGCGGTCGCCTACGTCGACGGCATGACCGACCGGTTCGCCTGCGCCCAGGCCGTGGCCCTTCTCGGCTGGCCCGCCGAGCGCCTACCTCGGGGTCTGGACCTCGGCTGACCGGCGATCCGACCCCTCGGGCCGGCGCCGGACACCCAATAGGATCAGCCCTCGGATTGACGTCCGACGACGGGAGGGTTCGGCATGGGACTGGTCCGCAAGGCGAGCGGCCGCGAGTTGATCCATTGGGCCAAACAGCGGAAAATCCCGCCCGAACTGTGGGCCAATCTCCCGCCGGGCGTCCTGGACCACCTCCCCCAGGACCTGCTGGCGGAGTTGCCGCAGGAGGCCCGCGCCGACGTCGACCGGGCCCCGACCGAGGCGGCGGCGGCGCTGCCGCGCACCGGCTTTGCCACCGAGGCCCGCACCCACCTGCCGAGGCATTTCCTGCCGATGACGGGCATCGGGCCGGAGGACGCCTACGAATTGATCTCGAGCGACCTGCTCCTCGACGGCAGCGCCCGGCTCAACCTGGCCACCTTCGTCACCACGTCCATGCCGCCCGTGGCGGCCCGGCTCATGGCCGACACCGCGGACAAAAACATGATTGACAAGGACGAGTACCCGCAGACGGCGGAGATCGAATCTCGCTGCGTCAACATGATCGCCAACCTGTGGAACTCCCCCCACGAGGACTCCGCCACCGGATGCTCCACCACCGGGTCCAGCGAAGCGGTAATGCTCGGGGCGCTCGCCCTCAAGTGGCGATGGCGGGAGCGCCGGCGCGCCGCCGGCCTGCCGACCGACCGCCCCAACCTCGTCACGGGCACCAATGTGCAGGTGTGCTGGGAGAAGTTCTGTCGGTACTGGGACGTCGAGCCCAAGCTGGTGCCCGTCGAAGGGGATCGGCTGCACCTCACCGGTGCGGAGGCCGTCAAGTACTGCGACGAGAACACCATCGGGGTGGCTGCGGTGCTCGGCTCGACCTTCGACGGCAGCTACGAGCCGGTCGGCGAGATCGCCGCGGCCCTCGACCAGCTGCAACGAGACACCGGCCTCGATATCCCCATCCACGTGGATGCCGCCTCGGGCGGGTTCGTGGCGCCGTTCCTGCAGCCCGATCTGGAGTGGGACTTCCGCGTCCCTCGGGTGCAGTCCATCAACGCCTCAGGCCATAAGTACGGACTGGTGTATCCCGGAGTGGGCTGGGTCGTCTGGCGCGACGAGGAGGCGCTGCCCCAGGAGCTGATCTTCGACGTCAACTACCTCGGCGGGCACATGCCGACCTTCTCCCTCAATTTCTCCCGGCCTGGCAGTGAGGTGGTGGCCCAGTACTTCATGTTCGCCAGTCTGGGTTTCGAGGGCTTCCGGCGGGTGCAGCAGCAGTCGTCGGACATCGCCCAGTACCTGGCGGCCGGCATCGCCCAGATCGGCCCGTACCGGTTGGTGAGCCACGGCACCGACCTCCCGGTCTTCGCCTTCGCCCTCGACGCGGCGATCACCAACTACACCGTGTTCGACGTGTCCGACCGCCTACGCGAGCGCGGCTGGCTGGTGCCGGCCTACACCTTCCCGAAAGATCGCGAGGACCTGGCGGTGCTGCGCGTCGTGGTCCGCGCCGGCATGACCTACGACATGGCCGATCTGCTGCTCGCCGACCTGCGGAGCCGCACCGCGAAGCTGGAGTCGCTGACGCAGCCACTGCCGCCGGCGGCGACGGGCACCCGGCAGGTGTTCGCCCATTGACCGGCGAGACGCGAGCCGGCCGCCACGCGGTAGACAGGACCCATGCGGATAGGAGTCGTCTACCCCCAGACCGAGCTGCCCACCGACGTCGGATCGGCGTGGGCCTACGCCCAACGGGTCGAGGAGCTCGGCTACCGCCACATCCTCGCCTACGACCACGTGGTCGGTGCCGACCCCTCGGTGCACACGGGTTGGCAGGGCCCGTACAACGTCGATACCACCTTCCACGAGCCCCTCGTCCTGTACGGCTACTTGGCCGCGGTGACCAGCGTGGAGCTGGTCACCGGCATCATCATCGCCCCGCAGCGCCAGACCGCGCTGCTCGCCAAACAGGCCGCCGAGGTGGACATCCTGACCGAGGGCCGCTTCCGCCTCGGTGTCGGCGTCGGCTGGAATGCGGTGGAGTACGAGGCCCTGGGTCAGGACTTCTCCACGTGCGGGAAGCGGGAGGAGGAGCAGATCGGGCTCCTCCGGCGACTGTGGACCGAGCGGTCCGTCACCTTTGAGGGCCGCTTCGACCGGGTGACGGGCGCCGGCTTGGCTCCCCTTCCGGTGCAACGACCTATCCCGATCTGGCTCGGCGGGCAGTCGCCGGCCGCCTTCCGGCGCATCGGCCGCCTGGCGGACGGTTGGTTCCCGCAGGTGCCGCCGGGCGACCGGCTGGATGACGCCCGGGCCGTCGTCGACGAGTCGGCCAGAGCGGCCGGTCGGGATCCGGCGGCGCTGGGCATGGAGGGCCGGATCAGCTGGGGGCCGGGCGGCCTCGACGACCTGGTCAAGCACGCCGACCGGTGGCGCGCCGCGGGGGCGAGCCACGTGGCGGTCAACACCATGGGTGCGGGACTCGACGGTCTCGACGCCCATCTCGACGTCCTGGCCACCGCGGCCGAGGCCCTCGAGCCCGGACAGTAGCCACCAGCCATTTGAGTCCGGCTGGGCGAGGCGCCACACTCGGCGGCGTGTCGCAATCCGAATCGGCCCACGCCGAACTCCTGGCCCGTCATCGCCGCGTCATGCCGGCGTGGCTCAACCTCTTCTACGACGAGCCGATCGAGTTGGTGTCGGGATCGGGCCGGAGGGTCACGGACGGGCAGGGTCGCACCTACCTCGACTTCTTCGGCGGGATTCTGACCACCATGACCGGCCATGCCGTGCCCGAGGTGGTCGACGCCATCCGCACCCAGGCCGGCCGGATGTTGCACTCCTCCACGCTGTACCTGATCCGCCCCATGGTCGAGCTCGCCGAGCGCATCTCGGCGTTGTCGGGCATCCCCGACGCCAAGGTCTTCCTCGTCAACTCGGGCAGCGAAGCCAACGACACCGCCCTGCAGCTGTGCTGCACCGCCCGCCGCTCCAACCAGGTGCTGGCGCTGCGGAACAGCTATCACGGCCGGTCCTTTGCCAGCATGGCGACCACCGGGCTGCGCATCTGGTCGGCGTCGAGCCTGACCCCGGTCAACGTGAGCTACGTCCACGGTGGTTATCGCTACCGCAGTCCCTTCCGCCACCTCCCCGATGCCGAGTTTGTGGCGGCCTGCGCCGCCGACCTTCGTGACGTGATCGAGACGGCGACGGCCGGCGATGTGGCCTGCCTGATCGCCGAGCCCATCCAGGGCGTCGCCGGCTTCGTGGTCCCGCCGGACGGGTTGTTCGCGGCCATGAAGGACGTCCTTGACGAATACGGCATTCTCTTCATCTCCGACGAGGTGCAGACCGGTTGGGGGCGCACGGGCGACCATTTCTGGGGCTACCAGGCCCACGGCATCACTCCCGACCTCTTGACGTTCGCCAAGGGTTTGGGAAATGGGCTGGCGATCGGCGGTATCGCCGGCCGGCCCGAACTCGTCGACTCGGTACACGCCAACTCCATCTCCACCTTCGGGGGCAACCCCCTGGCCACGGCCGGGGCCCTCGCCAACCTCGACTACCTGCTCTCCCATGATCTGCAGGCCAACGCCCTGGCACGGGGGAATCAGCTGATGGACCAGCTGGCCCCCCTCGCCGGCAAGTTGCCGGTAGTGGGGGAGGTGCGCGGCCGAGGGCTCATGGTCGCGGTCGAGATGGTGCAACCGGGCGGCGTCGCCCCTGCCGCGGCTGCGGCCACGGCGGCCCTGGAAGGCTGCCGGCGGCTGGGGGTGCTGGTGGGTAAGGGCGGGATGCACGGCAACGTGCTGCGCATCGCCCCGCCGCTGTCGGTGACTGCGGCCGAGATCGACGAGGGCGCGGCGGCGATCATGGCGGCCCTGGAAGAGGTCGCCCACCCGGGCGTCCCCTGAGCCCCCGCCTAGGACCGGATCGTGGCGGGGTCACACCGTGCGCAGGGCTTCCGTGGGCGACAGGCGGGCGGCCCGCATCGACGGGTAGAGGCCGGCGACGGCGCCGATGACCAGGGCCGCGCCGACGCCGCCGTAGAGCGCCAGCGGGGGGATAGCGACAGACCAGTGCTGCGTCAGGGCGTAGACGGCGGTCGCCACACCCCCGATCACCGTGCCCGCCAGCCCGCCGAGGACCGACAGCAGGAGGGCTTCGGCCAGGAACTGCTCAGCCACGTGGCGCCGGCTGGCGCCCAGGGCCCGGCGTAGCCCGATCTCCGATCGGCGTTCGAGGACCGAGATCACCATGACGTTGGCGATGCCCACTCCGCCCACCAGAAGCGCCACCGCGCCCAGGCCAAGCAGCAGCCCGTTGTACGCCCCCTTGGCGGCCACTGCGGCCTTCAGCACGTCGGACGGCTGGCTCACTTGGACGGTCGTCGGGTCGGGCGGGTTGACCGTGGCCGGCAGCACGGACGACACCGCGTCGACCTGGCTCGGCACGCTGCGCACGTACAGCTCGGTCGGGTGGCCGTCGAAGCCGAAGAGTTGCTCGGCGATCGGGAACCCGATCAGGGCCGCGCTGTCCAGCTGCGACACCAGTTCGACCGGCTTCAGGATGCCGACGACGGTGAACCAGTGGCCGCCCAGCCACACCTGTACCGGGCTGGACAGGTCGTGGATGCCGAGCACCTGAGCCGCTTCCGCGCCCAGCACCACCGCCGGGTAGCGCGCCGTGGCGGCGTTGAGGAAGGTGCCGTGGCTGAGGGTGGCGCCGAGGGTGGGGGGCAGGTTCGAGTCGGTCGCGGTGACGGAGATGCCGCCCGTGCTGACGGCGGGAACGAACGAGTTGCGGTACACATAGGTGCCGGAGACGCTCCCGATCTCGGTCACATTGGTGACCGGTCCGATGCGGGACACCATGCCCTCGGCCGTCACCGGGAGCTCCGACTGCTGGCCGAACGCCGTCTGTCCCGCTTGCACGCTCAGCAGGTTGCCCAGCCGGCCCAGCTCGGACAGCAGGCCCGACTTCGACGACTGGGAGATGCCGAGCACCCCGACGATCGCCGCGATGCCGATGCTGATGCCCAGCGCCGACAAGGACGCCCGGACCCGCCGGCTGCGCAGCCCCAGGCTGCCGACCCGAATCAGGTCGCGTCGCGACAGCCGGGAGGCGCCGGCGGCCGCATCACGTCGCCGCATCGCTGAGCACTCTCCCGTCGCGGATCTCGATGCGGCGGTCCACCGCGGCGGCCACGTCGTGGTCGTGGGTGATGATCACGATGGTGGTGCCCTCTTCGTGCAGCTCGCGGAGCAGCTCGAGGATGGCCGCCCCGGTCACCGAGTCCAGGTTGCCGGTCGGCTCGTCGGCCATGACGAGTGCCGGCCGCCCGGCGAGGGCCCGGGCGATGGCCGTGCGCTGCTGCTCCCCTCCGGAGAGCTGGTTGGGCCGGTGCCCGACTCGATGGGTGAGCCCGACCCGTTCGATGGCGACGGTCGCCAGGCGGCGGCGCTCGGCCAGGTGGCCGCCCCGGTAGAGCAAACCGTCGGCGACGTTGTCGAGCACGCTCAAGCCGTCCATGAGGAAGAACTGCTGGAACACGAAGCCCAGGCGGCGGGCCCGCACTCCTGACAGCTGCTTGTCCGTCATCTCCGACGTGTCCTCGCCGGCGATGCGCAGGGCGCCGCGCGTGGGCCGCTCGAGGGTGCCCATGACGTGGAGCAGGGTGCTCTTGCCCGAACCGGACGGGCCGACGATGGCGACCAACTCACCTGCGTTGATGCGCAGGCTGACCCCGGCGAGGGCCACCACGGGCGGGTCGCCGGGGTACTCCTTGACGACGTCGATCAGCTCGAGGACCGGGGTGGGACCGGCGTCCCCCTCCAGGTCGACCGGCGCAGCCAGCGTCACGAGGAGGGCACCTCGACGCGGGTGCCGGCGGTGATCCCGGTGCCGCTGATCTGCACCAGGGTGTTGCTGTACAGGCCGGTGGTGACGCCCACCAGCTGATGGCTGGTCCCCGAGACGACCTCGACCGCGTCACCGCCGCCCTGGAGGGCCAGGAGGGCGTTGACGGGCACGGCGAGGACATTGTCGGCCCGCTGGCTGGTGAGGTCGACGTTGACGGGCGCCTGGTCGAGGGTGGCGCCCGGCGGCGTGCTGTCCAACGTGACGGTGACCGTGACGGTGGGCGTGGAGGAGCTGCCGCTCCCGCTGGCGGCGCACGGCGACACGTCGGCCGGTCCGTTACCGGCGTTGGAGCCGCCGTTGCCGGCCCCGTTCCCATTGCCGTTCGGGCAGGTGGCCACGTTGCCGACCGTCTCCACCCGGCCGCTCACCGTCGTGCTGCCGTCGGGCAGCACGACCGAGACGGCGTCGCCGGGCTTCACCAGGTACTCCTGCGTCACTTGCAGGGCGACCGTCACGATCGGGGTGGTGCTGGTGGCATCGAGGACGTTGCCGGGGGCGACGGCCTGGCCCACCGACGGGGTCACGGTGGTCACCCGAATGGGACCGGGTTCGAAGACCGCCTGGCCCAGCAGCAGGGTGCCGGTGGCGGGCAGCCCGAGGGCCGTCTGCCAGCGCGCCACGGCCGCGGCGGTGGCCGCCGAGTAGTGGTTGCTCTGGGTGAGGCCGGCGCCGTAGCCGAGGGCGATCAGGTCGTGGGTGAGCTCGCCGACATCGGTGCCGTCCGACATGCCGAATTGGAAGGCCCGGTAGGCGGCGACGGCGCCGTACAGGAGCGGTACTGGCTGACCGTTGACACCGTAGACGGCCTGGTCCTCCCTGATGATCTGGCCCACCTTCGGCAAGGACGTGTAGGTGGTGCCGGAGCTCACCGCGGTGGCCTCCAGGGCCGCCAGGCTGGCCTCGGCTCCCTGCAGCTGGGTGGTGTCGGAGGAGACCTTGGCCTGCGCCTGGTCGTGGTCGCGGACCTGGTTGGCTTGGGCCGTGGTGAGGGCCTGCTGGGCCTGGTTGTCCTGACTCTGGTCCTGACTGACTTTCTGGGCGTCCTGGCTGCACGCCGGCGTGGACGCGCCCCTCCCGGCGCAGTCCTGCGCCTGCTTGGCCTGGTCAGCGCTGAGCGTGGCGGCCGCGGTGTTGGCGTTGTCCTGGGCCGCCGTCACCGCCTGGTCATCGGCCGCGACGGAATCCGCCTCCGCCGTCTGGTCCCCGCTCAGGGCCTGTTCGGCCTGGGCGACCGCCTGCTGGGCCTGGGCGACCTGCTGGGGTGTCGCCCCGGTGGGCGCGGCGATGGCGTACGAACTCTGGTAGCCGATCGACCCCCCGACCTGGACGGTGGACGCCAGATTGGTGCGCACCACCGCGGTGGTGGCGACGGACCCGCTGCGGTTGGAGGAAGGGCTGCCGCCACCGCTGGACCCGCCCGACGCCTCCGCCACCCCGCTGGCGACGCCGCCGCCGACCACCGCGCCGGCGAGGGCGGCCACGAACACGACCCGCTTGACGGACAGTTCAGCCACCGCCCGCTCCGCTGCCGATCCCTTGGGTGGCGATGCCGGCTTTCGACCCGCCGTTGCCGCCCGGGCCGCCGGCCGGGCCGCCACCCCCTTGCACCTCGATCCCGCCGCGCGGCGGGGGCCCTCCGCCCGGCCCCGGCACGCCCGTCAGCTTGGTACACAGCTTGGCGGCGGCCTGGAACGTCGGGCTCTGCGGGTTGAGGTCGCTGCCAGGGGAGACGCGGATCGACAGGCCTCCACCGGACGGGTCCGGGAAGTCGGGGATCCCGTGGGACTGCATGCATTGCGAGTACTTCAGCAGCTTGGCCGGGTCGGGCTTCTGCAGCGGCTGCCCGCCTCGCAACGCGGTCGACGCCGCCGTCAGGTAGCTGCCGCACGGGCCCTGGTCCGTCTTAAAGCCGGTTGGACCGCTGTTCGCGGCCGGCAGGATGATGTGGATGACCCCGTTGGCGTCGATGGTCGGATCGGCCAGACCGGGCATTCCGTGGCTGCGCATGCAAGTGGCCCACTCGTCGAGCAGCTGGGTCGGGTTGCCCTTGGGCAGGGTGGTCGTGGTGCCGGGGGTGGTCCCGCTGCTGTTGCCCAAGCTGGCGACGTGCGGCGAGCTGGAACCTCCGCACGCCGCCAGCCCGATCGTGGCCGCCGCGGCCAGCACCGCCAACCCGCCGGATCGCCGGTGGACCTTCGTCATGTCGCGCCTCCCTGTGGCTCGCTCTCACGAGGTGTTGTACGCCGGGAGGGATAAAGCGGGCGTTAAGCCGTATCTTTTAACGGATCTTTATGGTCAAGGTGGGACGATGGTCCCATGAGATTGCTCCTCGTCGAGGACAAGCAGGTCATGGCGGATTCCATCGCTCGGAGCCTGCGCAGGGAGGGCATGGCGGTGGACGTCGCCTATGACGGCCGGGCCGCGTTGGGGCTCGCCGCGGTCAACAGCTACCAGGTGGTCGTGCTGGACCGCGACCTGCCGGGGGTGCACGGTGACGACGTGTGCCGGGCCTTGGCGGGCAGCGACCTGCGGATCCTCATGCTCACTGCGGCCGCGGCGGTCGAAGAGCGGGTCGATGGCCTCCAACTCGGCGCCGACGACTACCTGCCCAAGCCGTTCGCCCTCGCCGAGCTGGTGGCGCGGATCCGGGCCCTGGCTCGTCGCTCGGCACCCGCCCAGCCGCCCGTCCTGGCCGCCGGCGACGTCACCCTCGACTCGCACCGCCGGCAGGCCTTACGGGCCGGGCGGCTGTTGCCCCTCACCAACAAGGAGTTCGGCGTCCTCGAGGTGCTGATGGCCGCGGCAGGCGGCGTCGTCAGCGCCGAGGATCTGCTGGAACAGGTGTGGGACGCCCACGCCGACCCATTTACCAACACGGTGCGGGTCACCGTCGCCAACCTGCGCCGCAAGGTCGGCGATCCCCCGCTCATCGAGACGGTCATCGGCGCCGGCTACCGGCTCGGAGCGGCATGAGCGCTCCGGCGCCGGGGACCCCGCCGCGGCCCCGGCTCCGCCGGCGCACCAGCGTTCGGCTGCGGTTGACGTTGACGTACAGCTGCCTGTTCGTCGTGGCGGGGGCGGCTTTGTTGAGCGTGAGTTACCTGCTGGTGAGCCAGAGGGAGCACAAGTCCAGCACCGACGTGTCGATCATCTGCAGCAAGCAGGTCAACGTGCCCCAACCGGGCGGTCAGGCGCCGATTGCGAGCGGGGGGCAGGTCTCTGGCGGATCGGGCGGGGCGTCGGCGCCCGTGGGGCTGTCGGGCACGGCGTGCGCCAGCGCGGTGCGGGCCGCCCCCGGCGTCGGGGTGTTCTACAACGGGTCCGCGTCGGGTACCGTCACGGCCCTGCCGCAACCCGACACCGCCTTGCTGCAGCGACTCAAGCAGACCGTCGCGGTCAGCCAGGCCCACACCCTCAACAGCCTGCTCGTCGAGTCGGGACTGGCGCTCGGCTTCATGACCATCGCCTCGATCGGACTCGGCTGGTGGGTGGCCGGGCGGGTACTGCGCCCGGTGCATCGGATCACCGACGCCGCCCGCCGCCTCTCCGAACAGACATTGCACGACCGGATCAATCTGGGCGGCCCGCACGACGAGCTGAAGGAGTTGGCCGACACCTTCGATGCCATGCTGGCCCGCCTCGACCGGGCGTTCAGCAGTCAACGCCGCTTCGTCGCCAACGCGTCCCACGAGCTGCGCACTCCGCTCGCCACCGAGCGCGTCCTCATCGACGAGGCCATGGCCAACCGGGGCGCCAGCACCGAGGAGCTGCGCGCCATCCTCGAGCAATTGCGCCTCAACAGCGAGGACACCGAGCGGCTCATCGACGCCCTGCTCCTGCTGGCCCGCTCGGAGCGCGGCGTCGCCCAGCGATCGCCGATCGATCTGGCCCAGCTGGCGGCCTCCGTCGTCGAGCAGGCGTCGGCGGAAGCCGTCGCCGCCGGAGTGGAGGTGCGCACCGACCTCCAGCCGGCGCGGGTGGCGGGCGATCCCGGGTTGATCGAGCGGCTGGCCGGAAACCTGGTCGAGAACGCCATGCGCCACAACGCGCCCGGCGGCTGGGTTTCCGTCACGACCAGCCAAACCGCGCAGCACGCGGAACTGGTGGTCGCCAACAGCGGCCGGACGCTCGACCCTGAAGCGGTGCCCGGCCTGCTGGAACCCTTCCGCCGGGACACTCCCGATCGCAGCTCCAACGACGGCGGATTCGGCCTGGGTCTGTCGATAGTGGCGGCCATCACCACCGCCCACGCCGGGGATCTCGATCTGGCGGCGCGCCCCGAAGGTGGCCTGGAGGTGCGGGTTCGCCTCAACGCCGCGCCGGCGGGCGCCGCCGAGGTTCCGGCGCCGGGACCGCGGGCGGCGGAACCTCGGGCGGGGGCGGCGGACCGGAGCGGACGGTCGACCCGACAGGGCCAGCAGTAGGGACCGAGGCGGGCGGCGGGCCGTCCTCACCATCGACCCATGCGGGCGCGTGGCGGGTGGCCCAGGCCCGGCTGACAGTACCCACGAACATGGCGCGCAGGGCGTCCCAGTCGCTCAGCGCCATCCAGATGTGCCCGATGATCACCAGCCCCACGCCGAGCGCCAGCCAGTCGTGCACGAAGGTGGCACCGGTGCGCCAGTCGAGCGGCCAGGGGTGGTACCAGCGCATGATCACCCCCGTTCCGAGCAGCACCAGCCCAGCCCCGACGGTCCACGACGCGTTGAGTTTTTGGCCGGGGTTGAACTTCCCGACCCGGATCTTCCTGACGGCCAACCGGCGCTCCGGTCCGGGCCGGAACAGGGCTCGAAACCAGGCTCGGTCGCTCTTTGTCCATCGGTTGAAACGACGCAGATCCTGGCGCAGGCCCCGGCCCCACCGTCCCGAGACCGCGATCAGCACGGGTACGGGCAGCGTCAGGCCGGTGTACACGTGGATGTCCTGCACCAGCGCTCGCCGGCCGATCAGGGCCCCGATGGGTTCGAGGTACAGCGCCGCGCCGGTGACCACCAGGATGAGGAACAGGGTGGCGTTCACCCAGTGGACTGCCCGCTCCAGCCGATCGAAGCGCTGCAGCGGTGGGGCGACGGTGGGCTCAGGTGGCCTGGTCGTCACGGCCATTGCTGTGCCCCACCCATCCTTCCACGTCGTAGTTGCCCACCGTTTCCCAGTAGCCGGGCTCGACCTGGTCGACGACCTCGATCCGGGACATCCACTTGAGTGACTTGTAGCCGTACATCGGTGCCACGTACAGCCGCACCGGTCCCCCGTGGGCCCGGGAGACCGGACCGCCGAGCATGGAGTAGGCGGCGATGACATCGGGGCGGTTGGCCTCGGCCAGGGTGAGGCTTTCGGTGTACAGGCCGTCGAAGGACTCGATGCGCAGCGCCGACCCCGACGGCTGCACGCCGGCCCGGTCGAGCAGGACGGAGAGCGCCACCCCCTGCCAATGCACCTTGGGCACCCGCCACCCGGTGACACATTGGAAGTCTCGGACCAGCCGGGTCGCCGGCATCGCCTGCAAGTCGGCCAGCGTGAGCACCATCGGATGATCGACCCGACCGTCCACGGTCAAGCGGTAGGCCCCGTCGCTCTCGGCCGGGAACCCGTCGGTCACGGTGTACAGGCGGAACGAATCCCCCGGCAGCAGGTTGCTGAGGCCCGTGGGGTCGACCCGCTGGATGGGGTTGAGCACCGCGTTGAGCCCGTCCTGTACCCGCCTGCCGGTGACCACGCCGAGGGCCCCCAGCCCGAGCAGGCCCAGGACCACGCGCCGACCGACGGGCGTGCCGGCCCGCGGCGGCGCAGCATCTGGTTCGTCCGGCACTGACTCCATGTTCTACGCCCTGACGGGGCGGATGAGGGGTCAGGAGGGTGGTGTGTTCAGCGAATCGTAAGTTCTGGGTGAAAGATCCGAGCCGGACCGCGGCTAGCCAACTCGCCGGCGATGGCGGTGAAGGCTCGGCCCACCTCGGACTCTGGCGCGGTCGCGCTCAACGGGATTCCCTCGTCGCCGCCCACTCGAAGGGCGACGTCCAACGGGATCTGGCCCAGCAGGGGCACGCCGAGCTCGTCGGCGAGCGCCCGCCCTCCGCCTTCGCCGAAGAGCGCACTCCGGGTGCCGTCCGGCTGCGTCAGCCAACTCATGTTCTCGATGACCCCCCGCAGGGGCAGGTTGATCTTCTTCGCCATGTAGGCGCTGCGCTGCGCCACCCGGCGGGCGGCCGCCTGCGGGGTGGTCACCACGTAGACCTCGGACGTGGGCAGGTACTGCGCCATCGACAACGCCACGTCGCCGGTACCCGGTGGCATGTCGACGAGCAGGAACTCCGGGTCGCCCCAGTCCACGTCCACCAGAAACTGTTCGAGCGCCTTGTGCAGCATCGGTCCGCGCCAGATCACCGGCTGGTTGTCCTCGATGAAGAACCCCATCGACATGCAGCGCACGCCGAACCGCTCCGGCGGGACCATCTTCTTGTCGCGAACGGTCGGTTCGGAGTCGATGCCGAGCATCCCGGGGATCGAGAAGCCGTACACGTCCGCGTCGAGGATCGCCACGTCGTGGCCGGCCCGGGCCAGCATCACGGCCAGATTGACCGTCACCGACGATTTACCGACCCCACCCTTGCCCGAACTGACCCCGATCACCCGGGTCCGGCTGTGCGGCCCGAAGGGATTGGGCCGGCCGGACTCGTGGCCGAGCGGTTGAGCCGGGCGGGGGGCGCCAACCCCGGTCGAGCCAGCCCCGGTCGCCCCGCCGGCCGCCCAGGCCTCGGGGTCGTGGCTGTGACCCCCGCTGCGGGCCAGCATGCGCCCTCGGACGGCCTCGAGCTCCTGCGGGGTCATCACGGTGAGCTCCACCTTGACCTCGCGCACCCCGCTGAGCGGAGTGATCGCAGTGGTGACCCGGCGGGTGATCTCGTCGCGCAAGGGACAACCCGGCACGGTGAGGGCCACGGTGACCGCCACCCGGCCCCGGCGGATCTCCACCCGACGGATCATGTCCAATTCCACGATGCTGACGTGCAATTCGGGGTCGGTGACCGGCCGCAGGGCCTCGATCACTTGGTGCTCGGTCAGCGCCATCCGGTCTCCTTGTCGCGGTAGGCGTCGCGCCACGCCGGGGAGGCGGCAGCGATTTGCACTACGTCGATAGGTAGAATACCCGGGTGGCTTCTGTAGCCGACCATCCCGTGGGCCAACTGGCGCCGCCAGACGGCGCCGACGAAGCCGTGGCGCTGCCCGTTCGCGGGCCGCTGACCGATACCCAGTTCTCGGCCGCGGTCGCGGCGGTGACCTCTGCGTTCGGCGATCCGACCCGCCGCCAGATCTACCTCTTCGTGCGAGATCACGCCGACGGCGTCACCGCCTCGGAGGTCGCGGATCGCTTCGCCCTGCATTCCAACGTGGCCCGCCATCACCTCGACAAGCTGACCGCCGGCGGTTACCTGGAGGTGCACGTCGACCGACCGGCCAGCGGGGGCGCCGGGCGACCGTCCAAGCGGTATCGCAAGTCGGCCCAGGACACGGGGGTCGAAGCACCCCGGCGCGGTGACGACCTCCTCGTCATGCTGCTCGGGCAGGCGCTGGCGCTCATCCCCCCGGAGGAGGCGGAGCACATGGCGGAGGCTGTCGGCGAGGTCTACGGGATGCGCCTGGCCGCCCAGATGTCGGTCGGCGACGGTCACCGGTCCTTCCGGGTGGCGTTGCACGCCATCGCCGACGCCCTGACCGCCCACGGCTTCGAGGCCCACGCCGAGGCTCGGGGTGGGTCCCTGGCGCTCATCAAGGACTCGTGTCCCTTCTTCGACACCGCCAAGCAGCACCCGGTGATCTGCGCGGTCGACCGGGGCATGGTGCGCGGCATGCTGTCGGGTCTCTACGGCCAGACCGTGACCCCTACCGAGTCCTCGCGTGCCCTCGGAGACGACGCCTGCATCAGCCTCGTGTGAGGTGACCATGGCGGCGGGCGCGGGGCCCGTGACGCCCGGTGGTCGGGCCTATCTCGATCACGCCTCGACCTCGCCGGTGCGGCCGGCGGCCCTGGAAGCCATGTGGCCATGGATCAGCGCCGCGGACCCCGGCCGGGTGCACACCGAGGGGCGGATGGCCCGGGTGGCGCTCGAGGACGCTCGCGAGCGAGTGGCGGAGCTGTTCGGGACCCGCCCCCGCCAGGTGATCTTCACCTCGGGCGCCACGGAGGCGATCAACGCCGCGGTGTACGGCGCCCTGCACGCCGAGCGCCGCGGCCGGAGTGGGCCGGGGCGGGGCGTGGCGATGGCGGCCGTGGAGCACGAGCGCGGTCCGGGAGGCGTCGGAGCGCGATGGGGATCCGGGCGGCCTGATCACCCTGGCGGTCGACGCATCCGGACGCATCGACCCGGACTCGGTGCGGGCCGCGGTGTCGACCCCCGGCCTGGCCCTGGTGCACTGCCAGTGGGCCAACCACGAAGTCGGCACCATCCAGCCCGTGGCCGAGATCGTCGAGGCGGGCCGCCAGCAGGGTGTCCTCGTCCACGTCGACGCCGCGGCCGCGGCCGGCCACGTCCCGATCGCCTTCGACACCCTCGAAGCCGACCTCATGTCGGTATCCGCCCACAAGCTGGGCGGCCCACGCGGGGTGGGTGCCATGTTGGTGCGCCGGGGTCTGCGGGTCCCACCCCTGCTGGTGGGCGGCGCCCAGGAACGAGCCCGCCGAGCCGGCCTGGAGGACGTCGCTGCCGCGGTCGGATTCGGGGCGGCGGCGTCAGAACTGCTCGCCGGCGACCGGCTGGCGTCGGAGGCCGCCGCCGCCGCCGACCAGACCGAGCGGCTGCGGGCGGGGGCCCTCGCCATCGCCGGCGTGCAGGCCTACGGTCCCGCCGGCGCGGCCGATCGCCTGCCTTCGCTTGTCTGCTTGGGGATCGCCGGCGTCGAGGCCGAAGCCGTGCTCCTCGGTCTGGATCAGGCCGGTGTCGCCGCCCACTCCGGGAGCGCCTGCTCCTCCGAGCTGCTGGAGCCGTCCCCGGTCCTGGCCGCCATGGGCGTCGACGCCGAACGCAGTCTCCGGCTGTCGGTGGGCTGGTCGACGACCGACGCCGAGGTGGCGATGGCCACTCGGGCCCTCCCCGACGTCATCGCCCGCTTGCGGGGGCTGGCCGCCGGGTAGGCCGCCCCTCTGTCGAGGGGGACGGTTGCCGTCAGGACTCGGCCAGCAGCTGATACAGCTTCTGTCGGGCCTCCTTGACGATGCCACCGGCCCGCTCCAACAGGGCCGGATCCCCGGCCACCTGCACCTGCTTGATGGCGAGTACCAGTTGTGACAGGGCGCCATGCAGCGCCCGGTGCCCGGTCAGGCCCGCTTCGTCGTCCCACGGAAAGACCCGCTCGGGACCCGGTCCGGCTTCGGCCTCGGCCCGGCCCGCCTCGGTGAGCTCATAGACCCGCTTGCCGCCGTCCTCGTGCGAGCTGAGCAGACCCTGCTCTTCGAGGAGCTGCAGCGTCGGGTACACCGACCCGGCGCTCGGCTTCCACAACCCGCCCGTGCGCTCTTCCAGGCGGCGGATGACCTCATACCCGTGCGCCGGCCCGTCGAGCAACGTCCGGAGCAAGGCCGGGCGGATGTCGCCGCGGCGCATGCGCCGCCCGCCGAACGGCGGTCCTCCCCAAGGTGGGCCACCCCACGGCGGGCCGAACTCCTGCCCTTCGGTCCAGCGGCCTCGACCCCGGTGGCCCCGACCGCCTCTACCCATCGAATCTTCGTATCGTGTCATGTCAGCACCATAACACGATATATCGCTATCGCGCGGTGAGATTTGCCGTCGAGCGGCCACCCCCGGCCGACTCGGCTGTTGGCGGGTGTCGTCGACGATGGTCTGCACGCTCCGTTTGCCCGGCCCAGGCGTCAGCCCTTTTTGGTGGCTGCGACCTTGGCCTGAGCCTGCTGGAGGGCCTGACGCACCCGAGGCGCGAGCTGGGGATCGGGCTGGTGGGCCAGGTACCACTGCAGCTCCGGGATGGCGCCGGCGTAGTCGCCCTCGCTGAGCAAGGCGATGCCCCGGTAGACGTGGGCCGGGGCGTAGGTGGGCGCGGCTCGCTCGGCTGCGACCAGCATCGTCAGACCTTGCTGGAGCACGGTTGGCTGTTGCGTCTGCGCCAGGATCCAACCTTCTCCGGTCAGGGCCTGCGGCTGGTTGGGATCGGTGTTGAGGACCTGCTGGAACTCCTTGACGGCGGTCACGGCATCGCCCTTATCTGCAGCCGTCTGGGCCTTGACCAGCAGCTGGGCCTCCGCCTGCGAGCCGAGCACCTGCCCGGTGATCTCCTGTCCGGGCAAACGAGTGCCGGACGAAGCCACCACCGCCCAGGCCGCCCCGCCCGCGACTACGACGACTCCGACCCCGACGAGCGCCCGCTTGCGCCACGACCGGCGTGGCGCGGCGACATTTCCGGCCTCCGGCGCATCCCGCTCGGATCCGTCGGGTCGGGTACCGTCGGCGCCGCCGACCGCGCCGACGGCCGCCGGCTCGTCCCCCGCCAGCGCCCGCAGCGCCGCCGCGGCCCGGGCCGTGTACACGTCCCGCAACATCCGGTAGTCGTCGTCGTCGAGGTCGCCGGCGTCGTGCTCCGCCTCGAGATCCTGCAAGGAGCGCAGCGAGAAGTCCCGCTCGTCCTCGAGCGCCGACCCCGTCGGCGCGCTGGCCCTATCGGTCGGCGCCATCGCCCTCTCCCCCGCCCCCCGCGACCTGGCCCGCGTCGGCGCCCGGCGGCGCCCGCAACGCCCGCGCCACCAACTCCCGGTCGGCCTCGCTGACCGCCTCAGCATGACGGGGCCGCCAGCGGGCGAACGCCAGGGCCAGACCGGCGACGGCCGCCACCACCGCGACGACGGGGACGACCCATACGACCAGCCCGATGCCCCGGGCCTGGGGCTTCTCCAAGATGCCCGGCCCGTAGGCGGCGACCAGGCCCGAGAGTATGCGACCCTGGCTCTGCCCGGCGGCCAGTTCCTGCTGGATCTGAGTGCGGATCTGCACCGACGCGGCCACGTCCGATTGCGCCGCCGATTGCCCTTCGCAGACCGGGCAGCGGACCAGGCCCGCGATGTGCATGGTCTGCGCCTCCAGGGTGGGATGGCTGGGCCGCGGGGTTCCAACGACCAGCACTACCGCCGCCACCACCACCAGTACCAACCACGGGGCCCACCGCCACACCCGTTTCACGGCCGGGTCATCCCGGACCGGCCGACGCCTTGGCCATCACCGCGTTGAGTTGGGAGGCCACCACACCGCTCACGTATTTGGCCACCACGGTGCCCTGCGGGTCGACCAGGTACGACTCGGGGATGGTCCCCACGCCGTAGCTGACAACCGCGCCGCCGTCATCCACTGCCGGCCAGGTGGCGTGCTGGCTGCGCAGGTAGGAGATCAGATTCGACACGTCGCCCTCGTCGTACGCAACCGACAGGATCACCCCGTCCCCCGCGGGCGCGTGCTGGCGCTGAAAGGCGAAGAGTTGCGGCATCTCCTCCCGGCACGGAAAGCACCAGCTGGCCGCGAAGTTGACGAGGACCCACTTCCCGGAAAACGAGGACAGCTGCACCCGCCCGGCCCCGAGCAGCGACCGACCGCTGATGGCCGGGGCCCGCTTGCCGATCAGCGGGCTGCCGGCGCTCACCTGGCTGGCGGGGCCCGACGTGGCGAGGACGGCGACCAACACCGCCAAGCCGCAAGCGACGCCAAGCGAGATCCAGCGCACCCGCCGGGAGCGGGGCCGACGAGGGGGGGCCACCGCGGTCACGCCGGCGTCCTGGCGACCACGCCCGCCGGCTCCGGCTCAGGTTCGGCGATCCCGTTCGCGGCCCGGCGGCCCGGTGCGGCGTGCTCCGGTGCCGCGCTGGCCGGATCGGTCGGTCGGCGCCGGCGGCCGGGCCAGGCCGACAGCGCCGTGCCGGCGAGGATGACCCCCCCACCGACCCAGATCCACAGAACCAGCGGTTCCACCACCACTCCGACCACCACGGGTGCGCCGGCCTTGACCGGGGGGGCAGACAGGGTCAGGTAGATGTCCTCGGTGAGACGGCTACGGACGGACGGCGTGCCGATCTCCTCGTTGGCGAAGGGGTAGTCACTGATCGCCGGCCCGTAGACCTGGCCGCCGTCGACGCGGATTTGGGCCTGCACGGCCGAGTGGGTGGCCGCGTTGATCGTCCGCATACCGACGAAGGTAAAGGTGTGGCCGTCGTAGCTGGTGGCCTGACCGGGGGCCAGCGACAGCTGGGTTCGGCTGGAAAACGAGTGGCTCGCCGCGAAGGCCACGGCGATGAGCACCACGCCCAGGTGCACGATCATTCCCCCGTTGGCCCGGCCCACGAAGCCCCGCCAACCCTGACGGCGGGCGGCCAGGATGAGCTGCCGGAGGGCCGACGCGCCGGCGAACGCCCCCAGCCCGAACGCCAGCAACGGGTTGAGACCCCGGACCCCCCCGGCGACGCACGCCACCAGCACCGCGACGGCCGCCGCAGCCGGCCAGAACAGCCGCCGGCGCAGCAGTTCGGCGGACGCCTTGCGCCAGGGCAGGACGGGCGCCACCGCCATGAGGAACAGCAGGCACACCACGATCGGCATCGTCATCCGGTCGAAGTACGGGGATCCCACCGTGATCTGCTCGCCGTTGACGGCCTGGGCGATCAACGGGAACACCGTGCCGAGCAGCACGACCAGCGCGAAGGCGCCGAAGAGCAGGTTGTTGGCGAGGAAGGCGCCCTCCCGGGAGATGGGCGAGTCGATGGCGCCCGGCGACCGCAACCGGTCACCCCGCCAGGCCAGCAATCCGACCCCGGACGCCGCGATCACCCCGAAGAAGGTCAGCAGGGCGGGCCCGATGCCGGTGTTGTTGAAGGAGTGCACGGATTCCAGCACCCCGGACCGGGTGAGGAAGGTGGCCAGGATGGTGAGGCTGAAGGTGGCGATGACCAGCGAGAGGTTCCAGACCCGCAGCATGGCCCGCCGCTCCTGGACCATGACCGAGTGGAGGAAGGCGGTGGCGGTGATCCAGGGGATGAACGCGGCGTTCTCCACCGGGTCCCAGGCCCAGTAACCGCCCCAGCCCAGCACCTGGTAGCTCCACCAGGCGCCCAGGATGACCCCGCCGGTCAGGAAGCCCCAGGCGAAGAGCGTCCAGCGTCGGGTCTCGATCAACCACCCTTCCCCGATCCGGCCGGTGATCAGGCTGGCGCAGGCGAAGGCGAAGGGCACCGTGAAGCCGACCAGGCCCAGATACAGCAGGGGCGGGTGGAAGGCCACCAGGATGTGATTTTGCAGCAACGGGTCCGGACCGGGTCCGTCGGTCGGCGTGGCCCCGTGGATGGTGCTGAACGGGTTGGAGACCGTCATCATCAGGCCGAAGAAGAACGCCGCCACCGCGTAGCCGATGGCCGTCGCCCAGCCCACGAGGGGGTCGGTGATGCGGGCTCGAAAGTGCACGGCGATGGCCGCCAGGTAGCCGGCCAGGATCAGGCCCCAGAGCAGGATCGAGCCCGACAGGTTCGACCACATGGCCGTGATGCGGAACAACCACGGGGTGGCCAGGCTGTCGTTGTTGGCCACGTACTGCAGGCTGAAATCGCGGGTGAACAGGGCGTGCTGCAACGCCAGGGTGGCCACCACCGCGCCGAGCAGGATCACCCAGGTATAGGTGCGCCCGGCTCGCAGGAGGTTGGGCCGGCCCCGCACCAACCCCATGACCAGGGTGACGCAGCCGGCCACCGCCCCGGCCAGGGCCAGCAGGACCGCGCTCTCCCCTACCGCCGCGTTCATGGCACTCTGCTCACGGGACTGGGCTCACGGGACTGGGCTCACGGGACTGGGCTCATGGCACTGGACTCACGGCCCTGGGCTCGGCGCGGTGCCAGCCCCCCGGGCAGTTGCGACTTGAGCCGGTCGGGGTGCGCTTCGACGTAGCTCGCGGAGTGCTTGACCATGATCCGGTCGCTGGCGTACACCGGTCCCTGCCAGTGCCCCTCGAGGACGACGGGTATCCCGGGCTTGAAGAGCTGGGGCGGCTGGCCGGTGTCGACCACCGGCACGGTCACGCCGTTGGCGATGATCGTGAACGCGGTGGTGGTGCCCACTTGGCGCACGTCCGGCTCGACAGTCCCCTCGATGCGAAATTGGCGGCTGCCGAGCGAGGCCCGGTCGGCCACGGCCTGATCGGCGGTCTTGAAGTAGACGGTGGCGTTGTTGAGCCCTTCCACGAGCAGGAAGGCCAGGGCGCCGGCGATGACCACCCCGGCTCCGATCTGCCGGCGTCGGCTACCCAACAGCGCCCGCCGCCGCGGCGGGGCGTCCCCCAGCTTCAGCGCCACGTCTTCTCCCGGTCAGGGAGGCTGCGACCGAGCACCCGGCCCCGGCGCACGATGCGCCAGGCGTAGAGCGCCACGATCACGGCGGTGGCCCCCCAGCCGCCGGCGACGTACCCGTTCACGACTGCCCCGCGTGCTGCCGGGCGGGCGGCGCACCCTCGGCGCGCCGTTCGGCGATGGCCGCCGCGAAGCCCTCGTCCTCGAAGCGGTCCTCCAGGCGCTCCACCCGGTAGCGGTGCACGAGCAGCCAGGAGAACAGCAGCCCGAACGCCACGAATGACACCAGCATGCCGGCCAGTTGCCAGCCGTGGATGAGAGGGTTCTGCCGCAGGAGGGTGTTGCCCTGATGAAGGGTCTGCCACCAGGTGGTGGCCTCGTGGTCGATGGGGACGACCAGGGCGCAGAGCACCGCCGCCACCGCGGAGCGTTTGGCCCGGGCGTCAGGATCACCGCCGGTGCGGCGCAGCCCCAGGTACCCGACGAACACGGCCAGCAGCAGGGCGGTCAGGGTCAGGCGGGCGTCCCAGGTCCACCACACCCCCCACGACCCCCGGCCCCAGATCGACCCGGTGATGAGCGTGATGACGCAGAAGATGACCCCCACTTCCGCGGCGGCCGCGGCCAGGCTGTCCCAGCGCCGGCTGCGGGTGCGCGGCCACAGGTACGCCAGGCTGGCCACGGCGCACAGGCCGAACCCGACGTAGCAGGTGGTGGCGGCGGCGGGATGGACGTAGATGAGCCGCACCAGCTCACCCTGGGTCTGATCGGGCGGCGAGACGACGAGCCCGATCCAGGCCGTGGTAGCGATGGCCACCAGCGTGGCCGCGCCCAGGGCCCGGGTGACCCCGTCGGCGGTGCCGGCGCTCGATGGGCGCCAGAGACGACTGACTGCGGCCATCAGGCCTCCTCGACCAGGGTGGAAAAGGCCAGCACGCCGAGCGTCAGGTAGATGGCCGCGAAACTGGCCAGCAGGGCCAGCCATTTCCAGCCGTCGGTCGTCGAAAGGCCGAGCGCGGCCATCCAGGCTTGGGTGGCGCCCAGCAGCACCGGTGCCACCACCGGCAGCACCAGGAGCGGCAGCAGCGTCTCGCGGACCCGCAACCCGGCAGCCATCATCCCGTAGACGGTCCCGGCGGCCGCCAACCCGAGCGTGGCCGTCAGGGCGGCGAGGATCAGCAGGCCCGGGTCCCGCAAGTCGGTGCCGAACAGCACGACCACCCCGCCTCCGAGGAGCACCTCGAGGACGACCAGCTGCGCGGCGATGGCCGCGGCCTTGCCGAGGAAGATGCCGGCCGGATCCAGGCCGGAGAGGCGCAGCCCGTCTCGGGCGCCGTCGGTCGCCTCCACCGCGTAACTCCGCTGCACGGCGAGCAGGGTGCACAGCAGCACGCTCACCCAGAACAGCCCGGGGGCGGCCTGGGTGAGCAGGGTGTGGTTTTGATCGAAGGCGAACCCGAAGAGCAGGAGGACCAGCAACGCGTACGGGGCCACCTGCATGGTGGTGACGCGGCTGTGCAGCTCGACCCGGAGGTCCTTGCCGCCGACGAGCGCGGCGTCACGCCACATGGGCAGCCGTCATCCGGGGGGAAAAGGGGGGGCCGTGGCGGTCACCATGCCGCCGGCCACCGTCACGATCCGCCCGGCGAGCGCCCGGGCCCGATCGGTTTCGTGGGAGGCCAGCAGCACGGTCGCGCCGCGCTCGACCGCGTCACGGACGAGATCGTCGAGCAGGTCTCGGTGTTCGGCGTCGAGCCCGGCGTGCGGTTCGTCGAGCAACCACAGCTCCGGATCGCGGGCCACCAGGGCCGCCAGCGCCACCCGGCGGCGCTGCCCGGCGGACAGCGAGCCCACACTCGTGCCGGCCAGACGGCCCGTCAGGCCCAACCGCTCCAAGGCCGGCCCGACCGCCTGCACCGGACCCCCGGCCGCCCGCACCGCGAAGCGGACGTTGTCGGCCGCCGAGAGGTCGTCGTAGAGGGCGGTGGCATGCCCCAGCAAGCCCACCCGCCGCCGGACGGCGCGGGGGTCGGCCACCAGATCGGCACCGAGCACGGTGGCCTCGCCGGCGACCACCCGGAGCAGGCCGGCGCAGGCCCGCAGCAGGCTGGTCTTGCCGGCGCCGTTGGCCCCCTGGAGCAGCGCGATCTCGCCGTCGGTCACGTCCAGGTCGACGCCGGCCAACACGGGAAAGCGACCAACCAGGGCCACAGCGGAACGAAAGCGGATGACGGGGTCCATGACGGCCACCGCAACGGTAGCCAGGGAGAGCTCTCGCGTGCCATCCGGCCCGGTCCGGCCGAGGTCCGCTCAGACGGTCGACAGGCGGCCCAGGCCCAGGGCGCTGAGCACGTCGGTAAACCAGGTCGACAGGACGTGCAAGCTGTCGGTCAACAACAGGACACCCAGCCCGGCCAGCAACGCCCCGGACAACAGGTTGATGACCCGCAGGTGGGTCCGGGCGAAGGTGAGCACCCCGGTCAGGCGACCGAAGGCGACGCCGGCCGCCACGAACGGCACCCCCAACCCGAGCGAGTAGGCAACCAGCATGGCCTCCCCCCGGCCCAGGGTGTGGGTGTCACTGGCGAGGCTCAACACCGCGGCCAGCACCGGCCCGATGCACGGCGTCCACCCGAAGGCGAAGGCCATCCCCATCACCGGAGCGGCCCACTCCCCCAGTTGGGAGGGCAGCACCTGCCAGCGATGCTCCCGCATCAGCCATCGGGGTCGCACGATCCCGGCGAACACCAGCCCGGCGGCGATGATGACCCCGCCGGCGATCTGGTTGAGGAGCCGCTGATGCGACTGCAAGGTCTGGCCCAACCCGGACGCAGTGGCCTCCAGGGCCGCGAAGACCACGGTGAAGCCAGCCACGAACAGCAGGGTCGATCGCAGCAGGCGGCGCTGGTCCGGCCGCGACGCGGCGGCCAGCTCGGCGCTGCTCACCCCCGACATCATCGACAGGTAGGACGGCACCAGCGGCAGCACGCACGGCGACAAAAACGACAGGATCCCCGCCCCGAAGGCCACCACGAAGCCGACGGGAGAGTGCAGGATGAGGTGGTTGCCGGTCATGAACAGTCCCATGATGACAGCCGGCCCCGGTCCGCGGCGGCGCGGCGAGCGCCCAGTAGCGTCGGAGCCGATGTTGCTCGTCGTCGTCGCCCTGGCCGCCGGCACCGCGGCCGGCCTGCTGCTGGGCGGTCGCGCCCGCCACCTGGCTGGAACCCGGCTGCGATCTGCGGGTCTGCTGCTCGGCGGGGCGGCCGCCGAGTTCGTCGGCAACCGCTGGGGGGCCGGCGCCGTCGGCACCGGGATCATCGTCGCCGGCTACCTGCTGCTGGTGGCCTTCGCCGTGCGCAACGCCGCCATCACCGGGATGGTGCTGGTGGCGGCGGGCTTGCTGGCCAACGCCGCCGTCATCGCCCTCGACGACGGGATGCCAGTACGGGGGGCGCCGGCCGGGGCCACTTTCGGCGCCCGCCACCACGGCGAACGTCCCGGCGACCATCTGACCGGTCTGGCCGACGTGGTCCGAGTGCCGGTCATCGCCGAGACGGTGTCCGCGGGCGACCTGGTGCTGTCGCTCGGCGTGGCGACCGTCGTGGTGACCCTCCTGCGCCCGCCTCGCCGCCGTCTTCCGGTCCCCACGGCCGCCGCGTCGCGCTGAGCCGGTGACCGGATCTCGCCCGCTGGCGGTCAGCGTCTCCTATCGGCTCGGGGGCGCCGACGGGGTGTCGATCGAGGCGGCCAAGTGGCAGTGGGCGTTGCACCAACTGGGGTTCGAGGTCCGGACAGTGGCGGGGGCCGGACCCGTGGACGTGCTGGTGCCGGGCCTCGATGCCGGTGCCTGGCTCACCGGGCATACCCCGCCGCCCGTCGACCGGGCCGCGCTCGCCGTCGCGCTGCACCACGCCGACCTGGTCGTCGTCGAGAACCTGTGCTCGCTGCCGCTCAACCCGGCCGCCGGGACGGCGGTGGCCGACGAGTTGGCCGGCCGCCCCGCGATCCTGCGCCATCATGACCTGCCGTGGCAGCGGCCCCGCTTCGCGTCCGCCCCCCCGCCGCCTGACGACCCGGCCTGGCTGCACGTGACCGTCAACGCCGGCTCCCAAGCGGAGCTGGCGGCCCGCGAGATGGTGGCGACGGTGATCCACAACGCGTTCGACACCCGCCCGGCCGCCGGCGATCGGGACGCCACCCGCCGCTCCCTCGGCCTCGGACCCGGCGACCGCCTGGTGCTCCAACCCACCCGGGCCATCCCGCGCAAGGACGTGCCGGCCGGGTTGCGCCTGGCGGAGGCGCTCGGGGCCGCGTACTGGCTGCTGGGTCCGGCCGAGGAGGGCTACCACGACGAGCTGGCGCGGATCCTGGCCGGTGCCCGGGTGCCGGTCCACCGAGGTCCGGTCCCCCCGATGACCGGGCCGGCTGGCGTCGAGCACGCCTACGCGGCATGCGACGTGGTGGCGTTCCCGTCGCGGGCCGAGGGCTTCGGCAACCCGCCCGTCGAGGCGGGGGTGTTCCGCCGCCCGGTGGCCGTCGGACCCTACCCGGTCGGGGCCGAACTGCGGGCCCTGGGATTCCAGTGGTTTGACACCGACCAGCCGGCGGCGGTGGCCAGGTGGCTGGCGGCCCCGGATCCCGCGCTGCTGGAGCACAACGCCGCGGTCGTCCGCCGGCACCTGGACCTCGCCGACCTGCCCCACCGGCTGGCGGCCCTCATAGCCCGCGCCGGGTGGTCCCTGCCGTCAGGACGACAACGAGATGGGCTAGCGGTCGGCGGGGGGCGCCAGCCGGTAGCGCCGGCGGCGGACCTTGACCGCCAGTAGGCTGGTGGCGGCTCGCCGCGCCGGCCGCGGGCGGAGGGGTTCGGGAGGTCGGGCCGTGATGCGGGCTGGCGTTTGGTTGGGGGGCCTCACCGGGGAGCAGTTCGATGTGCCGCGCGGCCTTCCCTGCCGACTTGGACAAGGCGGACATTTACGACGAACCTTCCGGCGATGAGCGAGCTCCGTCAACGGCTGCCCGCGGCCCGCCGGCGCACCCAGCTGCTGGAAGTGGCCCTGGATCGCTTCGCCGCGAACGGCTTCCACGACACGTCGATGGAGGAGATCGCCGACGCCGCGGGCGTCACCAAGCCCGTGCTCTACCAACACTTCGGGTCGAAGCGGACCCTGTACCTGGAGTTGCTCGAGACGGTCGGCCAGGAGCTGCTGCACGAGGTCCGCGAGCGGGCCGCGGCCGAGACCCACCCCGCCCAGCGGGTCCTCGCCGGCTTCCGGGCCTACTTCCGTTTCGTGTCCGAGCGCACCAGCGCCTTCCAGCTCCTGTTCGGGAGCGGCGCCCGCCAGGCTGACGAGTTCGCCGACGCGGTGCGGTCCCTGGAAGCCAGCGTGGCCGACACCGTCGCCGCGTTCATCGACGCCGACATCGACGACGGCCACCGAGACCTGCTGGGCTACGCCATCCTGGGTCTGGCCGAGGTCACCGGTCGGCTGTGGGTGAGCCGCCACGAGGAGGGCGGCTACCTGGACCCGGCCGAGGGGGAGGTCCTGGCGGGCCGCCTGGCCGACCTGGTGTGGGCCGGGTTGCGGGGCCTTCCGGGCGGTTCGCGCCCGTGAGCGACCCCAAGCCGCGCGTCCCCCCAACTGCGACCTCACCCTCGGCATGGTCTGCGTCGACAAGTCCGAGCCCGGTGTCACGGTCTGGCAGATGACGGCCGGCGAACACCTGGCCAACCCCGTCGGGGTGGTCCAGGGCGGCTTCCTGGCGGCGTTCGCCGATTCCGCCATGGCCACCGCCACGGTGACCAACTTGCAGGGGCGTCGGGCCTACACGGCCAACACCGAGCTCAAGATCAGCTTCCTGCGGAGCGCGCCCGTCGGCGCCGTGCTCACGTGCACGGCGCGGCGTCATCGGCGGCGGCCGGCGGGTCACGTTCGTCGAGGCCGAGGTCGTTGACGCCGGCGGTCGCCTCATCGCCAAGGCCTCGTCGACGTATCTGCTCACGCCGAGGGAGTAGCGGCGCTCAGAGCTTGGCGAGCACCGCGTCCGCGCTGCTGACGTCCAGCCCCAGGGTCTCTTCGACCGCCAGGTCAGTGACCACGCCGTCTTCGAGGATGGCCGCGAAGCGCTTGGACCGGATACCGAGCCCGCCGCCGGTCAGATCGACGTCCAGCCCGAGCGCTTTCGTGAAGAGCGCGGACCCGTCGGCCACCAGGATCACCTTTTCCCCGACGTCGTTGGCTTCGCCCCACGCCTTCATGACGTAGGCGTCGTTGACCGACACGCAGGCGATGCTGTCGACCCCTTTGGCCTCCAGGTCCTCGGCCCGCAGCACGAAGCCCGGCAGGTGGTAGTCGCTGCAGGTCGGGGTGAAGGCCCCGGGCAGGCCGAAGAGGACGACCTTGCCGTGGCCCAGCAGTTCGCCGGTCTGGGCCGGCTGCGGCCCGTCCGGTCCCGGGATCTGCACCTTGACATCCGGGATCTTGTCGCCGACTGCGATGGTCATCGAACCTCCTGAGCGTGGGTTTGCGGCATCAGCCTACGGGCCGGGCGCCGGAAGGCTTCAATGGAGCCGTGACCAAGCTCGTCGACGTCGACCTCAGCCAGCACCTCACCAAAGCCGAGGAGGAGAGGCGGCTGTCGGAGGGGCAACGCCGCTTGTTGCAGTTGCGCCTGATCAACGGGGGCCAGCTCGCCGAGGGCCGGCTGGGTCCCCCGGTGTGCGTGATCTTCGAGGGCTGGGACGCGTCCGGCAAGGGGGGCGCAATCAAGCGCCTGCTCGCTCCTCTCGACCCCCGCCACGTCCGCGTCGCCAGCTTCGCGGCCCCGACCTCCGACGAGAAACGCCATCATTTCCTGTGGCGATTCTTTCCGGTCCTGCCCGGTTGGGGCGGCATGGCCGTCCTCGACCGCTCGTGGTACGGGCGGGTGCTGGTCGAGCGGGTCGAAGGATTCGCCACGGAGGAGCAGTGGCGCCGGGCCTTCGACGAAATCGCCGGGATCGAACGGTCGTTGGCCCTGGAGGGGATGGTGCTCATCAAGCTGTGGATGCACATCTCCCACGAAGAGCAGCTCCGACGCTTCGAGCGGCGAGAGGAAGACCCGCTCAAACGCTGGAAGCTGGGTGCCGAGGACTGGCGCAACCGGGAGCGGCGCCAGGAGTACGAGGCGGCGCTCGGGGACATGCTGACCTTCACCGACCACGAGCTCGGTCCCTGGGACGTGATCGCCGCCGAGGACAAGCGCCATGCCCGAGTCAGTGTCCTGGAGACGGTCAACGCCCGCATCGAAGCCGGCATGCGTCGCGAAGGCATCGAACCGCCGCCGCACCCCTAACCGCGGCCGCCACGTCTTACAGAAAATTCACCTGGCCCCAAGGACTACTTCAGGTTGGAGCGCGCATGCTGACCACGTGCTCACGGTCCACCACGAGATCACACCGGACGGGTATGTGATCTGCCGGCCGGTCGGAGAGCTGGAGTCCTTCACCATCGCCCTGTTCCGGCAGGCATTGTCCGACATGGCCTCGCCTGGCGTGCTCATCATCGATTTGTCGGGCGTGCCCTTCGTCGACTCGGCCGGCCTGGGCGCACTCATCGGCGGCATCCGGCGCACCCGGGAACTCGGCGGACGCGTCGAGGTGGTCTGCGGTCGTCCCACCCTCGTCCGTCTGCTCCACACCACCGGCTTCGACCGGATCGTCACCGTCTCGGACACGATCGACGAAGCGGTCACCGCCCTCCACCACGAGGAGATGGGCGGCTCCGTCGTCGCCAACAGTTAGCCGCCGTGGGCTAGGCGCCTGGGGCTAGGCGGGAGTGATGTCGACGCCGAACAGGTCGCTGAAGGCGCGGTAGTACTCGTCGTCGTCGGGGATGGCGCCGAGGGCGACCCACTGCTCGTCCGTGATCTCCGGGCGACGTCGGATGATTTCGGGACCGCCCCACGACACGGCGTATCGCAGGGCGGGTGCGGTGGTAGTGATGGCGTGCTGCACGACCTTGGCCACTTCGAAGGGATCGGTCGCGTGGGCGTAG
Organism: uncultured Acidimicrobiaceae bacterium; assembly: GCA_963702305.1. GTDB lineage: Bacteria > Actinomycetota > Acidimicrobiia > Acidimicrobiales > Palsa-688 > PALSA-693. The sequence continues at coordinate 89,252 of CAVPBX010000013.1, read as the reverse complement.
CCCATCGCGTAGAACTGGAACATCCGCCGCAGATGGGGCTGATAGTCGCTGCCGTCGTCGGTCGAGCCGACGTTCTTGGCGAAGATGGCGCTCTTGGTGACCCCGGGCTCGATGATCGCCACCCGGATACCGAAGGGGGCCACCTCGTGCGCCAACTCTTCGCTCACTCCCTCGAGCGCCCACTTCGAGGCCACGTACGGCGCCTGGGCGACCGCCGCCAGGCGACCCGCCACGGAGGTGATGTTGACGATCGTGCCGCGGCGCCGTTGCCGCATGCCGGGAAGCACCGCTTGGCAGCAGCGCAGCGCCCCGTAGAGGTTGACGTTCATCACCTCCGCGTACGTCCCGATCGGGGCCTCTTCCACGGCCCCGTTGCCGCCGACCCCGGCGTTGTTGACCAGCACGTCGACCGGTCCGACCTCGTCCAGCACCCGCGCGAACCCGGCGCGGACAGATTCGTCGTCGGCGACATCGAGCTCGACCAGGTGGACCTCGACGTTGGCCTCGGCGGCCATCGCTTGCAGCTTCCCGGCCTTTTGCACCGAGCGAACGGTTCCGTAGACCGTGTGGCCCTCGCCGGCGAGGTGGATGGCGACGGCCCGGCCGATGCCGCTGTTCGCCCCGGTGACGACAGTCACGGCCGCGCTCCTAGTGGTCATTCAACCGATCATGCCAGACCGCTCCGGCCCGGCGTCTCGCGCCGGCGTCTCGCTGCGGCGCACCGGGATGACCACCCTGACGGTGGTGCCAGACGTGGGTGAGGTATCGAGGGTGACCGCGCCGCCGTGGGCGTTGACGACGGCGGCGACGATGGAGAGCCCGAGACCGGTGCCGGGCCGGGTGCGGCTGGCGGAGCCCCGCCAGAAGCGGTCAAAGGCGTGCTCGGCGTCCCGGGGTACCATTCCCGGTCCTTCGTCTGCGACCGCGAAGGCGACCGTTTCGCCCGTCACCCGGGCGCTCACCACGACCCGTGATGCGTCGGGGGTATGGACGAGGGCGTTGGTGACGAGGTTGCTGAGGGCGCGTCGGAGCCCGGCGCCGTCCACGTACGCGGACACTGACCCGTCGATGTCGACTTCGACGGGGCGCGACGGGTAGATGGATTCGACGTCAGCTTGGATGCCGTGGAGCATCTCGCCGATGTCGATGCTCTCATAGTGTGGCTGGCGGCCCTCATCGAGCCGGGCGAGGAGCAGGAGTTCCTCGACGAGCGCTCGCATACGGGCGGCCGCCTGGCCGATTCGCCGCATGGCGTCGTCGAGCTCGCCCCCCTCTCGCAACTGCCCCTGTCGCCACAGCTCGGTCACTCCGGAGATCACGGCCGTGGGCGTCCGCAGCTCGTGGGACGCGTCGGAGACGAACTGGCGCAGCTGATCCTCGATGGCGTTTTGCTGGTCGAGCATGAGGTTGAACGCTCTGGCCAGGTGGGCAGCCTCGCCCTTTGCCGGCGACTCCGAGGCGCGGCGCGACCGGTCGCCTTCCATGACGCCCTCGGCCACCGCTTTCATGCGCGCCAACGGTCTCAACCCCAGTCGCTCGACCCAGAAGCCGCCGGCAACCAGAAGAGCCGTGACCGCCAGCCCGGCCGCCAGGACCGCGACGCGCAAGTCGGAGGCGGTGGCGTCGATGGCGGCGGTGTCGATGGCGACGAGCACATCCTTGCCGTCCGGTGTCTTCAACAGGATCGCTCGCCACTGGGTCGAACCTTGCAGGGACCTCACCGTTTGGGGCCGGAGCGACGTGGGCCTGAGGCTGACCAACGACGGCAGGACGGGTTGTTGGCCTTTCGCCGACTGGGGCGCGGCAACGACTTGGCGATTCCCCCCCGTGATCACGGCCACGTAGGTGTCGCTCAGGCCGCCACCCCGGGGGTCGGGCGAGGACGAACCCAAGGATGGCGGCGGCGGGTTGTCGCGGGCGAGCCCGGCTGCAATCGGCACCGTTGCTCGCAGCTGGTTGTCGGTCTGCCGGAGCTGCGATCGCTCCACGGTGGCAACGAGCGAGTAGCCGATTCCGGTGAGGGCGATCGCCAGCAAGCCGGCGGCGACCAGCAACCTGATCCTGAGGCTCAAGGCGGAGTCATCCGGTAGCCGATCCCGCGCACCGTCTGGATCAGCCGCGGGTGACCGACGTCGAGCTTCTTGCGGAGCGTCGAAATGTAGGTCTCGACCACCGTGGACTCGCCGACGAAGTCGTAGTCCCAGACGTGGTCGAGAATCTGACCCTTCGTCAGGACCTTGCCGGTGTGGCGCAGGAGAAATCGCAAGAGCTTGTACTCGGTCGGAGACAGATCGACGACCAGACCGGCCCGGGTGACGAGGTGGGAGGAGTCGTCGAGCGTCAGGTTGGCACAGCGGTACTTCTCCGCCTCGGACGATTTGCCGCTGCGGCGCAGGACGGCCTGCACGCGGGCGATCATCTCCTCCACGCTGAACGGCTTGGTCAGATAGTCGTCGCCTCCGATGGTAAGTCCTCGGACCCGGTCATCGGTGGCGTCGCGTGCGGTCAGGAACACCACCGGCAGCTCGGACCCGCTGGCTCGGAGGCGGCGACATATCTCGAACCCGTCGATGTCCGGCAACATCACGTCCAGCAGTAGGAGGTCGACCACGCCTTGAGCGGCCTGGTTGAGGGCCTCCTGCCCGGTCGCGACTTCGACCACCGAGAAGCCCGCGACCCGAAGGGCGGCACTGACGAGGAAGGACAAGTTGGGCTCGTCTTCCACCAGCAGAATCTCGGCGCGGGCCACCCCGCGAGGCTACGAACCGAAGCTGTGAGGTTCTTGAGTGTTGCCTGGTGGTTTCCTGAATGATCGCCACGAAGGCGGCTGCAGTCTGAGATCTAGGTGAGATGTAGCTGTACCGGTCGTGAGACGCGGCGGCTCTAGCTGGGGAAACGCCGGGCCTTGAGGAAACTCACAAGAAACCCGCAGGCAACGCTGAGGTTGGTGAGTTGTCCTTGGGGCCATGACAGATCACCCCGATCGCCACTGCCGTGTCCCCGGCGGACTTCAGGAGCCAGGCGACGATGTCGGCTGCTAGCACGGTATCGAACTCGCCGCCGGACGTGACGGCAGCCACCGGGACGCCGGTGCCGTCAGATACGCATCCCCGCGGCGCCTGGCCCAAACGGCGCCGTGTGATCTTGTCAGGGGTGGCGTTGGTCGCCGCCGCCGGTATAGGGATCGGGGCCTGGGAGGCAACCCGGGGAGGCGCGCCCAAGTCGGCGTTTACCGTGAGCACCCAGCAGGCGAAGGTGACAACAGGGACCATCAAGGAGACGGTGTCGGCGTCGGGCACCATCGCCCCGGCCCAGGAGGCGAGCCTCGATTTCGCGGTATCAGGGACGGTCAATGCGGTAGATGTCGTCTCCGGTCAGAAGGTGACCAAGGGTCAGACGCTCGCCACCGTGACCTCGACCGCGTTGCAGGATCAAGTCGCCGCCGCCCAGGCCTCCCTCTCAGCCGCCCAGTCGAAGCTGTCGAGCGACACCTCGGCCGGCGCCGCAACCAGCCAACTCGATTCGGACCAGGCCGCGGTGACCTCCGCGCAGCTGGGGCTCTCCAATGCCCAGACCAACCTGGCGAACGCCGCGCTCACGTCGACGATCACGGGAACCGTCGCGTCGGTCAGCCTGACCGTCGGCCAGCAGGTGTCGGCCACCGGATCCAGCGCGTCGTCAGCAACCGGCTCGGGGAGCGGTTCGTCCGCCGGCGCAACCGGCGCCGGTGCCAACGGCGGCAGCCAGCTCGGCGGCTCATCGGCGCAGTCCTCGAGCTCGGCGTCGACGGGTACCACGACGACCGCGCAGATCGTCGTGGTGTCCACCGGCAGCTACTCGGTGACCACCACGGTCGACGACACTGAGGTGGGCCAGATCAAGACCGGCGACCAGGCGGTGATCACCCCGAGCGGATCCACGACCCCCGTCTACGGGACGGTGTCGTCGGTCGGGCTCATCGCCACGGGGTCCTCCGGCGTGGCGTCGTTCCCCGTCACGATCGCCGTCACCGGAACGCCGAGCGGCCTCTACGCCGGGGCGACGGCAACGGTGTCGATCGTCACCCAGCAGCTCAACAACGTGACCGAGGTGCCGACGGCTGCGATCTCCTACGCCAACGGCCAAGCGACTGTCACCGTGGTACAGGGGGGAAAGCAAACCTCGCAACCGGTCACCACCGGCGCCAGCGCCAGCGGTCAGACCCAGATAACCAGCGGGGTCAAGGCCGGTCAGACGATCGTCGAGCGGATCGTCAAGTTCAACACGTCGGGGCCGGCCGGGAGCATCCTGGGTGGGGCCGGCGGGGCCAACGGCACCCGGACCGGATTCCCCGGAGCAGGTGGCGGATTCCCGGGCGGCGGCTTCGGCGGCGGCGGGCTCGGCGGGGCGCGAACCGGTACCGGAACGGGTGGGTGACATGGAGGAGGTCATCAGACTCCAGAACGTGTCCAAGATCTACCGGACCGGCGCATTCGCGGTGGCCGCCTTGCGGGACGTGTCGTTCACGATCGGCCGGGGCGAGTACGTCTCGATCATGGGCCAGTCCGGCTCCGGGAAGTCGACGCTCATGCACATCCTCGGCTGCCTCGACGTGCCGACCGGCGGCAGCTACTGGCTCGCAGGAGAGGACGTCAGCCACCTGGACGAGGTCGCCCTCTCCGAACTTCGCAACCGGCACATCGGCTTTGTGTTCCAACAGTTCAATCTCCTGCCGTCGCTCTCGGCCTGGCGCAACGTCGAGCTCCCGCTGATCTACGCGGGCATGGGACGTTCCGAACGGCGCCAGCGGGCCACCACCGCCCTCGAGCGAGTCGGCCTCGCTGACCGCATCGACCATCGGCCCAACGAACTGTCCGGCGGCCAGCAGCAGCGGGTTGCCATCGCCAGGGCGCTCGTAGGCGATCCGGCGCTGGTGCTGGCGGACGAACCGACGGGCGCGCTCGACTCCAGTTCGGCCCGCGACGTCCTCGACCTGCTCGACGAGCTGCACCGACTGGGCCGCACCCTCATGGTCATCACCCACGACGCCGAGGTGGCCCGCCGGGCCGAACGGTGCATCAGGATTCGCGACGGCCTGCTCACCCCCGCCGACGAGGTGGTGGCATGAGTTGGTTCGAGACGGTCCGCACCGGGCTCGGGGCCATCACCACCCACCGGCTGCGCTCGGCGCTGACGATGCTCGGCATCATGATCGGGATTGCGGCGGTCATCCTGACCGTGGGACTGGGGCAGGGAGCGCAGAAACAGGTCACCTCCCAGATCAACGCCCTGGGCACCAACCTCCTCACCGTGTCGCCGGGCAGCACCACCTCGTCGACCGGGATCCGCCAAGGTTTCGGCTCGGCGTCCACCCTCACCCAGGCGGACGCCACCGCCCTCGCCTCGAAGACCGTCGCGCCGGACATCGCCGCCGTGGCCCCGGTGCAGTCAGCAACCGAGTCGCTCAGCGACGGTGTCAACTCCAACACCTGGACGACGACCGTAGAAGGCACCATCCCGACGTGGCAGACGGTCCGCAACCGGACCATCACCCAGGGGCGTTTCATTGACAACCAGGACGTCACCGACCACGCCGCGGTGGCGGTCCTGGGCCCATCCACCGCGTCCCAGCTCTTCGGCAACCAGGACCCCGTCGGCCAGACCATCAACGTGCAAGGGGTCCCCCTGACGGTCATCGGCGTGCTCAACTCCGTGGGCGACACCGCCTCCACCACCGGCTCCAACCAGGACGACCAGGTGTTGGTACCGATCACCACGGCCACCGAGCGGCTCTTCGGCACCACGTCGCTCAGCTCGATCCTGATCCAGGCGGACTCCGGTAGCAGCCTGTCCTCCGCCTACCAGGAGGCCGACACCGAACTGCTCGCCACCCATGGCATCACCACCCCGTCGAGCGCCGACTTCACCATCGCCTCCGAGCAGTCGCTGGTGACGACGGCCACCTCGGTTTCGAAGACCCTGACGATCCTGCTCGGTGGCGTCGCCGCCCTCTCCCTCCTGGTGGGCGGAATCGGTGTGATGAACATCATGCTCGTGTCGGTCACCGAACGCGTCAAGGAGATCGGGCTGCGCAAGGCCCTCGGCGCCAAACCGGCCTTGATCCGCCGCCAGTTCCTACTCGAGGCATCCATGCTCGGCGTCTGCGGCGGGGCCCTCGGCGCCGGGCTGGCCCTGATCGGAACGTCCCTGCTCCCCAAGGTCATCGGCTACCCGATCGCCTTCTCGGGTACCGCCACCGCGGCCGCCATCGCCGTCGCCATGGCCATCGGCGTGGTCTTCGGTGTGTACCCCGCCACCCGCGCCGCTCACTTGGCGCCGATCGATGCCCTGCGCAGCGAGTAAGCGCCGCCTACCAGCACCGACCGCTCACACCTGTCACCGAAGGAGAACACCCACATGAACGTTCGCAACCTCCGATACCGCGGTCGCCTGACCACCGTCGCCGCAGGCCTGTCCCTCGCCACCGTCCTCGCCGCCTGCGGCGGCGGCAGCTCCACGGCCTCGTCGTCACCGACCACCGCGGCCCCGGCCGCTTCCGGATCCGGGGCGCCGCCGTCGGGAGGATCCTTTCCCGGTACGGTCGGATCGGTCGCGTCGCTGTCGGGATCCTCCATGGAGGTCCAGAACCAGCAGTCCGGTCAGGTCACCGTGAGCTGGACCCCGTCAACCGCCTTCAGCCAATCGGCGTCGGCGTCGGCCGCTTCGGTGGCCGTGGGCGACTGCGTGGTCGTCAACGGGACGTCGTCGAACGGGAGCATCGCCGCCCGGACCGTCAGCATCAGCCAACCGTCCTCGTCGGGAACGTGCACCGCGACCCGACCCGCCGGCGGGGGCTTCGGCCGCCCAGGTGGAGGGAACGCCCCATCGGGCAGCCTCCCGGCCGGCCGGACGGGCCCGCCGCCCAGCTTCGCCAGCGGCAAGGTCACCTCGGTCGCCCCGGGCACCCTCAGTGTCTACGGCACCTCGGCGGCGGGCGGTCCGGCATCGAGCGGAGCGACCGCCAGCGCCAGCAACCTCACGGTCGCCCTCAACTCCTCCACCACCTACAGCAAAACGCAACCCGCGGCCGCCACCAACCTGACCGTCGGCGACTGCGTGACGGCAACCGGCACGACCGACTCCACTGGGGCGGTGACCGCCTCGTCGGTGCGCATCACCTCCACCGGTGGCCAAACCTGCGGGACCGGTTTCGCCGGGGCCGGCCGCGGAGCGACCAATGGCTAGTCCGGGCCACCGCCGAGCCGTGCGACGCACCCTCGTCAAGGGCGGCTGCGCGGCGGTCGTCGCCGTGGTCGCCGGCGTCTCTCTGTACAGCGCGCAAAGTTCCGGCGCGCCGGCCTATCGGACGGCGACGGCAATGAAATCGACGGTGACCAAGACGCTCGACGTCACCGGCACGCTCGAACCCGTCAACCAGGCCGCCGTCAGTTTCCAGGTAGCCGGAACGGTGGCATCGGTCGCGGTGGCCAACGGACAGCACGTCAACGTCGGTCAGGTGCTCGCCTCGCTCAGCCCGACGACCCTTCAGGAAGCCGTCAGCGCGGCGCAGACCTCGCTGGCCGGCGACCAGGCGAAACTGTCGGAAGACGAGGCCGGACAGACGACCACGGCGTCTTCGGCCGGCGCCACCACCACGTCGGCGGGCAGCGGGGCTAGCCCCATCCTGCTCACGGCCGCTTCCGCATCGGGCAGCACCGCGGCCCTCCAGGCCGCCCAACAGGCCGTCGTCAACGCCCAACAGCAGGCGGACCGAGACAGCCAGGTCGCGGCCGCCGACCTGGCCGCCGCCGAAACCACTTGCGCGGCGACGAGCAGTTCCCCGACCGGCGGAAGCACGTCGACGACCAGCCCCACCACGTCGACGACCAGCCCCACCACGTCGACTTCGACCACGACGACCCCCGGCTCAGGCGGGTCGAACCCGAGTCAAGCCTGCACGACCGCCCTCAACACCGCCATGAACGCCCAGAGCCAGGTTGCCAGCGATCAAAAGGCCGTCGCCACCGCCGAGACCGCGCTGGCCAAGTTGCTCTCCTCGACCGCGTCCTCCGTGGCCAACCCCAGCTCCGGTGGCGCCGGCAAGAGCGGATCGAGCGGCTCAGGGAGCTCGTCTGCCACTGGTGGCAAGCCGACGGGCGGGTCCAACCCGAGTGGCGGCGGTGCGGCCGGCGGCAGTGGCGGCAGTGGCGGCAGTGGCGGCATGGCGGCAGTCGCCGGCCACGGGTGCTGCGGCTGGCGGCCAGGGGTCGGGATCGACCCAGACCGTCACCAACAGCGCGACCCAACTGGCCACCGACCAGGCCGCGATCGACTCCGCGTCAGCGGTGCTCGTCCAGGACCAGCAGTCGCTCGCCGAGGCCCAACTCACCAGCCCGATCGCGGGCACGGTGGTCGCCGTCGGCGTCGCCGCGGGCCAGTCGGTGAGCGCCGGCTCGAGCACCAGCACCATCACTGTCATCAACTCCGGCGGCTACCAGACGACGTCATCGCTGACTCCCGCCCAGGTCAACCAGGTGGCAGTGGGCGATGCGGTCCAAGTCTCGGTGTACGGCACCAGCGGCACCATCTCAGGGACCGTCAGCCGGGTCGGACCGGTCACCGTCGGCAGCTCCAGCGACACCTACCCGGTGGTCGTGGCCCTCGACCCCGCCGCGTCGACCCTGTCGGCCGGTTCCAGCGCGGCGGTCAACATCGGCGTCGCCACCGCGACCAACGTCCTCGTGGTGCCCACTTCGGCGGTGCACACGTCCAGTCCGGGCCGTTCCTACGTGATCGTCCTGCAGGCGGGCAAGGACAAGCAGACCGCGGTCTCCGTCGGAGTCGCGGGGGCCACCTACACCCAGATCACGTCGGGGCTCACCCAGGGCCAGACCGTCATCCTGGCCGACCCGTCCCAGGCCCTGCCCTCCTCGAACACCAGCTCCACCGGCCCCGCCTTCGGTGGCGCCGGCGGATTCGGGGGGGAGGACCGAGATTCGCGGGCGCGACCGGGGTCGCAACCTGACCGAGGCGCCAGTCACCCGTTTTCGGCCAGGATGACCGGATGGAATTTCGACTGTTCGTGCCGCAGATGCGATTCAGCATCGACGATCTCACCGACCGGGCGGTCCAGGCCGAGGCCAACGGCTTCACCGGTATCGCACTGATCGACCACTTGGCCCCGCCGATGGCGGAGCACCATCCGATGTACGAAGCGATGACCACCGCGGCATGGCTGGCGGCGCGAACCGAACGGCTCGGCATCGGGCACCTAGTGCTCTGTGACACGATGCGACACCCGGCGGTGCTCGCCAAGGAAGCGGTGACCCTCGACCATGCGAGTGGGGGCCGGTTCGAACTGGGCATCGGATCGGGCTCGGTGCCCCCGGAGCTACGGTCGTTTGGGGTATTCGACGGCCGCATGTCCGATCGCCTCGACCGGCTCTCCGAGACGTTGGCCGTGCTCCGCGCCCTGTGGTCGGGTGAGATCGTCGAGTTCTCCGGCGCCTACCACCACCTCAACGGCGTCCAACAGGTGCCGACGCCGCTCGGCCGCATCCCGATCGTGATCGGCGGAGCCGGCCCTCGGACGATGCAACTGGTGGCCCAGTATGCGGACTGGTGGAATCTGACGTTGAACAATATCGATCGAGTTGACAGCTTGCGGGCGTCCGCCGGCTCGGCGCGGGTCTCGGTCCAGCAGATGGTGGCGCTGGTGACTGACGAGAGTCAACGGGCCGAGATCACCAGTGCGGCCATGCGCCGATTCTCGACGTTTGGCGACGGACTCGTCATCGGCTCCGCTTCCGAGCTCGTCGACCATTTTGGTTCCCTCGAATCGCGCGGCATCGAGCGCGTCTACACATGGTTCGCGGATTTCGCCGCGGCCCCCACGCTGGCCGCGTTCGGCGCGGAAGTCATTGCTCAACTGCCTTCGCCCACCGGCGTTCTTTGAGTTCGACCTCGGCTGACGTCGTCGTCTATTCGAGGGGTTGACGGGCAATCGCAGCAGGCTCCCGTCCGGCCAGGAGCCAACCGCCGCCGGCCGCGATCAGAGGGAGAGCGGCGACGATGAGGACGAGGTTGACGACTGGCACGTTGGTAAGGGGGTGGAGGTTGCTGCGATGCCAGGCGATCAGAGCGGCGTAGGCGCCGGCCGTTCCGATCAGGGCTCCGAGCAGGGCGAGGGCGCCGGCGGTGGCACCGGTGAGGGCCCGCCGGGTGGTACTGCTGGCCCCAGTGGCGGTCAAGGTCCTGAGGTCGTTGGCGGTCTCGCTGCGGATCAGCCCTACGGTCATGGCGAGCACGCCGAGTGCTACCAGGATTCCGGCCGCCGTCGCCCAATTGCGCAGGGGCGCCAACGATTTCGGAGCCGATCTGGTCTCGATCGACAGGCCCATGGAAGCGGCCGCCCGGCGGGCGGTGTTGATCTGGGCGGTGGTCAGGGGATGCGCTGTCTGGATGAGCCAACCGACCGGGAGCTCTTGCAGCCCGAGCGCCTGCACACCACGGCTGGTAAGGAGCGTATTGGGGTCTGACGTGTAGGCGGGGAGCTGCGAGATGGTCTGGATATTTGGATGGGCGACCACGGACGGGTCCTGGGCTGCCGGACCTGCGGTTGCGCCGCCCGGTGCTCCGGCGGCGTCCTTGGGCAGAAAGATTTGCATCTGACTCAGGTCGGTTCGGGAGGTGATGATGTCGGCGCCCGAACTGACCTGGCTCGGTGTGATGCCGTAGTGAGCGAGTAGCGCCGGCGTGGCGACATACAGCTGGATGACGGTGCTCACTTGCTCTCCCCCCTGACTCGTGTGCGTGATACGGGCCAGCGACGCGGTGATCTGGCCCCCGGACTGTCCACCTGGTCCGGGCTGTGCTGGTTGGACGGCGGCGGTGGGGTCGTAGGCGGCATCGAGAGGAAGGACCGTTTGGGCGGTGAGGGCACTGGCGAGCTGGTCAAGGCGCGCCTGCAGATCTGCCTGCTGGGCGGACGTCACTACGGGGACCGGATTACCTTGGCCAACGCCCGACCCGACGTACACGTTGAGTTGGTTGGCGGGCAGATTGCTGACGGCGGGCGGGCCCTCGGCTGCCGCGGCGCTGATGGCGATGGTGGCGGCAATCGCCACGGCCAAGGTGGCGGCGCCGAGGGCGGCCCCGGAACGGGCTTGGTACCGAGCCAGATCGCGTAGCGCCAGTCGAGTGGCAATGGGCGCGCGCCGGGCCAGTTTGGCCACGGCGACTATGGCCAGGGGGGCGAGCAGCAGGATGCCGACGACGCTCGTGACGGTGCCGGTGAGGATGAACGCGACCCTTCGTTGGTCGGCGAAGGAGAGGAGCACGATCCCCGCCGCCAGCAGGAGACCGCCTGCAGCCGCGAAGCGGTGGGCAGGTTGCGGGCGAGGCGGCCGGCCGGACAGGGCGGCGACGACGGGGATGCGCGAGACGGCGCGCGCCGGCCACCACGCCGCCGCTACCGCCGTCACGAACGCCAGCACCAGGGCGGCGCCGACGGCCCACCACGGCAGATTGAAACGGTTGATGCGGTGAGCCACCACCGACTGCAGGCTGGGGGCGAAGATCAACCATCCGGCGAGGCCCACCGCCGCCCCTACGGCTGCCGCGGTCGCACCCACGGCGGCCCCGTTGGCCAGCATGACGAGCCGAACCTGACGGTCGGTGGCGCCGATCGAGGAGAGCATGCCCAGGGCCCGCAGGCGGCGCTGCGCCATCACCGCGAATCCGGCCACGGCAAGCAAACCGACGAAGAGCAGCCCGATGGTCGCCAGCACCAGCACCACGGCCTCAGCGAGGGCCCGGCCACCAGTCCCCCTGCTGGCCGCCGACGTGCCGGCGCCACTCGGGAAGCGAAACGACTGCAGCTGCTGCTGGCTGGCGTCGACGAGCATCGACACGCTGGTGGGAGAGGTGGCCTGTCCGGGTGCCACCAGCGCAAACTGATCCAGCAGGTCCAAGGGGTTTTCGACCAGACCGACGACTTGCCGGGTGCTGCTCCCGTCGCGCCAGACGCTCCCGACATGGAGGTCGAAGGCTTGGGCGACGGTGTTGGTCACCGCCACCTCGTTGGCCCCGGTCGGGTAGCGCCCAGAGTCCAGCCGGACGGTCGGATGGACGTACGGTCCGCGGGGGTCTTCGGCCCGAACGTCGATAGTCGCCACCGAACCTGGTACGGCGACGTTCTGATGGAAGACGACGTCGACGGGGCCGAACTGCTGGCGGGCGGCCGAAATGTCGGCGGCCAGGCCCGGATCGGGCCCTTGCACGGTGAGGATGGAGTTGGCCGTTCCGAACACGGGGTCAGCGCCCAGTTGGACCGCGTTGGAGACGATGGCCAGGCCAACGGTGGTGGCGGCCACCGCCACGGCGAGCAGGGTCAGGATGAGGGCTTGGCGGCGCCATTCGCGCCGGAACATCCGCCAGGCCCAGCGGACTACCGCTCGCCGGGCGGACGCGTTGTCGGACTCGACCGACCGGGTCAACGGTCGGTCGCGCAGGGCCACGCTCATGAGTTGGGGCTGGGCGCGAGCAGCGACTCGGGGCCGGGGGGAGGGGAGGTCTGATCGACAATCCGTCCGTCGCGGAGAAAGACGACCCGGTCGGCCCACGAGGCCAGCTGGGCGTCGTGGGTCACGACCACGCCGGCAACGCCCCGTTGGCAAGCCGACCTGATAAGGCGCATCACGGACTCCCCGTTGGCCGAGTCCAAGGCGCCGGAGGGCTCGTCGGCCAGCAGCAGTTGGCGATCGCCGATCACCGCTCGGGCGATAGCCACCCGCTGGCGCTCCCCGCCCGAGAGCTCGTCGGGAAAGCGTTCCGCCCGTTCGCCGAGCCCAAGTTCGTCGAGGGCTATCAGGCCCTCGACGCGCGCCGTTTTGGCGGTCACGCCATCGAGTTCCAGCGGCAGGGTCACATTCTCCAACGCGGTGAGGCCAGCCAATAAATTGAAGTCCTGGAACACGTAGCCGACCGAGCGGCGACGCAACCGAGATCGATCGTTGCGTGTCATGCCCGACAGGGCCTCGCCGCCGACGAGCACATCACCGCTGCTCGGTTGTTCGAGGCTACCGGCGATGGTCAGCAGCGTGCTCTTGCCGGAACCACTTGGTCCCATCACGGCCACCAGTTCGCCCGCGTCGACCGATAGCACGACATCGCGCAGGGCGTGCACCTCCGTAGTGCCTTCGCCATAGCTCTTGCCCACGTGACGCAGCTCGAGGTAACTCATCGTCTGGCCTCCAATCGCAGCCGCAGTCGGGGGGTCGCAGAGGGCACCGGAGGATCGACGGCGGCCCGCTTGAGTCGCCCATCCGCGGCGTCCAGCCAACGGACAACCGAATCAAGCCGAAACAGCTCGGCATCGACCACCAAGGCGAACGGGAGGTCGAACTGGGCCTCGTCCTCCTTGAGCCGAGTCCACTGCTGCATCAGTTGGACCAGGTAATGCCGGTGCACTTGGATCACCTCGTGCACGTCGACGTCGGGCGCCTGGGCCGCGACCAACACCTTGACAACGAGTTCCTCCCGGGGCGGCGATGTCAGGTCCGGTGGCGTGCGCAGCCACCTGGCCAGCTCCTCCTCGCCGTCGGGCGTGATCCGGAAACCCTTCTGCGGTCCGTCCGTCGCACTGTCGTCGGACGCCACCAGACCGTCTCGCTCCAGGCGCTGCAGGGTGGTGTATACCTGCCCGATGTTGAGCGGCCAAACGTCGCCCGTTCTCGCCTCGAACTCCTGTCGGAGTTGCAACCCGTACTTCGGGCCCTCGCTCAACGGCGCGAGCAGCGCGTGCCGCACACTCATCGTCGCGTCCTAGTCAGCATCATACTGAGTATGTTACGTGATGTTCCGACTCCCCGCAAGCCCTTGACACCGCGGCCCGGCCCGCGGTCGCGGAGGTGGCGCGTCGCTGGTGCCACCCCAACCGCCAGCCATTCGGGATATAACACCGTGATTGGCATACCGTGATTGGCACACCGTGATTGGGACCGTTCACTCAGACTTAACCGGAGGGTCATAGACCCAACCCAAACGCTGTGGTTGGATGGCCCACAGGACGAGGTCGGAGGCGCAATGAGCAGCGGGGGCAATCGGGAGGCGGGCCGGTGAGCGAACACCCCGCGATGATCGACAAGGACGGCAATCTCAACTGCCAAGGAATCCGGATCGTGGACGCGGACGGCAAAGAGCGAGCCAAAATCGTCCTCCACCGCCGGTCCGACGTAGCGCGGGACGGTGCCAGCATTGATGTGGTGCGCGCCGGCGGCGAAGACCGCCAGGCGGGATGGTGGCCTACCGTGCAGCTCTTCACCAGCGGCGACGGGGCGCAGTTTTTCGGAGACGACGAGCTCATGGGATCGTCCGGCGGCACCGACGCCGCCACCATAGAGCTCTGGGTGGCGAAGCTCGAGGAGGAGATCAAGCGGCTTCGAGCCATACTGAAGACGGTCGGCACCGACGTCGAGCCGACGTTCGAAGGTTCGCCGGGCTGATCGCGGCCGGCTGAGCGCAAGCCCGGCGCTCGTGGAATTCGCCGGAAACGGTTTGGAATTCCCATCCCCTTGAATGGCCAGGTGCGCCAAGGGCGGAGGACCATCTCATCCTAACCGTCGCCTCTCCGCGAACCCGCGTCGCGTGTGGTCAATCCGAAACTCGGACCATTCCCCCTCGTTGGCCGGTCGCGCTGATATTGACGATCCAGGCGGTCGTCTCACTCGCGACGTTGCACAACACCGCATTTCAGGATGAGGCTCTGTATCTCTACGGGGGCAGGCAGATAGTCGGGCATTGGCTGGGGGGACCAGCACCTCTGGACCATTACGCCTCATACTTTTCCGGTTATCCGTACGTCTACCCCGTCATTGGCGGATTCCTCGACCGCATCGGTGGGCTCTCACTGGCGCGCGACTTCAGTCTCTTGTGCATGCTCGGCGTCACCACCATGGTCTATTTCGTGGCCGACCGGCTGCTGCATCGCACCGCGGCACTGTTCGGCACCGTGATCTATGCCTTTACCGGCGTGGTCCTGTTTGTGGGGCGTCTGGCCACATTCGACGCCCTGTGCCTCTTCTTCGTCGCGCTGGGCGCGTCGCTTGCCGTCTACGCCGGCGGCCGGATGCGGCCCTGGGCCACCCTCGCCATCGGACCCGTCCTCGTCGTCGCCTTCATGACCAAGTACGCGGGCCTCCTCTTCATCGCCCCGATACTCGTACTCCTCAGTGTGGTGAGCCTGACCGAGGGCGGGCGAGGACGCGCCCTGTCACGACTGATCCTGGCTTCGCTCTCTCTCGCCATCAGCGGCCTGGTGACCTACGCCATCATGGACCGGGCGGCCTTGCATGCGATCAGTGGCAGCACGACCAATCGCGCCGTCGGCCTACCGGCGTCACGCATCCACTTGTTGACCCATGTCCTGCAGATGGCAGGCCTGGTGTACCTCATGGCGTTCCTCGGCCTGCTCCTCCTGTGGCGACGAAAGCAGCTGCGTCTCCTGGCGTCGCTGCTCTTCGCCACCTCGTTGCTGACTCCCGCCTATCACATCTACCAGGCCGAGCCGGTCTCATTGGACAAGCACATCGCTTACGGCTTGTTCTTCGCCGCTCCCCTGGCCGGCTACACCCTCGCCTGGCTGTCGGGCTACGTGCCGCGAGCCTCCTCCGGTTCAAAGCGGCCACAGTGGGTCGCCGGCGCGGCGGTGCTGATCGTGCTGATCACCCTCGGCCAGCAGCAAGCGCGCACGCTGTACGCCGGGTGGGGGAACACCTCGGGACTGAATTACGCTCTGCACACTCAGCTCCGGAGCGGCTCCGGACGGGTGTTTGCTGAGGATATCGAGGTGGCTCGATACGACGCCCGGACCGTCAGTCAGGAATGGCAGTGGAACAGCTTCTACTACCCCTACTACATCGACGCCGCCCATCACTACGTCTTGGGCCAGCCGGCGCTGGTGCAGGCCGTCAAGCACCAGTTCTACGACCTGGTGGAGTTGAGCTTCAACTACTTCCCTCAGGATGCGTACTTCCTGGCCGGGCAGATGGCGGCGTCCAGGAATTACGATCTAATTGCCGTGATCCCATTTCACAACTCCTACGGTCGCGGGCACTTCTTTCTGTGGCGTAGCGCCCTCGAGCCAGGCCACGGGTCCTTCACCAACGTCGCTCAGGTCGAGACGCCCGCCTGGTTCAAGAAGTGCACCGTGGCCGTGTGCCAGCCCTGAGGGGCCGCTGACGGTTCGTCTGCTCGACTCGGGGTCTCCCGGGCGTCGGACGTCTGTCGCAGCCGCCTGCCGGGCCGCTATCTACTCCTCGACACACCCGTGACCAGCGACGGACGTGGCTCGCTCCTGCCCCGGGCCGATACTCGCCGTCACCCCAGTCATTCGATCGCATTCGCGCCGGGCCGTTTCCGCCAACCAGATGGCCAGGCCCGCCGGCTCCCCGGTCGTCAACCGGTCAGTGAGCCGCATCCACGTGAGGAGGAAGACGTCGGCCGCCGCCGGCCCCTGGAGGCCTCGTCGCCGGATGACCGTCCACACCTCGGCCGCAAAGCGGTCGACCAGGATGTCCCACGCCGCCTCGTCTCCCGCCCGGGCAGCCGCCATCAAATGTGCGTCGGTGAATGCCTCGTCCGTCTTCGCCCATCTCGATGCCACAGCCCCGAACCTCTGCCCCTTCGTACCCTCTGCCCCGTCGTGCGACCGCCAAACGTATGGGGGCGCACCACCGAGACTTCCACAAGCTGCGGCATGAAAGTCGGGTTGAAACACACCCTCCATTCACAATTCATTCGGCCGCAACCATTGATGGGTCATGACCACATTCAGTATCGGAGTGGCCACTGCCTGTCGGCGAGATACCGCCACGATAAGTAACCGAGTCGCCACTCTCTCTTATCGTCTGATGGTGCGCTCCGGCGAGGTATCGAGACCTTTAGGACGATATCCTCAACCTGGCAGCTGGCGCCGGACCCCCATCGCCACGACCCAGATCCTGGAGCCAGGCGACGGTACGTTGCATCCCCGCCTGCAGGCCCGTCCGGGGTGCGAAATCCAGGACCCGCATGGCTTTGGTGATGTCGTATTGCCGGCTATGCAGAAGGAACTCGAGGCGACTCCGGGTGAGGGGTGCCGCGCTCTTCAGCGCCGCCGGCAGGCAGTCGCCGAGGGCGGCAAGGGCCCGGGCCGCGGGGACGGGTATCCGGCCCCGGGGCAGCGTCGTGCCCCCAGCCTGGGCGATCGCCGCGGCCAGCTCCTCGAGCGACACCGGCTCCGGGCCCGCGATGTGGAAACACTGACTGGTTGCGGCCGGGTGGGCGGCGCAGCGAATGAACGCGTCGGTCATGTCGTCGATATAGAGGGGATGCAGCCATACCGGTCGGCGACCGATGGGGCGGAACTGGCGACGGAGGACTGACCGGTAGAACCTGACCAGGTGCATGTCGCCGGGGCCGTAGACCAGGCCGGGGCGCACGATCACCGCGGGAAGGCCCTCCTGCCAGGCGTCGCGGACCGCGGCCTCGGCCTCGGCCTTGGATGCCTCATAGACGTTGGTAGGACGAACCGGGGCGTCCTCGTCCGCCGCCCGATCTCCGGTGCTCCCGAGAACACCCGTGGTGCTGCAATGGACAAACCGCTCCAGGCCGCGTCGCCTACGGCACGCCGCCAGGAGGACGCTCGTCCCCTGTATGTGAATCCGGCGATATGCACTTGGCGGCACACCCGGCGCGAAAGCTTGCCCGCGAGGTGGTACACGACCGCGACGTCGTCGACGGCCGCTTGGACTGCAGCCGGATCGGTGATGTCGCCCACGACCACCTCGACCCCTCGATCGGCCTGTTGCTCGGCCTGCACCGCTTGCCGCACGAGCACCCGGACCCGGCTCCCCTGGTCGACGAGTCGGGCCACGAGCGAGCTACCCAGGAATCCGGTCGCCCCCGTCACGAGGATCAACCCACGCGACGAAGGCACGGCGTTGGCAGCGGGGTCGGCTTCGCTCACGCGTCCACGGACTCTTGCGCACGCGACCGGCGCCGTCCCAGGAACTCCACCATCTTGGCTTGACCAACCTCGCCGGCGACTTTGGTGACGGTCGGGACGTGGGTGAGCATGTTCGTGTAGGCGGCGTTGGCCAGAGGGCAATAGCACTCCCCCGCCTTGATGCTCCGCCGCAACTGATCGGCCTTGCCACCGCGCCACACCGTGCCGAAGTCGTAGTTGTGCTCGCGCAGATTCCCCATCGACTCGGCTCGGATGCAACAGGTCCAGACATCACCGTTGGGTGCGATCTGCGCCGACGCGACGCCGGCCAGGCACGGGATGACCTGGCGGTGCTCGCGCAGGGTCCGCTTGACCACTTCGTAGTATTGGCGCCGGAAGGCTTGGGTCACCTCCGCTACACCCGAGAGTCGCTGGCCCTGGAGGCTCTCGAGCAGCACATCGATCGCCACCTCGTACTTTTCCACGGAGGGGGTGATGCCGAGACCGACGGTGTCGAGTTCGACCCGCTCCTCGGCGATCTCGGTGATGTAGGAGTCGGGCTTCAGCTCATCCTGCACGAAGCGACACATGTCCGGGAACGAGTCGATGTTGTAGCTCGACAAGACGGTGTGGATCCCCAGCGTCAGGTTCTTGTAGCTGTGCTGCAGCTCCTTGAGTTGCCGGTAAGTGCTCATGGCCCGGCGCCAGTTATTCGGGACACCCCGAATCTCGTCATGCTTGCTGCCGATATTGTCGAGCGACAGATTTATGATCACCTCTGACTTCGGCGCGGCTCGCAAAACCTGCTCGATGCGGGGAGGGATCGTCTTGTCGAGAATCCCATTCGTCGGAATGTTGATGATGCCCGGGCGGCAGTGCTCGTAGGCACTGGCCACCATGTCCGGCAGGTCGGGGCGCAACGTCGGCTCTCCCCCGCTGAAGGTAAACCAGTACGGGGCGTGGCCCAGGGAGGTGAAAACCCGATCCCATTCCTCGGAGGTGAGATCGTCGTTGGGAAGCTGCCAGACGTTGCACGTCTTGCAGCGAGAGTTGCACCGATAGCTGACACTGACCGTGATGTTGGCCGGCAGCGTCAGGATGCGACCGGTCGCATACGACGCCTTCAGGGCCGGGATCTGCGTGAGGACTTGCGTCATACCCATGAAGTTCGCACCTTCTAGATGGCCGGACTCAGTTGCGATGACTCCATCGCGTCCGTGATATCCACGACGACCTCGTCATCACGACGTGGGTCGAGGTCGCTGGGTCTGCGGGCCGCGCCATCAGTGCTTCGGGCCGCGACTCCGACGAGGATGTCGTGCTTCGTCGTGGTGGCGGTCACCCAGATGTGATGAGAGCGCTTCCGCCGGAAGTCGTAGTAGCCAAGTCCTCGAGCGCTGGCCTCGAGGGCGACGGCCCCAGCCGTCCACAGCGCCGATCTCAACAGGGCGTAGCCGATCGGCCACACGCTCATCGTCGAGGCTACGTATCCACTTTCCTTCGCCACCTGATGGTGGCCGGCCGCGATCCGTCGCCGCTGACGCAGAAAATCGGCCACGGTCATCGGCCCGCGGTTGTACACGATCGCTTGGGGCTCATAGACAAGGCGATACCCCAATTGGGTGACGGCAGCCTGGATGGAAATCTCGTCGACGGCGGTATGGGGAGGAATGCCCGGCACCACGTTACGGAACGCCACGATCTCGCCCAGCTTCGGAAACTCCCGCGCAATGTGATCGTGCAAGCGCCACAGGAGGTGGACGGCGTGACCCAGAAAGGTTTGGTCGTCGTTGACCGGAATCGGATGGCCCCCCACCATCCCGACCGCTGGGTCGTGGAAGTGCTGGAGCAGCTCGCCGATGGTGCCTGGGGCCACCAGCACGTCGGCACTCGCCATCACCAGGATGGGGGCCTGGGCCGCGGCAATAAACAGGTTGATGGCCGACGCCTTACCGGCCCGCTCCTCCTGCACGATGAGCTCGATGCGACCGTCGTCGCGAGCCAGAGCCTGGACGATCTCGACCGTGCGGTCCGTGCACCCGCTCGCCACCACCGCAACTTCGACAATCGCGCCCGCCCAAGGCTCCTGCGCCAGGATCGCCCGGATGGCGTCGCCGATATTGGCCTCCTCGTTGTAGGCCATGATCCCGATACTGCATCCGAGTGACAGTGCGTCCGGCGCGGCTTCGCGCGGCTGCACCAGGTGGGGGCCGGATTCCGCCGACGGACGGATCTGGGGGCAGTTGGACGCCTCCGATTGCTCCGCTCGTGGCCTCCGGCCGCGCCTTCGGGGATTAGCGATCACGGAGCCGATTCAACACCGCATCCATTCCAGGTGGATTCCAGCGTCGCCGCCTGGCGACCTCGCGACACGGGACCATTACCAGTAGTCCCTCTTCTTGCTTTTCTCGGCAGCCGCCATCCCTCCGGCGGCTATAATTGCGTGGTGGCCGACTTGGGGCTTGACGTGAATCGGCCTAACTGGAATACCTGGCATCACAGCGGTGGTGACAGATTGAAGCAGACGGAGGGAGCCTGATGCAGTGTCCGCAGTGTGGCGTGGATACGCCGGAGGACGGTTTGAACTGTGTCTCCTGTCATATAAATCTCCACTGGGCCAGTCGGCATTACCTGGATCTGGCCCAGGTGCGAGAGGGGCAGGGCCTGGAGGGACCGGTTCCGTCACCCTCGTTTCTGGTCAAGGCGCACGAAAATGCGATTGCGAAGAGAGCCGGCAGAGGCGGCGGTCCGGCCCGCAAGGCCCGGGCCGGCGGCCGGAAGACGTCGCGGGAATCCTGAAGTTCACGGACCGAGGGCTGTCGAAAGGCGCCGAGCGGGCCCGTCCGCGAACACGATCGGAATCTCTTTCGAGCTGTCACCGAACGTGAGCCGCGTTATCTGCCACTGCCAGCTGGGATTGTCGACTTGACAGCCGGCACCGATGGAGCACTGATCAAATTCCGCCCCGAGTTCGATGCCCATGAGTGAGTAGCCGCCGAGCGGGCCGCCGACATAGCGGCCGACTTCGTCGACGAAGTCGCTGAGCGTAATGGACATCTGTCCGCTCGGCGATTGAGCAGGGCTTTCGAGAAAGAACGCGACGGGCGTGGCCGCCGTGCCTCCGTAAATCTGGCACACCCGCCAAGTGGTCGACCGCGGCGATCCACTGACCTCGAGGTTCGTGGTGAACGTGACGGGGACTCGTCCCGGCGTGCAGTTCGCCATGCCTCGTTGGTACATGAAGATGAGCAACTCGATATCCCCTGATCGAGGTGGCACACCGGGCGACGGGTGCTGCCGCAACCAAAAGTCGTAGATGAGGTCGACCGGCAGGGAGGGCGGCGACGGGCTGCCGAGGGAATAGTCGGCCGTGACGGCGTAGGAGCGGTAAGACCCATTGAGTGCGGAAAGCGGCAACGGGAACGGCCGGGCGCCGCAGGTTCGGCAGAATGGCTGGTCATTCAAGTTGTCGCCGTAGGCGACCTCCGGGAAGCCGGCGGGACCGGCCCCGATTGCCGAGAGCCGACTCAGTCCGACACTCGTCGTGAGCCCCGACGCACTGAGGCATTGACGAATCTGCCCTACCGAGGAGTGAGTGTTGTGCAGGTTGGCTTCAGCCACGCCGTTGACGAGCGCCACTTGGGCCCCGATCCCGCTCGGATTCCGGCTCGTCGTGCAGCCATACACGGGACGCGGGACCTGCACGTTCGGCGATCGGCCGGCCGGGGCGGCCCAGATGGTCGGAACGGTCCTACCGGCAAAGATCAGCGCAGCCGCCACGACCGCGCCGACAACGATCCGCCGGCCATCGTGGTTTCGACGCCGGCGATGTTGGGCACGATACATGATGCGGGTCAGGGCCTAGCCAGAATCGGAGCGACCTGAGGATACGCGCCCCCCGGAAGCTCGATAACGGTTATGCCAACCTCCTCGCCGCCTTGAACTCATTCAGCACCTGCCGCCAGGCCGCGAGCGACGCCGGATCGGACTCCAACGACCACTGCGTGATCTGGCCCTGCGATGGATTGAGCCCCGGGCCGCCTTCGTGATACAGGAGAGACCGGATGTGGGTGTATGCCGTGACCGCGGTGCCGAGCGTCCGGAGCCAGGCGGCCTTCTCGGCAGGCGGTCCGGCCGCGCTGACCTCGACGAACAGAGGCTTGTCGGGATACCGCCGGGTCAGAGCGCCGAGGACTGCCACGGGGTCACCCCACGTCGTCCCCGGATAATTGACGAAGGTCTGGAGTACCGCATCGATCGACGACGGCGGCGGGGCGAACTGTTGGTCGTGCATCGGGTCGGCGGGAGCCCACACCCAGGCGACGTTCTTGGCGCCCACGGACCGGAAGATCGCCTGCACGTGCAGCCACGCCTTCGGCACGTCCTCGGGGATCCCGCCGTTGGCGACGCCCGACGAGACCGACCAGTTCTTGTCGACTTGCAGGAGGATCGTCAGGTACACGGGCTGGCCGAAACTCCGGATCTCCCTCGCCCAGCGGGCGATGGCGGCATCGTCGACGCCGTTGACGATCGCTGGGAGACCGGCGCTGAGCGGCGCCCGCTGCCCTGGCCCGAACTCCCCGAACTGGAGTGTGATCCATGGTCGGGCACCCTGCGCGGCAAGGCCGGCGGCCCACGAAGCTCCGAAGTTGTCCGAGATGTCCTGGGTGCGTCCGATGATCGTGAAGTTGGCGCGCAGCGCCGTTTCCAAGGGCCGGGCCTGCGTCAGTAGCAACGGTGCCGGCAGGGACACACCCACGTTCGGGGCCTTGACCTCGGTCGCGGCGGCGACGACGGGGGCGCGACCATGCCCCGGAAAGATCGCCGCGGCCTTCAACTGATCGCCAAGCAGTATCGGACTGGCAACCAGCGCGGCGACGGCAAGCGCCCCCAGCGGGCGAAGACCGCGAGGCCGCCGAAGCAGCTTCGAAGGATACGGCGGCTTGGGCGCCATATCGTCGGCGACTCCGGAGCGGAGAATCACGCGGTGGAACCGGAGGTCCCGGAAGGCCAACCACAGAAAGCCGCCCAGCATGAGCAGCGAGTACGACACCCACATCACGCTGATGAACAGAGAGGTCTTCTGATGTCCGGTTACTTGCGTGGCCAGAACCAAGCTGGCCACGCAGAGCAGCGCGGCCGCCAGATAGACATTCAGGTATCTCAGCGACTGGGAGGCCCGACGACGCTTCGACGTCACCGCGAAGGAGACACTCCGTCGAGTGAGAACGGCGACCAAACTTCCCACCAGCGTCGGAAAACTCCCGAACCCGATCACTATGCCACGCAGGCCGGTAACACCACGAGCGGAATACCAGAGGGCCCCGAAGCTGAGCAGCCCGTAGGGTACAAAATGCCACAGGTACTGGGTCAGCGACCCACTCCGTACCGCAGGCACCCCCGTCACGATGAAGAGCATCGGACAGACCATGTAGATCAGGTCCCTGAGCCCTGACAGGTAGTGGGTGCAAGCGAGAAAGTACTGCACTCGCTGCATCGGCTGTAGCCCTTGCCGGTTCGGCAGGAAGATGTCTCGCCAGTGGGTGCGCAGCACGTCCAGGGTTCCAAATGCCCAACGGCGCTGCTGCTTGAGGTAGGACGGAACGTCCAGGGGGCCCAGCCCGGTCGCCAGAACCGCGCTCAGATACACGCTCCGCCACCGGGGATGCAGGACGATGGAGGCCGCGAAATCCTCGGTGACCGAGTTCTGCGGGAGTCCGCCGATCTCGTCCAAGGCCTCGGCTCGGATCACCACGTTTGTCCCACAGATGAACGCGGCGTTCTGCCGAGCCTTGCCCGGACAGAGGAGGTTGTAGAACATGGACTGCTGGTC
This sequence comes from uncultured Acidimicrobiaceae bacterium, assembly GCA_963702305.1. Lineage (GTDB taxonomy): Bacteria > Actinomycetota > Acidimicrobiia > Acidimicrobiales > Palsa-688 > PALSA-693. Next base: position 65,454 of record CAVPBX010000013.1, on the reverse strand, counting down.
GTCAGCCCACCGGGCGACTGGATTGCCGAGGTTTCCGTAATACTGTCCCGTCTGCACCCAGCCGACGCTCGGATCACTGAACGGCCGTATCGTCTGGACGAGGAAGTCCGCCTTCGGCACCTGGTCGGCGTCGAAGATGACCAGGAAGGCGCGGCCCTCGATTCGCAACTGCTGGCGGGCGTGTTCGATGTTCCCCGCCTTGGCGCCGCCGCCACGACAGCGGCTGATGCAGGTCACTCCCAGGTTCTTCGCCAGCTTGTCGACCTGTCTCCAGCCTTCCACTCCCGCGGCGCGCCCGTCGTTGCAGATAACGATCTCCACCGCACCGTGAGGATGCTCTGCCAGAAATCGGTCTCGGGCCGAGAGGCATGCTTCCACGGTCGGGCGGAGCACTGCGGGTCCTTCGTTGAGCGTCGGTATGAGAATGAAGATCGGGTGATGGGTCGGATCCTCGCCTTCGTGGAACTGCGGCGGTGACCACGGCCAGAGGGTGAATTGGAAGCCGAGCACATGGACTGCTCCCAGTGTCTCGGCACAGAGCAGCGGTACCGCAATCCACCATCCCTGCCAGTTCGTCACCACGATGCGCCAGCTCACGTAGTCGACGCTCGTCACCGCGACCCCGATGCCAAATACCATCCGCACGGTGCGATCCCAGTCGGCGTCAGTCGCGAACGCGAAGGCCAGACCGAGGACCAGGACGCCCGGTATCAGTAGTGGGCCCGGATGCGTATAGGCAATCCAGCCCAGCGCGACGACCAAGGCGCACACCGCGGCCCGGGGACGAAACCGCTCCAGGCGGCCGGCGGCCGAGGACGCAGTAGCTTCCTCCGGTTCTCCTTCCGCTACGGTCTCCTGCGGTTCCGCTACCGATACGGTCTCCTCCGGTTCTGCCACCGGTACGTCCCAAGACCGAATTCCACGGTCGAGTCCCCGCGCCACGACGAACCGATCGGCCGCGATGGCCACTCGCTTGGGTCGGCGCGAGACCACGGCCTTATCGGCCGCGATGCCGGTCTCCTCCGGTTCCCGTGCCGGTACGTCCCAAGTCCGAACTCCATGGTCGAGTCCTGGGGCGGCGATGGTCCTAGGCGCCGCGCTGGCCGCTCCGTTGCGTCGCGGGGACGTGACGGGCCGATCGGCTGCGATGGCCGCGTCGTGAGAGGCGACGGGCAGAGCTGCACCAGATGATAGAGGGGTGTCGGCGGCCCTCGGTGGGTCGATCACCCGCAGCAACACCGCGAAGTCAATGATCGCCATCGCGACAAACGGCGTCGTGTTGCCGGGCAGTATCGCCGCCGCGATGACGGTGTTGAGGGCGATCAGGAGGAGAACCGATGACCGCGCGGGTAGGGGAAGCAGGAGCCATCGCAGTTGGGTCCGGGCGATGACCCCGCGGCCGGATAACAGGCGCCGAACGGCATCGCCGACGGAAAGGTCGCGCCGTCGGCCCCGCCGTCGCGCGCCGATGCCTGCCACGCAACCGATGGCGCCTGCGATCACCAGCCCGGCATCCCACAACCCAGGCCGGTCCCAGACGAGCCAGAGAAGCCCGATGACGAGGACGATGAGGATGAGTGAGGGCACCGCCAGCCCCACCTCCTCCCCGGACGAGCCCTCTTCTTGCCGACGGTTTCTCGAGACCCACGTGCCGAACAGCGGGATGACGGTTGCCGAGGCCAGCACCGCCAATAGGACCGAGACCACCACTGACAGGATCCAGTGGGCGGCGGCGGCGTAGGGCCCTCGAAGCAACAGGACTCCGAGCGCGGCGAGAGCCCCGGTCGACACCAGTCCCGGTACCACCCGGACCAGCGCAGGCGGGAGCCACAGCACGATTCCGCCCACCGGCGCCCGGTCGGTGCGCTGAAGCTCGGCTTCCCCCCGTCGACCCGCGCCTCGATGGGCGTACCCGGGGGGGACGGGAGGGCCTCGTAGGCCGCGAATTTCATCGGTCAGGTCGTTGATCGTTTCTGCTTCCAGCGACCCCAGTGGCTCCACGAGTCTTCTGGTCGACACTTCTCAGAACCCTGAAACGCGGGTGAGTCCGCGCTCCTGGGAGGGACCCTGATCGCGCCCGGCATATCCGGAGGATTCCAGCGCGGTGCGGATGGCCGCCCGCTGCCGTTCGGACAGCGCTTCGACCAACGCTCTTTGGATCAGCGGATGCCGAAACCCGCAGTCGGGTGCCTCTTGCACCAGGATTCGAGTGGCGAGCGCCCGATCGAGGGCGACACAGAACTCGGGGCCGTCGAGTGCCGGTCGCAGTGAGCCCGCCGCTCGCCGCAACACCGCAAGGGAAATCCCGTCCCCAGCCACCGCGGCCACCTCCAGCAACTGGCGAACGCCCCGGTCAAGCGGCGTGACCGCCATCATCACCCGGGCGCCCAGTCGTCCCGGGAGTCGTAGTCTCGCCGTGGCCGTGTGCGGTCGACCACAAGAGACATGGCCGGCTTGAGCCCGGCGGTGCACGTCAAGAGCGAACTCCCGGGCGAAAAGGGGGTTCCCAAGCGTCAACGCATAGACTTCGTCCAAGAGGATCGGATCGGCCGGTCCGGGCCGCAACATCGCCCCGATCAGCTCGTGGTGTTCCGGCCGGCCGAGGCGAGGCAACTCGACGCGAACGCATCGGTCGTCGCAGGCCGTTGACTCCATCATGCGTCGCAGTTCGTCTCGCGCCCCGATTGCTTCGTCCCGTAGCGTCGCGATGAGGAGCAAGCGGCGTCGCGGGGCCAGGTGCGCCAGATACTCGAGGAGCGCCAGGCTCGAAGAGTCAGCGTCATCGAGATCGCCGAGGACGACGAGCACGAGATGCTGCTGGGCGAGGTCGTCCAGCAGCCGGACGATATCAATGCCCAGGTGGAGCTGGAGATCATTCCGACGGTCTCGAGTGAGCGTGACCGGCACTTGCCCGAAAGACGACAGATGACCGAGCCCCGGGTACCGAAGCGCGAGCTCTCGACGCTCGGCCGCGCTTCGGTCCCCGAAATAATCCTCCAGCGCGGCGACGAAAGGACCGTATTCGACGGTTGGCGTTTCCCCACCGTTACCGAGCACCAACACCCCTGAGTCGCGGGCCTGGGCTACGAACTCCGAGACCAGGCGGGACTTGCCGATTCCGGCTTCTCCGCTCACCATGACCAGGCTCCCGACGCCGCCCTTGGCCTGCGCCAAGCGGTCGGCCACCAGGTCGAGGACCTCAACGCGTCCTACGAACGGCGACTCCTCCCCGCCGGGGCGCGCCAGGACGAGTCGCGAGCTCTGTCCGGCGGCTCTCCGCTCTGGCCCGCGCGGCCAGGGCTGGACCGGGCCACGAAGGATGTCCTGGTACAGGGCCTCTGTCTCCCGATCCGGCGCCATTTCCAGCACTTCGCGGAGAACGGTCCGACAGATCTCGAACTGGCGGATGGCGAGTCCCCGGGCCCCCATCTCGACGTACAGCCGCATCAACCGCCGATACACGTCTTCGCGAGTCGGGTCATCCTGTAGCACCCTGCGGAGATGCTCGACTGCCCGGGCATACGCGCCGCCCCGCTCCAGCACCTCTGCCAGTCCCGTGAGCACGAAGACGTGCAACTCGGCCAGTTGGCGGCGACGGGCCTGGCACCAGTCCTCGTACAGATCCTCGGGCAGCAACTCACCGGGGTACGCCGCCAGTGCGACCTCGTAGGCGGCCGGCGCTTCGGTCGTCAGCGCCCGCTTGGCTAGCCACTCGAAGTCATCGGCATCGACGACGACCAGATCAGGGTCGAGCGTCAGCACGTCGTCCTTCAAGCGAAGGTAGGCGGAGTTGTCTCTCGCCGGCCGGTCGGGCTCGAACGCCCTGCGGGCGGCGTGGAGGGCCTTGCCAAAGCTGTTGAGCGAAGATCCCATGTCCACGTCCGGCCAGAGAATCTCCAGGATCTGTTCCCGGTGCAGCGAGTGGCCGGGATGAGCGGCCAGGAGCTTGGTGAGGCGTTTGGCACTGCGTCGGTGCCAGGCCCCGTCCGGCACGGTCAAGGCGCCCCGCTCGGCCCGGAAGCCCCCGAGCAGGTGTAGGCGCAGGGCCTCAGTCATGCGGCCCCTGCTCGTGGTCGTACGGTGGGTTCCGCGCCGAGCAGATCTCGGGTGCCGACTCCCTCCTCGCGATCTGCCCAGTCGCGGCGAGGAGCGACGATGGTCGCCAGGCGTAGCCGGATGACGTGGGCCAAGAAGCGCCCTCCCTCGCGCACACCGGCCTTGCTCGTACCGCTGTGGCGAGGACCGAATTCGAACCCCACCTCGGCGATCCGCAAATTGACGTTGCGGAGGACTACCTCGAGCAGGATCTTGTAGCCGATGGGATGTAGACGATCGACCTCGCAGCCATCCAATCGAACGGCGAAGAATCCGCTCATGGGATCGGAAACTTGCCGTAATCGAAGAGGAAAGAACACTCTGGCCACCACCGTCAGGCCTTTGGAGATGCTGCGCCTCGTCTGATTGGACAAACCCGCGGCCCGTCCCCCGTGTGAGTAGCGACTGGCGACGACGACGTCGACGTCCTGGGTATCGAGAACTCCTAACAGCAAGGGCACACATTCGGGTGGGTGCTGTAGGTCACCGTCCATCACCACCGCGATCCGTCCGGTCGAGGCCCGGAGACCCGCGACGACCGCGCCGCCAAGACCTCCTGGGCGTTCGCCGCGTGGGCGGTGCAGGCAAACGACGCGAATGGGCGCCGCCGCGGCTGCGCTGGCGATGACCTGAGGGGTGTCGTCGCTGCTGTCGTCCGCGAAGATCACCTCAGCCGGCCGCTCGCCCAGGGCGCGGACCAACCGGGCCAGGAGCGGCTCGATGCAATCGGCCTCGTCCTTGGTTGGAATGATGACACTGACGCTGCTGCCTTCGCCCTTCATGTTGTGCCCCTTCATGTTGTGCCCCTTCATGTTGTGCCCCTTCGTCCGCGACTCAGAGGGTCGCTGTGCTCTTGTCCTGGTACCACGCAGCCGCCTGCCGGATGCCCTCGCGAAGCTCCACTTGAGGTGCGTATCCGAGCACTCGGCTGGCCTTGTCGATGGCGTGCCGGTTGTCGGTCCCGAACAGCTTGACCCCCAGCCGCGTCAGCGGCGGCTGGCGCTTCATTCGGATCAAGTTGGCAAGGCGCTCAGCCGCGTAACCGGCCGCGTAGAGCGGCTGGTACGGGACGTGAAGCCGGGGTGCGGCCACACCGATCTCCTGGGCCATCGCCTCGAGGAACTCCTGCTGCGTCAGGGGCTGACCGTGGGTGATGTTGAAGGCCTGGCCGAGTGCGGCCTCGCTGTCCAACGCCAAGATCAGACCCTGCACGACGTCGGTAACTTCGACGAACGGCAGCGCATTGGCGCCGCTGCCGACGATGATCGCCTTCTTGGCGACCAGACGATCTGCCATGCGCCCGAAGTGGAGCCGATCACCTGCGCCGAAGAAGGTCCCGGGCCGAACGATCACGGCCGGCAGTCCTTCTTCGGCGATAAGCCGCTGCACGGCTCGGTCGCCCTCCGCCTTGCTCAGCGCGTAGGGCTCGAGAAACGGAGCTATGGGAGAAAGCTCGGTGCAGGGCCGGCCTCGGTCCATCCCGTAGACAGTCCAGGAGCTCACGTGGACGACGCGGTGAACACCGGCCGCCTGGGCGACTCGGCAGACATTGGTGGCGCCCGTCACATTGACGTCGCGGTAATCCTGGAGGGGTCGCCAGAGACCCATCATGCCGGCCAGGTTGAACACCGCATCGACGCCCTCCAAGGGGGCGAGCAACGTCTCCGGGCGTCGGACGTCCCCCCGGTGGATCATCACGCCGCGAGCTTCGAGCCAGGAGGCGTCCTCCTCGACCAAGGCGAGCACCCGGACCCGTTCACCGCGCGCCAACAAGGCGGTGATGAGGTGCCGGCCCAGCAGGCCGTTGCCACCAGTGACAAGTAGTTCCATTTTCTCTCCTATTCGACCGGCGACCAATGCCGCCAGCGGTATGCCAGGTCTGCAAGTCCAGGAGACAGCTGCTCCAGCCACACCATCCCGTAATGGCGATGGGGTATGACCACTTCACGTCGGGGGCGCACGACCAGATCGCAGATGGTCGTGGCGACCACGTGGGGTTCGGGTAGGTGCCCCGTTATGTGCTGCGTCATCTCCGTGCGGATGTTGCCGGGTGAGACGCATGACGCCGTGACCCCGCTTCCAGCGACCTGTCGGCGCACGGCCAGGGAAAAACCGCGTAGGCCATATTTGGTGGCGGAATAGACCGGCTCCATGGCCACTCGTCCCGATACCGACCCGACCGTCACGATGGCTCCCTGCCGCCGGGCCAGCATCCCGGGCAGTACGGCCTGGGTCGGCAACATGGCACCGATCAAGTTGACGTGCACCAACCTGTACAGGTCTTCGACGGTGGTGTCGGCGAGGTTTTGCCGCCAGAAGGCGCCGGCGTTGTTGACCAGGACATCCACCCGCCCGAACGCGGCCTCGGTCTCCGAGACCAGGCGAGATACCTGAGCAGAGTCCGTGACGTCGGTTTGCACCGACGTGGCGCGACCGCCATTCGCCGTGATCGCCTTCTCGTGCTCGTGCAGCCGGTCGATACGACGGGCCGCCAAGACGACGGTCGCGCCGCGGCGAGCGAGCTCGTGGGCCGTGGCCGCGCCGATACCCGAGCTGGCGCCGGTCACGATCGCAACCTTGTCCGCTATCGAGCCCATCTTCTCATCCGTCTGGGGTTTCCGAGAGGAAGCCGATGGTTGACCGAGGAGACTGCCGCCTGGTCGCCATCCTCGCTCCGATGCCAAGCCGCAGTTCGCCGGACCCCTTCGTGCAGCCCCACCCGCGGCGAGTAGCCGAGCTCCCGGCGGGCCTTGGCAATGGAGTATCGCTGGTCAGTCCCCAGGAAGGCGACACCGAGCCGAGTCAGCAGTGGCCGATGGGACGCCGCGGTTGTGCCGGCGATTCGTTCGGCGGCACAGGCGGCCGCATACAGCCCGCGATATGGAACATGGACGCGCGGCGGTCGCCCGCCGGTGTGCCGTGCGATTGCTTCCATGAATTCCTGCTGCGTGAGTGGCGCGTCGTTGGTGATGTTGAACACCCCACCGATCGCCCGATCGTCATCGAGGGCCAGCAGGAGCCCTTGCACGACATCGTCGACGTAGACGAGTGGGAGGGCGTTGTGGCCCCGACCCACGACGATGGCGGTACCCCGCCGGAGCCGGGTGGCGATCGAGCCGAAGTGCAGGTGGTCCCCGGGCCCGAAGATCTGATCCGGTCGGATGACGACACCCGGCAGCCCAGCCTCCGCGATCATTTGCTGCACCACCCGGTCCGCCTCGGCCTTGGACACCGGATAGGGATCGGCGAACGGCGCCATCGGCGAGGTCTCATCGACGATTCGTCCGGATTCCATCCCGTACACGCTTGACGAGCTCATATGGACGAGGCGGCGAATGCCGGCGACGAGCGCCATCTGGCAGACGTTGGTGGTGCCGACCACATTGACCTCGAAGTAGTCCTCGAGCGGTCGCCAGACGTGCATCATGGCGGCCAGATGGATCACCCCGTCCGCGCTGCGCATCGCGGCTAGTACCGCTTCGGGGTTTCCAATATCTCCTCGGTGGATCGTCACGGCTCGGTCCTCCAACCACCGCACGTCCTCCTCGGGAAGCGCGAGTACCCGCACGCGGTCACCACGGTCGAGGAGCGCCGATACCAGATGGTGGCCGACGAATCCGTTCCCTCCGGTGACGAGAATCTCCACGTCAGTGGCCTCTCGTCGACAGGGCGCCGTCCTGAGGGCTCAGAAACCAGCTGACACTCCGCTGGACTCCGTCGGCGAGGGAGACGTGCGGCGAGAATCCCAGTTCGCGTTTGGCCCGGTCGATCGAAAAGCGGTTCTCCCCCCCGAGCAGCTGGACTCCGTATCGCATGAGTGGCGGCGGTTGCTGCCGGCGAGCGAGTCTGGCGGCCCGCTCCGCGACGGTGCCCGCCGCCAAGGCGACCCGATACGGGATTCGCCTCTTCGGCGGCGGGACTCCCAGCTCCGATGCGATCGCCCCCAGGAACTCGTGCTGCGTCACGGATTCGTCGTTGACGAGGATGTACGCCTGGCCCACCGCCTCGTCGGCGCACGCCGCCTGCCACACACCAGCGGCGGCATCGCGGGCGTAGATGAGCGGCAGATGGTTCCAGCCGGATCCGATCATGACCATCTTGCCGTCTCGAACCATCCCGGCGAAGCGGGCGAAGCTCGACGGGTCGCGCGGGCCGTAGATCCATCCTGGACGCACGATCGTGACCGGGACCCCGTCTTGTTCGATCATTCGTTGCAGGAGCCGCTCCCCTGCCACTTTCGACCGGCTGTACGGGTTGGGCTCTCCTCGCAAGGGGGACGACTCGTCAGCCACCCCTCGCACGTCATTGCCATGCACGGTGACGGAGCTGACGTGAACGACCCGTCGGACACCGGCGCCGACCGCGACACGCACCAGATCCTCGACGGCGCGAAGGTTCGTGCTCCGATACTCGTCCTCCGGTCCCCATGGGCCAGTCCTGGCCGCACAGTGGAGGACGTACTCCACGCCCGACACCGCAGCCTCGAGGCATTCGCGATCCCGCACGTCTCCGATGTGAATCCCAACGCCCGCTTCGGACAGGTGCCTGGTGCTCTCACCCGGCCGCACCAGCGCCCGGGTCGATAGTCCCTGCTCGACCAGCTCGTCGATGAGGTGGCTGCCCAATAGCCCCGCTGCGCCTGTCACCAGGATCGTCATTTCTTGTCCTTCTGTTCGGGGGACGCGTCCAGGGCCAGAGCCATCCGAAACTTGAGCCCCATGGCGCGGAGACAAACCAGCCCGGTCACGGTCATGAGGAGAGCCGTCCAGGGATGCGAGAAGAGGAACATGGCCCCCACCGCCGAACGCTTGACACCGAACATGTCGGAGAAGATCAGGAGCCCCATCAGCTCATTGGTGCCGACATGACCGGGCGGGGTGGGCAGGATATACGCCAGGTTGTAGAACGTGTATCCGTAGAGGGCAATCGGTATGGAGATGGCCGCGCCCACGGCGCGGAAGGCCAGAAAGCAGAACAGGGCGTCCAGACAGACGGCCACGGCCGTATAGCCCGAAGCCATCAACATCAGCTGAGGCTGGCGGACAAGGGCGAGCAGCGTGTCGACGAACCGCGCCACGAAGGGGTCGACCCGCGCCCAGATGGCGCCGGGCAGAAGCACCGCGAGCAGCCGCGACAGCCCGGCCAGGGTGCGTTCCCTCCGCCAACTGGCGCAGATGAGTACCACCGCGCCCACGATGAGACCGAGCGACGCCAAGGATAAAAGCACCCAGAGCGAGACACCCATGTGCAATCCGACCAGCGGAACGATGGCAAGCAGCACCACGGCCGGCAGCAGGTCCATGGCCTTGTCCATGCTGACCGTCGCCAGCGAGCGGCTGACCGGGATGCCGTTGAGCCGGCGCAACATCAGACTCTTGGCGAGCTCTCCACCCTGGATGGGCAGTAGCCAGTTGAGGAAGATGGCGACGAAATAGATCGCGATGGCTCGCGGGCGCGCCACCACGTCGGGAGCGAGGAAGCGCCGCCAACGGAGGGCCCGGACCGCGTAGGCACTCAGAAACGACACACCGCAGAGCGCCGCCAGCAGGAGATTCAGATGCGTGAGACGTCGATAGGCGGCGCGGAAATTGACGAGTTGGAGGAAGACCAGGACCAAGAGGGCCCCGATGCCGAGGCCAATCGCCATCCGGATGAGGAGCTTGCGGCCGCGTGGTACCCGGAAGAGGGGGCCGACTCTTGCTCCGGGGTTATCGATGGACGCCGGAGGCGCGGCGGTGGCGCTCGCCACAGGAAGGGTGGTCGTCATGTCCGGCGTATACGCCTGAAGATTCGCTTGGCTGCGTCGATCAGATGGGGCGGGACGATGTCGAAGGGATAGATAGGGCTCGGCTGCCGCCGCCGCCCACCTCCCCGCTCGATCCCGGGCCAACGTGCGGCGCGCCCGTTCTCCTCGAATTCGTCGGTACCGGTTTGCCCCATCGACCACTACAGAGCGGGGATGGTCGCCCGAAATACCCACCAACAGGGGTTTTTTTTTCTGCAGCTTCCTTTGCTCAGCTGAAGAAGATTTCCTCCAAGTGGACTCCGCTGAGTACGGCCCGGCGCCGCAGGTCTTCCAGGGCCCGAGCTCGCGTTGGGCCGATGCTCCCGATCGGCATGGCCAACGCTTCGCTGATGTCGCGGTAGCTGAGCGGCGAGTCCGCGCTCAGCAGCCGCAGCAAGAGCCGCGACCTCAGGGGCAGTTGGTCCACCAACGCGATCACGATCCCGTCCCGCTCCCGGGCCAGCAAGTCACGATCGGGCGGGGCCGACGTGGTCGCCGGGAGCGCATCGAAGTCGTCACCGCTCGGAACCTGTCGTCCCGCCAACCGAAGGACTCGTAGCGACTCGTGACGGGCGGTTGTCGCCAACCAGGCGCCGACTCGTTCGGGCTGCTGCAGGCGATCGAGATGTTCGACCAACCGCAGCCAAGTGGTCTGCGACACGTCGGCTGCGTCGGCCGCGCTCAGCCGGTGGGCGCGAGCGATGGCCCAGACCGTCGAAGCGAACCGCTCGACCAACGTGTCCCATGCCCGGCGATCGCCGACGCCGGCCGCCACCACCAACTCGGCAGCGCTGCATTCGCCCATCGAGCCCTGGCTCCGGCCCGACCAGACCGCCGTGCGTGGTCCCGCGCCCGTGCCCTCCGATGCCGGGTCATTCGCATCCTCGGTCTCGCTCCTACGCGACACACTCATTGACCACTGCCCCTGGTCGTCTCCGGGTCCTCGAACACGCGTACTCGCGCCGACGGGTCGCCCATCAACCGCCGGTAACCACAGCCTACTGGGTCCTGCTGCGACATCGTTCCGGTGGCGGACGAGCCATCCTCCCGAACGGAGCGACCAGCCGCCTCGTTTGATACATACGAACATTTCACTTGCCGGCCAGCCCGCATCCCCGCGCCGGAGCGTCCGACTGCGGTACCTTTTGCGAAAACGCTGGGAGGCGCGCGCCCCCTGCAGTCTGGACGAGAGGATTCCTCTCCAAGCCACGCTTGGGCTTTCGGGGGGCTGAGACGACAATATGGTACGACACCGACAACGCGTGGGGGAGGCAGAGGTGCAGCCACCTGACCCCAAAGACGAGCCGGTAGAAGGTACGCCAGAGGATGTTGTCGCCGCCGCTCGCGCCGCCTTCCGCCACCGGACCCGCGATCCCGTGGCTGTGCTGGAGTTCGACTCACTCCTCGACGAGGGCGCTCCGGCCGCTGACCATCTCCTACGTTTCGAGCACCCGGTCATGCGGATCGAAGTCAGAATCTCGGTGACCACCCCCTCCGCCCAATTGAGCGGACATATCGAGCCACCCGATCGAGTTCGCGTCGAGCTGCACCGCACCGGATCCGAAGAGGTGCTGGCCGTGGATTCGACCGAGGGGGCGTTCAGCTTCGAGTCCGCCGGACACGGCACCCTCCGTTTGCGCATCCTGGGTGCTGACGCGGTGCCCGCCTTGAGCACCGACTGGTTCCGCGTCTGACGATCGCCCGTGACGACCCGCTTGGAATTCGATTGGAAGTGCCCGCTGCTCTACTAGGTCGGTGATAACCACGGGGGAGCTGCCCGCGGCAGGAGGTTGGTATCCTGCCGGTGGGCCTACGGCCAGGACGTGACGGTCACGCGTCACGTGAGGCGGGTACTGGCGGTCTCGACGAGGGTGTTCGTGCTCGCCGCCGCCGTCGCGCTGGTCGGTGTGTCGGTGATCGGGACCCGCCCCCCGGTGGCATCGGCATCCGGTTTGAACGGCGTCACTGAGTATCCGGTACCCGGTGGCGAACCGTGGGGGACGGCCCTCGACCGCGCCGGACGGGTATGGGTGGCCATGCCCGGCTGCGACCTCTCGCCCAGTTGTCCGAATTCGACCCCTCCCGGCAAGCTCGGTTTGTTTGACCCGGGGACCGGCGGCTGGGTCACCGTTTCGCTTCCCGCCGGTTACGGTCAGCCCCTCTTCGTCCAGTTGGACTCAGCCGGGAACGTATGGTTTACCATGCCCGTGACGAACGCCATCGGCATGTACAACCCGGTCAACCAGACCGTGACGCAATGGCCGGTGCCGACGGCAAGCGCCGGACCTTGGGATCTGGCCATCGATTCGAAGGGGAAGGTCTGGTTTACCGAGCACTACGTAAATCAGATCGGATCGTTCGACCCTGCGTCGCACACGTTTCGGGAGGTGGCGACGCCGGCCTCCAACAGCAACCCCTACGGCATCGTGGTCGACGTGTCCGACAATATCTGGTTTACCGAGAACTCTGATGCGGTGGCCCTGATCGGCGAATTCTCCAGCACCGGCACCCTGAATGAATACAAGATCCGCAACACGGCGACCGCCGGTACCGGTCTGACCCCGCACCTGCTCACTATCGCTCCTAACGGAAACATCTGGTGGTCGGAGGGTTGGGTCAGCGCCGTCGGCACCTTGAATCTGGCCGCGGCGGTACCGGGCACCAACGATGGCGTCACCGAGTATTCCTACAACCCGGCATGCGGCGGCTGCGGTTCCCATACCTCGGGAATCAGTGCCGACAAGCAAGGGCTCATTTGGCTGGATGATTCACTCCAAAACACCTTCGGGTCTATCCCCCTCGGTGGCGGCTCCTTTACGTTCTATAGCAGCCCAAGTGGCGGCCACCCGCACGACGGTCTCAACGTGGATCCTCAGGGTCGGGTCTGGTACGACGAGGAGTTCGCCGACAAGTTGGCCCTGGCGATCCCGTCGGGTTCGCCGGGCGCGACCACGACGACGGTTCCGACGACGACGACGTCGTCGACCACCACATCGACAACCACCCCGTCGTCGTCGACCACCACCTCGACGACGTTGCCGGCGGCGGGGACCCCGTTGGCGACCGACACCTTCCAGCGGGCCAACCAGACCCTATGGGGCACCGCCACCGACGGGCAGATCTGGGGCGGCGATGCCAACAACCACACCGTGTTCGCCATCGGCAACAAAGCCGGCCTGGCCGCCAACACCGGTTACAGCAGCTACAGCGCGGTGCTGGGACCCACCGCCGCCAACGCCGAGGTCTACGCCACCGGCGCCATGAGCAAATTCGCCAACGCCAACTTTGGCGACGTGCTGCGCTGGACGGACGGCAACAACTGGTACAAAGCCTTCATCGACGGCGCCAACCTGATCCTGCAGAAGAAGGTAGGAGGTAACACCACCACCCTGGCCAGTACCCCATTCGCCGCCGTCGCCGGCACTGCCTACACCATCCACTTCCGCGCCGTCGGCTCCACCCTGACCGCCAATGTGTGGGCGGCATCGGGCCCGGAGCCAACCGGATGGATGGTCACCGCCACCGACACCACCTTCACCACCGGCTACTCCGGCCTGCGCTTCCTCACCGGAACCGGCACCGCCACCATCACCGCCTTCCAGGCGGACATACCCGGCGGGTCGGGCTCGGGGACGACCACGACGACGACGAGCATCGCCCCGACCACGACGTCGTCGACCACCACATCGACAACCACCCCGTCGTCGTCGACGACCACCTCGACGACGTTGCCGGCGGCGGGGACCCCGTTGGCGACCGACACCTTCCAGCGGGCCAACCAGACCCTATGGGGCACCGCCACCGACGGGCAGATCTGGGGCGGCGATGCCAACAACCACACCGTGTTCGCCATCGGCAACAAAGCCGGCCTGGCCGCCAACACCGGTTACAGCAGCTACAGCGCGGTGCTGGGACGCACCGCCGCCAACGCCGAGGTCTACGCCACCGGCGCCATGAGCAAATTCGCCAACGCCAACTTTGGCGACGTGCTGCGCTGGACGGACGGCAACAACTGGTACAAAGCCTTCATCGACGGCGCCAACCTGATCCTGCAGAAGAAGGTAGGAGGTAACACCACCACCCTGGCCAGTACCCCATTCGCCGCCGTCGCCGGCACTGCCTACACCATCCACTTCCGCGCCGTCGGCTCCACCCTGACCGCCAATGTGTGGGCGGCATCGGGCCCGGAGCCAACCGGATGGATGGTCACCGCCACCGACACCACCTTCACCACCGGCTACTCCGGCCTGCGCTTCCTCACCGGAACCGGCACCGCCACCATCACCGCCTTCCAGGCAAATGCCCTCTGAGCCGGGCGGACTGAAGTGTTGAAGGTCGCCGCGCCGCCCCTGCTGGCCGGCGTGATGCTCGTAACGGTGCTGGCCGGGTGCGGCTCAGCCCGGGCGCCGGTGGCGAGTCCCTCGGCAACCGGCGGCACCACCGTCGCGCCCCGAGTGGTAAACGCCACGTCGACCGGCGGCTCGGCCGGGATCGGACCACTGGTCATCTCCCATCCGACTCCCGTCCCAGGTGGGCCAGCTGGCAGTGAGCAGGTCGTGCTGCCCGACCGCACCTTGATCGTCAACACGGTCACCAGCCAACCAGCCACGAGTGCGGGCTCAGTCCTCATCGACCTGGATCTCTCCGTTCGAAACAACAGCGGCAGCACGGTCAAAAACGAACCAACCTTCTTTCAGTTGCTGGGGCCTGGCGGAGATACGTTCGGCCACCAGGACAACAGCTCGGACACCTTCTACGGCGCCATACCCGCGCACACATCCCGCCGTGGGACCATCGAGTTGGCTGTCCCCCGCGCCGCGGCATCCGGTCTCAACCTCCTGTACCGTCCCGAGATCGCCAAAGAGACCGTGATCGTGGCGCTGACCCCGTAAGCGACCTCACCTGGCGCCCGGCGGATCGTCCGGCAGGGCAGCCACCAGCGCGGGTTCGACCCGGTCGTCGGCTGCGACCCGCACCCCGACCCGTCCGGGGATGACGAGGGCCGCCACCGCGGCCAGCGCGAACGCCACCCCGAGCACGCCGAAGCTCGCCACGTAGCCGGCCTCCTTGGGTACGGCCCCGGACGCGATCCCTGACGCCAGGATGCTGGCGACGACCTGGCTACCGATGGCGCCACCGATGGTGCGGATGTTGGCGTTCATGCCGGTCGCGATCCCGGTCTGGGAGTCGGGCACGGCCATGACTACCAGGTTCGACATGGCTGCGAACGCCAAGCCGAAGCCGATGCCCGAGACCCCCGTGGAGACGTAAAACTCCCAGGGGGCGTGGTGACCGACGATCAGCACCGCGAAGGACACCGCACCCAACACGCATCCGATGAACAGGGCCACTTTGGCGCCGATCGCCGCGGTGATCCGACCGTTGACAAGCCCGATCACGAGCATGGCCGCGGCCTGCGGTACTAGGAAGAATCCTGATCCCGCCGGCGACGCCCCAAATCCATATCCGTGGCTGGTCGCCGTCTGAACGAAGGGGGGAATCACCACGATCGACGCGTACATTCCGACCCCGATGAGCAGACCGCTGATGTTCGTCCACCACACCGTCGGGATTCGCATCATCCGCATATCCACCAACGGGTGGGCGGAGCGCAACTCCGACCGGACCCAGCCACAGAACACCGCGAGGGCGGCTGCCCCCAACCCGATAACTCCCGGCGACCGCCAGCCCCACACCGGTCCCTCGCTCACGGCAAGCAGCAAGCTCACCAGCCACCCGGACAACAGCACCGCTCCGGCGACGTTGACCCCACCCGGGCTGCGCACCGGGGACTCCGGGACGTAGCGCAACGTCGCCGCCATGGCGATCACCACCGCCGGCAACGGCACCCAGAAGAGCCAGTGGATCGAGAGGTGCTCCACCACCGGACCACCGATGATGATGCCGAGCCCGCTCCCGGCTCCAATGAGCATCGAGATCATTCCGATCCCGCCCGCGACCCGCTCGGGAGGAAATTCGTCACGGATGATCCCAAACGACAGCGGGAACACGGCCCCGCCCAGTCCTTGGACCGCCCGGGCCACCAGTAACAGCCACAGCGAGTTCGCTACTGCAGCCAACAGGGTGCCGGCTGCCAAGGAGGCCAGCACCACGAGCAACAGCTTCTCCTTGCCGAAGATGTCGCCCAACCGGCCGAGGATAGGCGTGGCCACCGAGGCGCTCAGCAGATACGCCGTGAGAACCCAGGCGGCCCCATCCGCCGAGGTGTGCAGATCACGCTGGATGGCCGGCAAGGCCGGTAACACCATGGACTGCAGCAGGACGAACGACAGTGTTCCCAGCGCCAGTACCGCGAAGGTGGCCAGGTAATGCTGACGGTCTGCCGGCCCCGCGTCCATATGAGCAGGGTAACGAAGCGGCGAGCACGCCGGCGCTGGACTCAGTCGCTGACGGCGTCGACCTCGGCGGGGATGGGATGCGTGCGGCCGTGCTCGTCGGTGAACCCATAGCTGGCCGCGAGCTCCGCAGTCCAGAAGCGCCGGCCGCTGCGAGCGAGGACCTCGGGGTCCGATGCCAGCGCCACCACCGCTCGCCCGGAGTAGCGAGGCGTCTCCAGCGCTTCGACGGGCTGGGCGGGGTCGGGCCAGCCGTATTCATCGACACCTGAGGTGGCCCGGTTCCGCTCGGTCCGAGTGACGCTCGGCCACAACGACACCACCGCCACCTTATGGGGCCGAAGCTCGTGGGCCAGGTCGGCGGTGAGCTTGTCGATGGCGGCCTTGTCCACGCCGTAGGCGGCGTTGTAGCGGTAACGAGCCGCGCCCCGACCCGAGATATTCACTACCACGCCGCCGCCGGTCGCGATGAGCAGCGGGGCGGCGTGAACGGCCGAGACGTACGCCGAGCGAGCACCGACACCGACGAGGTCGTCCCAGACCCGAGACGGCAGCTCCCAAAACGCCCGTCCCAGGGTTGGCCCGAACGCGCTGGAGTTGAAAGCGCTGTGCACCACCAGGTCGAGCCGGCCGCGCTCGGACCGGACGCGGGCGTAGAGGTCGGCCACGTCCGCGTCGTCGGTGGCGTCACAACGCACGCTGACGGCTGTTCCCCCCGCGGCAGTGATCTCCGCCACCGTCTCGGTCAGCGAGCCGGGTGGGGAATCGTCGCCCCCGGAGGGTGTACCGGCCGTGCGACCGGTGACGTAGACAGTGGCGCCGGCCCGGGCGGCCTCCACCGCCGCCCCTTTGCCGATGCCCCGGCTGGCGCCGAGCACCACCGCCACCTTCCCCTCGAGCGAGCCCATGCCGCGCCTCACCTCCTGGCCTGCGGCGTCGATCAGCTCAGGCGATACGGAACGGCGGATACGGGTCGGCGAGCAGGAAGTACCAGGCGCTGACTCGCACGGCCCAGAATTCCACTCCGACCACAAATTTCCGGAGTCCCTCGGGCCACCTGCCGGTGATGAGGACGGCGAAGAACGCCACGATCCAGGCCACCTCGAGGGCAATACCAACCACGATCCCGAAGAGAGCCTGGGGGATGATCAGGAGGAAGCGAAATATCACGGAGAGCCGCGAATACTGCTGCGGGGGGACGATGTTGAGCCAGGCCGGATCGCCACCGGTCTCGGGGTAGCCCGACGGAAGCGTGAATGACGGGTATTGCTCACGCAGGAACAGGGCGTAGGTGATGACTCGCCATTGGTAGCGATGGACCCCGGCGATGAAGTTGCCGATACCCGGCGGAAGACTCCCGGTGAAGACGATGGCAAACCAGCCCACCAGGGCCAGCACCTCAGCCACGATATGCAGCACATACAGGAAGATGAAATGGGGAATGGCCAGAATGAAATTCCCTATGACCCGCCAGCGGGCCACCTCCAACGGCGCGTCGAGACCGGCCGTCACCGGATAGCTCGGATCAGAGGAGAGCGCCGTCATACTGGCGGTCGACGCATACGCCGGGGCGGATGGGTATCCGGCGCCGGGAACAGGGGGGCTGTCGCCACCCCCAGGCGAACTGCTTTGGCCGCCTTCGACCCAACCCGAATCAGTCAATGGATCCTCCCCTTCGTCGCAGTTACCCCCGCCGGTCCATCACAGCGGATCCGTCACAACTTTCGCGATTGTCCCACACGGAGCGCTTCGCGACGGGTATGAGGGCATTGACCGCGACAAAACCATACGATCAGCCAGATTTGGCGGCGGCGTATGGCTTCGATCCGGTGGCGACAGCTCGCATGGTTCGCAGGTCGACGACGGCCCAACGCTGGCCGGCCTCGCAGGTGTCGACGAGGCAATGAATGGCGTCGTCGGGATGGTCGAAGCTCTGCACGTAACGGATGGCGTCGTCGATGCTCGCTGCCGCCTCCCACAGGATGGCGCCATAGCGACGCCGATACCGACCGGGCACCGCGCCATGTTTGCAAACCCAGGTGAACTCGACGGGCCGATTGGGCGACGCTGGCGTTGCCCGCCAATCAAGAGTTGGGTATCGCCCTCGCCCAGGTCGTAGCGTGAGGGCATGGCCGACCTTCACCACCAACCCCCGGACGGCGAGCTGCCCCGCTGGCGCGGCATCAACCATCTGGCCCTGATCACCGACGACATGGACGCCACCGTGCGCTTCTATCACGGCGTGCTCGGCGCCCGGCTGGTCGCCCATCTGGGCACGGAGGAGTTCCGGCACTACTTCTTCGAACTAGGCCCGGAGAACACCGTCGCCTTCTTCGAGTACCGGACCCTGCAGCTCGCTCCGTTCGCCAAACCAGCCGGGGTGCCCGATCCCCGAGCGGTGCAGTTCGACCACGTGTCGTTCAACCTGCCCGACGAGCAGGCCCTGCTGACGTTGCGGGCCCGGCTCAAGGAGGCCGGTTCCGAGGTCACCGACGTCGTCGACCACGGTTTCATCCGGAGCATCTACTTCACCGATCCCAGCGGCATCGCCCTGGAAGCGTCGTGGTGGGTGACCGACGCCACCGGGCGGGATGCCGACTACGGCGACCCGGGCCTGTTCGCCGATCCGGATCCGGTCCCGGCCGTCCGCGAACTGCAAGCGACCGGGCGACTCCAGGCGGTGCCGACGACCCGGCTCAGCTGAACAGGCGCGGCCGCCTGTCTGGCATGATCGGCCGCCCATGACCAGGACCACCACCGAGCGAGAAAAGCGATTGGCCGCGGAGTTCGCCGCCGGCCTGGTCGAGTCCGGGATGCGGGTCGGACTCGGTACGGGCACGACTGTGGCCTACCTGCTGCCGGCGTTGGCCGCCCGGCGGCTCGACATCTGCTGCGTGGCCACCTCGCCCGCAACCGAATCCGAGGCCCGTCGCCTGGGCCTCGACGTGGGGGCGTTCGAGGGCATCGACCGGGTGGACGTGGCCATCGACGGCGCGGACCAGGTCGACGCCGAGGGGTGGCTGGTAAAAGGCGGCGGCGGGGCGCACACCCGGGAGAAAGTGGTGGCCGCGGCCGCCGACCGGTTTGTGGTGATCGTCTCCGCCGACAAGCTCGTCAAGCGGGTGGGACCGTCCGTACCACTCGAGCTGCTGGCGTTCGGCGTCGACGCGACCCTCCGCAACCTGCCGTTCGCGGCCCTACGTCCCGCCACCCCTCGCAGTCCCGAGGGCGGATTCATCGCGGACTGGACCGCGCCTTTCGACGACCCGGCGGCGTTGGCGGAAGCCCTCGCGTCCCTGCCCGGGGTGGTGGAACACGGCCTGTTCGCCCCCGCGCTGGTATCCGATGTCGTCGTCGGGCACGGCGAACACGTGGAGCACCGCACCTACCGGCGGGGGGCGCCCGACTAGTTGATGTCCGACTAGTTGATGTGCAGCCCGGAGATGGCCCGGGCGATCACCAGGTGCTGGATCTCGCTGGTGCCTTCGAAGATGGTGAAGATCTTGGCATCGCGATGCCACCGCTCCACCGGATGCTCCCTGATGTAACCGGCGCCGCCGAGGATCTGGATGGCCTCGTCAGTGACCCGCACCGCGGTCTCCCCCGCGAACAGCTTCGACTGGGATCCCTCGGCCGCTTCGAAACCCTTGCCGCTGGCCCCCCGCCACGAGGCGTTCCACACCAGGAGGCGGGCGGCGTCGGTGTACATGCGCATCTCGGCCAGCTTGAAGGCGATGGCCTGGTTCTCGATGATGGCCCGGCCGAACTGCTTGCGCTCCTTGGCGTATTCGAGGGCGTACTCATAGGCGGCCCGGGCGATGCCGACCGCCTGAGCGCCGACCGCCGGGCGGGTGGTCTCGAAGGTCGACAGGGCGGCCTGCGAGCGCTCGCCGACCTTGCCCTCGCGGGCGCGGGCCAGGCGGGCGTCGAGCTTCTCCTTGCCGCCGAGCAGCAGGCGACCCGGGATCCGCACGTCGTCGAGCACCACCTCCGCGGTGTGCGACGCCCGGATACCCATCTTCTTGAACTTCTGCCCCATCGTCAGACCCTTGGTGCCCGGCGGCACGATGAAGCTGGCCTGGCCCCGGCCCTTGAGCGCGGGGTCGACTGACGCCACCACCACGTGGATGTCGGCGATGCCACCGTTGGTGATCCAGGTCTTGTTGCCGTTGAGCACCCACTCGTCGGTCGCCTCGTCGTAGACGGCCCGGGTGCGCATGCCGCTCACGTCGGAGCCGGCGTCGGGCTCGGACACGCAGAAGGCGGCCAAGGCGATCTTGTCGGGGGTCCCGAAACACTGCGGCACCCACTCCGCGATCTGCTCGGGCGTGCCGTTGCCGAAGATCCCGGCCACGCCCAGGGTGGTCCCGAAGATCGCCAGCCCGATACCGGCGTCACCCCAGGCCATCTCCTCCATGACCATGGGCACCGAGATGCCGGTAGGGTCGCCGAAGATGTTGGCGATGAAGTCGACGGAGTAGAGCCCGATCTTGGCGGCCTCCTCGATGACGGGCCAAGGGGTCTCCTCCCGCTCGTCCCACTCGTGCGCCACGGGACGCACCACGTTCTCGGCGAAGTCGTGGACCCATTTCTGGAGCTGGAGCTGATCCTCGTTCAGCGCATTCGAAAAGTCGCTCATGTCGTCGTGCACCCTCCCCAGGGAACGAAACCCGTTGTTACCCGATGGTAACATAACTACGGCAAGGATTGCACGTCATGTGACGGACGTCGCCCCGTTCCGGACAGCACGAGGACCAGCGCCGCCAGGAGGCTGAGCCCGCAGCCGAGCGCATAGGGCAACCCGGAGGCACGCGACCCGAGCAGGGCGCCCCCGAGGGCGGGGCCGGCGACCCGGGCCAGCCCGCCGGCCGACTGCTGGGCGCCGAGCACACGGCCCCGCCGTCCGGGACCGGCGCGGGCGGCGATGCTGGTGACCATCGTCGTCTGCACCAGACCCTGGCCGACGGTGAGGGCGACCAGGGCGGGCGCGGCGGCTACCCAGGACCGGGCGGTCGCCAGCAGCGCCAACCCACCGGCGTTGCAGCCCAGACCAGCCAGCAGGGTGCGCCCGTCGCCGAGCAGCCCGACAACCCGGTGCACCACCCCGCCCTGCACCACCACGATGGCGGCGCCCACCGCCGTGAACACCGCCGCCGAGGAGGCGATCCCGAACCCCAGATGCCGCTGGCCGAACAGGGCGAAGGTGGCCTCGAACCCGCTGAACGCGACCAGGGCGCAGAAGGCCACGACCAGCAGGGGCGCCACTTCCCGGCTGGCGGCGAAGGCCGCGATGGGTCCGGGCCGCGAGCCGACCGGGTGGGTCTCGGGCAGACGGCGAGCCGCCACCACGGTGTTGACGGCGGCGATACCAGCGGCCAGGAAAAAGGGCAGCCGAGGTCCGCCGAGGGCGGCGAGCGAACCCAGAGCGGGGCCCGCCACGAACCCCACCCCGAACGCCGCGCCCAGCAGCCCGAACAGGCGAGACCGGTCCGCCGGTCCGGCCAGGTCCGCCACCGCGGCTTGGGCCACCGCCACGCTGGCGCCCGATGCGCCGTCGATGATCCGGCCCACCATCAGGAGGGCGAGACCGCCGGCCAGCCCGGTCACCAGGCTGCCCACGGCGGTGCCGGCCAGCGACAACAAGAGGATCGGCTTGCGCCCGAAGCGATCGGACACCCGGCCCCACAAGGGGGAGCACAGGAAGCTGGCGGCCGAGAACGCCGCCACCAGCAGGGTGGCCTGGAAGGGGGTGGTGTGAAAGCGCCGGGCGTAGATGGGCAGGATGGGCAGGACGATCCCGAACCCGATCAGGTCGATCGCCACCGCGGTCCAGATGGTCGCAAACCCCGGCGGCAGGGGCTGGCGACCGGGGCGCCTCAAGAACCGAGGACCATTGCCAGCTGGCGGGACAGGGCGACGGGTCGTCCTTCGCTGTCCCACAGCTCGCCATCCTCCTCCATGAGCCCATCGACGAGCACGCGGGTCCGGAAGGTTCCCAGCAGCCAGCCCGGCGCGGGATGACCGCGGACGTGCACGGTCAACTCGATGGTCGGCACCCAGCCGGCGGCCATGGACCCGAGCAAGGTTGGCGGGAAGGCGTCCGCAAACGCCACCGACGAAAGAGCACTGGGCTCGGTGCCGTCACGAAAACGAATCCAGCCGGTGATCTCGAAGGGGTCGCCCTCGCCGGTCCGGCCCCACGGGCTGTCGGCCGGGAGGCGGAGGTCGAAGCGGTTCATGACCTCCGGGATGGGCCGCCCGGCCTGGCGGGTCAGGTGCGCCAGGCTCACGCACTCGTCGGGGGGCGGGATGTCCGGCGGCCGGGCGCTCACCCGGGTCGGCCCCTTCCGTGCGGCCAGGTCCCCGAATGCGCCCAGGACCCGGACCCGTTCCCGGTCGCCCTGGACCACTTCCGCCATCACCGTCACAAACGTCCGGCCGGGTTTGACGATCTGGGTGCGGATGGTCACGGGCCCGTCCGACGGCGGGGACAGGTAGTGGGCGGTGACGGTCACCGGGTCCGGCCGCCCGGCCTCTTCCTGCATGGCCCGCACGGCGATGGCCAGCAGGTAGCCGCCGTTCGGGTTGTTGCCGACGTTCCAGCGGGGTTGCAGGTCCGCGGTCCAGCAGTCGCCGTCGCGGCGTACCGCGGTGTCCCGCTCGAAGTCGCTCATCGGCGAATTGTGGTCCCGTCGGGTCCGTCCTCGACAATCCAGCCGTCCGCTTGCAGCTCGGCCCGTAGGGCGTCGGCCCGGGCCCAGTCCTTGGCCGCCCTCGCCGCGTCGCGGGCGCGCGCCTTGGCCAAGGCGTCGGGCGGCAGCTCGTCGGTCTCCCCCCGCAGGGGCAAGCCCAGGGCGTCCTCGAAGATCTCGAACACCGCCGCGGCCAACTCCTGCTGCCGTGACCCGGTCGCGGCCCGGGCTTCCCGCAGCAGATCGAAGGCGCCGGCCACGGCGTTGGGGGTGTCGAGGTCGTCGTCCATGCGTTCCCGGAACCGGTCGAGGGCCGCCGGATCCGGGACCACATCCCGAGCGCCGGCGAACTCTCTGGCGAAGGCGTCCAGCCGTTCGACACCCCCGGCGGCGGCGGCCAGGGTGGAGTCGCCCATCGTCATCGGCGACCGGTAATGGGATTGGAGCACTTGCAGCCGAAACGCCCGCGAGTCGTACTTCTCCAGTAACTCCAGCAGGGAGAGGGTGTTCCCCACGGACTTGCTCATCTTTTCCCCTCCCTCGTCGACGATCATCCCGTGATGGGCCCAGTGGCGGGCGAAGCGGTAGCCGAGGGCGACGGCCTGGGCCCGCTCGTTTTCGTGGTGCGGGAAGGCCAGGTCCAACCCCCCGGTGTGGAGGTCGAACCCGTCGCCGAGCAGGTCCAGCGACATGACCACGCACTCGGTGTGCCAACCGGGCCGGCCCGGGCCCCACGGCGAGTCCCAGCTGGGCTCACCCGGACGGGCCAGCTTCCACAACACGAAGTCGACCGGCGAGCGCTTCCCCGCCTCCTCCCCCGCCTCGACCCGCGCCCCTGCTCGCAGACTCTCGATTGACTGGCGGGCGAGGAGGCCGTAGCCCTCCACCGAATCGGCCGCGAAGTACACGCCGTCCCCGCCCAGGTAGGCGTGGCCACTCGCCACCAGCCGGGCGATGAGGTCGACCATGTGTTGCACGTAGGCGGTGGCGTGCGGCGCCTCGGTCGGTCGTTCGACGCCGAGCCGGCCCATGGTGTCCCACCACAACCGCTCGTAGTGGGCTGCTACGGCCGCGGGCGGGCGCTCCTCCTCCCGGGCCCGGGCGATGATCTTGTCCTCGATGTCGGTGACGTTGGAGATGTAGCGGACGTCCAGTCCCGTCCAGGTGAGGTACCGGCGCAGGGTGTCCCACACCACGTTGAAGCGGCCGTGCCCGAGATGGGGCTCGCCCGAGACGGTCGGCCCGCAGACGTACATGGACAGGCGGCCCGGTTCGCGCAGCTCGAGGGGGGCCACCAGCCCTAACGCGGTGTCGTGCAGGCGCAGCACGCAAGTACCGTAGCGGGATCATGCCCAGCGCCGTCCCTGATAAACCGACCCTCGAGGGTCTCGAAGACCGGTGGGGTCAACGGTGGGAATCCGACGGGGCCTACCGGTTCGATCGCCGCGCCACCCGCGATCAGGTCTACTCCATCGACACGCCCCCTCCCACGGTGAGCGGCTCGCTGCACGTCGGCCACGTCTTCTCCTACACCCACACCGACGCCGTGGCGCGCTACCAACGCATGCGCGGCCGCCAGGTCTTCTACCCCATGGGATGGGACGACAACGGTCTGGCGACGGAACGGCGGGTGCAGAACTATTACGGGGTCCGGTGCGACCCGTCCCTCCCCTACGTGGCCGGGTTCGAGCCGCCGGCGGAAGGGGGCTTGCCCCGGGGCGAGCACCCGGTGGCGATCTCCCGGCCCAACTTCGTTGAGCTGTGCGAGCGCCTGGTGGCGGAGGACGAAAAGGCCTTCGAGGCGGTGTGGCGGCGGTTGGGGCTGTCGGTGGACTGGACGCAGCACTACACCACCATCGGCGAGGGAGCCCGGCGGGCCTCGCAGCGCGGGTTCCTGCGGCTGCTGCGGCGCGGCGAGGCCTACTCGGCCGAGGCTCCGACGCTCTGGGACATCGACTTCCGCACCGCCGTCGCCCAAGCCGAGCTCGAGGACCGCGAACGCCCGGGCGCCTACTACCAGCTGGTCTTCCACGGCCCCGACGGCGCCGACGTGCTCATCGACACCACCCGCCCGGAACTGCTGCCCGCCTGCGTGGCCCTC
Organism: uncultured Acidimicrobiaceae bacterium; assembly: GCA_963702305.1. Classification (GTDB taxonomy): domain Bacteria; phylum Actinomycetota; class Acidimicrobiia; order Acidimicrobiales; family Palsa-688; genus PALSA-693. The sequence continues at coordinate 40,425 of CAVPBX010000013.1, read as the reverse complement.
GTCGCCCACCCCGACGACGCCCGCTTCGCGGGGCTGATCGGTCAGACGGTCCGGACCCCGCTGTTCGGCGTCGACGTGCCCGTGGTGGCCCACCACCTGGCCCAGCCCGACAAGGGGACGGGCATGGCCATGGTCTGCACCTTCGGTGACGTCACCGACGTGGTGTGGTGGCGCGAGCTGGGCCTGCCGGTGCGGGCCGTGGTGGGACGGGATGGGCGCCTGCTGGCCACCGCGCCGGCCGGCCTGGAAGGGCCGGCGGCCACGTTGTACGAGTCCGAGCTGGCCGGCAAGACGATCCGCCAGGCCCAGACCCGGCTCGTGGAGCTGCTCCGCGAGTCCGGCGAGCTTCGGGGCGACCCTCGTCCGGTGCAGCACGCGGTCAAGTTCTACGAGAAGGGCGATCGGCCCCTCGAGATCGTGACCAGCCGTCAGTGGTTCTTCCGCACGCTGGTCCATCGGGACGCCCTGCTGGCGCGGGGGGCCGAGCTGCGTTGGCATCCGGCGTACATGCAGGGGCGCTTCACCAACTGGGTGGAGGGGCTCAACACGGACTGGCTGATCAGCCGGCAGCGCTTCTTCGGGGTGCCGTTCCCGGTGTGGTACCGCCTCGACGAGCACGGGGAGGTCCTCCACGACCAGCCGCTGCTGCCCGACGAGGCGGACCTCCCGGTCGATCCCACCACCGACGTTCCGGCCGGGATGGCGGCCGAGCAGCGGGGCCAGCCGGGCGGGTTTGCGGCTGACCCGGACGTCATGGACACCTGGGCGACGTCGTCGTTGACCCCGCAGATCGCCGGCAAGTGGGAGGACGACCCGGACCTGTTCGCCCGGGTCTGGCCCATGGACCTGCGCCCGCAGGGACACGACATCATCCGGACCTGGCTGTTCGCGACGGTCGTGCGTTCCCACCTGGAGTTCGGGTGCCTGCCCTGGACCGATGTCGCCCTCTCGGGTTGGATCCTCGACCCCGACCGCAAGAAGATGTCCAAGTCCACGGGCAACGTCGTCACCCCGATGGGACTCCTCGAGCAGTACGGATCGGACGGGGTGCGCTACTGGGCGGCCAGCGCCCGACCCGGCACGGACACGGCCTTCGAGGAAAGCCAGATGCGCATCGGGCGCAAGTTGGCGATGAAGATCCTCAACGTGTCCCGCTTCGTCCTGGGGACCGGCGAGCCGGGCGAGGCCCCGGTTGGCCCCCGCGAACCGCTGGATGCCGGCTTCCTGGCCGTCCTCGGCCACCTCATCGAGGAAGCCACCGACGCCTTCGACGACTACGACTACGCCCGGGCCCTGGAGCGGTCCGAGGCGCTGTTCTGGGCGTTTTGCGACGACTACGTCGAGCTGGTCAAGAGCCGCGCCTACGGGACCAACCTGGGCGAGGACCGGGCCCGGGGAGCCCGGCACGCCCTCCGCACCGTCCTGTCCGTCCTGCTTCGGCTCTTCGCCCCGGTCCTGCCGTACGTCACCGAGGAGGTGTGGTCCTGGTGGCACGACGACGGCTCGATCCATCTGGCCCCGTGGCCCTCGCCCGCCGAGTTGGGCGACGCCGGGGGCGACCCGTCGGTGTGGACCGCGGCGCGCGAGTTGCTGGCCCAGGTCCGCAGGGCCAAGACCGCGGCCGGGGTCTCCCTGCCGGCCCCGGTGGCCTCAGTCCGGGTGACCGCAAGTCGCGAGCGGCTGGCGCTGTGGAAGGCCGCGGCAGATGACATCCGCGAGGCCGGCAACATCGCCGACATCCAATGGGCGGAGGCGGACCCCGGCGGGGAGGAGACCGTGACCGTCGCACTGGCCTAGCCCGCGGGGGCTGGGGGCGGCTGGGCGGGGCATCGGCTCTGTCCAGTGCGAGCGCGGAGCGCTCCGCGTACAGTCCTGGGCATGCCGATCAATCCTGATGCCGTCGGATACACCAGCGAGCCCGGAGAGGGTTCGTGGAACTCCAAGGACTGCCTGCTCTACGCCCTGGGCGTGGGAGCGGGCGTCGCCGACCCCACCGGGTTCGAGCTGGAGTTCACCACCGAGAACAGCCAGGACGTGCCCCAGAAAGTGCTGCCGACCTTCCCGGTCGTCGTCCCCGGAGGCGGGGGCGCCTTCGGCAAGATCGGCGATTTCAACCCGGCCATGCTGGTCCACGGGGAGCAGTCCGTCGAGCTGCACGCCTCCCTGCCCGTGGAGGGCACCGTCGAGTCGGTGACGACGATCACGGGGGTGTACGACAAAGGGTCCGGCGCGGTGGTGGCGACCAGCACGGTCGCCAACGACAAGGCCACGGGGAAGGCGCTGTGGACCACGACCAGCTCGGCCTTCATCCGGGGCGAGGGGGGCTGGGGCGGCGATCGCGGCCCATCCGGCGCCGTGGAGTTCCCCGATCGGGCGCCCGATCACACCGTCGCCTACGCCACCCGCCCGGACCAGGCCCTCCTGTACCGGCTGTCGGGTGACCGCAATCCGCTGCACTCCGACCCCAAGTTCGCGGCCATGGGCGGCTTCGACCGACCCATCCTGCACGGCCTGTGCAGTTTCGGTTTCACCGGCCGCGCCCTCCTGCACGCCCTCTGCCAGTCCGATCCGGACCGCTTCGTGTCGATGGCCGCCCGCTTCTCCAAGCCGGTGTTCCCCGGCGAGGAGCTCACCGTGACCATGTGGGTGACCGGCGAGGGGACCGCGGTCTTTCGGTCATCGACGCCCGCCGGCGTGGTGATCGACGCCGGCCGCCTGCGCTACCAGGCGTAGGCGCACCAGACCCGTTAGTTGGAGTGGTCCGAAACCGGACTCACCCCCACGTCGGCCATGACCGCCTCGGCGACAAAGATCTCGGCCCCGTAGGCGCGTAGCGCCAGGGCCACGGCGTCGGACGGGCGGGCGGAGACGACTCGCCGCTCGCCATCGTGCTCGAGCTCAATGGCGGCGAAGAAATGGCGCTGTTCCTCGACCGCGGTGATGACTGCCCGGTCGAGGCGGCCCTCCAGCACCGCCAGGGCGGCGACGAAGAGGTCCCACGTCGACGGGCGGCTCGGCGCCGTCCCCGTCCATGCCGACAGGATGGCCCGGGCCTCGGGTTGGCCGATGACCACGGACAGGCTGCGATGCGGCGCGGCCTCCTCGCGTAAGGTCATCATGCCCGCCTCGACGCCCGGTCCGACGGCGACCGCCACGCGTACGTTCGACAGCAGGACCTTCACCAGCTCGTCGGGCATCCGCCGACCATATTGCCTTACCGCCCGGCACCCCCTCTCGACACCTGCCGCCAGGCCGGCCGGGCCAGCACCAGGCCGGCGACCTCCCGGGCACCCGACCGCCGCAGGGCGCGGGCAATCTCGCGGAGGGTGCTGCCCTCGGTGAGCACATCGTCGAGGACGAGCAGGCGCGCACCCGCGACCCGGTCGGGGGCCGGGACGGTGAGCGAGCGGCGCAGCGGCCCGGTGGCGATGGCCTGGCGGGCGGCCCAGGCTCGGCCCTGCATCGGAGGAGTCTCGGCCCGTTTGATGACGGCGCCGACCGCGGTTTCCCAGTGCGGTTCGACCAGCGGTCGCAGGCGACGGGCGATCTCTCCCACCGGGTCCCAGTCGCGGCGGGCCCGCGGCCCCCGGTAAGCCGGGGCCGGCACCAGCAGGTCGAACTCCTCGAACCAGGTGGCGTGGGCCGACAGGTAGTCGGCAATCAACCGAGCGAACACCCCCGCCCACCACAGTTCCCGCTGGTACTTGTAGCGCGCCACCGCGTGACGGAGCGCGCCGCCGTGGATCCCCACCGCGAACACCACCGAGAAGCCCCGGTCGCCCCGGCCACACCAGCGGTTGGGGCACGCCCCCCGCCGAGGCAGGACCTGGCCGCACACCGGGCAACCGATCGGCGCCGGCACTGGGACATCCATCGCCTGTGCTGTCACCCCGCCTCCCTGCCGTCGAAGCCGAACTGCGACTCGGCCAGGGCGCCGGGCGAACCACTACAAGTCTGGCACAGGGCGTAGCATCGGGCCCAGTGAAGGGCACCCCGCCGGCTCCCGCGGCCAAAGCCGTGCCGTGGGCGGCGGCCGAGGACGCGGCTCGTTACGCCCGAGGTCGCCCCGAGTACCCTCCCGCCCTCACCGGGTTGCTCACCGAGCAGCTCGGGCTGCGGCCTGGCGACCGGGCGATCGACGTGGCCGCCGGGACCGGGAAGCTGAGCCGGGTGCTCGCCGCCGGACCGGCGCGCGTCACCGCAGTCGAACCGCAGCCGGGGATGCTGGAGCAACTGGGGCAGTTGCAGCCGGCCGTTGATGTGGTCGCCGGGCGGGCCGAACACCTGCCGATCCGGTCCGCCAGTGCGGACGCCGTGACCGTCGGCCAGGCGTTCCATTGGTTTCGGGTCCCGGAAGCCAGCCGCGAGTTCCACCGAGTGCTACGCCCGGGGGGCCATCTGGCCGTCATCAGCAACCAGCGGCACGAGCCCGAGCAGTGGGTAAAGGACCTGTGGTCGGTGTTACGGGCCTACGAGAAGCGGGCCCCCGACCCGGGATCCAACCGAGACTGGCGGCCGGCCCTGGAGCGGACCGGCGAGTTCACCGCCTTCGACCGCTTCGAGCTCCCCAACGAGCAACGCTTCGACGGCTTGGCCGACTTCGACGCTCGCTTCACCTCGGTGAGCTTCGTGATCCTGCTCGACGACGCCACCCGGGCCGCCCTGGTGGCGGAGCTGCACGAAGTAGTGGCCGGGATCGATCCCATCGTCATCCCGCTGCGCACGGTGGTCGAGGTCGCCGCCCGCTGCGGCTGATACCTCGCAGGGTCAGATGAGGCCCTGGCGCAGCACGATGGCGACGGCGTGGCACCGGTTGCGGGCCTCCAGTCGCAGCATCAACTTCGCCAGCACCCCCTTGATGGTGCTCTCGGAGAAGGCCAACTGTTCGGCCACGTCGGCGGTGTCGTAACCGTCGGCGACCAGGCGGAGGACTTCGGCCTCGCGTCCGGAGAGCCGAGTCTCGATCGCCGTCGAGACGGGACTGCGCTCGCGAGCCGGCTCGCTCAACTCGATCACGTCGGGGCGGTTGGGCACCGAATGCAGTTGCACGCTCGCGGCCCGCCGCAGGAGCCCTTCCGGAAGTTGGCAGCCGGCCCGATCCGCGGCGCGGATGAGCTCCACCAGGCGGGCCGAGGTGGCTTCCGCCCGGCGGAGGAAACCGCTGACCCCGGCGGCCACCGCCAGGACGACGCCGTTTTCCTCGAAGTGGGCGGCCACCAGGACCACGTGGGGGACGCCGTCTCGCTGGATGGCCCGGGCCACTTTGGCGACCGTCTCGTCGGCCGCCTCGGCCACGACCAGCGCCACCCGGGCCCGGTCGAGGTCGACCGGACCCACCAGCTCGATGCTCGGTTCGCCCAGGAGCTGGGCTTTTGCCCCTGCCGCGGAGAGCGGGTCCGCGGCGTAGATAAACACAGGTGTGCGGGTACTCACAACGGTGACGGTACGGGAGCAGCCGCCCGGCGGCATCCGTACCCGGTACGCAATTTCCACGCTCAGTGGTGGCATTGTCGTGCTATTACTCTTTGTTTCCTGCGATACCGTTATATCTCAGGTGGAGTGGCCCCGGAGGCGCGGGGACGCGCCGGATCGTGCTAGGACCCCACCATGCAGATCGAGGTCGTGATCGAGATCCCCAAGGGAACGCGCAACAAATATGAGGCCGACGAGCAGGGCACGATCTGGCTCGATCGGATGCTGTTCACATCCACCCGGTACCCCGAGGACTACGGCTACGTGCCGGGAACGCTGGCCGAAGACGGCGACCCGGTGGATGCCCTGGTCCTGCTCGAGGAGCCCACGTTTCCCGGCTGCCACATCCACGCCCGGCCGGTCGGCGTGTTCCTCATGCGCGACGAGGAGGGCGTCGATGCCAAGTTGCTCTGCGTGCCCTCGAGCGATCCTCGCTCCGACCAGATCAAGGAGCTGGCCGACGTCCCGGCCCATGAGCTGCGGGAGATCGCCCATTTTTTCGGCATCTACAAGGACTTGGAGCCGGGGAAGGGCACCGAGCCGGGCGGCTGGGCCGACCGCCGGACCGCGGAGGCCGCCATCGAGGCCGCCCGCCAGCGGTACCAGGCGCGCCCCAAGGCGCACTAGGCCGCGGCGCGGCGGCCCGGGCTCGGCACCGGGGCGGGCGCGGGCGGCTGCCGAGATCGACCAGGGAGCGCCATCCGGGTGATCTTGGCGACGACCGAACCGAACTGCTTCGACAACGACCCGGTGTTGTACGGCAGCCCGTAGCTCTCACACAGGGCGCGCACGAGCGGGGCGATCTCGCGGTAGCGATGGGCCGGGAGGTCCGGGAACAGATGGTGCTCGATCTGATGGCTCAGGTTCCCGGACATCAGGTGGAACAGGGCGCCGCCCTCGATGTTCGCCGACCCCAGGAGCTGGCGGAAATACCACTGACCCCTGCTCTCCCGATCGGTCTCCTCCAGACTGAACTCATAGGTCCCGTCGGGGAAGTGCCCGCAGAAGATGATGGTGAACGCCCAGACGTTGCGGGTCACGTTGGCCGTGGCGTTGGCGGCCATGGTGCCGAGGGCCAGGGGGCCGGTCGCCAGGGGCCACAGCAGGTAGTCCTTGAGCAGCTGCCGGCCGGTCTTCGCCAGCCCACCCCGCAGGGTCGGCCAGGTGTCCGACCAGGATTTCTGCCCGGACGTGAGTCGTTCGGCTTCGATGTTGTGCAGCATGACGCCGTGCTCGAACACCAGAGCCAGCACCGCGGCGTAGAGCGGGTTGCCGAGGGACAGTGGGGTCCACCGTTGCTCCGGCGAAATCCGGAGGATGGCGTAGCCGACGTCCCGGTCCTTGCCCACGATATTGGTGAACGTGTGGTGCTCGTAGTTGTGGGAGAAGCGCCACTGGTCGGCCGGGCACGCGTTGTCCCAATCGAACTGCTTGGACGACAGTGCCGGGTCGCCGGTCCAGTCATACTGCCCGTGCATGATGTTGTGCCCGATCTCCATGTTGTCGAGGATCTTGGCCACGGCCAGAGCGGCGGTGCCCGCCAGCCAGGCGGGTGGCAGGAAGCCCGCGAACAAGAGGGCCCGCCCCGACGCGGCCACACCCCGCTGGGCCTTGATGACGCTGCGGATGTAGTCGACGTCGCGCTGGCCGAGGTCCGCCTGCACGTCCTGGCGAATGGCATCCAGGGCGGCGGCGAGGTCATCGAGATCCGATTCGGCGAGGGCGAAGCTGGCGGCGCTGGTCATGGGGGGCGTACTCCTAAAGATCGATGTCGACGTCGCCGACCGGGACGCTGACGCAGATGCGGATGTCGGCGCCGGCGTGGCTGGTGAGGGCACCGGTGACGACGTCGCGGACCGTGCCGGCCCGTAGTGGGCAGGCGCAGGTGTGACAGATGCCCATGCGACAGCCGGATGCGGGGCGGACCCCAGCGGCCTCCGCTTGCTGCAGCAGGGGGCGGCCGTCGCTGGCGATGGCGGTCGCGGTGGTCGTAAAGCGCACCACCCCACCGACGGACCCCGCTTCGGCCAGGACTTGCGCGAGCGCGAAGGCTTCGGTATGCAGTTGTGTACTGAGGTCGTGCTTTCGGTAGATATCGGAGAGGGCCGCCATCAAGGGGGCCGGGCCGCAGACGTACGCGGTCGCTTCGGCCCAGCCCGGATCGATCGCGGCCAGCTGGGCGACGTCGACCAACCCGTCCAGGTCGCCGGCACCGGGCTCCTCGGTAAAGACCCGCACGACGCGGAGGTTGGCATGGGCGGCGGCGAGCGCCGCGAGCTCGGGCTCGTACGTCATGTCGCCGCGGCGGCGGTCGTAGTGCACGAAGGTGACCGGACCGACGTGGCCGCCATCGCAGAGCGTCCGCACCATCGACAGCACTGGCGTGATCCCGCTCCCGCCGCTGACGAGCAGCAGGCGGCCCGGTCCGGCGTCCGGCAAGGTGAACTCCCCCTGGGCCCGACTCAGCCCTACCACCAGGCCGACCTGGGCCTGGTCCACCAGAAAGTTGCTGACCCGGCCGCCCGGGTGGGCCTTGACCGTCAACTCGAATCGTCGCCCGCCCGGTCTCGCCGAGCTGGCCATGGAGTAGCAGCGGGTGTGACGGACGCCGTCGATCTCGACCGTGACCTCGGTGTACTGGCCGGCCTGGAAACCGGTCCAGTTGCGGTTGGCCTCGATGGTGAGGGTCACCGTGCCGGCGGTCCGACGGCGCACCGCGACGACTCGGCCGCGGACTTCGGTAGTCGACCAGGTCGGGTCCACCAGCTCGAGGTATCGATCGACCCCGTGGGGGGTGGCGGCGACGTCGACCAGCCGAACCGCTCGCTGAATCACTCGCCACGACCGAGATTCAGTGAACATCTGTAAACTCTAAGCAGGTCAGTGTACGATTGTCAACTGAACTCAGGTGTGAAACCTGTCATAACCCCGAGGTGACCCATGCCGACCTCCCGAGCGCGAACCCGCAGCCGATCCCGGTCCCGGCTCGAGCACAAGGAACTCACCCGGCAGGCCCTGCTGCGGGCCGCGCTGCGACTCCTGGCTCGCACCAGCTTCGACAGCATCTCCCTGCGTGAGGTCACCCGGGAGGCCGGGATCACGCCGACCGGCTTCTACCGGCACTTCGATGACATGGAGGAGCTGGGCCTGGTGCTCGTCGAGGACGCCTTCGGGCCGCTGGGCGACATGCTCCGAGAGGCCCGGTCGGATCCGGCCATGGCCCACGACGCCATCCGGCGGTCGGTCCAGACGGTCGTCAACCATGTCGCCGACCACGAGGCCCACATGCGGTTTATCGCCCGGGAGCGCCACGGAGGGGTGCGGCGCATCCGACGGGCGATCGAACGCGAGCTGGAGCTGTTCGCCAACGAGCTGGCCGTGGACCTGGCCGCCTTCCCGGTAGTGCAGTCCTGGCAGATCGACGACCGCCGGATGCTGGCGGAGTTGATCGTAGAGGTCATGGTGGCGGTGGCGGCCGACCTGGTCGACAGCGATCCGGCCGGGCACGCGGTCCGGGTCAAGCAGGCCGAGCGCCAGCTCCGGCTGATCATCTTGGGCACCGGGGTCTGGCGGTCCGAGCGGCCCGCCGGGACGGAGTCAGGCGAGCGTCTCGTCGAACCCTGACCGCAGGCAGTCGATGAGGACGGTCGGCTCCGGAATGGTCACCGGGTCCATGTTGAGGCCGATCCGAATGGTGTCGACGTGGCTCAGCAGGGTCAGGTTGAGGCCGGTGCCGGCCCGGGGTCCGAGCGGGACGACATCCACCACCTTGGCGCCGCCGAGATAGAGGTCGACGGGCGATCCCGGCACGTTGGACGCCAGCACGTCCGGCGCCGCCAGCAGTCGGGCGATCAGGCCGAGCGACCCGGGCGTGCGTCGCAGGACCCCGGTCGCCTGCTCGAGCAGGTCGAATGCGGACTGGTGGCGAGCCACCTCGACCAGGTCGTGCAGCAGGCGGATGCGTTCCACCGGGTCGGCCAGTTGCAGCGGGGCCCGCAGCAGCAGGGGCGCGAACTGGTTGCGCATATGCGCATCGGTGGCGGCCTGGCGGGTGCTCACCGGTATGCCGAGGCGCAACGAGGGCGGCCGGGAATCACGCTTGGCGTGATACTGACGCAACCCGCCCAGTACGCCCGCGAGGAACACGTCGTTGACGGTGCCACCGGCGCGACGGGCCGCCCGGCGGGCATCGTCGAGCGGGAAGGCCACCACGCCGAACCGGGCGCCGGTCGAGCGACCCGCCAGGATGGGACTTCCCGACCCCGCGGCAGCCGCGGCCATAGCCCGCAACGACTGCACCAGCTCGTAAGTCGCCTCGGCCCGGGGCCCCGGATCGAGGGCGGCGTCGCGTAAGCCGTTCATCGCCCACGGCACCACGCGGCGCACCAGGTCGATAGTCCGCCCGGCCTCGAACGTCAGGTCCTCCCACATGCGGCCCAGCGGTGACGGCGGATTCGGTTCGGGAAGGCCGACTGCCGACGGGTCGGGTGGGGCCACCCGGTCGAGATCGAACATCTCGGTGGCCAGCTTGACGACCCCGAGTCCGTCGGTGAGGGTGTGGTGGAGCTTGATGATCAGCGCCCCGGCGCCGTCGACGCTCCGAATCAGCAGCATCTGCCACAACGGATGGTCGCGGGCAAAGGGTCCGGCCGCCACCGGTTGGGCAGCCCGCAGGGCGTCGTCGAGCGAGACCGGGCTGGCGGCGGGCACGGTGATGAGATGGCGGTCCAGGTCGAAGTCGGGGTCCGGCTCCCACCGGGGCGGCGCGGTGGCCAACGGGCCGGCGGCCACCCGATCCCGAAGGCGAGGCAGGCGCCGGGACAGCCGATCGACCCGGTCCCGGACCGCGACGGGGTCAGGGGGGCGATCGAAGCTGACGACCACGGTGATGGTGGCCCGGAACCGCGGCTGGTGAGCCTCGAGGCTCCACAGCAGGGCCTCCAGGTCGGACATCCGATCGTCGAACCGGAGCCGGTCGCCGTCCGTCTGCGCCATCCATCGATGCTAGCGACCGGACGGGGCCGCTCCGAACCGTGCCGGCGCTACACGCCGACGAGCTCGGCCACCAGATCGAAGGCCTGACCGACCGTCGTCAACTGCTCCGGGTCGACATCCGGGATCTTGATGGTGAAGGCGTCGTTGAGCGCCAGGGTGATCTCGACCACCGCCAGGCTGTCGGCATCGAGGTCCTCCCGCCAGCGGGCCTCCGCCCGCACTTCCGTCGGGTCGATGTCGAGCACCTCGGCCACACAGTCCTGAAAGGTGTGGTACGCCTCTCCTCGATCCATCCCTTCAAACTACTGCCTGGGCGTACCCCGCCTAGGGTGGCAGGCCATGTCTGGACTTCTCGCTGGCAAGCGCATCCTCGTCACCGGAGTGCTCACCGACGACTCCCTCGCCTACTCCGTCGCCCACCTGGCGCAGGTCGAGGGAGCCGAGATCGTCCTCACCGGCGCCGGCCGAGGTCTGTCCCTCACCCGACGGGTGGCCCGCCACCTCCCGGCGCCGCCCGACGTGCTGGAGCTCGACGTGACCGTACCGGAGCACGTCGAGGCCGTCGCCGACGAACTGGCCTCCCGCTGGGGGTCCATCGACGGGATTCTGCACTCCATCGCGTTCGCCCCCCCGGCTTGCCTCGGCGGGGGCTTCCTCGACGCCGGGTGGGACGACGTCAAGGTGGCCCTGGAAATATCGGCCTACTCGCTCAAGGCCTTGGCGGCCGGGCTGCGACCGCTGTTGCAGGCCGCCGGGGGGGGATCAGTAGTGGGCATCACCTTCGACGCCACCGTGGCCTGGCCCGGCTACGACTGGATGGGGGTGGCCAAGGCCGCCTTGGAGTCCACGGCCCGGTATCTGGCACGCGAGCTCGGACCGGACCGCATCCGGGTCAACCTGGTGGCGGCCGGGCCGGTCAAGACCATGGCCGCCAAATCCATCCCGGGCTTCTCCCGCTTCGAGGAGGTCTGGGACGACCGGGCGCCGTTGGGGTGGAGCATCACCGACCCGCAGCCGGTCGCCCAGGCGTGCGTGGCCCTGCTCTCGGATTGGTTTCCTGCCACCACCGGTGAAATGGTCCACGTCGACGGCGGCTACCACGCCATGGGGGTCTGAAAGATGGGCGACAGCGGACGGGTGGTGCTTGTCACCGGCGGCAACCGGGGCATCGGACTGGCCATCGCCCGGGCCTTCGCCGACTCCGGCGACCGGGTCGCGGTGACGCACCGGGCGGAGCCGGTGCCAGGGTTCCTCTCCGTGCCGTGCGACGTCACCTCGGAGGCGGGCGTGGACGCGGCCTTCACCGCAGTCGAACAACAACTCGGCCCGGTGGAAGTGTTGGTCTCCAACGCCGGGCTCAACGCCGACCAGCTGCTCCTCTCGATGAAAGAGGACGCCTGGACCCGGGTCATCGACGCCAACCTCACCGGGGCCTACCGCGTCGCCCGGCGAGCCACCTCGAAGATGATCCGGGCTCGGCAAGGGCGGATCGTCTTCATCTCCTCGGTGGTCGCCCTCAGCGGCTCGGCGGGCCAGACCAATTACGCGGCTTCCAAAGCCGGGCTGATCGGGCTGGCGCGATCCCTGGCGCGCGAGATCGGCGGGCGCGGCGTCACGGTCAACGTGGTGTCCCCCGGATTCGTCACCACCGACATGACGAGCGCTCTGCCGGAAGCCCGCCAAGCCGAGATCGTCGACCAGGTGCCCCTGAAGCGGATGGCCAGCCCGGACGAGGTGGCGGCCGCGGTGACCTGGCTGGCCTCGGAGGGGGCCGCGTATGTGACCGGCGCGGTGATCCCCGTCGACGGTGGACTGGGGATGGGACACTGATGCTCCGCCCGGAGGACGTGCTGCCGCACCGCCCCCCATTCTTATTCGTGGACGAGGTCACCGAGATCGTGGCGTCGACCTCGGCCAAGGGCGTGTGGCACCTGACCGGCGACGAGGCGTTCTTCGCCGGTCACTTCCCCGGGCGGCCGACCCTGCCCGGCGTGCTCATGGTCGAAGCCTTGGCCCAGCTCGGCGGCATCGCCCTGTTGAGCGACCCCCGTTACGCCGGCAAGCTGCCGTTGTTCGGCGGGATCGACAAGGCCCGCTTCCGCCGGCAGGTCACTCCGGGCGACACCCTCGAGTTGGAGGTGGAGCTGGATCAGCTCGGCTCCAGCGCGGGTAAGGGCCACGGCACGGCACGCGTGGGTGACCAGGTGGCCTGCCAAGCCAGCCTGTTGTTTGTGATCGTCTCGGCTTGAGCGCAGCGAGCGGATCCAGCCCACCGAGTGGCGGACGCAGTGGAATGACGTCCGCCACTCGCTGCTCCGGATCCCCTCCCAACCCTCAACCGTGCTGCGGTGAACACCAAAGCTCGAGCCGCGCGTTGAAGGATTTCTAATTGGTGGCCGCAGCGCGCTGGTGATGAGGCGGGGCAGATGCAGTGGGTTGCGGGCGTCATTCCTCTGCGCCCGCAACCCAGTGCGGCTGAACCGGCCAGCAAGCTCAGGGGCGGCGGAAGATCAAGGTGGCGTTGTGCCCCCCGAAACCGAAGCTGCTGGTCATGACCGCGGCGAGCGGTGCCGTGCGGGCCTGGTGCGGTACGTAGTCGAGATCGCAGGTCGGGTCGGGGTGTTCGAGGTTGATGGTCGGCGGGATGATGCCGTGGTTGAGGGCTTGCACGCAGAGGAGCGACTCGAGGGCGCCGGCCGCGCCCAGGGTGTGCCCCGTCATCGACTTGGTGGACGACACGGGGGGGACCCTTTCACCGAACACCCGCTTGAGGGCTACGGTCTCGACGCGATCGTTGGGAGGCGTCGAGGTGCCGTGGGCGTTGACGTAGTCGATGGCGCCGGGGGCCAGGTGGGCGTCCGCACAGGCCGCCAGCATGGCCCGGACGGCACCGTCGCCCTCCGGGTGCGGCTGCGTCATGTGATAGGCGTCCGAGGTGGCGCCGTACCCGGCCACCTCGGCCAGGATCGGCGCCCCCCGCTCCCGGGCCGCCTCCAGCTCCTCGAGGACCAGGACCGCCGCGGCCTCCCCCATGACGAAGCCGTCGCGGCCGGCGTCGAAGGGGCGGGAAGCCCGGGTGGGCTCGTGGTTGCGGGTGGAGAGGGCTTTCATGGCCGCGAAGCCGGCGATGCCCACTCGGGTGATCGAGGCCTCGCTCCCGCCGCACACCACCGCGTCGGCCCGGCCCGCCCGGATGAGGTCGAGTCCTTCGCCGATGGCCTGGGCCGAAGCCGAGCAGGCCGTCACGGTGCAGGAGCTGTAGCCCCGGATCCCCCATTCCATGGCCACCTGGCCGACGACCATGTTGGGGATCATCATCGGCAGGGTGTAGGGGCTCACCCAGTCGGGGCCCCGCTCGGCCAGGACGGTCATCCCGTCCTCGAGGGAGTGGATGCCGCCGATCCCGGTCCCGAAGACGACGCCCACCCGGTGCGGGTCGGCGCCGATGTCGAGCTTGGAGCCCTCGATGGCCTCCGCGGTGGCGACCAGCGCCAGCTGGGTGACGCGATCCAGGTGCTTGGCCCGGCGCCGGCCGAAGATGGCCTCCGGCTCGAACCCGGGCACCTCGGCGGCGATGCGGACCGGGAACCCTTCCGCGTCGAAGAGCGTGATGGGGCCCACCCCGGAGCGGCCCGACGCGGCAGCCTCCCAGGTGGAAGCGGCGGTCAAGCCCAGTGGACTGACGGCACCGATGCCTGTGACGACCACCCGGCGAGGCGACATGCGGACAGATCCTACGGGCCCTGGTTCGCCGCATCCCGGACGACCGGCTAGACATCGGAGCATGGCTGCGACCATCGAGGGCCGACGAACCCGTCCCCAGCTGCCAGAGTCGTTCGGCTACCGGATGAAACGCAAGTTGCTCGGGCCGCCGCTGGTCACCGAACAGCTCGAGGGCGAGCGGCTTAGCAAGCCGCTCGCAATGGGCGTCCTCTCCTGCGACATGATCTCGTCGTCGGCTTACGGGACCGAGGAGATGCTCACCGAACTCGTTCCCGTGGCCGGGTTGGCGGCCTTCACCCTGGTCATCCCCGTCACCATTGCCATCCTGGTGGTCCTGGTGATCGTCACCCTGTCGTACCGCGAGGTGGTGATGATCTACACCAAGGCGGGTGGCTCCTACGTGGTGGCCCGCGACAACTTCGGGCTGACAGTCGCCCAGATCGCGGCCGTCGCCCTACTCATTGACTACACCCTCACCGTCGCGGTCCAGACGGCCGCCGGAACCGACGCCCTCACGTCGGCCATTCCGTCCCTCAGTCGTTTCACCGTGCCGATCTGTGTGGTGGTGGTGTGCCTCCTCATGTGGGGCAACCTGCGAGGGATTCGCGAGGCCGGCAAGACCTTCGCCTTCCCGACCTACTTCTTCATCGCCATGATGGCCCTGGTGGTGATCGTCGGGCTGATCAAGGCCGCTCTTGGCGACCTGCCGGTGGTCAACGTGCACGCCAAAGGCGCAGTCAACCTCGGGCACAAAGGGGGAGGACTGCTCGAAGGAGTGTCGCTGTTCTACCTGCTCCGAGCGTTCGCCAACGGTGGCTCGTCGCTCACCGGGCTGGAGGCCATCTCCAACAGCGTCTCCGCCTTCCGGCGCCCTGAGGGAGTCAACGCCCGGCGAGTCCTCAGCATCATGAGCGCGATCCTGGGCAGTCTGGTATTGGGCGTCTCGATTCTTGCCCATTTCACCCACGCCATCCCCTACAAGCTCGGCACTCCCACGGTCATCTCGCAGGTGGCCAAGGCCGCGTTCGGTCACACGTTCGTCGGGAATACCGGCTTCTACCTGGTGCAGCTGGCCACCCTCCTGATCCTCTACACCGGAGGTAACACCAGCTTCAACGGTTTCCCTTTTCTGGCCAGCTTCGTGGCCGAGGACCGGTTCCTGCCCGCGAAGCTGACCAAGCGAGGCCACCGCCTGGTGTTCTCCAACGGGATCATCATCCTCGGCATCGTGGCCCTGGTCCTCATCGTGATCACTCGGGCCAAAGTGAGCGCCCTCGTCAGCTTGTACGCCATCGGGGTGTTCGTCGGCTTCACAATGGCCGGCGCCGGTATGGTCAAGCATCACCTGACCCACAAGGAGCCGGGCTGGAAACACCGGATGGTGATCAACGGCAGCGCGGCTGTCGTGTCCTTCGCGGTAGTGATCATCTTCGCCATCACCAAGTTCAGCCAGGGCGCCTGGGCGGTGGTGGTGCTGTTTCCAATACTGATGTTCGCCTTGATCCGCACCAACCGCCGGTATCGGCAGGAGGCCGCGGTTCTCGGAGAGAGCGCGGCGGAAGAAGCGACCGAGGCCCGACCCCTGCCGCGCCACGTCGCCTTGGTACTCGTCGACCGTCTCGACTTGGCCACGGCCCGGGCTATTCAGTACGCGAAGTCGCTGAGTGTGGACGACTTGCGGGCCGTGCATTTCGCCATTGACAACACCCGAGCGCAAGCGCTCGAAGATCGATGGGTCCATCTCGGGATGTCCCGCCTGCCGCTTGAGCTGGTGGAATGCCCCGACCGCCGCGTTGTCCGGGCTGCAGCCGAGATGGCCGACGAGGCAGCCGCGGACGGGCAGACTGAAGTGAGCGTGTTGTTGCCCCGCCGGTCGTACACCTACGGGTGGAGCCGGCTGCTGCACGACTCGGTTGGCGAGCGCATAGCGGCTGCTGTCAGCCGGTTGGAGCACGTCAACGCCACCATCGTGCCCTTCGACGTGGAGGGCGAACTGCGCGACCGCCGGCGGGGCGCAACGGGGCCGCCGGTCGTGATCCCGACCGAGGGTGAGGAGACAGAGGAGCAGATCGACTCGATGGTGCTACCCACGATCGGGGGGACCACGCCCATTCCGGCCTTGCACCCTCGCCAGCGGGCCCGGGTGGCCGGTCGAGTCAGGTCGCTGACGGTGCAGCCGTGGGGTAACGTGCCGACGCTGCAGGTGCAGCTCACGGACGACCAGGGGAAACTCACTGTGGCCTTCCTGGGCCGTCGCCAGATCGCCGGATTGGCACCGGGCAGTCGTATTGTGGTGGACGGCACCGTCACGGAGCGACGGGGCCATCTGGTGATGATCAACCCCGACTACGAGTTCGTGGGGCCGACCGACCCGAAGTAGGCGAGGGTCGGCTTCGCCCGTGGCCAGCCGACGGCGCTCCGTTGAGCGGCGGCTTTGGCGCCGATGACGCTCTTCAGCCCGTAGCCTGGGAGGGCCGGGAGCGGCACCACTTTGGAAGGGCGGTCGATGCATGTCGCGGCCAACAAGGCAGGACCGAGGGCGTCGTCCGTCGAGCCAACCTGGTCATCGAATCTCAACGCGTGGCGCGGCGTCATGAGGACCACCACCCGCAGGCCCCGGGTTGACTGGCGGCTGCCGTTCGCCATCGTGGTAGCCGGGTACTCGTGGTGGGCGACCGGGCTGCGGCCGTTCACCCTTCCGATCGAGGTGGCGGTGGGGATCCCGGTCCTGATCCTCCTCGTACTGTCGTGGCGGCGTACTCGGCTCGGTGCCGTGCCGGCCGAACTGCAGCGCCGCCCGCCGAGGAGCGGACTGGTTGCGTGGGGCGCGCTGTTTGGCGCGCTGGTTGCGTGGGAGCTGGCCGCCTACGTCGCCTCGCCGCGACAGGCCCATCCCACGTTGAGCTCGATCACCGATAGCGTCACGAGCACCCATCCGGCCCGGGCGTTGGTGTTCGCCGTGTGGGTCCTCCTGGGATTGAGCCTCTTCCTACGACGGGACCGCCCCGAGACGAATCACCAATGAGCTCGCGTGTGGCCACCTTCATCGGATTCGCCCTCATCGTGGGGGCGGCGATCGTGTGGGAGATCTCGGCGCTTCTCCGGCCCGGGCGGGTCGCCATCGGCCAGGTGCAGCGGTGGCTGATGCGGTCCTTCGCCTTTCGCATCGTGCTCTTCGTCTTCTGGGCGTGGCTCGGAGTGCACCTCTTCGCACGCGGCACTCGCTGACCTGGACGCGTTCTAAAGTGTCCAATGACCTGACGACAGAACTGCTGGTCAGACCGCCAAGCCCCCGTAGCTCAGAGGATAGAGCGTCGGTTTCCTAAACCGTGCGTCGGGTGTTCGAGTCACCCCGGGGGCACCTGCGCCGTGCTGCAAATAGGGTCCTGACCTGTACGAATGGCTCGAGGGCTTGGTCGCAGGGTATCCGGGACCGAACGTCAGATCCGTTGGATGATGATGGCGGGTGCCATGCCGCCGCCGGCGCACATGGTGATGAGCGCGAACTCCTGGTCGCGTCGCTCCAACTCGTCGAGCGCGGTGCCGATCAGGATGGCGCCGGTGGCGCCGATGGGGTGGCCGAGAGCCATGGCGCCACCGTTGACGTTGACCTTGTCGCGATCGAGGTCGAGGTCGCGCATGAACTTCTCGGACACCACGGCGAACGCTTCATTGACCTCGAACAGGTCGATGTCGGCGAGCGTCAACCCGGCCTTGTCGAGAACCTTGCGCGCCGCGGGGACCGGAGCGTTGAGCATGAGGGTTGGGTCGTCGCCCATGTTGGCCGTGGCCACGACCCGCGCTCGGGCTCGCAGGCCGTGCGCCCTGGCGTACTCCTCGCTGGCGATGAGGATGGCGGCGGCGCCGTCCACCACACCGGACGAGTTGCCGGCGTGGTGGACGTGGGTAACGGTCAGGTCCGGGTACCGGCGGGCCACGAGCTCGCGATACGACGGGGCGTCGTCGGTGTGTCGGTAATCGGCGATGGCTTCGAACGAGGGCGCCAGCGCCGCCAGCGACTCCGCGGTCGTGGACGGTCGGGGGAACTCTTCGTGGTCGAGGGCGACGGTACCGTCCAGGTTGAACACCGGGATCAGACTCCGTTCGAACCGACCCTCCTTGATCGCCCGGTTGGCCCGGGCCTGCGACTCCGCCGCGTGGGCGTCGAGCGCCGACCGGGGGATCCCTTCCAGGGAGGCGATGGCGTCGGCGCACACGCCCTGATGTGGTTGGGGATGCAGATCCTGAAGATGGGCGTTGTTGGCACCCATCGGCAGGAGCCCCTTCTTGGGCAGCGACATCATTTCGGTACCACCCGAGATCACCAGGCTTTCCATACCGGCCATCACCGCGTTGGCCGCGAAATTGGTGCTGGTGATCCCCGATCCGCAAAAACGGTCGAGGGTCACGCCGCTGGCCTTGGTGTCGTAGCCGGCGTCGAGCGCGGCCATGCGTCCCAGGTCGCCGCTCTGCTCGCACACCTGCGAGCTGGTGCCCCAGATGACGTCATCGAGATCCGCCGTGTCGAACCCGTTTCGCTCGACCAGTGCCCGCAGCACTGTCGACGCCAAATGCTGCGGGTGGAGGTGAGCGAGTGCTCCCTTGTCTTGCTTACCGATACCGCGAGGCGTCCGGCAGGCATCGATGATCAGTGCGTCAGGCATGCGTCTTCCTTTTTATCGGCGACGGACTTGTCGCAGCAGTTCTACTGGACCGGGCGCGGGGCGCACTTGGGGTCGACCTGGGGAGTATGGCGATGGCGGTCTCGGCGATGCTCTGAAGGGTGCGCCGGTCCGTGCCGGCTTTGCCGAGGGCCTCGATGCCCCGAAGCACGGCGAGGACCAGATCGGCCAGCCGGTCGGGGTCGGCGGCGGGGTCGATGTCGCCGTGACGCTGCGCGGCTTGGACGTCGAGGGCAAGGGCCTGTTGGAGAATCTCGAAGGTACGCAGCGAGCGGGCGGCGACCTCGGCGTCGTGCTCGGACAGCTCGGCCGTCCCCTTGGCGAGCAGGCAACCCCGATGGGCCGTATCGGCCGCGGTGTGGGCGGCGACGGCCCGCACCTGAGCGCACAGCCGCTCGAACGCCTGGTCGTCAGGTCCGTCGAGGTTCCGGCCGACGGCGTCGACGATGTCCGTGCAATAGGCGTCGAAGACGCGGAGGAACAGCTGGCGCTTGTCGCCGAACGCGCCATACAGGCTGCCCTTGCCGAGCCCGGTCGCCGCGGCGATGACGTCCATGCTCGTCCCCGCGTACCCCGTCGACCAGAACTGGTCGCGCGCGGCGCGCAGCACCTTGTCCTCGTCGAACTCCCTCGGCCTCGCCACAGGCTCAGGTTACCAATTTTGTTGACGAGTTGGTACATAACCGGTAGGTTGTGGACGGGTGAGTAAAGAACTGGCGGCCGCGTCGGCAGATGACCTCGCGGCCGGCATCCTGCGATCTTCGCAAGGGGCGTATGCGGCCGCCCTCGGCATCACCATTCAGGAAATCGGGCCGGGCCGCATGGTGGGCCGGATGGTCCTCGAGGACCGTCACCTGATCCAAGCAGGGTGCCTCGTCCACGCGGGGACCGTCTTCGGGCTGGCGGACAACTGCGCCGGGTGGGGCTGTGTTGCCAGCCTCCCCGAGGGCCGGCGCGGATTCGCGACGATCGAGGCGAACATCAATCTGATCGCCACGGCCGGTCGAGGCGACACCCTCCTAGGCACCGCCGTGATGGAGCACGCCGGACGTACCACCCAAGTCTGGACTGTGGAGGTCACGCGCCAGCGGACGCGGCACACTATCGGCCTCTACCGGTGCACTCAGATGCTGTTGACCTCGACCCGCACCTAAACCGGGCCGGCCAGGCGCGCCCGGGCCTGTCCTTCGAGGATCCACCAGGGATCGGAGGGCCGTGCGGGGGCGCCGTCCAGGTATAGGCGGGCGGCGCCCAGCCGGGTGTCGGTGCCGAGGCGTTCGAGGATGTGCTCGACGTGCTTCTTGACGGTCCCGACTCGGACGTCGAGTTCTCGGCCGATCTGGGCGTTGGTGGCGCCGCCGGCGATGAGCCCCAGGATCTCGTACTGCCGGTCGGTGAGGCGGCCGAGCTTGGCGGCGGCAAGCTCCGCGGATCCGTTGTCGACCCCCCGGCTGGCAATGGCCGCGCTGTAGAGCACCGCGTTGTCGTAGGCGACGGCGAGATGCGGCCGCAGCGCGCCGAGCAGGTGATGCTCGAGCTCGCCGAAGGGCCCATCACGATCGAGCGCCAGGCCGACGATCAGCCGGCCCGGGACGTTGCGTAGCGTCGTTGAGAGCTGGTCCTCGATTCCGAGGGGTTGAAAAAACTCGCCGTGGATGGCCAGGCGGCGGAATTCGGCCGGTCGGATGAAGTCGGAGATGGCGTGGGGCTCGGGGTCGCCTGTCGCCGCGACGTGGGCGATGACTGGGTGCTCGTGTATGTAGTGGCCGAACGCCGGTGCGGCCGCGCTTCGGACTCCGTCGTCGGGATAGACCAGAACCCGGAAATCGCCCGTCGACACGTCGATCTCGTTGTAGCTGGCTTCGGTGCAGCCGATGAGGCGATGAGTGATGGAAAGGGCGCGGGCCGGAAAGGCCTCGACGGGTCCGAGGGTATAGAGCTCGGACAGCGCGGCCAAGAGGCGCCCGCCGTCGTTCGCGGAGAATATTGTCATGGCCCTTTCGCTTTACAGCGTACGCCCAAATGCGTATGGCGTCACGTGGGCCGGCCCCGTACCGTCACGCAGAGCGCGTGGCCGAAGGGCCAGCGCCTTTGGGACAGGAAAGAGGGGCAGACCAGATGGGAATGATGCGCGTGATCCGGTCGGGGGTAAAGGCACCGGCGGTGTTGATGTCGACGCTCGCAGTGGGGCTCAGCGGGCTGGCCTGGGCGTCGCCCGCGGGCGCGGCGCCAAAAGGTCCCACCACTGGCGCGGTCGTGACCTCGCTGTCGAGCACGACCTACGGCTCGGTGCTCACCGTGGGCGGGACCGGTCCGCTGGCCGGGGCGCCGCTCTACGAGCTGAGCAGCGATGCTGACGGCAAGTTCGGGTGCACCACGACCCTCGAGTCAACCTTTCAGGGGACAATCACCTGTACTGGCCCGGAAAGCGACATTCTGAATGGCGTGTTGACCGACGAGTGGCCTGCGTTCACCACCACGGGCAAGGCGGTGGCCGGTCACGGCGTCAACGAGGATCTCCTCGGCACCGTGTACCGCCCTGGCATCGGCAGCCAGGTGACCTATGCCGGGCATCCCCTGTATCTGTTCGATCCGGCGTCCGCCCCGTTCACACCCTTCGGGGAGGGGTTCTTGGAGACGGTGGCGCCCCTACCGCCCTGGCACGGCTTGTGGGACCTCGTGTCGGCCCACGGCGGCCAGCCCGCGACGGGACCGGCCACGATCGGCACCGAGACCCTTCCCGACGGGACGACGGCCGTGGCCGCGCTGGAGTACCCCAACGCCGTTCCCGGTGGGGTGGCCATCACCGCCTACGCCTTCAGCGGGGACCACCATCGCGACATTGACTGCACTGGCGATTGCGCCGTCACCTGGATCCCGGTGCTCACCACCGGACCGCCGCAGGTCACCGGGGGGATCGTCGCCAAGCACGTCGGCGTCGTCCGCCGGGCGGACGGCACCCACCAGGTCACCTACGAGGGTCAGCCGCTGTATCTCTACTCCGCCGAGCAGGCCGTATTCTCCAGCCCCTCGGCGCCGCCCTCGTCGAGCGGGACCGTCGGCAACGGTAATGGCCTGCACGGACCTCACGGCGGCACGTTCAGCGTCGTGGCTCCCGGCTGAACCGCCACCACGTCCGACTCGACCGGTAGGTCGCGGCCGAGCACAAGGTTCGCCGGCGGGGGGCGAGGTGGCAAGGAGTGCTGCTCATGAGTGACGCGTTCATCCTGGGCGCTACGGGAAGGGTCTGACAGCCGGTGACGCGGGCCCCCACCTGCCAAGGTGGGGGTCCATGGCGTCGAAAGGGCTGCGAATCGCCGTCGGGCTGTCCGTCAGCATTATGGCCGCAGTGAGCGGGTGCACCGCCGGTGGCGGCGACCGCAACAGCACTGGCGACACCACTTTTCCGTCGGACCGCTCCGCCACGGCGGCGACGCCGGCGTCGACACCGGCTCAGACGGTGCAGACCAGCACGAATCCGGTCGCCACCCCGCAGGCAACGCCGTCGTATACGCCCGGAACGTGCCGAGTCCGGGGCGCCGGGCGGTTCGTGTTGCCGGATCCCTCCTGCACTCCTGGGGCCACGAACCCGGCCGTGACCCAGGCCGATATCGGCTCGACCATCTGTCGTGATGGGTGGACGGCGACGATTCGGCCGCCCGAGAGCTACACCGAGTCACTCAAGTACCGGCAGCTGACTGCCTACGGAGAACCCGGCCCCGTCGGCGGCTACGAGGAGGACCATCTCATCCCCCTCGAATTAGGCGGCTCGCCCGCCAGCCCAAGAAACCTGTGGCCCGAGCCAGGGGCGTCGCCAAACCCGAAGGACGGCGTGGAAGCGGCTGCCAACCAGGCCGTGTGCGACGGTCGGATGACCTTGGCCGTCGCCCAAGCGGCCATCGCCACCAACTGGATCGCTCTCGGCCAACGAGTCGGCGTCGTCCAAAAGACCCAACCCGCCGTCACTGCCACCCCGAACTCGCCCGCGCCCAGCTGCGTCCTCAGCGCGTCGTATAACGCCTCGTACCAGGACTACGACATCTACGTACACTCCAACCAGCCCGACGTGAACGTGAAGGTGACGGCGAGCAGCGGAACGTCCGCCACTTGGCACACCGACAACACCGGTTATGCGGATGTCTACCTACGAGCGCCTGGCTCCGCGCCCGGTCAGCGCGTTATCGCCACTGTCGGACCCGCCTCTTGTTCCACCACCCTGAGCTAATCGGCGGCCGGCGTCACCGGATCCGCGTCGGGGCTGAGTAGCTTCCGCAAACAGCCGCCACAGATCCAGTGGTCGGGCGGCACCGATACGGGCAACGGATGCGCGGCCAGGTAGATCACGTCGCAGGCCGTGCAGGTGATCGGCGGCGTCCGGCGACGGAGCGCGATACCCGATGCTTGTCGCAACGCCGCCCGGGCGGTCAACGGATGCTTGTGCGAGGGATGCTGGGAAAATGTCACGACGAGTAGCCGCCCGATGTCGCCAGATCTGCAGACCGCAGAAATGGATAGAGGTCTCGTGGGCTGATTGGTTTGGTGAGGTAGGCGTTTGCTCCTCGGGATAGCGCAGAATCCCTCGTTGCCGCGTCGTGGTGGAATGAGCAAACGATGATCTGTAGATTGGGATTGTCGTCTCGCAATGCACTGATCGTCTCCAACCCCTTCACGGTCGGCAGTTGGATCTCGACGAGCGCGACAGTGGCGTCGAGCCGGTTGACAGCCTCAACCGCGCTGCTCGCATCGGTGGCGTGACCGACCACCGTGACGTCGTCGCCCGCCAGGCCGACCAAGTAGGACATGATCTTGCGGCGATCCAGCAGGCCGTCGATAACGACGACTCGGATCGAAGTCGTGGGAGATGTCGTCGGACCGGCGATAACAGCCGACGCAGTAGGCGTTCCCATGGGAAGCCGCCGATCTGTCCTCGTCCACCGAGGACTGGTGACACTCGAGATGAGCTACACCCCAACCTACACCCACGCGGCCCTCCCCGACGCCATCGGGTCGTCTGACCCGTAATCCGGATGACCTGACGCGTGACGGTGCCATTCCGAGTAGAATATTTCGCAGCTCAACGAGAGCGATCGCACTCCCGCTACACGGGGGCAGATGGGGGGTCCCATGGGGACCCAATCGGATCAGTCAGTAGACAGCGATATGACCACAACTGCGATGTCGATTGCCGACCGCCATTGTGGGCGATGCCAGAGCGCTTTTCCGGGCGACCCGGCCCTCTTTTTCCAGAACGACTGGTCGCTTTGCCCTGCCTGTCGGGCTGTCCTTCTGCCTGGCCGACCCGCTTGAACGTGGTGAGCAACCGGGCCGGGACGCCGCTCTAGCCGCACCGCGGTTCAGGTCGTCACGGCCAGGCGCAGAGATGAGAGCGAAGTGGCTCAACCCCAAAAGAACAGCCATACCGGCGGTGACGACGACCTGGTGCGGCGCTACCTCACCGACGCCGGCCGTCATCCGCTGCTGGCCAAGGCTGACGAAGCGCGCCTGGCGACGCTGGTCGCGAGCGGACAGGCGGCTCGCAAACAGATCGCCGACGCGGGGTGCGACGACCAGGTCGCCCTGCCGGCCTCGGTATACCGCCGCCTGCAAGCCGCTGTGAGGGCCGGCGACGACGCGGCCGCGCTGTTCGTCAACTCGAACCTGCGCTTGGTCGTGTCGATCGCCAAGCGGTACCAAGGGTCTGGCCTTCCCCTGCTGGACCTGATCCAAGAAGGGAACCTGGGACTGATTCACGCCGTCGGCAAGTTCGACCATCAAAAGGGATTCAAGTTCTCCACCTACGCCACCTGGTGGATCCGTCAGGGCATATCCAGGGGCATTTCCAACACCAGTCGATCGGTCAGGTTGCCCGTGCACGCCAGCCAGGACGCCACCACCCTCCGCCGGACTTCCGACGAGATGACCACCCAACTGGGGCGCCGACCCACGAACGACGAGTTGACGGCCACCCTCGGCTGGCCCGATGGCCGGGTGGATACCGTCCGAAGTTTCGTCGACGAGCCGCTGAGCCTGTCCGCTGCCTTCGTGTCCGACGGTGACGGCGAGATCGGCGATCTTCTGGCCGACCCGAACGCCATTGAGCCCGCCGAAGCGGCGGTGCTGGCGTCTGTTCGGATCGAAGTCGATTGGCTCCTCTCCGAGCTGCCCGCCCGCGATCGCGTGATTCTCCGTCTCCGCTACGGCCTCGACGGCGGCGATCCTCAGACCCTTGACCAAGTCGGCGTCGAACTGAACCTGAGCCGAGAACGGGTCCGCCAGATCGAGGCCAAGGCCATGTCGAAGCTCCGTCAGCCCTCGTGGGACCTGCGGGCTCGGGCGCGCGGGCTGCTGTGACCGGTGCCGACCACCGTCGCTGACGTCTTTCGCATCTTCGCCGGTCGCAACCCCGCCGGCGTGTGGTCCGCACCCGGGCGCGTCAACCTCATCGGCGAACACACGGACTACAACGACGGCGTGGTAATGCCGTTCGCCTTACCGCTGCGGGTCTCGGTCGCGGGCGGCCGGCGCCACGACGATCTCATCTGCGTCACATCCCGCCAGCAGAGCGGACGACCGGCGGCGATCCCGGCCGACGATCTGGCCCCCGGCGCGGTTTCGGGCTGGCCGGCGTACGTGGCGGGCGTCGTCTGGGCGCTGCGCGCCGACGGCCACCGGATCAGAGGCCTGGATGTGGTGGTGGATGGCACGGTACCGCTCGGATCCGGGCTGGCGTCGTCTGCGGCCCTGGAGTGCGCGGTGGCGTTGGCGGCAGCCGACCTCTACGGCCTCGACATCGAACCCGCCAGGCTGGCCCGCTACGCCCAGCAGGCCGAGAACGCCTTCGTCGGCGTCCCGTGCGGGCCGATGGATCAGATGGTCGCCATGTTGGCGACGCCCGGCCATGCCCTGTATCTGGACACACGCAACTCCGCCACCGAACAACTCGCCCTCGACCCCGCCGCGTCAGGACTCACGGTGCTCGTCATCGACACGCGCACCAAGCACGCCCACGCCAGCGGGGCGTACGCCGAACGCCGGCACGCCTGCGCCGCCGCGGCCCGGCGGCTCGGCGTACCGGCGCTCCGCGACGTGGCCGAGGACCAGCTGGCGGATGCGCTACAGACCCTCAGCGACGAACCGTTACTCGGCCGGCGCGTCCGCCACGTGGTCACGGAGATCGCCCGCACCGAGCAGGTGGCAGGGCTGTTGCGAGCCGCCAGGTTGGCCGAAATCGGGCCGATACTGACCGCCTCGCACCGATCCCTACGCGACGACTTCTCCGTGAGTGCTCCGGAACTGGACCTGGTGGTGGGCACGGCGGTCGGGGCCGGGGCCCTGGGAGCCCGTCTGACCGGCGGCGGATTCGGCGGCTGTGCCATCGCCCTGGTTCCGGCCGATCTCGCCGTCACCGTCGCGGCCGCAGTCACCGAGGCCGCGGCGGCCCGGAGCTATCCAACACCCAGGGTGATCCCGGCAATTCCATCAGCGGGCGCAGGGCGGAGCTTCCGGCTGTGACGCGCCCGGACGCGAGATGACCGCCGAAGATCGGGTGACGCTCGGATGCGTCGACTCCGTATGCTGACTCGGTGCCGGACCGTCCCCTGACCCTGATGGCCGTCCACGCCCACCCGGACGACGAGGCCTTGGGTACGGGCGGCGTGCTGGCCAGGTACGCCGATGAGGGTATTCGGACCGTGCTCGTCACCTGCACCAACGGTGAGCTCGGCGACGGTCCCGGCGGTGTCAAACCGGGCGAAGCCGGCCACGACGAAGCCGCGGTGGTCACCCTGCGCCGGCAAGAGCTCGAGGCCAGCTGCGCAGTCCTCGGGATCGCCCATCTCGAGCTTCTCGGCTACCGGGATTCGGGCATGGATGGGTGGCCGCAGAATTCCGCCCCGGCGCGTTCTGGGGTGTCCCGGTCGCCGACGCGGCCAGCCGGCTGTCGGCCCTACTGGAGCGCTACCGACCCCAGGTGGTCGTCACCTACGACGAGAACGGGTTCTACGGTCACCCTGACCACATCCAGGCCAACCGGGTGACGATGGCAGCCACGGCGACGTCGGAGGTCGCCGACAAGGTGTATTACACGGCGGTGCCCAGGTCCGCGATGGCGGGATTCGTCGAGATCATGCGGGACCAGGGCGTGGAGCCGCCGCAGGCCATGGAGGGCGAGTCGGACTTTGGGACGCCCGACGAGCTAATCACCACGTACGTCGACTGCAGCGCCGTCACGGGCCGCAAGTACGACAGCTTGGCGGCCCACGGCAGCCAGTCGGACAACATCTTCTTCCTCGGCCTGGGGCGGGACCTCTTCGGCCAGGTGATGAATCGGGAGGCGTTCGTCCGGGTGCGAGACCGGACGGGCGAGCCCGTCCCCGAGGACGATCTGTTCGCCGGACTCCGCTGACCGCACACGGCGCGCTCGATCAGTCGAGCTGCATCCGCTGCGAATGGTCGTCAAGGGGCAAAGAGGATCCCGAGGTGGCCGAAACCTCCACCCGCTCCAGGGTGGCGATGCCGTGGGTCACGGACGCGAAGGCGGTGTCGGCGGCATCCCGGCCGGTAACGATCCGGACCAGCGACGGGCGTGGCGCCAGACCGGTCGCGTCGTACACATACCAACGCCCGGCTTCGCAGGCCTCGAACACGGCGTGAAAATCCATGGGGCACAGGCCCGGGGCGTACACCGCGGCGAATCTCGCGGGGATGCCGGTCGCCCGGCACAACGCCACGCCCAGGTGGGCGAAGTCGCGACAGCTTCCCATCCCAGTGAGCAGGGTGTCCTCGGCCGAGTCATGCACGCTGCTCGATCCGGGGACGTAGCCGACTCGATCCCGGATCCATTCGGTGATGGCGCCGACCCGAGCCTGGACCCCGCCGCCGGCGCCGAATTCCGCCACCGCGAAGCCGACCAAATGATCGCTCGGGCAGTATCGGCTCGGCCGGAGATAGACCTGCTGCTCATAGGCAAAGGCGGACTCGGGGCGGTCCCTCCCCGCAAGGCCGGTCGCCGGCGTATCGGTTCCGACGGGTGGCGTCTCGGGGGCGAGGATGTGCGCTCGGTAGCCGACGGTCAGGCGACCGGCCTTGGCCCGCAAGACCTGCATGATCGCTCCGTGCGGATCCTGCTGCACCTCCTCCGTGGAAGACAGGCAGGGCTCGCCGTCCACTGCGGCGTCGAGGCGTTGGTCGATCAGCTCGCCGGCGGACCTCGATGCCGCGACCTGTAAGACGACCTCGGCCGGCTCCGCGACGACGAAGGTGAGATCGCAGCTGACGATCCGAGTCCTCGGGTCGGAACCCACGGCGTCGGCACCGTCGAAGTTGCCCATTGACCATCTTCGCACATACCCACAGCCGACGAATCAGCCCGGCGGCATCGGGCGCAGCTGATTCTCCTGGGCGACTGACGCCACGAACACGCCTGCCTCGTTGAAGACCGAGGCCTGCCCGTAGATGCGGCCTCGTCCCAGGTGCGGGCTGGTGACGTGCAGCAGCAACCACTCCGCCGCTGAGGCTGGGGCATGAAAGGTCACCGAATGGGTGATCACCGCCGGGACGATACGGGTGTTGGCCAAGCGTTGGCTGAGCCCGGCGTGGGGACGCAGCGCCGCACCAAAGAAGTGGGGTTCGCTGGCGTAGGCCAACAACGCCCGGTTGAGTCCGTCACCGAGCGGCGCTCCCGCAAAACGGGTCCAGACCAGCAGCTCCGGCGGCCCGGACGCCGCCAGGTCATCAAGGTCGACATCGCCGACAATGCACACCTCGGCGGCTCCCCAAGGCGACCGGACGCCGCCCTGATCGGGATGCACCGCCTCGGGTGCGGGGGACGAGTGCGCCGCCAATTCCTCGTCAGCCACGTCGAGCAGGACGAGCGCTCGCGCGCACAGCCGGCCTCCCTGCGAAATGGTGACGGTGACGCTGCTGTAGAGGCGCCCGGAGTGCATCGTCTCCACCTCGAAGGCCAAGGGCGTGTCCAGGGCGGCCGGACGCACGAACACCGCGTGCAGGGACTTCACGCTCTTCTCGGACACCGTCCGGTCGGCGGCCACGACCATCTGGGCCAGGAGTTGCCCGCCGAACACGGCGCGCATCTCCCCGATCCGGACGCTGTCACCGACGAACCGACCCTCACCGGTCGCACGGAGCGCCAGCACGGCACAGAGGTCGTCCAAGGCCTGGTTCATCAAAGCCGGACCCTACTGCCGTCCATCCCCGTTCAGTACAGTGATCGCCGTGGACGACTGGCTGCCGGATCCGGCGGAGGGGGAGACGACGTTCGATCGGGTGGTCGAGCACCGACCCCGGTACGCCGCCGCCCTTCGCGCGGTGGAAGGCGCGCTATGGCAGCAGAAGGCGCTCGATCCGGTGACCTTGGAGCTGTGTCGCTTGCGTATCGCCCAGATCCTCGGGTGCGAAGCCGCGCTCGCCCATCGCACCCCGGAGGCGGTGGCCGACGGACTCGACGAGTCGATGGTCGACGTCCTGTCCAAGTGGCCGGAGGACGACCGGTTTGGACCTCGCGTGCAGGCCTGCCTGGGTTACGCCGAACAGCTCCTCATCGATGCCCAAGGTGTCACCGACGATCAGGTCGGCGAGGTGGTATCGCATATCGGTGAAGGGGGTTTCCTCGTCCTGACCTACGCGTGCGGGCTGTTCGAGACGACGCAGCGCGCCCGGCTCCTCGTCGGCGCGCGACAATGGTGACCACCGGAGGCACATGACAAAAGGAACGGTGAGGGCATGAGCAGCACGGCGCGCACGAGTCTTGCTCTCGCGGACGTGGCGCCAGACCTGGCCGCCGCCCAAGGCGACTTTCAACGGGTGGCGTATCCCGGCGCGGTGGATTTGGTGACCCGCGAGCTGCTGCGGATCCTGAGCGGCCGCCTGTCCCACTGCTCGATCTGCCGCAACCTCCGACTGGTCGCCGCCATCGACCGCGGCTTCGACGAATCGATGGTTGCCCACCTGGAGGATCCAGAGCACGGCAGGCTGCCGGAGCGCCAGCAAATCGTGCTCCGACTGACTCGCAGCTTCCTCACCGACCCGGCTGGTTTCAGCGATGAGGACAAAGCCACGCTGCTGGAGTACTTCTCGCCGGAGGAGATAGCCGAACTGGTCCTGGATCTGGTCCGCTTCCGCCCCGGGTCCAAGCTCACGGTCGCCTCCGGACGCGAGCCCGACTCCGACGAGCTCGTCTACGCCTGACGCCCCAGCCGGCGCCACCAGTCCCCTCCGTGGTTGGCGACAGTTGTTACCAATGATTCATCAGGAAACAACGCGGCGGAAACCATCCGCTCGGTACGGTACGCATCGGACCATTCTGCCCCCCCGGCCCCTGCGGACAGGACAGGGCGGGCTACCGACCTCGCGAAGGGGATGATCTGCTCGACCCAACGATAAACGTCAGCGCGGACACCCATCAGAAGGCGCTCCGCATCAACCTGGATCCGAGGTGGTACGGCACCGTCGCGGAAATCGGGGCCGGGCAGGAGGTAGCCCGCTGGTTCTTTCGGGTCGGCGGTGCCGCCGGCACGATCGCCAAGTCCATATCCGCGTACGACATGGCGGTGAGTGACGCCATCTACGGCGAGGTCGACCGATACGTCTCCGCCGGCCGCCTCCAAGCGATGCTCGACCATGAACACCAGCTCAACCTCGAACGGCTCACCGACAAGCGCGGCGACACTACGTCCTTCTTCGCCTTCGCCAATACCGTCGTGGCTCGCAGTTACGAGGGCAACAACGAGTGCCACGGGTGGATGGGGCTGAAGTTTCAGGCGCACCCGCGAGACGAACCGAGCCAAATTGTCCTGCACGTCCGGATGCTGGACGTCGAAGCTTCCCTGCAGCAGGAGGCCATCGGCGTGGTGGGCATCAACCTGCTCCACGGAGCATTCTTCCTGCACCACGAGCCGGAATCGCTGGTGGAGAGCCTTTTGGACCGGCTGACGACCGGCCGGATCGAGATCGACATGATCGAGTTTCGGGGCATCGAGTTTCGCCGGGTGGACAACCGTCTGATGGCGCTGAAATTGGTGCAACTGGGACTGAGTGGAGTGGCCATGTTTGGTCCGGATCACGCCGTCCTGCAGCCGAGCGAGGCACTTCGAAAGAAGGCGGTCCTCGTGGAGCGGGGCAGCTTCCGGCCGACAACGCTGGTGAACATTGACATGCTCGAAACGGCACTCGCCAAGTTCGAAGGTGATCCTGGAGTCGAGGGACGGCCCGTCCTCCCCCTCGCCGAACTCACCATGCGCAACCTCCTGGCCGGCGGTTCCGACGTCGACCGCCGGGACTTCCTGGCTCGAGCCGATCTTCTCGCGGCTTGTGGGATGACGGTCCTCATCTCCGACTACTTCGAGTACTACCGGCTGGCGGCATACATCGCGTCCCGGACAACCGAGCGAATCGGAATCGTGATGGGCGTGCCCAGCTTGATGGAGCTGTTCGATGAGAAGTACTACACGCAGCTTCCTGGTGGAATCCTGGAAAGCTTCGGTCGACTGTTTAAGAACGATCTTCGCATCTATGTCTATCCCCTCCGACGGCCGGGGGATGTAGAGCTGCAGACCGTCGACAATCTCGAGGTCGATCCAACCTTGCGCCCGCTGTATGACTATCTGTCCATGCGGGGCAGCTTCGTTCCCTTGGACAACTACCGCGATGAGTACCTGAGCATCTTCAGCCGCGACGTCCTCAAGAAGATCGCCGCCAGAGACAGCTCGTGGGAGTCGATGGTCCCCAGTGCCGTCGCGGATCTCATAAAGCAGAAGTCGTTCTTCGACTACTCCCGGGCGAAGGCTGACTACTGAGCAGCGGGTGGTCCCAGCGTGACTGGCAAGCTTATCGGTGGTATTGGGGTGTCATGAGACCGACCACCTGCAGGGACAAAGGATCCTCTCACCCGAGGGCCATCGGTACTACGGGTCCTCGTGGCGACGGCAGTCATCGCACAGGAGCCGGCCTCCGGAGAGTCGCAAACTGCGTCGGGACCGGCACTCCTCGCAGCGTCCGCCAAGGTGCACGACGTTCTCGGGCGGCTGGCTGCGCGATCGGGCCAACTCGGCCAGTCGTTGCTGGGCGTCCGGGGTCAACTGCCACGTCGCCGCCCCGTCGTCGTTCGTGAGGGAGACGAGATCCCAGCTGAGCAGCGCCCGTAGCAATGGGTCGAACCGCTCCAGTGGATGGCGTTGCGTGGCACTGCCCTCACGTGCGGGCACTCCCCAGCCTCCACCGACAGTCGAGCCCATGGGCTCAGTATCTCACCGCGCCGGAACACGCCGATAGCGGCGGACTCCACGACACTCTCGGTCCGTCCGGCAAACCTCGAGCCGACACGGTCACGAGTTCGAACAGCGACGTAAGGTCTCGTCGCGGGTGGGCGCTGAGGGACTCGAACCCCCGACCACCGCCTTGTAAGGGCAGACAGATGAGTTACACCAAGGTATTTTCGCAGCTCAGAGCAGGTATGAGATTCCTCCAGGACCCCAAAATGACTCTAGGACCCGAGTTTCGGGTCCTGGTTCGGGTCCACGAGTCGATGCTTCTGCTGCCCGCGCAAAGGGCCACGGTCGCGTACGACGATTCGGCAAGCGATCCGGTCCACGGCGGCTCCGGCCGTACACTTGGCCCATGGCTCAGCACCGCGATCACGACTCGGTCGTAGAGGCTGTAATCGATGAGGACGGCAACGCCATCATCGCGGCTGAGCAACTCCCCGGGCACCTTCCTGCAGGTACGCATCTGCGGGTACACGTCGAAGCGGTCGGCAACCGCCGCCGTGCGGTCGAAGGCGTGCTACCCAACCTCCCCGAGGTGAGCTGGGAACAGTTCGAGGCCGCCAGTCGACTCGCAACCCGGGACGCAGAGGCCGGCCAGCGTCACCCGTGAGGGTGGCAGTCGATACCCACGGCCTCCTCTGGTTCCTCAGAGGCTCATCACTTCTATCGGGGGACGCTCACCTCGCTCTGCGAGATGCACAGGAGAGTGACGGCATCGTCGTGTCGACCGCCCTGCTCGTCGACCTCTGGTACGTCACCCAGACGACCCAGGCCTTCACCACCGAGGATCTCGACGCGGTCCGGAACCTCGTGGCCGACGAGACAACTGCCGTCGATCTCGCTCCCATCGACTTGGATGTCTTCGAGGCGTGGCAGCGACTGACCGCCGCGTGCTCGCCGACCCATGGGATCGCTTCATCGTCGCTACCGCGATGAGCGAAGGCGTACCGCTCGTCACCAGAGACGAGGCGATCTCAGGATCCGGCTACATCGACACCGTCTGGTAGCTCCCCGGAGAGGCGCACTAGACGGCCGTAGTTCCGCCATGTACAAAGCGGCGATGTCGTCGCCGGCCAAGTGCTGCGTGTCTCGGACGACCACCCCAGCAGACACTCGCGGACCGTCCACACCCTATAGACGCCCGAACGGACCGGATCTATGCCCGAGCCGAACGACCGCGCCGCTGTGCCGCCCGCCCGCGGAGGGTTCCTCGTAGATCGCGTGATGAACGATGCGGCTCAGCATTCTTCCACCGAAGTCCCGAGCGCTTGATCATAGCTCCGCGCTGAACCGTCCGGTTTCGGGCCACTGGATGTGATGTGATGAGATGAGCTGACTTCGAGGGGCTGGTGATGTCGACGATCGACCAAGGCGGACGGGATGGGCGGGTCGGACTGTCCCATCTCGAAGTTGGTGACAGTGCTCCCATCCGGAACGGAAATCGGCGGGTAGCACCGAAGATCGTCGAGTCATTGGAGTTCGTTCCCGGTTTGGCTGCTGTGGCGACGTTGGTGCTGTGCCTGCATCAGGTGCTTGTGGCTCCGGTGGTCGTATTGGCGAGCAACGGGGATTTCGACCGGATCCTCGGAGTGGTTGGTCTGAGGTCATCCGGGCCCGGCTTTCCCACGCCCTACGGGTGGCTCCACTACGTGGACGGTCGAGCCTGTCAGATATCCTGTGTAAGAGAGGATCGCTTGTCTCTCTTATTGGTTAAATACTAGCAGATGTTTAGGCGTCCTGGGAAGTATATCTCGAAAGAATTTAGTGCCTCTTTCCAGCCTTGGGTGCCGGTGCCGGCCACCCCGCCTCGGGTGGTGGTCAGGTCCCGGGCGATCAGCCGGAGCAGTTTGAGCGCAGAGTCGTCATCGGGGAAGTGCCCCCGGGTCTTCGACGATTTGCGCATCTGATAGTTCACCGACTCCACCAGATTGGTGGTGTAGACGATCTTGCGGATGATCGGCGGGTAGGCCAAAAACGGGATGAAACGTTCCCACGCGTCACGCCACAGTCTCACGATACCCGGGTAGCGGTCGCCGTATTCGAGCTCGAAGGTGTCCATGGCATCGGAGGCGGCCTCGAGGCTGGGGGCGGTGTAGATCGGCCGCAAAGCGGCGGTGATCTTCTTGCGGTCCTTCCACGAGCAGTAGCGCACCGACGCCCGGATCAGGTGCACCACGCAGGTCTGAACGCTGGCTTGGGGCCAGGTGGCCTCGATGGCGTCGGGCAGGCCTTTGAGGCCGTCGCAGCAGCAGAAGATCACATCGGCCACGCCCCGGTTCTTGAGCTCGGTGAGCACCGACAGCCAGAACTTGGCGCCCTCGCCGCCGTCGCCCAGCCACACCCCCAACACGTGCTTGCGGCCATCGACATCGACGCCCACGGCCAGGTAGGCACACCGGTTGATCACCACCCCGTTGGTTCTCACCTTCACCACCAGACCGTCGATGTAGACAATGGGGTAGACCGAGTCCAGCGGCCGGGCCTGCCAAGCGGCCAGGTCCTCGAGCACCCCGTCGGTCACCCGACTGATCAGGTCCGGCGACACGTCCACCCCGTAGAACCGCTTGAGAGTCTTCTTGATATCCCGGGTCGACATCCCCCCGCGTACAGGGCGATCACGTTCTCGTTGAACCCCTTCAGCCGGGTCACGCCCTTGGGGACGATCTTGGGCTCGAAGACCCCGTTGCGGTCCCGGGGGACGTCCAAATCGACCGCCCCGATCTCGGTCAGAACCGTCTTGGGAGTGGTCCCGTTCCGGGAGTTGCCGCTGCCCCGCCCACCCGGGTCGCCGCGCTCGTAACCCAGTTCGTCGGTCAACTCCTCGTCAAGGGCGCGCTCCAAGATGCGCTTGGAGAACTCGGCGATCAACCCGCCGTCGCCGAGCAGCTGGATGCCGTCGGTCTTGACCTTGGCCATCAGCTCGTCGATCAACTCCGGCGGCAACGCCTCCCGACCCGGGCCCGAACCATCACCTTTAGCGGCCACCGGGGCCGATACTGTCACGTCTGTCATCGTCACTGGAAACCTCCTTCCGAGAGGCTCACAGGCCCCTCAACTCGGTTGGTGGATCCCTCTTACACAGACCTCCTGACACCCCCGGACGGGTCACACGGCGTCGGCCGGCTTTTATCTCACCAGCGATCCCGACCAACGCCGACATGGACTCCACCAGCCCCTTCTGCCTGGTCTTGGTCGGACAGCCCACCCTACGACAACGGCTCCGCCTGGGCGCCTTCGCCGCCCTCGACCAGCGTGTGGCGTTGCGCTACGCCCTGCCGCCGCTCACCCAGACCGACACCAGCGAATACATCGCCCACCACCTCAAACTGGCCGGCCGCTCCGACACCCTGTTCTCCGACGACGCCGTGGCCAGAATCCACAAAGCCTCCCGAGGCCTGCCCCGAGCGGTCAACAACCTGGCCGTCCAAGCCCTCATCGCCGCCTACGCCGCCGAGCGTCCATCGTCGACGACAAAGCCGCCCGTGCCGCCGTCACCGAGGTCACCTCCGAATGAACCGCCACCCCGATCCCGATGATGACGACGGCTGCTACCTACAGCGCGTCGTGATCACACTCGACATCCCCGGCGGTCCCGGCACCGACTACACCGCCGCTGCCGCCCTACTCGACGTGCTCGACCACTTCCGCCACGACGCCATCCAAGCCCACTGGGTCACCCTCGAAATCAGCGGACCGACAACGACACCCTGAGCACCACAACCGACAACACCAGCACCGGCGGCGACACCGCGAGCATCACCCGTGCCGACTCACGTGTCGCCGCCATGCCGGACCTCAAAGTCGGGCAACAGGCTGTGCGGACGTGTGCATGGTGGTATGCGACGGCCTCACTGGCCTGCCCGACGCGGTCGGCGGAGTGTGGCCCCAGGCGGTGGTACAGACGTGTGTGGTCCACCTTCTGCGCAACTCGTTCCGTTACGTGTCGCGTCGGGGACTGGCCGGCCATCGCCAAGGACCTCAAGCCCATCTACACCGCCGCGACCGAGGCGGCCGCCCTGGACCGCTTCGCCGAGTTCTCCGAGCGCTGGGAGGCCCGCTACCCGGCCATCGTCAAGCTGTGGGAGAACGCCTGGGAGAGTTCGTCCCGTTCTTGAGCTTCGACCAGGAGATCCGCACCATCATTTACACCACGGATGAAAGAATCAAGCGTTTAGCCGCGTAGCCCGGGGTTTTCTCGTTCCAGCTGCGACGGGAGGGCGGTCAAGGCCGGCGGAGCCGCCCGCAGGGGCAGCCTTGACGGCCCGGGCAGACGCCGCCGGCATACTGGTTGAGCGACGCCCGGAGGGTCTCGCTGGCTGCGCCTTGCCGGTTGGACGGGTTTGTTGCCAGTTGCGGGTGAGGTGATTGTAGGCGGCTTCGGCTTGCTCGCCGAGGGCCCGTTCGTGGTCCCGGACGGTCCTGAGGTTGTAGCCGGCGGCGGACCCGGCGGGCTGTCCTCGATGGGCGGACGCCCCGGCTCGCAGCTCGAGGGCTCGGGTCTTTTTGGCCACTCTTTCTGAGTGAACTCGGTTACTTCGTTGCGGTTATTATACGACCTGGGAATGCGATTGTTAAAGGCATTCAGAGCTGGCTTCCAGCGATTCGTCCAGCGTTGACGGCCTCTTCCGGTCGGGTCCAGACTCATGACGGCCAGGTATACGCACTTTAGCGCCGCGTCGCTGTTCGGGAAATGACCTCTCGCCTTGACCGCCTTTCGGATCCGGGAGTTGATGCTCTCGATGGCGTTGGTATCCGGTATGAAAGAGGCGGGCACTCGCTGGTTCCCACGGTCGTCCGGCACCCCAGGTTGGGGTGAGCGGTCGGCGAAGTATGGTGCGACCATCCGGAACAGGGGGTGACCTGGGGAAACGCAGATCGGGCAGGCCGGTCTAAACGATGGGCTGCGAGCCCGTGTTAGTAGGTGGCCGCCCCTGCGACTCGTCCGGGTGCGCTGAGAGCGCGATTCCGTTGTTGTCGTTTCGCCCGTCGGTTCCCCGTCCAGACCAAACAAAGTTGGGAGGGAGATCAATGGGAAGGTGTATCGGCCTCGATGTGCACCGGGACTTCGCCCAGGTGGCTATTTGGGAGAACGGCCGGGTCAGAGACGCTGGCCGGGTGCCGACGTCGCCGGAGCGGCTACGCGGTTCGCCAAGACGCTGCGCCGCTCGGATCGGGTCGCCTTGGAGGCAACCATGAACACCGCAGCCATCGCCGGGCTGCTCGCTGAGCGAGCCGGGGAGGTGGTGGTGTCGAACCCGTTTAAGACCCGCGTGATCGCCGAAGCCAAGATCAAGACCGACAAGGTCGATGCCCGGGTGCTGGCCGAGCTGCTGGCCGCTGACTACCTGCCGTCGGTATGGCTGGCCGACGAGACGACCAAGGCGCTGCGACGCCAAGTCGGCCAACACATCGCCCTGGTCCGCCAACGCCCCCGGGTCAAGAACCAGGTGCAGGCCATCTTGGCCCGGAACCTGTTGCCCCGCTGCCCCTTCACGGATCTGTTCGGCATCAAGGGGCGCCGATGGCTGGCCGATCAGGCCCTGCCCGCCGACGAACGCCGAACGGTCGGGTCCCTGCTGCGTCAACTGGACTTCGCCGGCGAGGAACTGAGACTGGTCGACGCCGAGCTCGCCCTCTTCGCGCTCAACGACGCCAACACCCGCCGGTTGATGACCATCCCCGGCGTCGACATGGCCGTCGCAGTGGCCATGGTTGCCACCGTCGGAGACTTCTCTCGCTTCGAGTCCCCCGACAAACTCGTCTCCTACGTCGGGCTCAACCCGACCACCCGCCAGTCCGGCGGTCTCCCCGCCACCCATGGGCGGATCTCCAAACAGGGCCGGGCGTGGGCGCGGGGCATGCTCGTCGAAGCCGCCCACGCGGCCAGCCACACCCCCGGGCCCCTCCACGGCTTCTTCGAGCGGGTCAAGGCTCGCCGGGGATGGCAGATCGCCACCGTTGCCGTGGCCCGCAAACTGTTGGTGATCTGCTGGCACATGATCCACGACCAGCGCGACTACGCCTTCTCCCGGCCATCGCTAGCAGAACCAGTTACACCGTTATTGTGACACTCCCGGCGGGACGGCCCTTTCGAGTTGGAAGCACCTATTGGCGCCAAGGCTGTAGCGACCGTCCTATACGTGGCCTGCGTCCGGTCCTCGGAGCGTTCTCCGAAGAGCGGGCCGCTGTCGGGCTGAGTGTTGTGCTCGATCTCGCCGGTTCTGTTCAGTTCTTCGGTGAGGTGAGCAATGATCCTTGGGGCTATGCCAACTTTTTTCGACCGTAGGGAGTCTTACCAGGTGTGAGCAAGCTGGATCGCGAGTTCCAGTCGTACGTGGCCTCACGCTCTGCCGGGTTCGTCCGGTTGGCGTGGGTCCTTACCGGCGACGCCAACGACGCCGAGGATCTCGTGCAGACACCTCTGGCAAGAGCGTTCCAACATTGGCGCAGGGTCTCGGCCGCCGAGGACGTCGACTCCTACGTTCGGCGGATCATTGTCAACACTCACTACAGCCGCTTTCGGCGGCGTCGGGTGAGCGAGGTGCCGCTTGTCACCGATCGGTTGGTGGCTACGGACCGCCTGACGACTGTCCACGATCGAGCCGGCCTCGGCACGGCGTGAGCGCTCAGATCGTTTCCGATGCGGCAACGACAAGTCATCGCCCTTCGCTACATCGAGGACCTGACCGAGCAGGCCACCGCAAGCGTGCTCGGATGCTCGGTGGGCACCGTGAAGACCGCCGTCTCACGCGGACTCGCCACTCTCCGTGACCATCCGGCTCTACAAGACGAGGCGCCGGCGGACCATCCCCACCCGCCCGCGATCCACAGGCAATCTCGAGGAGCCTGGCCATGTAAGAGTCCTCGCAGATGGGAAAGAGGATGCCCCCGCTGGTGGCCATGTAGAAGTCGAACCGTCGGCGGAGATCAGACGGTCTGGCGGCGGAGGGTCTGGTAGGTGCCGGCGATCAGGGCCGGCGTCAGCCTTGAGGACCCGCTGGGCGTCGGCGCAGGCCCCTCCCAGCCAATTACCCGGACCCGGCCGCCACCGCGGCCAGGCGGTCCTCCCACAGGCGGATCGATTCGGGCACGTTCGCAGCCCCCGACTGGTGGCTCACTCGGCGGCGCCCGGACCGCGACGTACCCGTCGATTCGCCGAACTCTGGCGCTGAGGTGGTCGAGCCATAGCGGTAGGCCGGGAGCGGACGGGACATCGGTGGCGAGTCAGGCGAAGCTCGGGAGGTTGCTCGATCAGGGATGAGCTAGGGGTGGAATCCCTGTCAGAATGACACGGTTGTTGGTCTCGTCGAAGCCGGGACTGGCACAAGGTCGTCCGGCCGGGAACGGTGCGGGTACGACGACGGTCCAATGAACATCTGCCTTGGCCAGCAGGCGGCTGATCGTGACCTCGGCCGCGGAAGCACTGATGCAGCTCGTCTGCATCTGGCTGATAATGGCGTCGCGAAGTGAGGGGAGCAGTGTGCCGGTAGCGACAGTCGTCGATGTTGAAACGGTGGTGGCGGCGTGCAGGTTGGTGGCGCCGGCTGGCAGCGGGGGGAGTCCGAGTTGACTGCAGACGTCGGCGCCTGGGGCTGAGGTGAATACGGCAGCTACTCCTTGAGGTGTAACGCAGGCGACCAGGAGTGGCGCAGGACCGGCGCCGACATGGCCTTCGGCCCAGGCTCGGGTGCAGGTGGCCACCGGTCCGCCGCTGTCGGCACTGACTTGGACGGCTTCGCTGCGCTGGTTGGAGCCGGCGTAGCACGTTACCGCCAGCCTCTCGGTCACGTGCTGGCTGATCGCCCCATAGGCGTAGGCGCCGCCAATTCCTAGGGCGGTTATGGTGAGGAAAGCGGCGAGGCTGGGGCCGAGCCTAGGGCGTCGGGCTCGCCGGGAAGTGGACCCGGCGTAGGGGATACCAGTGATCTTCTCGTAGAGCAGTTGAGCGCTCGGCGAGTCAACTGGTAGCGGCAGCTGTTCTTCTTGGACTGGGTTGCTGGCCTCGAGGAGTTGGTCCAGGTCGGCGTCGTGGTCATTCATGGCTGGCGGTCAGTGAGGGGTGGCGGCATCGGGTTCGGTTCAGTATGTTTGGAGTTAGCCGATTCTCTCGCAAGTTTGTCGGCTAGGCGCTGACGGGCCCGGTACAGACGGATAGCCACCGCGTTGGTACTGCAGTCGAGCACCACAGCGATCTGGGCGTGGCTGAGCTGCTCCCAACTGGCCAGCAGCAAGATCTCCCGCGTCGCCATCGCGCAACTGCGCCAGGGCAGCCC
>CAVPBX010000012.1:0-197952 GCA_963702305.1 uncultured Acidimicrobiaceae bacterium | reverse complement strand
GCCGGCCGTAATCTCGTGGTGATGGTCACCAGCAGCGACTTCGCGGTGATCGGCGCCGGCGTCATGGGATCGGCAGCCGCCCAGTGGCTGGCGAGCACCGGTGCCCGAGTCGTCCTGATGGATCAGTACCCGCGCGGCCACACCCGGGGCGGCTCCCACGGCGACTCCCGCATCTTCCGACTGGCCTACGCGGAGCCGGATTACGCCCGGTTGGCCTTGGAGAGCCTGGCGGGCTGGCGCCAGCTGGAAGAGGAATGCGGTCAAGCGGTGTTGGCGACCACCGGTGGGGTGGACCACGGGCCGGGAGTGGTCGACGCCATCGGTGGCGTGCTCGGCCGCCTCGGCCTGCCGTTCGAGGTGCTCGGTGCCGAGGCGGCCATGGCCCGTTGGCCGGGCATGCGCTTCGAAGGCGACGTGGTGTACCAGCCGGACGCCGGCCGGCTGCACGCCGATCGGGCGGTGGCGGCGTTCCAGACCCTCGCCGAGGATCGGGGCGCCACCCTCCGCTTCGAGTGCCCGGCCCGCATCGACAGGGTCACCGACACCAAGGTGGTGGTGGCGACCGAGCAGGGCGCCATCGAGGCCGGAGTGGTGATCCTCGCCGCGGGGGCGTGGGCGCCGGGCCTGGCGCCGCCCGCGCTGACCGGGCCCCTGCCCCTCATTCGGGTGACTCACGAGGAGCCGGCCTACTTCCCGGTCGCGAAAGCCGGTGCCGCCGGCCCGACCTCCGCCGCCCCCACCTCCGCCGGCCCGACCTCCGCCGGCCCGACCTCCGCCGGCCCGACCTCCGCCGCCCCGACCTCCGCCGCCCCCACCCCCGCCGACTGGCCCGCCTTCGTGCACTACGACCCGGGCGCCGCCAACCACACCTTCGCCGGCTACGGCCTCCCAGTGCCGGGCCGGGGCGTCAAGGTGGGACTGCATGCCAGCGGCGCGGTCGTCGATCCCGCCGCCGCCATCCGAATCCCGAGTCCGGCTCTGGCCGAGCAGCTTGCGGCCTACGTGGCCTGGTGGCTGCCGGGGCTCGATCCCCACCCCACCGACACGGTGAGCTGCATCTACGACTCGACGCCGGACGAGGACTTCGTCATCGACCGCCGGGGCCGGGTGGTGGTGGCGACTGGGTTCTCGGGCCACGGCTTCAAGTTCGCCCCCGCGATCGGCCGCCTCGTCGGCCAGCTGGCCCAAGGCAACCCCGGCCGCGGCCCCCACCCCGGCCCCGGCCCCCACCCCAGGCCCGGCCCCCACCCCAGGCCCGGCCCCGACGCCGGCGTCCCCACCCGATTTCGCCTCAACCGGGCCGGGGCGTGAACTCGATCGGCAAGGCCCGCAGCGTCCGGGCGAAGTAGCCGGGTACCAGCTCCGGCTCGGGCCCGGGGGCCAAGCGGAAGTCGGGGATGCGCCGCAGCAGCTCCTCGAACATGACCCGCAGCTCCAGGCGGGCCAGGTTGGCCCCCAGGCAGAAATGGGTGCCGAACCCGAAGGCGACATGATGGTTGTGCCGGCGGGTGACGTCGAAGCGGTCGGGGTCGCCGAAGATCCGATCGTCGTGGTTGGCGGCGCCGTACAGCAACAGGACCTGGTCGCCGGCCCGTACCGTCTGGCCGTGCAGCTGGTGGTCGGCGGTGACCGACCGCCGCATGTTGGACAGCGGCGTGTTGAAGCGGATGAACTCCTCCACTCCGGTCGCGCCCAGCACCCCGGGGTGGTCGAGGAGCAGCTGGCGCTGGTCGGGATGACGGATGAGGGCGAGCACGGTCTGGCCGATCACCGACCGGGTGGTCTCGGCGCCGCCGTCGAGGAGCAGCAAGGCCTCCTGGACGATCTCGCCGTCCGGTAAGGGCTCGCCGTCGATGGTGGCGTGGACCCACATTGACATCAGGTCGTCGCGGGGCTCGGCCCGCCGAGCCGCGATCAGCTCGAGGGCGGCCGCGGCGAATTCCATCACCGCGTCGACCGAACCGGTCGGTTGGCGGGGGTCGTCGTCGCGGTAGCCGGCGGCAGCCATGGTGACCTCGGACCACCGCTTGCAATCGCTCCAGCGGTCGGCTCCGAAGCCCAGCAGGTCGGCGATGACCATGGCCGGTAGCGGGGCGGCCAGGTCCTCCACCACCTCGGCGCGGCCCTGGGGCGCCACCGCATCGATGAGCTGGTTGACCAGAGCCCGGATCCGTTGCTCGTGGCTGCGCACCGATCTTGGGGTGAAACGACCCGAGACCAGCTTGCGCTGCTGGAGGTGGCGGGGATCGTCCTTGTTGATCATCGAGTCGTTCATCTCGATGTAGGGACGCGAGCCCGGGCTGAGCTGTACCGACCGGTGTCGCGCTCGATGGCCAGTACGTCGCGGTAGCGCGACACCCCCCAGATTTCGTTGATCGGGTCCCAGTACAGCGGGGCGTGGTCGCGCAACCAAGCGTACGTCGGGTACGGATCGCCGGCGTAGAACTCCGGATCGAGCAGGTTGACCTGGCGCACCTCGGTGACGGCCATTCTCCACCTCCCGGCGGCGATGGTCAGGGCGCGCGCCGCGATGGGGGGGTGGCGTCCGAGCGGGGAGCACCTCCCGGG
Source organism: uncultured Acidimicrobiaceae bacterium (assembly GCA_963702305.1). Lineage (GTDB taxonomy): Bacteria > Actinomycetota > Acidimicrobiia > Acidimicrobiales > Palsa-688 > PALSA-693. The sequence continues at coordinate 195,384 of CAVPBX010000012.1, read as the reverse complement.
CGGGGAGCACCTCCCGGGCGGCCCGGTCGGCGCCGGCCGCGGGGGCCGGCCAGTCGGCGGATCAGGCGGTCTGGCCCACCTCGACCTGCACCCGGTCCTGGTAGAAGGCCACGTAGCCGGCGATCAGGGCCACCTGTGGGTAGGGCGTCTCGTAGGTCCAGGCCACCGGCTGGGTCCCGTCGGCCAGCCGCCAGTAGGAGGCGTCGCCTTTGTAGGGGCAGCGGGAGTGGTCGTCGGTGCCGACCAGCAGATCGAGGTTGACGTCGGCCCGGGGGACGTAGAAGACCAGCCCGTGGTCCTGCTCGTCCACCAGGATGCTGGCGGACGTCTCGGCCAGCACCTGATCCCCGTGCCGGACGGTCACCCGGTTGCGCCGGCGGAGCAGGTCGACGCGGTAATCGGGGCGCTCAACGTATCCGGACGGTTGCACGGTCATCTGTTGCACGGCTCGACCTCCTGAGGCCTCCGGGACAAGGGAGGCGTCAGGGTACCCAGCCCGGCGCGCCTAGCTGCGCGCCAAACGTATGAGGTCCCCGCTGGGACAAGAGTCCGTGTGGGACGATGAGACGGTGCTCGGCGCGATCGACCGAACCCTCGCGAAGCGGCGTCTTCGTCACCGCGATACGGCGAGGGATGGGGCGGCACTGCCGGACCCGACGCAGCCGGCGGGGACCGACTGCCTCCCCCAGATTCGCCACATCGTGTTGCTGATGATGGAAAACCACTCGTTCGACAACTACTTCGGGACGCTGGGCCATGGGGAGGGCTTCATCCGGGAGCCAGACGGCGGCTGGGGCCCGTCCAACCAGCGGCTTGACGGTGGCGTTGTCCGTCCCTACCGATTTCCGTCGACGGTGCAGCACTCCGGCGTGCCGTCCCAAACCTGGAACGCCAGCCACATCCAGTTTGCCGACGGGAAGAACGATGGTTTCGTCGCCAGTATCGAGCAGACGGTGCCCGGCGGCGATCCGAACGTCCCCATGGGATATTGGACCGAGGACGATTTGCCGTTTTACGCCGACCTGGCTCGCACCTTCCCGCTCGCAGACCGCTGGTTCAGCTCCGTGCTCGGACCGACGTTCCCGAATCGACGGTTCTTGATGGCGGCGACGGCCAATGGATTGATCGACGATGTCTTTGCCGGGATGATCGACTATCCCCGGTCCGGAACCATCTTCGATCTGCTCGATCGCCATCGCATTTCCTGGACCAACTACCACCATGCCGTCGGCTGGACTGGATTCTTCCGACGCGTTCTCGGCCGCGCCGCTCTTCGCGGCGGACGGGCGATCCGCCTTCTGAGCGCCAATCCGTTCCCGGGGTTGCTCAAGGTCGGCCTGGGCAACCTCCAGTTCACGGCTGACATCTATCCGCTCGGCAGGCTGCGCCACTTCGGACACTTTCGCCCCATCAGCCGATTCTTCCGGGACGCCCGGGAGGGCACGCTGCCGGCGGTCAGCGTTGTCGACCCCGATTTTCAGGCCTGCTCGGAAGAAAATCCGCAGGACATTCGCGTCGGCGAGGGGTTCGCGGCCGAGGTGATCAACGCGGTGATGCACGGCCCAGGATGGGCCGATACCGTGCTGATCTGGTTCTACGACGAACACGGTGGCTACTTCGACCACGTCCCACCTCCTCCGGCGGTCGAGCCCGACGGCGTTCTGCCGCGCAGCCTGCTGCAGGCCGGCGGTCCGTTGCGGTGGCTGCTGCAGCAACTTGGCGACTGGACGAAGCTGCGTGCCGCGGACTCGGGCGCCGGCCGCTACGACCGCTACGGCTTCAGGGTCCCAGCGGTCGTCGTCTCTCCCTACGCCAAACCGGACCACGTGTCCCACACGGTCTACGACCACACCTCGGCCCTGAAGCTGATCGAGCGGAAGTGGAACCTGCCGCCGCTCACCGCCCGTGACGCGGCCGCCAACGACCCTCTCGACATGCTCGATTTCGACCAGCCGGGTTTCCTGGATCCACCCACCCTGGCTGCGCCGGCGGTGCCGTGGGACCCGACCACGGCATGACGATCGAATTCGATCACCGACCCCGTGACGCGGACCGGGTCCTGTCCGCCATCCGGCTGGGCTGGGCGGTGGCCGAAGTCCGGGGTCGCAACCGCCCCTGCGGGCCCAAGGGCATCCCGGTCACTTTGCCCCCTCGTGTCGACGACCCCCTGCCGCTGCGCGTCCAGCGCTCGCCGACAGAGTTGCGCATCGAAGCCCAGACCACCCTGATCCATCTGGCCAGGAAACTCCGGGTCGACACGCGACCCGGTCATCCGAACTTCGGCGAGGCGATCGACAGGGGCGCCCTGGCCCTGGAGCAGGTACGAGCCGCCGACCCGGCGACCGCCACTGACCAAAACGCCACTGACCAAAACGCCACTGACCAAAACGCCACTGACCAAAAGGAGGCCTGGGCCGCCCTGGCCAGCTTGCTGTGGCACTTCGACGCGCACGTGCAAGACAGCCTGAGCGCCATCTCGGACACCCAGGCCTGTGGCTACCAGCTCGGCCGAGGTTTGGCCGAGTGTTACTGGGCGCTCGATCCCGAGGCTCCCACGGGCTGGGACTCCTGGGCCTTCTTGTTCAACGAGCTCCGCTGCGCAGAGCTGACGAGGCTGGCCGGCCGGCTGTCCGACTACCTGCAAGAGTTCGCGGCTTCGGCCATCGCCGGGTCCCTCGAGGTCTGGAAGCTCCTCGCGGCCGACACCGAATGGCATCGCCAACCGACCGTCGAGGCCGATCTGTATCAGCAGACGAGAAACTGGTACGAGCTGGTCGTGCTCCACCAGGACCCCACCCAACTGGTGAAGCCGTACCAGGTCATTCGCAGCTGGCGCGTGGTACTCAAAGCGGCTCGGGCGTACTTTCCCCAGCTGCTGTTGAGTGCAATGGGGGTGGGCTTGCTGCTCGGTTTCGTCAAGGCGGCCAGCCAGAAGCATCCGCTCGGATGGGTCGAGGCCCTCTTGAGCCTCTTCAGTGCCGCGGGACTTTCCGCCGCGGGGCTGACCGCGAAACTCAAGAACGAAGCGCAGGCCTTGTCTACCCGCCTTCGACAGGACGCCTACACCGACCTGATTGCCGCGTCCATCACGACCGTGCCGAACCCGCCCTCGAAGCGTCACGCCCCCTCGCGCCAGACCATCGTCGAGACCGCGGTGCGAAACCGCGACTTGACGCCCAGCACCCCGCTGGGATGACCGGATGCGCCGAGCCGTTCAGATTTCCGGGCAGCCGGACGTCGTGGTAGCGCGCCGCCAACTGCCGCGCCGCCAACTGCCGCGCCGCCACCAGGCTCAGCTGGCGTCGCACCCCGTCAGGCGACGTGCCAAAGTGGCCTATGGTCTCTCGCGGTTGGCCCGCTGACTGGGACGAGCGCAAACGGGGGCGGGACTGTCCACTGTGCGCGTCGCTGGGCGAGGGCGACAACGACCACACGGTCGCGGTGGCGGACTTGCCGTTCTCCGAGGTGCGGTTGGAGCGCCGGAGCCTCCTCCCCGGCTACTGCATCGTGGTGTGGAAGGGCGGTCACGTGGCCGAGGTCACCGAGCTTGACGAACCCGGCGCCGCCGGTTACTGGCGGGATGTGGTTGGCGTCACCCGCGCCCTCGAGGCCGAGTTCGAGCCGATGAAGGTCAATCTGTTGATGCTCGGCAACTGGGTGCCCCACCTGCACACCCACGTCGTCCCCCGCTACCGGGACGACCCGGCGCCCGGCGGCCCGATCGCGTGGGACGCCATGTTCTCCGAGGATCCGCAGCCGCCGGACGGGCTGGCCCGGCAGGCGGCCGCGATCAGGGAGCAATTGGCCCGTCGGCAGAGGTCAGCCTCGGTTCTCCTTCCGCCACACGACCTTCAGGGCTGACCAGTCGTGGTCGAGGGCGGCCACCTTGACGTCGACGAGCCCGATCTCGAGGGCATGCCCGCGCACCACGTTGTCGGTGATGTCGCTCACGTGGCCGCCGGCGCGCCGCGGCCAGGCGATCCAGAGGGCACCGGCGGGATAGATGCGCGGGGCCAGCTCGGCCAGGCGGTCCGGGATGGCGCCGGCGGTGTCGAAGAAGCTGACGATGACATCGGCCGGCTGCGGGGCCTTGGCGCGGACGAGACCAGGTGGCGGGTCGTCGAGCGTCCAGCCTCGCGGTGCGTGATCGAGGTGGACCCGGTGCCCCGTCTTGATCCCCAATTTCTTTGCCTGCGGGGTGCCGGAATAACCTGCAGTTGCCGGGTCAGCCACCAGATCCGCCCTTTTTCCAAACCGCGATTTTGCGGCCCCGAGGTGCCGAGCGCCCCATGTTACGCTCGCATCCGTGACCGCGAGCGGCGGCGATCCATCCCGGGCCGGCGTGTCGTTGACCCATCTCGACGGGCCCCTGTTCGACGGATCGGACGCGACCAAACGGGATCTGGTGGATTACCTGGACGGCGTGCAGGACCGGATCATTCCGGCCCTCGAGCATCGGATGCTGTCCGTCATTCGGGTGCATCGAGGCCAGGAAGCGTTCATGCAGAAGAACGTCCCCAAGTACACGCCGGAGTGGGTGCCCACTGTGCGGATGTGGGCGGAGAGCTCGAAGCGGGAAGTGTCCTACGCCGTGTGCAACGATCGCCGCACCCTGCTGTGGTTCGCCAACCAGCGGGCGGTGGAGTACCACCCCAGCCTGGCCCGGGCCGACCGCCCGGACCGCATCACCCATCTGGTGCTCGATCTCGATCCCCCGGACGGCGAGTCGTTCCCGCTGGCGGTGCGCGCCGCCCGCCTGGTGCGTGAGGCCCTCGCCGGCGTGGGCCTGGAGGGCGCAGTCAAGACCAGCGGGGCCAAGGGGGTGCACGTGTTCGTCCCCATCGACGAGCAGCCGCAGCCGGCGGACTCGGCCGCGGCCACCCGGGCCATCGCGGCTCGAGCCGAAGCGCTCGATCCCGGCGTCGCGACCACCGCCTTCATGAAGGCGGATCGGGGCGGGAAGGTGTTCGTGGACTCGACGCGCGTCGGCGGGGCCACGGTCGTTTCGGCGTACAGCCCCCGCTTACGGCCCGGCCTGCCGGTGTCGTTTCCGGTGGACTGGGACGATCTCGATGCCATCGCCCCGGCCGACTTCACCGTGCACACCGCGCTCCGACATTTGGGCGATGGCGACCCGTGGGCTGATCGGATGCCGGCGCCGCAATCGCTGAGCCCCGAACTGATCGAGGAGGGCCACGCCATCCCCGTCGCCCGGGTCCAGGCCATGCACGAGGGCCGGCGCCGGGCCCGCCGCGGTTAGCGGCGGCGCCGCCGCGTCCGGCCGAGCCGTCAGGCGGACAGCGGAGTAGTGGACCTGGAACGGCGTCTCCACGGGCAGCCCGACCAGTCCGTTGTCGACGGTAGGCAGCGCCGGCAGGAGCACACCGTCGCGGAACTTCACCCACGACGCCTCTGAGTCCCAGATGGCGATGATGACGACACCGTCGTCCCCGGCCCCGCCGGCGTGGTAGGTCTGCCCGGGCGGTAGTCCTTTGCCGCCATCGGGATGCACCACCTTGAGGGTGTTGTCGTACTGCTCGGCGGTCGCACCCTTGAATTGGTGGATGATGCCGAATGGGTTTGCCATGTCGTGTTGCCCCCTCTGTAGGCCCAGCACGCCGGAGCTTACTGCCGGCGCCGGCGGTCGGCCACGTCCCCCTCAACCGGAAGGACAGGTGAAAGAATCGGCCGGTGACGACTGACCGCGCCCCGTCACAGCCGGCCCTCCAGGCGCAGCTTTCCGTACGAGGCGGCCGGGCCGCGGTGAACTTCTACCAGACCGCGTTCGGAGCCGGTTGTCGCCCGGGCGGTCGCCGCCGGCGCATCCGAGATCAACCCGGTGGGCGAGGAGCACGGTTGGCTCCTGGGTCGGATCGACGATCCCTTCGGCCATCGCTGGGAGATCGGGAAGCCCCTCTGCGTTTGGCCGCCAGAGGCATCGTCGTAAGTCGAGGCGCGGGCGAAAGCGCCCGGGTACCCTCTCGACCCGTCACCGCGCCGACAACAGGAACAAGTTGCGGTTGGCGTGGGTGCCCTGGCCGAGCGGTCCGTCACCGCCTTCACGGTCATGAAGCTCATCGGCGGGGTCTATCTCGTCTACCTCGGGGTGCGCACCTTCCGTCAACGCCGGTCGCTGGCTGCCGCCCTGGCCACCGCGGCCGCCCCTGGTTCCGATCGGCGCACCTTCCTCCAGGGGGTCACGGTGGGCGTGACCAACCCGAAGACGGTCGTCTTTTTGGCGGCCATACTCCCGCAGTTCGTGAGCGGCACGGCCGGTTTCATCCCGGGCCAGATCCTTTTGCTGGGCCTTATCTTCACCGCTATCGCGCTCGTCTCCGACACGGCGTGGGCGCTGGCGGCGAGCGGGGTGCGGGCCTGGTTCGCCCGGTCACCGCGGCGACTCGAGCTGATCTGCGGGGTGGGTGGTCTCGGGATCGTCGCGGTGGGAGCCGGGCTCCTGATCTCCGGCCGCCAGGACTGACCCGCCGGCGGGCTACCAGCGGTTCCAGTGCACCCGCTCCCCGACGGGCGGCGTCGGGATCGGTTTGAAATCGGTGCCGATGGTGTAGCCCACGGGAAACATCCCGGCCTGAGTGACGCGCTCGAACGGGATCCCCAGCACCTCGGCGGTCTCGCGCTCACCTTCGGACCGGGCCAGGTTCATGGTGACCCAGGCCGACCCCAGACCCCGGCTGCGCAACGCCAGCATGAAGCTCCACACGGCCGGCAGGAAGGACCCCCAGAAACCGGCCTGCACCCCGACCGTCGCCCCCTCGATCCGCCCCGGGGTGCACGGCACCATGATCAGGGGCACCCGCTCGAAGTTGTCGGCCAGCCAGGTCGCCGACTCCCGGCGCCGCCCCGCCTGCGCCTGCAGCTTCGGGTCCTCGTAGGTGCCGATCGGCATCACCCGGTAACTGACATCGAATTGCTTGCGGTAGATGACGGCGAGCTGTTCCTTCAGTTCGGGTTCCTCGACGAACACCCATTGCCAACCCTGGCTGTTGGCCCCCGATGGGGCTTGCATGGCGATCTGCACGCAGTCTTCGATGACCGATCGCTCCACCGGTCGTTCGCAATCGAGACGCTTGCGAACGCTGCGGGTCGTAGTCAGGAGCTCATCGTTGGTCAGGTCGAGCGACATCGGCGGAGTATGACAGAAGGGGCGCCCAGGACCCCGGCCGGTGCCGCGTCTTAGGATCTCGCTCATGCGGTTCACGGCTCTCTACCCGATGCACCAGACGCCCTACAGCGACGACATCCTCGCCCCCGACTATCTGCGGACCTTCGCCCAGACGGCCGAGCGGGCCGGGTTCGACGCCCTCACGCTGACGGAGCACCCCGCCCCCTCGGCCCGTTGGCTCAACGCCGGCGGCCACGACGCCCTGGACGTATTCACGACGCTCGGGTTCTTCGCCGCCGTCACCTCGACCATCCAGCTGATGCCGTACGTGCTGGTGCCGCCGTTCCGCAACGCCGTGATGGCCGCCAAGCAGATCACCACCTTGGACATCGTCTCCGGCGGCCGGCTGATCGTGCCGGTCGGCACCGGCTACCTCCGCTCCGAGGCCCAGGCGTTGGGCTCGAACTTCGACGAGCGGAACGAGCTCCTCGACGCCGCCATCTCGGCGTGGAAACAGCTGTGGACCGGGGAGACGGTCACCATCGCCGACGAGCATTTCCACGCCGAGGGGATCCTCCAGCGCCCCCGGCCGGTCCAGGATCCCCACCCGCCCATCTGGATCGGGGGGAACAGCGCCCGGGCCCGCCAGCGCGTCGCCGACTACGGAGCGGGCTGGACTCCCATCATGGCCAACGACGTGGCGGCCCGCACCACCCGGACCGCCCCCTTGCCCGACGTGGCCGCCTTGGCGGGCGCCATCGCCGACATGAAGCGGCGGGTCGACGCCGCGGGTCGCGATCCTTCGACGGTGGCCGTGCAGATCCAACAGCTGCGCGGTCCCAGCCGGACGGCGGAGGCGGACGGCCAGTTCGGGCCGTATCTGGAGTGGCTCGAAGAGATGGCGGGAGTGGGGGTGACGCAGGTGCTCGTGCACATCCCCGTCGACAGCGGACCCCGGGGGATCGAGGCGCTCGAGCGCTTCTCGGTCGAGGTGATCAAGAAGTACCGCTGAGCCGCTGGAAGTCATGGCCGGGGACGGCGGTCAAGACGGGGCTACCGCGCCGGTTCGTCGAGGTGCCACCGCACGATCGCGAACCCGTATCGCACGGCTGTCTCGAGCCGGCTCCGGTCGAAGTGGCCGTCGGCATCCTTGGGGATGCCCACGAACTTGCTGACCATGGGATTCGTCGCCGTCATCACCTCGAGGAGCCGGCCGACCTCCTCGACATCTCGCACCAGCTCGGGCCGGGCCATCACGTCCCGTCCCCGCAGCCGGACCCGCACCGGTTCGCCGCTCTCGAGGTTGAGCTTCCACTTGCCCCCGCCCGGGGTCAGCAGAGTCTGGCCCTGGCGGACGTAACTCACCGGCTGGCGGTAGGACCGGCCCGTCCGGCGCCCGGTCAGAAAGACCAGCATGAGTCGTTTGCCGAGCGGCGTCGCCACCGGCAGCCGCAGGATGAGCCGCATCGGCACATTGACCAGGCGCATGACTCGGGCCTGGATGCGCCGACCGAGGGGAGCAGTCGAACGGGTAGTCATGAGGTAGTCCTTTCCGAGCCGGGAGGGCCCGGCCTAGGGATTACTTAGATTACTAAGAGTTAGACTACCAAGGTTTCGGGGCTATGTCACGCGGTCGCCGCCCGGACCACTGGGGTACCGATTGCTACAATCGGCCATCGTCATCACGGCTCGAAAATCTCTGAAAGGCACTGCATCTTCAGCTGCCATATCCCCTGAGGGTCCGGTCCGCCACCGTGGTGCGGCCCTCGTTGTCAGTTTGATCGTTCGTCCATCGTCACCCTTGGTGGGTGTTGGGATCGTGCAGAGTCTCGTCGGGTCGTCGCCGAGCTGCGGGACGGACGATTCCGGAAAGGATCTGCTATCCAGTGGCCCGACCACGACTCGCGAGCTGGTCCGGGTGCCAGCGCCCGCCCGCGCCTGACGGCTTCGACTCAGATGCGCAAGGTGGCGAACACATCCCCGAGCAGCTCGCCGGACGGTCGGCGACCGGTCTCGACGTACCACTCGTAGCCGAAGACTTGCCGGTACAGGAATGGGGGCAAGCGAAGGAACAGCGCGAGGGACCGCACCCCGTTGTCGGCGGTCGTCTGGGAGGCATGGGCGGCCATCGCCGCTCGCTTGGCGCTGGTGTAACCGCGGACATCGATACGGTGGGTCAGCCGGGCCGGCTGGGCGTAGGCCGCCTTCAGGCGCTCCGGGCGCCACTCCACCGGCGCCAGCCGGAGCAGGCCCACGAGTCGCAGCAGGCGCAGCACTTTGAGCAACTGCCGCCGGTCGACGGTCGCCTCCAGGACGACGGGCGTCCCAGCCAGTTCGGCGGCGCGCGCGGCCCACCCGGTGGACCTGGACGTGATCGGGGTGGCCGTAGCCCCCCGCGGGGTCGTACACGGTGAGCGCGTCAGCCCCGACCGATCGCAGCAGGGCGGCCAGCCGGGCGGCCGCCACCTCGACGTCGACGCGGGAGAAGGCGTGCCCGTCGCGGCCTGCCCGGCCGTCCATGCCCGAATCGTCGTACCCGAGCAGGTGCACTTCGAGACAGCCGAGCGCGGCGGCGGAGCGGCGCAGTTCGTCCAGCCGGCGCGGGGCGAGGTCACCGGCCGGGCCGGTTGCGGCTGTGGCGGCCAATCCCTCGCCGCCGGCCGTGGCGGTGACGAGGACCACCCGGTGTCCCTCGGCCGCGGCGCGCGCCAGGGTGCCGGCGGTCAGCAGGGCCTCATCGTCGGGATGGGCGTGAAAGGACACCAGCGTGAAGCGCGGCACGGCACCATGGTGCCGCGCCGGGCGGTTGGCCGCGCCGCGTCGTGGGAGGTGCCGCGGCGGTGAGGATCGCCCACGTCAGTGACTGCTACGTCCCCCGGCTCGGCGGCATCGAGCTGCAGGTGCAGGACCTGGCCCAGCGCCAGGCGGCCGCCGGTCACGAGGTGACGGTGATCACCTCGACGGTCGGAAACGGGTCCGAGCCGCCGCCGCCCGGTGAGTGCAGCGTGCTCCGGGTCGGCGGCGCCGGCGCGGACGCCGACGCCATCCGCTACTTCACGTCACGGCGAGGCCCGCACGCCGTGACCGACGGGGCCTTCGACGTGGTGCACGTGCACGCCTCGAGCTTCTCGCCGCTGGCGTTCCTGACGGCCCGGGACGCGGCCCGGCGAGGCGTGCCGACCGTGGCCACCGTGCATTCCCTGTGGGCGAAGGCCACGCCGTTGTTCGGCATGGCCGACCGCCTGGTCGGATGGGGCGACTGGCGGGTCGCCTGGTCCGCGGTCAGCAACGCCGCCGCGCAGCCGTTGCGCCGGGTCCTCGCCGACCGGGCCCCGGTGACGATCCTGCCCAACGGCGTCGATCCCGAGCTCTGGCGGGTGGTGCCCGAGCCCAGGGATCCTCGTGAAGTCCGGGTGATGGCCGTGACCCGACTGGCGCCCCGCAAGCGGCCCCTGCACCTGGCCCGGATGCTGCTCGCCGCCCGCCAGCAGTTGCCGGCCGCGACCCGCCTGCGCGTCGACATCATCGGCGACGGACCCGAGCGGGTCCCGCTCGAGCGCTACCTGCGCCGGCACGACATGACCGGCTGGGTCAACTTGCGCGGCCGCCTGACGCGCGGTGAGATCCGGGCCGCCTACGCCCGCGCCGATCTGTTCGTGGCCCCGGCCGCGCTGGAGTCCTTTGGCATCGCCGCCCTGGAGGCCCGCTGCGCCGGATTGGCGATCGTGGCGTTGTCGGGCACCGGAGTGCAGGACTTCGTCGCCCACGGGACGGAGGGGTGGCTCGTCGACTCGGACGCGGCCATGGTGGGGATGATCGTCGGCCTGGCGACCTCGCGCGACGCGCTCGATCGGGTGACGGCGCACAACCGTTCGGTCCCGCCGAGCATCACCTGGTCGGGCGTGCTGCGCAGTTGCGACGCGCTCTACGAGGTCGCGGCCCTGTACCAAGGTCTCCCGGCGGGGACCGGCGGACCCGTCGCCGGACCGGACGCCCGAGGCGAGATGGTCTCTCTCCGATGACTCAGGCCGGTATCGTCGTCACCGCCCTGGCCTCGGCGTTGGCCGCGGCCACCTCGAGCGTGTTGCAGCATCGCAGTGCCCGCCAGGCCCCGCACGGCCGCACCGACCGGCTACTGAGCCACCTGGTCACGCGTCCGGCCTGGATCCTCGGGTTGTTCGCCGCCGGGGTGGGGCTGGTACTGCACGCCATCGCCCTCGCCCACGGCCAGTTGGTGATCGTCCAGCCGCTGCTGATCTCCGGGGTCCTGTTCGCCCTGCCGATGAGCGCACTGCTCGAAGGCCGGCGACCGTCGATGCGGGAGTGGATGTGGGCGCTGATCCTCGTCGGAGGGTTGGCCGCTTTCCTGTTCGCGGCCCGACCCGGTCGGGGACAGGTCTCGCTCGACGCGGACGTCCTGGCCTGGGCGAGCGGCATCGGGATGACCGTCGTCGGCCTGCTCACGCTCGTCGGGATGCGCTGGCCGCGCGGCCACGCTGCCGTCTTGCTCGGCACGGCCGCCGGTGTGGGCTACGGGGTGGTCGCCGCCCTGCTCAAGGAGACGACGACCGTCGCCCAGTCCGGCATCCTGCACATGGTCACCGATTGGCCGGTGTACGCCCTGATCGCCTCGGGGGCGGTGGCCCTGGTCCTGACCCAGTTGGCCTACCGGGCCGGACCGCTCGCTCGTTCGATGCCGGCCCTGACCATCACCGACCCGGCGGCGTCGGTGGCCCTCGGCGCGCTCGCCTTCCAGGAGGGACTGGCCAACGACCCCCTCGCCGTCCTCAGCCAGATCGCCGGCTTCGCCCTCATGGCCGTCGCCGCGGCCCAACTGGCCCGTCGGGGCGAGGTGGGGACGGGCGCTCCACCTCTCGCCATCCCACCGCCGCTCTAGCCGTCCGAAGTCGCTAGGCAGACGAGTCCTCTCTACAGGCCCGCGGTGAAGTATCCGACGAATCAGGGATAGAACTGAGTCCCCCGGTTCATCCACCTACCTTGAATGCCAGACGTGTAATTTCATGGCATGGAGCGGGCGGTTCCGATGGGGGCCACGTACCGTCCCGAAGGAGTCCCAGCAGTGAGCGCCTCGCCTTTCCATGGGGGCACCCTCCGCTCGATTGAGAGATTGCTCCGCGCCGTGCGCGAGAGGGGCACCGAAATGCGCAGACGCGTCGTTGCACAAATCATGGCGGTCAAGGCCTCGCGGGACGAGCATGTCATGTTTCAGCTCCACCAGGCGGAGAAGAGCGTCACCGCGGCACCCCCAGAACTCGACGATCCCGCCTTCCTCAGCAAACGGCTCAGCGAGTCCCGGGATCACTAGCCCGACTTGGGGCCGTGGCGATACGCCGGACTCGAGTCGCTGTATGACCGGTGGCTGGTTGAAGACACACCTAGCTGGGAGTTGCGGTGTCTGATGTTGGCGTGGCCGATCGCGGTTCGCGAGGATCCCTATCGCGCGGGAACGGCGTCTGTTCCGGGTGGCAGCCTCAAGACCAGGCTGGCGCCGCTGCCGTCCGCTCCCCGGCTCGCTTTCTTCTACGCCGTAGATGACGACGCAAGAGTACTGACGGCCCTCCTAATCGAGAGCATCTAAACGAAACCCTTGTCGGCCAATCAGCCCACCGGAATCCACTTGCAAGTTGACGGGCCCGGCGAGCACGTTGGCTCCGGTCGTCGTGCCTTCGTGGTAGCGTCCCGGGCTGACACGGGTCGCGTCCCCGCACCGTGTTGGACGGTGTCGGAAGCGTCGGCCCCTCTCGGGAGCGTTGCTCCAGACCCCTGGTAGCGCACTGCAAGTGTGTCCAGGTAGCACGGAGGCAGCCAATGGCTCTCACGACGTTCCCGCCGTCGAGCCAGTTCGTAGCCGCAGTTGATCTGAACGGTCCCGGCCACTATCTGCACTGGTCGATCATCACCGTGTCGGTCGCCAACCTGATCCTGGTCGCCGTTATGGTCGTGGTCTTCGGGGCTGCGCTGTTGCTGCCGTTCCCGGGTCACACTCGCGCCCGCCCAACTCTGGCGCCCGACGGCAGCCGGGCCGATGCCACCGGACCGCCTCCCGCCGCCGTCGATCCGGGTGATCCCGAGGACGCCCCCATGTGGACCGCCAGGCTTCGACGCCGGGCGTTGCGGCTGCTGCCCCCCGGCCGTCTGCTCCCCGACCGTCAGCCGGCCTACGTGGCGTCGTGGATCTACGTATTTGGCGTCGCGGCCATGGTGACCCTCGCCCTGGCGATCGCCTCGGGCACGGCTATCGCCATTGGCGGCCCTGACTGGTGGAAGACCGATGCCGTCGGGCACTTCTTCAACAGCATGCATCTGTGGTCGGTAGAGCTGTTCATGGCGTTCATGGTCATTCACCTGTGGGGCAAGTTCTGGATGGCCGCCTGGCGGGGTCGCCGGGCGTTGACGTGGATCACCGGCGGTGTCGCTTTTATCGCGTCGATCGTCGAGTGCTTCACCGGATATCTGTCCCAGCAGAACTTCGATGCCCAGTGGATCGCCACCAACGGCAAGGACGCCGTCAACAGCACCGGGCTGGGCGGGTTCTTCAACCTGATGAACTTCGGCCAGATGCTGCTGTGGCACGTGGTGCTCATCCCCATTGTTCTGGTTGCGCTGGTTGGCGCCCACGTCCTGTTGGTGCGGGTGCGCGGCGTGTCGCATCCCCTGCCTGAGGTGCGCGCCAGTGGTCGGACTGCCCGACGCGCCGCCCGCAAGGCCGACGCCGCCGAATGGCGCGGCCCCACCCGTCGCTACGACATCCTCAAGGAAGCGACCATCGCTACGGCGATCTCGCTGGCCCTCGTGCTGGCCCTCGCCGCCATTCTTTCCTCACCCAACCAGCCGCCGGTTTCCATCCAGTCCTGGGCGCAAGTCGCCCCCGACGACTTCCTCGCCACCGCGGCCGCCGAGTTGGGCGGCGCCAGCACCACCGCCAACTATGGACCGCCGTACAACACCGGGACCGGCAGCGTGCAGCGGATCGGCATCTCGTGGCAGACCGTCGGCGGGGTGCGGATCCCGATAGACCCGGCCGAGACCTTCGTGCTCGGCCCCCTGACAAAAGCGTCCGCCACCAGCCCAACATTGCACGCGGCGCTCGCTGCCTACGGCGCGGCGTCGGCCAAAACCCAGGGCGCCTGGGACCAGGCCTATAGCGACGCGGTCACGCACGTGACCTTCGCTGGTGCCGCGCCGATCGTGCCTTCCGGCAACTACGGGCCGGTGGCAACCCTGCTGGCGAGCGAACTGGCGCTGGCCAGAAGCGGCGGCATCGACACCGCCCTGATCAGCAGCCAAAGCTTTTACGGCACCAACTTCACCAAGCCGCTGCTGTTCCTCGCCGACGGCCAGTACTACGCCGCCGAGGCCAAGGCCCAACATCTCACCGGTACGCAATGGGGGGTCACCAACGAGACCGGCAACTACCCGGGGCAACCGTGGCTGTGGCTCTACCAGCTCTGGTATCAGTTGCCCGGTTTCAAGACCTCGACGAACGTCGACCTGATCGCCATCTACCTGACCGGTGCTGCGACCCTGCTCCTCCTCGCCGTGCCCTTCGTTCCCGGCCTGCGCAACATCCCCGAGCTCGTCCCGCTGCATCGGCTGGTGTGGCGCAAATGGGGCCGCACGGGCGACGGCGTCGCCCCCGACGCCGACGACGCAACCCCCCAACCCCACCAGCCGCCCAACGGCCTCTCGGACCAGCCGGAGACCACGACGCCGAAGACCGACCGACAGCGCCAACAAACCCCCGTATAACCGGGGACCACACTGGTGACCGCCTGCGGTTGTCGGCCGCGGCCACCGACCGGCCGGTCGAGGAGGTCACGGTGCCGCAGTCGAGCTCCGGGCTGGTGTTCGGCGAGGATCCGTCTGGTGCAATCGGTTCAATCAGGCCGAGACTCTCGGATCCCCGACGAGGCTGTCCTCTGTCAGCGTGTACTGGCAGTTCCAGGTGGATCCCCGATCGAAGTCGATCCGGCGATCGACGCGGGTCCAGGTGGGTAGTCGCTCGGCGAACCCGAGCCGGGTGACGACAGCCTCGATGTCCTGCACGGTGAAGGTCGCCCCGGTCACGCACTCACCCACGGTCTCGAGGTCAGATCGGATGGGGCAGTCGTCCGACACCGGCTGGGCGAGTTCGACGACGGTGTCTTCGCCGACCATGACGAACGTCGCCTCAGCCCCGGCGACCGACGAGGGTTGAGCCGGCAGCTCGACCGAGTCGAGCACGTCGACATAGAAGCGGGCTGTCGCCCGGTGGTCCGCGACGACCACCGTGACGTGGGAGAGCCGCCGCAGGCCCAAGGGATGGCCGTGGGTCCAGAAGTCTTCTCGAAAGGCGGCCCAATGGGGTGCGAAGCGCGGGTCAGTGGGCCGGTGTTCTCCGGGCTCGTAGAACTCCAGCATCGGTGCCGTCGACCTCGGGAAGGTGAAGATGTTGCTCGACACCCCGCCGTCGGTGATGGCGACGCCGGCGCGGTCGAACCGCTCGGCCAGCGCGGGCGCATCCTCCACGTAGAACGCCAGATTGTGCACCCGGGGGCCGAACTTCTCGATATAGCGGAACCAACTCGTCCCCTTCTGGCCCGGTTCGGGAGGGAACGGCTGCATCGGCTCGATGACGGTGTCCGCGACGACGAGGATCGAGGCGTCTCGGTGCCAGTGGGGGGAGTAGTCACGGTAGACAGCTATCGGCGAGAACAGGCCGACGAAGAAGAACTCGGCAGCATTCAGATCATCGACCAACGGTGTCAGATGAAACAGCTTCCCGATTCTCATGGCGGCGCAGACTATCCCGTGACCCCGACCCCGACGGCAAGTGGGCCCCGGCCCCAGCGCTATCGCCCCGCTGGTGCCGTTTCGAGCAGGTGGGTGCGGCTGCCCCCGATCACCTCGGTGTAGCTGTGGCCGTCGAGGGTGTAGGTGCCCCGGCGCTGCAGTTCGGAGCCGGTACGGCCTGGTCCCGCCTCTGCGACGCCTGCGCCGCGGACAGGCTGCGCCCCCTCTTAGCGAGCCAATACCTTGTTCGGGTCGTACAAGACGACGGTCCCCGCGATCATGTCGTGGAGGCATCTGCGCTCCCGGGTTGCCACCATCAGGATGAACGACAACAGCAGCGTGATGATGCTGAGCAGGCTCTCCACCAGCCTGCCGATGGTCTCGCGCAGGGCCATCCACCACCACCCCGCCACTCGACCGGTCTCGGGCCTCCAACAACGCATGCCGAGCACCTGCAGCGCCGGAGTCTGACCGCGTCCCCAAATCACCAGTCCCCAGATGACGTAACCAATCACCAACGTCACGATGACCAGAGGGAAGGCCAGAAAGTACGCGCCGATCCGCCTTCCTGCACTGGCGAGCTGTACTCCCTGAGGTAGCACCAGCCCGCTGAGGGGGTCGACGTACATTCCGGGCGGCGCTGCTGGCCACCCCGGGCTGTAGCCGGGCGGCGGAGGAGGCGCGCTCGGCATTCCTGGCGCCCAACCGGGCGGCCCCGGCTGCGGTGTACCTGGCCAACTGGGATCGGTCATGGGTCTGCCCTTTCTGCCACCACGCGAGTGCCACCCACGAGGCTAACGAGTGGCGGCCTCACGGTCGTCTGGCCCGTACGTCTGGGTCACGCCCCGGCCCCGGCCCCGGCCCCGTCGCGCCGCTGGTGCCGCTTCGACCACCAGACCCAGCCCAGGATCACCACCACCACGATCACCCCCAGGATGATGGGGGTGACGTAGGGGGTCCACGAGGAGCTCTTGCGGGCCACCGACGCCACCGTGGAGAGCAGCGTGGGATCACCAGGGACGGCGATCGCCGGCAGGGTCTGGCCGTCCAGCAGGTGGGTCCGGCTGCCCCCGATCACCTCGGTGTAGCTGTGGCCGCCGAGGGTGTAGGTGCCCCGGCATTCCCAGTACTCGATGGCCATGCCGATGCCCGAGCTGATGCCCAGGCAGCCCGTCACCCGGGCCTGGACTGGGACGCCGTGGTGGCGCAACTTGTCCAGCCGGGTGTTCTGGCTGGCGGCGGCGACGGTCAGGGCGATCGCCACCACGACCAGTACGACCAGGCCCGCCACCACCAAGCCCCGGACCAGCCGGCCGGCATCCACCTTGACGGCGCCGGCCGCCCGGATGTAGCTGGTGCCGTCGTCCGGCGGGGGAGCTTGCGGGGCGGCTGGCATCGAACGCGGGATTCTAAGGGGAAGCCCCGCTCCCAGGCCGGTTCCGGCCGCTTCCGACGAGCCTGCCGCGCCGCGGGGCCCTCACTTCTGGAGGTACTGATGCGCCAGGTGCGGCGGTGCGCACGCCAGCCAGGCGTCGACGATCGCCTCCCGCAAGTCCTTCTTGGTCACCGCGGTCAGCTGGATGAGGACGGCCGAGTAGCCGTCGAAGTGCGGGATGGTAAACACGCCCTTGGATCCCGCGGCGAGGACGGCTTTCTTCTCGTCGAGGTCCGCGACCCGCACCGCCACGATCGGTCCTGGGGGCGGGGCCTGGTCACCGAAGCGCTTGAGGTCCGCCTTGCTGAACGGTCGCTCCCACGCGAAGGCCTTGCCGCCGACAAACCAGGTGAGGTTCCCGTGCCGCTCGCCCTCCACCACCTCGGGGAGCTTGGCGGCCGCGCCCGCGACATCGTCGACCGTCGCCATGCCGGGCACGATAGCTCCGCTCGCCGACCTCTCCGACGCCGCTCGGTCGCCAAAAAGATTGACGCGTGCAGACAATCTGTGGAGGGGCTAGAAAGGACGGTGAACGAAGGAGGGGACGTGTCCAACGAGTTGACGTGGCTGCCCGGGTGGCAGATTCGGGAGTTGGTTTCGAAGCGGGAAGTGTCACCTGTCGAGGTGACCGACCACTTCCTCGCCCGCATCGAGGAGTTCGACCCCACCCTGCACGCGTTCGTCCACGTCGATGCCGAGGGTGCCCGCGAGCAGGCGCGGCGCGCCGAGGCCGCCGTCGCCGGCGGCGAGCCGCTCGGCCCGCTGCACGGCGTCCCGGTCTCGGTCAAGAGTCACATCGACGTCGCCGGGCTGCCCAAGGTGACGCCGGCGGGGACGACCACCGCGGGGCATGATCACCTGGCGGTGGAGCGGCTGCGGGCCGCGGGCGCGATCATCGTCGGGCACAACACCATGATGGGTTCGGGGGCGGACCTCACCCGGTCGAGCGCACCCGGGGTCTTCGCCGGTTTCAACTGGGACGTGGAGGCGAGAAACCCCTGGGATCCGACCCGGGTGCCCGGCTGGTCGAGCTCGGGCGGGGCCGCCACGGCCGTCGCCCGGTTGCTGCCGCTCACCCTGGGGTCGGACGGCGGCGGCTCCACCCGCCTGCCGGCCGCTTACTCGGGGGTCGTCGGCGTTCACCCCACCGGTGGGCTGATCCCGTGGATGGATTATGGCCAGTACGCCAACCGCCCGGGGACCACGGTGGGCCCGCTCGCCCGCGATGCCCTTGACGCCGCCATCGCCCTTTCCGCCATGGCGGGACCCGATGGGCGCGACCACGTCGGTCTGCCCATCGAGCTTCCCGACGCGCTCAGCGAGATCGAAGCGGGCGCCGACGGTCTGCGGCTGGCCTGGACCGACGACTACGGATTTACTGACATCTACGCGGTGGAGGAGAGCCCGCGCGTCATCGCCGTGGCCCGCGAGGCGGCCCTCGGACTCGCCGGCCTGGGCGCCACGGTCGAGCCGACCCACCAGCAGTGGGAAGACTTCTGGCCGGGGATCTCGGCGCACCATGCGGTCTACGGCCCGATGGCCATCCTGGGGCCGGAGTCCGGGCTGCAAGTGCCCGTCGATCGATGGGAGGCGGCCCACGACCTCCGGCAGCGCAACTGGCAGCGCTTTCGCCGGCTCTTCGGGGAGTACGACCTGCTGCTCAGCGTCACTTCGCAGATCCTGGCGCCGAAGGTGGAGACCTGGGACGCCTGGTGGACCACCGAAGGACCGTCCTTTCATCACGGCACCTTCGCGCCGGTGTATTGCAGCCACACCTGGATGTTCAACTGGCTGGCGTTCCCTGCCGTCTCGGTGCCATGCGGCTTCGTCGACGGGCTCCCGGTGGGTCTGCAGATCGTCGGGCCGCCCGGCAGTGACGCCCGGGTCATGCGCCTGGCGGTGGCCTTCCAAAAGGCGTTCCCGCGCCCCGAGCAGCCCCCGGTCAGCTAGCCGGCTGCCGGATCCGGTAAGACTGGTCGTCATGGCTGCCAATCCCACTCTCAGCGAGCGGCACGCTCGCGATACCGCGATCATGGACGAACTGCGCTCCGGGGGTGGGAAGACCTCCGGGGGCCAGACCTTGGTGATCCTGACCATCACCGGGGCCCGATCGGGGCAGACCCGTCACAAGCCGGTCTGCGTCCGCGAGGACGGCGCCGATCTGGTGGTGGCGGGGTCGGCCGGAGGTCAGGCCCGGCATCCGCAGTGGTACCGGAACCTGGTGGCCAATCCGGAGATCACGGTGGAATACCTCGGGGAGACCTTCCCGGCCACCACCAGCACGGTGACCAACAGTCCCGACCGCGATCGCCTGTTTCAGATGCTGAGCGAGGAAATCACCGGTCTGTACGGCTACCAGGACCGCTGCCGGGACTCCCGCCAGATCCCCATCATCCGGATCCGGCGGACCTAGAGGGCCCGACCCCGCCCGACCCGAAGGTCAGGCGCGGGTGATCGTCGCCAGCCAGGCCTGGGCGATCGGCGGGTCGAGGTTGACGTCGAAGTGGGCGGCCTCGATCGACACCACCTCCCAACCCGCCCCGAAGGCGACGCGGATCTCCTCCTGGCGAATCCGGCGGGGACCCCATTCACCCGGTTGGCGCTCGCTGAAGCAGCAGAGGAAAAAGGTTCCGCCCGGGCGGACCACCGCGCCGAGCGCCTCGACGTAGCGGCCCCGCCGCTCGTCGTCGAACACGTGGAACAGGCCGCTGTCGATCACGGTGTCGAACTGCTCGCCGAGCTCGGGCAGCGCCAACGCGTCCCACACGAGGAAGCGGGCGGTCAGCTGCCGCTCGGACGCTTTCCGTTCGGCCGCGGCGATGGCGGTCGGCGCCGCGTCGATACCGGTCGCCTCCAAACCCCCGGCCGCGGCCATGAGGACGTGCTCGCCGGTCCCACATCCGGCGTCGAGGACCCGGCCCCGGATGGCGCCGGCCTCGGCGAGGCGCAGGAACACCGGCTGCGGGCGGCCGATGTCCCAGGGCGGGGTGTCGGCGTACATGGCGTCGAACTCGTGGGCGGATCGGGACGAAGCGGGCCCCGGCCGATCGCTCGGGCGGTCGTCGCCGGGATGGGGGGTGTCGCTCATGGCTGCGGCGTCACGACTGGCGGCCCGTAACCGGCGCGACCAGGCGCCAGTCCGTCGAGACAGGCGCGCCCGGCGCGCCGAGAGCGCAACTCCACGACGTCGAGGTGACGGCGATGCCGCGCCAAGGCCGCGTCGAGTCGAGGGCGACTGTCTGTGGGGTACCGCCAGATCCACCGCAGAAATCGAACGTCCACCCGCTCCGGGCATCCGACCGCCTGCACGGCCGTTCCCCGATGGGCCAACGACCGCCACAAGGCGCCGGCGACGCAGGTCAGCCGCGGCAGGGCGAAGACGATGACCGTGTCGGCCCGGGCGAATCGCACGTCGAACGTGGCGCCATAATTGCCATCGGCGATCCAACGATCCTGGCTGAACAGCTCGTCCTGGAAGGCCGCCCATTCCTCCCGCGGGGTCTCGACCCAACCCGGCTTCCAGTAGTGGTGGTCGAGATGCACCACCGGAAGGCCGGTCCGGGCGCCAAGCTCACGGGCGAACGTCGTCTTGCCCGCGCCCCCTGACCCCACGACGGCGACGCGCTGCACCCCACCATCATGGGTCAAGTGCCCCCACCAAAGCTGCGAATCTGATCTCGACATATGCGACCGCCTGCTCGACCTCACATTTCGGGTGTCCCGCACGTCTCAATGGTGTGACCGCGAAGCCACCATTCGAGACGGTCGTCGCCGACCACGGCCGAACCGTGCTGCGGGTCTGCCGGGCCGTGCTGGGCCCGACCGACGCCGACGACGCCTGGTCCGAAACCTTCCTGGCCGCCCTGCGCGCCTATCCGGGACTGCCCGCAAATGCCAACGTGGAGGCGTGGTTGGTGACGATCGCGCATCGAAAGGCGATCGACGTCACCCGCCGAACGGCCCGGCAGGCGGTCCCGGTACCCGAAGTTCCCACTTCGCCGGACTCCTCGGGCCCTGATGACCGGGATCTCGACCTGACCCGGTCGCTGGCGGGGTTGTCCGAGCGCCAGCGTTATGCGGTGATCTACCACTACCTCGCGGGGCTGCCGTACCGGGACGTGGCCGCAATCATCGGCGGCACCGCGACTGCAGCCCGGCGCGCCGCGGCCGACGGTATCGCCAACCTCCGCCGAACCCATCCGAGTTCCACCGCCGCCAAAGGACACCACCGATGAATACCGACAACCCGACCGCCCCTGACCTCCTCACCGACGTCCCCCCGATCGCAGACGACGAACTGCGGGCCCTGCGCCAAGGTCTTGCGAGTCGCGCCGACGCAGCCGGCTTGCTCGACGTGGCCTACCGGACCATCGACACCCCGGTGGGGACCCTTCTCCTGGCCTCGACCGCCGAGGGCCTGGTCCGGGTGGCCTACGACCGGGAGGATCACGACGCGGTGCTGGTCAGCCTGGCCGCCAAGGTGAGCCCCCGCATACTCCGCGCGCCTCGACGTCTCGACGACGCCGTCCGCCAGCTCGACGACTACTTCAGCCGGCGGCGCCGGGCCTTCGACCTGCCCGTGGATCTCCGCCTGGCCCACGGCTTCCGCCGGCAGGTTCTCGGCTACCTGCCCGAGATCGCCTACGGCCACACGGCGAGCTACGGGGCCGTCGCGGCCGCGGTGGGCAACCCGAACGCGGTCCGCGCCGTCGGTACGGCGTGCGCCACCAATCCACTGCCGCTCGTCGTGCCCTGCCACCGGGTGATCCGGTCCGACGGTCTCGTCGGCTCGTACCTCGGGGGGATCGAAGCCAAGCGGGCCCTCTTGCACCTGGAAGCCCCGGCATGACCACACCCGAAACGCCAACCGCCGGGGCGAGCCCCGGGGCCTGGCAGCGCCGGGTGGACGCCGCGGACTGGGACGCCCTCACCCTCGAGGTCGACACCCTGGGTTGTGCGGTTACCCCGCAACTTCTCACCGCCGCCGACGCGGCCCGGATGACCCGGCTGTACGACCGGACGGAGCTCTTCCGGGCCACGGTGGACATGGCCCGGCACCAATTCGGCCAAGGCGAGTACCGCTACTTCCGCAACCCCGTCCCCGAACCCATCGGTGAGCTGCGCCGGGCCCTCTACCCCCGACTGCTGCCCATCGCCCGTGACTGGTACGCCAAGCTGGGCCGACCGGCTCCGTGGCCGGACACCCTGGACGAGTGGCTCGACCGGTGCCACGCCGCCGGGCAAACGAAACCCACCGCGCTCCTCCTCAAATATGGCCCCGGCGATTGGAATGCCCTGCACCGCGATCTCTACGGCGAGCTGGTCTTCCCGCTCCAGGGGGTCATCAATCTCAGCCGACCGGGTGAGGATTACGACGGGGGCGAGTTCCTCCTCGTCGAGCAGCGCCCGCGAGCGCAGTCGCGGGGGACCGCGACGGAGATCCCGCAAGGGCACGGGGTGGTGTTCACCACCCGGGACCGGCCCATCCGCTCGCTTCGGGGCTGGTCGGCCGCCCCGGTCCGCCACGGCGTCTCGGTTGTCCGTTCCGGCCGGCGCGTCACCCTGGGCCTGCTCTTCCACGACGCCGCCTGACGGGCGCGCCGCCGGAGCCGCGGTCGGCGTTCGGGTGCGCAGGCGAGAGTTCGATTGGGCTAGCGGCCGAGGGCCTCGCGGACCGGCCCGTATTCGGTCCACGGATCGAGGAACGTCGCCTCCCACCGAGCGGCATGGCCGGGCGTGGCCAGGCGGTAGTAGATCGTCCGCCGCACGTGGGCGCCAGTGTTGCCGCCCTTGTTGTGGCCCAGCAGGAAGTGGGCCAGCAGCAGGTCGCCTCGCCCGCCAATGATCTCCTGCGGCGGACCGAGCGCCGCCGGCGGATCGAGCAGGGTCGAGTGGCCGCCGGTTGCCTGCAGCACCCGGGACCCGCGCTCGCGGAACAGCCGCTGATGGTCGAGGTGGGAGCCGGGCCACACCCACAGGTTTCCGGACTGCGGGGCTCGCTGGTCGGTGAGCAGCACACCGGCCAGCAGGGTAAACGACGCCGGCGGGTCCTGGCCGGGGGCGTGACCGTCAAGGTGGGGGCCTCCGGGGACGTGCCGATAGGGCGGCACCGTCGTCGCCACCTGAATGTGGTCGAAGGCGTGATCGAGCGTCCCGGGTGCGACCAGTTCTTCGGCGACGGCCAGCGCCGGGGAATGGCGCAGGACGTCGTCGCACCGGGGCAGCCGGGAGATGGGCGGGAACCACAGGTTGGGGCCGGGTCCGCCGGCGCCCTCGTGGGGCGCGATCTCGACGACCATCCCATCGATCTCCGCGTCCGCGGCGGCGAGCAATGGTTCGGGGACGACGCCAGGAATGACGAGGTAACCGTCACGGGCGAACTGACGAAGGTCGTCAACGGTGAGCCGAGCCACCGGCTCATGGTGGTGCCAGCCGGGGCTGCCTGCAAACGAGATCCGGCGGCTGCACCCTTATACCGGAACGCCGCTGAGGGCCAGAAGTACCCCGACGCCACCGGCGAGGAGGAGCCCGCTGACGACGCCCCGCCGGCCGGGAAACAGCCAGAGAGCCGCCGCCACCAGCACCGGAACCTGCCACCGATGTTGCAAGGCCAAACCCAGAGGAATGGCCGACCCGGCGATGGCGCCGATGACCGCCGGTCCGGCCCCGGTGAGAAAGGACTGGATGGCCCGATTCGCTCGGATCCGATCGAATCGGGGGGCGCCCACGAGCACGAAGAGGAACGAGGGGGTGAAGGCCACCAGGGGGGCCAGCAGTCCTCCGCGGATGCCCTTGGCGGCGTAACCGACGACCGCCACCGTCTGGACCACCGGGCCCGGCGTGACCTGGCCGAGGGCGACGGCATTCAAAAATTGGGCGCCGGTCATCCAGTGGTAGGTCGTCACCGCGTCGTGCTGCATGAGGGGCACGATCACGAAGCCGCCGCCGTAGGAGAGGGCGCCCACCTTGAAGGCAACCCAGGCGATCGCGGCGAATCCGCCGAGGGCGCTCATTGCCACGGCATGCGCCGCCACCGCGCCGCCCCCGGCCCGGGCCGGGGGCGACCCGGCGGGCGGGCGACGATCGTGTCGGATGGCGGTCTCGACGACCCCGCACGTCAGGAGGACCAGTACCAGGTACGGACCGATGGTCGCGGCGGCGGCACCACCCACCACCGCGTAGACCACCCAGCGGGTGCGCGCCCGCGGCGACGGGCCGATTCGCGTCCAGCTCGGCCGGACGAACCCGCTGGCGGCCCAGAGCGCCACCGCCGGCACCGCCGCGCCCGCCCCGGCCGCGGCCCCGAGGATCCAGTCCGGTGGGTGGCGGGCCAGGAAGATGGCCGCGAGCAGCAGTATGACCACCAGTCCCGGCCCGATGAAACAGATCCCCCCGAGAATCGCCCCGACGGGCCCTCGCAGGCGCCAGGCACAGAACATCGCCAGCTGCGTCGAGGCCGGGCCGGGCAAGAGATTCGTCGCCGCGATGCCATCCTCGAATTCGCTGGCGGCCATCCATTTCCGCTCGTCGACACACAAACGGCGGAGTAGGGCGATGTGGGTCGGCGGCCCTCCGAACCCGATGCACCCGAGGCGGGTCCATTCCCGCCCGATGGTCCACAGCGACACCGGGGTCGGGCGCACCGAAGTCGGGAGGCCGTCGGGCCTGGTGTCGTCCACCTCGCTCGCCTGGTCGCTCAGCGGGTCGAAGGCCCGAGGACCGGTGTCGACCAGGTCGCGGGTGCGGTCGGGATCGAACGGCTCGGCCGACATCAGCCGGCGGTAGATGATCGGACCGAGCAGGGCGAGCGCCGCCAGTTCGGGGTCGACGTGCGCCGGGAAGTCGCCGGAGTCAACTCCTTCCGCCACCACGTCGATCAGGCTCCGCCGGCGCTGGGCCGAATACTGATGGTGAAATCGCCGCAATCGGGCGTCGCGCTCCGCCCCCTCGATCAGGGCGGGTATGCACACGGAGAAGGTCGAATCGACGAAGACCTCGGCGACGTGTCGCAGCAGCACCTCGACGCGCTCCCGGGGCGTCCCGGTGGCCGTGCTCGGGACCATCTGCTGATGAAAGGTCTCGAAGGCGTCGGCGATGAGGGCCAGCTTGTCGGGCCAGTGGCGGTAGATGGTGGACTTGCCCACGCCGGCGCGGGCGGCCACCGACTCGATGCGGAACGTTCCGTAGCCGGCGTCACCGAGCTCGTCGAGGGCGGCTTGGAGGATGATCTGCCGGGAGCGCTCGACCCGGGGGTCGAGTGGGCCTCGTGCCGGCGCCGCGCCGCGGTGTGCTGTCATCAGGTCCGACCCTCCGAGGTAGCGGGGCCAGGATAACTCTCCGATACGTTGACGTATCGCTCCGAAACGTTTACGTTCTACAGGGGATCCCAGCCCGGAAGGCCCAGCTCGGAAGGCCCGCTCGGAAGGCCCGCTCGGAAGGCCCGCTCGGAAGGCAAGGAGCCCGGAAGGCAAGGAGAATCGCATGGCGACCGTGAGCGTCCGCTACATCGTCAATGACGTCGACGAGGCGATGTCCTTTTACTGCCAACGGCTCGGGTTCGAGGAGATCATGCATCCCGCCCCGACCTTCGCCATGCTGTCCCGGGGCGATCTCCGCCTCGTCCTGAGCGCCCCCGGCGGTGGTCCCGGTGGGGGACAGGCCATGCCGGACGGAACCCGGCCCGAACCCGGCGGTTGGAATCGATTCACCATTGAAGTCGCCGACCTGGCGGCCACGGTCGCGGCCCTGCGGGCCACCGGTGCTCGCTTCCGCAACGACATCGTGACCGGCGTGGGCGGCAAGCAGATCCTGCTCGAGGATCCGTCGGGAAACCCCGTCGAGTTGTTCGAGCCGATCCTGCCGGAAGCGTCCATCGAGTCGTCGTAGGCGGGCAGAATGAGGCCATGCACCTGGCCCAGCTCAACGTCGGTCGCCTGCGAGCTCCCATGGACGACCCCATCATCGACGATTTCCGCGACAACCTGGATCGGATCAACGCCGCGGCGGAGGCCAGCCCCGGCTATGTGTGGCGGTTGCAGGACGACAGCGGCAACGCCACCGGCATCAAACCTTTTGGCGACGACCTGGAGTTGGTCAATCTCACGGTCTGGGAGTCGATCGAGGCCCTGGCCGAATTCACCTACCGGTCCGGTCACGTGGACTTCCTCCGCCGCCGGCGTGAATTTTTCGAGGTGCCGACGGAGGCGATCCTGTGCCTGTGGTGGATCCCGGAAGGCGCCATCCCCACCGTCGACGACGCCGTGGCGCGGCTGGTGCACCTGCGAGCCCACGGGCCCACCCCGACGGCGTTCAATTTCCGCCAGCGGTTCGAGCCCGACAGCGACGCGGCCCAACTCGGCAGCGAGCGCGATACCTGCCCGGCCTAGTAGCCCCGCGCCCGGTCGACGAGATTGAGCAACGGCTCGCCGTGGATGAATCTGCGCAGGTTGTCGCCGAAGAGCCGCCTGACCGGCTCGGCCCCGGCCGCGTCGCCTGAGGTGGAGATGTGGGGGGTCAGCACGATGCCGGGAGTGGCGAGGAGCTCAGGCCGGGGCGGGTCGCCGGCCAGCTCGCCGTCATAGACGTCGAGCAACGCGCCCCGGAGCCGGCCCGGATCGGACTGCCCCGAGGAGCGCATCTTCATCGACCTCCTCGCCGCGGGCGATGTTGATCAGCACCGATCCCGGCTTCATGGCCGTGAACACCTGCCGATCGATCAGCCCTCGGGTTTCCTCGGTCAGTTGGGAGCAGATCACCACGTAATCGCTCTGGGCGGCCAACTCGGGCAGCTGCGGCGCCGGCAGGACCACATCGGCGCCGTCGGTGTCGGCTTGCGGCGCGGTGAGGGACCGCCGGGTCGCCACCACCCGCATCCCGACCGCTCGGGCCAGCCGGGCGACCTCCTGGCCGATTCCGCCCAGACCCACGATGCCCATCGTCGCCCCCGCCACTGAGGTCATCTGGTAGGCGTCGCGGTCGAAGGATCCGCCGCCCCCGGCGTGGGTGGCGGCATCCAGGCCCCGGGCGAAGAAAAAGACGCCGGCCATGACGTATTCGGCGATGGCGACGGTCCCGACCGCGCCGCGGCTGGACGTCAGGGGGACCGACGAGGTCCAGAGATCGGACCGGAGCAGGTTGGAGACGCCCGCCTGGGTGTGATGTGCCCACCGAAGCGATGGCGCCCGGTCGACCAGCCGGGGTGGAACGGGATAGCCCAGCAACAGGACGTCCGCCTCGGCCAGGAGACGGTCCCGCTCGGTTCTCGACGGCGCGGCGGCGGGCAGCGGTCCGTGGCGCAGGCCCTGCTCGACGACCTCGGCACCGAGGGCGGTGTTGCCATCGAGGACTTCGACCGTCGGATCGATGTCCGTCACGTAGCTGAGATCGGACCCGAGGTGCGGGGCCATAACCAGGACCTTCACCACCTCGAGCCTCGCCGCCCGGCTAGAAGTGGATGACGCCGGTGGAGTCGGCGTCACCGATCGAGGCCCGTACGAACGGTCCGCACAGCGTGCCGACGAGCGTGGCGGCCGCGCCCACCACCATTGCCAATCGCAGGCCGGAGAGGAAGGCGTGATGACTCACGGTGGTCACCGCGTCGTGCCAATAGGCGCCCCCCACCGAGGGGACCGACCCCTGATCCACCACCTCCCGCTGAGCGGACACGCCGGCGGCTACCGCGGCGGGAATCCCCTGACCGGCCAGATCGCCCGGAAGCACGCTCTGCACTTTGGCGGCCAGGATGGACCCGAGGATCGACGAGCCGAGCACCCCGCCGAGTTGGGAGGCGATGCCTTGGAGGCCGCCGGCCAGACCGGCCTCGTCCACCGGCGCACTGGCCACGATGGCCTCCGTGGAGGCGACGACCACCAGGGCGACGCCCACCCCGATGCCGACGAGGCTTGGGACGAGCGCCAGGTACGACGAGCTCTCGTGGATCCCGACCAGCCCGAGTAGGGCCACAGTGGTCAGGGCCAGGCCGCCGGTGATCGGCAGGCGGGCCCCGAAGCGGGTGGTGATGCGCCCGGCGTAGGGCGATGTCAGGGCGAACACGCCGATCAGCGGCAACAGGCGCAACCCCGCGTCTACGGCGTTGAGACGCTGTACGTTCTGGAAGTAGAGGCTAACGAAGAACAGCACGCCATAGAGGGCGAAGAAGTTGAGCAACAGGGTGATCACCCCGAGGCTGATCGACCGCTCCGCGAAGAGATGCATCGGCATCAAGGGCGCGGCGGTCCGCTGCTCGACCACGATGAACACCGCGGTCAGGACGACCGAGCCCACCAGAAACCCCAGGGTGCGCGGATCGGTCCAACCCCAGATCTCCGAATGAATCACCCCGAACACCAGGCAGAACACCGCCGTGCCCAGGAGGAGCAGGCCAGGAAAGTCAAACCGCTGGCGCAGCGACTCGCGGCTCTCGGGGACCACGGTGAGACCGCAGACCACGGTGACGATGCCGATCGGCACGTTGAGGAAGAAGACGCTCTGCCACGACACGTGCTGTACGAGCAGGCCCCCGAGCACCGGCGCCCCCGCGATGGCCCCGGCCGAGCTGGCGCTCCAGATGCCCACCGCCCGATTGAGCTCTTCGGGCGGGAAGGCCGCCCGCAAGAGGGCGATGGTGTTGGGCAACAGCAGCGCGCCGAACGTGCCTTGCAGGGCTCGCATCCCGATCACCCCGGACACCGAACCGACCACGGCGACGCCCACGGAGGTCAGGGTGAAGCCGACCACGCCGATGAGGAACACCCGCCGCCGCCCGTACCGGTCGCCCAGCTTGCCGCCCGGTATCAGCGCCACGGCGAGCGCCAGCAGGTAGGCGTTCGTGATCCACTGCAGGTCGGCGAGGGACGCGTGCAGGCTGCGCCCGATGGCGGGGTTGGCGATGGAGACGACCGTGCCGTCGAGGCCCACCATGACGACGCCCAGGGCCACGGTGAGCAGGGTGCCCCAGGGGCTCCCGGCCGGCTCGTCAGGTTGAGCGGCGGCGACCCCCGAGGAGCTCGGCAGGACGTCGTCGCTCACGGTGGTCACAGTAATCGAGAATTCGATTTGCTCAACGAGGCGGGCGACGACGGCTGGGACCGCGGCGGAGTGCTACCGAGGGACCAGCGCCGCCGTGTCCTCGCCGGCCATCAGCTTGCTGGTGAGCGCCAGGTCGAAGTAGTCCCGCCAGCCGACGATCCGACCCGCCCGCACCTCGAACGTGCCCATGACCGGTACGGGCGCGGTGACGCCGTTGGCCGTGATCTCGTCCACCCGCTCGGTGAGCACGGTGTCGCCGTCAGCCGCCAGGTTGCGGATCCGAAACGTAATCGGGTCGAACATGTCGAACTGGAACTTGAGGGCGGCGACGGTGGCGTCGCGGCCCACGGCCGGCTCCATCCCGATGTTGTGGTACACGACCTGTTCGTCGAGGAGGGATTCGGCGGTCCCGAGATCCTTCCGGTCGATCGCGGCACAGAAGTTCCGGACCACATCGGCGGCGGTTGACATTTGGCGTTCCTCCCATGGACAGAACCTACAGGTTGTATGTTCTACTAACCTACAGACTGTATGTCAAGGCCCGTCGAGCCGGTTCCCGAGCGATCGCCGCGAGGCCAAGCGACGAAGGCCGCCCTGATCGGCGCCGCCCGCGAGCTGTTTGTCAGCAAGGGATACTTCGCGACCGGCACCGAGGAGATCGTGGCCCGGGCCGGGGTGGGCACCCGGGGGGCCCTGTACCACCACTTCTCCGACAAGCAGGATCTCTTTCGAGCCGTGTTCGATCAGGTGCAGACGGACCTGGCCGCGGCCACGGTCGTCAACCCGCACGACGATGCCCTCGACCTCCTGACCGCCGGGTTGGAGCAGTTCCTCGATGCTTCCGCGGGCAACCGGGACGTGCAACAGGTACTGCTCATCGACGGCCCCGCCGTGCTCGGCTGGGACCAGTGGCGCAGTCTCGAGGCCGAATACGGGCTGGGCGCCATCTCCGCCATGCTCGACGCCGCGGTCGTTCAACACGTCATCCCGAAGCAACCGACCGCACCCCTCGCCCACATGCTCCTCGCCGCGGTCGACGAAGCCGCGCTCTACATCGCCAATGCCGCGGACCGCCGCCGAGCCCACCACCAGGCCGGGCAGGCCCTCAAACGCTTGCTCCGCGGCCTCCGCGCCCCGGGCTAACCGACCAGCCCGATGGTGGCGGAGGCTGACGGCGCGTTAGCCTGGACGGCCAGAGACCGGCATATCACTGGCTCTGGGCGGTCAGACCCCGACAAGGCTCACCTCCGAACTTCTCACGGAAGGCCAAGCTCGTGTCCGGCAACCGCTTCACCGGCGCCTTCGGCCGGGACATGGCCGTCGATCTCGGCACGGCCAACACGCTGGTGTACGTGCGGGGCGATGGCATCGTGCTCGACGAACCGTCGGTGGTCGCGATGAACACCAGGGACAAACGGGTTTTGGCCGTCGGTGGCGTGGCCAAGCGCATGATCGGTCGAACGCCGAGCCACATTCACGTGGTCCGTCCACTGCGCGACGGTGTGATCGCCGATTTCGACCTGTGCGAGAAGATGCTGGCGTATTTCATCCGTCGGGTCAACGGTGGGCGGCGGCTGGGGAGATCCCGCATGGTCATTTGCGTCCCATCGGGGACCACTGGGGTGGAGCAGCGGGCCGTGCAGGAGGTCGCCGAGTCGGCGGGCGCGCGCAAACCGGCGTTCATCATCGAAGAGCCCATGGCGGCCGCCATCGGCGCCGGCCTGCCGGTCCACGAGCCGACCGGGAACATGGTCGTGGACATCGGCGGTGGCACGACCGACGTCGCCGTCATCTCTTTGGGGGGAGTGGTGACCAGCCAGTCGGTGCGCATCGGCGGCGACGAAATGGACGAAGCCATCATCCAGTTCATCAAGAAGGAGCACAGCCTGGCCATCGGCGAGCGCACCGCGGAAGAGATCAAGGTCCTGTTCGGCTCGGCCTGCCCCCTCGAAACCGAGTTGGACGCCGAAATCCGCGGTCGGGACCTCGTCACCGGCCTACCCCGGACGGTCGTCACCACCACCGAGGAGATCCGCGATGCCATCGAGGAGCCGGTTTCGGCCATCATCGACGCCGTCAAGGCCACCCTGGATCAGACCCCTCCGGAGTTGGCCGCCGACATCATGGTGCAGGGCATCGTCCTCACGGGCGGCGGCGCCCTGTTGCACGGGCTCGATGCCCGCCTGGCCGCCGAGACGGGGATGACCCTGCTGGTCGCCGCCAACCCGCTGCAGTCAGTGGTCATCGGCAGCGGCCAGTGTCTCGAGCAGTTCAGCGTGCTCAACAGCGTCCTGAACGCATCGATGAGCCGCTGACCGGGGGGCGGTCCGGCTCGCCGGTGTCGCCCCCGAGCGTTACGCTCCTGGTCGGTGGCCCGAGCCCGCGTGACCGAGCGAGTGCGGGAGATCTGCCTGGCGCTACCGGAAGTGACCGAGCGATTGAGTCACGGGGCGCCGGCGTTCTACGTGCGCAAGCAGTTCGTGATGCTGTGGCCCGAGGGCCATCACGACCACCAGTTTCCGCACCTGTGGTGCGCAGCCCCCGACGGCGCCCAGGAGGCGCTGCTGACGGCCGACCCCGCCCGGTTCTTCCGACCGCCCTATGTGGGAGGGCGGGGCTGGCTGGGGGTCCGCCTGGACGGTGATGTCGACTGGGACGAGGTCGCCGCCCTGTGCGAAGACGCCTTTCGGCGCGTTGCCCCCAAGGGCGCGGTGGCGAAGCTCGACGCGTCGGGCCCCTAGCTGCTCGCGGGCCGGGACCGGTCGGTCAGGTCAGGTACCGGCCGCGATGGCGTCGACTTCGGCGACCTCGTCGGCGGACAGCTGCCACTGGCCCGCCGCCGCATTCGCCGCGACCTGTTGGGGTGTGGTGGCTCCGGCGATGACCGAGGCCACCACCGGCCGGCCGAGCAGCCAGGCGAAGGCCAGTTCGAGCAGGCTGTGCCCGTGTTGCTGGGCCCAGGCGGAGAGGGCGTCGACTCGGTCGAAGGTCGCTTCGTTGAGGACGCCCGCCGCCCGCTCACCCCAGCGGTCGAGGCGGGTGCCGGCGGGCGGCTTCTCGCCGCGCGCGTACTTACCGGTGAGGACGCCGCTGGCGAGTGGAAAATACGGGAGGTAGGCGATGCCGAGCTCCTCGCAGACGGGGAGCACCTCGGCCTCGTCGGCCCGGTTGAGCAGGTTGTAGTGGTTTTGCACGCTGACAAACCGGGGACCGTCCCCGGCCGCGGCATGGGCTTCGCGCAGTTGAGCGGCGGAGAAATTGGAGCATCCGATCTCGCGGACCTTGCCCGCCGCCACCAGTTCGCTGAGCGCCCCGAGGGTGTCGGCGATGGGGGTTTCGGGATCGGGGCGGTGGATCTGGTACAGGTCGATATGGTCGGTGCGCAGGCGGGCCAGGCTGGCGTCGGCCGCTTTTCGGATGTACTCCGGACGGGCGCCTCCGGTGCCCGGCTCGCCGATGACCGGGCTGCCGAATTTGGTGGCGATGAGCACTTCGTCCCGGCGCCCATCCAGCGCCTGGCCCAGCCGCTCCTCGCTGGCACCGTACGAGTCCGATGTGTCGAAGAAGTTGAGGCCGGCCTGCAGGGCGGCATCGACGACGGGTGGCACCGCTTCCGCGGCCATCCCGAATCCGAAGTTGTTCGTTCCCAAGCCGACGACCGTCACGCTCAAGGAACCGATGGGGCGGGTTTCCATGCTGCCTGCTTACCACGCCCCAGGCTGGACGGGCACGGTGGACCGTGCCCCAGGCTGGCGGATGACGGCGGCGCAGGAAGCCGCGAGTTGCGCGATGCTCACGCCACCCAAGGACGCCGTTCCTGAGTCGGGGACGGCCGCGAACAGGAGGGCGAACTTGCGTTGGCACCTGAGCAGCGATCAGATCCCGCAGGCCTGGTTCAACGTGGCGCCCCACCTGCCCACGCCGCTTGATCCTCCCCTGCACCCGGGGACCAAGGAGCCGGTGGGACCGGACGACCTGGCGCCCCTCTTTCCGATGGCCATCATCGCCCAAGAGGTCAGCGCGGCCCCGTGGATCGACATTCCCGGCGAGGTCCTGGACGTGCTGCGGCTATGGCGCCCGACGCCGCTGGTGCGAGCCGGGCGGCTGGAACGGGCGCTGGGGACGCCGGCCCGGATCTACTACAAGGACGAGTCGGTGTCGCCGGCCGGGTCGCACAAGCCCAACACCGCCGTCCCCCAGGCCTTTTATAACAAGGCCGAGGGGATCGAGCGGCTGACCACTGAGACAGGTGCCGGCCAGTGGGGGAGCGCGCTCAGCTTTGCGTCCGCCCTGTTCGGTCTGGAGTGCAAGGTGTACATGGTCCGCGGCGTCGTTCGAGCAGAAGCCGTACCGCCGGGTCATGATGGAGACGTGGGGTGGCTCCGTGGTGGCGTCGCCGGTCGACGAGCCCGACCACCCCGGCTCGCTCGGCAGCGCGATCAGCGACGCAGTACGTGACGCCGCGGGCCGGGACGACAGTCACTATTCCCTCGGATCGGTTCTCAACCACGTGCTGCTGCACCAGACGGTCATCGGCCTCGAAGCCAAGGACCAGCTCGCGGCGGCCGGCGAGACGTTGCCCGACGTCATCGTTGGCTGCTGCGGCGGAGGATCGAACCTGGGCGGGATCAGCCTGCCGTTCGTCCCCGAGGCGACGGTCAGACTGCTCGCCGTGGAGCCGGCGTCGTGCCCCACCCTCACCGCCGGGCGCTTCGATTACGACTTCGGCGACACCGCGGGTCTGACCCCGCTGCTGCCCATGTACACGCTTGGGCACGAGTTCGTTCCGCCGTCCATCCATGCCGGCGGGTTGCGCTACCACGGGGATGCGCCGATCATTTCCAATTTGGTCAAGGCGGGCCGCATGGAGGCGGTGGCGTACCCACAGAGCAAGGTGTTCGAGGCGGCCGTGCAGTTCGCCCGGACCGAGGGCACCATCCCGGCGCCGGAGACCAGCCACGCCATCCGGGCCGTGATCGACGAGGCCCTCCAAGCCAAGGAGGAGGGCGTCGAGCGGGTCATCCTCTTCAACTACTCGGGACACGGTCTGCTCGACCTGAGCGCCTACGACGACTACCTCCACGGTCGCCTCGACGCCGAACCGCTGGCGTAGGACGCGCCGGCTCGGCGCCGATGGTGAGGGCTCAGCGGTGAGGGCTCAGCGGTGCAGGCTCAGCCCGGGACGTGAATCTCCACGTCGGCGTCGACCGTCATGGGGCGCTTGAACCACCGCTCGGGGGTGTCTTCGATGAACGCAACCATGTTCTCGCGCCCGAAGAACGCCGGCTCGACCCGGGAGACGAGCAGTTCGGTGCCGTCCGCGGTGCGGATGCGGTCACCCGGTTGCACATCGGCCCCCTTCGCCGGGCGCCACTGTCCTCCGTCGGTCGGGGCCATCTCAGACCACGCCCTTCGTCAGGTCACCCGCAGGAATGGCATCGAGCACCTGGACGTCGGACCCTCCCGACAGCAGGCCCGCCAGCTTCGCGGTCAGGTCGGCGCGACCCTGGTTGGACCGGTGCGCGGCGAGCGCCTCCGAATCCCGCCACTTCTCGACGAACACCAAACAATCCTCCCCCCGGTGGAGCGCGTAGAGGTCGCAGCCGTCCTCCTCGTGCACCGCCGCGACGAGCTCCTTGAGGACCGACTCCACCGCCTCCATCTGGCCGGGATTCGGGGTGATGGTTGCGACCACTACGGGCACTGGCGCTCCTTGCGTTGGGACGGCTCGACTCAAGTTATACCGAGGTCCGGCTGTCCCGAGGTCCGGTCACGGCCAAAACCGCCAACGTTCGATATCCAGGGCGATGACCGGGCCGGGGATGGCCACCTGCTGGTATTGGGGGTACTTGGCCACCAGGGCGCCCTTGGCCTGCTCCGACTCGGCCCGGGAGTCGACGATCCGGCCGGTCCCGTCCAGCCGGACCCACCACAGAGCTGACCAGTCCTCGTCGTAGTGGTCGACCAGCAGGCAGGCGGCGCCGCGGGCCACGATGTTGCCGATCCGGCGCAGGGCCAGGGTGGACTTCGGCTTGGCGTCCACTGCGGTGTAGGCGACCTCGTCAGCCAGCACGAAGCAGCAGGGGACCAGATGGGGCCGGCCGTTGCTTGTCACCGTGCCCAACCGGGCCACCCGGGCTTCGTTCACCCGCTCCCGGGCCACCGAGAGGGGCAGAGGACCATCATGGCCGCCCGGTCTCAATGGGCGAAGGCGAGATATTCGTGCACGGCGCGCACGGCCGCCGAACCCTCGCCGACGGCGGTGGCGACCCGTTTGGTGGAGCCGGCCCGGACGTCACCGACCGCGAACAGTCCCGGGTGGCTCGTCTCGTAGGGCAGCGGGGCCCGGCCCAATATCTGCCATCGGCCGTCGAGGACGGCCTCGTCCAGTGATCGGTCCGTCAGCACGAAGCCGCGCTCGTCGAGCGCCGCGCATCCGGACAGCCAGCCGGAGCCGGGATCCGCGCCGATGAAGGAGAACAGGGCGCAGCAGTCAAGGACCGCCTCACCGTCGAGGTTTTTGATGCGTACCGACCTCACGGTCTGGTCGCCGTCGACCGCGATGATGGTGGTGTTGGCTTGCACGTTGACCCGCGGGTGGGCGTCGATGCGATCGACGAGATAACGGGACATGCTCCGGGTCAGGTCGGGGCCCCGGATGACGATGGTGACCGGGCAGCCGGACTCGGCCAGGAACATGGCGGCCTGACCGGCCGAGTTGCCTCCGCCCGCCACCACGACCGGCGCGGTGCCGCACAGCCGGGCCTCCATCTCGGTGGCCGCGTAGTAGACGCCATTGCCTTCGAAGTCCTCGAGCCGATCGGCGTCGAGCCGCCGGTAGCTGGCGCCGCTGGCGGCGATCACGGCCCGGCCGGCGACGTCGGTCCCGTCGCTCAGGTCGATGAGCAGATGGCCGGCTTCCTCCCGCAGCGAAGTGGCCGCACACGGACTGGTGAGATGGGCGCCGAATTTCTCGGCCTGGACCATGGCCCGTTGGGTGAGGTCACCGCCAGAGATCCCGGTGGGGAACCCGAGGTAGTTTTCGATGCGAGAGCTGGCGCCGGCCTGGCCCCCTACCCCGATCATCTCGAGGGTGATGGTACGCAGTCCCTCGGAGGCTCCGTACACCGCCGCGGCCAGCCCGGCGGGCCCGCCGCCGACGACGACCAGGTCGACGCACCGGCTGGGGAGGCGGTCCACGGTCAACCCCAGGTAGTCGGCCAGGATGCCAGGGGTGGCCCGGCGCAACACGGACCCGGTGGCGATCACGACCGGAAGGTCGGCCGCCTGGATGTCGAACTCGCGGACGATGTCCTCGACGACGGCGTCGCGGTCGGGATCCAGCCATTGGTGGGGGATGCGGCTGCGGGCCAGGTACTCGCGGATCCGCAGCGATTCGGGTGAGAACCGCGACCCGATGACCCGGATGCTCGTCGCCGCGCCCGTCATGAGCTGGGTCCGCCGGGCGACGAAGGCCGCCAGAATGGCGTCGCCCAGTCGGGGATTGGTGGCGATCACGTGCCGCAGGGTCTCCCGCGGCAGCACCAGGACCTCGCCGGGCTCGACCACGCGGGCCGACACGAACACCCGCTGGCCGGTCAACAGACTCAGTTCGCCCAAAAAGCGGCCCGGTCCGTGGCGGACGATGACTTCCTCCGTCCCGTCCGCCTCCACGACGATCTCCGCCGCCCCGGAGAGGATGACGTAGAACTCATAGGTGGGATCGCCCTCCCGGAAGAGGTATTCGCCGGGGTTCATCGACCGCCGACGCCCGAGCGCCTCGAGGGTCGCCACGTCCGCGGCGTCGAGCGTGGGAAACGCGACGGGGTCGTCAGTCATGATCGGACGCTACCGCCACCTGTTCGGCGGGCGCGACGGGACTCGCCGGCGCCATTGCCAGCCGGTCAGGGCAGCTGCGGGTAGAGCGCGGCCACTCCCGCGGCGAGGCCCGCCTGCACCTGCCGGCTGATGTCGTCGGCCACGATCTCGTACTGGTCGGCGCCGATGGCGTCTATCGCCAGCCGGGCAATGGCGGCCGGGTCCGACTTGGGCGCGGTCACCGTGGCGGCCATGTCGGTATCCATGTAGCCCACGTGTAGGCCGGCGACGCGAATGTTCTGCCCTGCCAACTGGTCGCGTAAGGCGTTGGTCATCGACCATTCCGCGGCTTCGCGGCGCAGTAAGCGCCAGTGTGGGGGAAGCTGACCCAGCTGAGCACCGAGAGAATGTTGAGTATCGACCCCCCGCCGTTGGCGGCGATCCTCGGGGTAAAGGCGCGAACGACTGAGAGGGTGCCGAAGAAGTGGGTGTCCATCTCGAGGTGAATTTTTTCCAGGTCGCCGGTGAGGAGGTCCGAGCCGGTGGCGGACCCGGCGTTGTTGATCAACAGCGTGACGTCAGCGGCGATGTCGGCCGCGGCCGCCACGGACGCGGGATCGGTGATGTCCAGGCTGATCGGCTTGGCCCCGGGTAGGTCGACCGCGCGGGGATCGCGCGCCGCCGCGTATACCCGGGCGCCGCGGCGGACGAGCTCCCCCGCCAGGTGGTAGCCGAGCCCTCGGTTGGCCCCCGTGACGAGGGCGGTCGATCCGGCGATGTCCATGGTGTCTCCCTAGTGGTCGGTTGCCGATACCCCCACCGTCGGGCGGGATCCGGGCTGCATACGGTGATGGAACTCACCCTAGCGGATTGGGTTCTATCATGCAACTGACCGAGAGTGGAGCCCCCCCCGGTTCCGGCGGGCGCCGTGCACGCCGCCCGGCATAAACGCGATGTAGATAGCTGTTCTTCCGCCGTGAATAATTCCTGAAAGCCATATCGTCGCTGGGTGCCCGGGCGTTCAATGGGGACATGCATACCGGCTGGTGGAGTGCCCGCTGTCTCGGGAATCCTGCGGTCATCGGAGGATGCCAGCGCCGGGCCACCTACGGCGTCTTCTGTCCGGTGCACGTGTGGGAGTCCCTCTCTGACGAGGCGGCCAAGGTGGCGACGGCGTTGGCCCGGGCCCGACTGGTGCTGGCGGACCCGACCGCTACCGCGTTCGAGCGGCGGCGGGCGGCCTGGCGAGTTCGGCGGGCGCGACGCCTTCGAGCCCGCCTCCTCCGGGCGATCGATCGGGTGGAGGCGGCTTCTACGGACGTGGCCTTTGCGCCGCGCGAACTCGGACCGCTGACGCATTCTCCCGACTACCGGTAGCGCGTCGTCACCGCATGAGTGATGTCCTCCTGGTCGCCACGGTGCTGGCGTTCTTTCTCGGGGCGGCCCTGCTGGTGCGGGCCAGCGACCGCATCACGGCCGCCGCCACCGAGGATGCGGACTCCGAACGGGAGGCGGGGTCCGAACAAGAGGCGGAGCGTCCCGCGTGAGTGACGCGCCACCTCCAGGCGCCGTGACGGCGACCGTGCCGGTCCCGGACACCCGACCCCCGAAGGTCCGGCTCCGGCCGGGAGTGGCGCGGGTCGAGCCGGCGATCTTGCCGCGGGCGCTGCTCGCGGCGCTACTGAAGCTGGACCCGCGGCACCTGGCGCGCAGCCCGGTGATGTTCGTGGTCGAGATCGGCAGCGAACGCTTCGTGGGATGACAGGCCTCCTGGTCGCCAGCACCGCCCACCCGCCCAGATACTCCATCGTGAGCACCGTCGTGGCGGTCGTCGGCACGTTCGTGCTCATCGCCATCACCGTGTGGTTGGCGATGCGATCCGTCAAACGCGCGCCGGGACGCGAGCGAGACGATGGGCGAGACGATGGGCGCCCCGATGGCCGCGAGGAGCCGCCTCCGCGCTGAGCGTCGCCTCCGCCTATGGGCGGGTGCCGGTCGACAGCTCGCGGGGATCGTCTTGAGCGGCCTTGGCCAAGGCCCGCTCGTACCGGGCCCGAATGTCGTCCAGGTCGTTGGGATCGGACACCGACTCCTTGGCGTTCAGCAGCACCATCTCGACCTGCCGCATCAACACTCGGCGTTGGTCCGGCGACTGGGTCTCGTCCATGACGGTGCTCAAGGCATCCAGCATGCGGATGATCACCGCCGGCATGCCCCTGGCCGCCTGGCGGATCTTGTCGAAGGCCCGGTTGACCATGCGGGCGTAGGAGGGATCGAACTCGATGAGCCGCACCCGGCCAAAGCGGTCGCGGTACACGCCTTCCACCAGCGTGCGGCGGGAGACCCGGCTCAGGCCCGCCGACAGCCAGTCGATGCAGGTGAGCGCCGTGAAGGTGTCGTTGACGGCCGGGGAAAGCGCCCGGATGGCGATTTCGACGAGCTGATCGATGGCAAACACCGGGTCCTGCATGAGGGTCCGGTGGGGCCCGGTGACATGAGCTTTGGCCAACTCCAGCGCCACCTGCTGCGCCGCTCCCTGCGGCCAGACCGTGGCCAGCGGGCGTCCCGCCACCACGAAGTGACCCGGACGATGGTTGAGGCGAATCACCGCGTCGGTGCGAGCCGCGATGTCGACCAACTGGGCGTAACCGACGAACTGCAGGTACCCGCTCGCGGTGGCCGGCACCACGCCCCCTCTGTCCTCGATGAGCTGCAGCAATTCCGGCACGGATTTCCCGGTGCCGGTCGGCGAAACCGCGGCCAAGTGGCCCGACTTCTCGTCGGCCTCCGCGGGAAATTCTGCGTCGACGGCGCGCGTGAGGTCACGGGCGATGCCGGCGATGACCTCGGGCAGCTGGATCGACTTGGCGATGTGATGGATGAAGTAGATGAGGACCGCCAGATCCACGAGCAGCAGGGCTTCGGCGACGGTGATCGACAGGTGGGGGACGAAGTCGTCGTGGGGGTCGCTGGTGATCGAACCGAGCGCCAGCACCGCATAGACGAACGTCGCCACGAACACGCCCAGCGTCTGTTGGTTGCCGATGTCTCGCACGAAGTTCCGCATCATGCGGGGCCCGAACTGCTGCGAGGCCAGCGTCAACGCCAGGATGGTGATCGAGAACACCACTCCGACGACGGTGATGATGGCGGCCGCGATGGCGCTGAGCACTTGGCGGCCGGCGTCGGCGCTTCCAGTTCGGATCCAGAAAGGCAACGTCAGGTGCCCGTGATACACGGCCAGATCGATCTCGAACGTCACCGCGAACAGCCCGCCGGCGACGACGACGAGCATGGTCGGCACCAGCCAGAAGGTCGTCCGCAGCGCTTCCCTCCGCCAGCTGGGGAGCTTTTGCTGCCCGTCGCGCCCGGTGACGCCGACGGGGGGCGCGCCTGCGTCGTCCCGCTCGGTCATCGGCGCCGCCGCACGTGGGTTACCCGTCGACGCGGGCGGATCGGTGAAGGTGAAAGAGAAATGGTCATAGGCGCGCTGCTCCCGACGCCGACCAGGCTTCCCGGCACACCAAAGCGACCAGAATAGTCGGGGCCGCGCCCGGTCTCGGCCCGGTCTCGGCCCGGTTTCAGCCCAGGAAGCCCCGCAACAAGGCGGCGGTGGCCGACAGGTGTTCGGCCATGGCGGTCCGGGCGGCCATCCGGTCGCCGGCCAGGATGGCCGAGACGATCTCGGCGTGCTGGACCTCGGAATGTTCGACGCTGCGCCACAGGACCGGGATGGTGTCGAGCAGGGCGTTGGCCCGCATCCGCACGCCGGCGACGGCCGCCGTCAACGACGAGGATCCGGTGACCTCGGCCAGGGCCACGTGGAAACGCGAGTCCAGCCGCCGGTACTCGGCCACGTCGGCGGCCCGACCGCAGTCCTGCTGGCAGGCGGTC
Organism: uncultured Acidimicrobiaceae bacterium; assembly: GCA_963702305.1. GTDB lineage: Bacteria > Actinomycetota > Acidimicrobiia > Acidimicrobiales > Palsa-688 > PALSA-693. Next base: position 154,294 of record CAVPBX010000012.1, on the reverse strand, counting down.
AGGTGGGCCGCGTCCGCGTCGGCCTGCGCCGCCAGTGGGCGGCGGCCGCGGCCTGATCGGCTGCCCCGACCTCGAGCACCTCGCGGAGCACGAGGGTGTCGTCGAGGTCGCGGCCAAGGGCCGTGGCCACTTGGGTCGGGGCCACCCGGGTCGGGGCCACCCGGGTCGGGGCCACCCGGGTCGGGGCGGGTGCGACCAGGGCCGGGAGGGTGGCTTTGACGAAGGTGCCGCCGTAGCGGCCGCGCCGCGACTCCAGGTGTCCGCTCTGCTGCAGGGCCCGGATGGCTTCGCGCAGGGTCACCCGGCTGACGTTGAGCCGGTCGGAGAGTTCGCGCTCGGGGGGAAGCTGGCTGCCGGGCGCGGCGATGCCGAGTTTGACCGCGGTGAGGAGCCGCTCGACGGTCTCCTCGAAGGCGTTGCCGGCCCGGACCGGACCGAAGATGGCGTCCCCGGCCTTGACGGTGAGCAGACTCGGTTCGCTTGCCCGTTCCGGGTGGAGGACGGCCGCCGCGGTCACGCTCAGCCGACCCGCGCTGCCGCGGCTGCTCCCACGAACGCCGCGAACAGCCGGTCGTCGCTCGGTTTGTCCTCCGGGTGCCACTGCACGCCGAGGGCGAACCGGTGGCCGGTCGCCTCCACCGCTTCGATGGTGCCATCGGGCGCGAAGGCAGCCACGCGCAGGCCGGCGCCGAGCCGGTCGATGGCCTGATGGTGGTGGCACGGAACATCGCTCTCCCGGCCCAAGATGTCGGCGAACACGCTGCCGGGTTCGAGCGACACGCACGTGGTGCCCATCACTCCGGGCGCCGGCGCGTGGTCGTCGTGGCCGACCACGTCGGGGAGGTGTTGGTGCAGGGTGCCACCGAGACAGACGTTGAGCACCTGATGGCCGCGGCAGATGGCGAGCAGGGGCAGATCCGCTTCGAGGGCGCGCCGGCACAGCTCCAGTTCCCACCCGTCGCGCTCGATCCGGGGCGCACTGGTGCGGGGCTGCGGCTGGGCGCCGTAGCGCGCGGGGTCGACGTCAGGGCCGCCGGTGATCACCAGCGCGTCCACCGTGGACAGCGCCCGGTCGGCCAACCCGAGCGGCGCGGGCGGGAGGAGGATCGGGCAGCCTCCCACCCGGATGACCGCGCTCACGTACACCTCGGGGAGGAGGGCGGCGGACTCCCCCCATGATCCCCAGTTGGCCGGCTCCACGTAGGTCGTCAGGCCGATCAGGGGTGCGGGGGTCGGCGGTCCACCCTCGCCGGTCACCACGGAGTCGTATTCGGCCACCGATCTCCTTTTCACCGTCAATGGACTGTCGGTAGTCCATTGAGTTCGACCCAGCTTGGCCGCAGCAGGGCGCGGTGTCAATCACTGGTCCCCCCGGCAGGGAATCCCAGTCGGGCACGGAACTGATCAGCATGACCTTGCCTCCGTCGGGCGGCCGGAGGGCCATCGGGAAGGCCATGAGCCGCCGCCGCTTTCTCGCCGGCGCGGCCGGCGCCGCCGCCGTCGGCGCCATGGGCCCGGGTGTGGTGGAGGCCCTGTCATCGGCGGCTCGGGCCGCGACCGCCCCCAGCGCGGGGCCGTCGGCCGGCCCATTGGCGGCGTTGCGGGCCTTGGGCCGGACGGAACTTCGAGCGCCTGGCTTCCGCCCCGACCTCACCCTCCCGGCCGGCACCGACCTCTTACCCGGCATCGACCACATCGTGGTGCTGATGCTCGAGAACCACTCCTTCGACAACCTCTTCGGGATGCTGGGCCGAGGCGACGGTTTCCGGCTCGACCGGCAGGGCCGGCCGACCGCCACCAATCCCTACCCCGACGGGCGGGTGCAGCACGCCTTTCACATGCCGACGACGTGTCAGCTCCCGGGCCGGCCCAGCCAGGAGTGGACCGCCAGCCACAACGCCTACCACGACGGGGCCAACGACGGCTTCGTGGCCACCCCGATCAGCATCGGCAGCTCCGAAATCGTCGGCGGGGTGGCCATGGGCTACTGGAACGGACGGGACCTGCCGTTTACCTACAGCCTGGCGTCGACGTTCCCCATCGGCGATCGGTGGTTCTCCTCGGTTCTGGGCCAGACCGACCCGAACCGGCGCTACCTGATCGCCGCCACCTCGGCCGGGATGACCGACGACATCGGCACTGGGCTCGGCAACCTGCTGCCCGACGTCAGCCTGCCGCTGCCCGGTAACGGGACCATCTTCAACCTGCTGGATTTCCACGGCATCAGCTGGGCCAACTACGTGACCAGCTTTCCGATCGGCGCCACGGTGGAGCTCTTTCCCACCGACGACACCGTCGGCGAGTTGCTGCGCCGCAAGCCCTTCGACCAGTTCTTCGCCGACGCCGCCGCCGGGGCCCTGCCCTCGGTGAGCGTGCTCGATCCCGACTACTCGACGCAGTCGCAGGAGAACCCGCAGAACCTGGTGCTCGGCGAGGCCGTGCTGGCCCAGGTGGTGCAGGCGCTGGGCGCGTCGCCGCTGTGGACCCGGACGTTGTTCGTCCTGGTCTACGACGAGCACGGCGGCTACTACGACCACGTGCCCCCGCCGCCGGCGCTGGCGCCCGACCTCATCCCGCCGATCGTGCAACTGGGGGAGTCCACCTACGACGGGTTCGCCCGCTACGGCTTCCGCGTGCCGGCCGTGGTGGTTTCGCCCTACGCCAAACGGGGCCACGTGAGCCACGTGCTCCACGACCACACCTCGATCCTGGCCCTGATCGAGCGCAAGTGGAACCTGCCGGCGCTGACCTACCGCGACGCCAACGCCAACGACCTGACCGACTTCCTGGACCTGACGGCCCTGGCCCGGCGCCGGCCGACGTTTCCCGGCCTCCCACGGTTGGCGGCGCCGGGCGACACGCCGGCGGCGCTCGCCTGCTCGGTCACCGGCCCGGGCACCGTCCCGCCCCCCGGCTCGATCAGCGGTTAGGTCGGGCCATTCTCTGACGGTTTCCTTTACTTCTGACGACTTATGTGTCTCCCATATAATTAAGTCGTCGGAGGTCGACGAAACGGTCAGAGAAAGAGGGGCCGCGGCCGGCTGGGATCCCGCTCACCGCCAGCCCAGCTGCCGCCGGCCCTAGGCCGACAACCCCGACAGCAGCCGCCGCATACCGGTGGCGACCGCGTTGCGGGTGCGGCGGGGTTGGGACGAGTTGGATGAGCATGGGCGCCTCGGGTCAGCGCCCCCATGAAAAGACGGGCCAGGGTCTCCGGGTCCTCGGCCCGCAGGGCGCCCGCCGGCCCCCCGCAGGGCGCCCGCCGGCCCCCCCGCCGGCCCCCCGCCGGCCCCCCGTCTGCCCCCCGCCGGCGCCCCTCAGGGCCGTCGCTAGCATCGACGCCATGGTCGGCGGGACTCGGTCGAGACTGCCGGGCCGGGCCGGCGCCGAGGTGGTGGGAACGGGCGCCACCGGGGGTTGGCACTGGGCCGAGTGGGCCTGCGAGCTGGTGGGCACCGCCTTCCTGCTGCTGGGTGGGCTGTCGGCGATCTGCCTCGATTTTGGGCCCGGCAGCCCGGTGGCGTCGGCCGTGCCAGACCACTCGGCGCGCCTCCTGATCACCGGTCTGCTCTTCGCCGGCAGCGGTTCGCTGGTGGCGGTCAGCCCGCTGGGCCGCCTCTCGGGCGCGCACCTCAATCCTTCGGTCTCCCTGGCGTTCTGGCGGCGCGGCCACATGCACGTCCACGATCTGGCCGGCTACGTGGTGGCCCAGGTGGCCGGCGCCTTCGCTGGCACCGCGCTGGTGCGCTGGTGGTGGGGGGCGAAGGCCCGCGCCGTCGGCCTCGGCGTCACCCAGCCGGGCCACGGCCTGGGCGCGGCCGGGGCCGCCGGGGTGGAGGCGTTCATGACCGCGTTGCTGGTCGCCGGCATCCTGGGCATGGTGTCATCGGCCCGGACGGCGCCGTGGACCCCGCTGCTGGTGTGGATCCTCGTCGCCGCGCTGGTGTGGCAGGGCGCCCCCTGGACCGGGACGTCGCTCAACCCGGCCCGCAGCCTGGCGCCGGCCCTGCTGGCCCCGAACCTCGCCAACCTGTGGGTGTACCTGGTCGGGCCGCCGGCCGGCGCCGTGGTGGCGGTGGCGGGGTTCAATGCCATTCCCGGCATCGAGACCCAGACCGCCAAGTTGTTCCACGATGCCCGGTACCCGTCGACGATGGCGACCAGTTTGCCGGTCGCCGCCCGGGCCTGACGGGCGCGTCGGCCAAACCGCGAGACCGCCCGGCCGCCACCTGTGCCAACCTGTCGCCAGACCGCTGATGAGCCGGACCGCTGATGAGCCGGACCGCTGATGAGCCGGACCGCTGATGAGCCGGACCGCTGATGAGCCGGACCGCTGATAAGGGAGACGCCGTGGCGCCTGGGTGAGGACTGGGCCAGGCCGGTGGTGCACTGGGAGATCGTCGCTCGGGACGCCGAACGGCAGGCCGCGTTCTATCGCGGGCTGTGCCACTGGGACATCGGCGCCGGCCCGATCATGAACATCGCCCCCGGTCTCGGCGGTCCCGAGCCCGGACCGGCCGGCCACATTCGCCAGGGCCAGCACACCGGGGTGACCCTGTACGTCCAGGTGCGCGACCTCCGGGCCGCGCTGGACCTGGCGGTGGAGCTGGGTGGCAGCATCGGGGCCGAGCCGTTCGACGTTCCGGGCGGGCCGACCCTGGCCACCATCCGCGATCCCGAGGGCCAGCCGGTCGTCCTCGTCCAGCAGTAACCCGGCGGCGACGCCGGGCCGGGCCGGGCCCGCCGGGTCAGTCCAGGGCCTGGTAACGCTCCGTGTGGATCGTGGCCGGGTCGACGAGCGCCATGAACTCCGCCGTCACCGGCTCGTGGCCCCAGGCGGCGTCGCAGGCGGCCGCGTCGGCGGGGCTGCGCCACAGGTCGATGACGATCCAACCGCCGTCGCCGTCGTGGGCGGTCGTGCGCCGGAGCAGACCGGCCTGCTGGTAGGCGAAGTCCGTCTGGACCCGGCGGTCCGCGGCCAGGAAGGCCGACACGTCCGCGCCCGGCGCCAGCCGGAAGCGCATGATCTCGATCACCGCAGCGGTCGCCGGCGCCGCCAGGCGCTGGCGATCGACGGCGGCACGTAGCCGGCGTCGGCCCAGCTGTAGTTCGTCCCGGGCGGGACGATCTCGTCGATGGCGTCCAGGATGTCGTCGGTCAGCCGGACGTCCGCGGCGCCGAGCTGGCTGTCGAGGTGCTCCCGGGTGCGGGGCCCGATGATGGCCGAGGTGACCGCGGGATGGCGGATGACGAACGCGATGGCCAGGTGGATGAGGCTCAGCCCGCTCTTCTCGGCGAGGACAGCCAGGGCGTCGGCCGCTTCCAGCTTCTTCTGGTTTTCCGGCTTGGACATGTCGTAACGGTCGGGGATCCGCGACGCCCGCCGGCTGCCCAGGTTCTCGGCGCCCAGGCGCCAGTTGCCGGACAGCCAACCGCCCGCAAGCGGGCTCCAGGGGATCACGCCCATGCCGTACTTCTGGCAGGTCGGCAGGATCTCGGCTTCGACGCCGCGGACCAGCATCGAGTAGGGCGGTTGTTCGCAGAGAAAACGCTCACGCTGGCGCCGTTCGGCCACCCATTGGGCCTCGACGATGGCCGAGGCGGGGAAGGTGGACGAGCCCAGATAGCGGATCTTGCCCTGGTGGACCAGGTCCGTCAGGGCGCCCAAGGTTTCGTCGATATCCGTGTCGGGCTCCGGCCGGTGCACCTGGTACAGGTCGAGGTAGTCGGTCCCGAGCCGGCGCAGGCTGTCCTCGCACGCCCGCATGATCCACCGCCGGGAGTTGCCGGCCATGTTGGGATCCTCGCCCATGGTGCCGTGGAACTTGGTGGCGAGCACCACCTGGTCCCGCCGCCCTTTGAGCGCCTTGCCGACGATGGTTTCGGACTCGCCCGCCGAGTACACGTCGGCGGTGTCGATGAAGTTGATGCCGGCGTCCAGGGCGGCGTGGATGATGGCGATGGAGTCGTCGTGGTCGGGATTGCCCCAGCCGCCAAACATCATGGCGCCGAGGCACAACGGGCTGACTTTTACACCGGTACGGCCGAGTGATCGATAGTTCATAAGGCGAGACTACGGCGGGCCGGTGTCCAACGCCTGGCCCGGCTACAACCCGGCGGGATAGATGACGCCGGTCAACTGCTCCGACACCTCCCACAGGCGGCGCTGGGTCCCGCGGTCGTACGACCGCTTCGACGAGTGGACCAGCTTCGGTGCGCCCCGCTGCTCCAGGAAACCGGACGGCCCGTAGTAATCGCCGCCCCGCACGTCCGGGTCGACTGCGGCCCGCAGAGTGGGCCAGGCGCCCATGTACGCCGGTTGCATCACCAACGAGCCGAAGGCCCGTTCGAGCACCCGGATGGCCGCGGGCGCGTTGCGCACCAGCTCGGTGCTGGCCCCGCCGGGGTGGGCGGCCACCGCGATGGTCGGGGCCTTGATGGCCGCCAGCCGGCCTTGCAACTCGTAGGTGAACATCAGGTTGGCCAGCTTCGACTGGGCGTAGGCCCGGTGCCGGCCGTAGCGGCGCTCGGACTGCAGATCCTCGAAGTCGATGCGGCCGGTCCGGTGGCCCACGCTCGAAATCGTCACCACCCGCGACCCGGGGACCGTCAGGAGCAGGTCGAGCACTTGGCCGGTGAGGGCGAAATGGCCGAGATGGTTGGTGCCGAACTGCAGCTCGTAACCGTCGGCCGTGGTGCCGGGGGGCGTCCACATCAGCCCGGCGTTGTTGATGAGGAGGTCCACCCGGGGGTGGGTGGCGTGCAGTTGCTTGGCGAAGCCGTGCACCGAGGCCAGCGACGACAGATCGAGTGCTTCGAGCTCCACCACCGCGCCCGGCGACGCTTCCTGGATGCGGCGAGCCGCCTCCCGCCCCTTCTCCTCGTTGCGGCAGGCCAGGACCACGGTGGCGCCCCGGGCTGCCAGCACCGCGGCCGCCTCGTAGCCGATCCCCGTGTTGGCGCCGGTGATGACCGCGACCCGGCCCCGCTGGTCGGGCACGTCGCGTGCGGTCCACTTGGCACTCATCAGCCGGCCTCCATAACGTCGAGCTGGATGGCGACGATAGAGGACGTGCGGAAGCTGGTTGCCTCCCTGCCGCGCAGCTACGAGGTGGTGGTTGGCGATCGGGTCAAGTTCCGGGTGGGCCGCCTCGTCTACCTGGCGTTCTCACGCGACGAATCGCTGATGGGATTCGCCTTTCCCAAGGAGGAGCGGTCGGCGCTGGTCGATTCCGATCCGGAGAAATTTCTGATGCCGCGGTCTTCCGATCTGCGTTACCACTGGGTCGTGGTGCGGTTGGCCGCCATCGACGCGGCTGAACTCCGCGAACTCGTCCTGGACGCGTGGCGCATGGTCGTCCCCAAGCGGGTGGCCGCGGAGATTCAGTCGCCGTAGTGGCGCAGTTCGATGGTGTTGCCATCGGGGTCGCGGGTGTAGAACGACAGGCCCTGGCCGCGGGCGCCAAACAACTCCGCCGGGCCGCCCAGGACCTCGACCGCCGGCGAGTTGAGCGCCTCCTCCCAATCGGACGCGGGGACGACCAGGCACAGATGATTGAGGTTTTCCCCCTCCCGGGCCGCGGGCAGCAGATCGATGATGGTGCCGGCGTCGATGCGCACTGACGGAAACAGGACCTCGCCCCGCCGCCATTCCTCGACCCGTTCGCCCGGGAGTCCGAGCACCTCGGAGTAGTACGCCAGCGACCGCTCGACGTCGGCGACGTTGAGCACCAGGTGGTCGAGTCCGGTGACCCGCATGCCCGAAGTCTGCCAGCAATCTCCCCGTCGCGCCCCGGCGTAATACGACTGAGAATTTCGCGTCGGGAGGCCGAGAAAACACCATGACTTCACCCTTTGTTCGCGTACGCCCTCGCACCCTGTCGTGGCCGCTGGCGGCCATGGCCGGCGGCGCGCTCCTGCTCGCCGCCTGCGGGAGCTCATCAGCCAAGACCGCCACCACTTCGCCGGCGACCACCGGCGCGGCGCCGGCGGCCACCTCGCCGGCTGCGTCGCCGGCCCCCGTCCCGGCGGCGACGGTGACGGTGAGCACCGCCACTGTCCCCAAGCTCGGCACCGTGCTCGTCAACGGCAAGGGCCGCACCCTCTACATCCTCTCCTCGGAGCAGGGCGGAAAGGTCACTTGCGTCACCGGCAACGGCTGCACCACCTTCTGGCCGCCGGCCGCCCTGCCCTCCGGCGTCACCGCGGGCGCCGCCGGCACCGGCGCCCAGGTCTCGCTCCTCGGCACCGCCAAGGACCCGTCGGGTGCGGCGCGCCTCACCTACGGAGGCTGGCCGCTCTACACCTACTCGGGTGACACCGGGTCAGGCCAGGCCAACGGCGAGGGCGTCGTCAGCTTCGGCGGCACCTGGACGGCGATCACCGCAGGTGGCATGCCGGCCACCACTACCTCCTCGACGCCGGCGACCACGTCGGGCGGGTCGGGCTCGGGCGGCGGCTACTGAGGCCCGGCCCCCCTCAGCCCGCCCCCTGAGCCCACCCCTTGACCTCAAGGAGACTTGAGGTCGTAGCCTGCTGACGGACGTGGACGACGAGGAGGATCCCATGCCAGAGCGCATCCGGGTGGGTGGTAGCGACGAGCTGATGGCCAAGGGCCAGTTGGTGACCAAGATCGGGACCCAGCCCGTGTGCGTCTTCTGGTCGGACGACAAGGCCTACGCCGTCGACGACCGCTGCCCGCACCTGGGCTTTCCGCTGCACCGCGGCACGGTGGAAAGCGGCCTGCTCACCTGCCACTGGCACCACGCCCGCTTCGACCTGGAGTCCGGGGGAACGCTCGATCCCTTTGCCGACGACGTGCGGGCCTACCCGGTCGAGTTCGACGGGGACGACGTCGTCGTCATCGTCGAACCCCCCGGAGATCGGGTCGCCCACTACCTGCGCCGGCTCGACGAAGGACTCGAGCAGGGGCTGACGCTCGTGATGACCAAGGCCGTCCTGGGCCTCTTCGAGGAATCCGGCCCCACCGACGCCACGGCGCGGGTGGTGGGCGCGGGGGTCGACTTCGGCACCCGCTACCGGGCCGCCGGGTGGGGATCCGGCCTCACGGTGCTCACCGCCATGACGAACGTGCTGCCGGACCTCGACCCGGAAGGTCGGATCCTGGCCCTGGTCCACGGGCTGGCATTCGTGTCGCGCGACACCCGAGGCCGCGCCCCCCGGTTCCCCCTCCAAGCGCTCGACACCAGGCTGCCAGCGGACCGCCTGCGGCGCTGGTACCGCCGCTTCATCGACACCCGCAGCGGCGACGCGGCCGAGCGGAGCCTGGCGAGCGCGGTCCGCTCGGCGGAGTCGCCCGGCGACGTGGCGGCCATCATGGGCGCGGCCGCCACCGATCACGTGTTCCTCGACGGTGGCCACACCATCGATTTCACCAACAAGGCGTTCGAGGTGCTCGAGCATCTGGGCTGGGACCACGCCGGCCAGGTGCTCCCGTCCCTCGCCCATCAGACCGCCGGGGCGTCCCGGGCCGAGGAGACCGGCGCCTGGCGCCATCCCTTCGACCTCGTCGGGCTCCTGGCCCGAGCCGACCGCGAGTTGCCCGATCGCCTCGCGGCCGCGTCCGTTCGCCGGTTCCGGGGCGACGACGACGTCGACGCCCTGGCGTGGATCATCCTCGGTGACGACCCGGCCGAGATCGTCGCCGCCCTGGATCGGGCCGTCGACGCCGGCGCGGCCGCCGAGGAGTTGGCCCGGGCCGTCGCCTACGCCGCTGCCCTCCGGGTGACCCGCTTCCACACCCAAAACGACCACGGCGACTGGGACGTCATCCACCACGCCTTCACTTCCGCCAACGCGGTCCACCAGATGGTGCGGCGGTCGCCGGCGCCGGAACTGTGGCGGGGGATCTACCAGGGTGCCCTCAAGGTCTTCCTGGACCGGTTCCTCAACGTGCCCGCCGCCCTGTTGCCCGGTCGTCACGCCGCCCAATCGGCCCCGCCCCACCTGGGTGCCCTCCAGACCTGCTGGGACCAGCAGGATCGGGTCGACGACGCCGGCGCCATCGTGTACGGCTGGCTCCGCGGGGGCGGCAGCCGGGCCGAGGCGCTCGCCGCCTTGGGGTCGGCGCTGCTGCACGAGGATGCCGAGTTCCACTGGTTTCAGATGTACGAAGCGGCCGTGCGCCAGTCCGCGGCCTGGCCGGAAGGCTCGGAGCAGGCCGCCCTCATCCTCGCCGGCACCGCCCGCTTCCTGGCCGCCCACACCCCGACGCGCCGCGAGCTGCCGCAGGTGGTGCGCATCGCCACCCGGCTCCGGCGCGGCGAGCCGCTGTACGAGTTGGCGGACGACGAGCCGGCCGCCGTTACCAGGCCGATACCGGCCCCGTCCGATCGAACGCGGCGATGACCCGCCCGAACCGTTCGAGCGCCCCCGGCGCGAACACGTCCGGCAGGGCCACGATGGCGGTGTGCACGCCGGCCTCGGCCAGCTGCCGGTAACGGCCGATCTGGTCGTCGACGAGGCCGGCGCCGAGCCGTTCGGTGGTCTGTTCGGCGGTGGCGGCGGTGGAGCCCAGGCGATCGACGGTCACGGCCAACTCCCGACGGGAGTCCGCGACGACGGCAGTGGAGAGGTGAGTCACCTGCACTTCGGCCGGATCCCGGTCGATCGCCTCGCAGTGGCGTTCCAGGATTGACCGCTTGCGGGCGACCGTCGCCGGGTCGCCGAACAGGTTGCACGCGTCGGCGAAGCGGGCGGTCAGGCGAAGGGTCCGTTTTTCACCGGAGCCGCCCACCAGGATCGGCAGGTGGGTCTGCACCGGTCGGGGATAGCAAATGGTCTCCGGGACGTCGAGCACCCGGCCCTTGAAGGGCGGCGATCCGGCGCCCCACATGACGGGGAGCAGTTGCAGGGTGTCCTCCAGGAGCGCGTAGCGGTCCCCCGGGGCGGGAAAGGTCCAGCCGTAGAGGTCGTGTTCCCATTTCCACCACGCCAGGCCCAGGCCGCACACGGCCCGGCCGTTGCTCAACACGTCGAGGGTGGCCACGATCTTGGCCAGGTGGGCCGGGTTGCGCAGGGTCACGCCGGTGACCAAGGTGCCGAGGCGGGCCGTGCGGGTATGGGCGGCCAGCCAGGCCAGGGTGGTCCAGCTTTCGGGCATGTCCTCCCACGGTCGCCCCACCTGCGGGATCTGCACCACGTGGTCCATGACCCACAGGCTGGTGAAGCCCACCGCCTCGGCCAGGGCGGCGGCCTCGGCCAGCCGCTCGTCGAACCGCTCCTTGCCGTCGCCGCCGGCAAACGACGACAGCTGGAGTCCGAAACGGAGCCCGGTGGGCTGGCGCCGCTGCCGCTCGGCCGCATCTGGTGCCGCCAACAGTTCGGCGGGGACGATGTCGACCGGCTGGGGCGGGTGGACGGCGTCGAAGCCCTCGGCGGCGATCTGCGCCGCGACCTGGTCGCGGGCGGCGATCTGCCCCGTGAGCACCTTGGCCGGCACCGGCCGGGCCCGGGTGCGGTTGCGGGCCCGGCACACCTCGGCCGGCGTGTCGAACACCACGGCGTGGCACGCCAGCCCGTGCCGGCGGGCCAGGTCGCGGTAGGTGGCGCGCCGGTCGGCGTCGAGGCCGACGGTGTCGACGACGGTCAAGAGCCGGCGGGCCACCCGGCGGGTCAGGATGAGGTCGAGCACCTCGAAGGCGTCGGCGCCGGCCCGCTGGTCGTGCTCGGAGGCGCCGACCGCGGCGCGCAGGGCGTCCGAGGACACGATCTGCTCGGGGCGGAAATTCTCGGCGGCCCAGTACGACTTGCCGGCGCCCGAGGGACCGATGAGCACCACGAGGGACGCGGCCGGAAGGCGCACCGGGATGGTCAGGCCGGTTTCACGAGGTCTGCGATCGACCCCGGGCCAGCACCGCGGCCCGGCGCCGCTCGACCTCGGCGGGATCGAAATGATCGCCGCGCCAGGCCTCGGACACCCGCCGCTCGATCAGGAGTCCCTCGGCGGCAGTGGTGAGCGCGGTCTCCTTGTACGAGGCCAGGAGGGTGGCCACGCCGTCGGGGTCGTTGGAGGCGATGTCGCGCGCCAGGCCGACGGCGGTCGGGACCAACTCGTCGTGGGGCACCACCCGGTTGACGAGCCCGAGGTGCAGGGCCTCGGCGGCGTCGACGAAGTTGCCGGTGAGGCTCATCTCCTTGGCCCGGCGCAGCCCGATGGCCTGGGGCAGCAGCACCGTGAGGCCCCAGCCGGGCATGACCCCGACCCGGGCGTGGGTGTCGGCGAACCGGGCCCGTTCGGACGCGATCAGGAAGTCGCACTGCAGGGCTATCTCGAGGCCGCCGGTGACGGCGGACCCGTTGACGGCACCGATGATGGGCTTCGTCAGCACCGGCCACGGGGCCCGGGTGCTGCGCTCGGCGCCGGCCGGCCACTCGCCGGCACCCAGGTTGGCGCCCGTCGACCCCAGCTCCTTGAGGTCCAGGCCCGCGCAGAAGGCCGGGTCCGCGCCAGTGAGGACGATGGCGCGGACCCGTTCGTCGCCATCGGCGGCGATGAGCGCCTGCGGCAGGGCCGCCAGGAGCTCGCTGTTGAGGGCGTTACGGGCTTCGGGCCGGTTGAGGGTGATGGTCGCTACCCCCTCGGCGAAGTCGCTGCGGATGACCGTCGTGGCGCTCATAAGTGTGACCTCCTGTCCGGGAGGGTAGTGATCAGATCACCCGACCGGCGAGGCCGGGCGCTCCAACCAGGCAGCAGACGCCGGCCGGAACGTGTGTTATCGTCCGCCGCTGACAAGAACCGCCTGTAACAGGCGGCCTTCCGACAAAACAACCATAACTTCCATCATTGGGGAGGACGTTATGCATCGGGTTCCGTGGCGGCTGGCTCTGGTCGGGACAATGGCGGTCGGCGCAGCCATGTCGATGGGCGGCATCGGGGCCGCCGCTCCCGGCGGCGTCCATGGGGCGGCCGCCCGCCAGCAGGCGCAGGTCGCCTACACCCACACCACCGGCGGGGCGACCACGTCGAGCCACACGCCCGATGACGGGGACCTGGCGGCCCAGGCCGCCCAGTACGACTTCGAGCGCACCGCGCCGGCCGCCACCGTCTCCGGGGCCGCGCTCGTCAGCGCGGCCCAGCAGAGCGCCGGCCTGGCCGGCTCCGGGTCGGCGTGGCAGCAGGTGACCAACGAGCCCTACAACGCCCAGCCCAGTAACTACACCGACCCGTTCTGGTCCAATGTGGGCGCCGGGTTCTCGCTGGTGGGGGGGCGGACGACCGCGCTGGCCCAGACCCCCGACGGGGCCTGGTTCGCGGGCACGGCCGACGGTGGCGTCTGGCGGTCCTGGGACAAGGGCCAGCACTGGACGCCGGTCTTCGACTCCAAGCCCAGCCTCTCGATCGGGTCGCTGGCGGTGAATCCCATCGACGGCTCGCTGTGGGTGGGCACCGGCGAAGCCAACACGTCCCAGGACAGTTACGCCGGGACCGGCGTGTATCGCTCCGGCAACGACGGCGCCAGCTTCCGTCGCATCGGCGACGACGCCCTGGGCAACAACCCGCTGGTGTCCCGGACGGTGTTCCGGCTCACGTTCGATCCCAAGGGCGACGCCTACGCCGCCACCAACAACGGGCTGTTCCGCCTGCCCGCCGGCGGCAGTTCGTGGTCCGAGGTCCTGGATCCCTTCGGCGCCAACGACAACCCTCCCTACGACCAACAGGTCACCGACGTGGCGGTCCAGCCCGGCTCCCACGGCCATGTGGTGATCGCCGCCATCGGCTGGCACGGGCCCGGCAACACCGAAAACAACGGCTTCTACCAGTCGACCGACAGCGGCGCCACCTTCTCGCCGGTCACCGTCACCGGTGACATCAACGGACCCGACATCGGCCGCACCACCTTCGCCTACTCCGCGGACGGGACCAAGCTGTACGCCATCGTCCAGTCGTTGTCGATGATCGCGGCCGGCGACGAATCGGTCCTGCAGGGGATTTTCCTTTCCAGCGGCAGCCCGGCCCGCGTGGCGGGGCCCTGGACCAAGATCGCCGACGAGGCCAAGCTGGCGGCGTCGGGATCGGCGTTGGCCGTCGGATCCGGCTACGGGGTCGGGGTCCAGGCCTGGTACAACCAGGACCTGGCGGTCGACCCCAAGAACCCCGACCACGTCTACGCCGGCCTGGAAGAGGTGTTCGAGTCCACCAATGCCGGCACCACCTGGGTGACGGCGAGCCCCTACTGGAACTACGGCCTGGCCTGTAACAGCGCAGCCGCGGGGTGCCCCAATGTCACCCACCCGGACCAGCACGCCATGATGATCGCCAACCACCAGATCGTCATCGGCAACGACGGCGGGGTCTACAGCCGTCCGCTGCGCGACACCCAGATGTACGGGGACTGGACCGATCTCAACGCCACGTTGGAGTCGTTGCAGTACTACGACGCCCGGGCCGGGGAGCTCGGCCCGCACGGCGCCGGCGTCGGCGTGTGGGGCGGGCTGCAGGACAACGGGACGTCCTTGTTGGCGACCGGGAGTCCGCAGATGGTCGAGCCCGCTGGCGGGGACGGATTCGACGTGGTGGTGGACCCGGAGAACGCCAACCGCATGGTCGGCGAGTACACGGACGGCACCATGTACTCCTCGACGGACGGCGGGCACACCTTCTACGACCCGGTGAGCCCGACGTGCGCGGCCCAGGCCACCGTCGGGCTGAAGCTCCGGCCCGACTGCGATCCCAGCGCCCGTTTCGTCACCCCACTCATCCCCGACCAGCAGAACTCGAACGTGTGGGTGACCGGCGGCCGGTACGTGTGGGTCACCAAGGCCGGCTGGAACACCAGCTGCACCGACTCGGCCTGCACCTGGACGAACGTCTACGACACCGGCGCCGGCGATGCCGTCACCGCCCTGTCGTCCGCCCATTCCGGCCAGATCATCTACGCGGCCTGGGTCTCCGGTGGTGGCAACCCGGGGCCGGCCTTTGCCTCCGGCATCGCCACCAACTACGGCGGCACCTGGCACCAGGTGAGCACCACCGGCCTGCCCAACCGGTACATCGCCGGCGTCACGGTCGACCCGGCCAACCCGGCCCACGCCTACGCGGTCTTCAACGGCTTCTCGCGGCGCTGGATCCCGGGCGGCGGTGTCGGCCATGTTTTCGAGACCCGCAACGGCGGGAAGTCGTGGACCGACATCTCCGGCAACCTGCCCGACGTGCCCGGCGACGCCCTCGTCCTGATGGGCCACCAGCTGGCGCTCGCCACCGATCAGGGGATGTTCACGGCCCCGGCCGGCGCGGGTCGCTCGACCGAATGGTCACGGCTCGGGACCGGCCTGCCCAACGCCGTGGTCGACGACGTCACCGTCGGCCCCCACGGCTACCTCTACGCCGCCACTCACGGGCGGGGCATCTGGCGCATCTCCCTCGCCGGCGGGCGGTAGCCGTCGGCGGTAGCCGCCGCCGGCCAGGGGCCGCCCCGCCCCGCCCCGCCGCCCGACCTCGCCCCGCCGCCCGACCTCGCCCCGCCGCCGGCCAGGGGCCGCCCCGCCCCGCCTCAGCCACCCCGGTCTGCACCCGAGGCGTTGACCTCGCCCACCAGGTCGATGACGGCGGCGAGCGCATCGAGCGCCGCCGAGTCCGTGCCGGATGGCTTCACCTGCAGGGTGGTGACCCCGGCCCGGCGGTAGGCCCAAAGGCGATCGCGGATGACTGCTGGCGGGCCAAGCAGGTTGGTCCGGAACCCGAGGTCGCGTGGGACCCGGGCCGCCGCCTCCTCCCGCTTGCCGTCCCGCCATAGCTGCTCGACGGCCCGCACGTCGTCGCCGTAGCCCTGGCGGGCGAAGGCCGCGTTGTAGAAGTTCTGGGACTCGGTGCCCATGGCGCCGATGGTGAACGCATACCCGGCGGCGTGCCGGGCCGCGGCCCCATCCACATCGTCGGTGATCTCCAGCCCGACCGGGATCACCAGGTCCAGATCCCCGATGGACCGACCGGCCCGGGCCGCCCCGACCTGCAGATGATCCAGGAACGCCGGCGCCGTCTCCGGCATGAAGGCGTTGCCGATCCAGCCGTCCGCCACCTCCCCGGCCAGGGCTAGGTTCTTCGGGCCCAGAGCGGCCAGGTAGACGGGAATGACCGCCGGCGGCGCCATCGACCGGATCGGCCGGCCCGGGCCCCCCGGCCTCGGGATCTCGAACGCGGGACCGAAGTGCGCCAAGCGGTCGCCCCGGGCCACCTGCCGCACGATCTCGATGGTTTCCCGTGTCAGGGCCAGCGGCGATTCGAAGCGGACCCCGTGCCACCCTTCCATCACCTGGGGCCCGCTGACGCCGAGACCGAGGAGGAATCGGCCGCCGGAAAGCGCCGCCAACGACATGGCGGACATGGCCAGCAGCGCCGGCGTCCGGGTCCCGAGCTGGGCGATCCCCGACGCCAGTCGCACCGTCGAGGTGCGGGCCGCCAGGAACGCCAGCGGTGTCAGGGCGTCGTAGCCCCACGCCTCGGGGACCCAGACGGAGTCCACGCCGAGCCGTTCGGCCTCGATCACGAAGCGGGCGGACGCCTCGTCGACGGCGCCGATCCCGATGGCCACCCGCAACTGGCCCAGCCCCGCCGCTCCCGCCAGCCCCGCCGCTCCCGCCGGCCCCGCCGCTCCCGCCGACCCCCGAGACTCGGCCACCGAACCAGGCTACGGTCTTCCAACGGAGGGAGGGAATGGTGCGCTACGTCGATGGCCCTACTGCGCAGGCCGAGATCTTCGTGGCCGCCCCGCCCGTCCGGGTGTGGGCGCTGGTCACCGACATCCAACTACCCGCCCGTTTCTCCAACGAGTTCTGCGGGGCCGAGTGGGTGGGCGACGGTCCGGGGCCGGCCGTGGGCGCCTCCTTTCGGGGCCGCAACGAGCATCCGGCGATCGGCGCGTGGCAGAGCACCAGCGTGGTGGTGGCCTGCGACGACGGCCGGGTGTTCGGCTGGGACGTCCAGGGCGACGGCGGGGTCGCCGCCTCGTGGCGGTTCGAGCTGGAGCCGGAAGGTGCAGGCACCCGCTTGCGGCAGTCGGCTCGCATGGGGCCCGCCCGGTCCGGCCTGACGGCCGCCATCGAAGCCCGGCCGGACAAGGAGGAACGCATCATCGAGCGGCGCCTGGAAGAGTGGCGCGCCAATATGCAGGCCACCGTCGAGGGGATCAAGCAGCTGGCGGAGTCGACCAGCCACCCCCCGAGTTAGTTGAGGGCCATGGCCGCGTGCAGGGCGATTCCGGTAGCCATCGCCGCCTCGTCGATGAGCATGCGGTTGGAGTGGTTGGGGGCGGGGTGTTTCACCCCTGGAGGACCGGCGCCGAGGAAGGCCATGGAGCCCGGCACCTGCTGGAGGACGTAGGACCAATCCTCGGCGCCCATGACGGGCGTGGGCATCTGCACCACCCGCCCCGGGCCGATCAGGTCCCGGGCCACGGAGAGGGTGCGGGCCGCGGCGGTGGCGTCGTTGACGGTGACGGGGTAGTGGCTGTCGGCGATGACCTCGACCGCGGCCTGGCAGCCGTGGGCGGCGGCCACGTGCTCGGCGACCCGCAGCAGGCCGGTGATGGCCAGGTCGCGCGACGCATCGGACACCGAACGGATGGTCCCTTCGCACGTCACCGACTCGGGGATGACGTTGAACGCGGTGCCGGCGACGAGGCGGGTCACCGTGACCACCGCCGGGTCGAAGGCCGGCACCACCCGGGTCACCATCGACTGCAGGGCCGTCACGATCTCGCACGCGACGGGGATCGGGTCAGTGGCGTCATGGGGCATCGAGGCGTGGCCGCCCCGCCCGGTCACGACGATGCGGAACTCGTCGCACGACGCCAGCATGGGGCCGGCCCGGCAGCCGACCAGGCCGGAGGGCATGTTCGGGGTCACGTGGAGGGCGAAGGCCCGGTCGATCCGGCCGTGGGTGGCGAGCAGTCCCTCGTCGAGCATGATCCGGGCGCCGCCGTGGCCCTCCTCGCCGGGCTGGAACATCAACACCACCCGGCCCAGCTCGGCGCGATGGTCGGCCAGGACCCGGGCGGCCCCGACCAGCATCGCCACGTGGGCATCGTGGCCGCACGCGTGCATCTTGCCGTCGACGGTCGAGGCGAAGTCCAGGCCGGTGCTCTCGGGCATCTCCAGGGCGTCCATGTCCGCCCGCAGGAGGGTGGTCGGCCCGGGCCGGTCGCCCTGCAGGACCGCCACCACCGAGGTGGTCGCGGTGCCGGTGCTCAGATCCAGCCCCAGCCCGTCGAGGGCGTCGAGGACCGCCTCCTGGGTGACGGGCAGGTCCAGGCCGGTCTCGGGGCGGGCGTGGATCCGCCGGCGCAGCGCCACCGCGGCGTCGAGGCGCCGGCCGGCGTCGGCCAGCAGCTCTGGGTCGATGGCGGGAGGCGACGGTTGGCGCTGGTCGCCGGGCGAGCCGGGCGAGCCGGGCGAGCCGGGCGAGCCGGGCGAGCCCCTGGTGTGCCTGGTGTGCTCATCGGATCGCTCCTCCCTGGGCCGGTCGCGGCGGGCGTGGCGACCGTTGTCGCGGTGGTCGAGCGTACGCCGTCCGGACCGGGGCCGCGCCGGCGAGAGCTCAGCTCAGATATTGCGTCTCGTAGGCGCCGGCCAGGTCGTGCAAGGCCCGCCCGGCGTCGCCCGCGAAGGACGAGCCGTGCATCAACGCCAGCGTCCGCGGTTCCAGATCCCCGAGCCGGCGCATGACGGCGGCGGTGTCGGGCGCCAGGCAGGAGAACCGGAAGATGGCTTCGGCTTCCATGGCCGGCCCCACGATGTCGTGATCGGTGACGGCCGGTCCGTGGCCAAAGTGGGTGAAGAGGTCCCCGCACAGCAGCGTCCCCGTGGTCTCCTCGTACAGGACCCGGGCCTCCCAGGCGTGGGGGACATGGGGCGTGTCGATGTGGCGCACCACTTTGCCGCCCAGGTCCATGGTCTCCCCGTCCGCGAGCGGGCGCGGCGGCCGGTCGCACAGGTCGTTGAGGGAGACCAGGCAGCCGGTCACCCCGTGGGCCACCTGAGCGTCTGGGGCGGCGGCGAGCCAGTCGTTCATGGCCCCGCACTCGTCGGCCTCGACGTGCCCGAACGTCACCCAGCGCAGCCGTTCGACCGGCACGATGCGCGCCACCGCCTCGGACACCAGCGGGAACATGTGCCGCAGCCCGGTGTGGAACAGCAACGGTTCATCGGCGTTGATCAAGAACTGGTTGAACGTGAAGCCGGCCGGCGGGGCGATCTCGTCGACCCACGTGGAGATGCGGTAGATACCACTGGCGATCTCATCGACCGAGGTTTCCAATCTGGCCCCCTTCTTCGGCGCTCGGGTTGTCGGTAGCCAACCAGCAGCCCCCAAGATCATGGCCGGTCCGCGGCCGCCGCGCCGGATCTGTGGGCCGGAGCGCTCAGCCGACCGCTTCGGCCGAGGGCGCCAGCGCCGGGGCGCCGGCCTCGACCGCCGGCGCCGCCTGCACGCGGGTCGCCGGCCCCAGCAGGATGGACACGGCCCCGGACAGGGCGGCCATCGTGCCTGCGAACACCCACAGGTGCCGGAAGCCGGTGAGGGCGGCCGCCGCGGTGAGGGGGGTGCCGAGGATCGCCACCAGGAGGGCGATGCCGATGGAGCCGCCGACCTGGCGGGCCGTCTGGTTGACCGCGCTGCCGACCGCAAAGCGATGGCCGGGCAGGCTCGACACCGCCGCCGCGCTCATGACTGGGAAGGTGAGGCCGATGCCCAGGCCGGTGAGGAGGCCGCCGGGCAGCCAGCGCGTCCAGAACTGCGGGTGGAGACCGATCATGGTGGCGTACCAGATCAGCCCGCCGGCGAACACCACCGAGCCGACCACCAGCACGGCCCGGAATCCCACCCGCGCCGCCACCCGGCCGGCGGGCCCGGAGACCGCGGCGACGACGAGCGGCCCGGGGGTGATGGCGAGGCCGGCCCGCAGGATCGTGTAGTGCCACACGCCGGTCAAGAACAGCACGTTGCCGAGGAGCATGGCGTAGAAGCCCATGGCATACAGCACGACCGCGGCGTTGGCCACGGAAAAAGACCGGGCCGAGAACAGCCGCAAGTCCAGTACCGGCTCCGGGTGCCGCGCCGACCGGTAGACGAACACCGCGCCCAGCACCGGCGCCACCGCGAAGCAGGCGACGGTGCGGGCATTGCCCCAACCCCAGGTCGGTCCTTGCGAGATGCCCAGGACCAGGGCGGCCAGGGCCGCCACCAGGACGGCCACCCCGGCATAGTCCGGGCGGCCCTCGATGCCCTCGAGGCGCGACTCGGCCAGCACCCGGCGACCACCCAGCCAGGCCACCAACCCGATCGGCAGGTTGACGAAGAACGCCCACCGCCAGCCGCCCGCGGAGATCAGGACCGCCCCCAGCGAGGGCCCGGTCGCCACGGCGAGGGCGCCCACGCCACCCCACAGGGCCACGATCTGCGAGCGGCGGGCGACCGGAAAGGCGCCGAGGAGGAGTCCGACCGATGACGGCACCATCGCCGCGGCTCCGGTGCCCTGGATGACTCGCCCGGCGATCAACCACACCACCGACGGCGCCAGCGCGCACATCGCCGAGCCCAGGGTGAAGACGCCCAGGCCGGCGAAGAACACCCGCCGCCGCCCCAACCGGTCCGCGGTCCGCCCGGCCGTCACCAGCAGCGAGGCGAACACGATGGTGTAGGCGGTGATCACCCAGGCCAGGGTGGCCCGGGAATCATGGGGGAAGGAATGCTGGAGGGCGGGAAAGGCCACGTTGACGATCGACAGGTCGAGCGACGCCATGAACGCTCCCAGCGCGGTCACCGCGAACACCAACGTCCGCCGGCGCCGCTCCGCCTGCTCGTCCGCAGTCCGTTCCGTCATGCAACCGAACCTAGGCGATTGCGTTCCATTATGCAACTGACTTATCATGGCGGGGTGGAACGCAAGAGCTTCGCCGCCATGGACTGCTCGGTCGCCCAATGCCTGGAGGTGGTGGGAGAGTGGTGGAGCATGCTCGTCATCCGCGACTGCTTCCTGGGCATCACCCGCTTCGACGACTACCAGCGCCGCTTGGGCATCTCCCGCAACATCCTCCAGCAGCGCCTGTCGCGCCTGGTCGACGCCGGCTTGCTGGTCCGGGTCCCGTACCAGGAGCATCCCCCGCGCTACGACTACCGCCTGACCGACAAGGGCCGGGACCTGTGGCCGGTCGTCAACGCCATGCGCGAGTGGGGCGACAAGCTACGCGGCGCCCGACGGTCCCCCCTTGCGACTCGCCCACAAGGGTTGTGGCCACCTCACCCACACCCAGGTGATCTGCGCCTCGTGCGGCGAGCCGGTCGGGCCGCGCGACATGCAGGTCTTCGCCGGCGAGGGCCGGCCCCAGCCGGGCCGCGTTCCCGGCCGGGTCGCCACCGGCTGACACCGACCGCACACGCTGCGGTCCCAACCTGGTGAGATTCGCCTGCACCAGTGATGCAAATCGCACCAGGCCCGCCGGGAGTATCGATGACCTCGGGGAACCTGCTTGCCGGCGGGGCAGCCCGTCCCTAGCGTCCACCGGCGTGGCGTCCCCCCGAGGCGAACCGCCTTCGACCCGGACGATGCTGCGGCTGTCGGGGGCGGCGTTCGTGGTCCTGGCCGCGGAGCCATCCTTCATCCTCATCGACACCGCGGTGGTCGGCCACCTCGGACCGACGCCGTTGGGCGGCCTGGGCATCGGGGGCACCCTGCTGGCCCTGGTCGCCATGGTGGGGGCGTTCCTCGACTACGGCACGACCGGCCGCGCGGCGCGCTGGTTCGGCGCCGGCGACCGGGCCCGCGCCGTCGACGAAGGGGTTACCGCGTCGGTCCTCGCCGTCGGTCTCGGGCTGGTGGCGATCGTCCTGGGCGAGAGCCTGGCGGGGCCGTTTCTCCATCTACTCGCCGGCGGCAACCGGGCGGTGGGGCACGCGGCCGAGACCTGGTTCCGCATCGCGGTGCTGGGCGTACCCGGCGTCCTGCTGGTCCTGGCCGGTAACGGGTGGATGCGGGGTGTCCAGGAGACCCGCAGGCCGGTGCGGATCGTGGTGACGGCCAACGTGCTGTCAGCCGTCGCCTCGCCGATCCTGGTGTATCCCCTCGGCCTGGGGCTGGCCGGCTCCGCGGTGGCCAACGTGGCGGCCCAGGTGATCGGCGGCGTGCTCTTCCTGCGGGCGGTGCGATCGGAGCGGCGTCCCTGGCGGCCCCGCTGGCCGATGGTCCGGGCCCAACTGGTGGTCGGCCGGGACCTGTTGCTCCGGGAGATCGGCTTCCAGGCTGCCTTCCTCACCGCCGCGGGCGTGGCGGCCCGGATGGGTACGGCCCAGGTCGCGGCCCATCAGATCGGCTACGAGCTGTGGGTGTTCATCGCCCTGTTGCTGGACTCGTTTGCCATCGCGGCCCAGTCGCTCGTGGGCGCGGCCCTGGGCGCCGGCGACGTCCGCGCGGCCCGGCACACCGCCCGTCAGGTGGCCAACTACGGGCTGGGCGCCGGCATCGCCACCGCGGTGGTGTTGGGAGCGGGCTGGTACCTCATCCCCGCGGCCTTCACCTCGTCCGCGACGGTGCAGCACCAGTCCCACCTGCTGTGGCCGTATCTCATCGGCATGCAACCGGCGGCCGGCGTCCTGTTCGCCCTCGACGGGGTGCTCATCGGCGCCGGCGACGTCGGCTTCATGCGGACCCTCACCCTGCTCGCGGCGTTCGGTGTGTTCGTCCCGGTCACCCTGGCCGCCTTCCACTTTCATTGGGGCATCGGCGGCATCTGGGCCGGACTGGACGCCTTCATCGGGGCCCGCCTGGTCGGCATGCTGGCGCGGACCGCCGGATCCCGCTGGGTGGTGATCGGTGGCGCCGGCTGAGGCCCGTTTAGGCGAGCGCCTCGATGATCGCCGAGAAGTCCGGCCACTCGGCGCCGGCCTCCATGACCCGGCCCAGCAGCACGTCGGCGGCGGGCCCGATCTGCACGTGGATACCCGCCTGCTCGGCCAGCCCGATGGCGAGCCGGAGATCCTTGCGCGCCAGCGCCGGGGAAAACCATCCCGGATGCTGCTCGTCGAGCAGGCTCCCCAACCGGACCTTGCTGGCCGGGCTGACGACCGCGCTGTTGCTCAACACCGACCGGATGAGCTCGTCGGAGATCCCGCTCCGGCGGGCCGTGGCGATGCCCTCGGCCAGGGCGGCCACCCCGGTGATCAGGAGCAGGTTGGAGACGAGCTTCATGGTCGCCCCCGCGCCGACCGGACCGCAGTGGACGTAGCTCGACGCCAGGTCGCCCCACAGGGGCTCGAGGGCGGTGACCGTCTCCAGCGGACCTCCGATCAGAAACCGGCCGAGCCCGGCGACGACCGCCGACGGCGATCCCATGACCGGGGCGTCGAGGACACGTCCCTCCGGGCCGGCGCCGGCCAACAGCCGGGCCGAGTCCGGGGAGACCGTGCTGATGTCGGCGAGCACGGTACGTGGCCCGAGCGCGGCCAACACCCCGTCGGGTCCGGTGCACACCTCGAGGACGGCGGCGTCGTCGGCGAGCACGACCAGCACCACGTCGGCCGCGCCCACGGCCGCGCTCGGCGCCTCGGCCTCCACCGCGCCGGCGGCCACCAGCTCGCCGGCCCGGCCCGGCGAGCGGTTCCAGACACTGACCGCGTGGCCGCGCTCCAGGGCTCGGGCCGCGAACGCCCGCCCCATGCTGCCCAATCCCACCACGGCGACCTGCATGGCGTCAGCGTAGGAGGGTCGCCGCTCCGGCCGCGCCGGAAGCCGCCTCGCTACTGGCGGCTCGCCACCCGGACCGGGATGGTGCGCGGGCCGCGCACCTGACCGCTCGACCAGGTGACCGCGGCGGGATCGGCGAGCTCGAAGTCCGGGTAGCGGGCCAGCCACTCCTCCAAGGCCACCCGGAGCTCCATGCGGGCCAGGTTGGAGCCGAGGCAGCGGTGGATGCCGAGCCCGAAGGCCGCGTGCCGGTTGTCCGCTCGGTCGAGCTGGACCTGGTCCGGGTCGGCGAAGGCGTCCGGGTCCCGGTTGCCGGCGGGGAAGGGCAGCAGCAGCCAGTCCCCCTCGCGGAGCTGCTGACCTCCGAGCTGGTGGTCCCTGGCGACCAGGCGGGCCATCGTGACCGGGGCGTAGGCGCGGAGGAACTCCTCGACCGCGGTGTCCATCAGTTGCGGCTCGCTCGCCAGCCGGTGGCGGTCGTCGGGATGGGAGGCCAGGTGCCACAACGCGGCCCCGATGGCCGACCAGGTGGTGTCGATCCCGGCGATCATCAGCAGCACCATGGTGCCCCGGACGTGCTCGGGCAGCAGCCGATGGCCGTCGAGCTCGGCGTTGAGAAGAAAGGTGGTCAGGTCGTCGCGGGGCTCGGCCAGGTGCTCGGCGATGCGGGCGTCCATGTAGGCGTCGATCTCCCCGTCGGCGATGACGGCCTGGCGTTCCTCCGGTGACATGTCGACGTCCTCGAGGACCTGGTGGATGAACTTCCGGAAGATGTCGGCGTCCTCCTGTGGGAAGCCGAGCATGCCGATGATGACGCGCAGCGGGATGTGCTGGGCGTACTCCACCGCGGCGTCGAACTCGGGCTGGCCGGCGGTGGCGTCGAGCAGCGACCGGCACAGCTCCCGGGTAAACGGCTCCAACGCCGCGATGGGCTTGGGCGAGAAGGCGGGCAGCAACATGCGGCGAGCCAGGGCGTGAAAAGGCGGATCCGACGTGATCGGTGGCGCCAACCCAATGGGTGCCGGCAGGTCGTCGGGACCGGGCCGGACCTCGCTGACCACCACGGACCGTGAGGTGTAGTTGTCGGTGTCGTAGGCCACCGCCGCGATGTCCTCCTGCCGGACCGGCAGCCAGGTGCCGCCGTACCGGTCGCTGTGGGCGACGGGGCAGCGGGCCCGCAGGTCGTCCCAGATGGGGAAGGGGTTGGCGACCCAGTTCGGATCGGTGTGGTCGAAATCCGTGGCCCAGTCGGTGACGGGCGGGTGGCGGCTGGTCATGCGATGGCTCCGGTCTCCGAGATGGAGATGGCGTACTCGGGGCAGTTGGCCACCGCCCGCCGGGCTTTCTCCACCAGCGTCGGGCGGGACGGTGCCGTCGCCCTTCTCCGCCGACATTCCCAGATCGTCGACGTCAAAGAGCTCGGGAGCCAGGCTGTAGCAACGGTTGTGC
The DNA here is from genome assembly GCA_963702305.1 of uncultured Acidimicrobiaceae bacterium. Classification (GTDB taxonomy): domain Bacteria; phylum Actinomycetota; class Acidimicrobiia; order Acidimicrobiales; family Palsa-688; genus PALSA-693. The sequence continues at coordinate 129,152 of CAVPBX010000012.1, read as the reverse complement.
CCTTGGCACTTGTCGGGGTCCACGTGGACCCGCAGGGTGGGGGGTAGGTCTTGGGTCACGGTGCCTCCAACGTGGGTTGGTGCCGGGTGGTTCCCAGCATGGCATCCCGGCCGACCGGTCCGACGGTCAGACCGGGAACCGTTCGCGGATCCAGGCTGCGATGCGGTCGGCGACCGCGACGCGGGCGCCGGCCGTTCGCCCGGACGACCAGGTCCGTGCCAAGGTGGGTCATGCCGCCCGATCCCGCCGACCTCGGCGCCCTCCGGACGGCCCTTACGGACACCGCCCGTATGCGCCCGGGGGGTTCGCTGCGGCCGCTGCGCGGCGGGGTCTCCAGTGCGGTGGCGGTGGTGGAGGACGGGCGACCGGCCTGGGTGGCCAAGATGCCCCGCGGCCGGATGGCGGTGGCCGAGGAGTGGTACGTCGACCGGTCCCGCGGTGGGCGCGAAGCCGACGCCTTGACCGTCCTGGCGGGGCGCGTCGGCCCGCTGCGGGTGCCGCGGCTGGCCTTCGTCGACCGGGACCGGATGGTGCTCGGCATGGAGTTGATCACGGCCCCGGCCCGCCCGTGGAAGGAGGAACTGCTCGCCGGCCGGGTGGACCTGGGGGTGGCCGCCGCCATCGGCGCCGGCATGGCGGCCCTCCACCGGGTTCCGGCTCCGCGGGCTCTGGCCGGACCGGACGGGCGCGCCCTCTTCGATGCCCTGCGCACCGGGCCCTACTACCGGACCACCGTGGCCCGGGTGCCCGCTCTGGGTCCCGCCCTGCACCGGCTGATCGACGACAGCGGCCGGGCGTGCCGCGGGGGCCTCGTCCACGGTGACCTCAACCCCAAGAACGTGCTGGTGACCTCCGGACCCCCGGTGCTGCTCGACTGGGAGATCGTCCACGCCGGCGACCCCGCCTTCGACCTCGGCATGGTCGTCGCCCACCTGCTGCTCAAGGCGTGCCGCTCGACCGAAGCCAAAGCCGGGGCCGGCGCCGGCACGAGCGCCACGGGCGCCGGCGCCCGCGCCGCCCTCACCGAGGCCGCCGGCGCCCGTTCCGCCCTCACCGAGGCCGCCGGCGCCGTGTGGCGTGCCTACGACGGACCCGCGGACCGGGAGCTGGCCGTCCGGCACGCCGGCGCCATCATGGCCGCCCGGGTGCACGGCAAGTCGCCCGTCGACTACCTCCGCACCAGCGAGGCCGTCGATCGGGCGATGGCCATCGCCGGCCGCGCCCTCGGCGACCCCCCTCCGGCCATTGAGGAACTCCTCCAGCCGTCCGGGGTCAGGAGCCCGTAGGAGCCCGTAGCGGCAGCTGACGGCAGGGCGAAGCGCCAGCCCGGGTGGCCGGGGCCCGGTCCGGGGCGCCAGAATGGCCCGGGCCGGACGACCGACAGGGGAGTAGCCATGACCGCCACCACCATTGATCACGACCAGGTCACGGCCGACGAGGACGCCTTCCGGGCTCGGGCCCGTGACTTCCTGGTCGCCCACGCCCCCCGCCGCAGCGCCGACGGCTCGCCCGAGGACGGCGCGCCGGGCGACGACCGGGTGGACGTGGCCCGGACCTACCAGGCGGCCCTGTTCGACGCCGGCCTGGCCGCGCTGACCTGGCCGAAGGAGTACGGCGGCCAAGGCCTGGCCGGCCGCTACCAGACCATCTTCAACGAGGAAGCCGCGGACTACGCCACCCCGGACGGGGTGTTCACCATCGGCTTCGGGATGTGCATCCCCACCGTCCTGGCCCACGGCACCGAAGCGCACAAGCAGCGCTTCGTGCGCCCCGCGGCGCGCGGCGAGGAGATCTGGTGCCAGCTGTTCTCCGAACCGTCGGCCGGGTCCGACGTGGCCAGCCTCCGGTCCACCGCGGACCGCGACGGAGACGAGTGGGTGCTCAACGGCCAGAAAGTCTGGACCTCCGGGGCCCACTACTCCCAGTACGGGATCGTGCTCGCCCGCACGGACCCGGACCAGCCCAAGCATCGCGGCTTGTCGATGTTCATCATCGACATGAGCTCTCCCGGGGTGACGATCCGGCCGCTGCGCCAGATGAGCGGCGGGGCCAACTTCAACGAGGTGTTCTTCGACGGGGTGCGGATCCCCGCGGCCGACATCCTCGGCGAGCCCGGCGACGGCTGGCGCGTCGCGCTCACCACCTTGATGAACGAGCGGGTCGCCATCGGCGCCGGCCGCAGCACCGAGAAGACCTCGCCGTTGAGCCCGATCGCCAAGCACCTGGATCTGGCCCGGAACCGGGGGCTGCTGGCTGATCCCGTGGTTCGCCAGGACCTGGCCGGCCTGCTGATCGGCTACTGGGTGCTCGACATGGTCGGCTTGCGCATCCGCGGCGCCGTCGCCGCCGGCCGGGTCCCGGGTCCGGAGGGATCGGTGGCCAAGCTCATCGGCGCCATGCTCATGCGCCGCTCGGGCGAAGTCGCCGCTCGCCTCGCCGGAGCCGCCGCCACGGCCTGGTCGACGGGGGACACCGAGGCGGAGTGGCCCAGCCAGTTGGTACTGAACGCGCCCGCCTCGGGGATCGCCGGCGGGACCAACGAGGTCATGCGCAACATCCTCGGGGAACGCGTCCTCGGATTGCCGAAAGAGCCGTCGGTCGACCGCGACGTGCCCTTCCGCGACCTCCCGTTCAGCTGAGTGCCGGACGACCGCACCGTCACTGACATGGTCGATCTCCTCGACATCGAGGAGATCGACACCAACCTGTACCTCGGGTACAACGAGAAGTCCGCCGAAGGCTGGCCCGCCCTGTTCGGGGGCCAGGTGGCGGCCCAGGCCCTGCGGGCGGCCGCCTTCACGGTGCCGGAAGGGCGCTGGCCCCATTCGCTGCACGGCTATTTCCTTCGGCCCGGTCGAGCCGACTCGCCGGTCCTTCTGCAGGTGGCCCGGGACCGCGACGGCGGGTCTTTTTCCGCCCGGCATGTTGTCGCCCAGCAGCGGGGCGAGGTGATCTTCAGCATGTCCGCCTCGTTTCACGAGGACCGGGAGGGCCCGGAGTTCGCCGCTGAGCGGGAGGTCGATCCGTCGGCGCCGGAGGACCTGCCCGAGCAGACATTCACCTCCCGCTTCGATCAGTCCCTGCGCATCCGCCCCCTCCCGCCGGTCCGGCCGTTTGGACCGGACGAGACTCCGGTTCCGGCCCGCATGTGGTCCCGCGTGCTGGGCTCGTTACCGGACGACCGGGTCGTCCACGCCTGCGCCTTGACGTATCTCTCCGATGTCGGGTCCGGCTTTGCGGATGGCATCGTGGCCGACGCCCCGCGGGGCGGGCCCACCATCGATCACGCCATCTGGTTTCACCATCCCATCCGGGCCGACGACTGGGTCCTCCTGGACTCCTGGCCGCTCAAGGCCCGGGGGGACGGGGTCTCTACACCGGGTCGATCCACGACCGGGGCGGGAGGTTGGGGGCGCTGCTCAACCAGGAGGTGCTGTTCAAGCGGCGGTGACGACCACCTTGCCCTGGGCCCGGCGCTCCGCCAACTCCCGCATGGCGTCAGCCGCCTTCTCCAGGGGATAGGTGCTCGACACGTGGGGGCGCAGCTCGCCGGAGCGCCACCACCGGGTCAGCTCCTCGACGTTGCGCCGGTGCGCTTCGGGCTGACGCGACACGAACGAACCCCAGAAGACCCCGACGATGCTGCAGCCCCGCAGCAGCGGCAGGTTGAGGGGCAGGCGGGGGATGTCGCCGGCGGCGAAGCCGATCACCAGGTAGCGGCCGTTCCAGGCGGTGGCCCGTAGCGCCGGCTCGGCGTAGGCGCCGCCGACCGGGTCGTAGACGACGTCCACCCCGGCGCCGTCGGTGAGCTCCCGGATGCGGGCCTTGAGATCGACCCGGCTGTAATTGATGGTCTCCGCCGCGCCGTACTGCGCGGACAGGGCCAGCTTCTCGTCCGTTGAGGCAGCCGCGATCACCCGGGCGCCCATCAGCCGGCCCAGCTCCACGGCCGCCAGGCCGACCGATCCGGCCGCCCCGAGCACCAGCAGCGTCTCACCCGGCTGGAGGGCGGCCCGATCCTTGAGGGCGTAGTGCGACGTCCCGTAGGCGTAGAGGAGCCCGGCCGCCTCCGAGAGGTCGAGTCCGTCAGGAACCGGCACGATGGCCCGGGCGTTGACGACCACCCGCTCGGCCAGCCCGCCCGTGCCGGCCGACGCCGCCACCCGGTCGCCGAGCGCGATGCCCTCCACCCCGGCGCCGACCGCCCGTACCACCCCGGCGACCTCGCCGCCCGGGACGAACGGCAGCCCCGGTTTGAACTGGTAGCGGTCGGCCATCATCAGCAGGTCCGGGAAGTTGACGGCGCAGGCCTGCATGTCGAGGACGACCTGGCCGGCGCCCGCGACCGGGTCGTCCATCTCCTCGAGGGCCAGCACCTCGGGGCCACCGAACCTCCGGCACATCATCGCTCTCATGGCCGTGACCCTACGGGGAGTTCGGCGTCGGCCGGCCAGTCGGCAGGTTTCCGGCCCCGGTAGGGCGAACCTAAGGACGCTGCCAGACAACCGCGAGAGGAGCCGAGCGACCCGGGTGTCCAACCGTCCGCGAGGTCCGTATTGGGTAGTTTGACGGCAACGATCGCCGAGTCCCTCGGGCCGGGGCTCGGTGGGGGATTCCGGGCCTGGATGCCGACTGGGGGTCAGCGTCGTGAGGATGTCGCGAAGCGGAGTGGCGTTGCTGGCAGCGGTGGGACTCATGCTGCCCGTCGCCGCCTGCGGGGCGCGCGTGGCTCCGTATTTCGGCGCCAGCGCGGTCCAGCCCGGGGCCGCGTCATCGGCGGGCTCTTCCGGGAACCAGCTGACCGGAAGCTCCGCGACCACCTCGCCTGGGACGTCGCGCTCCGCACGCGGGTCAGCGAGCGCGGGTGTCTCGTCGGTATCGGGCACCGGCCCAGGCGGAAACACCGCCGGCGCAACCGGCGGGACGGTGGCGTCCGCCCCGGGCAGCCGGACGAGCACGGTGACGCCGACGCCGGGCGCCACCGCGGCGAGCGCTTTCAACTTCAACCCACAGGCCGAGGCCGCCTACTGCACGGGCACCGCCGGCAACACCGCCTCAGCGCCCGGGGTGACGCCGACATCCATCAACGTTGGCAACGTCAGCGGGTTGACGGGCGTGGTCTCGGACAGCTTCACCCAGGGCTCGCAGGCGGTCGTCGCCGCGTTCAACTCGGTCAATCGCTTCGGCGGCATCTGCGGGCGCCAGCTCAAGCTGCAGGTACAGGACGACCAGCAATCGACCAGTAGCAACGCGGCTGACGTGCAGTACCTGATCCCGCAGGTGCTGGCCTTCGTCGGTTCGCTGTCGGACGCCGACAACGGCGGGGTGCCGGCGATGGTCGCGGCCGGTGTCCCGGACATCGGTCCGGCCATCAACACCAACCGCTCCAACGCCCCGGTGTACTGGTCGGCGACGGGCGGAGCAGTCACGGTCCGCAACGGCCGGGTCCTGTACTACGACACTTGGATCAACGGGCTCAGGGCCAACCACGACCTCCCCAGCAGCATGGCCATCCTTTCGTACAGCATCCCGATCAGCGCCTCGGCCGGCCAGCAATTCGCCACCCTGTTCCAGAAGGCCGGCGTCAAGATCTGTTACAGCAACTACAGCATCCCGCCCGCCCCCGGCACCGTGATGGGTTCGGTCGTGACCGCCATGCAATCCGCCAACTGCGGGGGGGTGTTCACCACCATGGACGTGGTCGGGAATGCCGACATGTTGCAGGACATGGGCACCGACTCGTACCACCCGCAGCTGGTCAGCACCACCTACGAGGGCTACACACCCGACCAGATTTCCCTGGCCGGCCAGGACAACGCCCAGGGCCTGCAGGTGGGGTTGTCCTCGCTGCCGCTCACCGATCCCAACCCGGCGGTGCAGCTGTATCAGAGCGAGCTGGCTATCTACGAGCCGGGGCAACCTCCCAGCGAGTTCGGCTTCGAGGCCTGGGCCGACGCCCAGCTGTTCGTGTACGCCCTCATCCAATCGGGCCGCAACCCGACGCGTGCCTCGATCACCAACGCCATGGGGGCGGTGACCAACTGGACCACGGACGGCGCCTTCGGGCCGTACACCCCGCGGGACCGGACCGGTCCGGCGTGCATCGTCACCGTGCAGGTCCACGGCAACGGGTTCTCCCGCCTCTGGCCCTCGAGCGGTCTGTACTGCAACGGGCAGCTGGTCGACGTCGGGCCGGCGAGCTGAGCGAACGGCGCGCCCGTGCTGCCCTACATCGTCCTCGGGTTGTTTGGCGGGAGCATCTACGCCCTGGCGTCGTTGGGCATCGTGTTGACGTACAAGACGTCGGGCATTTTCAACTTTGCCTACGGCGGGGTGGCCATGTTCTGCGCCTACGTGTTCTGGCAGCTGCGCGACCAGTGGCACCTGTCGCAGTGGGCGGCCATCCCCATCCTGCTCTTCGTGGTGGCGCCGGTGGTGGGGATCGTCCTCGAAGCGATCTTCCGCCCGCTGGCCGCGGCGTCGGCGGAGGTGCAGATCGTGGTGGCCCTGGGGATGCTGTCCTTTTTCATCACCCTGGTGCCGATCCTCTTCGGTAGCTCGGTGCACCGGCTGCCGACGATCTTTTCCCACGGGCACGTCCGGTGGGGGCACAACCTGGTCGTGACCGGCAACGAGGCCGGCACCTTTTTCCTGGCCCTGGTGATGGCCGGCATCCTGTACCTGCTGTTGCGGCGCACCCGGCTGGGGACCGCGACCCGCGCCGTCGTCGACAACCGGGACCTGGCCGGCCTGCTCGGCGTCAACCCCGGCACCGTCGGTCAGGTGGCGTGGATCACCTCGACCATCTTCGCCGCCATCGCCGGGGTCCTGCTCAGCTCCCAGGAGGGGCTGGTGACCTACGTGCTGCCGGCCCTGGTGATCTACGCCTTCGCACCCGCCGTGTTGGGGCGGCTGACCAGCCTGCCGCTGGCGTTCGTGGGCGCCCTGGCCCTGGGCCTGCTGCAAAACATCCTGGCCCGCTACGGCAGCACCGGCTTCGTGGCCAAGCTGGAGGCGTCCATCCCGTACCTGGCCCTCTTCGTGCTGCTGGTGGCGTACGGCGGCCGGCTCAAGGAGGTTCGTTCCTCGCTGCGCCCGCTCACCGCCGGCGGCCGGCCGTTGCGGTCGGGCGCCGGCCCGTTTGCTTGGGGGTTCGCCGGGCTGGTGGGGGCGGCCGCCATCCTGCCGCCGGTGCTGTCGGGGTCGATCCTGCACGACGTGGCAGAAGCCATGGCTTACGCCGTGATCGCCTTGACCGTGGTGGTGCTCACCGGATGGACGGGCCAGATCTCCATCGCCCAGATGAGCTTCGCCGGCGTCGGCGCCTTCACCGCGGCCCATCTGGCCGGCACCCACGGCGACCTGTTCCTTCCGGCCGTGCTGCTGGGCATGGCCATCGCCATCCCGCTGGGGCTGATCGTGGGCCTGCCGTCCCTGCGGCTGTCCGGTCTCTTCCTGGCCCTGGCCACCATGGCGTTCGCGCTGCTGATGGACAGCCTGGTGTTCGCCGACACGTCGATCAGCGGCGGCCTCACCGGCCTCCAACTGACGGCGGCCCAGATCGGGCCGCTGTCGTTCAAGTCGTCGACCGCGCAGTTCTACCTGTGCCTGGTGGTGCTGGGCGTCGTCGCCAGCGGGGTGTTCTGGCTGCGGCGCGGTCCGGTCGGCCGGCGGCTGCAGATGGTGCGCGACGCCCCGGACGCGGCGGCGACGGTCGGGGCCAGCCTGACGCTGACCAAGCTGGCGGTGTTCGGCGCCGGAGCGGCCGTGGCCGCGGTGGGGGGGTCGCTGCTGGCGATCACCCAGCAGACGGTGGATCCGAGCAACTTCTCGTTCAACCAGTCCCTCGAACTGCTCCTGGTGGTGGTGCTCGGTGGCCGGTCGCTGGTGAGCGGGGCCCTGGTCGCCGGCGGCCTGTACCTGGTCCAGTTGCTGCCGCTGCCAACCCAGGTGGACCGGTACCTGCCGTTGGGGATCGCCTTCAGCGTCATCGGGATCGCCAACGAGCCGGACGGGGTCCTGCGGGTCGCCGCCCGCCAGGCCCGCTTCTGCCTCGCCGTCCTGTACCGCCGGCCCCGCCCCGACGAGCCGCTCCGACCGGCGCTGGGCGCCGCCCACGTCGCCCGCCTCGCCCGCATCGCCGGTACTGCCGGCACCGCCGGCACCGCCGGCATCGCCAGCACCGCCGGTACCGCCCGGGTGGCCACCACCGGCGAGGGCCACCATGGCTGACGCCCTCCTCGCCGCCCATGACGTCACCGTCCGCTTCGGCGGCCTGGTCGCCCTTGACCACGTCGACCTGGAGGTTGCCACGGGATCCATCACCGGGCTCATCGGACCCAACGGCGCCGGCAAGACCACCTTGTTCAACGTGATCACCGGCTTGCGCCAGCCCCAGGGTGGCCACGTGCTCCTCGACGGCCGCGACGTCAGCCGGTGGCCGCCGCCCCGCCGGGCCCGGGCCGGGGTGGCCCGCACCTTCCAGCGCCTGGCCCTCTTCGTCGGCCTCAGCGTCCGGGACAACCTGCTGGCGGCGTGGGAGGCGAGCGTGCCGGGCGGCGTGTTCGGCCGCCGCGGCGCGGAGGGCCGGGCCCTGGTCGGCGACGTGCTGCACCAACTGGGGCTCACCCCGCTCGCCGACCGGCGCGCCGGCGACCTGCCCACCGGCCTGGGCCGCATGGTCGAACTGGGCCGCGCCCTGTGCACCCAGCCCCGCATCCTGCTGCTCGACGAGCCCAGCTCGGGCCTGGACGCGACCGAAACGGCCCGCTTCCGCGACGTCCTACTGGAGGTCGCCGGCCGGGACGGCGGCCATCCCGCGGTCCTGCTCGTCGAACACGACGTCCGCTTGGTCATGGAGGTCTGCGATCGCATCACCGTCCTCGACTTCGGCAAGCGGATCGCCTGCGGCGCCCCCGACGAGATCCGCGACGCCCCCGCGGTCATCGCCGCCTACCTCGGCGACCAGGGCGCGACCGATGTGGCGTGACCCGCCGCCGGCGGCCGCACCCCTGCTCGAGCTCGAGCGGGTCTCGGTTTCGTACGGCGGTATCCGGGCCGTGACCGACGTCAGCCTGGTGGTGCCCGAAGGCTGCGTGGTGGCCCTGCTGGGCGCCAACGGCGCGGGCAAGACGACCACCTTGCGGGTCATCTCCGGCCTGGTGCGGCCCGACAGCGGATGGTTGTGCTTCGCCGGCACGGCCATCGGGCGCCTCCCGCCGCACGCCATCGCCGCCCTGGGGATGGTCCACGTGCCGGAGGGCCGGGGCATCTTCCCGAGCCTCACGGTGGCGGAGAACCTCTCCATGGCCACCTACACCCGCGCCGGGGGCTCGGCCCGCAGCCTCACCGACCAGGCCGTCGAGCTCTTCCCCGTGCTCGGCGGGCGCCTCGGACAGCTGGCGGGCACCCTGTCGGGCGGCGAGCAGCAGATGCTGGCGCTGGCCCGAGCCTTCGTCGCCCGCCCCCGCCTGCTCCTCCTCGACGAGATCTCCATGGGGCTGGCCCCGCTGGTGACCGCCCAGCTCTTCGACGCCATGCGCCGGGGCGCGGCGGCCGGCGTCAGCATGCTCCTCGTCGAGCAGTACGTCGACGCCGCCCTCGAGCTCGCCGACTACGGCTATGTCCTGGAAAAAGGACGGATCGTCGACATGGGCGAGCCCAGTGATCTCCGGGCCTCCGCGGCGTTGACCGCCGCCTACCTGGGCGCGGGCCGATGACCGGACCGGGCGCGTCACGCACCTGGCGCCGGCCGGCCGCCCTTGCCGTGGCGGCTGGGCTGGTGGTGGGGCTGCCATTGGCCGCGCTGTTCCTCGGCCCGGCCGCGTCCGCCTCGTCCGGCCCCCCCGGGAGCCAACTGGCGGGCCTCAACACCACCGCGACCGCGACCGGTATCCAGGTCGCCCCCTATACCCCCGGTATCGTCGGCGCCGGCAACGTGGTGCAGGGGAATCTCGTCGAGGTCGCGGTGCCATACGCGTTCGTCCGCGGTGGGGACGGGCCCCTCCACCAGCGGGATCGCCTCGCCGGCCTATCCCGGCCAGACCGCGGCCAACGCCGGCAACGCCCTCCAGACGTTCGACCCCACCCTGCCCAACTCGTTCGTCACCGTGCTCAACGACCCCATCCTCGCCCAATCCACCTACCCGCCCCAGGTCCACACCGGCGCGTCCTGGCAGCTACCAGCCGCCCGGGGCGTCCCTGCTGGGCGTCGGCACCGCCTCCACCCAGTCCGGTCCGGCCGGGACCACGGCCACCGCCGCGCTCAGCAACTCTTCGCTCCTGGGCGCCCTCTCCCTGGTCCAGGTGGGGTCGGCCACGTCCGACACCTCGGCCACCCTCCAGGCCGCGTCCGTCGCCACCACCGCCCACACCGTCCTCGGCCATATCAACATCGCCGGCCTCGTCGACATCAGCGGCATCTCCTCCGAGGCGACCGCGTCGTCGGATGGGACGGTCGGGCAGCAGAGCAGCACCCTGCACATCGGGGCGGTGACCGTGGCCGGGCTCGCTGCGTCCATCGGCCCGGACGGGATCGCCCTCAATCAGACCGGCCTGCTCGGCCAGCTGGGGCTGGTGCCCATCGCCAATCAGGCGCTCACCGCCCTGCAGGCCCTGGGCCTCACCGTCACCACCCTGGCGCCGACCCGCCAGCAGAATGGCAGCTCGGCGTCGGCCAGCTCCGGCGGACTGCAGATCTCCTTCGCGGACGCCCACATTCCCAACCCTCAGGGGCGGCTGCCGATCGGCAGTTCCGTCGGGCTCGACATCGACCTGGGCCTGAGCGTGGCCAGCGCCAACGCCACCGCCCTGCCGCCATTTACCCTGCCCGGCGCCGTCACCCCACCGGTCCCAGTGGCGACCGTCCCGCCTCCGGCCGGCACGCCCGCGATCGGGACCGGTTCGGGGTCCGGCGCCGGTTCGGCGGTCTCCCTCGGATCGCCGGCCGCGGCCGTTCCCACCCCGCAGCTCGCGTCGCCGGCGCCGGTGAGCAGCGCCGCTCCGACCGCCCCCGCCTCCTCCGGCTCCGGGCCCGTCCCGGTCCTCGCCGGCTTCCTCGGCATCCCGGTCCGGGTGGCCTGGGTGGTGGCCGCGTTCGTCCTGTCGATCATCGCCGCCGGGCCGCTGCTGGCCTACGCCAACTGGCAACTTCTTCGGGGGAGGACACCGTGAGTTCGTTCCCGCCGGGCGACGACGCCCTGGCCGTCACCGGCGAGACGCCCGTGGTCGGCGCCGAGCCGGCCCGGGCCGGTCGGCGCCGGCTGTGGTCGCAGCTCAAGGCCAACGGGCTGGATCTGCGCAACACCTGGCAGGTGGCGGCCGGCGCCATCCTGCTGCCGCTGGGGGTGGCCGTCATCCTGCTCGGGTGGGCGGGGGCCGCCCACGGCCGGGTGGATCAGCAGCAGATCCCGTACCTCATCAGCGGGGGGATCCTGGGCCTGGCCAGCGTCATGGTGGGCTGCTTCTTCTTCTGGGCCCACTGGCTGTACCGCATCTACGACCAGGCCGACCTGCACCACCAGGCCGCCAGGCGCGAACAGGCCGAGCTGACGCGGGCCCTGATCGAAGCGCTGCAGGGCCGCACGCCCGCGGCCTCGACGTTCGATGAGCCCGCGGGGTCACCCAACGGCGCCCGGGTGGCTTACGTGGCCACCCCCACCGGGACGAACTTCCACACCCCGAGTTGCCCCATCGTCGCCAGCCGCCTGCCGACCGTCCGGCCGGTCTCGGCCGAAGAGGTGGCCACCATGAAGCCGTGCCGCATCTGCGAGCCGCTGCTGGCGCACTGAGGGGGCCGGCTGTCACGCCGTCAGGCCTAGAGGAACGCCGACCCCCTGGCTCGCAGCTGCGCGCCCGGGCCGCTCGAACTGTTTCGCGACAGTCGCTGTCCGTGTCGAGGTCGTCCGTGGCGCGAAACCGTTGATATAAACGGTTCCGCGCCAAGCCCCGCCGGCGGCGATCGGGGACTGTCGCGAAACCGTTCTGAGTCGACGCCCTGGCCCGCCGGCCCGCCGGCCCGCCGGCCCTACCCGCCGGCCCCCCCGAACGCCGGCGGCCGCTTCTCACGGAGGGCCGCCAGCCCTTCGGCGGCATCCGGCCCCCCGAAGCCCAGAAACTCGTAGGCCAGGGCGGCATCGAACGCCGGCTCGAATGCCCGGTACCAGTGGTTGAGAGTGTGTTTGGTGAAGCGGATGGCGTCCTGGGCGCCGGCGGCCAGATCACGGGCGATGGCCATGGCCCGGTCCTGCACCGCGTCGTCGTCCACGCACAGCGACACCAGCCCGATCCGTTCCGCCTCCTCACCCGTGACCATCTCGCAGGTGAGCAGGTAGTACTTGGCCTTCGCCATCCCGCAGAGGAGCGGCCAGCAGATAGCGGCGTGGTCGCCGGCGGCCACCCCGAGGCGGGTGTGACCGTCGATGATGCGCGCCGTGCGGCCGGCCACCGAGATGTCGGCCAGCAGGCCGGCGACGAGGCCGGCCCCGACGGCCGGTCCGTGCAGGGCCGACACGATGGGCTTCGAGCAATTGACGACGTTGATGACCAGGTCCCGGGCCTCGCGGAGGATCCGGATCCGGGCCTCGAAGGAGTCGGTCAACTCCTCCAGGAGCTCGAAGCTGCCGCCGGCGGAGAACGCCTTGCCGGCCCCGGTCAGGACCGCGACCCGGGTGTCGGGATCCCGTTCGACGGTCCGCCAGACGTCGGCGAGCTCCCGGTGCGCCACCGGCCCGACGGCGTTCAACCCCGGCCCGTCGAGCACGATCTTGAGCACGCCCGGTTCTGGTCGTTCGATCCGCAAGGCGGTGAAGTCGTCGTAGGGCTCGGTCACGCGGGATCCTCCTATCGGTCGGTTAGGGCCGGGTCGGTGCGACGTAGGGGCGGCGTAGGGGCGACGAGGGGCGGGCGCGCCAGAGTCCCGCCGGCTGGGCCCTGCTCACGGTGCGCTGCGGATGGTGCCGCCGTCCACCGCGAGGGTCGCCCCGGTAATCCACGCCGCCTGCGCCGAGCACAGGAACGCCACCGCCGCGGCCACCTCCGCCGCCGTACCCATGCGGCCGGCGTCGATGGGCGCCCGCTCGAGCATGCGGGCCACCAGCTCCGGCCGCGATCGCCCGCTGGCGGCCACCACGTCGTCGAACCCGGCCTGCACCCCCTCGGTATCGGTGAGACCGGGCAGGACGCAGTTGGCGCAGATCCCCTCGGCCCCGTAGGCGCGCGACAGGTTGCGGGTGACGTTGACCAGGGCGGCCTTGGCCGCCGCGTAGGGCCCGCAGAATGGCTCCGGCACCCGCGCCGTGTACGACGCCACGTTGACGATGCGGCCCCACTTCTGGGCCCGCATGTGGGGCAACACCGCGACCGTGAGGCGCACCGCGCTGACGACGTTCACCCGGTAGGCGGATTCCCAGTCGGCGTCCTCGAGCCGGTCGATGGGGAGGTGGCCGGCGTCGCTGCCGGCGTTGTTGACCACCATGTCGATGCCGCCGTAGGCGCGCACGCCGGCCTCGAGGATGGCCGCCGTCGTCGCCGGGTCGGACACGTCGCCGGCCACTCCCACCACGTTCGTGCCGGCCGACCGCAACTTTCGCACCGCCCGGTCGAGGTCGTCCGGCCCCCGCGCCGTCAGCACCAGCGCCGCCCCCTCGGCGGCCAACGCCTCAGCCACGGCGCGCCCGATGCCCCGGCTGGCCCCCGTCACCACGGCGGTCCGGCCGGCGATCCCAAAGTCCATGAGCCTGGACCCTAAAGCGTCGATGCCCGGCGCTGCTGACTGAAAACCGGGATCTCGCGATTAGTGTCGACCCGGAAGAGCCCGGAAAGGGGACCCCTCGTGGACGTTGATGACCTGATCATGGTGAGCGTGGACGACCACGTGGTGGAGCCCCCCGACATGTTCGAGGGCCGGCTCCCGGCTCGCTACCAGGACCTGGCACCCCGCTTCATCACCCGCGCCGACGGCACCAACGCCTGGGTCTATGAGAGCCAGGAGATCAGCAACGTGGCCCTCAACGCGGTGGCCGGCCGCCCCCCGGAGGAGTACGGCATCGAGCCGACCGCCCTCGACCAGCTCCGCCCCGGCACCTATGACATCCACGAGCGCGTCAAGGACATGGACGCCAACGGCGTGCTGGGATCGCTGTGCTTCCCCTCCTTCCCGCAGTTCTGCGGCCAGCTGTTCGCCCGCACCGAGGACAAGGACGTGGCCCTGGCGATGGTCCAGGCCTACAACGACTGGCACATCGACGGCTGGTGCGGCGCCTACCCGGGCCGGTTCATCGCCTGCTCGCTGCCGGCCATCTGGGATCCCGAGGTGGCGGCGGCCGAGATCCGCCGCACCGCGGCCAAGGGCTCCCACGCCGTCACCTTTTCCGAGAACCCGTCCAAGCTGGGCTGGCCCAGCGTGCACTCAGACCATTGGGACCCGTTCTGGCAGGCGTGCAGCGACGAGGACGTGGTGGTCTGCATGCACATCGGGTCGTCGTCGCAGCTGGTGGTGACCGCCCCCGACGCGCCGATGGATGTCCTGATCACCCTCACGCCGATGAACATCGTGCAGGCCGCGGCCGACCTGGTGTGGTCGCCGGTGCTGCGCAAGTTCCCCGACCTCAAGGTCGCCCTCTCCGAAGGGGGGATCGGCTGGATCCCGTATTTCCTGGAGCGGGTCGACTACAACTACCAGCGCCACCACCTCTGGACCGGGCAGGACTTCGGGGACCGGCTGCCGAGCGAGGTCTTCAACGACCACGTCATCACCTGCTTCATCGACGATCACTTCGGCGTTGCCAGCCGCGAGTTTCTCAACATGGACAACGTCTGCTGGGAGTGCGACTACCCGCACTCGGACTCCACCTGGCCGACGGCGCCCGAGACGTTCATCAAGCAGATGGACGGCGTGAGCCGCCAGGACATCGACCGCATGAGCCATCAGAACGCCATGCGACTGTTCAACTTCGACCCGTTCGCGGTGACGCCACGTGAACAGTGCACCGTCGGGGCTCTGCGCCGGCGGGCTGCCGGCCATGACGTGTCGATCGTGGCCAAGGGGCCGGCCCGGACCCGTGCGCACGCCACCCTCGCCGGCGATCTGGCGAACCGCTAGGAGCCGGTGAGCCGGAGAAAAGACCGGGCCCAAGCGCGGCGCACCATCCGGTGAGCAGCTCCGCCCCGGTGCGACCGGCTGGGGTGTTCGACGTCCTGGCCGCACCCGTCGCCAGCCGGCCGGACGCGCCGGCGCTGGTGGCCAAAAGCGGCTCCGTGACCTACGCCGAGCTCGACGGTCTGGCCGACCGGGCGGCCGGTGCGTTGTACGCGCTCGGACTGCGACCCGGCGACCGGGTGGCCGCGTCGCTGCCCAACGACCTCGACATCGTGGTGGCGTTCCACGGCGCCATGCGCCTGGGCGCCATCTGGGTCGGGATCAACCGCGCCCTGGCCCCACCCGAGAAGGACTATCTGGTGACCGACAGCGGGGCCGGCCTGGTGCTGGCCGACGACGCCACGGCGGGCGACCTGCACGATCGGCTCGACCCGGACACCCACCTCGTCGCCCCGGCGGGCTGGACGGCCGCCATGGCCTCGTCGGCCGGGCGTCCGCCCGTGCCGGTCCCCGATCCCGAGGCGCCGGCCGCCATCGCCTACACCAGCGGCACGACCGGCTTTCCCAAGGGTGCGGTGCACTGCCAGGCCGGCCTGCTCCTGCCGGGCGCGGCCACCGTGGCCCGGCGGCGGTGGGGGCCCGATCTCCGCAAAGGCGACTCGCTGCCGTTCACCATCCTCAACCTGCTGGTGCTGACCACCCTGCTCACCGCGCAGGCCGGCGGCACCGAGGTGATCATCGACCAGATGGACGTCGCCACCGTCGTGTCCTGGATCCGCCGCGAGCGAGTGACCACCTGGAACGGACCGCCCGCCCAGCTCCACACCATGATCGCGGACCAGTCGATCACCCGCGCCGATCTGGCCAGCCTGCAGGAGGTGTGGGCGGGCGGGGCGGACTGTCCCGAACGCCTCCGGGTCGCCTTCGAGGAGCGCTTCGGGATCCCGGTCATGCGCACCTACGGCCTCACCGAGTCGCCGGCCCTGGTCAGCGTCGACGACGTCGACGGCGAGCGGCCGCCGGGCACGAGCGGCCGGCCCCTCGACCACATCAAGGTCCGCAGCATCGACGGCGAGCTGGTCCTGGCCCCTACGACCAGCGGGCCGTGGGCCCACCGCTACCGCCCGACCCTCGGCTACTGGAACCAGCCGCCGGCCGGCCGCACCCTCCACACCGGGGATCTGGGCGTGCTGGAGCCGAGCGGGCACATCCGGGTGCTGGGCCGCAAGAGCCAGCTGATCATCCGCGGCGGGGCCAACGTGTACCCCGCCGAGGTGGAACGGGTCCTGATCGACGCCCCGGGCGTCGCCGGCTGCGCGGTGGTCGGCGTGCCGGACGAACGCCTGGGCGAGCGGGTGGGGGCGGTGGTCGAACGCCGCCCTGGCGAGCCCGCCGACCAGGCGGCCATCCTGGCCCACTGCCGGGCCTCGCTGGCCGCCTACAAAGTCCCCGAACGACTGGTCGTGGTGGACCTCCTGCCCCGCAACCAGATGGGCAAGGTGCCCCGGGCCGAGGCCCTGGCCCTCCTGGACGGGTCCCCGGTCATATGACATAATGGACGAAATATGTTCAATGCGTTGACCGGCCGGTCATCGTGTTGCACCCGCCAGGTGGGAGACCTCCGATGAGCCAGACCGAGACACGCCAGACCGACACACGCCACACCGGGACGAGCGAGCCGGCCACCGCCCCCCCGGCCACCGCCCCCCCGGTCGACGCCAGCCAGCCCGGCTGGTCGATCCAGATGATCATCGATCCCGAGTTTGCCCGCAATCCCCGTCCATTTTTCGACCGCCTGCGCCAGGGGCCGCCGCAGCGCGACGAACTGGAGATGCCCGGCCGCCAGCCCACGGTGGTGGTGTTCGCGCGGCGAGGACGTCGACTACGTGTTGCGCAACCCGCAGCTGTTCTCGTCGGGGTTCGGCACCGGGATGGGCGGCCTGGGCAACGACCGGCCCCTGATCCCGCTGCAGATCGACCCGCCCGAGCACAAGAAGTACCGGGTCCTGCTCGACCCCTATTTCGCCCCCCGCCACATGGCCAAGCTGGAGGCCGACGTGGCCGGGCTGGTCAATCGCTTGATCGACGGCTTCGTCGACCGGGGTTCGTGCGAATTCACCTCCGAGTTCGCGGTGCCGCTGCCGTCGACGGTCTTTCTGCGTCTCCTCGGTCTGCCGCTGGAGGACGTGGATTTCCTCCTGCGCGTCAAGGAGGGCATTGTGCGGGCCAACGGGGAGACCACCGTCCCCAAGATGGCCGAAGCCCGCGCCGCGGCCGGCCGGGACTGTTATGAGTACTTCGAGGCCGCCTTCCGCCGGCTCGAAACGGCACCGGTCGACGGGCTGCTCTACGACCTGCTGCACGCCGAGGTCGACGGGGTCCGCCTGACCCGGGAAGAGATCTTCGACGTCTGCTACCTCTTCATCATCGCCGGCCTCGACACCGTGACCGACAGCCTGTGCTGCTTCTTTACCCACCTCGCCGACCACCCCGAGCGCCGCCAACGCATCATCGACGACCCGGCCGTGGTGCCGGCGGTGGTGGAGGAGCTGCTGCGGTGGGAGTCGCCGGTCAGCGCGGTGGCGCGCGTCGCCGCGGCCGACACCGATCTGGGCGGCTGCCCGGTGCATCGGGGGGACTCGATGCTGCTGTTCATCGGCGCCGCCAACACCGATCCGGCCACCGCCGCCGGCGCCGATGCGGTGGACTTCGACCGGACGGTCAACCGCCACTCGGCCTTCGGCGGGGGCATCCACCGCTGCCTGGGGTCGCACCTGGCCCGGTTGGAGCTGCGGGTGGCGCTGCGCGAGTGGCACCGCCGCATTCCCCACTACCAGATGGCCGAGGGGGTCGACCTGATGTGGACGCCGATGCTGCGCTCCGTGCTCGAGCTCCCGCTGGTCTTCACCGCCTGACCGCCGGTCGCCAAACCCCGGTGGGGCGCACCAATGGGGCTAGGGTCGCACACCCGATGCCCGAGCTCGTCCCCGCCACGCGCGATCGCATCCTGGAGGCCGCCCTGGCTGCCATGGGTCGGGTGGGCCTGCGGCGCATGACGATGCTCGACGTGGGCGAACGCGCCGGCCTGTCCCGCGGCACCGTCTACCGGTACTTCCCTTCCAAAGAGGACCTGCTCGCTGTGCTGGCCGAGTACGAGCAGGATCGGTTCGCGGACGGCCTGCGCGGCGCGCTGGCCGACGTCCCCGCGGACGAGCTGCGGCTGGAGCGGGTGGCGGAGTACATCATCACCTACCTGCGCCAGCATCCGGCGCTGACCCTCATGATCGACACCGAGCCGGCGTTCGTGCTCAGCTTTCTGCGCCGCCAGCTCCCGGTGTTCCACCGCATCACCGAGGAGCTGCTGGCGCCGGTCATGCGCAACGCCCGCCCCGTCCGGGAAGGTTGGGTGACCGTGGCCGAGCTCAACGAGCTGGTGCTGCGGGTGGTGTTGTCGGTCTTCCTGGTGCCCGGCGAGAGCAGCACCGCGGTGGTCGGCGTCCTGGAGGGCGCCCTCGACAGCATGGTGCGCCTGGCCGGGGCCCGGGAAAGACCGCCGCGGCGGTCAGCCCGGGCGGCCCGGTGACCGGGCGAAGAGGCTCATCAGCTCGTAGGCCACATGGGCGGCCGCCAGGGAGGTGAGCTCGGCGTGGTCGTACGCCGGCGCCACCTCGACGACGTCGCCGCCGACCAGGCGGCATCCGGCCAGACCCCGCAGCAGCAGCAGGAGCTCGCGGCTGGTCAGGCCGCCCGGCTCCGGCGTCCCCGTGCCCGGGGCATGCGCCGGGTCGAGCACGTCGATGTCGACGCTGATGTACAAGGGGCGGTCGCCGGTCCGGACCCGGATGCGCTCCACGGCGGCGTCGACGCCGTCCCGGTCCACGTCCACCGTCGAGATGGTGGCGAAGCCCAGGTCGGCGTCCTCGGTCAGGTCCGTGGGGGCGTACAGCGGGCTGCGGATGCCGACGTGGGCCGAGCAGTCGAGGTCGAGGGCGCCCTCCTCGACCGCCCGGCGAAAGGGGGTGCCGTGGGTGTAGGGCGCCCCGAAGTAGGTGTCCCAGGTGTCGAGGTGGGCGTCGAAGTGCACCAGGGCCACCGGGCCGTGGCGCTCGGCAGTGGCCCGCAACAGGGGTAGGGCGATGGTGTGGTCGCCGCCCAGGGCCACCACGCAGTCGGCCCGCTCGAACAGCTCGCGGGTGCTGCGGGCGATCGTCTCGATGGCCTCCTCGATGGAAAAAGGGTTGGCGGCGACGTCGCCGGCGTCGGCCACCTGCTGCACCCCCCACGGCTCGACATCGAGCGCCGGATGGTAGGGCCGGAGCATCTTGGAGGCGGCCCGGATGGCGCCGGGCCCAAACCGGGCGCCGGGTCGGTAGGAGACCCCGGAGTCGAAGGGGACGCCGAGGATGGCGACCGCGGTCCGCTCCACCTGGTCCAGGCGGGGCAGGCGGGCGAAGGTGTCGGGTCCGGTGTAGCGCGGCACCTGGCGCCCGTCGGGTGGGCCCAGCGTCGGCTCGCTCACGCCGCCGCCCCGACCAGCTCGGTGACGAGCGAGGCGAAGCCCCGCGCCCCGGCCCGGAGCGAGTCCAGGTGCACGTATTCGTCGACTTGGTGGGCGATGTGCTCCTCGCCGACGCCGAAGCCGATGGTCGGGATCCCGGCCACCCCGGCCAGATAGGAGCCGTTGGTGCAAAACGAGTAGTGGGTCGGCGTGGGGTCGAGACCGGCCCGCTGCATGGCCGTGGTCGCCCCGCGCACCAGCGGCGAGTCCTCTTCGGTCCACCACGCCGGCTCGAACTCGGTCTCGGAGAATGCGGTGCCCGTCCAGGTCGAGAACTCCGCTTGCACCAGCCGGACCTCCAGCTCCGGTCGCTCGGGCCACGAGGCGAACGCGGCTCGGCCGGCATCCTGCACCGTGGCCAGCAGGCTGGCGGGCGTCTCGCCGGGCAGGAAACGGCAGTCGAATCTGGCGACCGCCCGGGCCGGCACGGTCGAGACGGACGGGTAGGGCCACGAGGCCACGTCGATGCAGGTGAGGTCGCGGCGCCCCAACCGCTGGTGCACCGGGTGGGGGAGGTCGCGCACCGCGGTGACCAACGCTGCCAGCGCCTCCGCGGCGTTGATCCCGAGCCGGGCATGACCGGCGTGGCACGCCCGCCCCGTGACCGTCACTTCCACCTTGGCCCGGCCGCGCTGCCCGACGCACAAGCGGGTGTCGCTGGGTTCGGACGTGACCGCATAGGTGGGCGCGAACCGCTCGACGACCGAGGCCAGGGCTGCCCCCTCGATGTCCTCCTCGTTGACGCTGGCGACCACCGCCACCTGCCCGGCCAGGCTGCCGACTCGCCGGACTGCGGCCGCCACGCCGTGGCCGGCCGCGGCGATGGACGCCTTCTGGTCACAGATGCCGAGCCCGTACAGGCGGGATCCGGTGATGGTGCCGGCGAAGGGGTCCACTGTCCACTTGGCTTCGGAGTGCAGGGGGATGGAGTCGATGTGCCCGTCGATCAGCAGCCGCGGCCCGCTCCCGCGGCCGAGGATGCCGGTGCAGTTCCCGACGGCGTCGATCTCCACCGAGTCGAAGCCCAGCCGGGTCAGCTCGGCGGCCACTGCCTCCACCGCCTGGCGCTCGCCGCCGGAGACACTCGGAGTGGCGGCCAGTTGGCGGGCGAAGCCGATCAGGGCCGGGTCGTCGATGGGCCAGCTCATCGGGCTCGGCCCGTCCTATAGGGCAACCTCGGATACAAGTGGTTTCTCCTCTCGGCGCTGTTAACACCCCAGCAACAAATCCGTCGAACAGCGGAAACTTGCCCGGTGTTAGATAGGGCTTCCAGAGGCGTTCCCGGTCGGTGCCAGCCGACCTATCGACCCAGCCAGGGAGTGTGCGCGAGGACCGGCCCCGATCATAACCATCTATTCAAAACTTGCCACCTAGGGTTCCGTGCCCGGTCACCGACCGGGCAGTCTGGACCGAGAGGTGAACGCTGGGCGCCAGCCCGGCAACACGGAGGGATAAAAGCCCGGGAGATGTCACCATCTACCGGGCTTTTTTTTGTTGTCCAACCGCCCGCATTTGCAGAGAAATGGAGCAACTTGATGCCGCTGATACAACCCATGTTGGTGGGGAATACCGCCCTGCTAGTGGTGGATATCCAGCGCGGTGGTGCGGAGCCGGCGGAGCGATCGGGCATCCCGGTAATGGACGGTTATGACCGGGTAGTCGCCAACGCGGAGCGGGTCGTGGCCGCCGCTCGGGCGGCCGGGATACCCATCGTGTTCTTCCAGGAGGTGCACCGCCGCAGCGGCGTGGACTTCGGCCGCGAGCTGGACGGGGTGGAGGGGGTCCACTGCGTCGAGGGCGAGCCCGGCACCGAGTTGTGGCCCACCCTGCGCCCGGGCGCAGGCGAGTATCACATCGCCAAACGGCGCTACTCCTGCTTTTTTGCCACCGAGCTGGACATCGTGTTGAAGGGGCTCGGCACTTCGACGGTCGTGCTGATTGGAGGACTCACTGACGTGTGCGTGCACTACACCTTTGTCGACGCCCATCAACGGGACTTTTTCACCCGTGTCGTCGACGACTGCGTGATCGGGTCGACGGTCGAGCGCCACGCCGCCGCCCTCGACGCCATGGAGTATCTGCAGACCGGCGCCCGCCGCTCGACCGAGGAGATGGTGGCCGGGTTCCGGGCCAAACAGCCGGCGCCCGAGCCGGTGGGAGCGGGCGCGTGAGGCGGCGCCGGTTGCTGACCGCCGCGGCCGGAGTGCTGGCGCCGGTGCTGGTCGCCGCCGGGTGCGGTTCGTCGTCGAGCGGGAAGTCCCCGGGCGCCGCGGCCCCGCCCGCCAACTTCCCCACCAGCCACGTGCTCCACCTCAGCTTCCTGCAGGACCCGGGTCAGCCGCCCGACCCGGACGTGTACTACGCCGGCGAGGGCCTGCTCCTCACCCGCAACCTGTACGAGGGCTTGGTCCAGTACCAGCCGGGGACGGCGACCCGCCAGATCGTGCCGTCGCTCGCCACCAGCTGGACGGTGTCGCCCAACGGCCTCACCTATACCTTCCAGCTGCGCCAGGGGGTGACCTTCCACGACG
This sequence comes from uncultured Acidimicrobiaceae bacterium, assembly GCA_963702305.1. Classification (GTDB taxonomy): domain Bacteria; phylum Actinomycetota; class Acidimicrobiia; order Acidimicrobiales; family Palsa-688; genus PALSA-693. Next base: position 106,966 of record CAVPBX010000012.1, on the reverse strand, counting down.
GCACCGCCTTCACCTCCGCGGCCATCAAGCCCAGCTTCGACCGCCGGGCCGCGGTCAATGGAGGACCGGCCTACATGGTGCAGGGCATCGCGTCCGTCACCACCCCCTCGACCTACTCCGCGGTCATCACCTTGAAGGCGCCGAACACCGCCTTCCTGGACTACCTGGCCTCGGCCTACGGGCCGGTGATGGAGAGCCCGACCGCCCTGGCCGCCAACGCCGGCAAGGACCACGACCAGACCTATCTGCAGACCCATGACATCGGGACGGGTCCCTACACGTTGGCGCAATCCCAGGTCGGCGTGTCGTACCAGCTGCAGGCGTACCTCGGCTACTGGGGAGCCAAGCCCTACTACACCACGGTCGACCTGCCGGTCATCGACAACCTGTCGACCGAGGAGATCCAATTCAACAGCGGCCAGCTGGCGGGGATCCTGCACGACCTGACCACGACCGCCGCGGTCCAGTACCAGCACTCGTCGAGCGTCAAGTTCTACGAGCTACCCGTGCTGGAAACCGAGATGGCCTACCTCAACGAGAACAAGGGCCTGTTCAAGGCCCAGGCCGCCCGGCAGGCGTTCATCCAGGCCATCAACATCCCGGCCCTCATTGCTGGGGTGTTTCCCGGCGGCCGGGCCACCATCCCGACGCAGACCGGGCCGAAAAACCTGATTCCCGCCGGCGGGCACGCCCCGCAAAACGTCACCTACGACCCCTCCGTGCTCAAGAAATATCTGGCCACCGTGCCGGCGTCGCAGCGGTCGATCATCGTCGGCTACGACACCGGCGCTCCCGATGACCAGCTGCTCGCGGAGCAGATCGGCGCCCAGCTGCTGAGCGATGGGCTGACGGCGAAGGTCGTCGGCTACCAGACGTCGTCGATCTACGGCTGGGTGGGATCCACCAGCACCGCGGCGTCCAACGCCACCCCCAACGTCCTCATCGACTACTTCTGGCCCGACGCCGACGCCCTGTACACCTGGACGCACATCAACTTCGATCCCAGCGGCGGCCTCGAGTACATGAGCTGCAACGTGCCGCAGGTGGCCAACCTCGATGCCCAGGCCGTCCAGACGGGCTCGCTCGCCCTCTACGACCAGGTGTCCAACCTGGCCCTCGCCAGTGGGTGCTGGCTCAACATGGCCGACAAGAACGACGCCATGGTGTTCCAGCCGTGGGTGCAGGGTGTCGTCCAGGCCCACGTGGTCGCCGCCCCCGAAATGCTCCTGCTCTCGAAGCTCTACCCCGGCTAGCCGGATAACCGAAGGGCGAGTTCATGGAAACCATTCTGGAGATCGACGTCGCGCACGAAGACCTGGCCCGGTCCCTGTCCGAGCAGGGCGTCGAGTACGTGTTCGCGTCCTTCATCGACGTGACCGGTCGGGTCAAGTCGAAGTGCGTGCCGATCCTGCATCTCCCCGGCCTGCTCGCCGGCCACGAGCGGTACACGCCGCGCGGGCTCGGCGATCTCGGGCAGATGACGCCGAACGAGGACGAGTGCGTGACCATCCCCGACCTCGGCACGCTGTGCGTGCTGCCGTGGGACCGGCGCTTCGCCCACATGACCGCGGACCTGCGCTTCGGCGGCCAGGAGCCGTTCGCCCACTGCACCCGGTCGATACTGAAGACCCAGGTGGCCCGGGCCGAGGCCGCCGGCTACCGCATGCTGCTCGGGATCGAAACCGAGCTCTACGCGGTGCAGCCCTTTGACGCCGGCACCGACCGCTACCTGGAGCCCTACCGCCGTTCGGGCCGGCTGCGACCCACCGCGGCGTACGACGTGGAGTCGACGCTCGACGTCATGCCGTTTCTGGGGTCGATGGTGGACGCCATGGAGCAGACCGGGTTCGGGGTCTTCAGCTTCGACCACGAGGGCGGGGACGGCCAGGTCGAGTTCGACTTCGCCCACGCCCCGGCGCTGGAGATGGCCGATCGGATCGCCCTTTTTCGCCTCATGGCCAAGCAGGTGGCCAAGCAGGTCGGCATGGCCGTCACCTTCATGCCCAAGCCGTACACCGAAGCGTGGGGCTCGGGCGCCCATTTCAACATGAGCCTGGTGGACGTCGACGACGAGGAGAACCTGTTTCGCGACCCGGACGACCGGCGGGGCCGAGGGTGGAGCAAGACGGCCTACGCCTTCGTGGCCGGCATCCTGCGCCACGCGCCGGCGCTGGCCGCCATCTGCACCCCGACGGTCAACTCCTACAAGCGCCTGCAGCCCCGCCTCAGTGACGGCACCGTCTCGTGGGCGCCGACCTGGGCGGCGTACGGGGACAACAACCGGTCGTGCCTGTTGCGCCTGCCCCGCAACCGTCCGGCCGTGGAGAACCGCGGGGTGGACTCGGCCGCCAACCCGTACCTGGCGGCGGCGTTCCTGCTGGCCGCCGGCATGGAAGGGGTCCTGGAGGGGCTGGACCCGGGCGACCCCGTCGAGGACCTGGTCTACGACTGGACGCGGGCCGGGCCGGGGGGACCGGACGCCGGCGGCGGCACCGCCCAGCGCCTGCCCCGCAATCTGCTAGAGGCCACGGAGGCCTTCGCGGCCGATCCGTTGACCCGGGAGGTGTTCCCGGCTCCGTTCGTCGACGCCTACGTCGAGATGAAGCTCCGGGAGTGGGACGGCTACCACGCCCAGGTCACGGACTGGGAGCGTCGGACCTACCTCGAGATGTTCTGATGGAGGCGCGGCGCTGGGAGGAGCTCACCGGACCGGAGCTGAAGGCGATCCTGGCCGAGCACCCGACCGAGGTGGGCCTGCTGCCGGTCGGGGCCACTGAGCAGCACGGCCCCCACCTGCCGACCGGGACCGACACCATCATCGCCACCGCCCTCTGCGCCGCCGTCTCCGCTCGCACCGGGGCGCCCGTCCTGCCGGCGGTGGCGGTGGCGTGCAGCTACGGGCACGGCACCGTCCTGGCCGGCACCCTGTCCCGATCGCCCGAGGCCCTGGCGGCTGACGTGCAATCCCAGCTGGAGTGGGCGGCCCACTCCGGGTTACGCCGCGTTCTGGCGGTCAACGCCCACATGGGCAACACCGCCGCCCTCATGGTCGCCAGCGACCACCTGCGGCTCGAGCGGCCGGACCTGCGCGTGGGCATCGTCAACTGGTGGGAAGTCACCCCTGAGGTGGCGGCGGAGACGACCGCCGACGGTATGGACCTGCACGCCAACCGAGCCGAGACGGCTCTGCTGTGGGCGGTGGCGCCCCACCTGGTCCGGCACGAGCACCGGATCGACGCCGACGACCCGGACCGCACCGACGACCTGGTCTTCCGCTACACCGCCACCTCGCTGTCCACCAACGGTGTCACCGGTCGGCCGTCCGAGGCCCACCTGCCGCTCGGCCAGCGGCTGTACGCCCTGACGGTGGAGGCGCTGTCCGCCACCGTGGCGCGGGCCCGCCGCGAGGAGCCCCCGCTGGTCGACCACCAGCCCAACCCGGCCGCAGCGTACGCCGCGACCGGCCCGCGGGGAAGGAGCGGGGACGCGTGCTGATGGCCCTCCGACGCTCGAGCGAACAGATCACCGAGGCGGCGGACGCACCAGAAGGAAAGCTGGTCGAGGTCCGGGACCTGTCCCTGGACTTCCAGCGCAACGGGGAGACGGTCCACGCCCTGCGTGGCGTCTCGCTCGACGTGGCGCCCGGAGAGATCGTCGGCCTGGTGGGGGAGTCCGGGTCGGGCAAGAGCGTGCTGGGCCTGGCCCTGCTGGGTCTGCTGCCGGACCGGCCCCGCCCTGACATCCGTGGCTCGGTGACGGTGTGCGGCACCGACATGGTGCGCGCCGGGGCCGAGCAGCGCCGGCTGGTCCGCCGCCACCATATGGGGGCCGTGTTCCAGGACCCGATGACGTCGCTCAACCCGACCATGCGCGTCGGGCGGCAGATCGCCGAAGCCGCCGGGTCCGAGGAGGAAGCCGCCCGGCTGCTCGACGCCGTCGGCGTGCCCGACGCCCAGCGCCGCCTGGCGGCCTACCCGCACGAGCTGTCCGGCGGTCTGCGTCAGCGGGTGATGATCGCCATGGCCGTCGCCGGCCGGCCCGCGCTGGTCGTCGCCGACGAGCCGACCACCGCGCTCGACGTCACCGTGCAGGCCCAGATCCTCGAGCTGCTCGCCTCTCTCCGCGAGCAACTGCGCACCAGCTTCCTGCTCATCACCCACGATCTCGGGGTGGCCGCCCAGGTCGCGGACCGCATCGGGGTGCTCTACTGCGGTCGGCTGGCCGAGATCGGTCCCGCCCAGGACATGTTCCGCCGGCCCCGCCATCCCTACAGCGTGGGGTTGCTGCGCTCCCGGTTGCTGCTGGACAGCGACCGCTCCCGGCCGGTGATCACCCTGCCCGGCGAACCGCCCGATCCTCGCCGGCCCCCCGCCGGCTGCGCCTTCGGGCCGCGCTGCAGCTCCCACCGCCGCGAGTGCGACGCCGGCCTGCCCGAGCTGATCGCCGCGCCCGAACTGGGATCCGCCGAGGTGGCGTGCGTCAGATGGGCCGAGCTGCCGTCTGTCGTCGAAGAGCAGGCCGTGGCCGAGCAGTTCAGCGACGAGCAGGCCGCCGACGAGCCGGTCACCGAGGGGGACTCCGCCGGCGAGCAGGCCACTGGGGTGGCGGCGCCGTGGTCGGTGCCGGACCCGGCCTCGCCCCGGCCCGGCACCGCCCTGGTGGTGCGCGACGTGCACAAGTCCTTCCCGATCGGGTCCCGCCGCCACCGGGAGGCCCTCCGGGCCCTGCGAGGGGTGAGCCTCGACATCCGGGAGGGGGAGGCCATCGCGCTGGTGGGCGAGAGCGGGTGCGGCAAGTCGACGCTGCTTCGCTCGGTGGCCGGCCTGCAGCCGATCGATTCGGGGATCATCGACCTGGCACGCGGCGGGCGGCCCCAGATGGTCTTCCAGGACGCCGGCGCCTCGCTGACCCCGTGGCTGCGCGTCGGCGAGCTGATCGGTGAACGGCTGCGGGAGGAGGGGCTGCGGGCCGGACCCCGAAAAGCCCGGGTGGCGGCCGCCCTGCAGCTGGTCGGGCTGCCCGAGGAGATCGCCGCGGCGCGGCCGAGCCAGCTGTCGGGTGGCCAACGGCAACGAGTGGCGCTGGCCCGGGCGACCGTCGTGCCGCCCGAGGTCCTCCTCTGCGACGAGCCCACCAGCGCCCTGGACGTGTCGCTGGCCGCCACCGTGCTCAACCTGATCGGCCGGCTCCGGCGCCAGCTCGGCATGGCGGTCCTGTTCGTCACCCACGACCTGGCGGCTGCTCGCATCGTGGCGGACCGCATCGCGGTGATGTACCTCGGTCGCATCGTCGAAGTCGGCGACGCCGACCAGCTGACGCAGGATCCGGTCCATCCCTACACCCGGGCCCTGCTGGCGACCGTGCCCGGTCTGCACCAGGTGCGGGTTCCCCTCCAGGGCGAGCCGGCCAGCCCGCTGCGCCCGCCCGGGGGTGCGAGTTCCACCCGCGGTGCCCCGACGCCGAACCGGCGTGCGCTACCACCCAAGCGCCCCTCGTGCCCCTCGGCGCCGATCCCGGCCGACTGGCCGCCTGCCCCGTCCACCTGCGGAGCCGGGCCTGATGGCGGTCGCCGAGGCCTACGTCCCCGGCGGCGGCCGCCGGGGCCTGGCGCTCCTCCAGCCGGGCTTCCGCCGCCTCGGCTCCATCCCCAAGGTCGACCGGGTCGGAACTGGGCTGCTGCTGGCCCTGGTGGTGGCGGCGCTGGCGGCCCCGGTGATCGCCCCGCACACGCCCACCGACCTGGCCGGGCTCCCGTTCACCCCGCCGTTCCACGGCGGCCACCTGCTCGGCACCGACGAGGTGGGCTACGACGTGTTCAGCCGGGTGCTGTACGGGTTGCGGACCAGCCTGGTCGGCGTCCTGGCGGTCGTCAGCTCGGGCGTGGTCATCGGCGGCCTCATCGGCCTGATCGCCGGCACCGCCGGGGGCTGGATCGACACCGTGTTGATGCGCATCACCGACCTGTTTCTCGCCCTCCCCGGGCCGTTGCTGGCCATCGCCTTCGTCGCCGCCCTCGGCCCCAGCTACACCCACATCCTGCTGGCGGTGGGGGTGGTGTGGTGGCCGTTCTACGCCCGCATCATGCGTGGGGAGGTCCGGGCCTTGCGGGCCCGCCCGCACCTGGAAGCGGCCACCCTGGCCGGGGCCAGCGCCTGGCGGCGGGCCTTCCGGCATCTGCTGCCGGGGGCCCTGCCGGCCATCGGGGTCACGGCCAGCCTCGACGTCGGGAACCTGGTGGTCACCCTGGCCGGCCTGTCGTTTCTCGGCCTGGGCGCGCCCGCACCGGCCCCCGAGTTGGGGGCCATGTCCGCCCGCGGCCTGCAGTACCTCCTGCAGGAGTGGTGGGTGCCCGTGATGCCCGGGCTGGCCATCTTCGTCCTGGCCCTGTTCGCCAACCTGGCGGGCGACGCCGCCGCCAGCCTCACCGGAGGGAAGCGGTGATCAGCTTCGTCGCCAAGCGCCTGCTGTCGATGGTCCTGATCCTGCTGGCCTTGACCGCGGTGGTCTTCCTGCTGCAGCAGGTCAGTCACACCGACCCGGCGCACGCCTACCTGGGCGCCAACGCCTCCCAGCAGGCCATCGCCCAGGAGCGCCACGTGTTGGGCTACGACCAGCCGCTCATCGACCAGTACCTGCACTACGTGGGCCGGGCGGTGCAGGGGAATCTCGAGGTCTCGTTGCGCACCCGCCGGCCGGTGGCCACCGACATCGGGACCTTCCTGCCGGCCACGGCCGAGCTGGCGGTGGCCGGTCTGGCCCTGGCCCTGGTCCTCGGGGCGCTCCTCGGGCTGGGGTCCACCGGCCGCTGGCGGGGCGCGAGCGCCTTCCGGGTGGTGCTGCTGTCGGGGGCTTCCATTCCGTCGTTCCTGCTGGCGCTGGTGCTCATCCTGCTGCTCAACGGAAAAGTGCATCTGCTGCCGGCCACCGGGGACACCGGGTACACCAACGCCCCGACCGGCCCCACCGGCATCGTGGTCATCGACACCCTTCTGCACGGCCAGCTCAACATGTTCGGCGACGCCCTCCGGCATCTGATCCTGCCCGCGTTCTGCGTCGCCCTCGGGCCGGCGGTGTCGATCGGCCGGGTGCTCAAGGGCTCACTGGAGACGGCGATGGGGGCGGACTTCGTTCGCACGGCGCGGGCCAAGGGCCTCACCGAGCGGGTGGTGCTGTTCCGTCACGCCTTGCGCAACTCCCTCAGCGCCGCCCTGTCCATGACCGGCCTGCAGGTCGGCTTGATGTTCGCCGGCATCGTGGTCATCGAGACCATCTTCGCCTGGCCGGGCATCGGGCTGTACACCGACCAGAGCATCCCCCCCGCGGACTTCCCGGCGATCGCCGGCGTCACCCTGGTGCTGGGGGTCGGTTACGTGCTGATCAACGCCGTTGTCGACCTGTTGCAGGCGGTCGTCGACCCGCGGGTGGCGATCGAATGAACGACCTCCCGCCCCGCCCGCCCGGGCCCATCAGCCTCACCCGCTACGACCTCGAGTTCGCCTGGCAGGGCATACCGACGTTCATGAAACTCCCGGTCTGCCTGACCCCCGAGGACCTGCGGGCGGGCGCCATCGACGTGGCGGTCGGCGGCATTCCCTGGGACGGGACCGCCTCCACCCGGTCGGGCACCCATCTGGGACCGCAGGCCATCCGGACCTGTGACCATCTGGCCTGCCCGCCGTGGAACCGGCCCCACCTGCACGTCCGCGTCGACCCCTTCGAGCATCTCCGGGTCTGCGACTACGGCGACGCCGAGGTCGTCATCGGCAGCACGGAGCGCACCTTCGAAAACTCCCGGTCCTTCGTGGCGGAGATCCTCTCCGGCGGCGCCCTGCCGATCATCCTGGGCGGCGACCACGGCATCACCTGGCCGGTGGCCACCGCGGTGGCGGAGACCTACGGCTACGGGCGGGTGGGGGTCGTGCACTTCGACGCCCACGCCGACACCGCTCCCGACATGCAAGGGCTGCTGGCCGGGCACGGCACCCCGATGCGCCGGCTGATCGAGAGCGGGGCGGTGCGGGGCCGCAATTTCGTCCAGGTCGGCCTCCGCGGCTACTGGCCGCCCCAGGACGTGGTCGACTGGATGGAGGAGCAGCACATGCGCTCCCACTTCATGGCCGAGGTGCAGCGCTACGGGTTCGACACCGTGCTGGAACGGGCCGTCAACGAAGCCCTGTCCGGGTCGGCCGACCGGCTGTACATCTCGGTGGACGTGGACGCCGTCGATCCGGCCCACGCCCCCGGGACCGGCTCGCCCGAGCCGGGCGGGCTGACCAGCGCGGACGTGCTGCGGGCCGTGCGCCGGATGGCCGCCGAGGTCGGCATGGTCGGGATGGACATCGTCGAGGTCAGCCCGCCCTACGACGCCGGCAACAACATCACCGCCCTGTTCGCCCATCGCTGCGTGCTGGAGGGGCTCACCGGGACGGCCATGCGCCGCCTGGGCCTGACCGCGCCGGACTACCTCGATGAGCGGGCGGCGGAAGGGCCGCCGCCGCTCCCCGCCGACTCCGCTGACTCCGCCGACGGCGCCGACTCCGCCGACGGCGCCGACTCCGCCGACGGCGCTGACTGCGCCGCTCCGGCGGGCGAGGCCACCACCGATCCGATCCCGGTCCGGACCAACGGCTGGGCCGGCGCCGCCCCGTGAGTCTCGGCGGGGCCCAACAACTCGGCTGGACGGCGGCCGACGCCACCCGGCTGGGCGTGACGACCCTGGGGGATTGGTACACCTCCGCGGCCATCGTCAGGGCCGAGGAGGAGCGCATCTTCCGGCGCTCCTGGTCCCTGGTGGCCAGCGTCGAGCAGCTGCCGCCCGGCCATTACCTGACCGCGACCATCGGCGGCGCGCCGATCGCGGTGTGGCGCGGCCACGACGGGGTGTTCCGGGCGTTCCACAACATGTGCCGCCACCGCGGCATCGCCCTCCTGTCCGGCGAGGGGCCGATCGGCCGGTTCGTTACCTGCTCCTACCACCAGTGGAGCTACGCCCTCGACGGCAGGCTGGCCCGGGTGCCCCAGCCGGAGCAGTTTTCCGGCCTGGACCTGACCCAATGGGGCCTGCAGCCGGTGCCCCTCGTCGAGTGGCACGGGATGCTGTTCGGGTGCCCCTCGACCGAGGCCGCGCCGTTCGAGGTCGCCATCGCCGGGCTGGCCGCCCGGCTCGAGCCCTACCTGGCGCAACCGTTGGTGGAAGTGGCCCGAGTCGACTACACCGTCGGCTGCAACTGGAAGCTGCTGGTCGAGAATCACGTCGACGTCTACCACCTCTGGTACCTGCATCAACGCTCTCTGGCCGCCTACGAGCACCGGGCGTTTCGCTGGGAGTGGCTCGACGACAACTGGTGGAGCGCCGAGCCCCTCAAGCAGCCCGGCGGGTCCGGCGCCGGACTCCCCGGGCTGCTCGACGAGCAGCGCCACGGGATCGGGGCCCATCTGTTCTTTCCGAATCTGATGATCGTCACCACGGGCGACTACCTGGCGACCTACGACGCTCGCCCCTTGGCGCCGGATCGCACCGCCCTGACCTTGCGGGTGCGGAGCACGCCGGACGCCGACGCCGACCGACTGGTGGCGTCGATCCGGTCCTTTCTGGCCGAGGACGTGGTCGTCTGTGAGGGTCTCCAAGCGGCGGCCGGGTCGCCGGCCTTCTCGGTCGGACCGCTGGCCCGGGACCACGAGGCGCCGATCCGGCGTTTCCACCGGATCCTGCGTAGGGAATTGGTCAGATGACCGCCGGACCCGGCCCCGACCCGATGGTCTGGCCCCTACTCACCCGGGAACTCGCCCAGCAGTTCCCCCCCGACCTGTGACCGGCGCGGCATGAGCGTGCCGGCGGAGCTGACCGGGGCGTGGCGGCGGGCCGGTCTCATCGTCGACGGCGTGCGCAGCATCGACGCCTGCGAGGTGCTGTGGCTGCAGAGCCCCGACTGGTACGCCGACATCCGGCTGCCGCGAAACGATGTGGTGGTCGACCCCGCCGCGCCGGCGGCGGCCTTCGCCGCGGCCTGGGCGTTCGGCGGGACCGCGGACTGGGATCCCCCGGTCATGACCTGGCACCACCGCTTCGACCTGCGCCGGGACGGCGCGCCCGACGCCAACCCCCTGGTACGCGAGCGCGGGCTCATGGTGGAGCGCGGCGCCATCGACTGGGCCGGCCGGCAGGTGCCGTTCGAGGAGGAGTGGAGCCGGCTGAGCGACGACCGGCCCGAGACGACGGTCGACATCGGCGTCGGCCGGATGGTGATCAGCGTGGACCGCTGGCGCATCAGCATCGCCGACGGCCGGCCCCATCACCCGTTCACCGCCGTCCGCCAGGACTATCGCGCCGGGCGCTGGCAGACCACCGGCTCCATCCACGAACCCGACCAGCCGGCCGTGGCCGCTCGCGTCCACGACGGCCGGTCATGACCGCTCCCGGAAAGGGGCCGACGTGACACCACCGCAGACGGGGCAACAGGAGGGCGAGGGGGAGACCGATCTCCACCCGTTCTACGGTCCGGAGGCCCGTTACGCCGTCGCGGCCGAAGCGACGCTGCCCACCACCCGGTGGGAGGCGGAGGTGGCCCGGGGCCTCGAACTCGGCCTGCCCGGCGCCGAGTCCATCGTCGACAAGCGCATTCCGACGTTCTCTCGCGGGGAGCTGCCGCATTTCGCCGGCATCAACACCTTCCTCAAGGCCCCCTATGTGGAGGACGTCCGGCGGTGCGGTGCGTACGACGTGACCGTCCTGGGCGCCCCCTACGACGGGGGCACCACCTACCGGCCGGGCACCCGCTTCGGGCCCCAGGGCATCCGCCGCATCTCGGCCCTGTACGGTCCGTACAGCTTCGAGCTGGGCGTCGACCTGCGGGAGAGCATCACCATCGCCGACGTGGGCGACATCTTCACCATCCCGGCCAACATCGAGAAGACCTTCGACCAGATCAGCAAGGGGGTCGGCCACGTCTACGCGTCCGGGTCCTTCCCGGTCGTCCTCGGCGGGGACCACTCGATCGGCTACCCCACCACCCGGGGGGTGGCCGAGCATCTCGACGGGAACCTCGGCATCATCCACTTCGACCGGCACGTCGACACCCAGGAGACCGACCTCGACGAGCGGATGCACACCACCCCGTGGTTCCACGCCACCAACCTCCCCAACGTGCCGGCCAAGAACCTGGTGCAGGTCGGTATCGGCGGCTGGCAGGCGCCCCGGCCCGGGGTCAAAGTCGGTCGTGAGCGGCAGACCACGATCATGACCGTGACCGACTGCGTGGAGATGGGCATCGAAGCCGCCGCCCAGCGGGCCCTGGACGTGGCGTGGGACGGGGCAGCCGCGGTGTGGCTCTCTTTCGACGTCGACTGTCTGGACGCCGCCTTCGTGCCGGGGACGGGCTGGCCCGAGCCGGGCGGCTTCCTGCCCCGGGAGGTCCTCAAGTTCATCCAGCTGATCGCGGCTCGTCCCCTGGCGGGGATCGAGGTCGTCGAGTGCTCGCCGCCGTACGACAACGCCGACATCACCTCGCTGATCGCCACCCGCGTCATCTGCGACACCCTCGGTTGCCTGGTCCGGGCCGGGCACCTGCCGCGGCGCGGTTCGTGACGGGCGCGGGCGTCAGTCGGCCGGCAGCTCGATGTCGACCGTGCCCTTGGCCATCACCACCTCGTCCTGGTTGGTGAGCTCGACCGACACGGTCGCCAGGTGGCGGCGCTTGCGTTCCACCCGGGTGTCGATGACCCGGCCGCGGATGAAGGTGGCGTCGCCGGTGAAAGCCGGGTGGCGGTACTGGGCGTCCGAGTGGGTGATGAAGCCCCATTCGCCCCCCCACGCCGCCACGTAGTCGAGGATCCAGGCCCCCATCGACGCGCCGTAGCCGTAGCCGCGGGCCATCCCGACGTGCTGGGCCCACCGGGGCTGCAGGTGGCCCCGGGAAGGCCCGTAGTAGGCGCCGTCGGTCAGCTCGGGATTGACCCGCTCCATCCGGCGGTCACCCTCGAAGCCGCTCATCTCCTTGGTGTAGCCGAGGGCCTCGGCCCGGACGGTGGTGGGACCCTTGCTGGTGGCGCCCCACGTGGTCATGGGATACGCCCGCCACTCGGTGCTGAAGCTGGCCAAGCTGTGCGGACCGAGCACGGTCGGGGCCAGCTCCTGGCCCACGGCCACGGAGCCGTGCAGCCGCTTGGCGTGGCCCAGGTCCTGGATCTGGGCGATGAAGCCGCCCTTGATCTCCTCCAGCTCGAGCAGCTGCGCGTCGGTCCATTCCGGGTCGCCCGGCCGGTCGAACAGGTTCTTCTCGTGGGCCTCGCGCACCTGGTAGCGGATCGACGTCGAACGCTGTTGACCAATCCGCTCGCCCCGCTGGTTGATGTACAGCGTGTCGCCGCGCTGGAAGCAGGTCGGACCGGCGAACTTGGTGTCCGCCACCTTGAAGTCGTAGGGCATGCGGTGGCACACCAGCTTGTCGCCGGCCTCGATGCGGGGCCCGAAAAACCACCATTCGTCGCCGCCGAAGATCAAGTGCGAGTTGGGGATGCGCCCGACTTGGGCCGGCGAGCAACCGTGGCTGGTGTCGCACGCCACCGTAAAGGACTGCGGGGCCACGATGTGCCCGAACCGGCCGGCCTGCGCCCAGACCTCGTCGTAGTGCAGGGGGTTGGGATAGTGCATGGCCTGCACCCAGCGGCGCACGTCGTTGACCGTCACCGGCTCCTTCAGCTCGCCTGGCTCCATCGGCACGCCCATGTACCGGTCGAGGTCCGAGGTGTCCAGGCCGCTCGGCGCGGTGGGGTTGGCTTGCTCGTCAGCGGTGGTGGTCACGGGTCGCTCCTGCTCTGCTCGGATCGGGGGCTGACTCGGCCGGTGGTGCCGGAGCCAGCCGGGCTTGGACCAGCCGCAGCAATTCGGCGTCTCGCACCTTGGTGTCGCTGCCGGTCATGGGGATCTCGCCGTCGGTAAAGAACAGGACCCGCGCCGGGACTTTGTAGCCGGACAGGCGGCCCCGGAGGAAGTTGCGGATGTCGTCCTCGGTCGCGTCGGCCCCTTCTTTCAGCACCGCGCACAGGATGACCACCTGGCCGAGCCGAGCGTCGGGCAGGCCGAGAACCCGGGCCAGCTTCACCGGCTGGCAGGCCCGCAGGGCCACCTCCAGCTCCGCCGGCGACACGTTGGCGCCGCCGGTCTTGATCATCTCCGACCGCCGGCCGGTCCAGTGGACGAAGCCGTCCTCGTCGAAGAACCCGGCGTCACCAGTGTGAAAGAAACCGTCCGCGTCGAAGCAGTCCTCACGATCCACTTTCACGTACCGCTCCATCAGGGTGGGCCCGGCGATGGCGAGCTCACCGTCTTCATTGGGGCCAAGGGTCCGACCGGTCTCGGGATCCACGATCCGCAGGCGGTTGCCGGGCAGCAGCCGGCCCATGCTGGCCTTGAGCAGCTCGCGGGGCGTGTCCGAGAAATGCGAGGCGAAGCCGGAGCACGTCTCCGACAGGCCGTAGGCGACGGGCATGTTCCAGCCTGGGTCGCCGTCGACGGTCGGGTGGCGGGCGAACGCCGACTTGCCGTACACGCACCGCAACGACGACAGGTCGGTCGCCGCCCAGTCCGGATGCTCCTCCAGGGCCGCCGTCTGGTGGGGGAGGGTGTACGGCTCGGTGACCCGCTCCCGGGCCATCAGTCCCAAGGCCGCCTCGGCGTCGAAGGACTCCTGCATCACCCAGCAGCCGCCTGTGGCCAGCGTCGATCCCATGGCGGTGTTCATGCCCGCGGTCCAGAACATCGGCAGGGCCGTCCACAACCGGGTCTGCTGGTGGCGGCCGAACACCCGGGCCTGCAACCAGAACTGCAGGACCGGCGCCCGGTGATGGTGCAGCATCCCTTTCGGCCGGTCGGTCGTGCCGGAGCTGTAGATGATGACCCCCGGGTCCGACGGAGCGGTCTCGGCGGCCCGGGCGTCGATGACGCCGGCCGGGACGTCGCGGCCGGACTCCAGAAACGCCGCCCACGGCTGCACGCGCCCCTGCGGCCGGTCGAGACCCACGGCGACGACCTGGCGGAGAAAGGGGAAGGCAGCCGCGTGGAGCGGCCCGCTTTCGTCCGAGCCCAGTTCGGGGCAGAGGGTGAGGAGGTCATCGACGAAGCGGCGCCGGAGCATGACGGACTGGGTCAGCAGGACGTCGATGTCCGCGTGCCGGAGCAGATAGCCGAGCTCCGGCGCCGGCGCGAAGGTGGACAGGGGTACCGCGACCGCGCCCGCCAGCGGGGCGCCGAAGTAGGCGGCCACCGCCTCCGGTCGGTTGCCCATCACGATGCCGACGCGCGTTCCCTTGCCCACACCGGAGGCCACCAGGGCCGCCGCCACCCTGCGGGCCTGACGGCCCAGGTCGGCGTAGGTCCATCGTTGCGTGATCCCGCCGCGGAGGGGATCGTCGAACACCAGGGCTTCGTTGCCGGCGAACCGGTCGCACACCTCGGTCAGGAACCCTCCGATCGTCAAGGCCCCGACCCCCTCGGCGGTCTCCAGTGGCGGACCCTGCAACTCGGTCACGGCTGGGTGCCCCCATGGGCAAAAAGGCCGGCGAAGCCCAGCTCGGGCACCGCCCCGGCCAGCTCCGTCGCGGTGCGGGTCGCCCCGAACGGCAGCCGCAGGTCCGGTTGCACGTGGCGGTACAGCACGGAGATGTCGTACTCGTCGCACAGCCCGGCCGCCCCGTGCAGTTGTTGGCTGGTTCGCAACACCGTCCGGGCCACCTCCAAGGCGTGCAACCGGAGCGCCAGCGCGTCCACCGGCGCCGCGGCGGGGTCGGCGAAGAGGCGCCACAGGGTGAAGCGGCACAGCTCGCGCAACCCGTCCACGGCGACGACGGCATCGGCCAATTGAAACTGCACGGCCTGGAACCGGGCCAGGGGTTGGCCGAACTGGAGCCGCCCCTGCACGTGGTCGACGGCGAGCTCGACGGCTCGCTCAGTCGTGCCCAGGATCCACCAGCCGGTCAGGACCAGTTGCCAGGTGGCGTCAGCCCCGGCGGCCCGGTCGGGCCGGCGTTCCCCGACGGCGAGGTCGGTCACGACCAGATCCGTGACAAATGGCCCCAGTTTCGACGCCAACCGGGCGCCCGTAGGCGTCGCCAGCGCCGCGGCCCCCTTGAGCGGGGCCACCCGCCAGGTGGCGAAGAGGTCGGCGTGGTTGGCCCGTCCGTGGTCGTCGGGGACCAGGGCGAACGGCAACCCGGCGGGGTCCCGCAGCAGGACGGCGACCAGCGGGTAGGGCAGGACCACCCGGCCCGCGTTCCGGCACAGCTCCGCGGCCGCTGCCGCGGTGTCCAGATCGGTGCGCGGGTCGAGCTCGTCGACGCCGAGGCCCTCCAGGGCCTGGGCGACGGGCCCCGTCCGCAGCTGCGGATCCACCTCGGCCCGGCGGGCCAGGTCGACGCCGCCGGCGGCGGTGAAGGC
Organism: uncultured Acidimicrobiaceae bacterium; assembly: GCA_963702305.1. Lineage (GTDB taxonomy): Bacteria > Actinomycetota > Acidimicrobiia > Acidimicrobiales > Palsa-688 > PALSA-693. Next base: position 91,536 of record CAVPBX010000012.1, on the reverse strand, counting down.
TTTTTCCGCCGCGGCGCCGAACTGCGCCGCTTCCTCCGGGAGGGCCGGGTTCATCCGCGCCCGCCCAGCAAGGATCGGGCCACGATCTGCCGCTGGATCTCGATCGTCCCGGACGCCACCGTGGCGGCCTGGGCGTAGCGCCAATGGTCCTCGATGGCGCCGCCTTGGGGGGCGCCCTCCCGGCTGCGGTCCTCGAGGCTGTCGTCCTCGACGGTCTGGAACAGCAGCTCGGCGACCTGCTGGTCGCACTGGGTGACGGCCAGGCGGGCCACGCTGGCGGTGGCGTCGTCGGGCTGGCCGGCCTCCTGCTCGGCGACGGCGCGGTACGCCAGCAGCCGGGCCACTCGCACCGCCACCAGGGCGCGGACCCACTCCTGCTGCACCCCCGCCGGGAGGGCCCGGAACCGGGCCGGATCGCCGGCCTGCTGGGACAGGAGCCGGTCGCAGCGGGCGTAGCGGGCGATGCCGACCCGCTCGTGGGCGAGCGCCCGGCGGATCACCGCCCACCCGTTGCCGACGCCACCGAGCACCTCCTCGGGGCCGACCGCGACCTCGTCGAAGAAACATTCGTTGAGATGGTGGGGGCCGAGCATGCTGCGGATGGGGTGCACGGTGATGCCGTCCCGGTCCATCGGGACCAGGAAGATGGTGATGCCCTCGTGCTTCTTCGCCGTGGCCACTCCGACCCGGGCGGCCAGCACGCACCACTGCGCCATCTGGGCGTAGGAGGTCCAGATCTTCTGGCCGGTGAGGCGGAAGCCGTCGCCGTCGGGCTCGGCGCGGGTGGTCAGGGACGCCAGGTCGGACCCGGCGTCCGGCTCGCTGAAGCCCTGGCACCAGATGACCTCCCCGGCCGCGATCGGCGGCAGGAACCGTTGTTTCTGCTCCTCGGTCCCGAAGGCCATGATGGCCGGGCCCACCCAATTGAGCCCCATGTACTGGGCGCCGCGCGGCTCGTGGTGGGCCCACATCTCCTCGCGCACGACGGTCTGCTCCCACACCGTGCCGCCTGCGCCCCCGTACTCCTCAGGCCAGGAGACGGTCAGCAAACCCGCCGCGGCCAGCCGCCGGCAGAAGCGTTGGGCCACCTCGAGGTCGTCTGGGTCGTCGGTGAACGCGCCCAGATAGCCGGACGGGATCTCCGTCGCGATCAGCTGCCGCAACCGTGACCGCAACTCGGAAGCCCGGTCGCCGAAGTCGTAGTCCAAGCCGGTCACCTCGGGTCGTCTGGGCGCCTACCGGACCGATCATAAGGGTCCGCTCCGAACCGTCCAACCGCGGCGTACTCACAGTTGGACACCTACTATGACGCACACGTCAGCGCGGCCCGCCGAGGAGGGACTGTTGATCGCCGCCATGCCGATCCCTCCCGCGCCCGATCTGGCCCGTATGCGAGCGGACCGCCACGCCAAGTTGCAGCAGCAGATGGCCGCCGCCGGCCTCGACGGCCTCGTCCTCATGGGCACCAACGCGGTGGCCTACGCCACCGGGGCGCTCGCCCCGGGCGTGGACAGCAGCCACGGCCTATGGGGCCGGCCGGTCGCCCTGATCGCCACCGGTCAGCCCGCGCCCCACCTCTACACCCCGTATCCAGAAGGCGCCCCGCCCGAGCTGGCCGCCGGCTTCCTGCACCCTCCGCTGTACCCGGAGCTCGACGACGGCGTCGCCGGTCTGGCCGCCGCCCTCGCCGAGGTGTTCGGTCCGGACGCCCGGCTGGCATGCGACGAGGTCACCCACGCCATGCGGCGGGGCCTCCCCGGCCGGCAGTTCGGCGGGGCCTCGACGGTGCTGGCCGCCGCCAAGCTCTGCAAGACGCCCGACGAGCTGGCCTGCATCCGCACCGCCCAGCACCTCAACGAGGTGGCCATGTGGGACGTCCGCAAGCTGCTGCGTCCCGGGGTGCGCCAAACGGACCTCAGCGCCCGGTTCCTGCAGCGGGTGTTCGAGTTGGGGGCCACGACCAACGCCATCGATCCCATCTGGCAGGTGATGCCGGCCGCCCGCGGCGACGGTCCGTGGACGACCCACGGCGGCCTGGCCTTCCCGATCCACACCGGCGACCGGATCCTCGAAGCCGGCGACGTCATCTGGGTCGACTCCGGGATCACCTACGAGGGTTACGCTTCGGACTTCGGGCGGACCTGGATCGTCGGCACCGAACCGAGTCCCAGCCCGCGCCAGCAACGCCAGTTCGACCGGTGGGCCGCGGTGGTCGCCGCCGTGCTGGAATGCTGCCGGCCCGGCGCCACCGGCCTGGAGCTGGGTCGGGCCGCCACGGCAGCCAACGGCGGGGAGCGACCCTGGATCGAGCACTTCTACCTGGCCCATGGGGTCGGCACCGACAGCGCCGAGATGCCCCTGATCGGGACCGATCTCGGCGAGGCCTTCGACGAGGGGCTGGTGCTCCAACCGGGCATGGTGCTGGTCCTCGAACCTGTCATCTGGGACGACGGCGCGGCCGGCTACCGGTCAGAGGAGGTCATCGCCATCACCGACGGCGGGTGGGTGCAGTTGAGCTCCCACCCCTACGACCCCTTCGAGGGGCCGTGGTGAGCGCGGCCGGCATCGCCAGCCGCGTCGACCGGGACCGGCTGCGCCGCGACCGGCGCCGCCGCCTGTTCGAGGCCATGGCGGGCGCTGGTGTCGACGTCCTCGTCCTGGGCCGGCCGCCGAACATCCAGTACGCGTCCGGGGCCCAACAACTGTGGACTTCCGGCACCCGGCCGTTCGGGCCGGCCTGCATCGTGGTGGGCGACACCGGGCGCGTGCACCTCCTCTCCACCTGGGACGAAGGCGTGCCCCCCGAGATCGGCCATCAGGACCTCTTCGGCCTGTCCTGGAACCCGGCGATCACGACGGCGCGCGTGCAGGCCATCCCCGGGCTGGCAGGCGCGGCCGTCGTCGCGACCGACGGCTTCAGTCCGGGCGCGGCCCAGTTGCTGGCCACCCTGTGCCCGGAAGCGGCCATCGTGGATGCCGGCCCGCTGCTGGCCGGGGCCCGCACCACCAAGACCCCCGACGAGCTGGCCTGCATCGCAGCCGCCGCCAAGACCGCCCAGGCCGCCCTCTGGGCGCTGGAAAGGGCCCTCGAGCCGGGCGTCACCGAACGGGAGCTGCTGGGCGTGTACGCCGCCGCCATCGCCACTCTGGGCGCGCCGACCCCGCCGACCGAAGCGGTGGTGTGTGCCACCCCGCGCCGCGTGGCCCGGCGCGTCGCCGCCGCCTGGCGGGGGACCGGCCCATCGGGCCGGGGGAGTTGGTGGCGTTCAGTCCCGGCGCCTTCTCCGCCGGCTACGAAGCCTCCCTGGCTCGCACCCGGATCGCCGGCGAGCTCGAGCCGAGCGCGGCCCAGCGCCGGTTGCGGGGAAGGACCCGGGCGGTGCTGGACGCGGTGGTGGCGGCCTGCCGCCCCGGCGCCACCGGCGCTGACCTGTGCCAGGCCTGGGCGGCGAGCGGGGAGTCGCCGCCGTCCCAGCCGTTCGTGTGGGGGGTCGGACTCGGGATGGAGCCCCCGATCATCAGCGCCGAGCTGGGCGCCACCGCGCCGCTGACGGTCGGCTCGGTCCTGGCCGTCGAAGCCTGGCTGGCAGCCGACGATGCCGGCGGCGTGCTGGTACAGGACCTGGTGCTCGTCACCGACGGCGAACCGGAGGTGCTCACCCACTACGCCGCGGGAGCCGCGGACGAGTAGGAGACCGGCGCGCCCTACCCGCCCGGTTCGGGATCGCGGGGCAGACCCAGCAGCCGCTCCGCGATCACGTTGCGCTGCACCTCGCTGGTCCCGCCGGCGATCGTCAAGCACCGGTTGGCCAGGAACCCGAAGGTCCACTGGCGGGCCGCGCCTTCGGTCGTGGCGCCCTCGCCGCCGAGCAGCCCCAGGCCGAACTCCTGGGTCCGCTGGTCGTGCTCGGCGGACAGCAGTTTGCGGACGCTGGCCTCCGGGCCCGGTCCGGCGCCGGCCACGGCCCGGTGGGTGGCCCGCAGGCCCAGTAGGGCCACGGTGTGGGCCTCCGCCACCAGGGCGCCGATGCCCTCCAGATCGCCGGGGGCGATGGCGTCGTCGCGGCCGGCCTCGGTCGCCAGGCGCAGCAGGGCTTCCAGCCCGCCACCGAAGGACGCGCCACTTCCCATCGCCACCCGCTCGTTGGCCAGCGTGGCCCGGGCCAACGGCCACCCGCCGTTGACGGGGCCGATGACGCAGTCGTCGGGGACGAACACGTCGGACAGGAACACCTCGTTGAACATGGCGTTGCCGGTGAGCTCACGGAGGGGTCGGATCTCGAGGCCGGGAGCGCGCCGGTCGACGATGAAGTAGGTGATGCCCTGATGCTTGGGTGCCGACGGGTCGGTCCGGGCCAGGCAGATACCCCAATCGGCCTCGGTGGCGAGCGACGTCCAGACCTTCTGCCCGCTCAGCAGCCAGCCGCCGTCCGTGCGGACCGCCTTGGTCGTCACCGCCGCCAGGTCCGATCCGGCTCCGGGCTCGCTAAACAGCTGGCACCACTGGATGGATCCGACCAGGGTCGGCCGGACCCACCGCTCCTGCTGCTCCGGCGAGCCGTGGCCGGCGATGGTGGGCGCCGCCCAGGCGCCGACGGCCAGGTTGGCCCGGGTCAGGCGCGACCGGCGCAACTCCTGATCGATGAGGAGTTGCTCGATCGGACCGGCGGCCCGCCCCCACGGCCGGGGCCAGTGCGGCACGAACAACCCGGCGTCCACCAGCGCGGCCCGCTGTTCCCCGGCCGGTCGGGCCGCGACGGCCTCGACCTCGGCGCGCACGGCGGCCCGCTGTTGCTCACTGTCCGCCGGCAGGTCGACCCCGAGCCGGCGGCGGGCGCCGCTCAGGGCCAGGGTGGCGATCCGCTCCCGCCACGGTCCCGGGCGCCCCAGCAACTGGCCCGCCGTCGTCGCCCGCCGCAGGTAGCGGTGGGCGTCGTGCTCCCAAGTGAAGCCGATGCCCCCCAGCACCTGGATGCAGTCCTTGGCCACCTGGAGGAAGGCCTGGGGGGCGATGGCGCCGGCGATCCCGGCCGCCAGGGTCGCTTCCTCGGGGCGGCCCGACTGCCGGGCCTGGTCGAGGGCCGCCGCCGCGTCCCACGCCGCGGCCCGGGCCTGCTCCACCGCCACCAGCATGTCGGCGCAGCGGTGCTTCACGGCCTGGAACTGGCCGATGGGCCGGCCGAACTGCTCCCGCACCTTGGCGTACGAGGTGGCGGTATCCAGGCACCAGGCCGCGCCGCCGGCGCACTCGGCCGCGACCAGTACCGCGATGACGTCCTCGATCGCCCGTCGCGGCAAGGCCAGCTGCCGGCTGGCCCGGACCGGGACGGCCTCGGCGCGCACCGCCCCGCTGCGCCGGGTGAGGTCGAGGCTGTGGAGCTCGGTCACCGCCAGGTCGGTGGCGGGGATCACGCACCACCGTTCGCCGCCCGGCCCGCGGGCCGGCACCACCAGCCACTGGGCCAGGGCCGCCCCCGGGATCGGCCGGGCCGTCCCGGACACGTGGATCACTCCCCGGCTGTCGGGGGCCGAGCCCTCCAGCACCGACGTCGCCGGGAAGGCCACCGCCCCAACCGCGACGCCCTCGAGCAATACGGGAAGTGCCTCGTCGCGCAACGTCGGTGACCCGCCGCGGGCGATGAGGGCGATTGCCAGCGCCGAGGGGAGAAACGGGCCTGGGCTGCCGGCTCGGCCCAGCTCTTCCAGCACCACCGCCAACTCCGCCAACCCGAACCCCTGACCGCCATCGGCACTGTCGACCGGCAGGCCCAACCAACCCATCGTCGCCAGCTCCGGCCAGAACGGGGGGAGCTCCTCAGTGGCGGCGTCGAGCGGGGCTCGGGCGACGACAGTCGGGCAGCGGTCTTCGAGGAACCGACGCGCCACGGCGGCGAGCGCGGCATGTTCCTCGGTGATGGCGATGCTCATGCTCGCGGGCTTCCCTAGCTTCCCTGGCAGCTTCCCCGGCGGCCCGTCACGCTACTCCCGGTCCGGACGGCGGACCCGAGAGCTCGACGAATCGGGCATACCGTTCGGCGACCGCCGGCACCCACCGAGGGTCGGGATCGATCACCCGGCTGGTGCGGGCCCACCGGCCGGCCTCGTTGACGTCCGTCTCCAGTCCCGCCGCCACCCGGGCCAGGAAGGCCGCCCCGAGGGCGGCTCCCTCGGGGGCGGCCGCCACGTGCACGGGCAACCCGGTGGCGTCGGCCAGGGCCTGCATCCACCCTTCCGACCGGGTGCCGCCGCCGGTGGCCACGACCCGCGCCGGGCGGGTGGCGGCCAGGTCGAGATGGTGGCGCACCACGAACCCGGCCGCCTCCCACGCGGCTCGCTGGACCGCGGCCGGGCCGTGGGTGAGATCCAGCCCGTGCAGGTGGGCCCGCCGATGGGGGTCGTGATAGGGGGTTCGCTCGCCCCGGGGGTAGGGGGCCCACACCGGAATGTTCCCGGCTTGGACGCGATCGCCGGCGGGGGAGCGGCCGACCAGCCTGCCGGCCCAGTCGATGAAGAGGCCGCCGGCGTTGCTGGCGCCGCCCACCAGATGGCGACCGGGGACGCGGTGGCCGACCGTCCACAGTCCCGGCACGGCGATCGGGGCGCTGACGACGGCCCACACGATCAGGGTGGTGCCGCAGATGACGTGGACGTCGCCGTCCTCGCCCGCCCCGGAGACCAGCTGTTCGCACCACACGTCAACCGTGCCCGGTCCCAGCAAGGGACCGGACCCGTCCAGCCGGCCGATCGCCGCTCCGCTTCCCTCTACGACCGGTAGCTGGTCCGGCCGGATGCCGCACTCGGCGCACAGGTCGGCGTCCCAACCGTACGGTCCGTAGAGCGGCGACGAGGTAAACGCCACCCCCAGGTCGATGGCCGCCGCCCCACCCAGGGCCCGGTTGGCGACAGCCGGCGCCGGCCAGTAGGCCGCGGCGTCCGGGGCCGCCTTCGCCGTCCAGCGCAGAAACTCGACCACCTCGCCGTCCCCCGCCGGCCCGCCTTCGTCGGCGGGTCCGCCGTTCCCGGCCGCCGGGCTACCCCGGCGGCCGCGGCCGTCGCCGTACAGCAGGCCCGCGGTCACCGGCCGCCCTCGCTGGTCGACGGCCGTGAGCGACGGCACCATGGCAGCCACCGCGATCGCTTGCGCGTCTACCGGGCCCAGCGCGGCGAGGGCTCGCCGGGGGCCGCGGCGCCACGCCTGGTTGGCGTCGTGCTCCATCCGATCCGGAGCCGGCACCAACAGCCGGTGTGGCACCCGGGCCCGGGCCACGATGGCGCCCGAATCGTCGACCGCGACGGCCTTGACCGAGGTCGTGCCGATGTCCAGCCCGATGGTTACCGCGCCCATGCCCAAGCTCGCGAACATGACATCGGCGTCACAGTAGGACATCATGGTCGCCGTGACCCGGAGTGACCGCCCGCGAGCGCTGGTCACGGCGCCGCTCCGGGGTCCGGGTTTGGAGCGTCTGCGGCAGCGGGCGGACGTCGTCTACGACCCCTGGATCGATCAGCACCCCCTCCGGATCTACTCGTCGCCCCAGTTGCGAGACCGCGTCGAGGCCGAAGGTGCGGACGTGGTCATCGTCGAGGCCGACACGTTGGGGCCCGAGGTGTTCGAGCTGCCGTTGCGGGTGGTGGCGGCGACCCGGGCCGACCCGGTCAACGTCGACGTGGCTGCGGCCACGGCCGCCGGCGTGCCCGTCCTGCGTTGCCCCGGTCGCAACGCCGACGCCGTGGCCGAGCTGGCCGTGGCCCTGCTCTTCGCCCTCACCCGCCACCTGCGGCAGGCTGACGCCGACGTGCGGGCCGGCGAGGTCTACCGCGACGGCACCATTCCCTACCAACGGTTCCGGGCCTGGGAGTGGGCCGGCCGCACCGCCGGGTTGGTCGGGTTGGGTGCGGTGGGCCGGGCCCTGCGCTGGCGCCTCGAAGGCTTGGGGCTCACCGTCATCGGCCACGACCCGTACCAGGACGAGGCGACGGTGTCGCTGGCGGAGTTGGTCGCCCGCTCGGATGTGGTGTCGATGCACGCCCCGGTCACACCCGAGACCACCGGCATGTTTGGCGCCGAGCAGTTCGCGGCGATGCCCGCCGGATCGGTCTATATCAACACCGCCCGCGCCCAACTGCACGACACCGACGCCTTGGTCGCCGCCCTGCAAGGGGGCCACCTGGCCGGCGCCGCCCTCGACCACTTCGTCGGCGAACACCTGCCCCTCGACCACCCCTTGGTCGCCATGCCCAACGTGCTGTTGACCCCCCACATCGGCGGCGCCACTTGGGACACCGAGTCCCGGCAGGCGGACATGGTCGCGGACGATCTGGCCCGGCTGCTCGCCGGCCAGAAGCCGGCCCACATCGTCAATCCGGAGGTCCTCTGATGAAATTCGTCCCTCAGGCGCCGGACGCGGTCCTCGCGGCGGCCAAGGACATGCTGCGCCGCGGCCTGGTCGAGGGGACGGCCGGCAACATCTCCGCCCGGCAGGAGGACGGCACCATCGTGATCACCCCCTCCTCGGTCGACTACGGCGACATGCAACTCGACGACCTGGTCGTCATCGACGCCGACGGCGAGACCCTGGCGCACAAGGACGGCCGCTCGGCCTCGTCGGAGAAGCTCCTGCACCTGGCGTGCTATCGGGCCTACGACGACATCGGCTCGGTGATCCACTCCCATCCCGTGCACGCCACCATGTTCGCCGTCGCCCACCAGGACATTCCGGCGTGCATCGACGAGTTCGCCATCTTCGTCGGCGGCGACGTGCGCTGCACGGAGTACGCCGCCAGCGGGACCAACGACGTCGGGGAGCAGGCCGTCAAGGCCCTCGAAGGTCGGGGCGCCGCCCTCATCGCCAACCACGGCATGGTGGCGGTGGGTCCGCACCCCGGCGCCGCGCTGCACATCACCGCGCTCGTCGAGCGCAGCGCCCACATCACCTGGGGCGCCCACGCCTTGGGCTCGTTGCACCCGCTGCCCGAGAAGGTCAACGACAACTTCGCCGCCATCTACGGCTACCTCCGCCAGAACCCGCTGTAGCTGAGGACGCGTTGGCGGAGGGCCGGACCCTCGGCGAGGGCCGAGCTCTCGGAGGAGGACCGGACCCTCGGCGAGGGCCTGTCCCCGTAGAAAGGACAGGCCCTCGCCAGGTCCGGCCCTCCTCTAGCAGTCACGCCCGCCGCCCCTCCACGCGACCGCACTGGTCTCCGAAAAGCGAGCGCCCGCGTGTCCGTTGTCGTCGGAGCAAGCGAGGCTGACGGTGACGAGGAGCGAGTGCCCGCAGTTCTGTCGACTCGATTCGACGAGGGCCGCGGCGGACGATCATGGAGAGGAGAGCGGTGCGGTCGAGGGGCCTGTCCTTTCTACGGGGACAGGCCCCTCGACCGTGACCGTCCTCCTCTGCCTTGCCCAGCTGTGGTCGGTGCCGGTCTCCTCTGCCCCCTACCGATGGTCGATGGCCACCTTGATGGCGCCGGTGTCACCCTGGGCCGCGAGGGTCGCGAACGCCTCCCGCCATTGCGCCAGCCGGAACACGTGGGTGAGCATGGGGCGCAGGTTGACCCGGCCTGAGGCGGCCATGGCCAGGTAGTGCTCGATCCCGTGGCGCCGCTCGCCGTCGACCTCCTCGATCCCGAAGGCGTTGCTGCCGACCCAGGCGATCTCCTTGAAATACAAGGGGCTCCACTCCCAACGCCCCGGGGCGTGGAAACCGGTCTTCACCAGAGTGCCCCGGGCCCGGAGGAGGCGCACCCCGACCTCCAGCGTCTCGGGCTTGCCGACGGTGTCGTAGACGACGTCGATGCCGGCGGGATGGCACATCGGCAGCCCGGTCGTCCCGGTGAGCAGGCGCCCGCCCGACCAGCGGGCCAGCTCCTCGATGATGGCCAGGCGGTCGTCGGGCCCCAGCACCACCGATGCCCCCAAGGCGATAGCCAAAGAAGCCTGGGCGTCGAAGCGAGCCACCACCGCCACCTCGACGTCTGGATACAACGCCCGGAGGATGGCGACGGTGGTGGTCCCGAGCGAACCCGCGCCGTACACCAACACCTTGCCGCCGGCCGGCGGCGGATGGCGCGTCACCGCATGCAACGACACCGCGAACGGGTCCGCCAGCACCGCTTCCTCGTCGGGCAGGCCGGCCGGCACGGCGAACAACATGGCCGGATGCGCCGGCATCAGCTCCGCGTAAGCACCGGTCGCGTCGCTCGACAGGCCGGTGTGGATCCCGGTGCTGATGGACCCGGCCGTGAAGTTGTGGCAGAGGCTGTAGTCGCCGGCCGCGCACGAGGGGCACACGGGCGTGATGCCGCGGGGCGTGCAGGACAGCCACGGGTTGAGGACCATGCGCTGGCCGATCTCGACGCCATTCGCCTCGGGTCCGAGCTCGACGACCTCGGTGACCACCTCGTGCCCCATCACTTGCGGGAAGGTGCACAGGCCGGCCATGGCGTTGTCGGTGTCCTCCTCGCCGAAGTCGAGCAGGGCCATCTTCGAATCGGACCCGCAGATCCCCGCCAGCCGGGGGCGGGTGACGACCCAGTCCGGTCGCAACGGGCGGGCATCGTCCATGTCCATCAGGCGCATCGGCGTGACGGCGAGGTTCCCCAGCAGCCGGTTGGGTGCCGCTCCGGCCGGGGTCCATGCCGGCGAGTCTGCGGCCTCCGAGGGATCCGGCTCCACTCCGAATACCAGGGCTTTCACGTCCGGGCCTCCTTGGCGCTGACCATCGCCGCTGCGCCGGCGATGTAGCTGTCGATGTCGGCGTCCTTGCCGGTGACGACGGCCTTGAGGTCGGGCAGGTAGTGCTCGAACCGATCGTCGTCGAGGGCCGCCACCACCCCGGCGGCGACCAGGTCGGCGGGCACCTTCGGTCCGTCGTACACGGCGCGCTCCTCGCCCGGCCGGTCCCAGATATCGGTGTCGATGGGGCCCGGCTGGATGAGCCGGACCGTCACGCCGGTGCCGTGCAGGTCGATGGCGAGCGACTCGCTCCACCCGCACAGGGCGAACTTACTGGCGCTGTAGGCGGCCTCGCGGGCCACGCCCAGCCGGCCCCCGACGCTGGCCACGTTGACGATGACGCCGTGGCCGCGGGCCAGCAGGCGGGGCAGCAACGTGAGGGTCATCCGCACCGGGGAGAAAAAGTTGACCCGCATGGTCTGCTCGACCTCCCCGGTCGTCAGGGCCGTGGCGGCCCGGACCTTGGGGATGGCGGCGTTGTTGATCAGGACGTCAAGGCCCCCGAACGCGTCCCAGGCTTCGTCCGCGACCCGCGACGCGACGTCGAGGTCGCCGAGGTCCGCCACCCACAGGCGACTGTCGGGCGCCGAGGCCCGGCACTCGGCCAGCACCGCCGCCAGCCGGTCCGCCCGCCGACCGACCAGGCCCACCGTGGTGCCGGCCCGCGCCAGCCGGCAGGCGGTGGCGGCGCCGATCCCGGAGGACGCCCCGGTGATGAGGACCGACATCAGGACGGCAGGTCCATCAGGAGATGCTTGACCACCTTGCCGGTGGCGTTGCGGGGTAGCTCCGCCACGAAGGTGATCCGGCGGGGAATCTTGTAGTCGGTGAGCCGTTCGGCCAGGAACGCCTGCAGCCCACCGGCGTCGATCTCCGCCCCGGGCCGGCGCACGATCCACGCGGCCACGTCCTCGCCGAGCACCGGGTGGGGGATGCCGGCCACGGCCGCCTCCTGGACGGCGGGATGCTCCAACAGAACCGACTCGATGTCGCCGGCGTGCACGTTTTGGCCGCCGCGGATGATCACGTCCTTCTTGCGGCCCACGATGTACAGGTAGCCGTCCTCGTCGAGGCGGGCCAGGTCGCCGGTGTGCAGCCAGCCGTCCTGCCAGGTGCGGGCCGTCTCCTCCGGATCGTGGAAATACTCCCGCTCCCGGCCCGGATTGGACACCAGCAGCTCGCCGACCTGGTGGGCCGCCAGCGGCCCGCCCTGCTCGTCCACCACGCGGAAGGTGACGGGTGGAACCGGCTTGCCGACGCTCCCCACTCGCCGGCCGGCCTCCTCGGGCGGCAGGACGCAGTAGGCCGATCCGGCTTCGGTCATGCCCCAGTTGTTGGAGACCCAGGCGTCCGGCAGCTTCTCGCGCAGTCGGCGGAACGTCTCGGGGGCCAGCGGGGCGCTCCCGAGACTGGCCATGCGGATGCTCGACAGGTCGGCGTCGGCGAGGCGGGGGTGGGCCAGCAGCAGCTGGGCCATGGCCGGGACCAGGAACACGGCGGCCGGCCGGCGCTGTTCGACCTGTTCCAACCAGGCGCCCGCGTCGAAGCGGGGCTGGTAGAGACCGGTCATGCCCAGCTTCATAGGGTTGTAGACGGACGCGATCCCGGCGAAGGTGAAGAGCGGGGAGGCGTGCAGCCAGCCGTCCCCGGACCACCGCGGCAGCCCGTTGGGCATGGTGGCGGCGTCGCGGTGGCGGACCACCACCCCCTTGGGCCGACCGGTCGTGCCCGAGGTGTACATGATGTCGGCCAGGTCGTCGCCGGTAACGCCCACCTGTACGGGTTCGCCGGCGCGACCCGCCTGGGACCAGGCGACGTACCCCGCCGGTCGCGACTCGGCGGTGGTGGCCATCCAGCGCAAGGCGGGCAGATCGGCGCGCACCTGCTCCAGGGTGGCAATGGTGCTCGACCCGACGAAGGCGGCTACCGCGCCCGAGTGCCGGACCAGGTAGGCCAGCTCCCGGGCGGCCACCCGGGTGTTGGTGGGCACGGCCACCGCCCCGGCCTTGTGGACCGCGGCGTAGGCGACGATCCACTCCAGGGCCTCTTCCGGCGGCAGGTAGACGGCCACCCGGTCGCCCTTCGCGACCCCCGCCTCCACCAAACCCGTCGCGACCCGGTCCGACTCGCGGTCCCACTCGCCAAACGTCAGGCGCCGGTCGCTCGTCACCTCGACGTACCCGCACTCGTCGGGAAAGTTCTCGGCCATGAGCCGAAGCTGGTCGGTGAGCAGCTGCGACCCTGACGCCCGTGTCATATACAGTGAACCACGAATATATCGGTATGGCAGGGCGCCCGTCGAGTGGGGGACGCAGTGGGTCAACGACCAGTGGTGGAGTTCGACCATCACGCCAAGGAGTTCCTCGACGACCGGCTGGCGGGGTGGGAGCAACTGCGCCGGAAACCGGTCGCGTTCAGTCCCAACCACGGCGGCTTCTGGGTGGTGAGCGGTCACGCCGAGGTGGCCCAGGTCTCGCGGGACGAGGCCACCTTCAGCAGCGAGCTCGGCGAACGGGGCGGAGTCGCCTGCCGCGGCATCGCGGGCGTGCCGCGCGCCCGGGGGCTGCCCCCCGCCGGGATCGCCGAGGCGGATCCGGTGACCCACCAGGCCCTGCGGCGGGTGCTCAACCCCTTCCTCCTCCCCCCCGCCATCGCCGCCCGGCGGCCGTCGATGGAGGCGTTGACGGAATGGTTCATCGACCGCCGCATCGAATCGGGTCAGATGGACCTCGTCCTCGACCTGGCCAACCCGGTGCCGGCCGTGGTGACGATGCAGCTGATCGGCCTGCCGGGCGACAGCTGGGAGCGGTACGCCGAGATGTTCCACGCCACCGTGGCCCACCGGCCGGGGAGCCCGGAGTACGACCAGGCCCGGGCGAACGCGCCGGACATCATGGCGGAGCTGTTGGCCGAGGCCCACGGCCGGCGCCGGCAACCACGCCACGACGTGCTGTCGCAGCTGGTGGCGGTCCGGGTCGACGACGATCGGCTGCTCGGCGACGACGAGATCATCTCCGTGCTGTGGAACCTCATCGGCGGCGGCTTGGATACGACCACCTCGCTCACCTCGCTCACCCTCCACCACCTCGACGCCCACCCCGAGCTGCGCCAGCGGCTCATCGACCAGCCCGAGCTGCTGGTCCCGGCCACCGAGGAGTTCCTCCGTTACTACTCGGTCAACGAGACGCTGACCCGCACGGTCACCAGGGACACCGAGCTGGGCGGCTGCCAGCTGACCGCCGGCGACGTCGTCCTGATGAGCTGGCTGTCGGCCAACCACGACGAGTCGGAGTTCGCCCACCCGGAAGCGGTCGTCCTGGACCGGTCCCCGAACCCGCACCTGGCGTTCGGGGTCGGCCCGCATCGCTGCATCGGCATGCACCTGGCGCGGACCTTGTACCAGGTGCTCGTGGGGGCGGTGCTGCGGCGGCTGCCTGACTACCGGGTGGACCGCGAGGCCACCCGCTTCTACGACGGCAACCCCATGCTCGCCGGCGTGGTCCGTATGCCCGCCACGTTCACCCCCGGGCCGCTGGCCGGTCCGTCGACCCGACCGTTCTGACTTCGCGCCTCGAAAGAGCAAGCCTGACGTCCTTGTCGGCGAACGTCAGGCTGGCTAGCCTCGCCCGATCCCGAAGAACCCGCCCCGGAAGGCGACCGCGGACGGGTCGTCGTCGACGGTGCTCGGAGGCGCCCCGGCCCAGACCCGTCAGCTCCGCGAGCAGGGCAAGCAGACCCTGCGCCGGTTGCTCGACGCGGCCATCGTGGTCTTCGACGAACGCGGCTATCACCACACCCGAGTCGACGACATCACCAGGCGGGCCCGCACGTCGCACGGGACCTTCTACCTGTACTTCGCCGGCAAGGAGGACCTGTTCCAAGCCCTGATCGCGGATGTGACCGAGGAAATGCGCCTGCTCGCCGAGACCCTGCCGCCGATCCAACCGTCGAAGGCCGGGTACGGCGAATTGCGAACCTGGCTGGGCCGCTTCTACGACCTCTACCAGCACTACCACCCGGTCATCCGGGCCTGGACGGAGGCCAACGCCCAGAACGCCGAGATGGCGCGCAGCGGTGCGCTCGTCCTCCGCCGGTTCATCCACCAGCTGGTCCGGAGGGTCGGCGAGGTCGAGCGCCTGCCGGTCAGCGATCCCGACGCCGCGGCGTTGGCCATGGTCTCCATGGTCGAGCGGGCCAGCTTCTACGCCGTGATCGGGCTGGTGCCGGTGGACCGGGAGGCCCTGCTCGACAGCCTGGCGAGCATCCTGCATGTGGGCCTATTCGGCGGGACCCGCCGGCGCCGGGCCTGATTTCCGGGAGAGCAGCGAGTCCCGGTAGGCCATCGGCAACAGCTCGATCAGCTGGCCGTCGGGATCGCGGACGAACAACGCGGCGCCGACGTCGGTGTCCTCGAGCACCTCGCCGCCGAGCTCGGCCACCCGTCCGGCCGTGCCGGCCACATCGGCGACGCACATCGACAGGTGCGTCAACCCCGGTTCGTTGACGGGCCGGGGTCGGGCCGGCGGGTTCCCCGGCCGGTCGAACTGCATGAGCTCGAGGACCACGGCATCCTTGCGGAGGTACACCGCGGTCATGCCCAGTGGGGCCTCGATGCGCAGCAGCCGGTCCGCGGGCGCGTCCGGCACCTTGATCTGGCGGTCGAACTCGAAGCCGAGCAGTTCCTGGTAGAACCGCCGGGCCCGCCCCAAGTCGGTCACGCAATGGCCAACGTGGCTGAAGACGGTGGTGGTGGCCGGCATGCCCTCGTAGGCTAGGCCCACACCAGTGCCACAGCAGTAAAGGGGGACCATGCCCGACAGCGATGTGGTGATACGGGGCGGGACGCTCATGGACGGCACCGGCGCGCCGGGCCGGTTGGCCGATGTGGCCATCTCGGGAGGCCGCATCGCTGCCATCGGGGAGCGGTTGACGGGTCGCCGGGTACTGGACGCGTCGGGCCAGGTGGTCAGCCCCGGGTTCATCGACATCCACACCCACTACGACGCCCAGGTGTTCTGGGACCCGTGGCTGACGCCATCGTCCTATCACGGCGTGACCACCGTCGTCGCCGGCAACTGCGGGTTCTCCATCGCCCCCATCCAGGCGCCGGAGGTCCCGCTCCTGGCCCGCACCCTGCAGCACGTGGAGGACATGAGCTTCGACACCCTGGCGGCGGGCGTGCCGTGGGCCGAGTTCGAGACGTTCCCCGAGTACCTGGACGCCGTCGAGCGCCGCGGGGTGGCGCTCAACTACGGCTGCTACGTCGGACACACCGCGGTCCGGCTGTACGTGATGGGGGAGGACGCCTACGAGCGGGCCGCCACCGCCCGGGAGCTCGAGAGCATGCAGAACGCGGTGCGGGACGCCATGGCGGCGGGAGCCATCGGGTTCGCCAGCAGCGCCTCGCCCACCCACAACGGCGACCAGGGGCGCCCGGTGCCGTCGCGGGTCGCCGACCTGGACGAGTTGCGGGCCCTGCTCCTCCCGTTGCGCGACGCCGGCCGGGGAGTGGTGGCCCTCCTCCCCGGGGGCGTGTTCAAGCACCCGCAGGTGTTCGCCCTCCAGCAGGAGATCGGCCGGCCCTTCACCTGGACCGCGTTGCTGACCGTCAAGGGCTACCCCTACCACGAGCGGGTGATCGCCGAGCACGACGAGGCCCGCCGGCAGGGCATCGAGGTGTGGCCGCAGGTGTCGTGCCGCCCGCTGGCGTTCCAGATGAACCTGGCCGAGCCCTTCACCCTCAACATGCGCCCCTCCTTCGCCAAGCTGATGGGCTGCCCGGTCGAGGACCGTAAGACCGCCTACCGGGACCCCGCCTGGCGGGCTGCGGCCTGGGACGATCTCAGCTCCCACTTCAACTGGCCCGCCCTCTCGGTGGCCGAGTCGGCCTCCCGCCCCGACCTGATCGGCCGGGCGGTTCTCGACGTGGCCACCGAGTGGGACTGCACCCCGCTCGACGCCATCCTCGATATCTCGTTGGCCGATGGCCTCCAGACCCGCTTCTGCTCCGTCCTGGCCAACGACGACCCCGAGGCGATCGCCTGGCTCCTGCCCCGCGACAACGTGTTGTTCGGCTTGGCCGACTCGGGTGCCCACGTCTCTCAGCTGTGCGACGCCTGCTTCGCCACCGACCTGCTCGGTACCTGGGTCCGCGACCGGGAAGTAATGCCGCTCGAGCGCGCCGTCCACAAGCTCACCGGCGAGCCGGCCGCCGTCTACAGCTTGGCCGACCGGGGCACCCTCGAGGTGGGCCAGGCGGCCGACGTGTGCGTCTTCGACCCCGCCACGGTGGCGCCCGGACCTCTGCGACGCCTGCACGACTTCCCAGCTGACGGCGAGCGGTTGACGGCCGACGCCCCCACCGGCGTGACCCACGTCCTCGTCAACGGGGTGCCGATCCGCCTGAATGGGCAGCCGGCGGCCGAAGGCCTCGACGCCCGGCCAGGGCGGATGTTGCGGGGCTAGGCCCCCGTGCCGGCCCGGTAGCGCCGGCCTTTCCACTCCACCCCTCGACCCTGCCAGTGCCGCCGGGCAGAGTCGACCGTCATGGCGCAGTAGGTGGCGGCGGCCAGGGGCAGCGTCAGGGCCCACGGCCAGGCCAACCGGTAGTAGCGGACCATCGGCAGGTAGGTCGCGACCATCAGGGCCGACGCCATCGCCCCGGCGGCGGCGACCCACCAGTCGCCCACCGCCAGCCCGACGACGAGCGCCAGCCCCGGCCCGAGGTAGATCACCACCAGACCGGCGACCGTCCCCACCAGGAGCAGGACCGAGTTCCGCAATTGGGTAAAGGCGCTCCGCGCCACCATGTGCCACAGGTCTCGAAGGGCGGGGTAGGGGCGCACGCTGCGCACGTCGTCGGCCAGGCCCAACCAGATCGACGCCCCCGAATCCTTGAGCCGGCGCGCCAGCGACACATCGTCGATCACCGCATCGCGGATGGCCGCCATCCCGCCGGCCGCCTCCAGGGCGGCCCGCCGGACCAGGACGCACCCGCCGGCCGCCGCCGCGGTGCGGCCGGTGCGGCCCACGCGCCGGAAGGGATAGAGCTGGGCGAAGAAGTACACGAACGCCGGGATGATCAGTCGTTCCCAACGGGTCACGACCCGGAGGCGGGCCATCAGCGACACGGCATCACGCCGATCGGCCACCGCGGCGGCCACCAGACGGCGCAGCGAATCCGGCGGATGCTCGATGTCGGCGTCGGTCAGGAGCAGCCAGTCCGGCGCCGCGCCGGCTGACAACGCGTGGTCGACGCCCTGGTGCAGCGCCCATAACTTGCCCATCCAGCCATCAGGGCGGCGCCCGCCGCAGATCACTTCCAGGGGCAGGCCGCCGCCGGCCCCTGCGCCTCGCGCCACCGCGGCGGTCCGATCGGTGCTGCTGTCGTCGACCACCACCACCCGGGCTCGACCCGGATAGTCCTGGGCCAACAGGGCTGGGACGGTGACGGCCAGCATGTCCTCCTCGTCGCGCGCCGGCACCACCACGGCCACAACCGGCCACGACGCCGGGGCCGCGGCAGCCGGCAAGCGCCCTCGGGTGCTCCAGAACCGGCCGTGGCCCACCAGCAGATAGACCCACGCCGCCACCACGATCCAGGCGACGACTTCCCCCACGGGGGAGAAAGCTAGGCCACGCCGGCGTTGACCCGCCCGTACAGGGTGGTGCGCTGCTCCAAGGTCCGGCCAAGCGGCTCCACGATGGCCCGGAAGCCGTCCTCGTCGAGGCCTTGGCCGTGGCTGGCGCCCGCGGCCCGGGAGATGTTCTCGTTGATGAGGGTGCCCCCCAGGTCGTTGACCCCGGCCATGAGCAACTGGCGGGCGCCGTCCGCGCCGAGCTTCACCCACGACGCCTGGATATTTTCAATGAGTCCTCGGTAGGCGATGCGCCCCACCGCGTGCATGAGGACCACCTCGCGCCACGTCGGGCCCCGGCGGGCCTTGCGCTGCAGGTAGATCGGGGCGGCCATGTGGACAAACGGCAGGCCCACGAACTCGGTGAAGCCGCCCGTCTCCTTCTGCAGGGCCCGGGTCCGCACCAGGTGGCGGGCCCAGTGCACCGGCTGCTCGATGGAGCCGAACATGATGGTGATGTTGGACCGCAACCCCACCGAATGCGCGGTGCGGTGGGCCTCCAGCCACTGCTCCGTGTTGATCTTGTCCGGGCACAGGGTGGCCCGGATCTCGTCGTCGAGGATCTCGGCCGCCGTGCCCGGCAGTGACCGCAACCCGGCATCCATGAGCCGCCGCAGGTAGTCCGCCAGCGGCTCGTCGAGGCGGCGGGCCCCCTCCGTGACTTCCAGGGCGGTAAAGCCGTGGACGTGGATGTCGGGGGCCGCGTCTTTGACGGCCCGGGTGACGTCGAGGTAGTAGTCGCCGTCGAAGTTGGGATGGATGCCGCCCTGCAGGCACACCTCGGTGGCGCCCATGTCCCAGGCCTCGCGTACCCGGCCGGCGATGTCATCGAGGGTCAGCAGGTAGGGGGTGCCGCGCAGGTTGAGCGACAGCGGGCCCTTCGAGAACCCGCAGAAGCGGCACTTGAAGGTGCAGACGTTGGTGTAGTTGATGTTGCGGTTGCTGACCCAGGTCACCGCGTCGCCGACGGCCTCCGCCCGCAGCTCGTCGGCCAGGTGCGCCACCGCGGCCACCTCGGGGCCGCGGGCGGTAAACAGCGTTACCAGTTCGGCCTCGCCGGGCTCCTGGCCCAGGCGCACGCCGGCCAGCACCTCGCCGACCGCGCCGCCGGCCCGGGGCGATCCGGGCAGAAGGCGCGGCGGGTGCACGTCGGCGCCGGAGTACCACTGGGTGGAGCGGCGGCCGACCAGCACCACCTCGGCGCCGTCGCCGACGTTCTTGTACTCGCCCACCTTCTGCGGGAACACCGCGCCGGGGTCGTCCCGGCCCAGGCCCTCGGCGTCGCTGCGGTCCATGACCGCGAAGCGCGTGGCCTCGTCGAGCCACCGCGTGGGGGCCAGTGCGAACTCGGGGTAGATGGTGAGGCGGGGCGCCAGGCTGAAGCCGCGTTGCTCAGTGGCGGCGCGCAGGCGGTCGAGCGCGGGCCAGGGTCGTTCGGGGTTGACGTGATCGGCCGTGACCGGGGAGACGCCGCCCCAGTCGTCGATGCCGGCGTCGAGCAACGGGCCGAAGTCGTCCGACAGGTTCGGGGGTGCCTGCAGGTGGACGTCGGGCGGCAGGATGAGGCGGGCCAGGGCGATGGCATCCAGGAAGTCGTCGGGCGGGCAGGCCGGCGCCCGGTGCATGGCGGTCCCGGGCTTGGGCAGGAAGTTCTGGACGATGACCTCTTGCACGTGGCCGTGGCGGGCGTGGCTGGTGGCGATGGCCTCGAGCGCGGCGGCCCGGTCGGCCCGGTCCTCGCCGATGCCCACCAGGATCCCGGTGGTAAAGGGGATGCCGAGCTCGCCGGCGGCTTCGAGGGTGGCCAGGCGGCGGGCGGGCGTCTTGTCGGGGGCACCGCGGTGGGCGTCGAGATCGGCCCGGAGCGTCTCGATCATCATGCCCTGGCTGGCGGTGACCACCCGCAGGCGGGCCAGCTCGTCGGGAAACAGGGCGCCGGCGTTGGCGTGGGGCAGCAGCCCGGTTTCGTCGAGCACCAGTTGGCACATGGCCGCCAGATAGTCGATGGTCGAGCCGTAACCGTGCTCGGCCAGCCAGGCCCGGGCGACGGGGTAGCGGTCCTCGGGCCGCTCGCCGAGCGTGAACAAGGCCTCGTGGCAGCCCGCTTCGGCGCCCTGCTTGGCGATGGCCAGGACCTGATCGGCGGTCAGGTAGGGCGCCTCGATCCGGGCCGGGGCCTTGGCGAAGGTGCAGTAGCCGCACTTGTCCCGGCACAGCATGGTGAGCGGGATGAAGACCTTCGGCGAGTAGGTGACTCTGGTGCCGTGGGCGGCGTCGCGCCGGGCTTGGGCCCGGCGCAGCAGCTCGTCTCGAGGAAGGGCCAGGACGTCGGCGGTGGCCATATGGCTCAGCACGCTACCGGCGGGACGGCCGTAGCGGTCATTCCGCCAGGTCGACGGCCGAGATCACCTTCTCGGGGTGGAGCCGAACGACCAGCTCGCCGGGGACCCCGTTGCGCGCCCCGTACTCCTCGGCTCGGTCCGCGCCCATGTACCTTCCGCCCAGCCGGGCGGCCCAGGCCCGGACCTCCTCCAGGTTGTCGTCGATGGTGACCGGGCCCTCGATGGTGACGAAGGCGTACGGCGGCTGGTCGTCGTCGATGCACAGCGACGCCCGGCCGGTTCGCCGCAGATTGCGGCCCTTGACGGTCGACTCCCCGGTGTTCCACACGATCGACCCGTCGTCGTCGACCTCGAACCAGATCGGGGCCACGTGGGCCCGGCCGTCCGCCCTGACCGTGGCCAGGACCGCGGGGCGGACCGGCGGGCCCTGGAGGAATCGGTCGATCTCGTCAGGTGCCATGCGGTGATAGGGCATGGGGCCATCCTCTTCGACGGGCCTGGAGCGCACAACCCTCGCCCGCCGGCGGGGCGGGCTCCGACGGCGCGGGGCCGGCTCGCGAGGGGGGCGGGGCCGGCTCGGATGGCGGCCTCCGATGGGGCGGGGGCAGGGGCGACGGCCCTGCGCTGGTGCGGTTTGTATCTGTGGTGCACTTATGTGCGTCTCATAGACATAAGTGCACAATGGATACAAAACGCACCAGTCGGCGGGGCCCCCGCCAGTCGGCAGGGACCGCCGGCAGGGCCCCGGGCAGCGCCTTCGGCACGGCTCTCGACAGCGCCCGGCGGCGGGGCCGGCCCGCTCGCTAAGGTGCGGCCAATGGACCCGGTCGTCGCCCGCAAGACGTGGCGCACCCTCGAGCCGTTGCACGGGCTGATCTACTTCGTCCCCGAAGCCGACGAGAGCTACCAGTCGATCGGGATCCGGGGCGACCGAATGGGGTATTTCGCCTCGCGGGCCGCGGCCCTGGGCGCGGTGCCGGCCGCGGTCGTCGTCGCCACCTTCTACAACTTCAATCCCACTCTGGTCGAGGCCGCCATCCCCCGCGCCTGGTCCCTGGCGTCAACCGGCGACATCCTGACCGCCCGCCTCGACGCCGCCGACCGGGCCCTGCAGCGGGGGCTTGGTGCCGAGGCGATCAAGTCCGCCGGGCTGGCTGAGGCCGCCCACCTGGCCCGGCAGGCCGCGGTAGCGGCCACCGCCTCCGTGGCGGGACGGCCCTTGTTCGCCGCCCACGCCGCCTTGCCCTGGCCGGAGGAGCCCCATCTGGTGCTCTGGCACGCCCAGACGCTGCTACGCGAGTACCGGGGCGACGGCCACATCGCCGCGCTGCTGCTCGCCGGGCTGGATCCGGTGGAAGCCCTCGTCACCCACGCCGCCACGAGTGACATCACCGCCGAGGTGCTCCAGGCCACCCGGTCCTGGAATGCCGCCGATTGGGCGGCCGCGACCCAACGGCTTCAGGCGCGCGGCCTGCTCGACACCGCCGGGGCGTTCACCGACGCCGGCCGGGCCCTCCGTCAGCAGATCGAAGACCAGACCGATGTCCTGGCCCTGCCCGCCTACGAGCCCTTGGGGGTGGAGGGCTGCGAACGCCTCCGCCAGCTGGGCCGACCGCTGAGCCAGGCGATCGTCGCCGGCGGATTGCTGGCGGCTGCGCCCGCCCGCTTCGCCGACTGATCAGGAAGATAGGGCCTCGCAGGCGCAGCTGGTCCTGGGGCCTCGCAGGCGCAGCTGGTCCGGGCCTCCAGGCGCAGCTTCCTGGGTCTCGTAGGCGCAGCTGGTCCTGGCGCCACGCCGAGTTGGCTGGTCCCGACGCCGCGCTGAGCCGCCTGGTGCCGGTCAGCCGGCCGCGGCCCGCAAGGCGTCGGCGAGCTCGGTCCGCCCCGCGATGCCGAGCTTGGGATACGCCCGGTACAGGTGCGACTCGACCGTGTTGGTGTTGACGAACAGAGCTTGAGCGATGTCCCGGTTGGTGAGCCCGTCGGCGGCGAGCCGCACGACCCGCAGTTCGGCGGCGGTCAGGGCGGCCACCCCGCTGAGGGCGTCGCGGCGCGGGCGGGCGCCGGCCAGGGCCAGCTCGCCCTCGGCCCGCTCGGCCAGGCGGACCGCCCCGCACAGCCGGGCCAGGCGCAGCCCCTCCCGGAGCACGTCGCGACCCTCGGCGCGCTGCCCGGACCGGCGCAGGGCGCCGCCCAGATCCACCACCGCCACCGCGTACTGGTAGCGCGCCGGGGCGGTGGCGAGGACCCCCGTTGCCTCCCGGAGCACCTTGATGGCGTCCGCCTGGGCCGTCGCCACCGCGGCCGCGGAGGTGCACAGGGCCGAACCGATCCAGGACGGGACCAGGCTGCGGCGGGCATCGGCGAGCTCCTCGTCGGCCAGCTGCATCGCCGCGGCCGGGTCAAGCCGGGCCAGGATCCGGACCAGGGCCCGCCGCCAGCCGGTGAGCATGGGGCCTCGCTGGCTGAACACGCCGATCATCCGCCCGGCCTCTCGCAGTTCGCAGACGGCGGCGTCGGTGTCGCCGGCGAGGTGCCGCAGGCGGCCCCGGACCTCCCGCAACCAGGCGTCGACGATGGTGTCCACCAGCGGCTCGGGCACCGTCATGGCCATGATCTGCTCGACGACATCGTCGAGGGTGGGCCGCTCCAGGATGGCGTCGGCTGCGTACCAGAGGGCCGTCGGCAGTGCCACCGGGTCCATCGGGCCGAGCTCGAGCGCCAGGCGCAGGTCGGCTTCGGCGCCGACGAGATCACCCCGCCGGGTCTGGACTTGGACCCGGTAGATGGCGGCATAGACCGTGCCTCGCATCGATCCCTTCTGGCGGGCTGCGGCGGCGAAACCGTCCACCACCTCGCTGGCGGCATCGAGGGAGTCGATAGCGGTCAGCGCCCCGACCGCGTGGCTGAGGCCGGAGGACTCGGGTCCCTCCGCGGCCAGGAAGAGGCCGCCGTCCAGGCCTTGATCGACCAGGCCCCGCACCAGCTGCGGCGACTCGCCCGAGTACGCGGCCTGGATGGCTACCAGCAGCCGCACGGGCCTTCCGGCGGGACCGACCCGCCCGGCCTGGTGGAGCAGGAGGGGCATCTGCTCGGCCAGTTCCACGTGCCGGGCCGGCTCGTAGCCGACGGCGTAGGCCCACAACGCTCGCAGTCGCACGGCCAGAGCCGGGTCGGCCTCCTCGAGCCCTTCGAGGTCGGCGTCGAGGACATCCAAGGCCTGCTTCCACTCCCCGGCCTGGAGCAGCAACCCGGCGAGCTCGTCACCGAGCACCGCTCGCGAGTGGTGGTCGTCGGTGAGGCGTCGGGCCTCGCGTAGCGTGTCCGCCGCGCCCGGCCAGCTCAGAGCTTTCTCGACGACGCCGAGCCGACCGAGAAGATCGCCCCGGGCCGCACGGTCGACTCCCTCGTCGAGGGCGCGCCGGAGGTAGCCGGCGGCGCTCTCCGGGGCGCCCCGTTCGAGGGCCCGGCGGGCGGCATCCCGGAGGTACTCCGCCACGTCGGCGCGACCCGCTGGCGCGGCGCGCAGTAGCTGCCCCGCCACCACGTCGGGGTCCGCGCCTTCGTCGGCCAACAGGTCGGCCGCTTCGGCATGTGCCGCCCACCGGGTCCCGGCGCTCATGCTGGAGTAGACCGCGGCCCGGATGACCGGATGCACGAACTCCAGCGGCGCCGGGCCGCGCAGCACGTTGCGGGCGATCAGGACGTCGACGGCCGCCAGGGCCTGGGCCTGGTCGAGGGCGGCCAGGTGAACGGCACGGGGCAACGTCGCCGCGGTACCGAGGACGGCGACCGCTTGCGCCAGCGGTCCCGCTGCGGGCGGACTCGTCAGCCGGCGCATGATGGCGCTGGCGACCCGGGCCGGGGCGTAGTCGCTGACCCGGACGACCTCGGACGCCGTGGGCGGGACCCCGTCGGCCGCCAGCGCCGAGATGAGCTCGGTCAAGAAGAAGGGAACGCCTCCCGTGGCGTCGTGGGCGGCCGCCACGAACTCGTCGTCCGGGGGCCCCAGCCGGTCGCCGACGAGCTGCGCCACCGCGGCGGCGCTGAACGCGGCCGGGCGGATCGCGGTTGCCGAATCGACTGCGGCCAGCTCCGACCACCACAGATCGGGACTGGTGTCGGCCGGTCGGGCCGCCACAGCGAGCAGCACCGACATCCCCTGCAGGCGCCGCGCCAGGTACAGCAGGAAGGTGCGCGAGGGGTCGTCGGCCCACTGGGCGTCGTCGATGGTGATGACCAACGCGTCCGGACCGGCCAGGTTGGCGCCCACCCAGTACAGGGCGTGGATCATCGCCGCGGGGTCCGTACCTGGCCCTGGTAGGGGCGCCGACCCGCCGCCGACCAGGTCGGCGGCCACCGCGGCCGAACCGGCCAGGACCTCGTCCCGTTGGCCTGGGGTCATGGCCCGTAGCGCCGGTTCGAAGAGCTGGCGAACCACTGCGTAGGGGTACCCGTGTTCGATCTCGGCGCCGCTGGCGGCCAGCACCCGGATGCCGGCCCGGGCCGCCCGCCGGTGGAGCTCGCCGACGAGGGCGGTCTTGCCGGCCCCGGCAACGCCTTCGATCACGATCACGCCACCGTCGCCCTGACCGAGCCGGGTGAGCGACTCCTCGAAGACCGCCTTCTCGTGGCCGCGTTCGAGCAGCTCGTCCTCAGCCATTGCCGCCACCTTGCCATAGCATCGGCTGCGGCGACCCGATCGCGAAACGAACGTACAGGCGGGCGTGCGGGGGAGCTACATGTTGGCGGCGCCGGCCCGGATGGCTTCGCGGATGCGGAAGTAGGTGCCGCACCGGCACACGTTGCGGATCTCGTCGAGCTGGGAGTCGGTGATCTGTCCGCCCCCGTTGGCCTGCACTTCCTTGACCAGGGCCACCGCCGCCATGATCTGCCCGGGCTGGCAGTAGCCGCACTGAGCCACGTCGTACTGCAGCCAGGCTTCCTGCATGGGATGCAGCTCCTGATGGACGGTGGCCGCCAACCCTTCGATGGTGGTGATCTCGTCGGTCGGCTGGATGTCCGAGACCGGCACCGAGCACGGGTTGAAGGCCTTGCCGTTGATGTGGCTGGTGCAGCTCTTGCAGACG
This sequence comes from uncultured Acidimicrobiaceae bacterium, assembly GCA_963702305.1. Lineage (GTDB taxonomy): Bacteria > Actinomycetota > Acidimicrobiia > Acidimicrobiales > Palsa-688 > PALSA-693. The sequence goes on along the minus strand of CAVPBX010000012.1, from coordinate 65,732 downwards.
TCCAGGCCGCAGCCGTACTTCGGACCGTGGACGCCGAGGATGTCGCGCAACACCCACAGCAGGCGGAGGCTGTCCGGGCAGTCGACCGTGACCGGTTGCCCGTTGAGGATGAAGGAGTGAATCGGCACGTGAGCTCCTTGGGAGGCGGTTAGAAGGCGAAGGCCAGGCCGTCGGTCGGCTCTTCGGGAATCGGCGGGACCGTCGGCAGCGGGACGAAGCCGAGCGGGGCGTCGTGGTTGATGGGAAAGCGGGTCGGCCGGGTTCCGGTCGCCCGGGCGTAGGCGCAGGCCACTGCCGACATCGACGGGGCCACCCCGAACTCCCCGGCCCCCCCAGGCTGGCCCGTCGTCGGCGGCATGACGATGATCTCCAGGTCCAGGGGCACGTTCCACTGGCGGGTGTAGTACGTGTGATCCCAGCTGCCCTCCAGCGGGATGCCGTTGCGGATGTGCAGGCTGAAGGTGAGGGCCTTGGCGATCCCGTCCATGATCCCGCCCATCATTTGCGCTTGCAGACCGAGGGGGTTGATCGGCAGGCCCACGTCCACCGCGCACACCACCTTGGTCACCCGGGGCCCGGTAAAGCCGTTCGCCACCCGGCGGTTGACCGTGGCCGGCGTGCAGTCGATCTCGGCCAGGACCGCGCAGCGCCCCTTGTACTCGCTATGGAACCCCAATCCCTGGGCCGTGCCCGCCGGCATCGCCCGGCCCCAGTTGCCGACCTGGGCCACCTTGTCGAGCACGGCCCGGGACCGGTCGTCCTTGAGAAACGTTCGGCGGAACTGGTACGGATCCATGCCCATGCCGGCGGCCAGTTGGTCGACGACGAGCTCGGTGGCGCAGGTGACGTCCGGGCTGTACACGTTGCGCATGCTGCCGGTGTTGAAGCCCATGTCAACCTCGTTGAGGAGCTGATCCGTCACGCCGAAGTTGTAGGGGACGCTCTGCGAGAGCTCGAAGACACCCTGGGAGTACGTCAGGAAGTTGCCGTCGGGAAGCTTGGTGACGAAGGCGCTCAGGATGTCCCCGAGACCGTGGGAGAAGTCCGTGGACACGCTGGTGTGCCGCTGCTCGAAGCTGAGGACGTTGTTGCCGAGATAGCTGGCCCGGACCCGGGACGTGGCCATGGGGTGGGCGCGACCCTGCCGGAAGTCGTCGGTGCGGTGCCACATGAGCTTCACCGGCTTGCCGATCTTCTGGGAGATCAGGGCTGCCTCCATGGCCGCATCGAAGAACAGATGTCGGCCGAACGACCCGCCACCCTCCACCACATGGCAGGTCACCTGGCCCTGCGGGAGCCCCAAGGCCTGGGCGATCGTCTGCTGGGCCACGATCGGCGACTTGAGGCTCGACCAGATCTCGGCCCGGTCGGGACGGACGTCGGCGATGGCGCAGTTGGTCTCCAGAGGGCTGTTGGTGGCGAAGCTGAACACGAACTCCTGCTCGATGGTTTGGGTCAGCAGCGGCAGCGCCGGGACCACGAGCGGCAGCTCGGCGCTCCGCAGCTCGGCCAATACCGTGTCGTCGGACTGGGCGTCCCCGGTGCCGGGACCCCACGCGACCTGAAGGGCGTCCACCGCGTCGATGCACTGCCCGAAGGTGGCGCCCCGGACCGCCACGCCGGAAGGGATCACCACTACGTCGGTGATCCCGGGCATCGCCTGAACCTGGGCCAGGTTGCCGACCGCCCGGACGGTGCCGTTGATCGTCGGCGGCCGGCACACCATCGCGGGTAGGGCCCCCGGCACGTCGAGGTCCATGGTGAACTGTTTGCGCCCCGTGACGATGTCGAGGGCGTCGATACGGCCCTGCGGGGTGCCGACCACCGTGAACGCGGCGTTGGGCTTGAGCTGGACCGACACCTGCGTCGTCTGGGCCGCGGCCGCCGAGCCGGCCAGCGAGCCGTAGGTGACCGTCTGACCGGACGGGGCGGTGATGACCCCATGGCGCACCGTGAAGTCGGACGGCACCCCGCCCAGCAGGGCCACGGCCGCTTGCAGCAACTGCTGGCGGGCGATGGCCGCGGCGACCCGGACGGGCGTGAAGACGGCGTGCATGCTGTTGGACCCGCCCGTCAGCTGATTCCAGAGCAGCTCGGGCCGGGCGTCGGCGAGGGTGACGTTCACCTGGGCCACGGCCAGGTCCATCTCCTCGGCGATGGTCATGGCGACGGCGGTGGTGATGCCCTGACCGACCTCGGCGCGCGGCAGGGCGAACGACGCGGATCCATCGGCATTGACAACCACGGTGATGAGCCCGGACGTGGGTAGGGCGGCATCGGTCAGGAGGTCGCTCAGGTCGTAGAGCTCGGACGGCTCGGGGAGGGAGGGGACGACGGCCTCGGCGGGCTGCCCGAGCGACTCCAGCAGCATCGGGGCCGCGGCCGCCAGGGTGGGGGCGGCGATCAGGTAGCCGAGGAATCGCCGCCGGGGGATCCCCGGCGAACGAGCCGGCGGGGCCGGCGGGGTCGCGGCATCCGAGAGAAGCGGCCGCCGGGCAGGTCTGGGCATGCGCGGTCTCCTTCTGTGGCGTCGCTCCGACCACTGTGACCAATGGCACAATTTGCCGGATTTCGGCCCAGACTACCCATCTCGGCCCTGGTGTCAACGGTCCCAGGTCCGGTGCCGACCGCGTCCGCACGGCTGTCCCGGCCAGTGGCATCGGGGGTCGGGTCGGTCGGGGCCGCCGAACCTACATTCGGCGGCGTGGGCCAACTCGAGGGACAGGTCGCGCTGGTCACCGGCGGGGCGCGGGGGATGGGGCGCAGTCACGCGGTGGCCTTCGCCCGCGAGGGCGCTGACGTGGTTCTGGTGGACGGGTGCCAGGACCTCGAGTCGCTCGACTACCCGCTGGCGTCTACCGCAGACCTCGACGAGACCGCCAACCTGGTGGAGAAGGAGGGCCGGCAGGTCCTGGCCCGGAAGGCGGATGTGCGGGATCCGGCGCAGATCCAGGCCGTGGTGGACGAGGCCGAAGCCACCCTGGGCCGCATCGATATCCTGGTGGCCAACGCCGGTATCAGCGCCGGGGCGCCGATCCAGGTCGCCAGCGCCGAGGTGTGGGACGACGTGATCGCCACCAACCTCACCGGCGTCTTCATCAGCTTCCGGGCCGTGGCACCCATCATGATCAAGCAGCGCTACGGACGCATGATCGGGATCTCCTCCATGATGGGCCGAGGCGCGATTGGCGGCGTGGGCGCCTACGTGGCCTCGAAGTGGGGCGTGATCGGACTGGTCAAGAGCACCGCCCAAGACCTGGCCCCCTTCGGCATCACCGTCAACGCGGTGGCCCCCGGCACCGTCGACACGCCGATGGTGCGGAACGCCGCGGTGGCCCGCAAGGTCCGGCCTGACCTGCCCCATCCGACCTTCGAGGACGCCGCCGCGTTCCTGGGCCTGCTTCACGTTCAGCCCGATCCGATCCTGCCACCCGAGGACGTCACTGCGGCCATCCTCTTTCTGGTCGGCCGCGGCGGCCGTCATATCACGGGGGCGGTACTCGACATCAGCGCCGGGGCGTCCGCCCGGGTGACGGCCTGATCGCCGAGATAGTTGATATGAGTCAAGGAATAGCGTAGCCTCGAAGGGCCCCCAATGAGGGCCACCTCAAGGAGGAAAATTGTGACGGGCAGCACCTGGGACACCATCGATCGGTACGTCGTGATCTCCGCCGACACCCACGCCGGGGCGGAGATGCGCCAGTACAAGGAGTACCTGCCCGCCGCCTACCACGACGAGTTCGAGACCTGGGCGGCCGGCTACATCAGCCCGTTCGACGACCTGATGATCGCCACCGCCAAGCGGAATTGGGACAGCGAGTTCCGCATGGCCGAGGTCGACGCGGACGGGGTGGCGGGGGAGGTCCTCTTTCCCAACACCGTGCCCCCTTTTTTTCCCACCACCCCCAACATCACCATCAGCCTGCCCCGCACGCCCCGGGAGCTCGAGCAGCGCTGGGCCGGCATCCAGGCCCACAACCGCTGGCAGGTCGACTTCTGCTCGCTGGCGCCCGCCCGCCGGCGAGGGCTGATCCAGATCTTCCCGCATGACATCGACCTGGCCCTGGCCGAGATCCGCTGGGGCGCGGCGCAGGACTGCTTCGGCGGGGTGCTGATCCCGGCCGTGTCGCCCGGCGACCCGGTGGTGGAGCCGCTGTTCCACACCCGCTACGAGCCCGTCTGGGCCCTGTGCCAGGACCTGGACATCAGCGTGGTGCAGCACAGTGGCGCCGGCAGCCCGGAGATGCCGATGGATCAGCCGGCGTCCAACGCGGTGCTCATCACCGAGATGGCCTCCTGGGCCCACCGCACCATCCCCCACCTGATCCTGGCCGGGGTGTTCGAGCGGTATCCCCGGCTGCGCTTCGTGCCGACCGAGCAGGGCACCATGTTCGTGCGCATGCAGCTGGCCACCCTCGACGCCATGGTGCCGACTATGAAGTCGTCGGCCGGTAACCGCACCTATGGCATGTTCGGCGGATCGTCCGTCGACGAGCTCACCCTCAGCGCCACCGAGTACGTGCGACGCAACTGCTACTTCGGCGCCAGCGCCTTCTCGCCCATGGAGGCGAGCATGATCGACTATCTCGGCGAGGACCACCTGATGTGGGGGAGCGATTACCCGCATGAGGAGGGCACGACCCCGCACTCCCGGGAAGCCCTGCGCTGGGCCCTGCACGACCAGCCGGTCGAGCGGTGCCGGAAGATTCTGGGCGGCACCGCGGCCCGGGTGTACGGCTTCGACCTGGACGCCCTGACCCCCATCGCGGCCCGGATCGGCCCGTCGGTCGAGGAGACCGGCACCCCCCTCGGCCCCACCGGCTACCGGGCCCCCTGGGCGTTCGGTGGGCGGCCCTTCGAGGGCGGCCTGGCCCTGGCTCGGCTGGCGCCGGCCCGCGCCGCTGTGACGTAATACCCCCCGCTACCAGGGCGGGAGCCATGACTTCGGTCCCAAAGGTGCTTAGCATGCGGGGCGTGAACGGCACCGATCCCCCCCACCCCGACGCCACTACCGGCGCGTTCGAAGCCGACGCCGGCTCGGCCATGTGGGGCGGCAGCCCGTTCCCGCCGATCGCCGACTACGCCTTTCTGTCCGATTGCGAGAGCACCTGCCTGATCGCCCCGAGCGGGGCGGTGGAGTGGATGTGCGTGCCCCGGCCGGACTCGCCGTCGATCTTCAGCGCCATCCTCGACCGCAGCGCCGGCTCGTTTCGCGTCGGCCCGTACGACGAGATGGTCCCCGCCGCCCGCCGCTACCTGCCGGGCAGCCTGATGGTCGAGACCACCTGGCAGACCCGCACCGGCTGGCTCATCGTCCGCGACGCCCTGTGCATGGGCCCGTGGCACAACCTGACGGAGCGGTCCAAGACCCACCGGCGGTCGCCGACCGACTACGACGCCGAGCACTGTCTGCTGCGCACCATCAAATGCGTGAGCGGCTCGGTCGACCTGTCCGTGACCTGCGACCCGGTGTTCGACTACGGCCGGATCGAACCGGACTGGCAGTACGAGGGCGACGGTTACGGCCAGGTCCTGGCCACCGGTGAGGGTGCCGCCGTGAAGCTGCGCGTCACCACCGACCTGCGGCCGGGGGTGGAGCGCCGGGGCCTCAACGCCCGGACCCGCATGGTCGAGGGTGACTGCCACTTCGTGGCCCTGTCGTGGTCGCCGCTGCCGGCGCCGCTGACCTTCGAGGACGCCAACGAGCGCATGGCCCGCACGTCCGAGCACTGGCGGCAGTGGATCACCCAGGGCGACTTTCCCGACCACCGCTGGCGCAGCTACCTGCAGCGCAGCGCCTTGACCCTCAAGGGCCTCACCTACGCCCCGAGCGGCGCCCTGCTGGCCGCGGCCACCACCAGCCTGCCCGAGACCCCGCACGGCGAGCGCAACTGGGACTACCGCTACGCCTGGGTCCGGGACTCCACCTTCGCCCTGTGGGGGCTGTACACCCTGGGCTTCGACCGCGAGGCCAACGACTTCTTCTACTTCATCGCCGACGCCTGCCGGGACGGCCAGGCCCTGCAGGTGATGTACGGGGTCGGCGGCGAGCGGGAGCTGACCGAGGAGTCCCTGCCCCACCTCACCGGCTACGAGGGGGCCTGGCCGGTGCGCATCGGCAACGCCGCCTACAGCCAGAAGCAGCACGACGTGTGGGGGGCGGTCCTCGACTCGGTGCTGTTGCACGCCCGGTCCCGGTCGCAGCTGCAGGAGTCGTTCTGGCCCGTGCTCAAGCAGCAGGTGGAGTGCGCCGCCGAGCACTGGGAGGAGCCCGACCGCGGCATCTGGGAGGTGCGGGGCGAGCCGCAGCACTTCACGTCCAGCAAGTTCATGTGCTGGGTGGCGATGGACCGGGGGGCCCGACTGGCCCGCCTCTTCGACGAGCCCATGTACGCGGAAAAATGGCAGACCTTGGCGGATCAGATCCACACGGACATCTGCCAGAACGGCGTGGACAGCGCGGGGGGTCTTCGTGCAGAGCTACGGGTCCACCTCCTTGGACGCGTCGTTGTTGCTCCTGCCGCTGCTGCGCTTCCTGCCGCCGGAGGACCCGCGCATCCGGGCCACCGTGCTGGCCATCGCCGACGAACTCACCTACGAGGGTCTGGTCCTCCGCTACCGGGTCGACCGAGACCGACGACGGGCTGAAGGGGGAGGAAGGCACCTTCACCATCTGCTCCTTCTGGCTGGTGTCCGCCCTCATCGAGATCGGCGAGGTGGAGCGGGGCAAGCGGCTGTGCGAGCGGCTGTTGTCGTATGCCAGCCCACTCGAGTTGTACGCCGAGGAGCTGGACCCCCACACCGGCCGGCACCTGGGCAACTTCCCGCAGGCCTTCACCCACCTGGCCCTGGTCAACGCGGTCATGCACGTGATCCGGGCCGAGGAGAACACCAGCGCGCCGGTGGTCGTGGCCCCGCCCGGCCTGACCCCGCCGCCGTCCGGCCTGGCCATGGGCGGTGCCGGCCCGGGTGGCGCCGGCCTGGGCGGCGATGGGCACCCTTCGGACGACGAGCCGCTGCCCGCCGGTAGGGCCGACCGGCTCGGCTAGGCCGGCACCGACTCGGGGGCGGGTGCCGGCCGCGGCGGTTCGGCAGGTCCGGCTTCCCCTAGGCCGATGCGGTCGTGCAGGCGGCGCAGCGGCCCGGGCGACCACCAGTTGGCGTCGCCGGCGAGGCGCATGAACGCCGGCACCAGCACGCCCCGGATGAGGCTGGCGTCCACCAGGATGGCCAGACCGGTCCCGATGCCGAACATCTGGATGAAGCTCACCTTCGAGGTGCCGAAGGCAAAGAAGGTGACCGCCAACAGCGCGGCCGCGGTCGTGACGATCCGCCCGGTGCGGGCCAAGCCGCCTGCCACCGCCTCGGCGTTTGGCGTGCCGGCGTCGTGGAGCTCCTTGATCCGCGACAGCACGAACACCTCGTAGTCCATTGACAACCCGAACGCGATGCAGAACAGCAGCAGCGGCATGGTGGTGCTGGTGGGGAGGGGGGTGAAGCCGAGCAGACCGGACAGGTGGCCGTACTGGAAGATCCACACCATGGCGCCGAAGACCGCGCTCAGGCTCAGGACGTTGAGCACCAGGGCCTTGATCGGGAGCACCACGCTGCCCGTGAACAGCCACAGGACGATCAGGGTGGTCAGGACGATCAAGAGCAGGGCCAGCGGTAGGTGGCTGCCGAGGTCGTGCTTCTGGTCCACCAGCGAGGCGGCGCCGCCACCGACGTAACTGGTGACGCCGCCCGGCACGGCCAGGCTGCGGACGTGGTGGACCAGGGACTGGGCGGCGCCGCTCAGCGGGTCCGGGGTGATGACGGCCGAGAACCAGCTGCTGGCCGGGCTCTGGTGGGCGGTGGCGATCGGACCGCCGGTGGAGATCTCCGCGCCGCCCGCCCAGATGCCCGCCGGTCCGGTGACCTGCGAGATGCCCGGGACCGACGACAGCGACCGGCTGTAGTCGGCCGCCGCGGCGGGGGGCAGGGCCCTGGTGGTCACCACGTCGAGGGTGGCGTTGGCGTTCGCGGTGAACTGGGTGCGCAGGGCGTCGCCGACCTGGCGGGCGGGCGCACTGGTGGGCAGCACCCGGTCGTCGGGGGTGCCGAAGTGCACATGCGCGAACGGCAGGCCGAGGACGACCAGCACCACCACGACGGGAAGACCGGCGGCGACGGGGCGCCGCATGACCCCGGTCGCCACCCGGCGCCAGAACGGCGACTCGGCCCGACCGAACGCCGGCCGCCGGCCCGCCCCGAGGCGTACCGGTAGGGAGTTGACGCGCCGGCCGAGCAGGTTGAGGATGGCCGGCAGGACCACCAGGGCCCCCACGGTGGCCAGGGCCACCACGCTGATCCCGGCGTAGGCGAAGGACCGCAGGAAGTACACGGGGAACACCAGCAGGGCGGCCATTGCTGCGGCCACCGTGCCGGCGGAGAAGAGGATGGTGCGGCCGGCCGTGTGGACGCTGCGCCGCACCGCGTCCTCCACGGACAGGCCGCCGGCCAGCTCCTCGCGGTAGCGGTTGACCATGAGCAGCGAGTAGTCGATCGCCAACCCCAGGCTCATGGCGGTGGTGAGGTTGAGGGCGTAGATGCTGACCGACGTGATGCTCCCCACGATCCACAGCACGGCCAGGGTGGCCAGGATGGACATCAGGCCGATGGCGACGGGGAGCGCCGCGGCGACCAGGCTGCCGAAGGCCAGGATCAGCAGGATCATGGTCAGGGGGACCGTGATGCCCTCGGCGAGGGCCAGGTCCTTGGTGATCTGGGATCCGATGGCGTTGCCCGCCGCCGCCTCGCCGCCCGCCCGCACCGTGACCGGGCCGGTGGCGTGGGCGACCGTGGCGATCACCGCGTTGGTCCGGTCCTTGAGGACCGAATCGTTGCCGGCGACGTGGGCCATGACCAGCGCCTCGGTCCCGGATCGGCTGCGCAGGGCCGGGCTTCCGGTCGTCCAGTAGGAGGTGACCTGGCTGACCCCGCGTGCGGCCGCCACCTCGGCGGTGATGGCCCGCCCGGCGGCGACGACCGCCGGTTGATCCACCGTGCCGGCCCGAGCCTGGACCAGGAGGATCAAATTGGGTGACCCGCCGAAATGGCTGTCCATCTGGTTGGTCGCCAACTGGGAAGGGGCGTGGGCGCTGACGAACCCCGACGACTTGAGCTTGGCGGTGGCGTGAATCCCGGCGACCGCGGCCAGGAGGATGCCGATGCCGGTGAGGGCGAGGATGAGTCGGGAACGGGTAGTGGCCAGCCGGCCGAGACGCTGGAACATCGTCGTGACTCCCGAGGGGTTGGGGGAACGGATCGGTGCGACCCATCCTCCACGGCGGCCGGCCCCAAGTCAAGAGCATATGTAGGGAAAGTGAGCGGTGCTCTCTGAGTGGTAGGGTGACGGCATCGAAGCCATTCCCGCGACCGGACCCCCCGCCGAGCCGATTCGCCGGCGGGACCGCCTGCGCCAAGCGACCCTGACGGAGATCAAGACCCTGGCCTGGGCCCAGATCGCCGAGGCCGGTGCCATCTCGTTGTCACTGCGCGCCATCGCCCGCGACATGGGCATGACCTCGTCGGCGCTCTACCGGTACTACTCCAGCCGCGACGTGCTGTTGACGGAGCTGGCGCGCGACGGGTTCGCGTCGTTGGCCGATGCCCTGGAAGCCGCCGAGGCCCAGTCGGCGCCGCAGGGACAGCTGCGCGACCGCTTCCTCCGGGTGGTGCGCGCCTACCGCTCCTGGTCGCTCGCCCATCCGGCGGAGTACGCCTTGATGTTCGGCACACCGGTGCCCGGCTTCGAGATGTACGCCCCGGAGGCCAAGGCGGAAATGGTCCGGGGCGTCAATGTCCTGTTCCGGGTCATGATCGAGGGCATCCAGCGCGGCTCCCTGCACCCGCCGGACCTGGTCGGACCCGGCGCGGCCCGGTTACGGGCCAAGTTCCGGCGGTGGGGCTCGCACGAGGGGGAGGGACTACCTCCGGCGGCCCTGGCCGGCTGCATGTTCGCCTGGATGCACCTCCACGGCGCCATCACCCTGGAGTTGTTCGGGCACATCCCGACCGAGCTGCGCCCGGCCGACGACATGTTCGATCAGCAGATGCGGCAGGTGCTGGTGACGCTCGGTTGCACCGAAACGCCGTAGGCGCTCAGAGCCAGCCGGCCCGCACCGCCAGGCCCACCCCAACCGTCCCACCAGTCCCGCCGGCGCCGTCCTCGCCGTCGGGCGCCCGGCCCAGCTCGCCAGCCCGTACCCGGGCCAGCAGCCCCGCGACGACTGCCGCGATCTCGGGCGCGGCGGCGGCCAGATCCAGGGCGTCGTCCCGGCCTACCTCGTCCGCGTCGATGTCCGCGCCGGCGAGCAACTCCGGCAGGTCGGCCAGCTGGCGCTCGAGCCAACCGACGGGATCGGCGGACAGCGCCGGGTCGAACTGGCGCCGGCCCGGTTCCCAACCCCGGAAATGCGGGTGGTGGTGGGTGCGATCGTGGCTCCCGGCCGGCCCGGCCACGGATTCGAGCAGGTCGGCCCGCCAGACCGGCCGGTCGATGACGATCGGCTGCGCCGCGTAGATCGAACCGGTCAGCGGCGGCCGGTCGAGCAGGCGCACCTCCAGGCGCACGCCCCGCTCGGGGCCCTCCTGACCGACCCCGGGTTCGGGATCCACGAAGTACAGGTCGCCGGCCACGACGCCGACACGTTCGAAACCCCACGCGTAGAGCATGCCCCCAGGGTAGGCCGGGCGTGCTAACACCGGGGCCGTGCGCATCCTGGTGACCAACGACGACGGCATCGACTCCGAGGGCCTGCACGTGCTGGCCCGGGCCCTGATGGCGCACGGCGACGTCACCGTGGTCGCCCCGGACGACGAGTACTCCGGCGCGGGCGCCGCCCTGGGTGCCCTGCACCGCATCCAGCCGGAGGTGCACCTGGCCCGCATCGACGACGTCCCGATCGCCTGGTCGGTGAGCGGGCCGCCGGCGTTGTGCGTGATGTTCGCCCGGTTGGGCGCCTTCGGGCCACCCTTCGATCTGGTGGTCGCGGGCATCAACCCCGGCGTCAACGTGGGCCGGTCGGTGTACCACTCCGGCACCGTCGGCGCCGCGCTCACGGCCCGGGCCGGCGGCATCAGCGGGGTGGCGGTGAGCCAGGCGGTGCGGGGTTTCGGGGTCGAGGGTCAGGGGTGGGACGAGATGCTCGACGGTCAGATGTGGGACGCCGCGGCCGTGGTCGCCGCCACCGTCGTGGGGGCCCTGGTGGCCGGGGCGCCGGGCGAACCGGTCGTGGCCAACGTCAACGTGCCGAACCTGGCCGTCAAGGAGATGGCCGGGTGGCGGCACACCACCATCGGGCGGATCCCGCCCCGGGTGATCGCGGAGGCCAACCTGGAGCCGAAGGCCGGCCATCCCGGCAGCTTCCGGGTGGCGATGAAATGGGGCGACACGGTCTCGCTGCCCGAAGGCACCGACGGCGGCGCGGTGGAACGCGACCTGGTCTCGGTGACCCTGCTCGGCCCGCTCGCCGAGGCTCGGGTGCGGCGGGAAAGTACCGCGCCGGCTGCGGCCGAGGCGGCCGAGGCGGCCATCGCGGCGTCCCTCGACGCCCTCGTCGGCCCGTCCTGACGCCTGGCTACGACCGGATGACGGGCATGGCCTGATTGAAGCGGCGGGCGGCGGCATCGCCGGCCACCACGTCGCGCCCGGCGGCGGCGACCTCGGCCGGGTTGCGGGTGGCGAGCCCTTGGAGGATGGCCGACGACCCGGCCGCGTAGTCGTTGAGCATCTCCCGCCACGGCACCGTCGCCCGCCCACCCGGGCTCGGCGCCGCCGCGGCCGCCTCCGCGTCGTCACGCAGGTGCTGCCAGTCCGCGAGCCAGCGCGCCTGGCTGGCGCCGGCGGCCGGGGTATCGGCGCGGCAGGGCGTCCTGGTCGCGGTTGAGGGCCACGATCCATCGATCGTTGGCCGCCAGCCACGACGCCTGCGACGCCGCGACGCCCGGGCCCGACCCGCCGCTGATGATCACCGACAGCAGGTAGACCAGCACGGCGGCCACGCCGACGGCCACCGGCCAGCGCAGCAGGTCCGGCGGGGTGTAGGGCCCGGATGCCACCAGGACCGGCCAGGGCGGCCCGGAGACCGCCGCCGGGTCGGGCGGCCCCCACTCGGGCCGGTCGCCGGCGCCGGCGGCCGGCAATCGGGGCAACAGGTCCGGGTCGTCCTCCCACGGCGACGATCCCGGCGGCAGGGAGGCCGGACCACCGGTATTCAGGGGAGCCGAGTCGGCGTCTCCCGCGCCGGGCGGACGGGCGTCACTCACGGGCGGGTACCTCCGGCTCGAGCCCGCCTACCCGCACCCTCACGCCTCGATGCCGAATGGGGGGTATTCGTCGGTGACCAGATGGGCGAAGGCCTCGACCCGGCTGGTCCACCGCACCCCGCCGACCGCGACGCGGCGCAGCCCGTCCGGCCACTGCCCGGTCGCCACCACCACGAACCAGCCGGCCGTCAGGGTCGCACCCACCGCGAGGGCGACCGCGACCAGTGCCAGTAGCTGGGGGAGCACCAGGATGGCCCGGAGCCCCACCGTCAGCCGGTTGCGATCCAGGGGCCGGGCGCAGTAGAGCACCGCCGGGTAGTCGCCGGGATCCACATGCCCGGCCGGCGGGTTGAACGGCGGGTACCGATCGGTCCATCCGTAGAGGAAGGCCGCCACCCGCCATTGGTAGCGGAGGACGCCCATGATGTAGTCGCTCCAGCTCTCGGGGAGGCGGCCGGTGCCCATGATGGCGAACCAGCCCAGCACGCTGACCACCGCCGCCCCGAGCCGGAGGGGCACCAGCCAGAGCAGGTGGGGGAGGACGAGGACCCAGTTGACGAACGGTCGCCAGCGGGGGACGCGCTCGCGGGCTGGTGACATCAAGGTTGAGCGGGTAGATGCCCGGCACCGCAACTTCCTTCCCCTTCGTGGCTGGGAGCGCACCGAGGGGGACCCTAGTCAGTCAGGGCCGGAAGACGGCGGTGGCGATCACCTGACCGGTGCCGCCGACCAGGCGCACTCCCGACACGCCGGCCGGGCCGGTGCTGTCCGGGGCGCCCCAGGAGCCGCTCCCGTGGATGAGGTCAAAGGACCCCAGCCGCATGATGCTTCCGTCCTTGGCGAGCAGCTCGCAGGTCACCTTGTCGGCCCCGGTGGCGCCGTGCACCTCCATGTGCAGCCACGGCGACTTGTCCCCGGTGAGCGACTTGTCCACCGTGAGGTAGACGTCGCCGACGTTGCGGGTGCCTTCGACGAGGGCGGCGGTCACGATCCTCGGGGTCGGGTGGGCGGCGGTGCCGCCCGAGAAGCCCCCGAGGGCGCCGACGATCACCGCCGCGGCCGCGGCCAGTGACGCCACGCCGGCCAGGACCCCGGACCGTCCGCTGACCCACCGGCTGGTCCGTCCCACCGGCCACGGCCCGCGGCGTCGGCGGGGGCGCACCCGAGCCAGCACCCGGCGGTCGAAGCCGAGCGGGGGCTCGGTGCCCGGGACCAGGTCCAGCAGCCGGGCCCCGACGGTGGACATGGCCTCCACCTCAGCCCGGCACTCGGGGCACCGGATCAGATGGGCCGCGACGGCGCTGCGCTGCTCGGGTTCGAGGATGTCGAGGGCGTACTCGGCTGCGGCATCGTGGACTTCCGTGCAGGTGGGATCGTTCATGGTTGGGCCCTTTGCGGCTCCAGGGCGTGGCGAAGCTTGATCATGGCGCTGCGTATCCGGGTTTTGGCGGTCCCCAGGGGTATGCCGTCGGCGTCGGCCACTTCCTGGGCGGTCATGCCGTACACCCCGGCCATGACCACCGCCCGCGCCTGCTCGGGCGGCAGGCCGCCGATGGCGGTGCGCAGCTCGTCGGCTGCTTCGGTCTGGAGGGTCCGGGCCTCTGGCTCGTCATGGCCGGGCCCGAAGAGCCGGATGAGGTCGGTGGGGTCGACGGGGGTCGGTTTGCGGGCCCGGACCGCGTCGATGGCCAGGTTGTGGGCGATGGTCGTGAGCCAGGTGCGCACCGAACCCCGGGCCGCGTCGAAGCTGGCGGCCCGCCGCCAGGCCCGTTCGAAGGTCTGCTGGGCGACATCTTCGGCTACGCCCGGATCGCCCACTACGGCAAGGGCCACACCGAACACATGGCGCTGGAAGCGGCGGACGAAGGCCAAGCCCACGTCCGGGCCCCCGGTGTTCAACCCCGCGAGCAGGGCATCGTCTGCCATCCGCTCCGCGGGGAGTCCGATGCGCTGCCACGAACAATGATACGAGCGCCGGCTCCAGACGGATTGTTCGAGTCGACAAAATGTGGCCGGGAGCCATCTCGTAGTGGGCCGCCGGCGTATCTGGATGCCAACGACCGATGAACGGAGAACCCTTGAGCTGGCCCGCCGCCCCGTCGCCCACTGCACCACCTGCACCAATACGGGCGTGGGCCGCGCCGTTCGACCTGGCGGTCGGGCGGATCGCCGGCGCCGGCCTGCTGGCCTGGATGGGCTGGATCCATCTGCACCTCTGGCAACAGGGCTACAAGTACCTGCCGAGCATCGGCAACCTGTTCCTCGCCAACTTCGTCGGGGCGGTGGCGGTGGCCGTGGCGGTGGTGTTCGCGGCCCGTCGCTATCTGGCCCTGGCCACCCTCGCCGGGGCGCTGGCCGCCGCGGCCACGCTGGGGTCGTTGATCATCAGCATCAACGTCGGCCTGTTTGGCTTCCAGGACTCCTCCAACGCCGCCTTCGTGCACCTCAGCATTTGGGTGGAGGGCGCCGCCCTGGCGGTGCTGGCCGCGGCCACCTGGCGGGGTGCCCGGTTCCTCCGTGTCCGCCGGCCGCCGCCCCGGCGCTGAGGCCTCCGCCCCGGTTAGCAGCCGGGCCGGTGCCCCAGCAACGACAACCGCAGGGTGAATTGCTCGGCCCCGGGGGCCTCCACCCGGACCCACGTCCCGCCGGCGTGGACTCCCGGCGGAGGCGGCGCGGGGGCCACGCAGCCGGCGCCGGCTGTCAGCTCCCAGTCCGGGCTGTAGCGGACCCGGACCAGCACCGGCCCCGCCGCCGGGGTCGCCACGGTCACCCGGTCGCCGTTCTGGCGCACCAGGTGGGCGGGGCCGGCCACAATGCCGGAGCTGTCGAGGACCTGGTACAGCCGCCAGTGGGGCGAGCGCCATACCAGCTGCAGTCCCGGGACGCCGGTGGCGACCAACCGGGCTTCGGCCCGGCCCGCCTGGTCGAGCGGGGCGTCGGCGAGGGCGACAAAACGGACGCCGTTGTCGAGGAGCCAGGCCCGGTACGACGCGGCGTCGAGTCCGGCAGCCGGGCCGTAAAAGAGGGGAGCGTCCGCCTCGTCCAGTTGCCGCTCCCACCCCCGGGCCAGCGCCACCGCGGAAGCCACGTACACCGACTCCCAGTGGAACTCGGTCGGCACCACCTCGACCCGGCCCGCCGGCCCGGCGGCCGCGGCGCCGGTCAGGGCGGCCAGCAGCGGGGCGAAGTAGGCCCGGTGGGTCGAAGGTTGACCGGCGTTGGTGGTCATGGCGCCCCACGCCGGCCCCCACTGCGACAGGAGCAGCGGGACGGCGACGAGGGGCAGCACCAGCCGCCGGCCCAGGGCGGGGTGGGGCCACAGCAGGCCCACCGCCAGGGGGAGGGCGAGCACGTCCTCCAACCGGCCGACGTTGCCGCCGACGGCCGACGGGACGAGCTCGGCCGCGGTGGCGGCGGCCGCGTAGACCAGCAGGCCGGACCGCAGCGCCGGATGGCCCCGCCCGGCGCTGACCCACAGGCCGGCGGCCACGGCCAGCTCCCAGGCGTAGTCGACACCGGGGTACGGCATGTCGCCCTGCCCGGGAAAAAGGACGGCTGAGATGACGATCGGCGCCCCGCCGGCGAGGATCACCGCGCCGGCTCGGACCAGGGGACGGACCCGGACGGCCGCCGCCGCGCCACGGCCCGCTGCCCACTGGGTGAGCGCCCACCCGGCCATGGCCACCATGACGAAAGCCCCCGCCAGCGGGCTCGTCAGGGACGCCCCCAGGGCCAGGGCCGCGGCGGCGGCCCACCGGTTGCGGCTGGCCGCCCAGCACGCACACAGGCCCAGCGCCTCGCCGGCCAGGAACGGCAACTGACCGATGGCGCTCTGCACCACCGTGCTCACCGCGAACACGACCGACGCCTGCCGGCCGCCCGCCCCCAGATGGGCCACGGCGAGGCGGTCGAAGGCGAGGGCCGCAACGGCGGCGGTCAGCACGGTGACGGCCGCCACCCCGCCCAGCGCGGCCAGGGCTGGGAAGAGCACGCTGTAGCTCAGGGTCCAGTGGCCGCCGAACCACTGGCTGTCCCAGATCGTCAGCCCGTGGGCCCGGAAGCTGGCCACCCGGTACAGCTGCGCCGGCAGGTCCACCCCCCGCCAGCCGAGCAGCAGGCCCAGTCCCACCGCCGCCGCGGCCAACAGTGGGGGCCCCGCGGCCCACCGCACCTGACGCCAGGCCGGCGGGGCAGGGGGTGGGGCGGCGGCGGCCGCTACCGACACGGGTTGGCGCCGGCGGTCCGCTGGAACAGCTCGCCGATCACCGGGCTGTAGGGCCGCGGCTTGGTCGCCTGCTGGTACGACCCCACCGCGACCAACGACGGATCGGTGGCGAGCATCCGGTCGATGTCGGCCACCTGGGCATTGACGGCCCGGTACCAGGCGGATCCGTTGGCCCCCAACTGGCGGACCGGGTTGATCTCGAGCACCAAGGCCCCCACCGGCAGGGCCTGGATGGTGGGGTTGACGGCCGTGCAGGGCCGGGCCGCGTTCAACCGGCTCACGATGTTGCGCCAGTCGACGACGAAGGGGTCGCGAACCGGACCGGTGGGGGTGACGTACACCAGCCCCTTGGGGAGGTAGTGGGCGAGCACCGCCACCTGCTCGGTCTGGGTGACCACCACCACGTCGCCGGGGGCCAGGCCGGCCGAGGCGGCCCGGGCCACCGCGGCCACGTTGCTCTTGGCGTACCGGGAGTTGGGGTTGGGCAGCAACGACCCGATGGCGCTCCAGGCCGCCAGCAGGACGCAGACGCCTACCACGATCCTCCGGCCCTGGCGGCTCGGGGCCAGGGCGCCGGCCGCGGCCAGCAGCAGCGGGGCCACCACCACCGCCAGGTAGCGCACCGTCCACGACGGCTCCAACTGGGCCGCGACCCAGCCGGCCAGGGCGGTAAGGATCCCGATGGCGCACAGGAAGCCCGCGACGTGCCCGTCGCCGGCCGAGTGGCGCCGGCGGGTCCACCAGGCGCCGAACGCCAGAACCGGAGCCACCACGAACCCGAGGGTGCCGCCGAGCGCCGACGCCTGATCGGCGAAGAAGTCCCCGATCACCGGGTGGACGGCCCAGGGGGCGGCGGTGTTCTGGGCCTGGTCGACCAGCGACGGCACCCACGGCAGCCACAGCAGCACGACCACCACCGCGGCGGCGGCTACCGAGACCGCGAGCCGGCGGTCCCCCCGGAGCACGGCCAGCCCCGCCAGCACGACGGCGGTGGCCCCGAACAGGTACAGCCCCCAGTTGTGGGTGTACAGCAGCGCCGCGAAGACCACGATGGCGGCGACGCCCGGGCCCCACCTGCGGTCCCGCACCGCCCGCACGGCCAGGCCCAGGCCGGCGATGGACAAGGCCACCACCAGGGGATACATCCGGGTCTCGGTGGAGTACCAGCCGAGGAACGGGTTGGTGGCCATCAAGGCCGCGGCGGCCAGCCCGGCGCGCCGGTCGAAAAGATCGCGGCCGACCCAGTAGGCGAGGGGGATGGTCACCAGCGAGGCGAGCAAAGCCAGCAGGTGGGTGGCGGTGGGCGAGGTGCCGAACAGCCGAATCCAGAAGTGGAGGAGGAGGTAGAAGAGGGGCGGTGACCCGTCCATGCGCAGCAGGCCGGGGATCTGGCGGGCCGGGTGCGAGGCGATCCCGACGCTGATCCCCTCGTCGATCCAGTAGGCCCGGCCCAGGTTGGGGGCCCGCAGGACCAGGGCCAAGCCGACGAGGGCGCCGACCACCAGCCGGTCGCGACCGGCCAAGGGGCGTGCCGCAGGAGGAACCTCGACAACGTGGAGGCTCGGGACCGCCTGGGTCGTCACCCCGCGATCCCGCCACAGGCAGGCGTGGGCACCTCCGCAGGCTAGCCCGACAGTCCCGGCCCCACCCGCCAGGCCGGTCCGGCCCTATGGCAGCATGGCGGGGGCGCCGGCCGGCCAGGCGTCCGGTCCCCAGGAACCCTTCGGGTAGGGGCGGGGTTCCGGTTTGTCCGCCAAGAGGGCGGCGGCGACGGTCCACACGTGGGCCAGGCCGTCGGGTCGGGTGAACAGCGACCGGTCGCCCAGCAACACGTCGTGGATCAACCGGGCGTACGCGGGCAGGGCGGGGGTATGGAACGCCTCGCCCAGGGGTAGCCGGGCCCTCGCGGCGGCGAGGGTGAGTTCCGGCCCGGGCTGCTTGGCCACCATGGTCAGGTCGATCTCCCCGGGCCCGGACAGCTCGAAGGTGATCACGTTGCCGCCCTCCGGCGGGTCTCCGAAGCCGGTCGGAGGTTCCCGGAAGACCACGCTCACCCGCTGGCGGCTGACCGCCAGGCACTTGCCGGTGCGGAGCAGGAACGGCACGCCGCGCCAGCGGTCGTTGTCGATCCAGAGCCGCAGCGCCGCGAACGTCTCGGTCCGGCTGTCCGGCGCCACCCCCTCGAGCTGGCGGTACCCCTCGTACTGGCCCACCACCACGTCGTCCCAGGTCAGGGGGCGGAAGCTGCCGATGACTTCCTCGCGGGCCTGGGCGATGTGCTCGGGATCGATGGACTCGGGAGGTTCCATGGCCACCTCGGCGGCCAGCTGGAACAAGTGGGTGACGATCATGTCGAGGATGGCGCCCGTGTGCTCGTAGAAGTCGGCGCGCATGCCGACGTCGAGCGTCTCGGGCACGTCGATCTCGACCCGGTCGATGTGGTGGCGGTCCCAGGCGCTGGCGAACAGGCCGTTGGCGAAGCGCAGCACGTGGATGTCCTGGGCCGCCTCTTTGCCGAGGAAATGGTCGATGCGGTAGATCTGTCGCTCGTCGAAGACGTGTTTGGCGGCCCGGTCCAGCTGGCGAAACGACTCCGGCGACGTGCCGAACGGCTTCTCGTACACCACCCGGGACCGCGCCGCCAGGCCGTGGGCGCCGATGGCCTCGGTGAGCGGTCCGAACGCGGCGGGGGGCACGGCCAGGTAGTGGATTCGCTGCGGTCCCTCGACTCCCGCGGCCAACTCCTTCTCGGCCTCGCCGATCACGTCCAGCAGGCTCCCCGGGTTGGAGGTGTCGAAGCCGCCGCCCGCGAACCGCAGCCGCTGGCGGAACTCCTCCCAGGGGCCCTCGGCCGGTTTGGGGCCGAATTCCTCGAGGCTCTCGCGGACCCGCTCCTGGAAGTCCTCGTGGGCGCAATCGCCGCGCCCGTTGCCGATGATGCGCCAATCCGGAGGTAACAGACCCTCCTTGGCCAGACTGAACAGGGCGGGCAACACCAGGCGATGGGACAGGTCGCCCGTGGCGCCATACAATACGAACACTGTGGGGGCTGGAATCAGGCGGACATCGACCATGCCGCCGACGTTACGCCGGTGGCTGGTCCGCCGGGTAGCTCCCGGCCGGCCTCAAGCGGCACCGGTCCTCGGACGATATGAGAAGGTGAGCGTGCGGAGGCAGCCAGGGGACGAGCACCATTACGCCGCGCCGCCGACCCCCGCCCCGGACAGCATGCTCCGGGCCGGGGGCCGGCTGTTGCGGGCCGCCTTTCCGGCCATCGCGGTGGCCACCCTGATCCCCCTCGCCCTCTTCTACCTGACGCTGGCGGCCGGCTCCATGGTGTGGGCCATCGGCGTGTCGGTGGTGTACGCCTACGCGTTCGCGGCCTTCCAGTACAGCCGGCGCCGGCGGGTGTCGGGCATGCTGCTCATGACCGTGTTCATGGTGACCGTGCGGGCCGTCGCCGCGGCGGCGACCGGCCGGAGCATGGTGTACTTCGCCATCCCGGTGGCCGAGACCGCCGGCTTCGCCCTGATGTTCGTGGCCACCATGTGGACCAGCGAGCCGCTGGTGGTACGCCTGGCCCGGGACCTGGTGCCGCATGTGGCCGACGACCTGGCCACCCGGCGGACCCTCATCCGGGGCCTGTCGGTCATCTGGATGCTCACCTACCTGGCCAGCGGGGCCACCACCCTGGCGCTGCTGACCACGGTGTCGTTGCCCGTCTACATGGGCGCCCATCAGATCGCCGGCTGGTGCTGGGTCGGCGGCGGGGCGGCCCTGTCGGTCAGCTTGTGCCGGCGGCGCGGCGACGGCTTGATGAAACTGGCCCTGGCCCGCCGCCCGGCCCCCCGCCCGGTGGCGCTGGCGGCGGCGGCGGCGGCGGCGGCGGCCTAGTCCTACGTCGACGCCCTACCCATCGACGCCCTACCCATCGACGACGGCCTGGTACACGAGCTGCTTGAGCTGCGAGCGGATCGGATGGGTGCTCGACGGCAGCAGCTGGGTGAAGAACAGAGTGGTCAAGTCCTCCTCCGGGGCCACCCAGAAGGCGGTGCTGAAGGCCCCGCCCCAGCCGAACTCGCCCCGCCCGCACAGCACCTTCCCCTTGGCCGGATCGAGTACGACCGAGAACCCCAGCCCGAAGCCGACCCCGTCGAAAGTGGTCTCCGCGAACAGGCGCCGGCCGATCTGCTCCAGATCGGCGCCGCCGGGTAGCTGGTTGCGGGCCATATAGGCCACCGTCCGAGGCGACAACACCCGGACCCCCTCCAATTCCCCGCCTCCCCGCAGCATCAGGGCGAAGCGGTAGTAGTCGCGGGCGGTGCCGACCAGGCCGCCGCCGCCGGACCACATCGTGGGTCGCTGCGTCGCGGCCCGGCCGTCGATCGGGACCGCCGGGGCGTCGGCGCCGTCGGGGTTGGCCATGTAGGCGGCCGCCAGGCGCTCCGCCGCCGCGCCCTCCGCCCAGAAGCCGGTGTCGGTCATGCCCAACGGCTCGAAGATCCGGGTGCGGAAGAACTCGTCGAGCGACTGCCCCGAGATCACCTCGACCAGCCGGCCCAGCACGTCGGTGGCGACCGAGTAGTTGAACTCGGTGCCGGGCTCGAACAGCAGCGGCAGCCCGGCCCACGCCTCGCAGCAGCCCTCCAGATCCAGGCCAGGCGGCGATCCCCACTCGAAGCCGGCCTGCCGGTACAGGGCGTCGACCGGGTGGGCGTAGTGGAACCCGTAGGTCAGGCCCGCAGTGTGCGTCAGCAGGTGCCACACCCGGACGGGTTCTATCGCCGGGCGGGTCTCGACCCTCGCCCCGAAACCGCCCCGGTAGACCCGGACGTTCCCGAAGGCCGGGATCCACCGGGCCACCGGATCCTTGAGCTCGAAGGCCCCTTCCTCGTAGAGCATCATGGCCGCCACGGACGTGACGGGCTTGGTCATCGACGCCAGCCGCCAGATGGTGTCCGCCTCCACCGGCAGGGCCCGCTCCCGGTCGCGCAGCCCGTAACTGCTCAGATGGGCCACCTGCCCGCGCCGGCTGACGAGGATGAGCCAGCCCGGCAGGCGGCCGTCATCGACGTAGCGGTGAAAGTGCCGATCGATGCGGCCCAGCCGCCCACTGTCCAGACCGACCTCGCCGGCCTCGACCTCGACCTGCAGCTCCCCCATGCCGGGCAGGCTATGTCCTCGCTTCGGGCGGGAGCCAGCGCGGGTTGGCGACGAGCAACCGGTCCCGGGTGTCCGCCGTCAGGAGGGCCCGCAGCCCGGGATGATCGTCGAGTCGGCCGGCCCGGATGGCCTCCGCCAGGGCGTCGTCGTCGGCCACGCCGAACGCGGCCAACCGGGCCTGGTGGGCCTCGGCCTGGGCCGGTCCCAGTTCCAGTTCCCGCCCGACGATCTCCAGGGCGTGCACGGCGATGCGGACCTGGTAGCGCCACGGCTCCTCCACCTGCGCGGACAGCTCGTCGCGCAGGAACCCGGCCACCGCGTCCACCAGCTCCTTGGCCGTGGGCCGGCCGTGCATCACGGCAGCAGCTCCAGCACGTCCCACTCGCTCTCGCACACCCGCCGGCCGATGGTGGCGTGCTCCAGGGACGCCACCCACCCGTCCAGGTGCCGTCTGGCCTGCATGGCGCTCATCACCGCCCAGATCCAGGTGCCGGCGACCTGCCACCACCGGAAGGCGTCCGGGTCCACGGTGACGTCCGAGCCCGCCGCGGCCTGGTACGCCGCCACCCACCGGTCGGGCTCGGGGAACGTGCCCGGCTCGCGGTGCCGGTCGAAGCGCCAGGCCCGGATGGTGGCCCAGGCCAGGTCTTCGTGGCGGTCACCGATGTGGGCCAGCTCCCAGTCCAGGACGGCTCGCAGGCCGCTCGCGTCCACCAGGAGGTTCCCGAGCCGAAAATCGCCGTGGACGACCACCGGCGGGCCCGGGTCGGGCCGGTGCCGTTCGAGCCAGCGGTAGGCCAGCTCCAACACCGGTCGGGGCTCGCCCATGGTGTCCAGCCAGCCGCGGTAGACCGCCAGCCGGTCCTCGGGTTCGAGGTCCAGGTCGACGGACGCCGGGATGCGGTGGATGGCGGCCAGGGCCCGGGCGCAGTCCTCGAGCAAACGGGCGCGGCCCGCCGCCAGATCCGGCGCCCGCAGCAGCTTCGGCGGGAGCGCCTCCCCATCCAACCATCCGGTGATAAGGAAGTGGAGTCCCGCCATTTCGCCGGCCGCCACCACCGGTGGTACCGGAACCCCGAGGCCGCCGGCGGCGACGAGCAGCCGCCCCTGCGTGCCCATGTCGACCGGACCTTTGGTGCCGCCGGGGCGGATGCCGCCGGCGACCATCTCCCGCTGGAGCACCAGGCGCTGCGGGGCGTCCCCCGGCCGGGCCGCCTCGAAGCGCCACGACTGGCGGGACGCCCCGCTCGACAGTGACGTCAGGCCGCTGACCGTGGTGCCGCCGCCGAGGATGTCCTCGATGTCGGCAGCCAGGTCCTCGGCCATGGCCCGCACTGTACCGACCAGCGGCCGCCCGGCCCTCGCCGCCCCCCGGCGGCCGCCAAGGGGCAGACTGGGGGACAATGCGAATCCTCATCGTCGAGGACGAGGTCTCCATGGCCCGCTCCCTGGCCCGCGGGCTGGCCGCGGAGGGGTACACCGTCGATGTCGCCGTTGACGGCGAAGAGGGTTTGGCCCGAGCCCAGGCCGAGGCCTATGACGCCATCGTGCTGGACCTGATGCTCCCGAAGCGGAACGGGTACGCCGTCACCTCCGCACTGCGTGACGGCGGGTCCCGAGTGCCGGTGCTGATGCTCACGGCCAAGCAGGGGGAGTTCGACCAGACCGAGGCGCTCGATACCGGCGCCGACGATTTCCTGTCGAAGCCGTTCTCCTACCCGGTGCTCCTGGCCCGGCTGCGGGCCTTGATCCGCCGGGGCGGTTCGGCGCAGGGGGCGGTGCTCAGCTTTGGCGACATCCGGCTCGACACCCGCGAGCACCGGTGCTGGCGGGACGGCGAGGAGGTGGCCCTGACGGCCCGGGAGTTCGCCCTCCTCGCGTACCTGCTGCACCGCAGCGGTGAGCCGGTGCCGAAAGCCGAGCTCCTCCAGCACGTGTGGGATCCGTCCGACGAGCGGGACGCCAACGTGGTGGAGGTCTACATCGGCTATCTGCGTCGCAAACTGGACCGGCCCGGCCAGCCGTCGCGCATCGACACGGTGCGCAGCGCCGGCTACCGCCTGTCCGGCTCCAGTGGGACCTCGCGTGCTTAGGGGCCTGCTGCGGCTGTTCTCCGGCGTCCGGGTCCGGGTCACGGCCGCCGCGGTGCTGGCGGTGGCGTGCGCCCTCGGTGTGTCGGCTGCAGTGGTGGACGCCACCCTCCAGCACGACCGGCACAACGTGCTGGTGACGACGGCGCAGGTCCAGGCCCAGGAGGTGGTGGCCCTCAACCAGGACTTCAAGCCCCCGTGGGACCTGCCGCCGACCCCCAACCTCCAGTCCGGATTGATCCAGGTTCTGCACGACGGGCGAGTGGTGGCGGCGAGCCACGCCCTGCGCCAGAAGCCAGCTCTGTGGTCACCGGGTGATCCCATGATCCAAACCAACTCGGACGCCTCTTTCGGCCCGGCCCGTGACGTACGCATCGTCGCCGTCCCGGTCACCGCGGGCCACGACGCCGCCACCGTGGTGGTGGTGGTCTCCCTGGATCAGTACGACAAGAGCGTCGGCTCGATCCAGCGACTCCTCGAGATCGGGTTGCCGATCCTGCTGGCGGTCGTGGGCCTCATCTGCTGGGTGATGGTCGGGCGGGCCCTGCGCCGCATCGAGGTCCTGCGGCGGGAGGTGGCCGAGGTGGCCGTGAAACCGGGCGAGCGCCGAGTGGCGGATCCCATGACGGACGACGAGGTGGGTCGCCTGGCTCGCACCCTCAACTCCATGCTCGATCGGCTGGAGGCATCCTCGGCCCGCGAGCGGCGGTTCGTGGCTGACGCCTCCCACGAGTTGCGATCCCCGATCGCCAACATCCGCACCGCGGTCGAGGTGGCCCTGCACCGGCCCGAGGCCGCGGACTGGAACCGGGTGGCCGGCGAGGTGCTGGTCGAGGACGGCCGAATGGCCCATCTGGTGGAGGAGCTCCTCCTGCTGGCCCGCTCGGACGAAGGGCGGCTGGTCCCGTCGTTCGAAACGTGTGACCTGCTCGCGGTGGCCCGCTCGGTGGTGGAGATCGGCGAGCACGCCGAGGGCCCGCCGGCCGTGGCTGTGAGTGGCGTGGCGGTGTGGGTTCCGGTGCCCAAGAGCTACCTGGAGCGGATCGTGGCCAACCTGGTCGACAACGCCCGGCGCTTCGCGGTGGCCCACGTCGACGTGGTGGTGGCCCGGCAGGGCGACCTCGCCATCCTCGAGATTCGCGACGACGGTCCCGGCGTGCCTGCGGACGAACGAGGCCGCATCTTCGAGCGTTTCGTCCGCCTCGACGAGGCCCGCGACCGTGAGCACGGCGGGTTCGGACTCGGCCTGGCCATCGTCGCCGACCTGTGCCACGCCTACGGCGGCACCATCGAGGTGACCGACGCCGCCCCCGGGGCGGCCTTCTTGGTGCACTTCCCGGTGGCGCCCGCGCCCGACGGTCGCGAACCGCACCCGGCGGGCGCCGGGGCCGCTCAACTCGAACCGGCGCGCCCCTAGCCCGGCTTGTCACAAATGGTGAGCGGGCGGCGTCAACCCACCATGCCGGACCGATCGGTCGACGCCTTCGAGGCCCAACGACCCCGACTGCTGGGCTTGGCCTACCGGCTCCTCGGCGGCCGGTCCGACGCCGAGGACGTCGTCCAGGACGCGTGGCTGCGCTGGTCCGCCACCGATCAGGACGTCATCGCCAACCCGCCGGGCTGGCTGACGACGGTGACCACCCGGCTGGCCCTCGACCGGCTCCGCGAGGTCGAGCGCCGGCGGGAGGCGTACGTCGGGCCCTGGCTCCCGGATCCGATCAGCACCGCGCGCACCCCGGAGGAGCACACCGAACTGGCGGAGTCGCTCACCCTCGGCTTCCTGGTGGTCCTCGACAAGCTGGCCCCGGTGGAACGGGCCGTTTTGCTGCTCGCCGACGTCTTCGGCGAGCCCTACTCGGTGATCGCCCCGGCGGTGGGCAAGAGCGAGTGGGCGTGCCGGCAGATCGCCACTCGGGCCCGGCGCAAGATCCGCCTGTCACGCCAGGCGGACACGGACGGCCCCGCGCCGGCGACCGCGGAGCTGCTGGCCGAGCTGCTGGTGGCGCTCAGCGCCGGCGACGAGGCCCGCGTCGTACAGCTGCTCGATCCGGAGGTGGTCCTGATCACCGACGCCGGCCCCAACCGCCACGCCGCCCGGCGGCCGGTGCTCGGCGCCTACCGGGTCGGCCGGCTCCTCGGCACCATCACCCGCCGGCTCGGGATCCTGCCCACCCGGGTCGCCTCCGTCAACGCCGGGCCGGCCCTGGTGGTGGACGACCGCGCGGGGCCGATCGTGATCGCCGGTGAGTGCCGCGCCGGGAAGGTGACCCGCATCTGGGTGCAGCTCAACCCCGACAAGCTGGCCGATCTCGATCAGCCCTTCGAGGCGCGCTGACAGGGCCCGGAGCCCGTTCGATTGGACTCACAGCTGGTGGCAGGAACTCCGGCGCCGTGCGGGTGCCGGTCCGAGTGGGCGGCACCCGTCGAGCCGCGGATCGTGGCCGCGGGAGCGGGGATTCGACGTCGGTGGCAGGTGGTGGCGGCCGCGGCGCACCGAGCGCGCTCGACGCGGTGGCACTTACCGGCGCATTCCGCTGCCACCTGGTGTGACGACCGTCGAATGAGCGTGCCTCCCGCCGGCGATCCGCCCCGAACCGGCACGGACGCGGGCCGAAGCCGCGGGCGGGGCCCGCGAACCGGCGCCACGTCCGGTGACCGCAGTCGAATGGTCGCGGATCAGCGTCGACGGGTTTCGACCAGCCAGGTCGAGTACTGCACCGAGAAGGCCCCGCCCAAGCCGTCGATGGTGCGGGCCACCTCGGCCAGCACCGCGGCGAGCTGGTCGGGGGGCAGGGTGCGGTGATCGCTGTGGGTGGGAAGCTGGTCCACCCAGGTCGCCGTGGTGTAGTCGACGGTATGACGAAACACCTGGACGAGCCCGGTGCCGAAGGCCGGATGGGCGGCGAAGGCCGCGGCCGCCGACTGGGTGTCCTCGTCTGGTTCGTCCCAGGCCTCCGCCGGCAGCCCGTATCCCCGACCCAACTGCGGGGCGACCCGGCGGTAGGCGGCGGCCAGCTCCGCCCGCAACCGATCGGGTGGTCGGGCGCGATTCCAGAAGACGCCGACCCGGCCCCCGGGCCGCAGCACCTCGGCGGCCTTGTCGGTGCCGGCCGCCGGGTCGATCCAGTGCCAGGCCTGCGCCGAGACCAGCAGGTCGAATCGCCGCCCCGCCGGGTCCCACGTCTCGAACGGGGCCTCCTCCGCAATGAGACCGCGGGCGCGCGCCACCGCCGCCATCCGGCCGTCCGCCTCGACGCCGACGACCTGGCAGCCGCGCTCGACGAACAAGCGGGACGCGATGCCGGTGCCGCACCCGACGTCGAGTACCTCAACGGGACCGGCGCGGAGCAGGTGGTCGACGAGCTCGTCGGGGTAGGTCGGGCGGGCCCGGTCGTACTGCTCGGCGTCCTCGCCGAACGATCCTGCCCGCCGCCGGTCCTCGTGCAGCATCCCGCCGCCTTTCGCGCTACGCGGTTTCGATGCCGGCCGCGGCGTGCAACCCGAGCTCCTCGATGCTCACCCGCCGCATCTCCACCTTGCGGATCTTGCCCGTCACCGTCATGGGGAACTCCTCGACCACGCGAACGTACCGAGGGATCTTCTGGTGGGCAATGCGCCCCTCGCAGTAGGCGCGCACCGCCGCGGCATCCAGGGGGGTCGCCCCGGGCCGCATGCGAATCCAGGCCATGATCTCCTCGCCGTAGCGGGCGTCGGGCACGCCGATGACCGATACGTCCTCGATGTCCGGGTGGCTGTAGAGGAATTCCTCGATCTCCCGGGGGTAGACGTTCTCGCCGCCCCGGATGACCACGTCTTTGATCCGCCCCACGATGTTGACGTAGCCGTCGTCGCGCATGACGGCGAGGTCGCCGGTGTGCATCCAGCGGGCCGCGTCGATGGCGTCCCCGGTCTTGTCGGGTTCGTCCCAGTAGCCGAGCATGACGGAGTAGCCGCGGGTGCACAGTTCCCCCGGCGTGCCAACCGGCACCACCAGGCCGGTCGTGGGGTCGATCACCTTCACCTCGATGTGGGGCAGGACCCGACCGACGGTGGCCGTGCGCCGGGCCAGATCGTCGTCGGCGCGGGTCTGGGTGGACACCGGGGAGGTCTCGGTCATGCCGTAGCAGATGGCCACCGCTTCCATGTGCATCTCGGTCATGACCCGCTTCATGACCTCGACCGGGCAGGGCGAGCCGGCCATGATCCCGGTGCGCAACGAGGTCAGGTCGTAGCTGGCGAAGTCGGTCGCGGCCAGCTCGGCGATGAACATGGTCGGCACCCCGTACAGCGCCGTGCACCGCTCGCCGGCGACGGCGGCCAGCGTGGCCGAGGGGTCGAAGAGCGGGGCCGGAATGATGATCGTCGCCCCGTGCGAGGTGGCCCCGAGGTTGCCCATCACCATGCCGAAGCAGTGGTAGAAGGGGACGGGCAGGCAGACCCGATCCGCCTCGGTGTAGCCGAGGAGGGACGCCACGAAGTAGCCGTTGTTGAGGATGTTGTGATGCGAGAGGGTGGCGCCCTTCGGGAATCCGGTCGTCCCCGAGGTGTACTGGATGTTGATGGGATCGTCGAAGGCCAGGGTGGCCCCGATCCCGTCCAGCTCGCCGGCGTCGACCCCGGCGCCAGCCCCCTCGAAGGCGGCCCAGGACGGGTCGTCGATGTAGATGACTTCGTGCAGGCCCGGTAGCTGGGGACGGACCTGCTCGACCATGCTCCGGTAGTCACTGGTCTTGTGCATGGTGGCGCTGACGAGCGAGCGGACGCCCGACTGGCGCAGCACGAACTCCAACTCTGACACCCGGTAGGCCGGGTTGACATTGACGAGGATGGCCCCGATGAGGGCCGTTCCGTACTGCACCGCGATCCACTCGGGGCAATTCGGGGACCAGATCCCCACCCGGTCACCTTTTTTCACCCCGAGTACGAGCAGGCCGCGCGCCACCCGGCGCGCCCACGCCGCCAGTTCGGCGTAGGTCCAGCGCCGGCCGGACGCCCAGTCGACCAGGGCTTCGTGGTCGGGGAGCCGGGCGGCGGTGGCGGCCAGGTTGCACCCGATCGTCTCGCCGAGGAGCGGGACGTCGGAGGCACCGTGCGCGTACGAGGACGCCGAGGTCACTGTCCTGACGGTACCCGCGCCGCGGGGCTACGATCCGCACTAGTCCGCGGCCGGATCGGGGGGATGGGGAGCTGCGCATGCCGGTACTCACGGTCCCACGAGGCCTCACTGACCTGACCGCGTCGTGGTTGACGGCGGCCCTCGCCGGCGCCGCGGACGGCGCCCGGGTGACCGACCTGGTCGCGGTCCGCATCGGCCACGGCAACATCGCCGACTCGGTGCGCCTCGTCCCCACCTGGGATCGGCCCACGGCGGCGCCCAGCTCGGTCGTGGCCAAGGTGCCGTCGTCGGAGCCGGTCAACCGGGCTACCGGTTTCTTCACCCGCACCTACGAGCTGGAGGCGGCGTTCTACAACCAGCTGGCGGACACCGTCGGGGTCAGCCGTCCGGCCTGCCATCTGGCGCAGTACGACCTCGACCAGGAGCGGTACGTGGTCCTGCTGGAGGACATGGCCCCGGCCGAAGCGGGCGACCAGGTGGCCGGCTGCTCGCCGGCGGACGCCGCGGCGGTGATGCCGGAGCTGGCCGCCCTGCACGCCCCCCGCTGGGGCGACCCGTCGTTGCTGGACCTGGCCTGGCTCGACCGGCCCACCGCGGCGTCGACGGCGGGCACGGTCGCGTTCGTGCCGACCCTGTTTCCCGGTTTCGTCGACCGCTACCGGGCCCGCCTCGATCCCGATGTGATCGCTCTGGGTGAGCGGACCATGGTCGTGCTGGACCGGTATCTCACCGAGCGGCCCGGGCCGTGGACGGTCACCCACGGCGATTTCCGGCTGGACAACGTGCTGTTCGGCGGGCCCCGGGTGACGGTGGTGGACTGGCAGACGGTCAAAGCCGGACCGGGGCTGTCCGACGTGGCGTACTTCATCGGATCGGCCCTGCTGCCCGAGGACCGACGGGACCACGAGCGGAGCTTGGTGCGGGCCTATCACCGCCATCTGACCCGGGGCGGGGTGGCGCTGAGCTGGAGCGACTGCTGGTCGGGGTACCGGCGCTACAGCCTGGACGGGCTGATCATGGGGATCGCGGCCTCCATGCTGGTGGCGCCGTCGGCGCGGAGCGACGACATGTTCATGGCCATGGTCAACCGCCACGCCCGCCAGGCCCTGGATCTGGATGCGGGGGAGTTCCTCGGATCCTGATCAGTGGCTGGGGCAGTACGCGGGTGGCGACGGGTGGATGACCGACGCGGTCAGGTCGAGCGGCCCGGTGGAGTGGGCGGTGACGGACGTCCAGCCGTCGGAGGCCTGGGCCAGGCAGGCCTGCCCGGTGCTCACCGTCCAGAAGTTGGTGTAGCGGACCCGGACGGTGATCGGGCCGGGGGAGCTGACCTGCAGGCTGACGTGGTCGGGGGCCAAGGACGTAAGCGTGGCTGGCCCGCTGACCAGGCCGGGGCTGTTCACGACGTGCCACAGCCGCCACTGCGGGGTCTGCCAGACGAGCAGCAGGTTGGGTACCTGGGCGGTTTCGAGCAGGTGGGCTTCGGCCAGCGCGGCGTAGTCGAGCGACGCGGTCGGCAGGGCCACCCAGGTGATGCCGTTGCTGTCGAGCCACGCCGCGTACGAGGCCGGAGTGAGGGCGCCGGGCGTGTAGAAGAGGGGGTTGTTGGCGACGTCGAGTTGGCGTTCCCAGCCCCGGGCCAGGGAGACGTGCGGGGCCACCCAGGCCGCTTCCCAGTGCTCCAGGGTGGGGGGGACCTCGACCCGCAGCGGACCGGGCGAGACGGCGCTCAGCTCCTGGAGCAGAGGCTGGTAGAAGCTCTGGTGCAGCTCGGGGACGCTCGCCGGCGAAGTCACGATGGTCTTGCTCGGCGCCCACTGCCACGCCGCGAAGGGGAGGACGAGCACCACCGCGGCGGCCCGCCATCGGGGACCGAGCTCGATGGGGCGGCCGCCAGTCAGCCGGCTCAGCAGGCGGGCCGGGCTGAGCCGGGCCAGCGCCGGCCCGGGGGCGGTCAGGAAGCAGGCCAGCAACGGCACCCCGATGGTGGCAGCCAGCCGGGGGGCGTTGCCGCCGAGCGGGTTCGGCACGATGAAGGAGAAGAGCGACGCGGCCGCGTACAACAGGGCGGCCAGCCGCACCGCCGGGGTGGTCCGGACCAGCGGGGTCAGCGCCGTCAGGCACAGCAGCTCGGTGACGACCAGGCCGGTCCACGGGAACGGGAAGGCGCCGTCGCCGGGGAACAGCACCCCGATGAGCAGGATCAGGGTGAGGCTGATGGCCGCGGTGGCGATGAGCCAGCTGCGCCGGCGGGTCGCGTAGGCGGCCCACGCCAGGCACACCATGGCCAGGAAGGCGGCCGCCAGCGGTGAGCAGAGGGCGGCCAGGGCGCCGAGGACCAGGGCGTGTGGTCGCCGCCCCCGCTGCAGGGCGACCAGGGCGGCCAAGCCGAAGGCCTCACCGGTCAGGAACGGCAGCTGGCCGATCGCTACCGGTAGCAGGGTGGAGACGGCGAAGTACCAGGTGCCGAGCGGGCGGCTGCCGAGGTAGCTGGCCACCACCCGGTCGAAGCTCCAGGTGGCCAACGCTGCCGCCGCCACCGCTACCACCGCGATCCCGAGCACGGCGCCGAGGGCCGGGAACAGCACGCTGTAACCCAGCGGGAAGTTGCCGCCGTACCAGCCGCTGTCCCAGAGCGTCAGGCCGTGCAGCTTGAACTCCATCACCCGGTAGGTCTGGGCGGCCTGATCGACCCCGTGCCAGCCGAGGATGCAGACCGTGGTGGCCAGGACCAGGGTAAGCAGCGCCGGTGCAGCCGCCACTGCCTGCTCCCGCCACCAGGTGCGACCCATCAAGGGGCTGGGGGGCGAGGGGTAAGTAAAAGCCATGGTAAAATCGGCGAGCAACGTGGAGTCTAGTTGTCGCGTCACCGATGGCGTCGTACCATTCGGCGTGGCACCGATCGGCGGGTCGTCCGCTGGTAGGGTCACATCGCCCCGCCGGCATCGCTCATGAGCACCGATCTCCGCCCCACGCCGACCGACTCAGAGCCGTGGTCCCCGACTGGCTCTCCCCGCAGACCGGGGGGACGGTTCGGGGCTTCGGGTCTCAAGCGCCGCCCCAAGCGGTGGATCGCCCTCCTGGCGGTACTGGTAGTGGTGATCCCGACCCTCGACTCCTACGGCCGGGCCCTGACCGGACCCGGCAACGACGCCCTCAGCATCCGGTCGGTGGAGTGGCTCCGCAGCCACCACTTCCGGTGGCTCGTCAATGACGTGGAGAACTTCTGGTACACCCACCACCAGCCCAAGAAGGGCGGCACGGTGAGCTCCGCGCTCCAGGCCCAGATCGCCGGCGGCCACAAGGCGCCGGCCCCGGCCCTGACCCCGGCCCAGGCGGCCGGGGCCCTCCCGGCGCCGGCTCCGATCACGCCCTTGGTGACCGACCCGCTGGCCGGAGAGGGCCAGTGGAGCCCGCTCGGCCGCCCGGTGAAGGGCGTCCCGGCCATGTACGCCACCTATCTCCGCCCCGACTCGGTGCACACCAGCCTGGTGACGGCCGTGGCCTGGATCGATCCCAAGCTGGTCAAGGCAGTCCAGTACGCCGGCGCGGTGGAGCCGGGCGGCACCGGCTGGGCCCACCAGCTGCCGGTCGACCCGGCCGTGCGGCCCCAGCTGCTGGCGATGTTCAACTCCGGGTTCAAGATGGACGACGCGGAGGGCGGCTACTACGACTCCGGTCGGTACGCCCGGCCGCTGCGCACCGGCGCCGCCACCTTCTGGATCGACGCCAACGGCACCCCCAATGTGGGCCAGTGGGGCCGCGACGTCACCATGTCGCCCAACGTGGTGATGGCCCGCCAGAACCTGGACCTCATCGTCGACGGGGGCCAGCCCGCACCCGGCGTGCAGTACAACGACCCGGCCAAGTGGGGTTATACCGTCGGCAACGCGGTGCTGGTGTGGCGGTCCGGTGTCGGCGTCACGGCCAACGGGGCGCTGGTGTACGTCGGCGGCCCCGGGCTGAGCGCCTACGGCCTGGCCCAGCTGCTGGTCCGGGCCGGGGCCCAGAAGGCCATGGAGCTGGACATCAACTCGGACTGGGTGGACTTCTTCACCTATGCCCCGGGACCGGTCGGCGCCCCGGCGGGCGACCTGACGGTCAACAAGTTGCTGGTCGACATGAAGCCGTCGACCAACAACTACCTGAGCGCCAGCAGCCGGGACGGCGTCGCCCTGTTCTCCCGCTGAGCCGCAGCCGGCGTCAGACCCGGCCGGTGTCGCGCTGGTAGACGACGACCCCGTTTGCGGTTGGAACCGGAGATGCTGCCGCCACGGTCTGCCACCGTACGCTGGCTGGCATGTGCGGGCGTTACACCTCCACCTCCACCGTCGAGGACTTGGCCCAGGTCTTCGAGGTCGACGACGTCCGCACCGAGGCGCTGCCACCCCGCTACAACGTGGCGCCCACCCTGGACGTCTACGCGGTCGCAGTGCGGGGTCGCCAGGACCCGGAGAAAGGTCCCCGCCGGGCGCTGGGCACTTTCCGGTGGGGGCTGGTCCCGTCGTGGGCGAAGGACCCGTCGGTGGGCAGCCGGATGATCAACGCCCGGGCGGAGGGGATCGCCAACAAGCCGGCCTACCGGTCCGCCCTGGCCCGCCGGCGCTGCCTGATCCCGGCGGACGCCTTCTACGAGTGGCAGCGGCGCACCGGAAGTGACGGGCGCCCGGCGGGGAAGCTGCCCTACGCCGTTCGCCGACGCGACGGCCAGCCGATGGCCTTTGCCGGCGTGTGGGAAGTGTGGCGGCCTGAGACCCAACCGGACGCCGACCTGCTGCGCACCTGTGCCATCGTGACCACCCGGGCCAACGAGTTGATGGCCCCCATCCATGACCGCATGCCGGTCGTCCTCTCCCCGGACGACTGGGCCACCTGGCTCGACCCCAGCGCCGATCTGGGCGCGGTCCAGGGCCTGTTGGTGCCGGCGCCGGACGAGTGGTTTGAGGTCTTTCCCGTCAGTTCGCTGGTCAACAACGTCCGCAACGACGGGCCGGAACTGCTCGACCCCCTGCCCCCGCCGCCTACACCTTGACGGCCGGCCAGGCGTCGACCGTCTCGGTACGGCCGAAGACCTCCAGCCCGGCCGCCTCTGGCGTCTGCCGGTTCCACAACCACAGGTAGAGGCCCGACGCCGGACCCCGCAACGCCGCGTCGGCCTTGGCGTGCTCGCGCCGGGTGGTGAGCTGGTCCCCGTCGAAGTCCAGCCACCATTCGCCGGGCGTGTCGGTGGCGTGGAGATGGAACGTGCCGGTGAGGGCCTCGACCGGGCGGGCCCGCAGCACGCCGGGCAGGAAGTCGGTGAGCATCTCGTCGATTCCCTCCGCAGCCAACTCGGCGCCGATGGGGTCCGGCTCGCCGGCAGCCGCGGCAGTCTGGGCGTCCCAGCGGTGCACCGCCGTCTCCAGCGCCTGCCGCCGGCGCCACCAGCCGACCGTGTTCGGGGCGGCCGGCAAGAAGGTCCACGCCGGCGACTCGGGATCGACGGAAAGGGCCTCGACCAGGTCGGCCACGCCGGCCCGGTACCACGCCAGCAGGGCGTCCGGTTCCTCGGGAGTGGCCGTCGGTTGGCGGGGCCCGAGCCGCTCGCCCTTCGCTGCCACCACCTGACGCACCCAGGCGTGCACCCCACCCAGGTGGCGCACCAGCCCGAAGACGGTCCAGTCCGGGCAGGCCGCCACTGGCCGGTCGAGGTGGTCCTCTGCGGCGTCGGCGAGGGCGGTGCCGTCGGCGGCGAGGCTGTCCAGCAGGGCCGCAGAATCCATGCGCCCGACTACCCGCCGAGGTCGTCGCGGCGGGGGAGGGTCTTGGCCACCGCGGCGGCGATGCCGGGGCCGTCGAGGCCCAGTTGGGCCAGGATCACCTCTGGGGTGCCGTGGGGGATGTAGGCCACCGGCACCCCGAGGGTCAGCACTGGTGGGCCGGTCCGGGTCTCGCGCAGGTCGGCGACGGCGTCGGCGATGAGCGAACCGGCGCCGCCGGCCCGTACCCCGTCCTCGATGGTCACGATCAGGTCGTGGCGACCGGCATCGGCGATCATCTGGGGGTCGAGGGGGCGCACCACCCGGACGTCCCAGACGGTGACCTCTTCGCCGTCCGCCGCCAGCAGCTCGGCGGCCTCCTCGGCGGCTTCCAGCATCTTGCCGACGGCCAGCAGGCACACCGAGCCCGGTTCGCCGGGCTGGCCTGTGCGGACCTTCCGGGCGCTCAGGCCTTGGCCGACCTGATCCGGCCCCACGTAACGAGCCGCGGTCCGGGGCCAGCGGATGGCGGCCGGCCCGGTCAGCCCGAGGGCGGTCTCGAGCATGATGCCCACCTCCTGGGCGGACGAGGGCGCGAAGACCGTCAGGCCCGGGATCTTGAGGCACAGGGCCATGTCCAGGACGCCGTGATGGCTGGGTCCGTCCGGCCCGGTGATCCCGGCCCGGTCGAGGGCGAAGATCACCGGCAGCCCGTGCAGGCCGACGTCGAGGTTGGCCTGGTCGAAGGCCCGGCTGAAGAAGGTGGAGTAGACGGCCACGACCGGTCGCAGGCCGCCCATGGCCATGCCCGCCGCCGAGGTCACCGCGGTCTGTTCGGCGATCCCCACATCGAAGAAGCGGTCGGGCCA
Organism: uncultured Acidimicrobiaceae bacterium; assembly: GCA_963702305.1. GTDB lineage: Bacteria > Actinomycetota > Acidimicrobiia > Acidimicrobiales > Palsa-688 > PALSA-693. The sequence continues at coordinate 30,222 of CAVPBX010000012.1, read as the reverse complement.
GCGGTCGGCGAAGGGCAGCAGCCCCGTGGGGCCGGGCATGGCGGCCGTCACCGCCACCACGTTCGGGTAGCGCTCGCCGATGTCGAGCATGGCCTCGTTGAAGGCCTGGGTGTAGCCCTTCGGCGCGGCCCAACCCTGCGGGGGGCCGACGGCCGGGTCGAAGACCGGGGCGTCGTGCAGGCACTTCTCGTCGTCGTCCTCGGCCGGCCCGTAGCCGCGGCCCTTCTGGGTGCGGACGTGCACGACGATGGGACCGTCGAATTCGGCCGCCTGGCGCAGGGCCACTTCCATGCCGGCGATGTCGTGACCGTCGATCGGACCGACGTACCGGACGCCCAGGGCCTCGAAGAAGGCCGGCGGCTCGATCACTTCGCGCACCGCGGAGTACAGGCCCTGCAGGCTGCTGTAGGCCAGGTTGCCGACCCGGGGCAGGTCGCGGAAGCCCTCCTCGACGCGGGCCCGCATGGACGACAGCCCCGGATGCAGGCGGATCTTGGTCAGGCTCTCGGACAGCCGGGAGACGGTGGGGGCGTAGGAGCGGCCGTTGTCGTTGAGCACCACCACCACCCGGCTGTCGCCGTGACCCAGGTTGTTGAGCCCTTCGAAGGCCATGCCGCCGGTCATGGACCCGTCGCCGATGACGGCGACCACCCGGCGCTCGGGTGTGCTGCTGCGGGCCACCGCCGCGGAGAGGCCGTGGGCGTAGGAGAGGATCGTCGAGGCGTGGCTATTTTCCACCCAGTCGTGGACCGATTCGGCCCGGGACGGGTAGCCCGACAGGCCGCCGCTCTGCCGCAGGGTCGAGAACATCTCCCGGCGCCCGGTGACGATCTTGTGCACGTAGGCCTGGTGACCGGTGTCCCAGAGCAGGATGTCCCGCGGTGACGAGAAGACGCGATGCAAGGCCAGCGTCAATTCGACGGCGCCCAGGTTGGAGCCCAGGTGCCCGCTGGTCACCGAGACCGCTTGCACGATAAAGCTGCGGATCTCGGCCGCCAGCAAGGCCAACTCGTCGTAATCGAACTTGCCGAGGTCGGTCGGAGAGTTGATCGACTCCAACAGCATCGGCTCAGGCTACCCCGTGGCCCGGGGCGGGTCGTGACGCCTGGGCGTCCACCGAGGCCGGAACCGGCGCGGTCAATGGTCCCGGCCGATGACGAAGGCCGCCAATTCGCCCAGGGCCTGGCGGGCCTCGGGAGCGACCTCCAGGCCGGCCAGCGCCTCCCGGGCGCTCCCCGCCAGGCGGGCGATGGTCGACTCCACCTCCTGCCGGGCCCCGGTGGCCTCGATGACCTCCCGCAGCTCGAGCACTTCGGCGTCGGAGAGGTCGGCCGCGCCGAACCGGGTGGCGAAGAGCCGGGCCCCGGCCCCGGCCGCGCCGGCGTGGGCCAGGCTCGCCAACAGGGTCGGTTTGCCTTCCCGCAGGTCGTCGCCGACCGGTTTCCCGGTGACGGCCGGATCGCCGAACACCCCGAGCAGGTCGTCTCGGAGCTGGAACGCCTCCCCCAGGGGCAGGCCGAACGCGGAGAGGGGCCCCGACAGCTCCTCGACCCGGCTGGGCGCGGCCAGGGCCGCGCCCAGGTGGAGGGGCCGCTCGACGGTGTACTTGGCCGTCTTGTAGCGGCAGATGCGTCGGGCCCGGCCGACGGCGTCGTCTCCCGCCCCGTCCGGCTGGCCCCATACCGCCCCGCCCAGGATGTCCAGGTACTGCCCGACGTTGACCTCCAGGCGGACCTCGTCGAAGATCTCGCCGGCGGCGGCGGAGGCCCCCGCCAGCAGCCGGTCGCTGTACACCAGGGCCAGATCGCCCAGGAGGATGGCCACGCCGGCCCCGAACCGCTGGTCGTCGCCGCGCCACGCCCGGTCGCGGTGCCGGGCCGCGTACTGCACGTGGACGGTGTCGGAGCCGTGCCGGCGGGCCGAGCCGTCGATGACGTCGTCGTGCAGGAGGGCGGCCGCGTGGAGCATCTCCAGCGCCGCCCCGGCGTCGATCACCGCGCCTGCCGCCGGGTCGCCGCCGGCCCCCACGTAGGACCAGTAGCAAAACGCCGGCCGGAGCCGCTTGCCCCCCTCCAGCACCGTCGACCGCAGGCTGGTCAGCGGGTCCCTGAGGGTCGGGTCCACGGCAGCCCAGCGCTCGATCTCGGGGGTGAGCAGCCGGTCGAGCCGGGCGTCGACCCGCCGGGCCACGCTGGTCAGGGAGGGGGGCAGGCCCCGGGTGGGGGTCAGGTTCACGAGCGGATGGTGGGCGCCAGCTCCGCGACCGGCGGGGTGGCGTCGCCCTCCCGGCGGGCGTAGTGGCGGTCGAGGCGCCCGGTCAGGACGACGGCGAGGAGATAGGACGCGCCGAGCAGGAGCAGCCCGGCGGCCACGTCCGCGAAGTAGTGGTTGGCGGTGACGACGATGATGAACATGGTGGCCACGGGGTACAGGACCAGCAGGACCTTGGCCCACCAGGACCGCACCAACGGGAACAGCGCCAGCGCGCACCAGGCCGCCCAGCTGGTGTGCAGGCTGGGCATCGCCGCGTACTGGTTGGAGACGTCGTTGACCGGGCCGGACGAGAAGTTCCACAAGCCGCCGATGACCTTGAGCGTGTCGGTAAAGCCGTAACTGGCGGGCAACAGCCGCGGCGGCAGGAGCGGGAAGAACGAGAACCCGATCAGGGCCAGACCCGTCGTGATGGCCAGGGTGTTGCGCCACAGGCGGTACCGCTCCGGGAACCGGAAGAACAGGAGCAGGAGGACGGCGCCGGCCGCCACGAAGTGGATGGTCCCGTAGTAGTCGTCGCACAGGCGGATCAGTTCCCGGTACTGGAGGAACCAGTGCTGGAGGTTGGCCTCGTGGAACAGTCCCAGGTGCCGTTCGAGGCTGATGATCCGATGGGCGTTGGTCTTGGCGCGGAAATACGACACCGGCTCGTCGCCGCGGAGGTCCCGGACCAGGGTGTACAGCCCGTAGAAGATCGCGACAATGAGGATCTCGCGCCACCAGTGCGACCGCTGGACCGGGCGGGTGGCGACAGATCCGGAGGTCTCCGACGAACTCACGGTTGGACGCGCATCAATTCGCTGTCACCCTACTGGCCGCCCGCCCGGTTCTTCCGCTCCGGCGTTTCGTGGCAGCATGGGTCGGTGGACGGGACACGGGGCAGGCGAGCGCTGGCCGTAGGGGTGGCGGCACTCGCCGTGGCTGGGCTGGCGACCTCGGCGTTGTTGACGGCTCACGCCCCGAAAGAGGCCGGGCGCGGCCATGCGGTGGAGGCGGTGGCGGCGCCGGTCCCCGTGGCCAAGCCGGCTCCGGCTCCGGTGCGGGCCCAGCCCGCGCTCCCGGCCCCGACCCTGATCGCCACCCTCAAGGCCCCCCTGGCCTACAGCCGGGTCCCTGGCGGCCCGCCGGCGGGCACCCTGCCCGCCACCAACCCGTTCGGTGCGGCCGAGGTGGTGGCGGTGGTGGGTCGGCCGGTCGCCTCCGGGTGGGCCCAGGTGGAGCTGCCCATCCGGCCCAACGGCAGCGTGGGATGGATCCCGGTCGCGAGCGTGACGCTCTCGGAGACGTCCTACCAGGTGGTGGTCAACGTGGAAGCCGACACCGTGACGGTCACCAACGCCGGCCACCTCGTCCTCACCACCCCGGCCGCGGTTGGCAAGCCGTCGACGCCCACCCCGACCGGCCACACGTACCTGTGGGAGCTCATCCGCCCCGACAACCCGAACGGCGCCTACGGCCCGTACATCTTCGGGCTGGGCTGGTTCTCGGACGCCTACGCGGTGTTCAACGGCGGGGACGCCCAGATCGGCATCCATGGCCAGGACGAGCCCTGGTCGGTCGGCCACCCGGTGTCGCACGGCTGCGTGCGGCTGGCCAATCCGGTGATCTCCCAGCTGGCGACCATGCTGCCGCTGGGCACCCCGGTCACGATCCTCTAGGGGTTTAGCGGCCTCTAGGGGTTTAGCCGGCCTCTAGGGGTTTAGCGGCCTCTAGGGGTTTAGCGGGCCTTCTCCATAAACCGGGCCAGGTCGACGAGCACCCGGGTCACCCGCCCGGCGGCCACCAGCCCGCAGGCGTCGTTGACGCTGGTATTGAACACCAACCGCCGGCCCTCACTCCGCTCCAGCGTCGCCGTCGCCGACCACCCGGCTCCCGACCGAGATCGGGGCCAGGTGGGTGAGCTCGACCCGGAAGCCGACGCTCGTCTCGCCGGCCTTGAGGTGACCGACCAGGGCCGCCATCGACGCCTGCTCGCACAGCTGGACCAGCCGGGGCGTGGCCAGCACCGGGACGTCACTGGTGCCGAGGGCGGCGGCGGTATCGGCGTCAGCGACGACGAGTTCGGCCTGACCGCAGCAACCGAGGATGAGGGACACGGGTAGTAACGGTATGCGGGTACCCTCGCTGTGTTCCAATGCCGGCCCAAACGGGAGCAGCCGTGATCGACGAATCCGTAGTCCAAGCCGTGCTCGACACGGCCATGCGCACGGGCGGCGAGTTCGCGGAGGTGTTCGCCGAGGACCGGCGGGGCTCGGCGGCCCGCCTCGACGACGGCCGGGTCGAGGATCTGGCGTCCGGCCGCGATCGGGGCGCGGGGATCCGGGTGGTGGTCGGCGAGACCACCGGCTTCGCCCACACCAGTGACCTGAGCGAACCCGGCCTGCGAGCCGCGGCCGAGGCGGCGGCCGCGGCGGCCCGCCAAGGTGGCGGCGGGGTGCGCACCGTGGCCCTCAGCCGGGTCTCGGCCCCGGCCCCCAATGACGTGACCATCATGCCCGAGACCGTCGCCAAGGCCGAGAAGGTGGCGCTGCTCCGGCGGGCCGACGAGGCCGCCCGGGCCGCCGGCGGGTCCATCCGGCAGGTCACCGCCGTTTACGGCGACAGCCGCCGGCGCATCCTGGTCGCCAACAGCGAGGGGGTCCTGGCTGCCGACGACCAGGTCAAGACCCGCTTCGCGGTGTCCTGCGTCGCCAGCGGCGATACCGGACTGCAGACGGGACGCGAGTCGGTGGGGGCCACCATCGGCTTCGAGATGTTTGACCGGCTGCTCGTCGAGGACCTGGCCCGCGCCGCGGCCACCCGGGCGCTCACCAAGCTGGCGGCCCGCCCCGCGCCGTCGGGGACGCTGCCCGTGGTGATCAAGCAGGGCAGCGGTGGCGTCCTTTTCCATGAAGCATGCGGGCACGGGCTCGAGGCCGATCACATCGCCAAAGACGTGTCGGTCTTCACCGGGAAGAGTCGGTGAAATGGTGGCCAGCCCGCTGGTCACGCTCGTCGATGACGGCACCATGGGTCCGGAGTGGGGCGCCCTCGCCGTCGACGACGAAGGTCACCCAGCGGGGCGGAACGTGCTCATCGAGAACGGCATTCTCACCGACTACATGTGGGACTGGTTGCGGGCCCGCAAGGAGGGCCGGCCCAGCTCCGGCAACGGGCGCCGGGAGAGCTACCAGCACCTGCCGATGGTGCGCATGACCAACACCTTCGTGCTGGCCGGGGGCGAGGATCCCGACGAGATCGTGCGCCAGACCCCGCACGGGGTGTACGTGGCCCAGCTCGGCGGCGGCCAGGTCAACACCGCCACCGGCGACTTCGTGTTCGGCATGACCGAGGCCTACCTGATCGAGGACGGCCGGATCACCGAGCCCCTGCGCGACGCCAACCTGATCGGCAACGGACCGGACGTCCTGCGCAACATCGACGTCGTCGGCAACGATTTCGCCATGGGGCCGCCAGGAACCTGCGGCAAGCAGGGCCAGGGAGTGCCCGTCGGCGACGGCCAGCCCACCCTGCGGGTCAGCGCCCTGACGGTCGGCGGGACCGCCCGGTGAGTGAGGCCCAGAGCGAGCTGCTGGAGCTGGCCGACGAAGGTCGCCGGCTGGGCGCGCGACGGGGAGCAGGTCGAGGCCTACGTGGCTCGCGGCCGGGACACCGAGATCCGCGTCTACGAGGGCGAGGTGGAGTCCCTCTCGTCCGCGGAGTCGGCGGGCATCGGCATCCGGGTGGTCGTCGGCCGCAGTCAGGGGTTCGCCTATGCCGGCTCGCTCGACCCGGACATGGTGGCGGAGACCCTCGAGGAGGCCCGGGACAACGCCGGCTTCGCCTCCTCGGACGAATGGGTGGGGCTGGCCGTCCCCGACGGGGTGGCGCCGGCGGACCTCGACCTGTGGCGCGACGACCTGGCCGCCTACCCGGCGGACGTCAAGGTGGCCCGGGCCCTCGAGCTGGAACGGGCGGTCCGGGCCGGCGACGCTCGGATCCGGTCGGTGGAGAGCGCCGAGTGGGGCGACGCGGCTTTCGAGTCCGCGGTCGCGTCGAGCACCGGGATCCGCGCCTCGTCGCGGCGCACTGCTTGTTACCTGGCCGCGTCCGCCGTCGCCGGCGGCGCCGCGGACACGCAGACCGGCAGCGGCTACAGCGTGGGCCGCAGCCCGGACGACCTGGACCTCGACAAGGCGGCGGGGGATGCGGTGCGGCGGGCCACCCGGCTGCTGGGCGCGGTCAAGCCCCGCTCGGCCCACCTGACCGCCGTGTTCGAGCCGGAGATGACCGCCACCCTGTTGTCGGTGATCGGCGGCACCCTCGACGGGGAGGCCGTGCTCAAGGGCCGGTCCCTCTTCGCCGACCGCATCGGCGAGAACGTCGCCGTGCCGGGTTTCACCCTGGTGGACGACCCGACGGATCCAGACGCCTACGGGGCCAGTCGCTATGACGCCGAAGGACTGGCCACCCGCCGGAACGTCCTGCTCGAGGACGGCATCCTGCGCCAGTTCCTGTACAACACCTACTCCGCCCGCCGGGCCGGGACGGCTTCGACCGCCTCGGCGGTCCGAGCCGGATTCAAGAGCGGGCCGGGCACCGGCGCCCGGGCCCTCATAGTGGTACCGGGCTCGCAGTCGCCGGCCGACATCCTGGCCGCCGTCGGCGACGGGTTGCTGGTGCAGTCGATCTCCGGGGTCCACTCGGGCGTCAATCCGGTCAGCGGCGACTTCTCGGTCGGGGCCGAAGGCGTCCTCATCCGGGGCGGGGAGCTGGCGGGACCGGTGCGGGAGTTCACCATCGCTTCCACCATCCAGCGCATGCTGACGGGCGTGGTGGGGGTTGGCAACGATCTGGAGCGGTTGCCTTCGTCGGCTGCCGGGCTGACCCTGGCCATCGCCGACGTCTCCATGAGCGGCGAGTAGGGGCGGGCGGTTCGCCGGTGTGGACGCTCCGGCGCCAAGCCGCCCGGGTGGTGCTGCTCGATCCCGCGGACCGGGTCCTGTTGATCGAGGCCGGGGACCCGGCCCGCCCTGATCGAGGGGCGTGGTGGGAACTGCCCGGCGGCGGGATCGAAGGCGGCGAACCCAGCGAGGCGGCGGCGGCCCGCGAGCTGTACGAGGAGACCGGCATCGACGGGGTGGAAATGGGGCCGTGCGTGTGGCGCCATCACGCCGTCTTCGACTTCGCCGGCTACCACTTCGATCAGCACGAGCGGGTACACGTGGCTCGTTGTGCCGGCGCCGGCGAGTACCGCCCGGCTGGGTTGGAGGCCCTGGAGGTGGTGGCGTTCAAGGGGGCCCGATGGTGGCCGTTCGACGAGCTGGCCGCGATGGTCGCCGGCGGCGGCCGGGTGATCCCGCCCTGGCTGGTCGACCAGCTCCCGGTCGTACTGGGCGGGGCCGGCGGGCTGGGCGTCCCGGAGCCGATCGACATGGGCGAGCTCGGCGACCTCGCCTAGGGTCGGCCCGCCCCACCCGCCCCTTCGGCGTCGGGGTGCGTCGGGGTGCCAAATGGTCACCAGACGGCCGTTACCTGAAGGCAAGCGCGGGATGCGGCAACATAGGGCGTCCTGTCGTGTGACGAAAGTGATCTCATCCCGTGTTGCTGGCCGCCGCCGCGCCCCAAGCCGCTCATGCCGCCAATCACCTGAGCTTCTTCCAGGCCATCGTGATCGGCGTCTTCCAGGGGATCGCCGAGCTGTTCCCGGTGTCGAGCCTGGGCCACACCGTGCTGATACCGAAACTGTTCGGGTGGAACAACCTGGTCAAGAGCCAGGACGCCAGCGAGTCGTTCTACCTGGCCTTCATCGTGGGCTTGCACGTGGCGAACGCGGTGGCCCTCCTGGTGTTCTTCTGGAAGGACTGGGTCCGCATCGTCAAGGCGTTCTTCGTGACCCTCCGCACCCGGCGGGTCGAAACGTCGACCGAGCGGCTGGCCTGGCTGATCGTGGTGGCCTGCATCCCCACGGGGATCCTGGGCCTGCTGCTGGAGCACAAGGTGCGCACCCTCCTCGCCAAGCCCATGTCGGCCGCCATCTTCCTCATGATCAACGGCGTCATCCTCATCGCCGGCGAGCGGGTCCGCCGCCGCTCCGCGGTCCGGGAGTTGGCCGCCCGCGAGGGCGTCACCCCTGAGGGGTCGCGACGACTCGAGACGCTCGAGTACCGGGAGGCGGGGATCATCGGCGTGGTCCAGACCCTGGCCCTGATCGCCGGCATCAGCCGGGACGGGGTCACCATGGTGGTCGGCCTGGTACGCGGTCTCGACAACGAGGACGCCGCCAAGTTTGCCTTCCTCCTCGCCACCCCGATCATCTTCGCCGCGGGCATCTACAAGCTGCCCGACCTGTTCGGGGTCAACGGCAACGGGGTGCGGGGCCAGGTGCTGGCCGGCAGCGTGGTCACCTTCCTGGTGAGCCTCGTCTCCGTCCGCTTTCTGCTGCAGTACTTCAAGACGCGCAATCTGGTCCCGTTCGGGCTGTACTGCCTGGGCTTCGGCGCCTTCATGACGGTGTTCGTGGCGGCGGGGGCCTGAGGCGGCGCTCGTTTCGTGGCCGGGCGCCGGCCGCCCCCGCCGGCCCGCCGCTCAGCGCCGCAGGCTGGGCGCCCCGCCGGCCGCGCAGGCGCACCCCGGCACCTGGGGGATGGCGGGAACGGCGCCGGCCAGCAGGGTGCGGGTGTGGTCGACGTTGGCGGCCAGGACCGCGAGGGCGGCCTCCATGGTGACGGGCGGATTGTCCGGGTCGCCGACCTCGCCGACGTCGCGGTCGGTGACGAGGGCCAGGCCGGCGTAACACAGGCCCAGCTCCCGGGCCAGGTAGGCCTCCGGGTATTGCGTCATGTTGATTACGTCGACGCCGGCCGCCTGGTACCACCGCGATTCGGCCCGGGTCGAGAAGCGGGGCCCCTGCACCACCACCACCGTGCCTCGCTCGTGCACCGCACCGCCGGCCCACCCGCGCTCACCGGCCCTGCTCCCATTCGCCCCAGCCACCAGCACCGACCGCAGCTCCGGGCAGTAGGGGTCGGCGAAGCTCACGTGCTCGACGACGTCACCGTCCAGGTAGGTGTCGGCCCGCCCCCACGTCCGGTCCAGGAGCTGGTCGAGCACGACCAGGTCACCCGGACCGATGGCCGCCTGCAACGACCCCACTGCGCACGGGCCGATCACCCGCCGGACCCCCAGCTCGCGCAGGGCCCACAGGTTGGCTCGGGCGTTGACCGCGTGGGGGGCGATCTGGTGGTGCTCGCCGTGGCGGGCCAGGAACGCGACCGAGCGGCCACCGACCGAACCCACCGTGATCGGCCCGGACGGTGCCCCGTACGGGGTGGCCGGCGTCACCGACGTCGCCCCGTCCAGCCATTGGTAGAAGCCCGACCCGCCGATGACCGCGATCTCGGCCGCCACCAGGCCCGCCGGCGAAGGGTCAGCCCGCCGCTAGGAGGCGGCGGCGCTGGAGGGGGAGGCGGGCGACGAGGACGACGAGTCGGACTTCTTCGCGGCCGGCTCGCTCTTGGCCGGCCCCGAGCCCCCGTCGCTGCCGCTGCCGCCGTCACTCCCGCTCCCGCCGCCACCGCCGCCGTCGCTTCCGCCGCCAGCCGCCGCCCCGTCCGACTTCGATCCGCCGGCCGCCGGCCTTCCGGCCGCCGAGGTGCTCCGGCTGTCCGTCTTGTAGAAGCCGCTGCCCTTGAAGGCGATGCCGATGCTCCCGAACACCTTGCGGAGCGGTCCGCCGCACTTGGGGCACTCCGTGAGGGGCTCGTCCTTGAAGGACTGCGCCACCTCGAGGTGTTCCCCGCACGACTTGCACGCGTATTCATAAGTGGGCATGCGCTCGGGGTCCTCCTGCCAGATCAGGCGCTAGCACTCTCACCAGTCGAGTGCCAAGTGTACCGGACCGCCGGCGGAACCGCCCGGTGGTAGAACAACCCCCTGTGGCGCACACCGTGAAAAAAGCCGTCATCCCCGCCGCCGGCCTCGGCACCAGGTTCCTCCCCGCGGCCAAGGCCCAGCCCAAAGAGATGCTGCCGCTGGTCGACAAGCCCGCCATCCAGTACGTCGTCGAGGAGGCCGTGCAGAACGGCATCACCGACATCCTGGTCATCACCGGCCGGGGCAAGCGCACGCTCGAGGACCACTTCGACCGGTCTTTCGAGCTGGAGTACTACCTGGAGCGCGCCGGCAAGCACGAACAACTGGCCCAGATGCGCGCCATCGCCGAGATGGCCGAGATCCACTACGTCCGCCAGGGCGAACCCCTGGGCCTGGGCCATGCCGTCTCCGTGGCCCGGGAGCATGTGGGCGACCAACCGTTCGTGGTCCTCCTCGGTGACGACATCATGCACGAGAAGTCCGGGATCCTGGCCGGGATGCTGGCCACCCACGAGCGCCTGCACGGATCGGTCCTGGCCCTCAAGATGGTGACCCCCGCCGAGATCTCCGCCTACGGCAGCGCCGCGACGGAGCCCGTCGAGCGAGTCGGTGGTACGGGTCTTCGACGTGGTGGAGAAGCCGACCCCCGAGGAGGCGCCGTCGAACCTGGGGGTGATGGGCCGGTACGTGTTGACGCCGGCGATCTTCGAGGCCATCGCCAAGACGAAACCGGGCCGGGGCGGCGAGATCCAGCTGACCGACGCCATCAGGATCCTGATGGAGACCGAGCCGGTGTACGGCTACATGTTCCAACACGGCCGCTTCGACGTCGGCAACAAGCTCGACTACCTCCGGGCCACGGTGGAGCTGGCCCTGGAACGCGAGGACCTGGGGCCGGCGTTCCGGGCCTACCTCGAAGCCCGGCTGGCGGCGCCGTGATCCCCCTCGCCGAGGCCCAGGCCGAGGTCACCGCGGCGTGCGGGCCCAGGCCGGCCCGGCCGGTGGGCATCGACGGCGCCCTGGGCCTCGTCCTGGCCGAGGCGGTCACCGCGGCCGAGGACGTGCCGCCGTTCGCCAACACGGCCATGGACGGGTACGCGGTGCGGGCCGCGGACGTGGCCGGGGCCAGCCCCGACCAGCCCGCCCGGTTGACGGTGATCGGCACGCTGGCGGCCGGGCACGCTCCCGGCACCCCGGTCGGACCGGGGGAGGCGCTGCGGATCATGACGGGTGCTCCTTTCCCCGCCGGTGCGGACGCGGTGGCGATCGTCGAGGTCACCCGCAGCGAGGGCGACCAGGTCTGGGTGTCCGCCCCCGCCGTGGCGGGCGAGCACGTGCGCCGGGCCGGCGAGGACGTGACGGCCGGCCAGGAGGTCTTCGCGGCCGGCACCGTCCTCGGCCCCGGTCACCTGGGCGTGCTCTGCAGCGTCGGCAGGGAAAGAGTGACCGTGGTGCCGGCTCCCGTCGTCGGCGTGCTGTCGACCGGTGACGAGCTGATCGAAGGGGGCGGGGCGCTGCTCCCGGGCCAGATCCGCGACTCCAACCGGCGCACCCTCATGGCCTTGCTGCGCCGGGACGGGTTCGAGGCCGTCGACCTGGGCATCGCCCGGGACGACGAGCGCCAGATCGAGGGGCGGTTGCTCGACGGGGCGGCCCGCTGCGACGCCGTGCTGACCAGCGGCGGCGTCAGCATGGGTGACTTCGACTGGGTGAAAGTGGTCCTCGACCGGATCGGCCAGATGCACTGGATGCAGGTGGCCATCCGGCCGGCCAAGCCCTTCGCCTTCGGGCTGGTGGGCGGCACCCCCGTGTTCGGCCTGCCGGGCAACCCGGTGTCGTCGATGGTGAGCTACGAGGTGCTGGCCCGCCCCGGGTTGCGGCGGATGGCCGGCCGGCCCGACGGGGACTGGTATCGCGTTCCCGTCCCCGCGGTCGTCGACGAGGGCGGCTTGCGGGGGGCCCACGACGGGCGAACCACGTTCGCCCGGGTGGAGGTCGCCATCCAGGCGGACGGCCGCTACCACGTGCGCAGCGCCGGCGGGCAGGGTTCGCACCAGTTGCACGCCATGGCCCTGGCCGGCGGGCTGGCCGTGGTGCCGCCCGGTTTCGCGGTCGCCAGCGGAGACGACGTCGACCTACTGCTCCTGGGGCCGTAGGGTGGGGATGTGGCAGTTCCCCTGGTCGACCCGCACAACCGCACGGTTCGCGACCTGCGCATCTCCATCACCGACCGCTGCAACTTCCGCTGCACCTACTGCATGCCGGAAGAGGGCATGCAATGGCTGCCGCGCGACCAGCTGCTCACCTACGAAGAACTGACCCGGGTGGCCCGAGTCTGTGTCGAGCGGTTCGGTTTCGAGAGCATCCGCATCACCGGCGGTGAACCCACCGTCCGGGCCCACCTTCCGGTCCTGATCCGCCGGCTTGCCGACCTCGGCGTGGACCTGGCCATGACCACCAACGGCGCCACCCTGTCCCACCAGGCCGCCGACCTGGCCCGTTCCGGGCTGCGGCGGATCAACATCTCGTGCGACTCGTTGCGCCCGGACCGCTTCGCCGCCATCACCTGCCGGGACGCCCTCGAGCAGGTGCTGGCCGGCATCGACGCCGCCGTCGCCGCCGGCCTGACCCCGGTCAAGGTCAACTGCGTGGTGGTGCGGGGCCTCAACGACGACGAGATCCTCGACTTCGCCGCCTACGGCCGAGCCCACGGGGTGGAGCTGCGCTTCATCGAGTGGATGCCCCTGGATGGCGGCGGGACCTGGAGCCGCGCCCAGGTGGTGCCGGCCGAGGAGATCATCGCCGCCATCGATGCCGAATGGCCGCTGGTCGCCCCGGACGGCGGCGGCGTGCGCGACTCCGCCCCGGCCGAGTCCTACACCTACGCCGACGGCGGCGGTCGGGTGGGCGTGATCGCCAGCGTGACCCGTCCGTTTTGCGAGTCGTGCGACCGGATCCGCCTGACCGCGGAGGGCCAACTGCGCAACTGCCTGTTCTCGGTGCGGGAGACCGACCTGCGGGGCATCCTGCGAGGCGGGGGAAGCGACGACGACCTGGCGGCCGCGGTGGAAGCCGAGGTGGGGCGGAAGTGGGCGGGCCATTCCATTGGCCAGGTGCACTTCATCCGGCCGGAGCGCAGCATGAGCCAGATCGGCGGGTAAGCCGGGTCGGCCCGGCATCGATAGACTGCACCACATGTCCGACCGAGGCCTTACTCACCTGGACCCGCTCGGTCGGGCCCGCATGGTTGACGTCACCCCCAAAGAAGCCACCCACCGCCGGGCCATCTCCCGGTGCAAGGTGTTCATGAAGCCGGACACCACCGCCAAGGTGGCCAGCAACGCCATCACCAAGGGCGACGTGCTGGGCGCGGCCCGCATCGCCGGCATCCAGGCGGCCAAGCGCACCGCCGACATGATCCCGCTGTGCCATCCCCTGCTGGTCGGGGCGGTGACGATCAATTTCACTCTCGGTGACGATTTCGTCGAGGTGGAGACGCAGGTGGAGACCGTCGACCGCACCGGGGTGGAGATGGAAGCCATGACGGCTTGCGCGGTGGCCGCGCTCACCATCTACGACATGTGCAAGTCGTCGGACCGGTCGATGGTCATCGGCGACTTGGCCTTGTGGGAGAAGACCGGCGGCCGCAGCGGGCACTGGCGCCGGCCCGCCGATCTGGCCACCCCGCTGGTCAACACGGCCGTCAACCCGGTCCTGGACCTCGACACCCAGATCGAGGAGCTGATCGGCGACAACGAGAACGACCCTCTCAGTTAGCGGCGCGTCGGGCCAGGTCAGCGGGGATTTTGCCCGTCCCGCTGGCGCCGGTTGCCCGATCGGGCTAACGTCCCTGAGAATTACCTGAAGGAATCGGCAAGCTTGTTCCATGACGGCCGGACCGGTCGCCCCGGGGGCTCAGCAGTGGGGGATCCACCACTGAGCGCGTGCGGAGGCGTACGGTCCCTGACACCGAAGGGTAGGCCGAGGAGTCTTGACTACGGTGGTTCTGCTGGTCCTCGCCATTGTTTGGGGGGTACTCCTGGTTTCGTGGTTGCGCTCACGGACCGAGGGGACGTTCTACGACTCGGTCGGTACGTTCCGACGGCACCTGCGGGTGCTGGAGCGGGCGGCGCCGGCCACCATGGCGCCGGCCAACCGGCTCCGTAGCGGACCCATCGCCGGCCGGCCCGTCGCGGCCTACCGCCCGGCGCCGGCCTACCGGACCGGCCGTCCTGTCGCCGGGCCCGGCCTTCGGCCGCCCACCGCCGCCGCCCTGCGCCGCCGCCAGACCCAGAAGCGCCGGCGGGACGTGTTCTTCGCCCTGTTGGCGGGCGTGGTGGGTTCGTTCCTGCTGGCCATGATCCCCGGGCTGTCGATCATGTGGTCGGCGCAGGTGCTCTTCGATCTGGTGTTCGTCGGCTACGTGGCCTTGTTGATCCGGATCCGCAACCTGGCGGCCGAGCGGGAGCTCAAGCTCACCTTCATGCCCCAGCCGGCCCGCGCCGCCCGCCCCCGCCCCGCCTACGACCTCGGCACCAGCGGGTACGGCGACCTCGGCCTGCGGCGCGCCGCCAACTGATCGGGACACTCATTCGGCCCTCCAGCCGGGCCGACCTGCCCGGTCAGGTCGACGCGGCCCGCCAGGACCTCGCCGCGGCCAACGCGGCCCGGGAGGCCGGCCTGCCCGCCTGCCGCCTGACGATCCGGGCCTCCGGCAGCGCCATCCGGGCCGTGCATCGCCGCCAACCCGACCGGGTGGCGACCCTGCTCGCGGACGCCGAGACCGCCATCCGGCAGGCCCAGGAGGCGGTGCGCCCGTATCCGCGGGTCGCCTACGCCGGCTTCCTCCACGACGCCGAGAAGGAGTACGCCGAGGCGGTGCTCACCTCCGCCCTGGTGGCCGGCACCGCGGTACCGGGCCACCAGGAGCTTGGCGTCGAGGCCCCGGCCTGGCTCAACGGCCTGGCCGAGGCGGCCTCCGAGCTGCGCCGCCACCTGCTCGACCGGCTCCGCGAAGGCCAAGCCGACGTGGCCGAGGACCTGCTGGCCGCCATGGAGGACGCCTACGAGCTGCTGGTGGGGGTCGACTTCCCCGATGCCGTCACCGGCGGGCTGCGCCGCAGCGCCGACGCCCTGCGCGCCGTCCTGGAGCGGACCCGCAGCGACCTGACCACCACCCTGCTCCAGTTCCGCCTTCAGGCCGCCCTCGAACAGCGGGCCGGCGATGCCGGCGATGCGGGCGCCGGCGGGTAGCCCCGGCTGGCTGGCTGGCCCGGCCCGCGTGGCCCGGGGCGCCCCCTCGGCCGACGGCGCCCCGCTCGACCGGCGGCGGGATCGGAACGCATCAGGTGGTGCGATTTGTATCAGTGGTGCGCTTATGTCTATGAGATGCACATAAGTGCACCACAGATACAAATCGCACCAGCCGCATGTGGCCACCCGTCGACGCGACCGAGCCCCCGCCGGCCGCCCCGGCCCCGCCGGCCCCCGCCGGCCCCCGCCGGCCCCGCCGGCGCCCGGATCAGGCCCCGAACGCGAACTCCTCGATGAGCGCCACCAGCTGCAGCGGCCGATCGCTCTGAATGGCGTGCCCGGCGCCGGCCACGACCTGGTAGCGGACCGCGGGCAGGCGGCGCTGGAATTCGGCGACGTCGCCGTCGGTCACGAACTTCGACTCGCCGCCCCGGACCAGCATGGTGGGCACAGTGATGCGGCTGACGTCGTCCCATAGGGGAGTGAAGTCCGACCACTCGCCGGCGTTCTCGGGCCGAGGCCCGAACAGGTCGTACCGCCAGGTCCACAGCCCGTCCGGCCGGCGGTAGGCGTTGTGCCGCACCCCCCGTCGCACTCCGGAGGCGGCCCGGTACGGGCTCAGCTCGATGGCCGCGGTCGCCATGGCCTCAAACGACTCGTACGTCGGCGGTCCCCCGATCAGCGTCACCGAACCCCGCTCGAGGGTGGTCATGGTACGAGTGGGGTCGTTGACCTGAGGGGTGACGTCGACGATGACCGCCCGCCGGCACAGGTCCGGCCGCTTGGCCGCCAGGTGGGTGGCCGTCGCTCCGCCGAGCGACATGCCGACGACCACGGCGGCGTGCGGCGCCAGCGCCGGGATGGCCACTTCGAGGGCTTCGACGTTGCGCCACGGGCCGTAGTTGCGGTCCTCCCGCCGGTAGGAACGACCGTGCCCGGGGAGGTCGATGGCGATCGCCGGCCGGCCCACGGCGAGGGCCACGGTGTCCCACGTGTGGGCGTTCTGCCCGCCGCCGTGCAGGTAGACCACCTCGGGGTCGGTCGAGCCCCAGCGGATGTAGCTCAGCTGCTGGCCCGGGGCGACTTCGAGGCTAGCCCGGGCGACGTCGGGTTGGCCGGTGAACGGCAGGCCCCATTCCTCGGCGTTCTCGTGCAGGAGGCCGAACTCGTCGTAGTCGTCCACCTCGAGGGTCTCATCGACCGTACTCATGTGGCGTCCCCCGTCTCTTTCTCCACCTGCCTGATATCTTGCAAATTGCACTTTCGATTGTAGTCTCCGGGCGTCCAGGATCCGAAAGCGCGGAACACGCTGCACCCAGTTAGCTTGGGCCGCTGCCCGCCACGACGGAGGTCGATTGCCAATGCTGCACCCCCGGGCTCACGCCGAAACCGACCCTGACCGGCCCGCCATCATCATGGGCCAGACCGGGGCGGTCACCACCTACGGGGAGCTGGAACGCCGAGCCAACCAGGCGGCCCACCTGCTCCATGGCGTCGGGCTCCGTCCGGGGGATGCCCTCGCCATCCTGATGGAGAATCACCCCAGTTATCTGGAGATCACCTGGGGGGCGCAGCGGTCCGGGCTGCGGTACACGGCCATCAACAGTCACCTCACCCCCGCCGAGGTCCAGTACATCCTCGACGACTGCGGGGCCCGGGCCGTGGTCGCGTCCGCCGGCGTGGCCCCGGCGCTGTCGGGCCTGGACCTGCGCCGGGTGCCGGCGCGCTACCTGGTCGACGGCGCGCTCGAGGGATTCTTGCCCTACGAGGAGTACGCGGCCAAGGAGCCCGAGACGCCGCTGGCGACCGAACTCGAAGGCACCGAGATGCTGTATTCGTCGGGGACCACCGGCCGGCCCAAGGGGGTTCGCAAGCCGCTGCCCGCGGTCCCGCTCGGCGATCCGGCCGCCCGGCAGGTGCAGATGGCGCAGGGCTGGGCCGGCCGCTACGGGCTGCAGCCCGGCGACGTCTACCTCTGCCCGGCGCCGCTCTACCACGCCGCCCCGCTGGTCGCCAGCATGTCCACCCATCGGGTCGGCGCCACGGTGGTGGTCATGGAGCGCTTCGACGCGGAGGCGTGCCTGCAGCTGATCGAGCGCCACCGGATCACCCACGCCCAGTTCGTGCCCACCATGTTCGTGCGGATGCTGCGCCTGCCGGAGGAGACCCGGGCCGCATACGACGTGTCGAGCCTCCGCATGGCGGTGCACGCCGCTGCTCCGTGCCCCGTTGCGGTGAAAGAGGGGATGATCTCGTGGTGGGGCCCCATCGTCCACGAGTACTACGCCGGCACCGAGGATATCGGCGGGACGTGGATCGACGCCCACGACTGGCTGGATCACAAGGGGTCGGTCGGCAAACCCCGGGACGGCGCGGTGCTGCACATCGTCGACGCAGACGGTGACGAGTGCCCGGCGGGGGTGCCCGGCACCGTGTACTTCTCCGGCCATGACGTCACCTTCGAGTATCACAACGACCCCGAGAAGACGAAAGCCGTCTTCAACGACAAGGGCTGGCGCACCCTGGGCGACATCGGCTACGTCGACGCCGACGGCTACCTCTACCTGACCGATCGGAAGGCGTACATGATCGTGTCGGGCGGAGTCAACATCTATCCGCAGGAGGCGGAGAGCACGCTCGCCGTCCATCCCGCCGTCGTCGACGTGGCGGTCATCGGCGTTCCCAACGCCGAGTTCGGCGAAGAGGTCAAGGCCGTCGTCCAGCTCCAGGACCCGTCGACCGCCGGCCCCGATCTCGAAGCCGAGTTGATTGCCTACTGCAAGGCGCACTTGGCCGCCTACAAGTGTCCCCGGTCCGTCGACTTCGCCGACCAGCTGCCACGTGATCCCAACGGCAAGCTGTACAAGCGGTTGCTGCGGGACCAGTACTGGGCCGGCCACGACAGCCGCATCATCTGACGATGCCGGCCCCCGACGACCTGGTGCTCACTGCCGACGATGGCGCGCTGCGCGTCCTCACCCTCAATCGCCCGGCTCGGCTCAACGCCTTCACCGCCGACTCCTACCGGTGCCTGGCCACGTCGCTGGACGCGGCCGACGAGGCGCCGGACGTGCGAGTCGTCCTGCTGTTGGGCGCCGGGCGCGGCTTCTCCAGCGGGGTGGATCTCGACGCCATCCCCACCGATGGCGACCCCTCGAGCGAGCTGGCGGAGACCTTCGACCAGCTCCTGGAATCCTTGTTGGTGTTCAGCAAGCCGCTCCTCGCCGCCGTGCACGGGGTGGCGGTCGGCTTCGGCGCCACCATCCTGCTGCACTGCGACGTGGTCCTGGTGGCGGACGACAGCCGCATCCGGATGCCGTTTACCGCGCTGGGGACGGCGCCCGAAGCCGGAAGCAGCCTGCTGTTGCCGGAGCTCATCGGCTTGCCGGCCGCCGCCGAGTTGCTCTTTACTTCCCGTTGGCTGGACGGAGCCGAGGCGGTCCGGCTGGGGCTGGCGGCCCGGTCCTGCCCGGGCGCGGCGCTGCCCGATGAGGCCCGGGCGTTGGCTGGGGCCATCGCCGAGCAGCCGCCTGCCGCAGTCGCCGCCGTCAAGCGTTTGATCCGGTCGGGACGGAGCGACGCGGTGCAGGCCGCGCTGCGGCGCGAGCGCGAGGCGGCCAGGTCGCTGAGTGCGGCGCTGGGGCCGATCCGGCGTGTCCAGAAGTAGGCGGCGGCCAATTGTCGTAGCGTGACGGCATGGCTCGCGCCGAAGAGTTGCAGCACGCCACCCCCGACGAGTTCTGGGCTCGATTCGCGGCGGTCATGGGCGGCCCCGACGGGTTGATGACCTACCGCTACCTGGGCACCAGACCCAACCTGGACGATGTCGGCACCGCCCTCATGCCGCTGCGGCGCGACATGCGCAATGCGGCGGGGGGCTTGCTGGCCGCCCCGTTGTCGATTTCGCTGGCCGACGCCGGCGGGGTGAAAAGCGACGCCGGTGGCGTGCCGGCTCCGGTGACGAGCACTGTCCATGTGCTCGACGCCGGTGCGGGCGTGACGCGGGTCCAGGTGCGTACCACCAGCCTCCATCACGGGCGGACGATCGGGTTCAGCCAGGGGGAGGTGGTCGACGCCGACCGCCCCGACCGGATCCTGGCGGTGACCACGGGCACGGGCGTCAACGTCGGTGAGGCGCCGCCCGGGTACGCCTTCGTCGAGCCGGGGGAGAGCGTGCCGGACTCGCCGGAGCTCCCTCCCTTGCACGAGGCCTTCGGCGCCACCCGCCGGGCGGACGGGTGTTGGCAGTTGCCCGAGCTCAGCCAGCGGATCGGTTCGACATCGGGGTCACTCCACCTCGGTCCCATCCAGGTGGTCATGGAGGCTGCGGCCATGGAGCTCGCGGCCGAGTCGGCCGGCAGCGACCAACTCCAGATCGAGGACTGGTCCGTCATGTACATGCAGCGCGGCAAGATCGGGCCGTTCGTCGTGAGCGGTCAGGCCCTGCCGGCCCGCGACCGCTTCGCGGTACGGCTCTCCCTTCGCGATGAGGGCAACGCCGACCGCGTCGTCACGTCGGCGCTCGCCGTGTTCCGGCGAGCCTGACCGGCGAGCGCGCCGTGGGCCGACTCGATGGGCAGGTCGCGCTGGTGACCGGGGCCAGCCGCGGTCTCGGCAAGGCGATCGCGGTGGCGCTGGCCGCGGAGGGAGCGGCTGTGGCCGTGGTCGCCCGCACCGAGCAACAGTGGGACGAACGGCTCCCCGGCACCATCGGGGAAACGGTGGCGCAGATCGAGGCCGGTGGTGGCAAGGCGGTGGCGATCCGAGCCGACCTCCTCGACCAGGACGATCGGGCCCGGCTGGTGGACGAGGCCCGGGCCGCCCTTGGTCCGATCACCGTGCTCATCAACAACGCCGCCTTCACCGCCCCGGGCCGCCCACCCAAGGCGGGCCAGGCGCCAAGGCAGCCGCGGGCCGCAACCGGGTCGAACGCCCTCCCCAAGACCGACTGGCCGACCTTCGTGACCACGCCCCTCGGCGCCTACGAGCGGCACTTCCTGATCGGTCCGTTCGCCGCCTACGAGCTGATGCAGCGGGTGGTACCGGACATGACCGCGGCCGGATACGGCTCGATCGTCAACATCACGTCCGGGGCGTCCCGCATGCCGGGCGACGGTCCCTACCCGGACCGTACCGAGGGAGTCCTGGCCGGGTACGGCGGGGCCAAGGCGGCGCTCGAGCATCTCACCCGGGCCGCGGCGTACGAGCTGGCCGACCGCAACATCGCCGTCAACGCCCTGTCGCCTTCGAAAGCGATCCTCACGCCGGGGGTCTCCTATTACTCGAAAGTCTTCGAGGACCTGGCGCCCGAGGAGGACTTCGCCGAGGCCGCGGTGCGCCTGGCCGTCGCGGATCCGCACGCCGTGACCGGCAAGGTCGTCGGCCATCTCGACGTGCTGGACGGCAGCTTCCGGCCCTACCAACCCTGATCGCCGGCCTGGGGGGCCAACGGCGCCCGCGCTATCCTGATTGTTCCCCTCGGGGGTGTAGCTCAGCCCGGTAGAGCGCTACGTTCGCAACGTAGAAGTCGCCAGTTCAAGTCTGGTCACCTCCACTGTAAAGGTCCTGGTCAGGAAGCTGTACCGGCGCATCGCCGGGCTCTCCCGACAGCGCGATGCTTGATTCTTGGACCTATCTGGACCTATCTTCGATTGTCATCCCACTGAGGATGGCGGTCCGAGGCCGTCAAGGTCGATAGGTCCATAGCCCGCTGGCGCTCGTGGACCTATCTCGGTCGGAGGAGGTCGGGAGATGGCGCAGCGGCGGGTGAGACGGAGGGGGCGCAGAGGGTCTGGCACGATCGAACAGCTGGGCAACGGGCGGTGGCGGCTGAAGGTGTCGTTCGCCGGGCGGAAGGTCTGATCGCCATCGGTGCGGGTTTGGTTGGCTTTGGGGCGTACGAAATTGCACAAACCTGCTAGCTATGGCGCAACAGTCAACCCTGCTTTTGAGTGGAATGTCGGTCAGCGCCTGGAGACGCCCAACTACGCATATGGGGTTGCATGAGTAAAGGGCTGAGGGTCTACCTCATACTCATCTTTCTTGTCGTGATCGGATTACTACTTCTCATAGGTCTAGCGGTAGGGATTCCTGTAGCGGTGACGGTCGCAATTGCTGTGGGGGCCGGCTTGGCCTACGCAGGCGGTACGACCTACTGGATAAGGTCGCATCGCGAATAGACGAGGACGGCCGTAACTAACGTATGGAAGCGGCGGTCTGTCGTTAGGAGGTGGCATCAACCTGGCGGCTACACCGACCCCTGGCCTCACCAAATACGAAACCCGCTATTGCGATCCCAAACTCGGACGGTTGACCCAACGAGTGAACTCGACGCCAGCGACGGTTCGTGGGCCCCGGAGCCGATGAAGACTACGGCTCGGCCAGGTCGATAGGCTGTGTTAGGATCGCCTCTCCGAGCTGCGAGCGGCCTCGGTAGATCTCAACGCAGCACTTGGTCGAGCGGCCTTCGGAGCGTCGGTGCATGCCCAAGCCGAGGTCGGAGGTGGAGTTGTACGAGCAGATACGCCAGGCGCATATCCGGGACGGGCTGTCGATCCGGGAATTGTCACGCCGGTTCTTGGTTCATCGCCGGGATGTGCGGGCCGACGTGCCCCCAGAGGTCGCTCCTCCCTACTTTCATCCCTACAACCCGGCCATTCTTGGCGGATTCAGCGGACAGTTTGGACGCATCACCGCAGGTCAGCGCCCTGCACGGACAGTCTGAGCTAGCGGCGACCGAGAAGGGGTTGGGTGCGGTCGTATAGGGGAGGTCACTGCTCATCGCACTAGCCCTTGGGCGAGCGTCGGATACCCATGTTGGCTATGACCCCGTCCACGGCGCAGCAGCCCACCCCGATGTCCTCCCCGGCGCAGCGCCAGCCAGCTCCGTCGGCCCCCATAGCAGCGCCAGTTGGCGTCGAAGAGCCGGGCGATGTCACCCTTGAGGATCGGATCGGCCAGCTGGCGGGCACACGGGGGCCGGGACCGAGCCGCGTAATAGCGCCGCTCCGACAAGCCAATCGCTCGACACATGGCCGCTACCGGCCACCGATCCCGATAGGCGTCAACGAACGGGATCCACACCGGGAGAGGGTTCGCTTCCTGGACGAAATAGTGGTAGCCGCCTTGACGATCTCGATCGTCCGTTGCTGGTCGCCCACCTCCTTCCGCAACGCGTTGATCTCGGCCAGCTCCTCGCTCGTGAGCACCTCACGCACCCCCGGTTGGTCTCGGCCTGGCGGACTGAACGACGCTGGGTCTCGGGCGAGATGATTCCCGGCTGGCCGGCTCCCTCGGCGATCTTACGCCCCTACTCCAGCACGTGATCGACCGATCGGCGGCGGAACTCATCGGGATACTTCTTCCGACGGGCCATGGTCTGCCGCCTGCTTCCCCCGCGGTCGAAATCACCGGATAGGCACTGCACGAAACCCGGGGGGAATCAGCGTCCAGCCACCGGTCGATGATCGCCTCCCACGGCCCCAACGCCGCCGACACTCGAGGCGGCGACGGCCGGCGAGCTGAAGGGACCGACGACACCAGCGTCGGGGTGCAGCCCGGCAAGAGCGTTACATCACAACGCTCGACCTGACCCGACGGCATGGCCGGCGGCGGACCTGTTCGATCGGCGTTTCGTGGCCGACCGGCCGGACGAGCTGTGGTTGGCCGACATCACTTACGCCTCCACCTGGGAGGGCTGGCTGCAAGTGTCGTCCATCTTGACTGACGGTCGGCAAGGCAGGGCCCCGATTTACGAGGATCCAACCGCCTACCGCAAGCCTGCCGAGTACAGGGAGACGGGGCGCATACACGCTGGCATCTTTGATGCGTCCGGGCGTCGACGGTTGTGAGCCCAGGTGAGTTGGGCGCTCAGGCCGGGTCGTTGAGTGATCGGTGTGCAGCGAACGGCGTGCTGGGTGCCGGTGATACGAGATCGTCTTTGTCGATAGCCGTTTCGGTTGACGGCCGTCTCAGTGGCGCAGTCCGGACGAGCGGGCCTGTCATTCGTTGGAGCTGTCAGGGTTTGTGATCCCGTCCCCAGTCGTGTCCCCAGTGCAGGTCAACCCTGTGTCAGCCTTGGGGTTCATCGAGGCGTTTGCATCCGGAGCCGTGAGTTGGGGTGCCGCGGGCGCTGCCGTCCACTCGACTGCCAGGGGGATTGGCGGGCGTGGACAGCGCGCGCCTCAGCAGTGTGGAGTGTTGCAGCCCCGGGTGTCGGCGGGATGGTCGTGGCGTTGCCGGCCGATTAAGGCGACGACAGCTTCTTGCGTGCGCGAGATGGCCGAACTAGACGGGCCGGCGCGGCCGGCTGGTCCGCGCTGCGCGACCCGCATACCTTTCGGGATAGTCCGCGTCCGGGGCGCCGAGGTTGTCCGCGGCGTGGCTGACGGATTGTGCTTGGGCGACGGCTCGTGCGGCTGCGTTCCAGGCGGGACTGTCGTGATGGCCGGATGGTGGTTTCGGGCCGAGGAGTTGCGGACCGTCCTGGTGATGGCAGGCCCGCCAAAGGGCGATTTGGGCGACGCTGGCAGCCCACGCTCGCCGGTGCTCCTGGTCAGCCGGTGGCTGTCCGAGGGCGGTGGCCCATTTGGGTGGCGGCTGCCTGGCGGCGAGTTGGTCGGCGAACTGGTTTCGCCACTCGAGGAGTTGCGTGCCGAGGGTGTCGAGGTAGCGGGCGATGTCAGCGTCGACGTGCGCTCCGGGTCTGGCGACGATGCCGGCATATCCGCCCGGCGGGCGGGCTGGGCCGTCGGGGTCGCCCTGGTGGTAGCGGGCGTTATCGAGTTGCTGGCACAGCCCGTCGACGGTCAGAGGCTTGTCAGCCGGCAGGCTGGTAAGGATGGCGGGGGCGTTGAGTCCGGTTTGCTCGACCGCGAGGGCGGTGCTGGTGAGCTGCCAGGCGTCGTTGCGATGGAGAAGGTGAGTGGCGCCCAGGTTTCGGAGGGCGTGGGTGAGGCGGTGGCGGAGTTCTTCGGTTTGGGCGTGCCGGTAGCGGTCGTACAGGCGGGCCGGGTTTGCGTGCGCGGCTATGGCGTGGCGTTGGCGTTCGGTGAGGGAGACCGGTTCGTCGTTGGCCAGCACCGTTTCGAGGATGTGGCGGGCGGTGCGGCCGGGCTGGTAGAGGGGTTCGTGGTCGAGTTGGTCGATGATGACGTGGGCGACGGTGGATTGGCGGGCTCGGCTCATGGCCACGTACAGGTACCAGCGGGTGTCGCCGGGGCGGACCAGGATCTCGGCCCGCTCGACGGTGCGGCCTTGCACGCCGTGGCCGGTATCGGCGTAGCCGAGCTGCACATGTCGGGCCGTGTAGTCGGCGGGCAGGGTGATCTTGCTGCCCGCCCGGTCCATGCGTGACACGAGCAGGCTGTGGTCGGCGTTGATGGCATCGATGCGCCAGCGGTCCCGGTTGCGGACCATGAACCCACCACCGGCGGTGGGGTGGTGGGGGAGGCGCTGGTTTTTGCGGGTGACGACCAGGTCGCCGACCCCGGCAACCGTGTCGTCGTGCAAGGTGACCCCCTCGACGCTGACGTGGCCGGCGGTGACCCGGTGGGTGCGGGCCAGGGTGTTGAGTTGGAGGACGGTGTGATTGTCGGAGGCCACCATGATGGTGTCGCCGATCCCGGCGGGGCTGGTGGCCCAGGCCCGCAGGGTAGCGGCGACCGCCGCGTGGTCGACGTCGGCGTGGATGCGGTCGTGGGCGAAGTAGGCGTCCAGGGCGGCGGGGTCGCCGCGGCGTAGCCCAAGGGTGGCTTGGGCCTCCCAGGAGTGCTCGAAGCGGTGGAGTTCCCACAGTTCGGGGGCGTGGGTGGCTTCGGCCACCAGGGCCAGGCCGCCGCCGGCGCCGACCGCCTTCAATTGGCGGGGGTCGCCGACGAGGCGCACGCACGCGCCGCGGTCGACGGCCAGGCGGGCGGCGGCCAGCAGCGTGGGGGTGGTGGCCATGGAGGCTTCGTCGATCAGGATCAGGTCACCGGGCTGGGGCAGATCGTCCCCGCGCCGCCAGCGGTGCAGGGCGGCGTGGAGCGTGTCGTAGGCGACGCCGAGGGTTTCGCCGCTGGTGCGCGCCGCGATGGCAGTGGGCGCCAACACTGTCACTTGTCGCTGCTGGTGGTGCCAGAAGCGGACCAGGGCACGCAGGGTGGTGGTTTTGCCGGTCCCGGCCGGCCCGACCAGAGCGTCGAGCGGGCGGGACCGGTCAGCGAGGCGGACCACGGCGGCCACCTGATCGACCCCCAACCCCTTCGCATAGTCGTGCAGGTCGAGGCGGCCGTCGGCGGTATGGCGGGTGCAGAGCTCCCGCCCGAGGGCGGTTCGCGCGGCGTGCTGTTCCGCGATTTCCGCGTCCAAGATGGCCAACCTCGCCTCCCGCTCGGGCCGTCGCATGTCGGAGCGGAGACGGTCGCAGCGGGCGGTGAGCCGTTCGAGGTGCTGGCGGCTGGCTGTTTCTCTGGTCATGAGTTCGTCGTCATCGAGCTGGCCGTATATGGCGCGGCGGCGCCGGGCTTGCTCGGCTGGGGGCAGGTGGCGGGTGGTGGCTAACGCGACCAGGTCGGCTTCGGCGCTGGCGATCTGCTGGGTGGAGTAGCGGTCCTCGCCGCGGCGGGCGAACCGGCTGCTGCCATCCAGTCGACAGAGACTGATGGGGGTATCCGCGGGTTCAGGCGGACCGATCGGGAACACGTCCGGCTGATTGAGCACGGCGGCGGCGAGTCGATTGACGGTGTCGGGGTCGGCCCGGTAGCCGTGCTCGCGGAGCTGGGCGCTGGCGTGACGGCGGATGTCCCAGCGGGTCCAGGTAGCCCCGGTCTCAATCAACCGGGCCACGACATCTTGGGCGTGCTGGTCGACGAGGTGGCGGGGAAGTGCTGGTATGGGTTGGGGTCGATTGAGGCAGCGGCCGGTCAGTACCGCGGCGATCTGGTCGGGTCGGCAGCCGAGCAGCCCGGCGGCCTGTTCGGACCACAGCTGGAGCTGGTCGGCGAACCGGCGGTGAGCGGGCGCTGGTCGATGGTCGAGGGTGGCGCGCTGCGCTAGGCGGGCGAGCGCGGCCCGGTCCGGGCTGCGATCGTGTTTCTGGGTGTACTGGTCGGCGAGACCGGTGAGCGCAGTCTCCACCTGCAACTGTCGCGAGGAGAACAGGCGGAGCAGGTCGTCGGGGACGCCGGCGATCTCGGGCAGGAGTGTGTCGGACCGCCGGGACGGGCGATGCTCCCAGTCGACCCCCAAGCTATTGGCGACGGCGACCACCAGGGCTGCCCGGTACCGCTCCGAGAGGACCGCCGCGGCCCGATACAGGGCGCGGGAGTCCAGCCGCCGCCAGCGGCCGTCGTCGGTGGCCACCATGGCCGATACCGCCACGTGGGTGTGCAACTGGGGGTCGCCGGCCCGGGAGTACCAGTGCTCGAACGCCGCCGCGGACACCCCGGTCACGTCGACTTGGGCGATCCCGTCGTGGCCCAGCCGGGTGGCCGCCACCTCGGATTCGAACATGGTGAACGCGTCCCGCCACGCGGCCTGATGCGCCGCCCGCACGGCCTCGCGTATTTCGGGCCCGCCCAGGGCCCACAGCACCGACACCGATTTGGGGGCGGAGAAGGTCAGGTCGAACCCAGCCACCGGCTGCGGGTTCGGCCGTTGCGCCTCCTCCGCCACCAACCCGGTGCGCTCCGTGTCAGTAACTGGGTGGTCGAGGGTGGCGATCCGGTCCGCGACCCGCTTGGCCACGGTGCGGTAGTCGCCGGTCTTGGCGCCCAGTGTCTCGCCGGTGACGGGGTGGGCGCACCGACCGAACAGGCGGCCCACCGCCTCGACCTCGACCGTGCCGTCCAGTCCGAAGGCGTCTGCTTGGTTGCCGACCCATACGCCGGGCGGGTAGCCGGAGCGCTGATAATAGGAGTGGAGGTTTTCGCCGGCCCGCGGGGCGTCCTGGGTGGCCACCTGGTCGGTGAGATAGCGGTATCCGGAGCCGGCCCCGATCCGCCCGATCGACAACACCGGCGCGCCGACTCAACCCATGGCGGGCCGGCCCGACCACACGGGCGCAGCACTAGGGATGGGGGGAGACCTACCCTCAGAAGCCGGCCCACGACTCGGGCGCAACCTGCCATGTCGCCGGCCGCCTGCCCTCCTCAACCGCTGCACGGCGCTACTCCACCAGGTCACCCACCACCTCCTTAGCTACGGGCTGACACGGCCCGCCCGAGCCTGGATGGTGGACCCGGGCCGTCCCCAGCAGCGTCCCCAAACTCGTCCCCAACAACGGAAATTCGCGGCAACGTCGCGGGAACGCACGCGCTGCCCGTCCCCAACGATGTCCCGAACCCCGCCCTTCATCACCCGGGCATCGCAATGGCTGCGACCCCCGTGACCTGCGATGGGGACGCAGCTGGGGACGCAGTGCGGATCCGCCACGGAGTGCGGCGGTGAATCGCCGACTTGTTCCGACCACCTGCAGCGCCGGTCAATCGGGCGCCGCTCGACGAATTTAAGGTGATCATGGTTGGTGCCCCGTGGCGTTCGAGATGTTCGGGGCGACTCGCGATGCTCAACGCATCGGCCCACCGGGCTCCAGCCAGGCGGACCGGGCCTTCCAAACGCACTCGCTGGGCCACGATTCACATCCAGGTGGTCCGACCCTTGACACGGTAACTCCAAGCGTGTAGTTATCGACCTGGTAATCGCGGTCGCTCCTCCCTCCGTATGCGGGAGCCTTGGGTGTGTAACTCGCTCCTATGTCAAGCGGCTTCGGGGAAGTTCTCGGATTGTTTGATGCTGCGGGTGGCGTGGCGGGCGTCGGCGATGAGGGCTCGGTAGACGATGTCGGAGAGGCGGCGCTTGAGGACTCGTAGGGCCTCTTTCGGGGTGTCTCCGGCGGCTTTGCGGCGTTCGAGGTAGGCCCGGGCGTCGGGGTGCCAGTGAGCTTGGGTGAGCGCCATCCGGTGGATGGCACAGTTGAGCTGGCGGTTCCCTACTCGGCTGAGGCGGTGGCGGGGATGGTCCGATGACCAGACGGGTAGGGGGGCGGTGCCGCTGTAGCGGGCGAAAGCGTCTTTCGATTTGAACCGGCGGACGTCGGCGGTCTCGCCCACGATCTTGGCTGCGCTGAGCGTGCCGATCCCACATATCTCGAGCAGGGTGGGGGCGATCTCGGCGATCAGTTCGGCGATCTCGTCGTCGAGGGCTTTGATCTCGTCGGTGAGATTGGTGCAGTAGACGAGCAAGCGCCGGGCCAGACGGGCCACGGTGCCGGCCCGGTCGGCCAGGTTGGCGGTCAGCTGGGTGATGGTCTTGTTGCGGTCGAACGAACGGACCGGGGGATCCCAGGTCGGGTCGAGCTCGTGGAGATGCCATCTGAGCCGGTTGATGATTCTGGTGCGCTCTGCGACGAGATCCTCGCGGTGATCGACCAGCAAGCGGACCTCTCGGGCCGTTCCGTCAAGGTGAGCGACGGGCAGGTCAGGTTCTTGCAGCGCCGCTCGGGCGACCGCGAGCGCGTCGATGGGATCGGACTTGCCGTAGTCGCGTGAGGACTTGCGGGCCGCGGCCATCATCTTGGTCGGCACCCGCACGATGCGCTCGCCGGCAGCGAGCAGGTCACGTTCCAAGCGTCGCGACAGATGCCGGCAGTCCTCGACCGCCCACAGGCGTTCCTCGCCGTGGGCTTGGGCCCAGGTCATCAAGGCCAGGTGGTCGGCGGTGGTGGCGTTGATCGTTCGATCAGCGATCCGCCGGCCCCGTTCGTCGATGACCACGATGGTGTGGGTGCGCTTGTGGGCATCGACGCCGAGTACGACCATGACTGTTCTCCTCTCAGTTCGGGGACGCGAACCTGCCGACGGGCATTTCTTCGTTGGGGCGGTGAGCCACGCTCCTATCAAGCCACCCCGGCCGGTTCGGGTGTCCCGAGGGGCCGCAAGACTTACAACGGCCACACAGGCAAACAACGGTGGAGCGAACCCCCCAGGACGTCACTCACCTTACCCACGAACAACAACGGTGTAACTACC
Organism: uncultured Acidimicrobiaceae bacterium; assembly: GCA_963702305.1. Lineage (GTDB taxonomy): Bacteria > Actinomycetota > Acidimicrobiia > Acidimicrobiales > Palsa-688 > PALSA-693. The sequence continues at coordinate 835 of CAVPBX010000012.1, read as the reverse complement.
TCTGGCAGGCTGGGCATAGACCCGGCTGGAAAGGACAGGTAGTGACTGACACGATTGACGTTACGAGTAGCGAGGCGACCGCTGGTGGACCTGAGGTGGTTGAGGGGCCGCCGGCGTCGTTGGAGCAGCTGGCGGTGCAGTTGATGGACCGGGCTCATGAGCAGGGTGTGTCGTTGGTGGGCCCGGGCGGCCTGTTGGCCGGGTTGACCAAGACGGTGTTGGAGTCGGCGTTGGAGGCGGAGCTGACCGAGCACGTGGGCTATGACCGGTACGATCCGGCCGGGTATCATTCGGGGAACTCTCGTAATGGCACCAGGACCAAGACGGTGCTGACCGAGATCGGCCCGGTGGCCCTCGAGGTGCCTCGGGATCGGGCCGGCACGTTCGAGCCGGTGATCGTGCCCAAGCGCCGCCGCCGGCTCAACGGGGTCGACGCGCTGGTGTGCTCGCTGTCCGCGAAGGGGCTCACGCATGGGGAGATTTCCGCCCATCTGGCCGAGATCTACGGGGCCCGGGTGTCGAAGGAGACCATCACCCGGATCACCGACCGGGTCTTGGAGGGGATGGTCGAGTGGCAGAACCGGCCCCTCGACCCGGTGTACCCGGTGATCTTCATCGACGCCATCGTGGTCAAGATCCGCGAGGGCCAGGTGGCCAACCGGCCCATCTACGTGGCCGTGGGGGTGACCGTGGACGGCACCCGGGACATCCTGGGCTTGTGGGCCGGCGACGGCGGCGAGGGGGCCAAATATTGGCATCACGTGCTGACCGAGATCAAGAACCGGGGGACCAAGGACGTGTGCATCGTGGTCTGCGACGGCCTGACTGGGTTGCC
>CAVPBX010000011.1:0-307593 GCA_963702305.1 uncultured Acidimicrobiaceae bacterium | reverse complement strand
GTCGCCTCGGAACTCGACCACGCGGACGTCTACCCAGACGGGATCGTGACGCGGCTGGAAGAGGACTTCGACGTGTTCGGCCTGACGATCAACGGCTGGCGGGCTCGGTGAGTCCTTGCTCACCTACGCGCTCGTGGTGGAGGAACTCACCAGGGGCTGGATGTCCCTGTCCGGGATCATCAACACGCACTTCATCGTCGCTTACCTGATCGCCGCGCACGGCACGCAAGAGCAGCAGGACTTCTTCCTGCCCAAGATGGCGACAGGAGAGGTCCGCAGCGCGCTGTCCATGTCAGAACCGGATCTCGGCTCGGACGTCGCCGCGATCCGCACCGCCGCCCGGCGCGACGGCGACGATTACGTCATCAGCGGCCAGAAGATGTGGCTTACCAACGGCGCCACGTCCAGCCTGGTCGCGCTGCTCGCCCGCACCGAGGAGAACACCGGCCAGCCGCACCGCAACCTCACCGCGTTCCTGATCGAGAAGGCACCCGGGTTCGGCGGAACACGGTCCGGGCTCACCGTGCCCGGCAAGATCCACAAGCTGGGCTACAAGGGCGTGGACACGGCGGGAATATGAGGAGAATATCCGGTTGGACTATCTGAAACGGCTGAACGATTTTTACAACAAGTGGATCGAGGGGTATAAGGAGGGGCCGTTATTGATCGTGGATATCGACAAGAATAAGTTTCCGGAGAATGAGGAGCATCTGGGGGAGATTATTACGAGGATCGAACTCGCAGTTGTATGGACTTTTTTAAGGGGTGGGGAGAAAAGGGAGCGGGGCGAGGAAATAAAAAACCCCATCAATCAGTTTGATGGAGTTAGTTTTGGCAAACAATCGTAGACCTTAAAACGAAATTGTGTGCGCCAAGTTCTGCATTTTATTTTAAAATCTTCCTTTTTTCTTTAACTTTTTTTTATTTTTTAATGTACCGGAGGGTTACCTCCAGGGACGAATGGGTTTGGAGCCGGGATGTACCGGGGCGGCGGCGTGGATCTCGGGGGAGGGGATATCTCCCGCATATTTCTGAAAATTTGTTGTAAACCAATCGGCCAGGTGGCCTGCCATCTCATCATAAGCAGTGAGGGATGGCCAGGTATTCCTCGGGTTGAGGAGTTCGGCGGGGACACCGGGGCAACTGGACGGGATGGCCATGCCGAAGACGGGATGGGGATGATATTCCACTTTGTCGAGAGCCCTTCGAGGGCGGCGGTGATCATGGCGCGGGTATAGGAAAGTTGAATGCGGCTGCCCTGGCCATGGGGCCCGCCGGACCATCCGGTGTTGACCATCCATACGTTGACCCCATGTTGTTTGATCTTCTTACCCAGCAGTTCGGCATAGCGGCCGGGGTGGAGGGGAAGGAAGGGGGCGCCAAAGCAGGCGCTGAAGGTGGGTTTGGGCTCGGTGATCCCGGTCTCGGTGCCGGCCACTTTTGCGGTGTAGCCGGAGATGAATTGGTACATGGCCTGGCCGGGATTGAGCCGGGAGATCGGGGGCAGTACGCCATAGGCGTCGCAAGTGAGAAAGAAGATATTGGTCGGGAGGACGCCGACGGAGGGTTCAATGGCATTGCTGATATAGGAGAAGGGTAGGAGACGCGGGTATTTTCAGTGATGGAGCCATCGCTGAAGTTGATGCGGTCGGTGCCGGGGTAGAATTTGACATTCTCTACCAGGGCGCCGGGGCGGATAGCGCGATAAATTTCGGGTTCCTTGTCCTCCCGGAGGTGGATACATTTCGCATAGCAGCCGCCTTCAAAGTTAAAGATATTGTCTTCTGTTTCCACCCATGTTCGTCGTCGCCGATAACCAGGCATCCCGGGGTCGGCGCTAAGGGTGGTCTTGCCGGTGCCGCTAAGGCCGAAGAAGATGGCGGTGTCGCCTTTGGGACCTTCGTTGGCGGAGCAGTGCATGCTCAATACGTTGCGGTCGCGGGGCAGGAGGAAGTTGAGGATGGTAAAAACGGCCTTTTTGATCTCGCCGGTATATGCGGTGCCGGCGAGTACGATCAAGCGGTGACGGAAGGAGATGACCACGGCGGTGGAACTGCGGGTGCCGCATTCGGCAGAGTTGAGGGAGAGGCCAGGAGCGGCGAGGATTTGCCATTCCGGGCGGAATTCGTCGAGTTCCTCTTCCGTGGGCCGGAGGAACATATTGTAGGCGAAAAGGTTCCCGCTGGGGTTTTCGTTGATGACCCGGATGTTGTGGCGGTGACGTGGGTCGGCGCAGACGTAGCGATCGCGTACGAAGAGTCCGGTGCCTGTTGAGCGAGGTCGTCACGGCGTTAAAGATGCGATGAAAATAGGCCGGATCGATGGGTTGGTTGAAGTCGTTCCAGTGGACGGAGCCATTGGTGATCTCGTCTCTTACGATATAGCGGTCTTTGGGGCTGCGGCCGGTGAAGACGCCTGTCCGGATAACGAGTGCACCGGTGTCGCCCAGCACTCCTTCCTTGCGCCGAAGGCAATGCCGGGCGAGGTCTTCCGGTGGGAGTTGATAGTGAATGGTATCGGAGATACGCAAACCGAGACGGAGAAGACTGTCCGTCGGGCGAGCAATGACAGGCAATGGCATAAAAGCGATCGTTTGTTTGCGACAAAGCTAAAGTTATTTTTTTCATTAGCAAGCCCGTAAAGGCTACTCAAATTTGAAATTATCAAATTATGATAGGGCTTGGTTAAAATTTGACTAATAACTAACGAACGTTAGTTTGAGGCTGTCCGAATAAAACGCCTATTTAATAATCATTCAATAAATTTGTCAGGGCGGGGCCCGGTTCGACTTTACGACCGGGAAAGGAACCGGGTAATAGGTTGACATGAAATTCTATCCAGAAGTTCCGGAGTTGTTCATTGAAAACCGGGCTCGGTTTGCTGCCCGCTGTCGAGCGGGTTCCATTGCCATCTTTGTCAGTAATGATGAAATGCCCTCGAATGGGGATGCGCACTATCCTTTCCTGCAAAGCAGCGATCTGTTCTGGTTGTCTGGTATTGTACAGGAGGACAGTATGGTGATTCTTTTCCCTGAGCATCCCGATCCGCGATACAGGGAGGTATTGGTATTGGTGAGGCCGAATGAAACGAAGGAGAAATGGGACGGGAGGCGGCTGCGTATGGAAGAGGGCAGGAAGATCTCAGGGATTACCACGGTGGTTTGGCTTGACAGCCTGGACCTGCTGTTACAGCAGTGGGTACATATGGCAGATCATATTTACCTCGGGTCGAATGAGAATGACCGGCGGGGCGGGCCGTTGAATACGCGGCAGTACCGGTATATCCGGGAGATAAAAGAGCGTTTTCCTCTTCACTCGTACCGGCGTTCGGCGCGCATCCTGCGCGGGCTTCGGGCCGTCAAGACGGCGCGGGAGGTGGCATTGATGCAAGAGGCGGCGGATATTACGGGTGCGACGTTCCGGCATTTGCTGTCCTTTATCCGCCCGGGGGTGATGGAATATGAGGTCGAAGCGGAGATCTGGCGGGGATTTCTGTCGAGGCGTTCCACGGGTCCTGCTTATGAGAGTATCGTTGCTTCGGGTGACCGGGCGAGGACTTTGCATTATATTTCAAATAATGGTGAGTGTCGTGGCGGCGAGTTGGTCTTGATGGATTTTGGCGCCGCCTATGGAGGGTATAGTGCGGACATGACGAGGACCGTACCGGTGAACGGCCGGTTTTCGGCGCGGCAGAAGGAGGTATATGATGCCGTGCTCGCGCTCCACCGTCATGCGAAGGGGTTGTTGAGGCCGGGGATCAGTCTGGCGGAATATCACAAGGAGATGGGGGAGCAGGCTACGGAAGTCTTCATCGGCATCGGGTTGCTGACAGAGGCGGATGTCAGGAATCAGACACCGGAGAGTCCGGCGTATATGAAGTATATGTATCATGGGGTGTCGCATCATCTGGGGATCGATGTACACGATCCGGGGCCGCGGAATGAGGCGTTGAAGGAAGGGATGGTGCTGACGGTGGAGCCGGGAGTTTATATTGCGGAGGAGCAGATGGGAATCCAGATCGAAAATGATATTTGGATCAGGGAGGGTGGGAATGTCGATTTGATGGAGAAGATACCGATCACGACAGAGGAGATCGAAGGGATGATGAATAAGCGATAATTAACGAAATAAAATCCTAATTTTCGAGCATGAAGATCATACCAAACCTGTTCACGCTTTTGAATTTGTTCTTTGGCTGTCTTGCGGTGATCCTGATCCTGCAGAATGGGGTTACCGCCCTGGATAATCCGGATGGAAGCGGGATGCAGTTCATCGGGATGCCGGAGAAGACGGCGTTGGCATCTATCTTTATCGGGCTGGCGGCGCTGGTGGATTTCCTGGATGGGCTGGTGGCGCGCTTATTCAAGGCGACGAGTTCGATGGGAAGGGAACTGGATTCGCTGGCCGATGTGGTCAGTTTTGGGGTGGCGCCGGGGATGATCCTTTATCAATTGTTGCGGTTGAGCTGGGCGGCGCAAGCGAATGGGCTGGATGTGTCGGTAGGGTGGCTTCTGCCGGCGTTGCTGATCCCCTGTGCGGCGGCATATCGGCTGGCGCGTTTCAACATCGATGATTCGCAGCAATATGGGTTCAAGGGGGTCCCGACGCCGGCTGCGGGATTGCTGATCGCATCGCTGCCGTTGATCTCCTGGTATACGAACAGCCGGGTGGTTGAGGCTGCGCTGCTGAATAAGTGGGTATTGTATGGGCTGATCCTGGTGGTGGCCTACCTGATGATCAGCAGTCTTCCGCTGATGGCGATGAAATTTAACAATTCTTCGCTGCGGAGCAACATGCCGAAGCTTGTGCTGCTGGTGCTGGCGATCATAGCGGCGATATTCCTGCGATGGTTGGCGGTTCCGGTGGTGTTCGTTTTCTACATTATTGTATCTTTGGCTTTCAAAAACAAGATTACATGAACTACTCTGTCCAGGTAAAAGTTATGCCATTGAAGGAGTTGTTGGATCCGCAGGGGAAGGCGGTCATGGGTGGGCTTCAGAGTTTGGGGTTGCGAAATGTTCGGGATGTGCGGATCGGGAAGAGCATTTACCTGCAGATCGAGGCGGATTCGGCGGATGAAGCGCGGCAGGTAGCGGAGGAAGCGGGGCGAAAGCTGCTGGCCAATCCGGTTATGGAATACTTTGAGATTAATGTAAATTAATACGTTGTTTTGCTTTATATCGTTCCTTCTCCCATTGGTAATCTGCAGGATATTACGCTTAGAGCTTTGGAGGTGCTGAAGAAAGTGGATCTGGTCCTGGCGGAGGATACCCGGAATTCCGCCCGGCTTTTGAATCATTACCAGATCATCAAACCGCTCTCGCCGTATCATCAGCACAACGAACACAAAGTCCTGCACCATTTGGCTGACCAGCTGCTACAGGGAAAAAAGATGGCCTTGATCACGGATGCGGGGACGCCGGGGGTTTCTGATCCGGCGTTTCTGCTGGTTCGGGAATGTATCCGGATCGGGATCGGCGTGGAGTGTTTGCCGGGGGCGACGGCATTTGTGCCGGCGCTTGTCAACAGTGGACTGCCGATGAACCGGTTTGTGTTCGAGGGATTTCTGCCGCCGAAGAAGGGGCGGCAGACGGTTTTTCGCCAATTGGCGGCGGAGGAAAGGACAATGGTGTTTTATGAATCGCCGCTTCGGTTGGTGAAGACAATGACGGAGATGATGGTCCATTTTGGGGAGGAACGAAATTGTTGTGTGAGCCGGGAATTGACGAAGGTGTTCGAGGAGAACCGGCGGGGGTCGTTGCGGGCGGTTTGCGAGCATTACCGGGAGAAGGGGGTGAAGGGGGAAGTGGTGCTGGTAGTAGAGGGGGTCAAAAAGATGTTATAACCTTAAAACATGTTGATATGAAGAAGATCGTATTTTATTGTCTGTTGTTTGGCGGATTATTGATGATGCATGTACCGGCTCACGCGCAGCTGAGGACGTTACCTTCGGCGGTGACCGATTCATTTAAAGCCAAGTATCCCAATGCCAAGCAGGTGAGCTGGTCCGATAAGCTGAGTTATTGGCAGGTCAGCTTCTATCTCGATGCCGATGCGCTGACGGCCAAGTTCAAGAATTCGGGTGAATGGCAGTCCGCGCTGAAGAAGATCGCGCAGTCCAGTCTGCCTGCCGATGTGCAGGATGGTTTTTCGAAGAGTCTGTATGCCGATGGCGACTGGACGGTTTCGACGGTGCAGGTGCTTTATCTGCCGGGGGATGTTACGCAATATGCGGTGCAGGTGGAAAAGAGCCAGTTGCAGAAAAAGAATTTGTTGTTTAACAGCAAAGGGCGGCTGATCAAGGAGAATGCTGCATTATAAAATGATAAGATAGCAACCATGATTAAAAAGTTCATTCTTTTAGGGTTGGCGGTCTTCCTGGCTTTTGGGCCGGTGTCGGCGCAGCCGGATCGCTGGCAGCAACGGGTCAAATACACGATGAATGTGGCGATGGATGTTCAGACGAACCGGTTTACGGGAACGCAGATGCTTGCCTATACGAACAATTCCCCCGATACCCTGGATCATGTGTTTTACCATCTGTACTGGAATGCTTTTCAACCGGGCAGTATGATGGATACGCGGAGTCGGGAGCTGGGTAAGATCACCTACAACACCGGCCGGCGGGGCGGTGAGCAGCAGGATTGGGACCCGCGGGTGCGGGACCGGATATTGAACCTGAAGCCGGATGAGATCGGCTACCAGAAGGTCCTGTCGTTGACGATGAATGGGGTGTCGCAATCCTATACGATGGATGAGACGATCCTGGAAGTGAAGCTGACCAGCCCAATCCTGCCGCATTCCACGGTTGTTTTCCAGATGCAGTTCGAGGCGCAGGTGCCGTTGCAGGTCCGGCGAAGCGGCCGGGACAATCCGCAGACGGGTGTCCGGTATTCGATGAGCCAATGGTATCCGAAGATGTGTGAGTATGATTATGAAGGCTGGCACCCGACGCCGTATGTGGCCAGGGAGTTCTATGGCGTATGGGGTGATTACGACGTGACGATCTCCATTGACAAGAGCTATCTGCTGGGCGGTACCGGATATCTGGTCAATGCGGCGCAGGTAGGGTATGGGTATGAGGCGCCGGGCACGAAAGTAGTGCGGCCGGCGGGAGACCAGCTGGTTTGGCATTTCGTAGCGCCGACTGTCCACGATTTCATGTGGGCGGCCGATCCGGAGTTCAAGCACCTGGTGCGCCGGGTGTCGAATGGGAGGGTTCTCCATGTGATCTATAAGAACAAAGACCATGATCCGCGTGTGGATACCAACTGGAATAACCTGGCGGATGCGGCGGTGATGGTGTTGCCGTTTATCGAAAAGACTTTCGGACCTTACCCGTGGAAGCAATATTCATTCGTGCATGGGGGAGACGGCGGGATGGAATACCCGATGAGCACGCTGATCAACAATCCGGGAGTGGGGACGGCGTTCCATGAATGGATGCATAGCTGGTATCAGGGGATGATGGGTACCAACGAATCGGAATATGCGTGGATGGATGAAGGGTTCACGAGCTATGCGGCGGCGCGGGTGGTTGCTTATTATTGGCAGGAGCGGCTGAAGCGTGATCCCGGAAATGCGAATTTGCAACAGATCGTGGACAGGGAGAAGGCGCAACTGCCGGTTAATCATGCGGCAGCCTATAACTCCTATTTCAATTTGGTAAAGAGCGGGTTGGAAGAGCCGCTGACGACGCATGCCGATCATTTCAATACCAATTTTGCGTATAGTATCGCCAGTTATTCGAAGGGAGAGATGTTCCTGGAGCAGCTTGGCTATATCGTGGGGGAGGACGTCAGGGATAAGATCCTGCAAGAGTATTACCGGCTTTGGCGGTTCAAACATCCGAATGCAAATGACTTTATGCGGGTTGCGCAGAAGGTGAGCGGGATGCAACTGGATTGGTATAAGGAATACTGGGTGAATACGACGAAGACGATCGACTATGGGATCGACAGCTTATGGGAAGAGAATGGGAAGTCGAAGATCAGGCTGAGGATGGTCGGTTATATGCCGATGCCAGTCGATGTATTGATCATGTTCAAGGACAGTAGCAAGGAGATGGCGTATATTCCACAGTATCTTCAGTTTGGTGCGAAGCCGGTGGAGGATGCAAGCGTACCGAGAACAACGTTCGAAGCATGGAAGTGGACAAGCCCCACGTATACGTTTGAGGTGGGGCACCGGTTGCTGGACATAAAGAGTGTGGAGATCGACCCGTCGGAGCGAATGGCGGATGTGGATCGGAAGAATAATAAGCTGGTTATACCAGATGTGCCAGGGGCGCCGTAAGCCGGCCGCGGGCCGTGGGCGCGAGTTTCCTAACGGCCGTAGAATTTATTGATGGCTTCGACCCGATTGTTGACGTGCATCTTTTCATAGATATGATACACGTGTTTGCGTACGGTTTCCTGACTGATGAATAATTTGGCGGCGATCTCTTTATAGAGCATGCCGCGGGCGAGCAGTTCGAGGATCTCATTCTCGCGGTTGGAGAGGATATTGATGGTCTTGACGACGGTGTTGGTTCCGGGGGCATCGGTGGGTTTGGATTGGAAGGCGTTGACAACTTTGCGGGCGATCTGGCTGCTCATAGGGGCGCCGCCTTCATAGAGCTCGCGGAGGGCGTCAAGCAGCTTGCCGGGGGCTGTCTTCTTGAGGATGTAGCCGTTGGCGCCGGCTTTGAGGGCTTCGAAGATCTTTTCGTCCTCTTCGTAGATGGTGCACATCATGAAGAGGATCTCCGGGTGCAATGGTTTAAGTTGACGAACGCAGTCGATCCCGCTCTCGCCGTCGCCGAGGTTAATGTCCATGAGGACTACATTGGGTTGGACGACGGGGATTTTCTGTAAGGCGGTTTCGGCGTCGGCGAAAGAACCTGCGAGGGTGTAGCCCTCTGCCATGAGGATGATCTGTTCGAGGGCGGAACGGATGTCCTTGTTATCATCTACAATACATACAGAGATAGTCATGATGTAAAGTTCCGATGCTTTGGGGAACTTGAAATACCATTTTGTGGTAGTTTTTGTGGATTTCGGGTGCTGCGCGGTGGCGTGGGGGAGTGAAGGATGGCGCGTCGGGGTCCGCGATTGTGCAGGATCAATAGGGAATCTGGAGAATGTATTTTTCGTGGAAGTAGTCGAGAGGGAAAAGTTGATAAATCTCAAGAATGCGGGGGCGGAGGCCGGAGAGGGAGATTTCGGCGGCGAGGTCGCCGCCTTTGAGGCAAATGAGCCCGGAGGGGATGGGCGATGAGGCGGATGGTTTGCCGGAGGGGATGGGCGATGAGGCGGATGGTTTGCCGGAGGGGATGGGGTTGGAAGAGGCGAGTGATGGCCGGGGTTTTCGGAGGAGGGGGCGGGACCAGGTCCAGAGATCACCGAGAGGGGCGACGGCGCGGGAGAGGGCAACGTCGAATTTGCGACCTTTAATTTCCTCGGCGCGGGCGTGGGCGGTGGTGACATTGGTCAGTCCGATGGCGGATGAGATGGCGCCCGTGACCTTTATCTTTTTTCCGATGCTGTCGACGAGGTGGAATTTTGTTTTGGGGAAAAAGATCGCGAGGGGAATACCGGGGAAACCGCCGCCGGTGCCGATATCGATCACTTCCATGTCTGGCTGGAAATCGAACGCGGCTGCGATGGCGAGGGAATGGAGGATATGTTTTTCATACAGGCTGCCGATGTCTTTACGCGAGATGACGTTGATCCTTCCGTTCCATTCGTTGTAGAGATCGCCGAGGGCGGCCAGCTGCCGGACCTCTTCGCCAGAGAAACCGGAAAAGTATTGCAGCACTATTTCCAGCTGGCCCTGGGCTTTTTCCATATGACGGAAGAAAAGATGATGTAATAGGGGAACATCCAGATATCCAGCAGCCACCACCAGGGGAAGAGGTCTTCTTCGCCGAGCCGGCGCATGGCCTTTTGAAAGATGAGCCCCTGAATGATAAGGCGGAGGCCGAAAACGGCCAGGGCCAGTCTCCAGTCGAAGAACAGGCTGATGATCAGAAGGGGATAGAACAGGAAATGGGAGGCAGCATAGGTGCTGAGTAGGAATTTGTGCCGCGGCTTATAAAATTTTGCGGTACTGTGGTGACGGGATTTCTGGCGGAACCATTCTCCGAAGGTCTTCTTTGGCTCCGAGACCATAAAGGTGTCGGGGTCTACGACAATGGCGGTGTTCTTATTGGTGGCCACTTTATTGATGAAGAGGTCGTCATCGCCGCCGGGGATATGGTTGATGGCGGAGAATCCTTTGTTCCGGAGGAAGACGGCTTTTTTGTACGAGAGGTTACGGCCCACGCCCATATAGGGAAGGCCGGCAAGGGCATAAGAGAAGTATTGCAGGGCGGTGTGGAAAGTATCGAACCGGATGAGTTTATTGAGGAAGCCGGGGCCTTTTTTGTAGGGACTATAGCCGAGTACCACTTCGATGCCATCGCTATAGCCGTCCTGCATCTTTTGCATCCAGAATTCGCTGGCCGGCATACAGTCGGCGTCGGTGAGGAGGACGATCTCGTGGCGGGATTCCTTGATGCCCATGCTGAGCGGGTATTTCTTTCCCGGGATGCCTTTTGCTTCGTGTTCCAGGTTAACGATATGAAGTCCTTTGAAGGTCTTCTTGAATTCGTCGAGGAGGAAGCGGGTATCGTCCTGGCTGTTGTGGTTCACCACGATCACTTCGTGGGTGGTGGGGTAGGTCTGGACGAGGGTGCCCGGGAGGTGGGTTTCAAGGCGGACGGCCTCATCACGGGCACAGATAATGACGCTGACAGGATGTTGCTGGGATTGGTCTTTTGCCGGAGGGATATAGAAGGCCAGCCTTCTGAAGAACCACAGGTAGTACAGTAGTTGTACCAGGGTGATCAAACAAAAAACACAAAACAACAGTTCGAGCCAGGGGAAACTCAGTTTAGTCATAAGCGATCTATGGAGGCGTGGCAAGGGCCGGCAGCCGCCGGGGCGAAAGTACAAATTAAATTGGCAAGGTGAAAACCGTAAATTGCGGCCCGATTATGGCCAACTTACAATTTGAATTGGAAGGATCGTGTCCCGGCTCGGCGGCCCGGGCAGGGAAGATCAGCACAGATCATGGGGAAATCCTGACGCCGATCTTTATGCCGGTGGGGACGGTGGGCAGCGTGAAAGCCGTGTCGCAACAGCAGTTGGTGACGGATATCCACGCCCAGATCATACTTGGAAATACTTATCACTTGTATCTCCGGCCGGGACTGGATGTCCTGGAGCAGGCGGGCGGGTTACACCGGTTCAATGGCTGGGACCGGCCGATCCTTACGGATAGTGGGGGCTACCAGGTATTCTCGTTGTCAGGTACAAGAAAGATCCAGGAAGAAGGGGTCGTCTTTCAATCGCATATTGATGGGTCCCGGCATTTGTTCAGCCCGGAGAAGGTGATGGATATCCAGCGGAGCATCGGGGGGGACATTATCATGGCCTTTGACGAGTGCCCACCGTATCCCAGCGATCGGGTGTACGCGGAAAAGTCGATGAGGCTGACACATCGCTGGCTGGACCGGTGCTGGGAGCGGTTCAACGGGACGGCCGACAAATATGGCTATACACAAAACCTCTTTCCTATCGTACAAGGCAGTACGTATCTCGACCTTCGGCGGGCCAGCTGTGAATATGCGGCCGGTAAGGACGGGCCAGGCAATGCGATCGGCGGGTTGAGTGTCGGGGAACCGGAGGAGGAGATGTATGATATCTGTGCGGCTTGTTGCGAGGTGCTGCCGGCATCGCGGCCGCGATACCTGATGGGGGTGGGCACCCCGTGGAATATCCTGGAGTGTATCGGACGGGGGGTGGATATGTTCGACTGTGTATTGCCGACCCGCAATGGGCGGAATGCGATGTTGTTTACGTCAAAGGGCGTGATCAATATCGACAACAAGAAATGGGAAGCCGACTTTTCCCCAATCGATGATCGTATCGATAGTATACCCAGCCATTTCTACAGCAAGGCCTATCTGCGGCATCTGGTCAAATCAAAGGAAATACTGGGGCTGACGATTGCCAGCGTGCATAACCTGGCCTTTTATCTTCATCTGGTCCGGGAGGCAAGGAAGCATATTCTACAGGGGGATTTTGTCAGCTGGAAGCGGGGGCAGGTGGAGGTGTTGAGGACCAGGCTGTGAGATGCCGAGGATATCGTCGATGTACAATATTTTGGAATGGTCGGTCTTTAGGAGGGATCGTCTGTTGACCCGGATGCGGAACAGGGCGCGGAGCTGGTGATAGAAGAGGAGGGGAATGAACAGAAGGGATTTGGAGAGCGAACGGCCTTCGGGCAGCATGGTGGTGATGGTGACAACGGACAAGGAAAAGAGCGCCAGGATGACCAGCCAGGTCCGGGTCAGCATGGGATAGATCAGCCAGTCGCTCGCGGCGATGCCGCAGGCAAAGAGGAGCAGCAGGAACCAGGGCAGGCGAATGAGGTTGTAGCCGAAATAGATCAGGTTGAAGTCTCTTTTGCGAAAGCCGGTAAGCAGCAGTCGGAATGCTTCGCCCAGGAATTTGAAATAAGCGGCGATCCAGCGGATACGTTGCCGTTCGAAGTTGCGGCCGTCGTCCACCTTCTCATCGTAGACGATAGCTTCCCGGGCGTAGCCGATACGGCTGACATTGCGGGCGATCTCGGCCTGCATGTGTTTGTCAAAACCGCCGGTCCGGCTCTTGGTGTCGAAGACGATCTTTTGATATACCTCTTTTTTTACGGAGACCCCGCAGCCCCAGATGTTGACGGAAAGTCCGAGCATGGAGCGGACGTCGCGTTCGAGGAAATTACCCATCAGAACGCCGAGGCTGTCGAGCTGGGCATACACCCCTTCCTTGTTCTTGGATTGCAGGTTGCCTTGCACGGCCTGGTATCCTTTATTGTACCAGGCGTTTAGGGTGTGGAGGAACTTGGGGTGGACGAGGTTGTCGGGGTCGAAAATAACGAGCACTTCATCCTGTTCGGCGAGGTGGTGCAGCCCGTATTGCAGCGAGGCGACCTGGTCATGGAAGGGAAGGGGCGGGACAAGGACGTGGATGCGGGGATCGGTGAAGTTCAATTGCCGGATGTCGCAATCGTCGGCGATGATATAGACATTGAACAGGGTATAGGTCTGTTTCAGGAGCGAGTTGACGATGGGGGGAAGGAAATCCGTTTGCTGGTGGGCGGTGATCAGGATGCCGAAGGTATAATCTCTTTCGGGCAGGGTGGACGGAGCACAGGATGGCAGGGTGGGCGGAACATGGGGTGGCCAGACGCCGATCATTTTTCCAATACCGTGGATAAGCAGCAGAACAAAGGGTTGTAGAAGCCAGGAGGCCAATATGGCTTGTAAACCCAGATATATGTATAACAGCAGCACGATCAATATTGCTCTTTGATGGCGCCAACGCATTAATTGCGCCAGGTATCTTTCCGGGTAAAGGTAGAACGTTACTGATAAGAAAAAGGTTGTGTTATTCTTTCCGGGGACAGTGGGTAATATGCGGTGAGGAATATGTTTCACAAAGGTGTAACAGATGCCGGCTTTTGGCTGATTGCTGGGCGTGCGGCTTATAGCGCCTTGATTATGATTGCATTGTATCTACCGGTGTTATGGATCCCGTTATCGGCGGCGGCGGAAGGCGAGGCGGTGAATACGGTCGGCGGGCAGGGGCTTGTTCTTTCTTATTATCTTCGCGCCCGAATGACAGGACATGTTCAAATTACTTGATACTTATATTCTAAAGAAATTCCTTGGAACCTTTGTCTTCACGATGCTGGTGATCACGGTGATTGCGGTGGTGATCGATACGAGTGAAAAGGCGGATGATTTTGTGCGTTCGGGGCTTAGTTTCTGGCAATTGGTTACGCATTATTTTATTGGGTTCATTCCGTTTATCATGTCGATGATCTTCCCGCTGATGGTATTCATTGCCGTCATCTATTTCAGCTCGAAGATGGCGGGCCGGTCGGAGTTCATTGCGATCCTGGCGGGGGGTGTGCGGTATAACCGGATGTTGAGACCTTACCTGATCGGGGGTGCTTTCCTGTCGCTGATCTTCTGGCTGGCGAGCCAGTATTGGGTACCCAGGGCGAACGAGATCAGGACGGATTTCCAGGCGGTCTACGTGGACCGCAACAGTTCCTATAATGGCGATCCGTACCGAAACAATAACTACTATCTCCGGGTAGATCCGCATACGTTTGTCGATTTCCGGTATTATGATACGGCGAACAAGACGGCCAGCAGCTTTTTTTTGCAGAAGTTGAAGGGCAATACGGTCTATTATACGGTGAAGGCGGAGACGATCCGGTGGGACCCGATCAGAAAGGACTGGAAGCTCAACACGGTAATCGAGCGGACGATCAATGGGGCGGTGGAGACGCTGAAGCGACTGGATACGCTGCATATCAACCTGAATGTGCAACCCAAGGAATTGAGGCGGGATGACTATTTGAAGGACAAACTGACGACGCCGGAACTGCACCAATTTATCCATATGGAAGAGATAAGGGGGGCGGAGGGGCTCAATACGTTTAAGGTGGAGTTATATCATCGGGATGCGACGCCTTTTTCGGTAATCATCATGTCGATGATCGGGGCGATCATCGCATCGCGGAAGATCAGGGGTGGGAGCGGGCTTCACCTGGCGGTAGGGATCGTGATGGCCTCTACTTTCGTGGTGATGGATAAGTTTGCGGTAACGTTCTCTACGAAAGGCAGTCTGCCGCCGATGCTGGCGGCGTGGCTACCCAATATCATTTTCACGGGGGTGGCGTGGATCTTCTATGTGAAGACGCCGAAATAGTGGGTTAACGCTTTTTTAATGGGAAAGGGATCAATTCATTTGCTCTTCAACGATCCGTGACCTAATTTAGTGGATCGAAAAATTCTGCACATGTCGTTTATAAAAGAAAGGTTCAAAACGAAAGCTGACGAGGTAGCTGCCGAGATCAAGGAATTACTGAAGGACCATGGGAATGACAAGATCGGGGAGGTGACCTTGGCACAGATCTACCAGGGGATGCGCGGTATTACGGGATTGGTCACCGAGACCTCGTTGCTGGACGCGCAGGAAGGTATCCGGTTCCGGGGGTATTCGATCCCCGAATTGCAGCAGCGGTTACCAAAAGCGAATCCAAAGTCTTTGCAGGGTGGGACCGAGCCGTTGCCGGAGGGGTTGTTCCATTTGATGTTGCTGGGGCAGCTGCCGACGGATGAGGATGTGCACGAGATCACCTCGAACTGGCAGCGGCGGAGTCATGTGCCGAATCATGTTTTTGCGGCGATCGAGGCGTTGCCGAAGGATTCGCATCCGATGACGCAGTTTGTGGTAGCCATTATGGCGCTTCAGACGGAGAGCAAGTTCGCGGCGAAATATTCCAAGGGGCTGAACAAAAAAGACTATTGGGATGCGGTCTTCGATGATTCGATGGATCTGATCGCGCGGCTTCCCAGGGTAGCGGCGTATATCTACCGGAGAAAGTATAAGAATGAGGATCATATCCACCCTAATGGGTTATTGGATTGGGCCGGAAATTTTGCGCATATGCTGGGCTATGAAGATGAGACGTTCCGGGAACTGATGCGGTTGTATATGACGATCCATGCAGATCATGAGGGCGGGAATGTGAGTGCGCATACGACGCACCTGGTGGGGTCGGCGCTTAGCGACCCTTATTTGTGTCTGGCAGCCGGGATGAACGGATTGGCCGGACCCTTGCACGGCTTAGCCAACCAGGAGGTGATCAAATGGATATTGGAGATGCGGGAGGAGCTTGGGGTGGAGTTGCCTTCCGGGGAACAGATCGCTGCGTATGTCAAAAAGACGTTGAGTGAGGGGAAGGTGGTGCCGGGGTATGGTCATGCGGTGTTACGGAAGACCGATCCGCGGTTCGCGGCGCAGATGGAGTTTGGCAAGAAACACATGCCGGATGATCCGCTGGTGCAGACGGTCTGGAATATTTATGAAACGGTCCCGCCGATCCTGCAATCGCTGGGGAAGATCAAGAATCCCTGGCCCAATGTGGATGCGCATAGCGGCGCGTTGCTGGTACATTATGGATTGATCGAATATGAGTTCTATACGGTCTTGTTTGGCGTTAGCCGGGCGTTGGGAGTGTTGGCCAGTCTTTGCTGGGACCGGGCGCTTGGTTTCCCGATCGAAAGACCGAAGTCGGTAACGACCGAGCTGGTGAAGGATTGGTTGAAGGGGCAGGGAGAGATCTGGGGGGAGTAGCGGCGCTACAGGGCCTGCAGGATGTCCTGCAGGATATCGTCCCGGTGTTCGAGGCCAACGGAGATCCGGATGAGGCCGTCGCTGATGCCGGCGGCTGCGCGTTCGGCGGGGGTGAGCTTGGCGTGGGTGGTACTGGCCGGGTGGGAGGCGATGCTGCGGGTATCGCCGAGATTGGCGGTCAGGCTTAGCATCTTTAGCTTGTCGAGGAAGTTGCGGCCGCTGGCGAGGCCGCCTTTCAGCTCGAAGCAGACGATGCCGCCGCCGTTGTGCATCTGGCGTTTGGCAATTTCGTATTGCGGGTGGCTGGGGAGGAAGGGATATTTGAGGTTGGCGATCGCGGGATGGGATTCGAGCGCTTTCGCGATGTGGAGGGCGTTGGCGGAATGTCGTTCCATGCGGACATCGAGGGTCTCAAGGCTTCTGCTGAGGATCCAGGCGTTGAAGGGGGAGAGGGAGGGGCCGGTGCTGCGGCAGAACAGGTAGATCTCTTTGATCAGCTCCTTTTTTCCGAGGACGGCTCCGCCGAGGACACGGCCCTGGCCGTCGATCCATTTGGTCGCAGAGTGGACGACGAGGTCGGCGCCGTATTGAACGGGGGTTTGACCGATGGGGGTTGCGAAGCAGTTGTCGACGTTGAGGATCAGGTTGTGCTTACGGGCTAGGGCGGCGGCTGCTTCAAGGTCAATAATATCCAAACCCGGATTGGTGGGTGTTTCCAGGTAGATCATTTTGGTATTGGGCCGGATGGCGGATTCCCAGGTTTTGGGATCGGAGGCATCGACATAGCTGTATTCGATGCCATATTTGGGGAGGTATTTTGTAATGATGGTATGGGTGCTGCCGAAGATGGCGTTACAGGACAGCAGGTGGTCGCCTTGTTTGAGCAAGCTAAGGAAGGAGGCGACGACGGCGGCCATGCCGGAGGCGGTGGCGAAGCCGGCTTCCGCGCCTTCGAGGGCGCAGAGGCGGTCGGTGAATTCCTGGACGGTGGGATTGCTGAAACGGCTATAGATATATGCTTCTTTTTCGTCGGCGAAGACGGCGCGCATCTCCTCGGCATCGTCATAGCAAAAGCTGCTGGTAAGGAAGAGCGGGGAGGAGTGTTCCTTTTCAGGAGTTTGGTCGGCGCGGATGCGGATGGCTTGGGTGATGCGGTGTGAAGACATGGTAATTCGGTTATGTGATGGTGGTGGGTGGTGTTTCGTGATGATGACGGCGGATGGTGTTTGTTGATAGCGGCGGGTGATAGTGGTTGAGAGCCTTTGAAGAGTTTATGCGCATTTTATTGAATTATGCGCATTTCCCAGGTGATCTTGCAGTGGGCTTCGCGCAGGGTGGCTGCTACTGAACAATATTTGTCCATCGATAGTTCGCACGCCTTCTTTGCCTTATCTTCATTGATTTCGCCTTTCAGTTCGAAGATGACGTGTACTTTTTCCCAGAGGGTGGGGTCTTTTCCTTTTTCGCGGTCGCCGTCGATGATCATGCGAAAGCCGTCGACGGTCTGCCGTTGTTTCCTGAGGATCGAGATGATGTCGATCCCGCTGCAGCCGCCCAGGCCCATGAGCAACATCTGCATGGGGCGGATGCCGAAATCCTGACCTCCGGTCTCGGGGCTGCTGTCCATTCGTGCGATGTGTCCATAGGCGTCTTTGGCTTCGAAGCCGAAATCGCCTTCAACCCGGGTGAGTTCAATCCTGACCATATATCTACTATTTTTGCAAAAGTACGGCAGGTAAGCGCTTATTTTGCAATCCAAATGAATAATTGGCCCCATGAATTATTTTCAATATGATCATCCGTTCGAATTGGAAGGGGGTGCGGTGCTGCCCGGGATCACGATCGCCTATCATGTATATGGTCAGCTTAATGCGGATAAGAGTAATGTCGTATGGGTCTGTCATGCGCTGACGGCGAATTCGGATGTGGCGCAGTGGTGGCCGGGGGTGGTGGGGGAGGACGGGGCGGTCCGGCCGCAGG
This sequence comes from uncultured Acidimicrobiaceae bacterium, assembly GCA_963702305.1. GTDB lineage: Bacteria > Actinomycetota > Acidimicrobiia > Acidimicrobiales > Palsa-688 > PALSA-693. The sequence goes on along the minus strand of CAVPBX010000011.1, from coordinate 289,376 downwards.
ACTATCTTATTGTTTGTGCCAATATCCTGGGGTCTTGTTATGGGAGCTCGGGTCCGCTGAGTATCGATCCGCGGACGGGGGAGCCTTACTTTGGGCAATTTCCGGTGGTGACGATCCGGGACATGGTGAAGGCGCATATCCTGCTGAGGAAACATCTGGGTCTTGAGAAGATCCAATTGCTGATGGGTGGTAGCATGGGCGGGTACCAGGTTTTGGAGTGGGCGGTGATGGAAAAGGAGGTGATCGGCAAATTGTTCCTGATCGCCACGTCGGCGGCGGAGAGCGCCTGGGGGATTGCGGTGCATACGGCGCAGCGGTTGGCGATCGAGGCTGATCCGAGTTGGGTCTTGCCAACGCCGGAAGCGGGCCGCCGCGGGTTGAAGGCGGCGCGGGCGATAGGGATACTTACGTATCGGAATTATGGGATAATGGTACAGACGCAGACAGACCCGGACCGGGAAAAGCTGGATGGGTACCGGGCGGCTTCCTATATCCAGTATCAGGGGGATAAGCTGACCAGCCGGTTCCATGCTTATTCGTACTGGCTGCTGACGAAGGCCATGGATAGTCATCAGCTCGCAAGAGGGCGTGGGGGGAGGCTGGAAACGGTGTTGCAGGAGATCGATCAGAGAACATTGTTGGTCGGGGTGACGGGTGATATCCTTTGTCCGGTGGAGGAGCAGTTGTTTATGGTGGCGCATTTGCCCGACGCGGAGCTGGTGGAGATCGATTCGGCGTATGGGCATGATGGATTTATAGTGGAAGGGAAAAAAATAGCCACTCTGCTGGGAGAGTGGCTAAGACGTTGAGGCGTGGCCAGGCGACGGTGGCGTTGGGGTCGGAGTGTGCCGGGCGTTTACCAGGTCAGCGTGCCCTGGTAATAGTCGAGTACCTTGGTGGACAGGATGTAGCTGTATTTGGCGGCGATCAGGTTAAGCTCGGAGTAGTTCTTGTTGGTGTTATAGATGACATAGTTAAGGGAGTTGATGTAGCCGTTTTGATATTGGATCGAGGCTTCGCGAAAGGATTCTTCGTAGTTCTGCACTTCTTTGTATGTTATGTTGTAGGTCCGGAAATTCTGCATCATGGCAACGTAGCCGGATTCTACATTCTGGCGCAGAATGGCGTTCGTGGTCTTTTGATTAAAAATGGCCTGGTCCCGGAGGACGATGGCGTTTTTATACGCGGTCCTGTATCTCAGCTGGTTGAGAATAGGGATTTGTAAGGTCAGGCCGAGATAGGTTTGAACGTTGTTCTTGAACTGGGTATTGAAGGGGACGCCTTTGGTGGCTCCGGGAATGGCGGTGGGATAGTTGACGAACGTCTGCGTTCCGCCGATGTTTACGTATGAGCCATCCTGGTAGTAGGTTTGTCCGAGCGATGCGGTTGTCGTTGCAGCTGTGGAAATGTTGGATTGGACGTTATAGGTCAGCGCCAGGGTTGGGGTCATATTCCCTTTGGCGGCGGCTACTCCCTTTCTGGCGCTTTCCACGTGCAGTTCCGCGGCTTGAATGGAGGCGATATTATGTGTCGCGTTCTGATAGACCTGGTCGACCGATGCATTGTAGATTACAGGTGTCGGGTCGATGTTGATCTTTGCGACGTCCATATTTGGCGAGTAGGGGATGTTCATATCCTGCGACAGTTTGAGCTTACCTTGTTCCAAGGTATTCTTGGTGTTGACGATCGTGAGCTCGCTGGTATTCAGCAAGGCTAATTGATCTGTCATTGCGCTGTGTGCGATAGCACCGAGGCTGTCCTGGATGCTCATAAGGTCAGCCTTGTGACGGACATCGGCGGCTTGTCGCTCCGCGAGGTCCAACTGTTCTTCCGTGCCCAGAATCGCCAGGTAGTCCTGGATGATCGTGATGGTTATCAGGTCCTTTTGATATTGCCAGTCTTTTTTGTCGGCCTGGTAAGCAAGCGAGTATTGTTTGATGAAATTGTGAATGCTGAATCCATTGAAGAGTGTCCAATTGCCGTATACCTGTCCATAGCCCTGATTGTAATTCTCCGTGACATAGGTATAGGTAACGGTATTGACCGACCTACCGCCATTATTGATGAACTGACCGTAGCCGCTAAGGGTCGGCAGCGCGGTGCCAATTTGCCCGAGGAGATTGGCCTGGGCGGTGCGGGCGATGAATTCGGTCACTTTGACGTTTGCGTTGTTCATTATGGCGCTGTCGATACACTGCTGGATCGTATACGTTACTGCGGGGCCGGAACTTATCTGGCTGGTGAGGCTGTCGGCGCCTTTTGTCTGGGCGGTAGCGGAATGTTGGAGGAGCAACAGGATAAACGATGCTGTGGCTATTCCTATTAATGGTCGTTGCATGGTCATAATCTTTCTTTATTTGCTGCTATATTTATATTTTCACAGTTCCACTCGTCCGTCCAGCAGGTTGATAATATGGGTACCGTAGGCGGCATTCTTCTCCGAGTGGGTAACCTGGATGATGGTGACGCCTTCGTTATTGAGTTGTTTGAACAGTTCCATGATCTCTTCGCCCTGCCGGGAGTTAAGGTTACCGGTAGGCTCGTCGGCGAGGTTGACCCGGTCGGCGATCTGGCGGTCGTAGGTCGCCGGCCAGAAGTCCTCGCCGATGCCTTCGACCAGGTAGGGGCGGCCCTGCCCGCCGGAGTACACCGACCCCTCGGGGTCGGCCCCGATGATCTGGATGGCGGGATTCTGGGCCTTGAGATACCGCCCCACCCCGGTGATCGTCCCCCCGGTCCCGATGCTGGCGACCAGATGGGTGATGCGCCCGGCCGATTGGCGCCGCGAAGCTCCGGCCCGGTCGTGCGCTCGTGGGCCTCCGGGTTGTGGGGATTGGCGTACTGGTTGGGCATGACCGCGCCCGGCGTGGTCTCGGTCAGCCGGCGGGCCACCGAGTAGTACGAATCGGGGTGCTCCGGGTCGACCGCGGTCGGGCGGACCGCCCCCTCGGCGCCGTAGGCCCGCAGCAGGGCCACCTTCTCGCCGGCGATCTTGTCCGGCATGGTGAAAATGCAGCGATAGCCGCGGCGAGCGGCCACGATCGCCAGTCCCACCCCGGTGTTGCCCGAGGTCGGCTCGACGATGGTGCCACCCCGCGTCAACAAGCCGTCCCGCTCGGCGGCTTCCACCATGGCCAAGGCGGGTCGGTCCTTGATGCTGCCGCCGGGGTTGAGGAACTCCAGCTTGGCGAACAACTGCCCGGACAGGTCGCGCCGATCCGGTCCATCCGGACCAGCGGGGTGTGGCCGATCAGGTCCAGCAAGGAGTCAGCCGCGTCGATCGGCGGCCCGGTATCGCTGATACGGTCGACCTCGATGCCGGCTTCCACGTCCACGGGCAGGTCGCTGTACACCGTCACCGGTAGCCCGGAGCGGTGCAGCTGGCGGGCCACCTCGGCGGCCGCCGCTGGGGCGCCGACCACGCCGATCGAGCGCGGGATGTCGGGCCTTAGCTCGGCCACCGTCGCCGAGGCCAGCGGTCCGGCGGCCACATCGACCCGCCGCCGGGCCCGGGCCACCAGTCGCTCGGGGACGGGCCCCCCGTCCACCACCACCGGCAGATCCAGGGCGCCATCATGGTCGGGGCAAGAGCGGGTCCGCTAAAATTCCGGCTTCCGTGTTCTACTTCTTGTGTGGCCTGGTCGGGCTGTTCTGCGTCATCGCCCTCGGCTACGGGCCGTTGTTCTTCGTGCTGCTCGGCGCGGCCCTGGCGGTGGTGGCGTTCCGGCGCCGGCTCCGGAGCTGGTGGGGCCTGCCCCTACTTGGCCAGCAGGGATCGAGCTGGTCATGGCGGTGGCGCTGGGGTGGGGCTGGCACCAGGTGCTGGAAGCCTTCGGGCTGGCGTTCGTACTGGTGGCCCTGGCCCGGGTGATCGGCCGCACCGCGGACCGGCGCTTGGAGGCGACACGCCGGTAGGTTAGGGGTCGTGGACCCGCACTACCACCAAGGGTCCAAGGCTCATAAGTACAAACCGCAAGCCCGCGCCTTCCCTCGGCAAGCCCCTGCCCACCGGGTCGAAGGGCGTAAGGGGCTAGAACACGAGGCGGCCAGCAGCTTCGCCGGCGGAACTATGGCGGGCCACGCTCTACGACAACGGTTTGCTGGCCGCGTCGTGGCCCCAGGAGTACGGCGGCGGCGGGCTGTCGCCCCTCGAGCAGGTCGTCATGGCCGAGGAGTTTTTCCGGGCCGGCGTGCCGACCGGCGGCCCCAACGACGTACTCGGCATCCAGATGGTCGGCAACACCATCCTGCAGTGGGGGACCGACCAGCAGAAGCGGCGCTTCCTGCCCCGCATCCTGTCGGGCGCCGACCGCTGGTGCCAGGGGTATTCCGAGCCCGGGGCCGGGTCCGACCTGGCCAACCTGGGCACCCGGGCGGTCCTCGACGGCGACGAGTGGGTGATCAACGGCCAGAAGACTTGGACTTCGGTGGCCCATCTGGCCAACTGGGTGTTCGTGCTGGCGCGCACCGACCCGGAGGCCCCCAAACACAAGGGGATCACCTTCCTGCTGGTCCCCATGGAGCGGCCCGGGGTGGCGGTACGCCCCATCCGGATGATGACGGGCCAGTCGGAGTTCAACGAGACGTTTTTCACCGACGCCCGCACCCCCCGGGACAATGTCGTCGGCGGCGTCAACGCCGGCTGGGCGGTGGCCATGACCCTGCTCGGGTACGAGCGGGGGGAAGCGGCGGCCACGTTTCCGATCATGTTCAGGTCCGAGCTGGACCGGTTGCTGGAGTTGGCCCGATCGACGGGCGCTTCATCGGATCCCTTGATCCGCCAACGCCTGGCCTGGTGCTACGCCAAGGTCGAGATCATGCGGTATCTCGGGATGCGCACCTTGACCAAGTTCCTGGCCGGGGGGCAGCCGGGGCCGACGGAGTCGACGTTCAAGCTGTACTGGAGCGAGTACCACAAGGTGGCCACCGAGCTCGCGGTGGACATCCTGGGCGCCGGGGCCCTGATCCCGTCGGGGCGCATGTCGAGCGGTTTCCAGGCCGACGACGTGGGGGCGCCTGACGACAGCGCCTCCTGGGTCGGCACCTTCCTCATGGCCCGGGCCGGCACGATCTACGCCGGCACGTCCCAGGTGCAGCGCAACATCATCGGCGAGATGGTGCTGGGCCTGCCCAAGGAGCCGGCCACGGTGCCGGCGGGGACCCGTTGGCGGGAGGGTACCCCGGTAGGGTGATCGGGTGAACCCCGAGCAGGCGGATCGAGCGCGGACGTCGGGGCCAATACCGTCGAGAGGGTGCGCCGGCTCCTGGCCCGCAAGGCGGCCGAGCTGATCCGCCATGACGCCGAAGCCGCGGACGTGGCCTTAGAGATGGGCCTGATCGACCGGCGCTGGCTGGACAACCCGGGTGAGGCACCGATGTCGACGGCCGGGCCGTCCGTGGTGATCGAGCGGTTCCTGGAGCGCACCGTCGAGCAGCGTCCGTCGCGGCTTTCGGCGCTGGGGCTGGGCGCGGCCCAGCTGCTGTCGTCCCGGTTGGGGCCGCCGGAGAGCGGTCGGCCCGAGCCGATGACGGTGGTCTTCACCGACCTCGAGGGCTTCACCTCGTTTACGGCCGAGAACGGTGACCAAGCCGCCCTGGCGCTGCTCCAAGTGCACCAGCGGGCGGCGCGCCCGGTCGTGCGGCGGGACGGGGGCCGGATCGTCAAGCACCTCGGGGACGGGCTGCTGTGCACGTTCCCCAACCCGGAGGGCGGCCTGCGGGCCGCGGTCGGCCTGATCGACACCGCTCCGCCCCCGCTACGGTTGCGAGCCGGCGTGCACATGGGCGACGCCATCGTGAGCGCCGATGATGTCATCGGTCACGCGGTCAACGTGGCCGCCCGGGTGGCGGAGATCGCCCGCGGCGGGCACGCCGTCGCCACCATGGGTGCCATCGCGGCCGCGGGACCGGTACCCGGCATCACGGTCGGCCGGGCCCGGGCTCGGCGGCTGAAAGGCATCGGCGACAAAGTGTCGGTAGCCGAGATCAGCCTGGCGTCACCGAGTCGGTAATCCGGGCGAACCGAGCCACCACGTCACCTATGCGGTCGGGGTGGGTGAAGAGGTGGAGCTGGTTGCGATAGACGGCCTCCACCACCTGGACTCCCACGTCGGCGGGGTCGATCTCACCGGGCTGGAGGGCCGGGGCCGGCTCCGTATGAGACGACCCGGGCGGCCGGCCGAGATGGGTGGGCACCCGGCCCGGCATCACCACGGTGACACCGATCGGCGCCCCGGCCGCGGCCAACTCCGCCTGCAGGACCTCACTGAGCGCCAGCACCCCGTGTTTGGACACGTTGTACGGGCCGATGCCGGGCACCGGGACGACCGCGGCCATCGAGGCCACGTTGACCACGTGGCCCTCCTCGCCGGAGGCGAGCAGGGCCGGGACGAAGCTCCTCACGCCGTGCACCACCCCCATCAGGTTGACTCGCAGGACGGCCTCCCAATCGGCGAGCGGGAGTTCCCAGGTCCGGCCGGGCCGGACGATGCCCGCGTTGTTGCAGATGAGGTGCACACCGCCGAAGCGACTCAGTACCGCGTCGGCGAGCCCGTCGACCTCGAAGGCGTCGCCGACATCGACCACCGACGACGCGACCGTCGCCCCGGCGGCGGCCAGGCGTCCTTCTTCCCGGGCCAGACCGGCGGCGTCGACGTCGGCGAGCATCACCTTCATCCCCTCGGCCACCAACGACTCGGCGATCCCGAGACCGATGCCGCTGGCAGCCCCGGTCACCACCGCTACCCGGTCCTTGAGCGTCTCCATCCGGCCACCTTTGCCGATAGCGGCCGGGCCCGACCACTCACAGGTGGTCGAAGTCCACCGGAGGCAAGTCCGCCACGTCGTCCTTCGTCATCTTGAGCTTGATGCCGTGCTCGTCGACGCCGGCCACGGCGCTGATGGGGATAGCGACTTCCTTGCGGCCCCACAGGTGTCCTTCTTGCAGCAGCACGTGGGTTACGTGACGGTTGCGCGGATCGATCACGAGCCCTTGGACCTGGCCGATGTCGCCGTCAGTGGCGTGGACCTGGTCCCCCCGCTGTACGGCCACCTCGCCTAAGGGGAGAGTGTCGTGGACAACGGGCAACGCGGCATTGCCTATCCCCACGCCGCCGCCAATCACGTCGCCCAGCATGCCGCCAGCGAGGCCGTAGTAGGGCCAAGCCAGCGTCTGGCCGGGTGCGTAGCCGCCGTACCCGCCGATCCCGCCCGTCAGGAACTGCGTTTCTTCGGCATGGTCGAGCTGCTCGAACTCCGCCGTCGTGCAGCGAAGTCGGATGTCGCCGGTCGTGGCATCGACGAGGTCAAGGGGGACGAGGCGACCGAGACCGCTGCGGTGCTTGGGCTCGACCACGAGATGGGTGACCACCCGCGCCACCGGATCGATCACTACCTGCCTCACCTCGCCGGCAACGCCGTCGGTACAGATCGCCTCGGCACCAATCGTGAACTGCGTCGTGTCGCTCATGACCACGTCCTTGTCAGAGTGGACCTTACGGGATGGCGCCAGTGGTTGGCGACGACCGTTAGTGCGAATGGCGATGGCGAGCTTTGGCCTGGCTCTTCACGTTGTCCCTGAACTCGTCCCATTCTTTGCGCTGTCGGTCGCGCAGAGTGCGGGCCTCATTCTTCACTTGGTATCGGAAGTCGTGGACTTCGTCGTGGAAGCGCTCCCAAGCGGCCTGGCGGCTCACGCCAACTGACCCCCCGATCGATTCCCAGGTCGCCCCGGCGGCCACCGCTTCTCCGGCCAGCTGCGACTCCCATGTCGATAGGAGCCCCACCAGGGCTCGGGTGGCGCCCAGAGCAGCCAGCGGATCAGGGTCGGAGGTGGCCGCCTCCCAAGTGGCGATCATTAGGGGCGAGACTTTGCGGGGTTCGCTCGGGTCGTCTGGTTCTGGTGCCTGCGTCATACCGTCAAGACTACCTTGACACTGCCGGACCTGTCAAGGTCATCTTGACGGCGGATGGCAAGGTCAATCAGCCATACATGGGACGGGTTCGGCGAGAAGGTTGAGCGCTGGAGCGTCCACGTCTTCGAACGATCCGCGGTCTTGTCCGCGGTCTTGTCCGCCGCCCAGCTCTTCCACGTTGGGCGAGTGTCGCAACAGCATCGCCGCCAATGCGATTGCGACCGCGATGAGTCCCAACGCAATGAGGAATGCCAGCCGGTACCCCTGAGTCAGGGCCGCGGCCGACGATTGGCCCCGACCAGCGAGCTGGTGTGTCCTGCTGCTGGCGATAGTTGCGAGCACGGCCAGTCCGAGCGCCCCGCCGATCTGCGCCGTCGTATTGACCAGGCCCGACGCCAACCCGGCGTCTTCGGGCGTGGCGCCCGACATTGCCAGCGTCATCAGCGCCGGAAACGCGAGCCCTGCCCCTATGCCGAATAGGACGATAGCGGGCAGGATGTTGGTCAAATAGGCGCCGCGTACGGGCAGTTGGGTCAACAGGGCGAGGCCGGCGCCAACCAGTAGAAAGCCGGCTATCAAGGTGGCTTTGGCGCCAAATCGCATCGTCAACCGGTCCGTGAACCCGAGCGACAGTGTGCCCATCAGCAGCGTCAACGGCAGGAACGCCAAACCGATGTGCAGGGCGTCGTATCCGAGCACCCGCTGTAGATACAGCGAACCGAGGAAGAACATTCCGAACATGGCGGGAACCGTCAGCATTTGAATCGCGTTGGTTCCCGCCAGGTTCCGAGAACGGAAGGTAACCAGAGGAATGAGCGGGTTCCGAGCGGTCGCCTGGCGGGCAACGAAGGCTGCGAGCAAGGCGAGAGCGGCACCAACGAAAGCCAGAGTCTGGATCGCAGTCCAGCCGTATTCGGCCGCGGGCTTTACGATGGCATAGACCGCCAGCATCAGTCCACCGGTGATGAGGATTGCCCCGGTGATGTCAGCTCCGCCCAGCAGACCCGTCCCGCGGTCACGGGGCAACAAGCGACGAGCGAACACAGCCGTGGCCGCGCCAACGGGCAGGTTGATGAAGAAGATCCAGTGCCAGTCGAGTGCCTGAGTCACCAGACCGCCGGCCAGGAGCCCGATCGATCCGCCAGCGGACGCCACGAAACTGAACACGCCAATGGCCTTGGCCTGGTCGCGTGGTTCGGGGAACATGGTGACGATCATCCCGAGGATCACGGCTGACGTCATGGCGCCGCCCACGCCTTGGAGGAACCGGGCGGCAACGAGCATCGCTTGCGTCTGGGCGATACCGCAGAGCAGCGATGCGAAGGTGAAGATGGCGAGGCCGGAGAGAAAGACGCCGCGGCGGGAGAAGAGATCCCCAATCCGCCCGGCCAGCAGCAACAGCCCACCGAAGGTGAGGAGGTAGGCGTTGACCACCCAAGCAAGATTGGCTTGGGAGAAGCGAAGGTCCCGCTGAATGGAGGGAAGTGCAACGTTCACGACGGTGACATCGAGAACAATCATCAGCATCCCAACGCACAGCACGACCAGCGCGACCCAGCGGGACCGCCCTGTGGTGACGACCTGGGGGGGCCCGAACAACTCGGCCGGGGCCGCCTCCCAATCGGTGATCTCGTAGTCGATGCTCATGGTCTCTTTCCTTGGTCAGTTGGAAATGAGACGGGATGGCGTCGTGGAACTCATCGATCGGGCCGGCCGCCGCGCGGGTTGCCGGGTTTGGGGGCGGGTCCGGGCAGCCAGGCCATGGGGAGGATCGCTCTGGCGGAGGGAGCGTAACGCTACCCCCCTCAGCGGCTTCCTTGCCCTTCGAGGGCCTCAGGAGCGGCCGCCTGGCCAGGGACAAAATCCCTGGTCAGGGGCCACTTTCCTGGTGGTCGGAACCGGCGTCGATCCGGTGACCTCACGCTTTTCAGGCGCGCGCTCTACCAGCTGAGCTATCCGACCGCGGACCTGACGGGATTTGAACCCGCGACCTCCGGCTTGACAGGCCGGCGTGCACTCCAAACTGCACCACAGGTCCTTGTGACGCGGAGGAGCATGCTAGCGCGGCGGAGGTGGGGGCCCGCTTGGAGCGCCTGGCCCAGGGTCAGCGGAATCTGGCGCTTTCGAATCTCTGACGGATTCGCTCACTTCTGACGACTTAAGTGTCTGGGAGACACGTAACTCGTCAGAAGTCGACGAAACGGTCAGAAGTCGGCGGGGCATGCCGCCGGCCTCCGGCCGCCGCCGGCGACCACCTACGGCGCCGGCGTGCGCTTCCGCCGGCTCAGAAAACGGACCGGGTCGTACTTGACGTCGACCACCCGCTCCTTCATGGGGATGATGCCGTTGTCGGTGATCTTGATGTTCTCGGGGCAGACCTCGGTGCAGCACTTGGTGATGTTGCACAGCCCGAGGCCCTGCTCGTCCTGCGCCATCTGTTTGCGGTCCACCCCGTCGTTGGGGTGCATGTCGAGTTCGGCGTAGCGGATGAAGAACCGGGGCCCGGCGAAGGCCGGCTTGTTGTCCTCGTGGTCACGGATCACGTGGCAGGTGTTCTGGCACAGAAAGCACTCGATGCACTTGCGGAATTCCTGGGAGCGCTCCACGTCCACCTGCTGCATCCGGAACGGCGCCTGGGGCTGGTCCGCGCTGGGCGTGAACGCCGGCACCTGCGCGGCTTTCACGTAGTTGAAGCTGACGTCGGTGACCAGATCGCGGATGACGGGGAAGGTCCGCATCGGGGTGACGGTGATGGGCTCGTCGGTGGGGAAGTTCGACAGCCGGGCCAGGCACATGAGCCGGGGTCGGCCGTTGACCTCGGCGGAGCACGAACCGCACTTGCCGGCCTTGCAATTCCACCGGACCGAGAGATCCCCGGCGCGCATGGCCTGCACGTGGTGGACGGCGTCGAGCACCACCTCGCCCTCCTCCACGGGCACCGTGTAATCCACCAGGCCCCCGCCCGAGGCGTCCCCTCGCCAGATGCGCATCTTCAGGTCGTAGGTCATCAGTGCTGCTCCTCCAGGAGGGCCGCCAACTCCGGCGGGGGTTCGGGCAGCGGCTGCTGGCGCACGCTGACCTGACGGTCGTCGTCCAGCTCGACGATGACGTTGCGCTTGCCCCAGTAGTCGTAGTCGGTCATCGGGTAGTCGTCGCGGGTGTGGCCGCCGCGGCTCTCCTTGCGCTCCAGGGCCGCCCGGGCCACGGACTCGGACACCAGCAGCATGTTGCGCAGGTCGAGGGCCAGGTGCCAGCCCGGGTTGTACTGGCGGTGGCCTTCCACCGTGACTTGCTCCACCCGGGCCCGCAGCTCGGCGATGGACTTGAGGGCTTGCTCGATCTCCGACTCCCGCCGGATGATGCCGACCAGGTCCTGCATCACGCCTTGCAGCTCCTGGTGGATGGTGTAGGCGTTGTCCCCGCCCTCGCTGTCGAAGGGGGCGAGCGCTGTCTTGGCGGCCGCCTCCACGTCGGCTTCGGCGACCGCGGGGCGGCTCGCTCCCAACCCACGCGCGTAGTCGGCGGCGTACTGCCCGGCCCGTCGGCCGAAGACCAGCAGGTCGCTGAGCGAGTTGCCGCCGAGCCGGTTGGCGCCGTGCATGCCGCCGGCTACTTCCCCCGCCGCATAGAGGCCGGTGATCGTCGATTGGGCGCTGTCGGGGTCGACCTCGACGCCGCCCATCACGTAGTGGCAGGTGGGCCCGATCTCCATGGGCTCCTTGGTGATGTCGACGTCGGCCAGCTCCATAAACTGGTGGTACATCGACGGCAGCCGCTTCTGGATGTACTCGGGGCTGCGGCGGCTGGCGATATCGAGGAATACCCCTCCGTGGGGCGATCCGCGTCCCTCTTTGATCTCGTTGTTGATGGCCCGGGCCACCTCGTCGCGGGGGAGCAGCTCGGCCGGGCGGCGGTTGTTGACCTTGTCGGTGTACCAGCGGTCGCCCTCCTCCTCGCTGTCGGAGGTCTCGGCCTTGAAGAACTCGGGGATGTAGTCGTACATGAAGCGCTTGCCCTCGGAGTTGCGCAGCACACCGCCGTCGCCGCGGACCGATTCGGTGACCAGCAGCCCGCGGACCGACGGCGGCCACACCATCCCGGTGGGGTGGAACTGGACGAACTCCATGTTGATGAGGGTGGCCCCGGCTTGCAGGGCCAGGGCGTGGCCGTCGCCGGTGTACTCCCACGAGTTGGACGTCACCTTCCACGACTTGCCGATCCCGCCGGTGGCCAGGACCACCGCCGGCGCGTCGAAGACGATGAAGCGGCCCGACTCCCGCCAGTAGGCGAAGGCGCCGGCGACGCGCCCCTCCTGCTTGAGCACGTTGGTGACGGTGCACTCCATGAACACGTCGATCCCGAGGGACACCGTGCGCTGCTGCAGGGTCCGGATCATCTCCAGGCCGGTCCGGTCGCCGACGTGGGCCAGGCGGGCGTAGCGGTGACCGCCGAAGTCGCGCTGGCTGATGAGGCCGTCCGGGGTGCGGTCGAAGAGCGCCCCCCACTGCTCCAACTCCCACACCCGTTCCGGCGCCTCCTTGGCGTGCAGCTCGGCCATGCGCCAGTGGTTGAGGAGCTTGCCGCCCCGCATGGTGTCGCGGAAGTGGACTTGCCAGTTGTCGTCCGGATAGAGGTTGCCCATGGCCGCGGCGATGCCGCCCTCGGCCATGACCGTGTGGGCCTTGCCGAGCAGGCTCTTGCAGATCACCGCGGTCTTGGCCCCGGCTTCGTGGGCGGCGATGGCGGCCCGCAGGCCGGCGCCCCCCGCCCCGATGATGACCACGTCGTAGGACTGACGTTCGTATTCGCTCATGACGAGAGCTCCCTGCTCAGAAGAATCGGGGATCCGTGACGGTGCCGCTGGCCACCAGCCGGACGTACAGGTCGGCGAGGGCCACGAACACCAGGCTGGCCCAGGCGATCTGCATGTGCCGCTGATTGAGCTTGGACACCAGGCCCCAGGCCTTGAACCGGATGGGGTGCTTGGAGAAGTGCTTGAGCCGGCCGCCGATGATGTGCCGGCAGGAGTGACACGACAACGAGTAGGACCACAGCAGGGCGGCGTTGACCACCAGCATCAAGGTCCCGAAGCCCATGTGGCCCCAGTGGTCGTGCGAGTCCCGAAAGGACACCACCGCGTCGTACGTCAAGATGGTGTTGAGGAGGAGACCGAGGTAGAAGAAGTAACGGTGGACGTTTTGCAGGATCAGCGGGAAGCGGGTCTCGCCGCTGTACGACTTGTGCGGCTCGGCCACGGCGCACGCCGGCGGCGACAGCCAGAAAGCCCGGTAGTACGCCTTGCGGTAGTAGTAACAGGTGAGCCGGAAGCCGAGCGGCACGATCAGGATCAAGATGGCGGGCGAGATCGGCCACCAGGTGCCGACGATCCCCACGGTCGGCACGTGCACGCCGTGGTTGGCGCCGGCCCGGGCGTGCTCACACAGTGACGCGATGCACGGCGAGTAGAACGGGGAGATGTAGGGCCGGGAAAAATAGTTGGCGTTCTGGAAGGCGGCCCAGGTCGAATACACGATAAAGGCGAACAGGACGCTGGCGGATACCAGCGGGTTCACCCACCAGCGGTCGGTCCGCAGCGTGCGCTCGGGGATGGCGGCCCGAGCCTGAGCCGGCGCAGGTGCCGGCGCCATCGGTGCGACTGGAGCAGCCATGGATTCCCCTCTTGTCCTCGCACATCCTCAATCCGGTTGAGCCGGTCTACCGTACGGCCGCCGGGCCTACAGGTAAAGGATCGCTTTCCTCTGGCGGCGATAGGCTCTGCCTATGCAGCTGCACCAGCTCCGCTACGTGGTCTCCGTCGCCGAGGAGCGCCGCTTCACCCAGGCCGCCGCCCGCCTGCACGTGGCCCAGCCCTCGGTGAGCAGCGCGGTGGCCGCCCTCGAGCACGAGCTGGGGGCCCCGCTGTTCCACCGGGCCCGCAACGAGGTCATCCTGACCGGCGCCGGCGAGGCCTTCCTGCCCTGGGCCCGGCAGGTGCTCGCCGACTGCGAGGCCGGGGCCGCGGCCGTGCGCGACCTGCTGGGACTGCAGCGGGGTCGCCTGGCCCTGGGCGCCACCCCGAGCCTGACCACCAACCTGCTGCCGCCGGTGCTGGCGGCTTTCCACGGCGCCCATCCGCGATTGGAACTGACCGTGCACGAGGCGGGCTCGCAGGACCTGGTCCGCCGCCTGGAAGGCGGCGAGATCGACTTGGCCGTGGTCATCCTGCCCGTGGATCGGCCCTGGGTGACAACCTCGGACCTGATGCAAGAGGAGCTGGTGCTGGCCGTGAGCGGCGAGCATCCACTAGCCGGCCGGCGCAGCATCCGGGTGGGGGAGTTGGAGGGGGTGCCGCTGGTGATGTTCAAAGACGGATACGACCTGCGGGAGGCGACCATCGAGGCCTGCCGACGGGCCGGCTTCGCCCCGATCATGGCCATGTCCGGGCTGGAGATGGACGGCGCGCTCGCCCTCGCCGGGGCCGGGGTGGCCGGCGCGGTGGTCCCCGAGTCGGTGGTCGCCAGCGAGGGGCCGCTCCGGGCCGTGCGCTTTCGGGGCGGCACCCTCCGGCGGCGGATCGGGCTGGCGTCGCGAAAGGACCGGCCTCTTTCACCGGCCGCGCAGGCGTTCGTGGCGGCCCTCGACAGCTACGTCGGGGCGCTGACCCCGAAGGAATGACTCAGCCCCCCGTGGTGCACAGTGCGGCGGAGGCGATCCGGCGGACGCACGCCTGGTTTGACGCCAACAGCGGCTGGGCGCCACCGGATCCCGGAACCCTGGCCGAGTGGATGGCCGATGGGATGTGCCGTTGCCCGGACGAGTGCCTGGTGGCGCCGGCGCAGTCGTGCCCGCACGGGCTGGCCTCGTGGTGGCTGGTGCTGCGGACCCTCGACCGGCCCGAGCGCCCGGTCGGGTTGGCGCCGGAGCGGTTGGTGCCGGCTCCCGACCGGTTGGACCCGGCCCGGGCGGACTACGTCCCCATCATCGACGCCCACCACGACGCCGTGGTGGCGGGTGAGGCCGGCTACTTCGACCCCGGGACCGGACTCTTCGTCCAGACGGCGGCCACCCTGTGGGACCGCGGCAGCTGCTGCCAGCAGGGCTGCCGGCACTGCCCGTACGTGGACCGGTAGCCGACGGGCCGGCGGACCCCCCTACGGCTCGGAGTGGCAGTCGGCGCAGCGGCCACTGATGGCGAAGTGGCGGAAGTCGGCGACGAATCCCGCTTCGCGCTGCAGGGTGGCGGCCAACGCGGTGAACACCGCCGGGTCCACCGCCACCACTGCCCCGCACGCCTCACACGTCAGGTGCTGGTGGATGCTGGCCGTCAGATGCCACAAGGCCGGTCCGTGCCCGAGGTGGGTGTGGTAGGCGACGCCGAGTTGCTCCAAACGGTCCAGGTTGCGGTACACCGTCGATTCGTGGATCTCGGGGTGGCGGGCGTGTACCGCACCGGCCAGTTCCTCGGCGCTGCGGTGCCCGGCCGCGGCGGCCAATGCCTCCAGGACCGGGCGCAGGCCGGCGCTGGCTCGTCCCCGCGCTCGCGGAGCAGCTCGATGACCTCCGCCAGGACCGCGTCGACGTCGAGGCCTTCGGTCACCGTCACTGGCCCGGTTCCTGGACGCGCCCCCGTCGGCAGCTCGCTCCCAGCGAGCCTCCACGTCCCCGAAATGCCAGATCGCCAGCGCGGCCACCCAGGTGACCACGAAGAGGCCGACGATGATGTAGCCGGCGTGGTTGATGTTGAACTTGCTCGTCCAGCCCCACAACCCGCCGGTCAGGTCGAGTTGGGTGCTGAGCACCGACAGGAGTTCGATGGTGCCGATCACGAAGGCCACGCCCACCGAGAGGGCCGTGATGGTGATGTTGTAATAGACCTTGCGGACCGGCTTGGAGAACGCCCAGCCGTAGGCGAAGTTCATGAACGATCCGTCAATGGTGTCCAGCAGACTCATCCCGGCCGCGAACAGGATGGGGAGGGAGAGGACCGCCCAGAACGGCAGGCCGGACGCCACCGCCGAGCCGGAGAGCACGAGGAACGCCACTTCGGTGGCGGTGTCGAAGCCCAGCCCGAACAGGAAGCCGATGGGGTACATCTTCCACGGCGCGTCGATGCGCCGGGCCAGCGGCCCGAAGAAGCGGTTCATCATGCCCCGGGCGTTGAGCTGGCGCTCGAGTTCGGCCTGGTCGTACACGCCTCGGCGCATGTCGACGAACATGCGCACGATCGATACCAGGATGACGATGTTGAGAATGGCGATCAGGTACAGGAAGGCGCCGGAGATCGAGGTCCCGATCAGGCCGGTGTAGTGATGGAGGTGGGAGCCCGGCTGGTTGACCTGGTGGTTGAGGGCCCGGATGCCGAAGTTGAGCAGCACGCTCAACACGAACACCACGCTGGAATGGCCGAGAGAGAAGAAGAATCCTACGGAGAGGGGTCGTTGTCCCTCGGACATCAGTTTGCGGGTGGTGTTGTCGATGGCCGCGATGTGGTCGGCGTCGAAGGCGTGACGCATGCCGAGCGTGTACGCGAGCAGGCCCGTGCCGATCCCGAAGGTTTCCTTGGTGGAGAGGTGGTAGTGGCCGGCGGCAGCTGCGAACAGCAGGACGAAGCCGGTCACGTGAAGGGTCACGATGAAGGCGGCCATCCCGCCGGCGCGCCGCCACTCTTGCGAGGTCAGCCCGGGACGGGCGTCGGAGGGGCGCGGGGCCAGCGCGTCTGCGGCGACGGTCATGACCCGCAGTTTGCTCTAAACGCCTCCAGCTGGCAACAAGGCGCCGGCGGGGCCGGCGGGGCCGGCGGGGCCGGCGGGGCCGGCGGCTGCCCTCGCTCGCCGCAGGCCACGCGGCGGTCGGTTCGCGGGTGCGCTGCAGGCCGCGCCGGCGGTCGGTTGCTGGTGCGGTTTGTATCTCTGGTGCACTTATGTCTATGAGATGCACACAAGTGCACCAGAGATACAAACCGCACCAGGCCCCGGCGCCCCCCGGGGGGCGCCGGATGGCGACCGCCGCGCCCCGGCCGGGACCTGCGCTCTACACCGACGCCGGCGTGTGCGTCCCGAGAAACTCGCCGATCCGTGCCAACGTGGCCGCGTGGTGGGTGGGGCTGGTCCACTCCATGACGAGTTGGGCATCAGGCGCCAGGTCGGCGATCTCTTCGGCCACGGCGGTGGGGTGGAACTCGTCGTTGCCGGCGAGGACCAAAAGGGGGACGGGGCTGGTCCGGACGAAGTCCCGGGTGGCGCTGAACACGAAGTCCCCGCCAAACATCGACTGGCGAAAGGCCGCCAAGGCGGCTTCGTCGATGTCCTCCCGGCGAGTCTGCAACTCGTTGCCCCAGCTGTCGAACATGGCCAGGAAGGCGCCCCGGTTGCCGGCGCTGAGCCCGATGGGGTTTTGCAGGACGGCCGCGGTCACCCGGTCCGGGGCGGCCTGGCACAAACCCAGGCAGTAGGAGGACCCGATGCAGCCGCCCATGACGTGCACCCGTTCGAAGCCGAGGTGGTCCATGAGCGCCAGGTGATCGGCGGTGAAGGTGGCCCATCCGTCGGTGGCGGTGATCGGTGCCGACGAGCGGCCGGCGTTGCGCTGGTCCATGGCGACGACCTGGAAGCGGTCCGACAGCTCGGACATCGGATCGATCCAGGGCATGCGCTGACCGGGCGCCCCGGGCCGCTGCCGCCACATCTGGGCGACCGAGTGCATGCCACCCGGGGCGAACAGGATCAACGGGTAGCCGTCGCCGTGTACCTCGTAATAGATCTCGGCTCCGTCTCGCTCGAGCAGCGGCATGCGGTCGGCCTCCCGGGCGCCCACAAGAGCGCCGATAAGGGTGAGTGCTGCCAGCGAGGATACGCGACCGATCGGGTCTGAAGGCTGGCGGGCGCCGCCACATCACGACTCGGGCCGGCCCCCGCGTCAGCCCAGGCGACTATGGACCGGCTCTCGCGCCGGGGGTCGCCGGGACCGGGTCGCCACCCCGCTCACCGGGCGGGAGCCAGAGGCGGCCCCCCGCACCACCAGGCGTCCGGGCGCGGTGGCCCGGGGGTGGGAGGCCGACGGCGTGGGGGTGCGCAGCGCGGCCGGGCGCAACCGGCCGCTGACCGCCCCCTTCGCAACCCCGCCGGTCCCGGAAACCCGCTCCTTGGCGGCGGGCCGCGGGAGGGACGGCGATTCGGCGTACCCGCTGGGAAAGGCGAAGGCGGCGGCGGGTACGAAGGCGGCGATGAGGGCGTCGGCGAACGCGGGCCCGGCGTCGAAGCCGGGCACGAGGGCCCGCCAGTCCAAGCGCTCCGTCTTCTTCCAATCGTGACGGGAGCGCAGCATCCGGCTGAACGCCCACCACACCGCGAAGTGGTGCACGAAGATGTAGGGCCAGTTGGCGAGACCGAGCGCCCAGGCCTGCCGACGGGAGAGGTCGTTGGCAATGTGGCGGCGGTAGATGGGACCCCAGATGACCAGCGGCCCGATGCCGAAGATCAGGAACATGGGAATGAGCTGCCACGCCCCCGCGTCGCCGAGCCAGTGCACCGGGCCGCCGGGAACGGTGAAGGAGGCGTAGATCAGCGCCATCAGGGCGACCACGTACACCAGGTCGCCGAAGATCTGCAGCCACGGCAGCATCAGAAAGTAGGTGATCTCGACCGCAGCGCCGGTGGAGATCTGGGGTGAGCGCAGCACCGGGTTGAGATAGCGAATGCACTGCATGGCGCCCTGCCCCCACCGGCTCCGTTGCCGCACGAGTAGCCGGAAGGTGGGCGGCCCCTGTTGGGACACCCAGGTCTCGTGGCAGTACTCGTTGCGTCCGCCGGTCAAAAGGACGTGCAGGCCCAACTCGAAATCCTCGATCAGGGCGTCCCGCCACGGCTCGCCGTACTCGGCGGCCACCCGGTCGAGGGCCGACAGCCGGGTGAACTGCCCGTTGCCGCCCATCCCGACGCTGCCGACGTTGTGGCGCAGCATCTGGATGGCGGCGATGACCGTGGTGAACTCCATGTCCTGCATGCGGACCAGGACCCGGGAGGCCGAGGAGGCCCCTGATGCCCCTGAGGCCCCGTCCGACTGGCGGTCACCGTTGCTGACCCGGACCTGAATCTGTACCGCGCTGACCGAGGGATTCGCGAAGTACCGGGCGCCGCTGACCACCTCGAGGCACCGCGGATCGAGGTACCCATCCGCGTCGATCACCCCTATGACCACTCGGTCGGTGGCGACCTCCGGCGGCAACCATTGCCCGATCGCCCGCCACGCGGCGTTGAGGGCTGGACCCTTCCCGACCCGGGCGTTCGGCAGACGGCGGGTCACCACGTGGACTTGGGGGTCCGCGGCCGACAGCCGGCGCACGATGGCGGGCGTGTCGTCCACTGACGCATCGTCGATACACCACACGTGGCCGTCCGGGAAATCGGCACGGAGCCGGGCGATCGTCCGCTCGATCACCCGTTCCTCGTCCAGGCACGGCACCACGAAATGCCAGAGGAATTCGGTGCTGTCACCGGGCGCCGCCGGCCGGTGCCGGAGGAACGGGACGACGATCGACGTGACGTAGATGAGGAAGCTGGCGCTCAGCATGAATGCCGCGGCGTTGACGGCAGCAAACCCGAAATTGTTGAAATTCATGGTCTGGCCGGGGTTCCGTTAGTCACCGTGCGCCGGCCGGGGACGGGCCGACCGGCGCACGCGATCCTCATCAGGGGGGTGAGCCGTCGGCTCAGCTGGCGAAGGAGCGGCGCCGGCGCCGGTACCACAGCACACCTGCGGTCCCGAGGACCACTGCCGTGCCTCCCGCGATGGGCAGGCTCTTGACCGGGAACACCGAAGACACGCTGGTCACGGCGTTGGGGCCGCACGTCACCGTGCCGATCTTCAAACCCAGGAGGGGGATGGACAGGGCCGTCGCGGTGATTTCCCCGTTGGAGACCGACTGGGTGTTGAGGTACACCAAGCCGAGACCGAGCAAGTTGGTGTTCGCAGCGGGGTTCGCCGGGATCGTGATGGCGCCGGCCAAAGCGCTGGCGTTGACCAAGCTGGCGGAGGCGACCGGCGTTCCGGTCGAGCTGGCGGTGCACGTCTCGACGATGGCGGTGGCCGAAATCACTCCGATGCCGGCGGGACCGCCGACTGTGATGCCGCCCGTTTCGCCGGGGGTGGTGGTGAGGTCGCAGATGTTGGTTAACCCGACCTGGATGGACGAGCCGTTCCCGACCAGTCCGGCGCACCCTGATGACGTGCCGTCGCCATTGGCCACGGCGGTCTGCTGGAAAACGCCCGCGGTGATGACGCTCTGGCCTGGCAGCAGCAACGGACCAGGGGGTGTCGAAACGACCCTGGCGCCTCCCGTGTTACTGGCGCTCTGGGTACCGGTGTTGAGCACCGGCAGGCCCAGTGGTGTCAGGCTCGCGGCCTGGGCGGTGGCCGCCGATGTGTCGGCGAACGCCGCCGTGGCACCGAACGTCAGCGTTACGGCGCTGATCGCCAGCACCGCCGCGGTTTGCCCGGCCTTTCGGGTGAATGTCAGGTGACGCACTGATCCTCCATTGATGGGGGTGGTAGGTGGAGCCGGGCCGGCGAGGTCATGACCGTGAATCCCGATTGCTGTCGAGCTGGCGCTCGTGGAGCATGAGGGCAACGAAGGCGGCGATGCCGAGGGCGACGCCCAATGTCGAAACGACACCACCGGCGAGCAGGTGGCTCCGGGAGTAACCGGTGCGGAAGCCCCAGATCCGCATGCTGGCTCCGATGACGAGGAGCCGGAGCTGGTTGACCAGCCAGACGATGACCGTCACCACGGCCAACGCCAACAACCCGCGTGCGATGTTGACCCGCCGGGACAGGATCAACAGGGCCGCGATGAGGAAGAACGGGGCGATGAGTAGGGCGGCGGTACAGCTGGCGGCGATGGTGTACCCCACCCACTGTTGGTGATGGGGGAAGATGACCGCCGTCCCCACCGAGTGGGCCCCCCCGAGTCGCGTCAGCCGCAGGATGGCCGCCGCCGCGCTCGCTTCGAAGAGTCGGACGTGGGATTCGGTGACGAGCAGGGCGATCCCGGCACCGGCCACCAGGACGGCCACGATCCGACTGACGGACCGCCGTCCGGGGAGATGTAGGGGTGCCGCTTGCACGCTCACGCCGCGCCACCACGGCTGCCGGTGGCCCGCCGCACCATGGCCATCCGGACCAGGATCAGGCCCACGATGATGACGATGATGGCGGCGATGGTGAAACCGATGATGGGGAAACCGGTCAAGGCCAAACCGGTCCCAGTGGCCGCGCTCGCGCCACCAGTGGCCAAGGGCCCCTTAAGGCCGGAAGTCCCGCTTGTCGGGTACATGCAAATCGCTCCCTACCACCACACACAGCGAGTCGGATTACACGCAGAGTGTGCCCAAATGGAACTTTATGGGCGGTTTGGACCGTTGTCAACTTTCGTGCAATTTCAGAAATCCCGGAAGCGATCGCCATCCGGACCGGCGTTGGCGGCGGCGGTGAGCGCCGCAGCAGAGGACCGCCAGGGCGTCCGGCGCCCGACGTCAGCGGCGACGTCGGCGCCCGACGTCAGCCGCCGGATCTCTGGCGCCGGACGGTGCCGCGTTGGCGGCCGCGATCTGCTCGGCATGGCGGCAGAGCGCCACGCGCAGCTCGGGGGGATCCAGCACGGTGCAGGCAACCGACAGCCCGGCCAGGTAGCGCACCATCCGCGTCATGGAGATGCTCCCCACCGTGACGACGGTGCGGGCGCCGTCGGTCGCCACGATGCCGATGGCGCTGGGGATGAGCTGGGCTACCTCCTCGGCGGTGGCGGCCATGGCCAAGCGGGCCTCATACGGGTACACCCGGACCCGCAGGCCTTTGCGGACCAGGGCGACCGGATCGGGCGGGTCGTCGAGGGTAAAGGTGGTGCCGACGCGCTCCAGGGCTGACAGCCGGTCGACGCGAAACGTCCGCCAGTCCCGCCGGTCGATGTCGCGGGCGACCAGGTACCACCGCGGCCCGACCCGGACCAGCCGGTACGGCTCGACCAGGCGCTGGCTGCCCTGGCCGGTGCGGTCGGCGTAGGCGAAGCGAATGCGCTCGGCGCGCGCGCAGGCCTGCCCGATGGTCACCAACACGTCGGAACGGACCCGCTCCCGTCCGGCATTCGGCTGCTCCAGATTGGCCGTCGCCTCGTGCAGGGCTCGCACCCGGGCCGCCAGATGGCTGGGGAGCAGCTGGTCGAGCCGAGTCAACACCGAGATGGCCGCCTCCTCCAGCCCGGTCACGCTGCCGTCCACGGCGACGCGCAGCCCCAGGGCCACCGCCATGGCCTCCTCGTCGCGGAGGAGGAGCGGTGGCAACTGACCGCCCCGGCCCAGCTGGTAGCCACCGCTGACACCGGGGGCGGCCTCGACTGGATAGCCGAGCTCCCGGAGCCGGTCGACGTCCCGGCGCACGGTGCGGTCGGTCACCTCCAGCCGCTCGGCCAACTCGGATCCGGTCCACGACGGTCGGTGCTGGAGTAGGGCGAGGAGCGCCAGCATCCGGCCCGCGCTGTCGCTCATCGCGCTTGCCGATGGGAGCGGTCGACTGGCGTTCGCATGGCTCGCATCTTTTTCCCTATCTAGGACTGATCCTGTCCGCAATCCTTTTTAGCTTGTCCTCATGACCAGTGCCGAGATCACCTTCACCGATCCGTCCGCCGCCGCCGACCCGCGCCGCTGGAAAGCGCTGTGCGTGTTGGCGCTCATGCAGTTCATGCTCGTGCTCGATATCACCGTGGTCAACGTGGCCCTGCCCCACATCAAGGCCGACCTCGGATTCTCCCGGTCCGGTCTGGCCTGGGTGGTCGACTCCTACGTCCTGACGGCCGGCGGCCTTCTGCTGCTCGGTGGGCGCCTCTCCGACCTGATCGGCCGGCGCCGCATGTTTCTGGCCGGCATCACCCTGTTCGCGCTGGCTTCGGCCGCCAGCGGGGCCGCGGCCGGACCCGGCATGCTGGTCGCCAGCCGGTTCGTCCAGGGGGCGGCGGAGGCTATGGCCGCCCCGGCGGCGTTCGGCCTGGTGGCCTTGCTGTTTCCCGATGGCAAGGAGCGGGCCAAGGCCATCGGGATCTTCGGTGGCGTCGCCGGCCTGGGTGGCACGCTGGGTCCGGTCATCTCGGGGCTGATCCTGCAAGGCCTGAGCTGGCGCTGGATCTTCTTCATCAACATCCCGGTGGCGGTGGCCGCCGTCGTCGCGGTGCGCCGGCTGGTGGACGAGAGCAAGGCCACGGGGATCGCGCCCGCCGGCCGGGCGGACGTCGGCGGTGCGGTGCTGGCCACGGCCGGTCTGGTGTCGGTCGTCTACGGCCTGATCCAGGCGGCCACCCAGGCGTGGGGTGCCCCGGGGGTGACCGTGCCCCTGGCGGCAGGCGCGGCGCTGCTGGTCGCCTTCGTGGTCCGGGAGCGGACTGCCGCCAACCCGCTGGTGCCGCTGCGGTTCTTCGCCAACCGGACCCGGGTCACCGCCAACATCGTGACGCTGTGCTTCGCCAGCGTGTTCTTCACCATGTTCTTCCTGCTGACGCTCTACATGCAGCAGGTGTTGCAGTACTCGGCCTTGCGGACCGGTATGAGCTACCTGCCCTTCGGCGTCGCTATCAGCGCCGGCATCGGCGTCTCGAGCAAGTTGGTCACCAAGCTCGGCGTCAAACCCCTGCTGGGGGTGGGCTTCCTGCTCGGTGCGGCTGGCGTGTTCGCCATGACCGCCATCAGCGTGCACGGTTCGTACCTGACCGAAATCCTCCCGGGCATGGTGGTCATGGGGTTCGGCTCCGGACTGTGCTTCTCCGGTTTCTCCATCGCCTCCATCCACGGCGTCACCAGCGAGGACGCCAGCCTGGCCTCGGGCGTGCAGAATGCGGTCCAGCAGGTCGGCGGGGCCATCGGCCTGGCGGTGCTGGCCACCGTGGCGCTGCGCCACACCACTTCGGCCGTGCGCCACGGGGTGAGTGCGGCATCGGCCTCGACCGCCGGCACCGTCCTCGCCTACCGGATCGGGGCGGCCATCATGCTGGTCGGGGCGCTCGGAGTGTGGGCCATGTTCGAGCGGATCCACGCCGAGGACCCGAGCCCCGTCACCGAGGAAGCGCTGCCCGTCGCCGCCTAGCGCCAACGGCAATGGTGAGGAGAACGAGGGGCCGGTCCTGCGGGGCCGGCTCCTCTCAGTCGTCCAGCTCCTCGGCGAGGAGGTCCATCAGCAGGGCGTCGTGCCAGGAGCCGTCAAGGCCCCGCTCGCTGCGCCGCAGGATGCCGACCGGCCGAAAACCGACCTTGGTGTAGCAGCGGATCGCCGCCTTGTTGTCGGCGGCCGGGTCGATTTCCAGGCGATGGTAGGCAAGATCGGCGATGAGGTGACGGGCCAGGGTCCTGACCGCGTCTGTGCCGATGCCGCGCCCGTGGACAGCGGGATCGACGTAGATGTCGATGCCGGCGTGCCGGTAATCGGGCTCATTCTCGGCGGACCATTGGATCCAACCGACCACCCGGCCGTCGAGCTCGATCACGTACGGGGTCGAGTCGACCTCCGCGAGGTCGGCATCGATCGCCGCTTCGAGGTCCTTGCCGCCGCGCCACCAGCCGTAGACCTCCGGCGTCTGGCGGATGCGGATCAGAGCGGGAATGTCGGCTCGAACCGCCGGCCGCAACTGGATGAGCGCCCCCCTCAGGATGGTCACGGCCGCTTCGCTCGGGTCCCGAAATCGGCGTCGGGGAGCGGCACCACCACCACGCCCATGTTGCACCTCCCCGGCACCAGCGGCGCCCCGGGCAATCTATCCGGTGCATCCGGCTCCGCTGGCGGACTTGACCCGCGCCGGAAGGGGAAGAGAGAATGCATGCGTCATACATATTATTGACGACGACCGTCGTTCGGAGGTCAGCATGCCCATTCATGTCGAAGGCACATTTACGGTCACCTCGTGGGACGAGCAGCCCGCGACCGGCCTTGACGGCGGGCCCAAGGTGTCCCTGGCCCGGATCGGCCAGCGTTTTACCGGCGGCATCGAGGCCGAGACGGTCTCGGACATGGTGATGACCTACCGCGAGGACGGCACGGCCGAGTTCGTCGGCTATCAGCGGGTCCAGGGTCGAATCGGCGCCACCGAGGGTAGCTTCGTGCTCCGGGCATTGGGCCGGTACGACGGCACCGCGGCATCCACGGATCTCGAGGTAGCGGCCGGTTCGGCCACGGGGCAGCTCAAGGGGCTGGTGGGTGCCGGCCGCTCCGTGGCACCGATCGGAGCAACGGGCGAGTTCAGTCTCGACTACGAGCTGTGAGGTGATCGCCGCACCCGAGGGCCGCACCGCCAATTTGCTCGGCGCCCTGGCGCTCGCGGTGTCCGACCACGTGTCCGAGACGGCCGTGGATCGGCGCGGCTACTCGCAGACTGCCGCGGCCGCGCTCTCCGCGCTCGAACAATTTCTCGACCGGCCGTCGGTTGATCAGCTGTCCCGCGTGGTCGGGCTCACCCAGTCCGGTGGGGTCCGGCTGGTCGACCGGCTGGAGTTCGACGGCCTGGTCCGCCGAGGATCGGCTGCCGACGGCCGGTTGACAACAGTGTCGCTGACCGCGGCCGGCCGCCGGGTGTCCCGCCGGCTGGCGCGGTCCCGCCTCGAGACGCTGGACGGCTTCCTCGCCCCCCTGTCCCCCAAGGAGCAGGACGAGTTCGCGGCGTTGGCGGGGCGGGTGCTGGTCGGGATGATTCGGGCCCCGGGCGCCTCGCGGTGGATCTGCCGCCGGTGTGACCTGGCGGCGTGCGGTCGTCCGATCGGACAGTGCCCCATCGAGCAGCACACCCGTATCCAGGAGTCTTCCCGACCGGGCGGCCGCCCCGGGTGACATGCTGGGGGCATGCGCATCGGTGCCCTCGACGTCCAGCCCGTGCTCGATGGAATGGCCCGGATGCCACCGACCGAGGCCTACCTCATGGGGGGTGGCGAAGTCGTCGGCCGGGGCCTCACCGAGGCTGACTGGGATCCCCACCGATCGTTTCTGGCGGACGACGGCATGTTGGAGATGCCGATGGGCGGCTTCCTGGTCCACAGCGGCGATCGAGTGGTCCTCGTCGACACCGGCCTCGGCGACATCCGCCTGGCCGCCTTCGAGGGCGGCCGTCTGCTGCAGGGGCTGGCCGCTATCGGCGTGGCGCCGGCAGACGTGACCGACGTCGTGCTCACCCATCTCCATTTCGACCACGTCGGCTGGACCACCCGCCATGGTGAGGTGGTCTTCACCAACGCCACCTACCGGTGCGATCGGAGGGACTGGGACCATTTTGTGGGGCCCGATCCGGGCGCGACCAAGAAGCTCTCGCCGCTCACGGACCGCCTTGACGCGTGGGACGGCAGCGGCTCGCTGCTGCCCGGCGTCGATACCCTCGCGGCCCCTGGGCACACACCGGGCAGCACCATCATCGTGCTGTCGTCGGGTACCGAGCGCGCCATGCTCCTGGGCGACGTGGTCCATTGCCCGATCGAGTTGGTCGACGACGAATGGGCGGGTATGAGCGACGTGGACCCGAAGCTGGCCCGGCGCACCCGGCTGGCCCTGGCCCGAGAGCTCGAAGGTAGCGACGTGCCGGTGGCCGGGGCCCACTTCGCGGGCATGCAGTTCGGCCGCCTCCTGCCCGCCGAGGGCCAGCGTCGTTGGGTGGTCGGCTGAGGGCCCCTTTCCCCGCCGGGGTGAAATGGTAGGCTATTTTGCCGATCCAGCCACCGACAGGTCGGACCCGAGCACGAGACGGAGGGGGAGTCGATGGGTTTGTTGAGCGGAAAGGTCGCAGCGGTCACCGGGGCCACCAGCGGGTCGGGCCGGTCGATCGCCCTCCGTTTCGCCCAAGAGGGTGCCGCGGTCGTGCTACTGGCCCGAAACGAGGATCGGCTGAAGGCCCTCACCCCCGAACTCGGCGAGGACTCGATGGGGATATCGACCGATGTCGGCGACTCCGACAGCGTCCGGGCCGCCTTCGAAACGATCCGGGATCGTTACGGGAAGCTCGACATCCTGATCAACAACGCCGCCGTCTACCGACCGTGCCCCGTCGAGTCGCTTTCGGACGACGAGATCCTGACCCAGGTTCGCACCAATTATCTCGGGCCCGTCTATACCTGCCGGGCCGCCGTCCCGCTGATGAAGGCCGCCGGTGGCGGCGACATCGTCAACACCTCGAGTGAGTCCACCCTCGATCCCTTTCCGATGCTGTCGATCTACGTCTCGAGTAAGGCCGCCCTGGAAGCGTTCGGCCACGTCCTGCGGTCGGAGGTCGAGCCCGACGGGATCCGCGTCACCACCCTGATCCAGGGGGCCGCGTTCGGTGAAGGCGGTGGTTCCGTCGGTTGGGAATGGGATCCCGAGCACGCCGAAGCGGCCCTCAAGCTGTGGCAGGAGGGCGGGTTCCTGAGCCGGATCCAGGGCACGCACGGGGGGCAGTCGGTGGAGCAGATCGCCGATGTGCACGTGTTTCTGGTGACGCTGCCTCTCGGCCAGAAGCTGGAAGTCCTCCGGGTCCGCAGCTACTGACCGGACCTAGCCGATGCCGTACAGGGCCCGGGCGCTCTCGCTGGTGATGGCGCGCTTCTGGTCGTAGGTCAATCCCTCGAGGGCTTCGGTCAGCTCTTCGGTGACGCCGGGAAACTTGGCATCCGGATGGGGATAGTCGGACGCCCAGATGATCCGGTCCGCCCCGCAGAGCGGTGAGGTGGCGGTGAACGCCAGCATGGTCTCGTCGGGGTCGAAGCTGATCCAGCACTGCCGCCGGAAGTACTCGGAGGGCAGCATCTTGAGCCAGGGCACGTCCCAGCTGAACTTCCGGGCGTGGTGGTCGAGCCGCTCCAACCACGGGATCAGCCAGCCACCGTTGGCTTCCAGGAACATGAACTTCGTACCCGGGAAGCGCTCGGCGACCCCGCCGGAGATGATGAAGCACATGGCGCTCATCACGTCGACCGGATTGGCGATCGCCTGGGTGAAATAGATGCTCGAGAAGCTGCTGCCCTGGGTGTCGAACTCCTGCAGCGGCTGGTATCTGCCCTCGGAGTCCCGGCTCCGGGCCAGCTTCATCCCGAGGCACGCACCGGGCAGGTCCGGGGCGAGGAAGGGATGGAACCCGATCGGCAGGCCGGTGTCCGCCGCCGCGGACCAGATCGGGTCGTAGACGGGGTCGTTGAACTGGCGCCAGTCGACCGCGGGGTTGGGCCGCAGGAACACGGAGACCATGCCCGGCAGCGTGGCCACGTACCGGATCTCGTCAGCGACGGCCTGGACGTCGTCCGCCTCGTGCATTGGCGGGAGGGCGCCGGCGCCGAAGAGGCGACCCTGCCCTTCGGCGAGGTGGGCGGAACACCACTCGTTGTAGGCGCGAGCCTGCACCCGGCCGAAGTCGACATCCTTGAGGCTCTGCAGACCGAGCATGAAGGTCGGGTAGAGGACCGACAACTCGATGCCGTCGGTGTCCATGTCCTGGAGGCGGAGGCCGGCGGTCCAGCCGGACGGCCGGGTGTGCAGGTATCCGATCTCGCCGGCCCGGACCCGGTCGACGTCCTCGTCGGAGAACCCCGCCGTCCCGGCGAGGCCGCTGGCGCGATTCCGGGCGCCGTTATAGACCGACCACTCCGCCCCGTCGGCATCCGTCTCGACGTGCCAGATACGGTCGCGGTACGC
Organism: uncultured Acidimicrobiaceae bacterium; assembly: GCA_963702305.1. GTDB lineage: Bacteria > Actinomycetota > Acidimicrobiia > Acidimicrobiales > Palsa-688 > PALSA-693. Next base: position 260,790 of record CAVPBX010000011.1, on the reverse strand, counting down.
CGCGGGGGCGAAGTCGAGCATGCCTGTCGGGTGCTCGAGGATGTGGCCGTCCGAATCGATGTACCGAAGCGGGCCTTCCGAGGACGATTCCATCACGGTTCCCCTCCCTCTGTCGTCGCGTTTAGCCAAACCCGAGAACATCGGCTCCGGCCGACCTTCGCACGGACCCGACCTCCGGTATTGACGCCCCCCCACTTGCGGGCGGCTTTACCGTAATCGGCCGGCTCCCAAAATAGCAAGCGATTACCTTGCGGGAGCCGCCGGCGAGCCGGTATCCTGGTGGAAAGCGGCGCCAGGGCCTTCCCGGGACGCGCTTGCGGGTCCGGCTCCTGGGAGCCCCCCTCCCTGGGACCGGACCTGCATCCATCGCCTAGCGGGCGCTTGGCGCGCGCATTCGACGGATCTGGTCGATGTCGTCCGACCGGCCGGATCGGATCGCCTGGGCCCGCACGAGCATGCCGAGGGTGCGGGTCAGGAGCATGGCGACGGCCATGAAGAGAAGGGCATCGGTGAGCGCCGCAGTGGTGACAGCCTGTCGGGCCATCCAGCGCCCGACCCGGGGGCCGAACCAGTTGGTGGAGCCGTAGGAGAACAGGGCGCGGGCGCCGATCACCAGCGTCCAGAGCCCGGCGTAGCCCCATCCGGCTCGGCTGACCGGCTTGCCGGTTTTGGGGCTTCGATAGACCGTCATGAGCCCCACGGCGGCCAAGCCCAGCAGGATGCCGGCGGCGGCGAGCGCCAATTCGAGGGTGAGGCCGGTGCCGGTGGTCGTCACGCCTTTGAGATAGATGGGGACGATGGCGCCGGCCAGCAGGAGGGGGCGCAGGATCCGGAACTTGCCGATTTTGCGGTGGCGCCCGATGTCGGCTTCGAGAACCGCGAGCAGGACGACGGCGTCGATGACGAGGGCTTGTTGCACGGGGATCTCCAAGAGATAGCGGGACGTGTTGCCTGCGATTCTCAGGGGTGGTGGGCGCGCTGTCGTCGCCCTGGCGGGTTGATAAGCGGTAGGAGATTCGCCCGGGTGTCAACCCGAATCTGGTACCGGCAATCAACCCGGGGGCTGACGCCCTCCCGGGACCATGCTCATACGTTGATGCGACGGGCCGGCCGCGCGGTCGGGTCGGAAGGAGCAACGGTCGTGAGCATCCTCAGCGTCGTCGCGGTGGTCGTCATCGTCGGGTACGTGATCGGCCGCCAGCTGCTGGGCGAACCCGTGCGAGGCAAGCGTCTCATCGTCCTGCCGCTCATCCTGGCGATCGTCGGTGCAGTCGACCTGGGCAAGACCGGCAGTCACCCTGGCCCGGCCGACATCGCCCTCATCGTCGTGGAGGCGGTCATCGCCGCGCTTATCGGGCTGGGCCAGGGCGCACTGATGCGGTTGGAGGCACGCGACGGAGCGCTGTGGGGCCAGATGCCCGGCCGCAGCCTGTGGCTGTGGATTGCGCTGGTGGCGTCACACGGCGGGCTCGACCTAGTGGCGGTGGGGGTTGGCGCTCATGTGGCGGCGGGTACGTCGCCGATCCTGTTGGTCCTGGGCATCAATCGGCTGGCTCAGGCTGTCGTCATCGGGACGCGGGCCCTCGGGGCCGGCGTCCCCTTCGCCGCCGAGAAGGACGGCTCCGCCTTTCTGGCCGGACTCTTCCGATCGGGCCCCACGCACTCTGGTGCCAACCGGGTCCCTTCCGGTCGGGAGGGGCCTAGCCGATTGCAGCCCGGCCGGCCCGTCCGCGTTACGCCCGGACAGGATCCCCTCGACGGCGATGGCGTTGTCGGCGCCGTCGGGATGCAGACTGTGCTTCGTATGATCGCTGATTGGCTCGAGGGCCGCCGGCGCCGGCGATGAGATGCTGAGAGCCGCCATGTGGCTGGCACGGGCGGTGGCGTTCGCGGTCGTCGCAGCCGGCGCGTTCCACGGCCACGTCCCCCACCACCGCGTGGTGGTGGCCGGGCTGGTGACGATCGGGGTGCTCCTGGGTTTGTGGGCGGCCATCGACGCGGCCCCGCGTTTCGGACATCAGCTACCCGGATGGGGGCTCACCGCGGTGCTCGGTTTGATGGCCGCCGCGAGCGGGCTGCTCAGCGATCTCGGCGGCGAGCAAACAGGGGTGGCCTTCGCCTTCGTTGCGGCCGTCGCCGCTGGCAGCGAACTCGACACCGGCCCCGCTGTCGCCATCGGCACGATTGGCGTCCTGGCCATCGAGATCAGCGCCCTGCTGTTCGGATTCTCGGCCCGCACCGATCTGGGCTGGCCGCTGCTGGTGATCGTCGGACTCCTGGTCGGCCGGAACCGTCGTGACGCCCGGATCCAACGCGCCCAAGGAGCCGCGCTGGCCGCCCAAGCCCTACAAACCCGAAGCGAACAGCAACGCGCCGCCACCCTCGACGAACGCAGTCGCATGGCCCGCGGAAATTCATGATCTGCTCGCCCACACCCTCGGGGCGCTCGGCATCCAACTCGCGACCGTCCACGCCATCTTGACCGACACCGGCGACGTTGAACGCGCCGCCCGCCTCGTGGACCAGGCTCGCCGCTTGGCTGGCACTGGCCTCCAAGAGAGCCGACAGGCCATCCACGCGCTCCGGGCCGACATCCCGCCCTTACCGCACAGCCTGGCCAACCTGGCCGAAAGCCACCAACACCAACATCACACCCCGGTCGAGCTGATCGTCAGTGGCAACCCCCGGCCCCTCGCCGCGGACGCCAACCTGGCGCTCATCCGCACCGCCAGCGAAGCCCTCACCAACACCGCCAAGCACGCCCACACCGCGGCGGTCGTCGTGACCCTGCACTACGGTCCGGGACAGACCACCATGACCGTCCGCAACGATCTCAACGCTCGTCGCCACTCGACCAGCTCCGAAGGTCTCAACGGTGGATACGGTCTGGCCGGCATGCGCGAACGTCTCTTACTCATCGGCGGCAGCCTCACCGCCGGACCCGCTGGAAACTGCTGGACGGTCGAAGCCCAAGTCCCCGCATGACCGACCACCACCGCGACCAGCCGCTCCGGGTGGTCATCGCCGACGACCAGACCGTGGTGCGCGAAGGACTCGTCACCATGCTCGACCTCCTCCCCGACGTGACCGTTGTCGGCGCCGCCGCCGACGGCGCCCAAGCCCTCGCCCTCATCGACGAGCATCATCCCGACGCTGCCCTGATCGACCTCCACATGCCCGTCCTCGACGGCATCCAAGTCACCAGCCGGCTTACCGCCAACCACCCCGACGTGGCCATCATCGTGCTCACCACCTACGCCGACGACACCACGATCCTGGCCGCTTTGCGCGCCGGGGCCCGCAGCTACCTCACCAAAGACGCCGGCCGCGCCGATATCGCCCGGGCGCTCCACGCCGCCGTCGCGGGCCAATCCGTCTTCGACCGCTCGGTGCAGGACACCCTCCTCCACGCCCTCGCCAACACCAGTCCCACCTCGTCGAACGAAACGCCACCGGAGATGCCATCGCCCACCTGGCCCCGACCTCTGCCCGACGGTCTCACCGGCCGGGAGGCCGAAGTCCTCCTCCTCATCGCCCAAGGGCTCACCAATACCCAGATCGCCGATGCCCTCTACATCAGCCGGCACACCATCAAAACCCACGTCAACCGCATCTTTGCCAAGACCGGCTCCCAATCCCGCGACCAGGCGATCAGCTACGCCCAACAGCACCTCGCCAATCGTTAGCCGGCGGAAAATGGCGATGACATCCTGGACATGGGCCTGTGTTCAACTGCTTCCAGCAAGACCCACACCGGCAGTTCGAGGCGACCAGACCCGCCCTGCCCGGAGTGCGCGACGCCCACGACTGGTACGGACGAGGGATGTTCAGCTTCGGTCCTGGAGATACTTGAGCACGGCAAGGACCCGGCGGTTGTCATCGGGGGCCATGGGCAGGTCGAGCTTGAGGAAGATGTTGCTGATGTGGTTGCCCACCGCCTTCTCCGACACCACCATGGCGGTGGCGATCGCCAGGTTCGAGCGTCCCTCGGCCATCATCGCCAGGACTTCGCGCTCCCGGGGGGTGAGGCGGGCGACGGGGCCCTCCCGGTCGGCCTTGGACACCAGCGCCGAGACCACCTGGGGATCGAGCACGGTGCCGCCGGCGGCTACCGCCTCCACCGCGTCGACGAAGGTGCGCACCTCGGTGACCCGGTCCTTGAGCAGGTAGCCAATGCCGCCGTGGCCGGAGCTGAACAGCTCCCGGGCGTAGAGCTGCTCGACATACTGGCTGAGAACCAGCACCGGCATCCCCGGCCGGCGCCGGCGCGCCTCGATGGCAGCGACCAAGCCCTCGTTGGTGAAGGTGGGCGGCATCCGCACGTCCACGATGGCGATGTCGGGGTTACCGTGGTCGACGACCTCCGCCAGCGCGACCGCGTCGCCGACCGCGCCTACCACCGCGAAGCCGTGGGCCTCCAGCAGGCGGGTCAGCCCGTCTCGGAGGAGGGCATGGTCTTCGGCGACGACAACTCGCAAGGAACCTCCAAGGTGATCGACGTCGGCCCGCCCGGGGGGCTCTCGACCGCCATGGTGCCATCGAACGCCTCGAGGCGTCGGGCGACGCCGACCAAACCCGTTCCCCGCTCGATGAGGGCGCCGCCGGAGCCGTCGTCACCCACGACGACGGCGAGGGTGCCGTGGTCGTGGACCAGGATCACCCAGGCGGTGGTGGCGCCGGAGTGCTTGACCACGTTGGCCAGGCACTCGGCCACCGCGAAGTACACGGCCGATTCGACCGGCGCCGGGGGCCGGCCGGCCAGGTCGGCCCGCACGGCGACGGGCACCACCAAGTCGAGGGCCAGGGCTTCGACGGCCCCGACGAGGCCCCGATCGACGAGCACGGGCGGCTGGATGCCCCGCATCACGGTGCGCATGTCGTCGAGGGCGGCCATGGTGGTATTGCGGGCCTCGGCCAGCAGGGCGGCGACCTTGTCGGGATCACGCTGTGCGGGGTCGCCGCGCACCAGTTCCTCGGCCATGCCCAGGCTCATGCCCAGCGACACCATGCGGGCCTGGGCGCCGTCGTGCAGGTCCCGCTCGATGCGTCGCAGCTCGGCGGCCTGGGTGTCCAGCGCTCCGGTGCGGGTGCGGGTGAGCACGTTGACCCGCTCCTGCAGCTGCCGTTCTCGCAGGCCGTCGGCACCGTGGCTCATCCAGGCGTGGGCGATGACGGTGATCGACAGCGCCAGGATGGGCCAGATCGGCCAGAAGAGGCCGAACCCCGAAAACGTCCAGATGACGATCTGGAGCGCCCCGATCACGCCGGCCACCACCTCGTGGATGCGCAGCGCCAGCCGCCGGCCCCGGGTGGTGCGGATAGCCCAGCGGATGCCGGCCTGGAGGCTGAGGGGGATGGCCAGGGCCATCCATACCCAGCGGGGCCAGAAGTACCCGTGGCCGCTGAAGATCCAGATGACCAGCATCAGCGTCCCGAGGGCGCCCGCCAGCTGCGCCTGCAGGCGGAGGGCGCCGCCCCATCGGGCCAGCTGCGGGTGGTCGTCGGTATCCATCACGCTTCACCATACGGACGGTTGCTGCTGGCGACAATGGGTCTACGCACCGGAGCGAGCCTGGGGTTTTCCCTACCTTTAGCGGCCCACCAGTGCAGCGACCACGGGACCGCTCACGAACATCTCCAGTGCGATGCCGGCCAGGTTCTGACGGTGCTGTTCATGACCCAGCTGCTGCCGTCGAGCACTCACCCGATCCGGCCCCAGCTGCACCAGCTCGTCCATCAGGCACTCATCGACTGATCGCCGCCGGCGAGGCTTGACCCCTCAGGGAAGGTAGGGGTAACCCCTAGGGCGATTCAGGGGACCGCCCCATTTCCCCGGCCGGGCCCCCGTCCTAAAACAGCAAGCATGCTCGCTTCCCTCGCCTCCGCATGCTTCCGACACCGCAAACGAGTGTTCCTCGCCTGGGTGGTCCTCCTCGTCGCTGTCATCGGCCTGGGCGAGGCCGCCGGCGGTAAGTGGCTGACGACCGACCGGCTGCCGGGCACCGACTCGCAGAAGGCCTACGACGTCCTGGCCCGCAACATGCCCCAGCAGAACGACGAGCAGGACAGCGTCGTGTTCACCAGCGTCCCCGCCCACCGGGCCGAGATCGACACCTGGCTGGCCGACGCCGCCCCCGTCCCCGGAGTGACCAAGGTTGGGGCCCTCGACCTGGCCCCTAACGGGACCGGGATCGGCCGGGCGGCGTTCTCGTTGACGACGCAGCACCAAAACAGCGAGACGGCCTCGGCCCTGCAAAACAAGGCCAAGAGCCTGGAGCACCAGGGCGTCGACGTGGCCTTCAGCGGTGACTCCTTCACCAACGGCAGCGTCCCCTCCAGCGAGGTCATCGGCATCCTCGGCGCCCTCGTCGTGCTGGTCCTCACCTTCGGCTCCCTCATCGCCGCCGGCCTGCCCGTCCTCATCGCCCTGGCCGGGATCGGCGTCGCCATTCCCGGCGTCCTCGTCCTGTCCCACCTCGTCGGCATGGCCAACTTCACCAACCAGGTGGTGGCCATGATCGCCATCGGCGTGGGGATCGACTACACGCTGCTCATCCTCACCCGCTACCGCACCGCCCGGTCCGCCGGCAAGGGCGGCCACGACGCGGTGGTCGAGGCGGTGGCCAAAGGCGGCCGGGCCGTGGTGCTCGCCGGCGCCACCGTCATGGTGTCGTCGCTCGGCATGAGCTTGATCGGCATGGCCACCTTCACCGGCTTAGCTGTCGGCATCGCCCTCGGCGTGGGCCTGTCGGTGGCCGCGGCGATCACGTTGCTCCCGGCAATTATTGCCCTGCTCGGCACCCGCCTCGATCCCCGCACCACCCCCGGCCGCCTGCGCCGCACCGCCCGGTTCTTGACGGGCCGGCGGCGGGTCGCCCATCGAGTCGCCACCAAGCCCTCGCTGGCCGGTCGCTGGGCCGCCATGGTGACCCACCGGCCGGGCCGCTGGGCCCTCGGCGCCCTCGGGGTCGCTTTGCTCCTGGCCCTGCCCTTCACCCGCCTGCACCTGGGCACCGCCGGAGCCAACACCGACCCGGTGGGCTCGACGACCCGGGACGCCTACCAGCTCACCGCCAAGGCCTTCGGGCCGGGCACCGAGGGTCCCATCCTGGTCGTTGCCGAAGGCAATAACCTGCGGGCGCAAGGAACCACCTTGCTGACAGCCGCGCTGGCGCAGACGCCGGGCGTGGCCAGCGTGGGCCCGGCCACCCTGTCGCCGTCGGGCACCGTCGCTGTCCTCGACGCCGTGCCCACCACCGGTCCGGCCGACCGGGCCACCGAGAACCTGCTGCGCCACCTGCGCCACGACGTGGTGCCCCAGCTCCAGGCCGAGACCGGCTACCAGGTCCACCTGGGTGGGGAGACGGCCAGCAACATCGACTTCGCCACCTATACCTCGCACCGCCTGCCCCTGTTCGTCGGAGCGGTGCTGGTCATTTCCCTGCTCCTGCTGGTGGTGATGCTCCGCTCGGTGCTGGTACCGGTCAAGGCATTGCTGCTCAACTTGGTGTCGGTGGCCGCCGCCTACGGGGTCATCGTGGCCGCCTTCCAGTGGGGTTGGGGGGCCAGCCTGATGGGCACCACCGCCGCCCCCATCGCCCCGTGGATCCCGGTGATGGTCTTCTCCATCGTGTTCGGGCTGTCCATGGACTACGAGGTGTTCCTGGTCAGCGCCATCAGGGAACGGTGGGAGGAGGGGGCCACACCCGGCGCCGCCGTAGTCGAGGGCGTACGGGCGACCTCCCGCCTGATCACCGCGGCGGGGGCGATCATGGTGTTGGTGTTCGGCTCGTTCGTGGTCTCCAACGTCTTTGCCCTCAAGGTGCTCGGATTGGGGCTGGCCTTCGCCATCGCCTTCGACGCCACTGTGATCCGCCTGGTGCTCGTCCCCGCGGTGATGACGCTGATGGGGCGGGGGAGTTGGTGGTTCCCCTTCGGCGCCGGCCGCCGGCTGAGCGCCCCGGCGGGCGGGCGAGTCCCCGAGACGGTGGGTGCCAACCGCTGAGAACCCCCAACCCGCTCAGAACTGGGCGTGCCGCAGAGGGCGTGCCGCAGCCTGTAGTGGTCTACGGCGCTGGTCCTGACGGGCCCCCAGGTCGACCAGCCGCGCCAAAAAGGGCCTCTGACCAGCACCGGACCCAGCACCCCCAACGGGATTCGAACCCGTGCTGTCGCCTTGAAAGTGAGCCCGAGGGGGGTGCGACGACCTGCGGTGATTGATGAAAGTGCTGCTCCGGGCCTATTTCGGCTTGACCGGTAGAGACCCCGATTTCCCCCTCGTGACCCTTCGTTAGGTCACGTTCTGGTCACGCCGAGGTACTACTCGGAGGGTGTCGACATGATTGCTTGGTGGGCGAGGACCATCATCCGCTCGGCCGCCCGGACCGCGGCTTGGGCATCGGACGGCCGCATCGGCGCGGGGTCGTACTCGGCTCGGGTCTTGAGCGGGAGCAGACGCCGCAGGTGCCGGGCCGCCTCCTTGCCGTCCTTGCCAACGCCTTCGAGATGTGCGGCGGCCTGAGCATGCTCGCCCCGCCATACCACTCGGGAGCGGACCGCGGAGATGGCGTCAGCCGCGAGGATCCCCGCGTGGACGGCGTTGCCGACCGCGGCCGCGTTGTTGGTCAGGTCCAGCGAGTCTTTGGCGGCTCGTAGGAATTCGTTGGCTTTGGCGAGGTAGCCGGCGGCCTCAATGACGCCAGCGGGTCGCGTTTGGGCGCCGCTACGAGGCATGTCGGGCGGCCGAGTCGAGTTCGTCGAGGCTCGCTCCAGCAAGCACGATGCCCTCGGTGGCGATCTCTCGCCACAGGGAGGGAGTCTTGCGCCGCAACAGGGTGGGAACCTCCTCGGCCGGGGCCTCGACCACATTCACCGGGTTGCCGAGGGCCCGGGACGCCTGGTCGGTCCAAGATCCGAGAGAATCGAGTCCACGCGTCGTCCGCGTTCGACAGCCCGAGTGAACGGACGGCCAGCACATCCACATCGCTTCCCGTGGTTGCTTCTCCCCGGGCGAACGACCCGAACAGGACCAGGCTGGCCGGCAGCGGAGTGATCTCGGCTGCCAGTGCCACCAAACGGTCGACGGCGACCTGGTGTAGCTCCACGATCGAGACGACGGACTGCGCGGCCAGATTGTCACGAGTGAGCCGCACGAGGGCGACCGGGGGTACGTCGCGGCGCTCGACGATGCCAAGCTCGACCAGGCGTCCAAGGACAACGGATGCCTGTTGGGGGCTCACGCGGGCGAGTTCGGCAACGGCCCGCATGGTCAGCTCGGTGTCGGTGCGCGCCAGTACGCCGAGGACCCGGCCTTGGACTCCGGGTATGAGGGCCTCGACTGGCCGGGTGTAGTCCACGGGCCTATCCTACAATAAATCTGACATATGTCCGATCTTCTCGGTGACGGATCGTCAGCCCCAGAAGATGCATGTGGGGTCGTCCTCGATCTCGGCGAGGAGCTCGTGCATGTTCGCCGTTGGTTCACTCATGTCGTAGTAGTGCCATCGGCCGTTCCGGTCGGACCAGTGGAGCCGCCACTGGTGGTCTCCAGAGTCGTAGCGGAGTTGGGCGACGGGATGGCGGGTCCAATCGGGTCCGAAATCGGGACGCCATGGCGGTCGGCACTCGAGGATCGTGACGCTCTTGCCGCGCACCACGAACTCGACTCAGATCTTGTCGAGGTGCTCTGGCGGGGTCTTCGTCTCGCAATACCGACGGACGGCGGCGATCGCGATCTCAGGGACGACGGGCCGACTCGGCACCGGTCCAAGCTAGCGGTCGGCACCAGTGTCTCCGTGTGCTCGGCGGCCACGACCAACGAGCGTTCGGAGCCGTTGCCCGGCTGGTGGGTCTCGTTGAGGTTCACCGACGCTGTCGGTGTCCTCCTCATGCCGCGTCGAGTCGCCCTCGATAGAAGTCTCCCCACCTCCAGGCGACCCCGAGTTCATGAGCGGTGACGGTGGCGCGCTGCTCGTTGTGGGTGTACTGCTTGAGGGGTCGCTCTCCTGATGCGATCTGACGATTGCGATCGGTGCTCTGGGCTTCGACCCGTTCGGCTCGGGCTAGATCGGAGAGCCTGCGGGTCAGTTCGGCGCGAGCATTTTGCAAGTTCTGCCACTGGCTTCGACCGTGCTCGACGACGACCACCACGCCGGTGGGACGATGGACTATCCGCACGGCTGTGGCGGTCTTGTTGCGGTGCTGACCGCCCTTGCCGGTGCCGATATAGGTGTGGACGTCGAGGTCGTCGTCGACCAGCTCGATTGGTTCGGCCGAGCGTGGTTCCACCACGGCGATGGTTGCAGTTGAGGTGTGGCGCCGGCCGCGCTTGTCGCCTTTCGGTACGCGTTGGATCCGGTGGACGCCCGCGAGGCGTTCGTACGCGGCGCGGGCGCCGTCGACACTGACAATGAGGGTTCGCGTGCCGGGCGGGGACGGCACGATCGCTGCTGGGTCGTTGCGCTGGCGGGTGTAGGCGATGATGACGGCGCGGAGCTCCTCGCAGAAGAGCATGGCGTCGCGGCCGCCTTCGCCGGCCCGCAGCTCTACAAGGAACTGGGACATTGGTGACCTCCGATGAGTGGGCGGCTGCCCGGTGGCCGGGCAGCAGGAAACGGTCCGGATGGGCCGGACCTTGCTGGCTCTAGCGCCGCTCCGTCATCGGTGTCCCACGCTGGTCACGTCAGTCATTCTACCGAGCGCCCTTCGAGGCTCCCGGGGATATCTGCAGACGCCGCAACCTCTCCCGGATAGCTGGAACGCTCTGTCGCTACCCCTGTCCAAGGAGCTCGTCAAATCGCATGCGCCCGATCGCCGTTCCTGAAGAGGCGCCGCTTTTCAAGACCCTCCCCTCACTTCGGCTGGATTGGTTGGCATGGGCCTGACCTGGGTCTTCTTTCGGCTGCCGTCGTCCAGATCGGCTCCGAACGGCTTCACTTGGCCCGAAATTATGGCCGTCCCTATGGCCGTGGACGCGTCCGATACCAAGGCCGATGGGCCGGTATTCTGTGCGCATGTCCATCTCCGTCGATGACCTTCGCTCCCTCGGAGCGAGGGTACGCGCCGAAGCGGAGGCGGCTGGCGAGCTCACACTGACCGGGCCGACCCATTGGGACCTTCCCGAAGCTGTACGCGCCGCCCTTTTGGACTATGCCGCGTCGGGAGCCTACGAGGAAGCCGCTCAGGCTTGCATCGCTGAGGACTCTGACGCAGTCGAGGGCTGACCAAACCTCTTGATCGTCATCGACGACCGCCTTCTGCTCGACGTGATCGTCGAGTCCGCTACGCCGGCCCTAGAGCCGTACCTGCGAGCTGTCGAGCGCCGAGAGTTGTACACCACCGGCTATTGGTACTGGAGGCTCGCAAGAGCGATCGCCCACCCAATCGGCGGCTCGTTGTCGGGTCCCTTCACCGGGATGGCGGAAGATGATCGACGTCGGGTCCTCGGGGCGATGGCGAGCCTTCCGGACAGCATCGGCGTCCTCAATCTCCGTCGTCTGGTGCCTGTCATGGCCGCCCTGCCCGGGCAGGTGAACATCCTGACCGCAGAGGCGGTGGCCACCGCGATCGTCCTCGACGCATCTGTCGCGGTCGTCGCAACCTCGGCGATGCTCGACCGGGCGGCCGCAGCAGCCGGGGTGCCAGTCCAGGTGGTCCGCTTGGATCGATAGACCCGAAGTGCACGATGGGATGCTCTGTACAGTGTGTTCGGGATAGTCAATGACGGGAGCGACATGGGCAACCGCAGCCGTAAGGGCATTCCAGGAGGGCGGGAACGGTGGAGTCGTCGCGTGGAACCTCCGGCGGTCATGTGGCCCTCGGAGGAGTCTGGCTTTGAGCCAAGCGCCTATAGCCCTGCCGGGGCAGCTTCAGCAGAGGCGCAGATCGTGGAGAACCTGCAACAGGATCCGATCGGGGTGTGGCGTGCCATCCGAAGAAGTTGGGGGGCGAGGATCGTCGCGGGCGGGATCGTGGTTATGGCTGTAATCGCTGTGCTCACCGCAGTTCTTCACCTCTAGGTCTTTCCACACGAATCGCCGAATCGGCTCGGCAACTTCACCGGCGACTGAACTCGCCCGCCGTCCCACGACTGAACAATCTGCTCGCCCCTAACCGCCATGAGGACTACGGTCGGGCACGACGAGGGCGGCATTGCGCCGAAGTAAGCGGGTAAGGGCTGGAATCCCGCCACCCAGGACCAAGGAGTGGCCCACGCCGCCCCCGTCACGCGGATCGCCGAATCGGAGTCGTCAGCTGTCATGGCAACTACCGCGTCTGGGCGCACGTTATGGCGCGGGCCCGAGCAGGTAGGACGCTGAGTTGCACTCTCCAGGGAGAGACTCGCTCTACAAGCCCTGCGACTCCTTCGACTTACGTGGGACCATTAGGGAGTGGATCTCGCCGGGCATCGGGAAAGGGTTCGACGGTTTCGCCGACGATCGCTTCGGCGAATGTCTCTTCAGGCGGCTGTGGCCGGGGTCGGGGCCGGTGGCGCTGCCCTGTTGGTGGTCCTGGGCCGGTGGCCTCTGGGCGTGGTGGTTGCGATAGCGGTCGTGGTACCGCTGGTCGCCACTTTGGAGTCGGCGGTGGACTGGGTTCGGATCGCAAATCTCCGTCACTGGCCCGATTATCACCTCAACCGCCCCTTTGCCGGTCCGCTACCGCCCGTACCACCGATACCTGCCGGTGATGGTGGCCAGCCACCGCTAAGAGTGGAACTGCTCGACCGCCGTGCCTGGGGAATCTTGTGCTGGCGCCAAGAACGGTTGCCTCTCCATCGGGTCAAGCGATCCTCTGACTGGTGGGCATTGATGCGCCTGGAGGACCGAGCCGTATGGAAGCTGGTTGACCGACTGGGACTCGATGATGACCAGAGGTACTCCTTGGTCGACCACCATCGTGACGCCGTCACGGTCCTCGCGGGAGCGGCGCACCCGGATCTGCTCGAACGCGCCTACTTGCCTGTCGTGGACCAAGTTTGGATCCGTCCGTCGCCTATGCCGATGCCTGTCCGTCCAAGGCATGTCAGATGGCGCTGGCTTGTGCCGAACGTAATGGTCGGATGGCCGACCTGGTTCGTCGCTCGGTGGCAGGAGCTGTGCGACGTCCTTACCGACGCAAGGTTCTGGCTTGTCACTAGATCCGCCTACCGACACCCGCCATCGCCACACCTGGACGCCCCGTCATGAGCGCCCAGGTACTCAACCGCTGACCGCCGGACGCTCTCGGACTCGGACATTCGGAGCGGCCAAGGGACCCTCGCCGTCCGCATAGCAGGGCTACCGGAACGCCGAATACGAGTGCCGTTCCGGGTGGCCCGCTCGCTGGACGAGACGTTCGGGATGGAGTGTTCTGTGCTATCGAGCCGTCACTGTCGCCACGACGGCGGCGGGGATGACATCGGACCTGGCGGCGATCCGTCGAGCCGTATTGGACGCTTCGCGCTCGATGTCCTGAGCGGTCCGCCCCCAACTGCCATCAAGCTCGTCCTTCAGACTGTACATGGCCATCAAATCGCCAATGTCCGGGTAACGGGCGATGATCGCCAACCTCTCGAACCACACGAGGGATTCCAGAACGGTTAACCGGCCAGTCTCGACGGCCGCAGCAAGGAGTTGCGACGCCATCACGACACGGTCGTGAAGTTCCAGTGTCGGAGCTTCAGCTTCGTCGATCAGCTGCTGGTACAGGTCCCGGATGTCACGTGGGTCCACGGGCTCGAGGTCTGCCCCAGCGAGGTTTCGAAGGGTCGGCGAGTCAACTCCTCGGACGAGCAGGTCAGCGGCGATGGCGGGAAGCTTCTCCGGGAAGATGATCCCTCCCCACAACCCGGCATCGGCAAACGCAAGCGTCCTCAGCAGCTCCTTCCGCTCCACACATCCTTCATAGCGGACGACGGCGGCGGTCGATGGATCGATGCCCCTGCAACCCGCTCGGAACGATGCCGAATCGGTGTCACCGCTGAAGGCTACCAGGGGTTACTCGGGAGGAGCATTCTGTCGGCGCAGAGGCAGGCTCCATAATCACAGGATGCCCCGGTGTCAGATCTGTCTGGACTAAGCGATGACGAGATCGCCTCGCGGGCCTTGGCAAGCGTGACCCGCCTTGAGCGATATATCTGGGGCTGGTCAATCCAGCGAAACGCGGTTCGTCCGGCACGCGGATGAGGCGAATGATGCCGAAGTACGGGGTCACGGCGGCGACGAGGAGCGTGGTAGGCAACATCTGGCTCGCTCCAGTCTTACTGGCGTTCCCGGGCATCGTCCTGCTTGAGAGTTCGCAGAAGCCGCCCACTGTCGATCGCGGATTAGCCTGGACTCTCATCGGGATCGCAGCGCTCTGCACGGCCATGGCCGTCTATCGGATCCTTACCGCCACTGCCTCGTACCGCCGTCTCCGGAAGTCAGGGTTGGGCTAGGTTCCCGGCGGTCCGGCTCGCGTCCATCCTCTCGATCGCGCCAGAGCGTTTGATCTGTAGGCTCAGTCCTTGTGGGGGCCTGCCCGCCCCTCGGCCACTCATAACGACGGATATTTCCGCAGTCCAACGGACGCCGGCACCGCCGTAGAAGCGCGGAACGTGAGAACAGAACTGCGGTAGCGGATTCGAGTTTCAACCTCTGGGCACCCCGGGCGGCCTGACCCTGATCGCCTGGGGTGCTGTCGCCTTGTCGTGGTTCTTCATCGCTCGAGTCGTATCTCGACGCTTGCGGGTAGCTCCGGCTCAAGAGACTGGGTAGGCCTGGGTGCCGTTCGGCTTTCGGTGATCGCGTGGCCCACGGCGGTTCGGGCGATCTTGTAGTGGCGGAGTTGCTCGATGGTCGAGCAGCTCGATCGATCCCCGATTGGGCGGTCGTCGGTTAGCTTCCAGTGGTCTCGGTAGGCGGCGATGATGACTAGGTGGCGGGTCCACGCGGCCCGTCGGGTCGGGTCGGGTGGCGGGGCGCCGAGGGCGCCGACCCAGGGTTCACGGTTCTCGATCGCTTGTCGGGCAACTGCTATGGCTCGCTGCGCGATCGCCGTCTGGCGTTCTTGGAGTGCTCGGGCCATGTCGGCGTCGGTGATGTTGTGGGCTTTGGGGATGAGTCCGGCGATGAGGCCGGCCGGGTGGTGGCGTGTTCGGGTGGCGGCGGTCCAGGCGTCGATGCGGGCGTGGAGCACGGAGGCGATGTCGTCGGTGCCGGTCAGGGTGCGTCCCCGCACTAGGCCTGGCAGGGTTGCCTCGATGTCGAGGCCGCGGGCTTCGGCGTCTCGGAGGGCGGTCTGCAGCGGGCCGTGAGCTTCGCTGGCGTGCACCGCTTCAATCTGGGTGTCGGTGAGTCCGCCGCGGCGTAGGAGGGTGTCCCAGTGTTCGGTTTGGGCGGCGGCGGCGATGGTCTGGTATTCGGCGGCCAGGGTGGCGATGCTCTCGGCTTGGTGGTGGGCCCGGCGCATGGCTTGGTGGGCGGCGAGGTCGGCTCCCTCGTTGGCCAGGATCCCGGTCAGGACGTCTTGGGTCGTCTGGGCGGGGGTGGCTCTGTCGTGTCCGGTTTGGGGGTCGGGGTCGTAGCACGTGTCGACGTATAGCTGGTTGTGCTGGCGACCTCGGGTGGCCGACACGTAGAGGACCTCGCGGGTGGTGGTCGGCGAGATCAGGGCGTGGGCGGTGTCGACGGTACGACCCTGGCAGCGATGAGCGGTGGAGGCGTACCCGAGCTCAACGTGGTCGGCCACATAGCCGGCCGGCAGCACCACCTGGCCACCCCCGTGAAGTCGTCTGACAGTCAGGCTGGCGTCATCGCCGACGGCCGTGACGGTCCAGCGATCCCCGTTGCGCACCCAGCGGCCCCCACAGGTGAGCCGGCGGTCGTTTTGGCGGGACACGACCACATCACCCACCCCCACAGTGCCGCCGCCAGTGGTTACGCCGGCCGCGCTGACTTGGCCGGCGGCGACGCGGGCCGCCCTAGCCCGATCGTTGAGTTCGGCCACGGTGCGCCGGTCGCCGGCGATCATCAGGCTGGACAGCCCAGCCTGGGTGTCGGTCTTCCAGGCTTGGTAGAGGGCGTCGAGTAGTTCGTCCCGGTCGCCGCTGGTGATGCGATGGTGGGCCTGGTAGGCGTCGATGGCGGCGGTGTTCCCGGCGCGGAGGCGCACGCTGGCGGTCTTCTCCCAGGCGGCCACGAACCGGCGGACGTCGCAAAGTTCGGGGGCGTGGCCGTCGCGGTCAGCGACGAGGGCCCGGAACATTCCTCCCGCCTCCACGGCACTGAGCTGAGCCCAGTCGCCCACCAGCACCACCTTGGCGCCGGCGTCGCCCGCCGCGGTGACCAGTTCGTCGAGGGCGAACGTTCCGGCCAGGGAGGCTTCGTCGACGATGACCAGCTGGCCGGGACGGAGCCGCCAGCGGTCCAGGTCGCCTTGGATGGCGTCGAGCCGTCGCCGGACCTTCATCGCCGTGTCGGGGGACAGATTGGTGGTGGCTATCTGGGTGCGGAGCCGGTCGAGTTTGGTTTGGCGGTCGGGTTGGAGTCGGTGTTCGGTGAGCCACTTGGCGGTGTTCTCGGTGTCGATCCCCAGCTCGTCGGCGAGGACCTCGGCCGCCGCCGCGGATGGGGCCAGACCGACCACCGAGCCCGGTCCGTGCTCGGCCTCCCAGGTGGAGCGCAGTCCGGCCATGGTCATGCTCTTGCCGGTCCCGGCCGGGCCGACCAGAACATCGAGGACCCGGCCGGAGCTGGCGATCTGCTCGACCGCCAGCGCCTGGTCGACCGATAACCGCTCATGGCGGCCGGGCAGGTTCCGGTCGACGATCGCCGCCATCGTCACCTTGGTGACGGTCGGGCCGCCGGTGCTGCGCGCGGTGTCGAGGAGTCGGCTCTCGGCCTCCAATACCGCGGAGGTGGTGTAGATCTCGTGGCCTTTGGCCCGGAACCTCGACGACCCGTCGATCCGGCGGAATGACCGTGGGGTGTGGTGCAACTCGGGCGGTGTCAGCAGCAACGCCTCGTCGAGGGCCAGGTTGGTGGCCCGCTCACCGGTCATGATCCGCTCGTCGGGTGACGTGAAGCGAACCCCTTGCAGCTGGCGGTGGACCTCGGCGAGCACGTTGGCCCAGGAGAACGTGGCCCTCCGCTCAGCCACCTTCTCGCACGCCACCCGGGCGGCATCGGAGAGGATCTCCTCCCCCAAATCCTCGACGCGCAGCAGGGGCAGGTCGTTGCGGTCCGCCAGCGACGCCACCCACGACATCGGGTCATCGCCGACATAAGGAACGGCACGGCTGCGCCAGTCCTCGGTCATGTTGGCCAGGCTGCGATAGGTCTTGTCGGGGCGGGTTTCGAGGGTGGCCCGCTGGCGCAGTCCGATCACCTCGGTGGTGGTCGGCTGGCGACCGTGGCACGCCACGAACTCGGCGATCAGGGCGTTCTTGCGGTCCTCGATCGCCGCGGCACGTTGGCTGAACTCGGCCATCAACGCCGTCGGGACGCCAGTGACCTCCCAGGACAGCCGATCCGAATGATCCCGGGATCGGCCGTCCCAGCCCCAGCCGAGTGCTTCGGTCAGCAAATCCGACAGCACCCCCTGATGCAGCTCGCTGAGGGCGACGACCGCCTTGAACAGACCCCGCGAATCCAAGGTCCGCCACTTGCCGTCCGAGACAGACTGGGCCCGGTTCAGCACCACCATATGGTCGTGCAGTTGGGGGTCGCCGGCCCGGCTGTCCCAATGCGTGAACGCCACCGCCACCACACCCCTGACGTCCTCCTGCACGACGCCGCTCGCGCCCGAACGGGAGTGGAACACCTCCCGCTCTGCGTAGCTGATCACGATGTCGATAGCCCGGCGATGGCAGTCGTAGATCACCGCCTTGGTCTCCTCGTCGGCGGCCGCCCAGGCCGCCGAAACACTCTTCGACGGAGAAAACGTGAGATCGAACCCCGCCACCGGAGGCCGCAGATGTCGGCTGCGGGCCTGCTCGTCGGCTTCGATCCGGCAGATCAACTCGGTCCGCTCGGCGTCGGTTACGGACTCGGGGATGGCGGCGACCCGCTCGGCGACCCGCCGGGCCAGCGACGGCTGCGCCCGGTTGGGGATCCGGCCCAGCGGTTCGCCGGTGACCGGGTCGACGCACAAGCCGAGCATCCGGTACAGATGCTCCTCGGTCACCACCGAGCCCGCCTCGACCCCCCTACCGCCCGCCAAGCCGGCCAGCCCGGCACCGAGAAATATCCCCGGCGGGGTGCCGCTCTCGGCGTAGTAACGCACCAGACCCGAAGGGTGGTTCACGGCCCCGTCGCCGACCGCCACGGACTGCATCAGATACCTGAACCCGCTACCCAAGCTCATCCGGCGAATCGAGATCACAGCCACCCCGGCGGTTCGCGCGACCTCGACGAGGTCGTCCACTAACCACCGGAACCACGTCATTCCCCGCCCCGAGTGCCAGACGTGTGGAGTCGTGGTTGGGAGTGGAGGTTGGGGTGGTGGTGGTTGGGGGGGTGGTGGTGGTGTGGGGTGGGTGGTGGTGGTGTGGTGGGTGGTGGTGGTGGGGTGGTGTGGGGTGGTTGGGGTGGTTGGGGGTCGGAGGAGGTCGGGGTCGACGTGGCCGGTTGGGGTTCTGATCAGATCAGGACAAGGCGTTGGACGGGCCCCGCGAGTGACGCCCGGTCGGTACTGGGTACAAGCCATCGCCCCAAGGAGCCCGCCATGCGCAGCACCGACACTATCCCGCAGCTACTTACCATCGAACAACTCGCCGACCGACTCGGCACCAGCATCCGCCATGTCCGCAGGCTCGTCGCCGAGCGACGGGTGCCCTACCTCAAGGTCGGACGGTTCGTGCGCTTCGACCCCGTCGAAATCACCGCGTGGCTCGACCACAACCGGGTGACCAACTCCCGGCCGGCGTAGGCCGTTGACGGCCTCCGGTAGTACCGTTGGCCCACGGCGTCGCCGGCCCGCCTGGATCGGCCGGACTCCTTCCAACGGTCATGGCGAGTGGAGGAGTGGTGATGGCCACTAAGGGAGACCAGCAAGCTACCGGGCGGCGTTCGTCTCGTGGCAGGCGACGAACCCGCGGCGCCGTCGACCGCCTGCCGTCGGGCCGGTGGCGGGCCCGGTTCACAGCTCCCGACGGACGGAGGCTCACCGCCGCGCTCGCCACGAAGGCGGAAGCGGACGCCTGGGTGGCCGGCCACACGGCCGACATTGGGCGGGGCGTTGTGGGTCGATCCCCAGAAGGGACGCATCACGCTCGAGGAGTACTCGACGAGGTGGATCGACCAGCGGACCGATCTTCGTCCGCGCACCGAGGACGACTACCGGGACATCATCCGGGTCCACATCGCGCCGAAGCTGGGGGACGAGCAGCTGGGCAAGCTGACTCCCGGGGACGTCCGCAGCTGGTACGCGACCCTGTCGGCGAAAGTCCCAGGTAGAGCTCGCAAGGCGTACCGCTTGCTCCGAGCGATCCTCAACACCGCCGTCGCCGACGAGATCATCGTCCGCAACCCCTGCCGGGTGCGGGGCGCCGGTCAGGATCGCAGCGCCGAGCGGCCGATCGCCACTGTCGCGGAAGTAGCAGCGCTGGCCGACGCTGTGGATCAGCGACTACGGGCCCTGGTCCTGCTCGCCGGCTGGTGTGGCCTCAGAAGGGCTGAGCTCCTCGCTCTTCGACGGAGGGACGTTGACGTGCTCCACACCACCGTCCGCGTAGAGCGGTCGATGCACACCCGCCGGGACAACTCCATCGTCATCGGGCCGCCCAAGACCGACGCCGGCCGGCGGACCGTGGCGATCCCGCCGCACATCGTCGCCGATCTCGAACACCACCTCGGCACCTACGTCGCTGCCGACGCCGACAGCCTTCTCTTCACTGAACGAGCCGGAGGACCGCTGCGTCTCTACACCGTCGAGAGAGCCTGGCGGAAGGCCCGCACTGCCGTCGGTGTCGAGCAGCTGCGTCTGCACGACCTGAGGCACACCGGAAACACCTTGGCCGCCGCCACAGGAGCCAGCACCAAG
This sequence comes from uncultured Acidimicrobiaceae bacterium, assembly GCA_963702305.1. Taxonomy (GTDB): domain Bacteria; phylum Actinomycetota; class Acidimicrobiia; order Acidimicrobiales; family Palsa-688; genus PALSA-693. Next base: position 240,789 of record CAVPBX010000011.1, on the reverse strand, counting down.
GAGCTGATGGCGCGGCATGGGTCACGCCAGCCCCCAGGCGGCGCTCATCTACCAGCACGCCACCGCAGACCGCGACCGGGCCATCGCCGACGCGTTGTCCGATCTCGCGGCCAAGGCGGAGGTGGGCCCGATCCGGCGTCGGCGTGACCTAACGCCAGATTCGTTAGGTCACGTTCAGGTCACGCCGGACCCTCAGACCTCGCCCGGGACGGTCCAGCAGGCCTTTGACCTGGACTTTTCCCAGCACCCCCAACGGGATTCGAACCCGTGCTGCCGCCTTGAAAGGGCGGTGTCCTAGGCCGCTAGACGATGGGGGCGGGAGCCCGCAGCCTACCTGGGCAACAGCTCCCAGACCGTGCCCTCGGGGGTGTCGCGCACCTCGACGCCCAGGCTGATCAGGGCGTCGCGGATGCGGTCGGCGTCGTCGAAGCGCCGGTCCGCTCGGGCCGCGGTCCGCTCGCCCAGCAACGTCTCGACGAAGCCGCCGACCACCTGGCGCGGGTCCCGGGCGCCGGTACGAGCGAGCTCACCCAGGCGCACCACCATGCGGCGCAACGCCGCCCGGCCGCGGTCGCCGGCGTCGGACTGGGTGGTGTCGCCGGCCCAGGCCACCAGGGTGTCGTCGAGCTCGAGGGCGGCCCGCACCGCGGCGTCGACGTCGAGCGCCGCGAACGCCTGGTCGAACTCGGTTTCCAGCCGGCGGATCTCGGCGTGCAGGGCGGTGGGCGCCGCCTCGCCGGCGGGGACCGGAGGGGGCGGGAGCGGCGCGCCGGTTCCTCTTTTCCCGAAGGCCAGGTCGACGAGCGCCCCGATGGGAAGGGTCTCGCCGGTGCCGATCATCTCCGACTTGCCGGCCCGCCGGACGGTCACCACCCCGTTACCCACCACGGCGGCGGTGCCGGCCTCGAGATCGAACACGCACCCGGTGTGCTCATCCACGCCGAGCACCCAGCCATCGTCGGGGAGCTGGGCCTCCAGAGCCGCCAGCCGGCGCTCGCCCAGGTAACAGAAGCGGGTGTCGTGGGTGCCGCCCTCGGCATTGTCGTAGTGGGGGATGACCGCCACGTGCGGGCCCACGGCGTCGAGCAGGTCCAGGCCGTCAGCCCACACCGGGTCGGCGCCGACCTTGTAGACCTCGTATACCGGGACCGTGTAGCGCCCGAGGGTGAGGGCGGCGGCGCTGGCGAAGACCAGGCACCCGCCGTGCGCCAACTTGTCCGCCAGCAGATCAGGGACGTCGGTGCCCGCCCACTGGCGCAGGGCGTACGTCGGGCTGCCCGGGCCGGCGAACACCCAGCGGGCCGCGGCCAGCCGGGCCAGGGCGGCCTCGGTGGCGACCGGGTCGGCGCCGGCGACCCGCCGCAGCTCGAGGGCCTCGACCGCCTGCCCGACGCTGGCGGCGAAGTACTCGACGGCCCGGGCCGAGATGTCGTCGGCGTTGGCCTGGAACCCGTATGGCGTGTCGAGGACCAGAGCCGGGCCGGCGCCCGGCCCGAGCCGCTCGAACAGCTGGCGATGCGGTTTGACCATGGTGGGCGCGGTCTCGCCCGAGCCCATGATGGCGAGCAGCCGGGCCATTTACGGAAAAAGAGCTGGCCCGGTCGCGTCGTGGATCAGCTCGGCCACCAGGTCGGGGTGCTGGGCGTGCAGGTCGTGGTCGCCGGCAATCCAGCGGGTCACCGACCGCTCCAGGGCCGCGCCGGCCCGGGTCACGTCGTCGCGTTTGCCGGCCATCCACCGCTGGTTGCTGGGGTCCTCGGCGGGGAGGAGCAGGACCGGGACTTTGACGGTCGCGTAGCGCTGCGACGGCTGGTGCTCCCAGAGCTGGCGGAGGATCGTCATGTGATGGGCCCGCGACAACCACGGCCGGATGGTGCCGTCCGGCAAGGTCTCGACGTTGGCCAGGGTGCCGGTGATCCCGCTCTCGGGCCAGTCCTGATGGTGGTTGCGGATCAGCCGCTCGAAACTGGTGGCGCTGGTCCCGATGAGCGGGGGCGGCGCCATGGCCGCCTCGCAGGTGGGCCAATCGGCGAACCGGGCGCTGAGCTCGATGGTGCCGCCGTCCACCAGGACGATGCCGCGGGTGGCGTCGGGGTGACGGGCCGCCAGTTCGAGGACGACGTTGGCGCCCCAGCTCTGGCCCGCGACCCAGGGGGTGCGGTCGCCCTGCCATTCGAGGGTGGCGAGGAGGGCGACGAGGTCGTCGGTCAGGGTGGCGAAGTCGTAGCCATCGTCGGGTTTGTCGGACTGGCCGTGGCCGCGCTGGTCCACCGCCGCGACCGGGTGGCCGGCGGCGGCGAGGCGCTCGGCCACGCCGTCCCACAGCCGGGCGTTCGACGCCAGCCCGTGCACCAGCAGGACCGGGACCCCGGGGCCGTCGAGGGACCGGGTCAGGAGGTGCAGCTCGACGGTGGGGGCGACACGGACGCGGGTCGGCACGGTGGTCAGCCGGCCCGGTCGGGGCCGGCGGCGGTGGGCGTGATGGCGATGATCAGCCGCTGGTCGCGCACCATGGCCGCCCGGTAGTCGTCCCAGTCCGGATGCTCCCCCTGGATCTGGCGGTACAGGTCAACCAGCGGCTCCATGGCCTCCGGCAGGGAGATGAGCTCGACTGTGCCGTCGATCTGGACCCATTGGCCGTAGAAGCCGTCGGTGACGCCGAGCAGGCTGGCGCGCGGGTCGCGCCGGAGGTTGCGCACCTTGTAAGCCGGCTCCCGGCTGGAGATCGCCACCCGGCCGTGCTCGTCGACGCCGTGGTTGACCGGTGAGAGCTGGGGGTCACCGTTGCGCTTGCGAGTGACCAGCACCGAGCGGTGGTTGGCTCGAAGAAACTCGAGCGCGTCCTGCACGTCCATGGCGCTCAGTCTGGCCCATCCGCTACGGCTCGTTGTCGAGCGCCTCGATGGCCTCGCCCTGCAGGTAGGTGAGCCAGTGGTAGAGAGCCTCCTCGGTGCTCTCCGGGTGCCGGGACTCGTCGCCCTCCTGGACGTCGAGGAAGGTGCCGAGCACCAGGCGCAGGCTGTTGAGGGCTCGGGTCCAGCCCAGGAGCTGCTCCTCGGACAGGTGGGTCGCAGCCGCGGTGGATTCCAGTAGATCCAGCTCGTCCCGGTGCCGGGTGACGAGGTCCTCCTGCATCAGCCGCCGGTATTCCTCCTGCTGCTCGGCGTGGGCGGCGTCGGAGTACGCCGGGGGGAACAGCCGCTGCAGCACCGGCTGGCCGGGATCGTCGAGCAGGTCGCGGAACTGTGGGGCCAACTGACGCAGCATGGCCCGGTCGTCGGCGCTGAGGTTGATCTGGTAGCCGCCCTGGCGGTCCCGCCGGATGAGGCGGCGCGGCAGGAGCGGGCTCAGGTGTCGTGCTCCATGGTGGCCCACAAGCCGTGCTCATGGAGGCGGAAGACGTCGAGTTCGGCCTTCTCCCGGGGCCCGTGCGACACGATCGCCTTGCCCTTGAGGTGCACGTCGAGCATGAGCTGGTTGGCTTTCTCCCGGCTGTAGCCGAACAGCTTCTGGAAGACGAAAGTGACGTACGACATCAGGTTGATGGGGTCGTTCCAGACCAGGACCTTCCAGGGGCGGTCGGCGTCGGTGACCTCGCCGAGATCCGGCTCTTTGATCTCGACGGGGGAGGCGGTGGGCATCAGCAGGTGCGGTTCAGCTGGTCGGGGTGGTGGACAGGGCGGCGGGGACGGGGTCGGGGTCCGGCGCGGGCGGGCCGGGGACCGTTTGCGTCGCGGTCAGGCCCAGGTAGAAACGCAGGACGGCGACGATCAGGACGCTGGCGCCGGCCACGTGCACGGCCACCAGGCCGACCGGGTCGCCGTTGAAGTACTGGGTGTAGCCCACCGCGGCTTGGGCGACCATGGCCAGCAGCATGATCTCGGCCCGGCGGATGACCGAGGCGGGCGCCTGGCTCCGGGTCAGGCTCCACAGGGTCAGCAGAGTGATGGCGAGGAGCACCTCGACGGACGTGCCGTGCAGTTGGGCGACCGAGTGCAGAGAGAAGCCGAAACGGCGGGCCTTCGGGTCGCCACCATGGGGGCCCGTCGACGTCACCACCGTGCCCAGGGTCACGGCCACCGCCGTGGCGAGTAGCAGGAGACGGGACAACGCCAGCGGGATGGGTCCGACGAGCCGCACCTTGGCGGTGGCGGCAGTGGTGGGCGGGGCGGCCGGCGGGGGCCGGGTGGGCGGGGTCGCCGGGTCCGGCAGGCCGGCCCGGTAGTGCAGGAGCACGGCGTCGCCCAGGAAAACCAGGCCCAGCAGGAAGTGGGTCATCACCAGGCCCGGGGCCAGCTTGTACTTCACCACCAGGGCGCCCAGCCCGACCTCGGCGATCAGCCCGACCACCAGCCCGGCGGAGAGGAGGGTCAGGTCGCGGCGCCTCGGAGCGCGCACCAACGCGGCGGCCAACGCCCCCAACGAGGCGATCGAGACGACGGCGTTGATGAGCCGGTTGCCGAACTCGACCCAGGCGTGGAATTGCAGGGGCGCCACCACTCCCGACGCCGTGCACTTCGGCCAGTCGGGGCAGCCCAGGCCGGAACCGGTCAGACGGACGGCGGCACCCGAGACGATCGTCAACCCGAGGGCCCAGACAGCCGCCAGCGCGACGCGTTGGAAGGCCGGGGGTGACAGCTGGCGGACGCGCCACCTCCACGCCGCGGGCCGGGTGGTGCGCCGGCGCAGAACCTTCATCGGCGCCCATGCTAGGACCCGCGCCCCCGGCGTCCCATCCGAGCGCCACGGCGCCGGCCGGTCGCTTTGTTGGGCCGAGGGCTGCTGCCGTAGTGTCAGGATCGGATGTCCAACGTGGTGCCCCCGGTCTTGCCGGTCGAATACTCTCTCGGGCGCCGCCTGGGCGGGTTCGTCGCGCTGACCAAGCCGCGCATCATCGAGTTGCTGCTGGTCACCACCCTGCCGACCATGATCGTGGCGGCGCGGGGCTGGCCTGGTGTGTCGCTCATGGCCGCCACCCTGGTCGGGGGCACGCTGGCGGCCGGCGGAGCCAACGCCATCAACATGTTCGTCGACCGCGACATCGACGCCGTCATGCGGCGGACCCGCGGCCGCCCGCTCGTCACCGGTGTCGTCTCGCCGGCTGCCGCCCTGGTGTTCGCCGTGTCCCTGGAGGTGGTGGCGTTCGTCGAACTGTGGGCCGCCGTCAACCTGCTTTCGGCGGTGCTGGCGGTCAGCGCCACCCTCTTCTACGTGTTCGTGTACACCCTGTGGCTGAAGCGGACCTCACGGCAGAACATCGTGATCGGCGGGGCGGCCGGCGCCGTCCCAGTGCTCGTCGGGTGGGCCGCGGTCCGCGACACTGTCGGGTGGGCGCCGGTGGTGCTGTTCGCCCTGATGTTCGTCTGGACGCCGCCGCACTTCTGGGCCCTGGCCATCCGCTACCGCGACGACTATCGGGCGGCCAAGGTGCCGATGATGCCGGTGGTGACGACGTTCAAGCGCACCGCGGCGCAGATCTTCGGGTACTCGCTGCTGGTGGCGGCCGTCTCGCTCCTGTTCGCCTGGTCGGCCGGGATGGGACCGCTCTACTGGGTGAGCGCGCTGGTCCTCGGGACGGTGTTCTGCGGACTCGCCTTCCAGCTGTGGCGCCAGCCGACCGAGGTCCGGGCCATGCGGCTGTTCCACTGGTCGATCACCTACGTGACCGTCCTGTTCGGGGCGATGGCGGTGGATCAGCTGATCTTTCACTAGGGGCGGCTGGCGCCCCGACCGCTACTCCCAGCGGAACGTCCGGGCCGCGGCCGCCGGCGCCAGGACCGCCCAGACGGCCAGCACGACCCACGCCCGAGCCGGCACCGAGCCGCCGGCGGTGAGCGCCCCGTGTAAGGCATCGGACAACGCACCGGCCGGCAGCGCCCGAGCGACCGCCCGCAATCCACCGGGCAGCTTGCTGAGCGGGAAGATCATCCCGCCGAGCAGCAGCAGCAGAAGATAGAGCCCGTTGGCCGCGGCCAGAGTCACCTCGGCCCGCAGGGCGCCGGCCATGAGCAGCCCCAGGCCCGAGAAGGCCACGGTGGCCAGGAGGATGGCCGGCGCGGCCGCCGCCACCGAGCCGCCGGGGTCCCACCCGAGCAGCAGGGCCACCGCCACGATCAGCCCCACCTGTAGCACCTCGATGGCCACCACCGCGGCGATCTTGGCCCCGAGCAGCCGGGGCCGGCCGAGCGGCGTGGCGCCCAGCCGCTTGAGCACCCCGTACTGGCGCTCGAATCCGGTGGCGATGCCGAGGCTGACCATCGCCGTCGACATCACCGCCAGGGCCAGGATCCCCGGCGACAGGAAGTCGACGGGATGCGCGACCCCGGCCGGCTTGGGCAGAACGTCCACCAACGAGAAGAAGATCAGCAGGCCAACGGGTATGGCCACGTTGAGCAGCACCGCGTCGCCCCGCCGCACGGTGAGGCGCAGCTCGGCGCCGACCTGGGCGCGCAGGGCGTTCACTGGCCGGCCTCGCCTGGGCCGGCCTCGCCTGGGCCGGCCTCGCCTGGGCCATCCTCGTCTGGGCCATCCTCGTCTGCGCCGGCGTCCTCGCCCGTGGTGTCGGCGGTGAGCCGCAGGAACACGTCCTCGAGGCGCTGGCGCCCGGCCCGCAGATCGGCGAGGGGCAGGTCGTGCTCGGCCAGCCACGCCGTCAGGTCGGCGACGGTCGCCGGCAGGCCGGGCGCGTCGACCTGGTACTCGCCGGGACGCAGCTCGACCACCACCGCCCCGAGCCGTCGGGACAGGGCCGCCGTGTCCAGGGCGGGCGGCGCGCCGAACCGGATGTCCGCCGGCGACCCGGGCCGCCCGGAGGATCCCCCGGCCGTGGTCGAGCTCGGCCGGGGTGCCGGCGGCCACGACCCGCCCGCCATCGATGATCACGATCCGGTCGGCCAGGCGTTCGGCCTCCTCCAGTTCGTGGGTGGTCAGCAGCACGCAGACGCCGGCCGCCCGCAGGTCGGCGATCACGCTCCGGATCGTCAGCCGGCCTTGCGGATCGACGCCCGCGGTTGGCTCGTCGAGGAACACCACCTCGGGCCGGCCGACGAGCGCCAGGGCCAGGGAGAGGCGCTGCTGTTCGCCGCCCGACAGCCGCCGCCACGGGGTCCGGGCGACGGTCCCGGTGAGCCCCAACCGGTCCAACAGGAGATTTGGGTCGTCGGGGTGCTCGTAGTAGCTGGCAAAAAGGTGGATCGCCTCCGCCGGGCCCATCCCCGGGTACACGCCGCCGCCCTGCAACATGACCCCGACCCGCCGGGTGAGGGCTCGGTGGTCATCGGGGTCCTGGGGATCCAGCCCCAGCACCCGTATCGTCCCGGCCGCCGGCCGCCGGTAGCCCTCCAGGGCCTCGATCGTGCTGGTCTTGCCGGCGCCGTTGCGGCCCAACACGCACACCACCTCGCCGCGGCCGGCCTCGAGGTCCACGCCCGCCACCGCCACCCGGGCGCCGTAGCGGACGACCAGCCCGGTGACGTCGATCGCGGGCGAGTTCAGCCGGGACATGGGAGATCGAAGCTACCTCGGCCTCATCCCCCCGAATGAGACCGGAAATACATCTTCGGCGGGATGTACCGGGGTCCTCTATCATCGATGATGGCGGGAGATGCGAGCGAGGCGGCTCCTCGCCGCCACAGGAGGGCTGATGATCGAGGCTCGAAACCTCACTAAGCACTACGGCGCGACCACCGCCGTCGATGACCTCAGTTTTGACGTGAAGCCGGGGATGGTCACCGGATTTCTCGGCCCGAACGGGGCTGGCAAGACCACGACCATGCGCATGATCCTCGGACTCGATCATCCCAACCGGGGGCGGGTCACGGTGGCCGGCAAGCGCTACCGGGACCTGCCGGCCCCGCTCCACGAGGTGGGAGCGCTGCTCGACGCCAAGGCCATGCACGGCGGTCGCACGGCCCACAATCATCTCTTGGTGCTCGCCGAGAGCAACGGCATCCCGGCCCGCCGGGTGGACGAGGTGCTCGGAATCGTCGGCCTCGAATCGGTCGCCAAGCGGCGGGCCAACGGCTTCTCCCTCGGCATGGGCCAGCGACTGGGCATCGCCGCCGCCCTGCTGGGTGATCCGGCGGTGCTGATGTTCGACGAGCCGGTCAACGGACTCGACCCGGAAGGGATCGTCTGGGTGCGCACCCTCATGCGGGCCCTGGCTGCCGAGGGCCGGACGGTGCTCGTCTCCAGCCACCTCATGAGCGAGATGGCCCTCACCGCTGATCACCTGATTGTCATCGGCCGCGGCAAGCTCATCCGCGACGAGGGCGTCAACGACTTCGTCCAGTCCAGCTCCCGCCAGTCCGTCCGGGTCCGCACGCCCCGAGCCGAGGAGTTCTCCGCCTACCTGCAGGCCGCGGGGGCTTCGGTACGACCACTGACGGACGGCATGCTCGAGGTCACGGGGGCCGACTCGCCGACCATCGGGGAGTTGGCGGCCTCCCACGGCATCGCCCTGCACGAACTGACGCCGGAGCGGGCGTCACTAGAGGAGGCATTCATGGAGTTGACCAGCGACAGCGTGGAGTACCACGCCTCCGGGGCGGTGGCCTAGATGGACACCATCGTCGCCACCCCGCCGGCCCAGGCCGTACAGCCCCGGCCCGCCTTTCGGGCCGCCACCTTCGCCGACGTCCTCCGCTCGGAGTGGACGAAGATCCGGACCGTCCGGTCGACCTACTGGGCCCTGATCGTGGCCGCCCTGCTCGGCATCGGGCTGGGCGCCCTCATCAGCGCCATCTCGGCGAATCATTACGCGACGGATCCGAGCATCCACTTCCGCTGGAATCCGACCGACCGCAGCCTGCGCAGCCTGGAAATCGCCCAGTTGGCGTTCGCCATCCTCGGCGTCATGGTGGTCACCGGCGAGTACTCGACCGGCATGATCCGCACCAGCCTGGCCGCGGTCCCGAGGCGGAGCCGCTTCTTGGCCGCCAAGGCTCTGGTCTTTACCTCCGTCGCCCTCGTCGCCGGGGAGATCATCAGCTTCGTCACCTTCCTCGTCGGTCAGGCCCTGATCTCGGGCAAGGCCCCCTCGGCCTCGCTGGGCACGCACAACGCGCTGCGCGCGGTGATCGGCGCCGGGTTGTACCTGGCGGTGCTGGCCCTGCTGGGGACCGCGCTCGGGGTGCTGCTGCGCCACGCGGCGGCGGCCATCGGGACGATCGTGGCCATCTTGCTCGTCCTGCCCGGCATCGCCGCGGCCCTGCCGACCTCGTGGTCGCAACCCATCGAGCAATACTGGCCCACCAACGCCGGCTCGCAGGTGGCCATGGTCATACGGGACAGTCACACGGTGGCGGCCTGGACGGGCTTCGGCATCATGGTCGGCTTCACCGCCATCGTCCTGGCCGGCGCCTTCGCGCTGCTGGAACGCCGCGACGCCTGACCGGCTGAGCGGCCTGACCCTCCCGGCGTCACTCCCGCAACGGCGACTCCTCGAGCTCGACGCCGTCCGCCCGGTCGATGCTCCGGCGCAAGGCGGCGTGCAGGGAATCCGGCGTCAACACCCCCAGGTAGGAGTCCCCGTCGAGCACGGCCACCCAGCCGGCGTCGCGCTGCAGCATCTCGGCGAAGGCGTCTTTGAGACTGGCGTCCACCGAGACGTACGCCTCCATGCGGTGGAGGCGGTCGGCGACCGTCCCGTCCCCCCCGAGCTCGTCGGCGCCGACCCAGCCCCGCAACCGGCCGGACCCGTCGATGACGACCGCCCAACGACCGCCCGTCTCCGCCAACGCCCGCCGGGCCTCGGCGAGGGTGTCGTCGGGACCCACGAGGGGGGGTCGTTCGAGGTCGGCGGGGTCGATCCCCGTCACGCTCAGCCGTTTGAGGCCGCGGTCGGCACCGACGAACTCGGCCACGAACGGCGTCGCCGGCGACCCGAGCAGCTGGGCCGGCGTGTCGTACTGCTCGAGCACCCCGCCGTCGCGCAGGATGGCGATGCGGTCCCCCAGTCGCACGGCCTCCTCGATGTCGTGGGTGACGAACACCACCGTCTTCTTGAGTTCGTGCTGCAGGCGGAGGAACTCGGTCTGCAGGCGGGTGCGGGTGATGGGGTCGATGGCGCCGAAGGGCTCGTCCATGAGCAGCACCGGCGGATCGGCAGCGAGGGCCCGGGCCACGCCCGCCCGTTGACGCTGCCCGCCCGACAGCTCGGCGGGGTACCGCTTGGCGTGACGGGCCGGTTCCAACCCGACCAGCTCCAATAGTTCGGTGGTCCGCCGGCGGATCCGGGCCCGGTCCCATCCGAGCAGGCGGGGTACGGTCCCCACGTTGTCCTCGACCGTCAGATGGGGGAACAGGCCCACCTGCTGGATGACGTAACCGATCCGCCGGCGCAGGCCCACCGGATCGACGTGGGTGACGTCGTCGTCGCCGATGAAAATCCGGCCCGACGTCGGTTCGATCAGGCGGTTGATCATCCGCATCGTCGTCGTCTTGCCGGATCCCGACGGCCCGACGAGCACGCACAGCTCGCCGTCGTCCACCTCCAGATCCAGCCGGTCGACCGCCACCGTCCCGTCGTCGTACCGCTTGGTGACCTCGACGAGGCGGATCATCTCGCGAGGCTACCGGTAGCATCGGCACTCGTGAGGGTGGCCGCGGACTCGCAACCCTGGCTGCAGTGGAGCTGGATCCGCCAACACCCCGGTGAGATCTGGAGCGCCGTCGACCAGCACATCCAGCTCACGTTGATCGCGGTGGGGATCGGGCTGGCGTTATCACTGCCGTTGGGGTACCTGGCGTGGCGCTGGCGGCGCTGGGAAAAACCGGTCTACGGCGTCACCGGCATCCTTTTCACCATCCCCTCGTTGGCGTTGTTCGCGTTCCTGATCCCCATCACCGGCCTGGGCCGCACCACCGCCGAGATCGGGCTGGTCAGCTACACCTTGCTGATCCTGGTGCGCAACATCGTGACCGGGCTCGACGGCGTGCCCCTGGAGGTGCGCGATGCGGCCCGGGGTCTCGGCTACGGCCCGGCCCGCCAACTGTTCCGGGTCGACCTGCCGCTGGCCGCCCCGGCCATGATCGCCGGCATCCGCCTGGCGGTCGTCACCACCATCGGCCTCGTCACCGTGGCCAGCCTGGTCGGCGCCGGCGGCGGCCTGGGCACCCTCATCTCCATCGGCCAGCAGAACAACTTCCGCACCCAGGTCGTCCTCGGCGCCGGCCTGTCGGTCCTGCTGGCCGCCCTCTTCGACGGCGCCCTGGTCCTGCTGCAGTGGACGATCACCCCGTGGGCCCGCAAGGCGGTCGGCGGCTGATGTGGCACTTCCTGCGCCAGCTGGCCGACTGGTACGGCAACGGGGCCAACTGGCGGGGCTCCAACGGCGTGCCGGTGCTGCTGTGGGCCACGGTGAAAATCGCGGCCGAGGCGGTGGTGATCGCCCTCGCGGTGGCGCTGCCCCTGGCGCTGGTCCTGGGCCACACCGGACGGGGTGGCTTCCTGGCCATCAATATCACCAACGTGGGCCGGGCCCTGCCGGCGATCGCGGTGTTGGTGATCGGGGTGCAGCTGCTCGGCATCGGGGCCCCGCCGGCGCTGCTCACCCTGACGGTGCTGTCGCTGCCGCCGATCATGACCAACACCTACACCGCGATCCGCCAGGTGGATCGGGACGTGATCGACGCCGGGCGGGGCATGGGGATGACCGGCGCCCAGATCCTGTGGCGGGTGGAGCTGCCCACCGCCCTCCCGTTGATCGCGGCCGGGGTGCGGACCGCGGCGGTGCAGGCGGTCGCCACCGTGACCCTGGCGGCCTACGTGTCGTACAACTGCCTCGGCACCTTGATCGTCGAGGCCAACAGCAGCGTCAACGGTCACCCGCAGATCGTGGCCGCGGCTTTGCTGGTGATGGCCCTGGCCCTGGTGGTCGACCAGGCGCTGGGGGCGCTGCAACGGCTGCTCACGCCGGCCGGGATCCGGGCCGAACGGGACGATCGCCTGGCCCTGGCCGTTTCCCAAATCTAGATGCCCTTTTGTGACAATGGCTATCCTGCCGGACAACCTTTGAGGAGAGGAAACGAGCGCATGCGATTGACTCGTATCAGCACCATGGCCGCGGTGCTCCTGGCCGTGGCGACGGCGGCGACCGCGTGCGGCTCGAGCAAGCACAGCGCCACCACCGCCACCACCGCCGCGGGGGCCGCCAAACCGAGCGTCTCGATCGGCGCCGAGAATTTCACCGAGAACGAAGTGCTCGCCTACGTGTATTCCGACGCCCTCAAGGCGGCCGGGTACCCGTCGAGCGTGCGTCCCAACCTGGGCTCGCGTGAGGTGATCGAGCCGGCGCTTGGAGTCCGGGGCCTTCGACGCCACCATCGAATACGTCGGCAACTACCTGGCCTTCCTCAACCCCAGTGTCGGCAACCTGTCGATCCCGGGCACGGTGGCCGCCCTGCAGCCGCTCGTGGCCAAGAAGGGGCTCAGCCTGGGCGCGGTGTCGGCCGCGGCCGACTCGGATGCCATCGCCGTCACCCAGGCCAACGCCACCAAGTACCACTTGGCTTCGATCGCCGACCTGGTCCCGGTGGCCCCGAAATGGACCTTCGGCGGCCCGCCCGAGTGCGCCACCCGGATCACGTGCGTGCCGGGGCTCAAGCAGTACTACGGGGTGGTGTTCAAGTCCTTCAGATCGTTGGACGAGGACGGGGCCATCACCCATACCGCCCTGGCCAATGGCAACGTGCAGGCGGCCCGGATCTTCTCCTCGGACGCGGTCATCGCCCAGGACCACTTCGTGGTGCTGAGCGACCCCAAGAACTTCCAGGGGGCCGGCAACATCATCCCCGTCATCCGCAGCAGCAAAGCCACGCCGGGGGTCCTGGCGGTGCTCAACCAGGTGTCCGCGGCGCTCACCACCGCCGACCTGGTGCAGTTCAACCTCGCCGTGTCGGTCAACCACGACGACCCCACCTCGGTGGCGTCGCAGTTCGTGACCGCCAACCACCTGGGTTAGGGGGACTTGCCCGAGCCGGCGCTCACGGTCGTCCGCCACGGTGAGACCGAGTGGAGCCGGAGCGGCCAGCACACCAGCCGCACCGACCTGGACCTGACCGCCGAAGGCGAGGCCGAGGCGGCCCGGCTGGGGGCCGCCCTGGCCGGCCGCCATTTCGACTGGATCCTCTGCAGCCCACGGCGGCGGGCGCAGCAGACGGCCACCCTGGCCGGTCTGGTGCCCTTCGACGTCGACGAGGATCTGGGCGAATGGGACTACGGCGAGCTGGAAGGGCTGACGACGCCGGAGATCCAGGCCCGCTATCCCGGATGGAGCATCTGGGCAGGCCCGTGGCCGGGGGGCGAGACCGCCATCGAGGTGGCTGCCCGCGCCGATCGGGTCGTCGGGCGGGTGGTGGCGTCCGGGGTGGCGCAGGCTGCGGTGGTGGGGCACGGTCACTTCAGCCGCGTCCTGGCGGCCAGGTGGGTGGGGTCCGCGGTCACCGTCGGCAGCTGGCTCGACCTCGACACCGCGAGTTACAGCGAGCTGGGGTGGTCGCGGGGCGTGCCGGTGCTGCGCCACTGGAACGTCGAGGCGCCGTAGGGCCGCGCCGCCCTTCTGCCGCGCTGCCCTTCTGGCGCCGGTCGGCCAGGATGGGGCCGTGCAGCCCGGCCCCCCGTCTTCCCCCCCGCCGCCGACGCCCGTGTGCTACCAGCATCCCGACCGGACTGCGGGCTCGATCTGCCGGCGCTGCAACCGGCCCATCTGCCCCGACTGCATGCGCGAAGCGCCGGTCGGCTGGCAGTGCGCCCGGTGCGTGCACCAGGACAGCCGCCGGGCGCCGGTGACCCAGTGGCGGCCCCGCACCGCCGGCCGGCTGGGCAACAGCCGGCTCACCCCGGTCGTCATCGCCCTCATCGTCATCAACGTGGTGGTCTACTTCTGGGAACAGTCCGCCAAGGCCGGCATCTACGTGTACCAGGGCAGCCCCATCCCGTGTGCCAACACGGCCGTTTGCCGGTTCGCCATGTGGCCGACCGCGGTGCATCACGGCCAGTGGTATCGGCTCTTCACCGCCCCGTTCCTGCACGCCAACGTCTCCCACATCCTGTTCAACATGCTGACCCTGGCGATCATCGGCAGTCCGGTCGAGGCCGAGTTGGGCAAGCTGCGCTTCACCGCCCTGTACTTTGTCTCCGCCCTGGGCGGGTCGGTCGGCTCGTACCTGCTCAGCAGCGCCAACCAACTGGGCGTCGGGGCGTCGGGCGCCATCTTCGGACTGATGGGTGCCTATTTCATCCTGGCCCGCCGCCGCCGGTGGGAGGTGGGCAACATCGTGGTGTTGATCGGCATCAACCTGGTGATCGGGTTCGCCTCGTCCACCATCGACTGGCGGGCCCACCTCGGCGGACTGGTCACCGGCGGCCTGGTCTCCCTCGGCCTGGCCCGCTCCGCCGATCTGCGCCGGGCCGCCAGCCGGGCCGTCGAAGTGGCCACCGGCGCGGGGACGACCCTGGCCGCGGCCGGCGTCCTGGGGATCCTCACCCTGCTCCCACCCGGGCACGTCAATCTGTAGCCGTCGCGCGCCGTGCCCTCTCCTGTGACTCCGCACCCGGCCGCCCCCGCCGCGACGTCGGCGGCCACCAAGGCCGCCGCCGAGGCTGGCGTGACCGTCACGGCGTTGATGGACGCGCCGGGCGCGCACCAGGCGGCCCGCCTGCTCTCCGGCATCTGGGCCAGTGACCAGCCGGGCCTGCCGATCTCCGCCCACGCGGTGCGGGCCTTGGCCCACACCGGCAACTACGTGGTCGGGGCCTGGTCGGGCTCCGAACTGGTCGGGGCCTCGGTCGGCTTCCTCGGGATACAGCACGGCCGGCTCCAGCTCCACTCCCATATCACCGGCACCGCGCCGGCCTTCCAACGGTCCAGCATCGGCTTCGCGCTCAAGCAGCATCAGCGGGCCTGGGCCCTGCAGCGGGGCATCGAGGAGGTGACGTGGACCTTCGATCCCCTGGTGCGCCGCAATGCCTGGTTCAACCTGCGCAAGTTGGGGGCCGTGGCTACCGCGTACGAGGCGGACTTCTACGGGCCCATGGAGGACGGCATCAACGCCGGCGACCCCAGTGACCGCTGCCTCGTCACCTGGGACCTCCTCGCGCCAGCGGTGATGGCGGCCGCCGACCGATCGGGGCCCACCGGGCCGGGCCGCGACCCGGCCGGTCCCGTCCTCCTGGACGCCCGGGATGACGGCGGACCGGTCGTCGCCGACCTGCGGCCAGTTGGCGACGGCCCGTACCGGTGCCGGGTGCCGGCGGACATCGAGGTGGCGCGGGCGACGGACCCCGATCTCGCCGGCCAATGGCGGCTGGCGCTGCGCCACACCATGGGCGCAGCCATGGCCGCCGGGCTGGTCGCGGCCGCGGTCACCAGGGATGGTTGCTACGTTCTGACCCGCCCCCGCGACCAGGAACGGACCGGATGAAGATCGACGAGGTGGAGCTCCGGCGCATCACCTTGGGGCTGGTCAGCCCCTTCCAGACCTCCTTCGGCACCGAATCCGAGCGCGACATCCTGCTGGTGCGGGTGGCCGGGCCCGACGGTGAAGGCTGGGGGGAGTGCACCGCCCTCTCCGAGCCGGCCTACTCCGCCGAGTACGTGGAGGGCGCCGCCCACGTCATTCGCCACCATCTGCTGCCCCGCCTGTTTGCCTTGGCCGACCCGTCCGCCCACCTGGTGGGGCCGGCCCTGGCCGACGTCAAGGGCCATCCGATGGCCAAGGCCGCCCTGGAGATGGCCATCCTCGACGCCGAGCTGCGCATCGCCGGCGTCTCTTTTGGCGCCTACCTGGGGGCGGTACGCGACCGGGTGCCCGCCGGCGTGTCGGTCGGCATCGCGGGGTCGGTAGCCGAGCTGCTCGACACGGTGGGGGCCTACCTCGACCAGGGTTACGTCCGGGTCAAGCTCAAGATCCAGCCCGGCTGGGACGTGGCCCCGGTCCAGGCGGTCCGGGAGCGTTTCGGCGACGACGTAGCCCTGCAGGTGGACGCCAACACGTCCTACACCCTCGCGGACGCCCGCCACCTGGCCCGCCTCGACGCCTTCGACCTGTTGCTCATCGAGCAACCCCTGCCGGAGGACGACCTGGCCGGTCATGCCGTGCTGGCCGCCCAGCTGCGCACGCCCATCTGCCTCGACGAGTCGATTACCTCGGCCCGGGCCGCCGCCGAGGCCATCACCCGCGGGGCGTGCTCGATCGTCAACGTCAAAGCCGGACGGGTCGGCGGCTACCTCGAGGCCCGGCGGGTCCACGACGTCTGCGCGGCCCATGGGGTCCCGGTCTGGTGCGGCGGGATGCTGGAAACCGGGCTGGGGCGGGCCGCCAACGTGGCCCTGGCTGCGCTGCCCAACTTCCGGCTGCCCGGGGACACCTCGGCCTCGGACCGCTACTGGCGGCGGGACATCACCGCACCCTTCCGTCTCACGGACGGGCATCTCACCGTCCCGGCCGGGCCGGGCCTGGGGGTTACCCCGGACCTCGACGCGGTGGCGGAGGCGACGACCTCCGCGGCTCGCCTGCCCTGGGGCGAGCCCACCTCCTAGCCTCACCGGGTATGGTCGCCCGCCTCTACCAAATCTGTATTGACGCTCACGATCCGCCGGCCCTGGCCGCCTTCTGGGCTGCGGCGCTCCGCCAGGACATCCTCTTCGAGGACGATGAGGAGGTCATCGTCGGTGCCGCGCCCGACGTGTACCCCGGGCTGTGCTTTTTGAAGGTCCCCGAGGACAAGGTGGTCAAGAACCGGCTCCATCTGGATCTCGATCCCGACGACCGAGACGCCGAGGTGGCTCGGCTCATCCAACTCGGCGCCCGGCACGTCGACATCGGTCAGGGACCGGAGGTCACTTGGGTGGTGCTCGCCGACCCGGAAGGTAACGAGTTCTGCGTGCTGCGGCCGCACCAATCGCTCCTCGCCTAGGGCGAGGGGCCCCGGGAGCCGCGCTACTCTCAGCGAGGGCCGCTAGCTCATCTGGTAGAGCAGGAGCCTTTTAAGCTTCTTGTGCCGGGTTCGAGCCCCGGGCGGCCCACTCGATCCGGACTGTCAGCGACCGGGCGGATCTGACAGGACTGGACCAGTCCGCCGGCGCGCTGTAACGGACCGACCAATTTGCCCAAATCGGTTTATCGGTATCACGGGCGCGGGTAAATGCTCCGGAACTTGCTGGGGAAGGTCCCTTTGCGACGCGCCACAAGGGGAGGTCCGCGATGAGCGGAGACTGGTACTGCACGCCGGCAGGCAAGCGCAGTGACGCCACGTGGGGGCCCTGAAACGGCGGTTCGGCCTCATCGCCGGGGCGACCTTGGTGTTGCTCACCGCTCCGGCGCCCGCTCAGGAACTCGGGCCTTCCACCCCCGCCACGGTCCGCAACCTGGCGGCCACCTTCGGTGGACCGGCCCGCGGCTCGGCCCGAGGACCACGCCCCCAGATACGGGTCGTCGCCCCACCCACCGGGCCGCGTGCGGCGCCGGGGCCACGACGGCGGGTCCAACCGACGCCGGCGGTGGCGGCTGCTCGCGCCGCCCCGCGGCCGTCCGCCGCTCCGCGGCCGTCCCCCGCCCCGTCGACGCCGCGGCCAGCGGAAGGGTTTACGTCCGCCGGGACGCCCAGCCGGCAACCCCCGGCGACTACCGCCGGGTCAGACGGGTGGGGGTGCACGGCGGCGCTGGCGTACCTCGCCACCCACGCCAACCCGGCCTTCCATCTGCAGTGCCCGGGTTGGGCGGAAGGCCGCCAGGCCATGACCTGCGTCAACATCGTCGGGGTGTGCGCCGGCGCGAGCGAGATCGTGATCGCCGATCCCTGCCCCGCGGCCTACGAAAACGAGGCGTGGAACTCCTGGCACATGTGGATCGGTCCTTACGACCCCTACGGGTCGTGCCCTACGTGACCAGTGCACCCGCCGGGCCGCGGCGGCGGGGATAGGGTTGGCCCGGTGCAGCAACCGAGCTCGGATCCCTCGCCGGCCGCGGACGCTCAGCGCCTGAGCGACATCCGGGCGGAGCTGGCGGGCGTGGAGACGGCTCTGCGGCGCCTGGACGACGGCAGCTACGGCACCTGCGAGATCTGCGGCGCCTCGCTCCAGGCGACGGTGCTCGAGGGCGATCCACTGGCGACGCGCTGCGCCGAGCATCCGGCCTGAGCCGACCGGCACCTGCTCTCGAGGAGGGTGCACCGGTCGGCGGTCCGACCGGTGCACCCGCGCTCAGAGGGTCATGCCGACGACCGGCGAGGCCAGGTGCTGGTTGGCGATGGAGCCGTACAGCGCGAAGTCGCCGAAGCTGGCGACATCACCGTTGGTGGCGACCAACCCGTAGCCCCGCCCCGTCGCCGTGACGGCCATACCGACAACCGGTTGGGTCAGGACCACACTGCCGCTGGAGCCGTAGAAGTGGGCGTCGCCGAAGGTGAACACGCCGCCGTCGGAGGCGACGAGCCAGTAGCCGTGCCCGGACGGGGTGGCGGCCATGCCGACGACGGGTCGGGCGAGGTGCAGGTTGCCGGTGGAGCCGTGGAAGACGGCGTCGCCGAAGCTGAACACGCCGCCGTCGGAGGCGACCAGCCAGTAGCCGTGCCCGGTCGCGGTGGCGGCCATGCCGACGACGGGTCGGGCGAGGTGCAGGTTGCCGGTGGAGCCGTGGAAGACGGCGTCGCCGAAGCTGAACACGCCGCCGTCGGAGGCGACCAGCCAGTAGCCGTGCCCGGACGGGGTGGCGGCCATGCCGACGACGGGTCGGGCGAGGTGCAGGTTGCCGGTGGAGCCGTGGAAGACGGCGTCGCCGAAGCTGAACACGCCGCCGTCGGAGGCGACCAGCCAGTAGCCGTGCCCGGACGGGGTGGCGGCCATGCCGACGACGGGCCGGTTGAGATGGACGCCGGCCAGCGAGCCATACGAGGCGTCGGCCCCGAAGGGGAAGACCTGACCGGACGCCGTCGCCACCCGGTAGCCGGCGTTCGACCCCACCACGGTGATGGTGAGCGGGGGTGTCACCGCCGGCGGGCTGATGCCGTTGCTGGCGGTCACCCGGAAGGTGTAGATCCCCACCGCAGCCGGGGTGCCCGACAGGACGCCGGTCTTGGCGGCGAGATGCAGACCGGTCGGCAGGGCGCCGGAGGTCACCGCGAACGTCGGGGCGGGGGCACCGGTGGCCGTGAACTGGTAGTGGTAGGGGACCCCGACGGTGGCGGTCCCTGGCGGCGAGGCGGCGGTGAATGCCGGCGGCACGGCGAGGTAGGTGAACGTCGCGGTCGAGGAGCTGGGGCCAGCATGGGTGAGGTCACTCTCGACGGTCGTCACCGTCACCGGAACGGTGGCGCCGATGGGCCCGGGTGGGGAGGTCACGGTGACCTGATTGGTGAGCCCGCAGTCCAGGAACGCCTGGGTGTTGGAGAACGTCGCCGCGGCCACGGTGCCGAAGAACACCCCGGTCACGCAGCCCAGGTTCTGGCCGCTGATGGTGACGCTGGTCCCGCCGGGCGCGGGCCCGGACGTCGGTGACACCGAGTCGACTTTCGGGTTCCCGGGCGGGAAGAGGAAGAAATAGTCCGCGGGCGGGTTGTACGAGCAGCCGGAGACGGTGCACGCCTCGACGTCGACGATCGCCGGGTTCTGCGGCACCGTCTGGGTGGTGATGTTGGTGTCGCTGTTGACCGCGTAGGTGCTCTGCGTGCCGAGCGAGAACGGCGAGAGGTTGTCGACGAACCCGAGCGGTCCGAACACCTGCTGGGCGAAACCCTGGCCGGTGATGGAGATGGGGGTGCCACCCGTGTCCGGACCCCCATTAGTGCCGGCGGTGGGACCGGCGGCCGGAGTGGCCACCACCGATGTGACGGTGGGGATCCCGGCGTAGATGGCATTGACCGGGTCGGACAAGCCGGCCAGGGTCTTGACGCTGACGGGAACGTTGAGCGGGTCGATCGTCGGCGCCTGGGGTGGGGCGCTGATCTGGATCTCGGTGCCAGTTACCGTCACCAGGGAGAAGTCCTGCGACGACGCCAGGGTGGGGTCACCGAAGTTGACCCACTCCAGGGTGGCCAGGTTGAAGCCGGTGCCGTGGATGGTCACGACCGCCGGGGTCGGCCCACCGGGGAAGCCGGTTTCGCTGGCAAGGGACGTGGGATCGGTGATGACGGTGGAGATGCTGGTGATCGTCGGGGCCGGCACGTAGTCGTATTCGTTGGGCTGCGGGGCGACCTCCTCACCGGTCGGGGCAGGAATGACGCCGTTGGGATCGAACTGGGCGGGGCCCTCGTACAGGGGCAGGATGGTCGAGGTGGCGCTGGAGCCGTGGGCGTTGGTCACCACCACCTGCACCTGGCAGATGTCGTTGGTGGCGTTCTCACCCGTGCCGAACGACGAACCGTTCTGGACGCAGGCGGTAGTGCCACCGTTGAAGGCCGGTGCGCGGACCGAAAGCTCGAAATCGCTGATCACCTGGATGTTGGACGCAGACACGCCGCCGAAGGTGACCCCGGTGGGAGCGGACAGCCCGGTGCCGAAGATGTCGACGGTGTTGCCCCCGGCTTCGGGGCCACCGTAGGCCCGGACGCTGGTCACGGCCGGTACGGTGCCCGAGCCGTTGGTGTTGACGAACTCGAACAGGCTGCCGGGGGTGGGCTTGCTGGTCTCACCGTCCTTGAGGGTGACCAGCACCTGGTAGCCACCGGCTCCGTTGGTGGTGTCACCGGGCGGCACCATCAGTGCTGCCGGGCGTAAGTCGACGACGATGGTGGTGGGGCTGGTGACGGTGAAGAAGCCGACAGGGATCTGGACCGTGCCGACCTGGACGTCGGCGACATCGGGGACACCCGCGATTTCGAAGCCGCTGCCGGTGATCGTCACGGGCGTGCCGAGCGCGCGCGGTTGACGCCACGCTCGGGGTGAGTCCGGTCACGGTGGGCCTGGTCGAAGCGTCGGCCGTGGCGCACAGGTAGTGGGCCAGGCCGGCGGTGCCGCCAGGCCCGGTGAGCTGGGGTGTGCCCAGCCCGGAGGCCATGTCATAGCCGGCGGTCGCCGGGAACAGGTGCGAGCGCCCCGTACGGGTCATTGTTGCCGGCGGTGATGTCGTTGAACGACGCCCGGTAGGCGGCCGGGCTGGACGCCACCGCGTACAGGAGCGGGCTCACGAAGCCGACGCCCGTCCCCGAGGGACTGGTGCAGCTCGCCGAGGCTGCGGACGTGTTGATCAGGGCCAGCAGGGCGGCCCAGATCGGGGTGGCGGACGAGGTGCCGCCGATGGTGGTCCAGCCGAACGGCCCCGGACCGAAGGACGCGCTGTAGACGGTGATCGCGCCGGTGAACTCGTCGGCCTGGGCTGACACATCCGGCAGTTCCCGGCAGGCGGCCTCGAAACCGCCCACTGGCGCGTCGCTCTGACAGAACCTAAAGGTCGAACTGCCGAGGTCAGTCCTTTCGAAGGCGATGGCCGCGTTGGTTGTCGTCGTATCGATCACTCCGGGCACCTGGGTGCCGGGCGAGCCGAGCTGCCAGGTCGGCATGGGCCACGACTCGGAGATGCCGCCGCCGCCGGCGCCCCACGCCGCCCCGTCGTTCCAGACGTGCTCGGCCGGCGGCTGGGTGGCGTTGTCGATGGTGGTGCCACCGACCGCGATGACGTAGGGCTGGCTGGAGGGGTCGTCGACGGACAGGATCGGGGAGACGGGCTGGGTGGTCCGGAAGGCGTTGCAGTCGTTGGAGCCGGTGTCGCCGGCGGCGGAGAAGATGGACTGGCCCTGCGCCGCGGCCTGCTCGAAGAGGAGGTTCTCGGCCTGCTGGATGCCCGGCTCGCCCTGCTGGACGGCCTGCTCGCAGAGGCCCCAGCTGCTGGTGACAATCCGGTCGAAGGTGGCGGCGTTGGTGTTGTTGATGATCTGGGAGTACTCGTCGATCCCGCCGAAGGTGGTGTTGGGGGCCTCGTAGACGTCGAGGCTGGCGCCCGGGGCGATGCCGGCCACGTCCTGCACGTCGAGGGTGGCTTCGCCCGATCCGGGTCCGGCGGGCTGACCCCCGTCGACGGGAACGACGTTGACCCGGCTGGCCATGATGGCGGCCTGGGCGGCGCCGTAGTAGCAGGTGTCGAAGGTCTGCAGGTCGGAGAGCAGGAACGGCTCCAGCTCATAGACCGCGACGCGCTGGCCGGCGCCGAAGTGGCCGGCGTTGTACAGACCGAACGCGCCGTAGGCGTTGGCGATCTGGTCGTCGGTGAGGCCGCCGAAGGCTTGCGCCGTCCCCGAGGCGTCGGCGCAGGCGGTGGGGGAGCCGGCCGGATGCGGGAAGGTGACGGTCTTGGCCGCGGCGTGACTGCCGCCCGCGGACCCGTGGCGGATGTTGGCCGGATGGGCGCGGACCAACTCGTTGAGCCCGATGACCGAGGTGACCGAGCCGGCGATCGACGACGGCAGCGCGACGGCGGACGAGGTGGCCTGGCCGGCGCTGCCGTCGGCCAACTGGTAACGGTTGAGGCCGGTGTGGAAGGCGGCCTCCACCCGGCTGGCGGGACCGGAGAAATTGACCAGCAGCCCGTCAGTGGCGACGCTGGTGACCGTCAACCCTTGGGTCTGCAGGGCCGACTTCACGGCGGAGATGGTGGCGGCGGTGGGGCCGAACTGGGCCGCGTAGGCCCCCGGCGCCAAGTAGTGCCCGAAGGCAGGGGAGCGCTTGTCGGTCACTTGGCTGATGAACGCCTTGACCGCGGCCTCGTCACGCGGCTTGAGCACCATGGCGCCGGTGACGCGCTGCCGCGGCGTTGACGGCGCCGAGGGGCTTGGCCCCGTTCGGGAGTTGGGGGGCGGCCTGGACCTTCTGGATGGCCGGCGAGGGGGCCGCGGCGCGCCCCGGCGCAGCCGAGGCCGGTATGGCCGCCAGCGAGGTCACAAACGGGATCACCGTGACGAACCCCACCGCGGCCCCAATACGCCGAACGATCCTTGACGTGCCCATGGACTACCCCTTCCGCGCCCCACACCGATCTATGTCAGCGGCCGATGTTCTAGCACTGTTTGTGACGGATTGCTCCGGATCTGCGGCGCTGCCGTTACGGGGACCCTTTTCCCTACAGTGGGCCGTTGGCGTGCTTGCGGGGCACGATCCGCTCCCGTTTGCTGGCCAGCATGCGCAGGGCGGCGGCCACCGAAGCCCGGGAGTCGGCCGGGTCGATGACCTGGTCGACGAAGCCCCGGGCCGCGGCGACGTAGGGATTGAGGTAGTCGCCCTCGTACTCGCCGGCGAGGCGGGCCTGGGTGGCGGCGTCCTCCCGGCGGTGGAGGATCTGGACCGCGCCCTGGGCCCCCATCACGGCCACCTGGGCCGAGGGCCACGCCAGGCACAGGTCGTTGCCCATCAGCTTGGAGTCCATGACGATGTAGGCCCCGCCGAACGCCTTGCGCAGGATCAGGCAGACCCGGGGCACGGTGGCCTCGGCGTAGGCGAACACCAGCTGGGCCCCGTGGCGGATCATGCCCCGCCACTCGAGGTCCTTGCCCGGCATGAAGCCCGGCGTGTCGACCAGGGTGAGCAGCGGCAGGTTGAAGGTGTCGCAGAACGAGACGAACCGGGCCCCCTTCTGGGACGCGGCGATGTCGAGGGTGCCGGCCATGGACTGCGGCTGGTTGGCCACCACGCCCACCGGCCGGCCTTCGATGCGGCACAGGGCGGTGACGATCTGCGGCGCCCAGCCGGCCCGAACCTCCAGGAGTTCGCCGTCGTCGGCGACCGCGGCGATGGCGTGGCGGACGTCGTACGAGCCGGTCGGACTGGCCGGCAGCAACTCCCGCAGCTCCGGCGTGGACCGGTCGGCCGGGTCGTCGCAGGCGTACGCCGGCGGCTCGTCGTCGGCGTGATCAGGTAGGTAGTCGAGGGCGGCCGCCACCACGTCGAGGGCGTGCTCGGGGCTGTCCGCGACGAAGGCGGCGACCCCCGTGCTGCGGGCGTGGACCCGCTGGCCGCCGAGCTCCTCGGGCGCCAGGCGCAGCCCGGTCAGCTGGGCCACCGCCGCCGGGCCGGACAGGTAGGCGACCGCCTCGGGGGTCATGACCACCAGGTCCGCCATGCCGAGCATCAGGGCCGGTCCCGACACGGCCAGGCCGTAGGTGACGAAGGTGATCGGCACGACCCCGGAGCAGTCCGCCAGGGCCCGGGCGGCCCGGCCCCACCCATCCAGGGACGCCACCCCTTCGTCGACGTCGGCGCCGGAGGAGGCCAGTACGGCGACGAGCGGCAGGCGTTGGGCCAGGGCGTGGCGGGCGGCGTCGGCGATGGTGTCGCTGTCCGCGCTGGCCAGCGCGCCCTGCCGGCGACTGCGGTCGACATGGACCAGGACCACCTTGCGCTCGGTGGTGGGGAGCGTCGACACGCCGGCGGTCGTCGCCCCCGGGACGCCGCCCCGCAGGCGCAGGGCCCGGCCGGGCGCCCCGGGCGCGCTGGCGGCGGTCACAGCAACTGAGACAGCAGCGGCGGCCCCGACGTTACGCGTCGCAGGTCAGAAGCCTGGCAGGCGAGGCGAGTTGGCGTCCGCGCTCGTCTGGCGCGACCGCCGGCGCGGGGTCTCGCTGGCGGCCTCGCGCCCCGCGGTCCGCCCCGGGCGCCGGTCGGGTTCGCGCTCCGCCCGCTGCCCGGCGGCCCGCACCTGCACCCCCCCGGGTTCCCGGTCCCCCTCGGCCGGCTCGTCACCGAGGGTGGGGTCGAGGCCCCGGGCCAGCAGGAATCCGTAGGCCCGCTCGGCCCGGGGGAATCTGCGGACCAGGGCCCAGAAACGGGCGTCGTGGCGAGGTACCCGCAGGTGGGCCAGCTCGTGCACGATCACGTAATCCAGCACCCAGCCGGGCTCCCCCACCAGCCGCGAGGAGATCCGGATCGTCCCGTCCGAGGGCGTGCAGCTGCCCCACCGCCACTCCTGGTTGTCGACCCAACGGATGTTGGCCGGCCGGGGCAGGTCGTAGCGGCTGGCGAGGGCCTCGGCCCGGGCGGCCAGGTCGACCCCGTCGGTCGCGGCCCGCCGCTCCATGCGCCGCACCATCTCCGCCACCCACCGGGCTTCGTCGGCCGCGCTCATGTGGGCCGGGATGGAAACCCGCAGCACGCCGCCGACCTGCCGGGCCTGCACCGTCTTGCGCCTCCGGGCGCTGCGAATGACCTCAACCTTCACACTCGGACGGTATCGCGCCCGAGCGACCATCAACCGACCGGCGTGGTGGCGCCCTCGCCGGCGTCGGCGGCGACCTGGTCATCCTGCAGATCGACCGGTTCCTCGAGGAAAAGACCTCCCTCGTCGTACTGGCCCCGGTACCCGGCCAGGTGCCCGACGCGGAATTCGGGCCGCCCGGCGGCGCGCGCCAAGGCCCGTACCACCCCACCGTGGGCGACGATCAGCATCCGGCCGGCCCCGGCGGCCCGGGCCTGCTGCGCCACCCGCCGGCCGCCCGCCAGTACCCGGGCGTCGAAGGCGGCACGCTCCTCGCCACCGGGCGGAGGGTCGCCTTGGGCAAAGTGGGCCACCCCACCCGGCCAGCGAGCCTCGATCTGCTCGAAGGTGCAGCCGCTCCAGTCGCCGACGTCGTATTCGCGCAGTCCGGATTCGATGGTGAGCGGGACGGAGAGCTCGAGGTCGGCGGCCAGGATCTCGGCGGTCCGCACCGCCCGGAGGAGATCGGAGCTGGCGACGAATTCGAATGGTGGCTCGCCGACCAGCCGCGCCGCGGCCCGGTGGGCCTGGGCTTCGCCTTCGGGCGAAAGGGGAGGATCGGCCCAGCCCTGCCAGCGCCCGTCGGCATTCCAGACCGACTGGGCGTGGCGAAGGAGCAGCAAGCCGGGCACGGGCGCAGGCTAGCGGCCGGGCCGGCCGGGCTCGACGGTCGTGGACCCCTCCAAGCGGTAGGGTGAGACCCGGAGAACGACTCAGATGACCCCGGCTGCCAACCGCGCCCCGAACAGGCACCATCCCGGCAGACGGGCGTGGGACCTGGGGTGTCGGTCGTGCTCCTCTTCTTCGCCGAGGCCCGGGTGGCCGCCGGCACCGGCCGGGAAGACCGGCGCGGGCGGACGGTGGGCGACGTCCTGGACGCGGCCCGGGCCGGGCACGGGGATCGGTTCGCGGCGGTGCTCAGTCGCAGCCGGGTGTGGGTCAACGGCGATCCGGCGCTGCCCGAGCAAGTGCTCCACGACGGCGACGAGGTGGCGGTGCTGCCGCCGGTGTCGGGCGGCGGACAGTGATCGCCACCACCCCGGTCCGGCCGGGCCCCGCGGCGCGACCCATCCGGGAGCGCACCGGCGCCGAGAGCGACGCCGGGTCCCGCCGTCGGGCTGGGTCCCGCCCGCGGGTCGGGGTCCGCCGGCGGGTGGCGGTGCAACCGATGCCGCGCGTCCGGCATGCCCCCACGGTGATCCTGGGCCTGGCCTGGGCCGCCCTGCTGATGCTGGCGGCGGAGGCCGGGGCCGCCGCCTTGGCGGTGCTGGTGATACCGGTGGCGGTCATCGCCGCCGCGTCCAGTGTCCGGGCGGTCGCCGGCAAGGGGGAGCGCCCGCCGCTGGCCGCCGTTCCGGTTCCGGCTCCGGCTCCGGCTCCGGCGGAGGGAGCGGTCCCCGCGGGCGGCGACCCGGCCTGGCGGGGACCTTCCTGGGCCGGTCTGACGCTCACGGCCGTGCCGCCCTCCGTCATGGTGGCGCTGGTACCGGCCGTGGTGCTGCCCCTCGCCGCCATCGGGGGCCCCGTGGTGGCGCTCGCCACGGCCGCGGTCCTCACCGCGGCCGCCGCCGGGCTGTTGTGGGTGACCTCGACCGAAGGGTTTCCCTTTGCCGTCCTGGTGGCCGGGCTGGCCCCGGCGGTGGCGGCCGCGTCGGTCGTGGCCGCCCGCGGCCAGGGTTTGAGCGAGGCCCTCACCCTGCTGACCGCCATCTGCCTCTACGACATGGCCAGCTACCTCACGGGCACCAATCCCCGGGGGGGGCCGGTCGGGGTGATCGCCGGGATGATCACCGTCGGGGTGCTGGCCGTGTTCGTGGCGGCCGTGGTGGTGCCGCCGTATTCGGGGCGGAGTCCCTGGGTTCTCCTGGGCGTAGTGGCCGTCCTGGCGCCGGCGGGGGTCTACGCCCTGGGCCGCATCGGTCCGCGCCTTCGGCTGCCGGCCTTGCGCCGTCTCGACTCGCTGGTGCTGGCCGGTCCGGCCTGGGTGCTGGCCGTCCGCCTCTTGCTGCACCACTGAGCCGCGGTAGCCTCCGAGGCGGTGGCACAACTTGATGATGTCATGGCCCCCGACTACCTGGAGGGTCTGCCGGAATGGCCGATCGAGCGCGTCCGGGCCCAGAGGGACGAGGCCACCGAAGCAGAGACGGGCCTGTCCTATCTCCGGCGGATCGTGCAGGGCCGGCTCGACATCACGCTGGCCGAGCAGCAGCGGCGCCAATCCGGGCAGGCGGCCGGCGAGCTCGATGAGCTCGTCGAGCGGCTGCCGGCGATCCTCGGCGACCGGGTCCACGCCCCCGGCCTGGGGCGGTTACCGGCTCTGATGGGCCCCGGCGAGCTCGACCCCACCTTCACGGCCCGGCTGGAAGCGGCCCTCCCGGCGGCCCAGCTCGACAATCTGCAGGACCTCGACGACGCCGGAGTGGCGGAAGCTTCCACCGCCCTGGAGGAGCTCGAGCGGTCCCTGTCGACGCAGCGCCGGGCCATCTTCGACGTCCTCGATCGGCTGCAGGAAGAACTCGTCCGGCGCTACCGGACGGGCGAGGCGACCGTCGACAGCCTTCTGCCGTGACCGGGCCGCACAGGCCCCGACTGGTGCTGGTGGTCGATGACGACGAGATGATCCGGCGGCTGGTGCGGGCGGTGCTGGAGGCGGACGAATTCGAGGTGGTGGAGGCGCGCGACGGCGCCACCGCCCTCCAGCTGGCCTCGGAAACCCGGCCGGCGGTCGTCGTCCTCGACATCATGATGCCGGGGCTCGATGGCGTGGAGGTGTGCCGTCGTCTCGACCTCGAAGCGGTGAAGGTCATCGTGTTGACCGCCAAGGACGACCCCCGCCTGGAGGACGAGTGCCGGCACGCCGGGGCCAGCGCCTTCTTGACGAAGCCGTTCTCGTCGATCGAATTGCTCGACCTGGTCGCCCAGCTGCTCCCGGCATGAAAGAGTTTCCGGATCCGTGGCGGGACCTGGGTGAGTTCATCCGGGAGCAGCGCAACGTGGCCCGGCTGTCCGTCCGGCGCTTGTCGGACATGGCCGGTATTTCCAATCCGTATCTGAGCCAGATCGAACGGGGCCTGCGCCGGCCGTCCGCCGAGATCCTCCAGCAGATCGCCAGGGCCTTGCGGATCTCGGCCGAGACCCTCTACGTCCGGGCCGGCATCCTCGACGCCAGGGAGGTGGGCGGCGATCTCACCGAGGCCATCCTCGGCGAGCCCACCTTGAGCGACGACCAGAAGCAGACGTTGCTGCGGATCTTCCTGTCCTTTCGCCGGGAGAACGACTCCGGCGTGAACGGCGGGCGGCCGCCCGAATCGGCGCCCGTACCGTCACCGGTGGCGCCCGGTTCGGCCGCGGGGCCATCCGAGGAGACCGGGACCGGCTGATGCCCACCCTCGCCGTCCTGTCGATGCACACATCCCCGCTGGCCCAACCCGGCACCGGTGACGGCGGCGGGATGAACGTCTACGTCCGCGAGCTGGGCGCCGCCCTGGCCCGGTCCGGGGTGCGGTGCGAGGTGTTTACCCGGGCCGAGGACCGGGCCGGCCCGGCCACCGTCGACGTCGAACCGGGGTTCCGCGTCCATCACATCCTCGCCGGCCCGCTCGGCCCGGTGGCCAAGGAGCGGCTGCCCGACCTGGTGCCGGCCTGGACCGCCGGGGTGGCCGCCAGGTTGGCCATGCTTGCCGACCGCGGCCAGCCGGTGGATGCCATCCACGCCAACTACTGGCTGTCCGGTCTCGCCGGGCACACCCTCAAGCACCAGCTGGGGGTGCCGCTGCTGGTGACCTTTCACACCCTCGACCGGGTCAAGGCGGACGCCAGCCCGGAGGAGCTGTCCGCGGCCGAGCCGGCCCGCCGGGCCCTGGCCGAGGCGGAGATCGTCGGCTGCGCCGACGCGGTGGTGGCGTCGTGCTCGGTGGAGGCCGATCAGCTGGTGGAGTTGTACGGGGCGGAGCCGCAACGGATCGTCATCGTGGCGCCCGGCGTCGATCACGCCTTCTTCAGTCCCGGCGCTCAGGCCCAGGCCCGCCGGGCCGTGGGGTTGGCGGAGTCCGACCCGGTGGTGTTGTTTGCCGGGCGCATCCAGCCGCTCAAGGGCCTGACCGTGGCGGTGGACGCCCTCGACGGGGTGCGGACGGTCGGGCCGGCCCGGTTGGCGCGGTCGTCCCTGGTGGTGCTCGGCGGCCCCAGCGGGCCGCGCGGCCACGAGGAGCTGGCCGCGGTGCAGCGGCGGATTACGGCGCGGGGCCTCGAGCGGGCGGTGCGCATGCTCCCGCCTCAGCGGCACGAGATCCTGTCGAGCTACTACCGGGCCGCGGACGCCTGCGTGGTCCCCAGCCACTCCGAGTCGTTTGGGCTGGTGGCCCTGGAGGCGGCCGCCTGCGGGGTGCCGGTCGTGGCGGCCGCCGTCGGCGGCCTGACCACGCTGGTGGACGACGGCCGCACCGGCTACCTGGTCGAAGGGCGCGATCCGGCCGACTTCGCCCGTCCGTTGGCCACCCTCCTCGCCGATGCGAGCCTGGCCGCCCGGATGGGCCGGGCCGCGGCCGCCCGGGCCGGGGCCTACACCTGGGCGGCGGCGGCGCACGATCTGTGGAGTCGCGGCGAAGCCCTGACGTCCGCCGCCCTGGTGGCCTGCGGATAATTGCGGGCGCGGAGGCCCTTGCCGCGGCCCCAGGGCACCGGTACGCTCGGCACAGCCGTCGACCCGAGGGCGTCTGCGGGTTACGTTCGTTCGGGGAAGTACGAACTTCGCTCGCGGGTCGCGCTACTCGGGCGGCGGCGCGCCACGGCGTAGGGTCTGCCGTCATGGGCTCAGCACCAGCGCTGATCGTGGTCGGGGGCGGCAAAATGGGCGAGGCCCTGGTCGCCGGCCTGCTGCGCACCGGCTGGGGGCCACCCGACGCCATGGCGGTCGTCGAGACGGACCCCGGCCGGCGGGCTGAGCTGGTGGCCCGGCATCCGGCGTTGGTAGTGGTCGACCAGGTGGCGGCGGCGGTCGGTGGGGCCGGGCGCGCCGTCGGTGGGGCCGTCGTCGCCGTCAAACCGGTCGACGCCGAAGGGGCGTGCCGGGCGCTCGGCGGGGCCGGCGTCCGGCGGGTCCTGTCGATCGCCGCCGGGGTCACCCTGGCCTCGCTGGAGTCGTGGTTGGCGGAGGCCGGCGGCGGCGGTGATCCGGGCCATGCCCAACACCCCGGCCCTGGTGGGCAGCGGGGCCGCGGCTATCGCCGGCGGACATTCGGCCGGGAAGGATGACCTGGCCTGGGCCCAGGGGATCCTCGAAGCGGTCGGGACGGTGGTCAAGGTCCCCGAAGCGGCCCTGGACGCGGTGACCGGCCTTTCTGGATCTGGCCCCGCCTACGTGTTCCTGCTCGCCGAGGCGCTCATCGACGCCGGCGTCCAAATGGGCCTCACCCCACCGGTGGCGCAGCAGCTGGTGGTGCAGACCCTGCTGGGGTCGGCCCGGCTGCTGGCGGAGACCGGCGACGAGCCGGCGACCCTGCGCGCTGCCGTCACGTCACCTGGAGGCACCACCGCCGCCGGGCTGCGGGTGCTGGAGGCCGCCGGCGTCCGCCAGGCGGTCCTCGACGCGGTGGCGGCCGCGACGGCGCGGTCCGCGGGAGTTGGGTCAACCCAAGTAGGGCCCGCTTTTGCGACGGGCTCCCATTGGCGTACGCTCACAGGTGCGGAGAAGGGTGGTGCCACGCGCGTGCAACCAAACGAGGCCCGGTCCCGGTTTGTCACGGTGGCCGAGGTAGCCGATCAGCTTCGGGTGTCCAACATGACCGTCTACCGGTTGGTGCAGGCCGGCCAGCTGCCCGCAACCCGGGTCGGCCGGTCCTACCGGATTCGCGAGGAGGACGTCGACCGCTACCTGGCCCAGCAGTACACCCGGGCCGGTTGAGCCGGGCCGGGCGATGCCAGCCCGCCAGCCCGCCGGCCGTCGCCTGACCCCACCGTGAGATCCATCTGAGCCCTTCCCGCCCGACCGGGGCCCGCCGCCCGGCGGCGCCGGCGACGGGGCCGCCCCGCGGCCCGATCACGTTCCTCTCCGACTACGGCACCGCCGACGAGTTCGTGGGGGTCGTGCACCGGGTCATCGCCGGGCGGGCCCCCGGGATCGAGGTCATCGACCTCACTCACCAGATCCCGGTCTATGACGTGCGGGCGGGAGCCTTGACCCTCTGGCGGGCCGCGCCCTGGCTCGTTCCCGGCGTCGTCCTGGCGGTCGTCGACCCGGGCGTGGGCACGATGAGAAGGGCGGTGGCCATCGAAGTGGCCCGAGCCGGCGCGGTGTTCGTCGGCCCCGACAACGGACTCCTCCTCCCCGCCGCCACCTCCCTCGGACCCGTCACCAGCGTCGTGGAGTTACCGAACCTCCTCGTAGCCGGACGGGGCGCCACCTTCGCCGGCCGGGACGTCTTCGCCCCGGCCGCCGCGGAACTCGCCCTGGGGGTCGAACTGCGCCGCCTCGGCGCGGCCATCGACCCGGCCGGCCTGGTCGGCGAGCCCGTCCCCCGCCCCGAGGTGGAGCCCGGCGGCCGCCTGCGCGCCGAGGTGCTCTGGGTGGACCACTTCGGCAATGCCCAGCTCAACGCCCGGCCGGCCGACCTCGCCGCCCTCGGCCCCGTCGTCGAGGTGGCCACGGGCCGAGGGCCCACCTGGCCGGCCCGCCTCGTCGCTGCCTATGCCGAACTCACCTCCGACGAGGTCGGCCTGGTCATCGACTCCTACGGGCTGCTCGCCCTCAGCTGCCACGGGTCGCCGGCCGCGGCCCGGATCGGCCTCCGAACGGGCGACCCGGTGTGGCTCGAAGTCCCTGGCCAGGCCTAGAGCACGCCCGCCGGTACCATCTGTCCATGGCATCCGCCCGGCGGATACCCGAGGCCACCGTCGCTCGCCTGCCGTTGTACCTGCGGGCGCTCGCCGAGGCATCTCGGGACCGCACCGTCACCATATCCTCGGAGGTGTTGGCGGTCCGGGCCGGGGTCAACGCCCCGCAGGTGCGCAAGGACCTGTCCCACCTGGGCTCCTACGGGACCCGCGGCGTGGGCTACGACGTGGCCTACCTGCTGCGCCAGATCAACCGGCAGCTGGGCCTGACCGAGGACCGCCGGGTGGCGATCGTCGGCGCCGGCAACCTGGGCCAGGCGCTCGCCAGCTACGGCGGATTCCCGTCGCGGGGATTCCACGTGGTAGCCGCCTTCGACGTGGACCCGGCCAAGGTCGGGATGCGGCTCGGGCCCGCCGTCGTCCATCCCACCGCCTCCATGGTCGAGGTCCTCCGCAGTGAAAGGGTGGCCATCGTGGTCCTCGCCACCCCCGCGGCGGTCGCCCAGGGCGTGGCGGACGCCGTCGTCGCCGCGGGCGTGGGATCCATCCTCAATTTCGCCCCCACCACGGTGACCGTGCCCCCGCACGTGGCCCTGCGCCAGGTGGACCTGGGGATCGAGTTGCAGATCCTGTCCTTCTACCAGCAGCGGGCGGTGGCGGCGACCCTCCAACCTTCGGGCACCGACGGCCTGGTCGCCGCCGGGGGAGGATAGGCCAGCCGATGCCGGTGGCCGACGTCCTCTATCCCGTCAACCTCGTCGTCGAGGGGCGGCGCTGCGTCGTCGTCGGCGGCGGGGCCGTGGCGACGCGCAAGGTCGAGGGCCTGATGGCGGCGGGCGCCCAGGTGGTAGTGGTGGCCCCGAAGATCGCCGACGCCATCCGGGGCCGGGACCTCGAGCTCGTCGAGCGGGCGTACCGCCCCGGTGACCTCGACGGCGCCTGGCTGGCGATCGCCGCCACCGACGATCCCGACGTCAACCGGGCGGTCCACGCCGACGGCGAAGCGGCCCGGGTGTGGATCAACGCCGCGGACGACCCGCCGGCCTGCTCGTTTACCTTGCCGGCGGTGGTGCGGCGCGGGCCGGTGATGGTGACGGTGTCCACGTCCGGGCACAGCCCGGCGTTGGCGACCTGGATCCGGGGCCAGGTGGCGGCCCAGCTCGGCCCGGAAGTGGGCGTGCTGGCCGAGTGGTTGTCGGAGGCCCGGGACGAATTGAAGGCGGCGGGGCGGTCCACCGAGGAAGTCGACTGGCGGCCGGCGCTCGATTGGGACATGCTCGATCTCATCCGTTCGGGCCACACGGCCCAGGCAAGGGAGCGCCTCCAGGCGTGTCTGTCGTCGTCGTAGGACTCAACCACCGGACCACCCCGCTGTCGGTCCTCGAACCGATGACGGTGCCGCCTGCCCGTCTGCCCAAAGCCCTGCACGATCTGACGGGCCGGGACCACCTGAGTGAGGTGGTCGTCGTCTCCACCTGCTTGCGGACCGAGGTGTACGCGGTGGCCAACCGGTTTCACGGGGCCATGAGCGACATCCGCAATTTCTTCGCGGCGTGGAGCGGGGCTCCGCCGGAGGTGTTCACCGACCAGCTGTACAGCTATTACGACGAGGCCGCGGCGGGTCATTTGTTCAAGGTGGCAGCCGGGCTGGATTCGGCGGTGCTGGGCGAGGGCGAGATCCTGGGCCAGGTCGGCGACGCGTGGGAGGCGGCCCGGTCCGAAGGGGTCTGTGGCCCGGTGCTGTCCATCCTTTTTCGTCAAGCCCTCGAGGTCGGCAAGCGGGTCCGCTCCGAGACCGCCATCGCCCGCGGCACGACCTCGCTCTCTCAGGCCGCGGTGGCCATGGCCGGCGCCGAGCTGGGTTCGCTGGTCGGCAAGACGACGCTGGTCCTGGGCGCCGGGGAGATGGGCGAGGCCATGGCCCAGGCCCTGGCCGGCGCCCTCGACACCGGGTCACTGCTGGTCGTCAATCGGACGTGGAGCAAGGCCACCCAGCTGGCCGTCCGCTGCGGCGGGCGGGCCATCGAGTGGTCCGCGCTGCCCGCCGCCCTGGTGCAGGCCGACGTGCTGCTGGCGTCCACCGGGTCGCCGGGTGTGCTGCTCGAGGCGGCCGACCTGGAGCCGCTGCTCGCCGACCGGCAGGGGCGGCCACTCCTGATCGTCGATATCGCCGTGCCGCGCGACGTCGACCCTTCGGTCGGCGCCTTGCCGGGCGTGACCCTGCTGGACATGGACGACATCACGTCGTCCGCGGCCGTCGCCATGGCTGGGCGGCGCCAGGAAATGCCCAAGGCCCAGGCGATCGTGGCGGAAGAGGTGGAGCGTTACCTCGACGTGGCGGCCCAACGGCACGTGGCCCCGCTGGTGGCGGCGCTGCACGCCCGCGGCGAGGACATCCGGGTGGCGGAGCTGGCCCGCTTCCGCAGCCGGCTGGCCGGGCTGGATCCGGCCCAGGCTCGGGCCGTCGAGGCCCTGAGCCGGGGCATCGTGGCCAAGCTGCTGCACGATCCCACCGTGCAGGTGAAGGCCGGCGCCGGGACCCCCGCCGGCGAGCAGCTGGCCCAGGGCCTGCGGCAGCTGTTCGAGCTCGACACCTAGGGCGGGATTCCACGCTGCGTATCGCCACTCGGGGCAGCGCCCTGGCTCGCTGGCAGGCGGACGAGGTGGCCCGCCGGCTGCGGTCGGCCGATCCCGACCTCGAAATCGAAGTGCTGGTGGTGGCCACGACCGGCGACCGCAGCCCGGACGTCCCGGTGTGGGAGATGGGCGGCCAGGGCGTCTTCGTCAAGGAAGTGCAGGCGGCCGTGCTCGAGGGCCGGGCCGACATCGCCGTGCACTCGACCAAGGACCTGCCGTCGGTGACCGTCTCCGGTCTGGTCCTGGCCGCCATCCCGGGCCGAGCCGACCCCCGCGACGCCCTCGTCGGGGCGCCGCTGGCCGGGTTGGGGCCCGGCGCGCTGGTGGCCACCGGCTCGGTGCGCCGGCGGGTGCAGCTGGCGTGGCTGCGCCCTGACCTCACCTTCACCGGGCTGCGCGGCAACATCGCCACCCGACTCGACCGGGTCCCCGAAGGGGGGGCCGTGGTGGTGGCCGCGGCCGCCCTGGAACGGCTGGGGCTGCGCGACCGGGCGGCCGAGATTCTCGACGTGGCGATCATGCTGCCGCAGGTCGGTCAAGGCGCCATCGGGGTGGAGGCCCGGGCCGGCGACACCCGGGTGCAGCAGGTGCTGGCCCCGATCGACGACCCGGCGGCCCGGGCCGCGGTGACGGCCGAGCGGGCGTTTCTGGCTCGGCTGGGCGGCGGCTGCGATCTCCCGGTCGGCGCCTACGCCCGGGCCGCGCCGGCGGGGACGCTGGTGCTGGAAGGGCTGTTGGCGTCCTCGGACGGCCGGGTGGTGCTGCGCTCCTCGCGCTCGGGGCCGGTGGCTGACGCGGCCGACCTGGGCGCCCGGCTGGCGGCCGAGCTGCTGGCCACCGGCGGTGCCGACCTGTGGGGCCGCGCCGCCGAGGGCCCCGGTTGACGGTCTACCTGGTCGGTGCCGGACCGGGGGACCCGGGCCTCCTCACGGTCCGCGGCGCCGAGGTGCTCCGGGCCGCTGACGTGGTGGTCCACGACCGCCTGGCAGATGCCAGCCTGCTGGAGCTGGCGCCGGCCGGCGCCCGGCGGATCGACGTCGGGAAGGCGCCCGGCGGCCCGGTGCATCAGGACGAGATCAGCGCCCTCCTGGTGGCCGAGGGCCAAGCCGGGCGGGCGGTGGTCCGCCTCAAGGGGGGCGACCCGTTTGTGTTCGGCCGGGGCGGCGAGGAGGCGCTGGCGTTGGCGGCGGCCGGGGTGCCATTCGAGGTGGTCCCGGGGATTACTTCGGCGGTCGCAGTGCCCGCCTACGCCGGGGTGCCGGTCACCCACCGGGGCCTGGCCACGTCCTTCACCGTCGTCACCGGCCACAGCCGTCATGCCGTCGACCGCGAGACCAATTGGGAGGCACTGGCCGCGGCCGGCGGAACGATCGTGGTGCTGATGGGGGTGGCGCACCGAGACCTGGTGGCGACCCGGCTGCTCGCCGGCGGCTTGGCCCCGGAGACCCCGGTGATCGCCACCCGCTGGGGCACCCGCCCCGAGCAGACCTCGGTCCGGATGCGCCTCGACGAACTCGGTGCCACCCCGCTCGAGCCGCCCGTGACCCTGGTGATCGGCGCCGTCGCCGGCCTGGACCTGGCCTGGTACGACCGGCGCCCGCTGTTCGGCCGCCGCATCGTCGTCACCCGGGCCCGCGACCAGGCCTCGGCGCTTTCCCGCCGCCTGCGCGACCTCGGGGCCCGTCCGATCGAGGTGCCCACCATCCGCATCGACCCGCCGGCGGACGGCGGCGCCGGACTCGATCGCGCCGCGGCCGGGCTGGCCGACGGGCGTTACGACTGGGTGGTCTTCGCCTCGCCCAACGCCGTCGAGCCCTTACTGGCCCGGCTGCCGGACGTCCGATCCCTGGGGGTGGTAAAGCTCGCCGCCATCGGCCCGGGCACCGCCGAGGCCATGGCCGGATGGCGGCTGGTCGCCGACCTGGTCCCGGATCGATCGGTGGCCGAAGGTCTGGTCGAGGCCTTTCCCGACCCGCCCGGGCCGGGGGCGTGCGTGTTGCTGCCCCGGGCGGCCGGGGGCCGCGACGCCCTCCCGGAGGGCCTGGCCGCGGCCGGGTGGGAGGTCGACCCGGTCGAGGCCTACCGGACCGTGCGGGTCCCACTCGGGCCGGCTGATCGGGACGCGGTGGCCGGCGCGGACGCGGTGTGCTTTGCCTCGGCCTCGTCGGTGACGGGCTTCGCGGCGGCGGCCGGTGGGGTGGCGGTGCCGCCGGTGGTGGTGTGCATCGGGCCGACCACCGCGGCGGCCGCCGCCGCCGCCCACCTGGAGGTCACGGCCGTGGCGGCTGCCCCCACCATCGACGGACTGGTGGACGCGCTGGTGGACGCGTTGGTGGGCGCGGTCGGGCCTACGTCGTCTGCGGATCGCTGAGCCGGAAGACGGGGTGCCGGTCGGCGATGGCCGCCAACTCCTCGTCGGTCGAATCCGGCCCGACGCCCTCGAAGAACACCCCGACCTCGGCCTTCCAACGCTTGAGGTAGGCCCGCAGCACCGGCACCTTGTCGGTGCCGGTGACCTCGGTGGCCGTGCGGACGTCGCGGTGGCGGCCGAGCAGCAGCGTCAGGTGACCGTCGGCGGCCCGGACGTTGCGGACCCACTCGGCCTCGCCGCGGGGAGCCACCAGGTACTGGGCCCCGTCGTAGGTGAGCAGGTTGACCGGGCACCCGGCGGGGCTGGCCCGTCTTGCGGCCGGGCACCTCGAGCACCCGGGAACCCCAGACGCTGATGCCGGCCCGAGTGAGACCGGCGACGGTCCGGTTGAACACGTTGCGGGTGAACCATCCGGGCTGCTGGTAGTGCGTGGACATGGCGACCTCCTGGGGCCGAAAAGGTTGGTGATGAGTGATCCTTATCGAGAACAATGTTCTTGTCAAGGAGTAATGTTCTGGTATTGTGACCGTCGTGTCCGCACCCCGATCCGCCCGAGCCCGGGTCCGCGCCGAGCTGACCCGGGAGATCCTGGCCGCCGCCCACGAGGAGCTGGCCTCCGAGGGCGCGTCGGCGCTCTCCCTGCGAGCGGTCGCCCGACGCCTGGAGATGGTGCCCTCGGCGCTGTACCGCTACTTCCCCAACCGCGATGCCCTGCTCACGGCGCTGATCATCGATGCGTACGAGGCGGTGGGCGCGGCCGCCGCGGCCGGGGTCGGCTCGGCTGGTCCGGCACCGCTCGACCAGTGGCTGGCGATGGCGGCCGCGGTGCGGGAATGGGGCCGGACCCACCCCCACGAGTGGGCCCTCGTCTACGGGTCGCCGGTGCCCGGCTACCGGGCGCCGGGCGACACCATCGAGGCCGCCCTGCAGGTCACCCGGGTCATGTGCACCGTCTTCGTCCAGGCCGGCCCCCCGACCGGACTGCCGCCGGCCCCACCGGGGCTGGCCGAGGCGATCCGCCCCGTCCAGGCCGACCTGCTCCCCGGTCGCCCGCCCGAGGCGGTGGCCGCGGCCATGAGCGCCTGGACCCTGCTGCTCGGCACCGTCAGCTTCGAGCTGTTCGGCCACTACGTGGGGGCCACCACCGACTTCGACGCCTACTTCGACTATTCGATGCGGACCGTGGCGCGGCTGGTGGGCTTGCCCGGCGCCTGACCGGGGTACCGTGGGCGGCATGGGGTTCCCCGCCGCCAGGCTGCGCCGCCTGCGCCGCCACCCGCGCCTGCGGGACCTGGTCGCCGAGACCGCGCTCAGCCCCTCCGATCTCATCGCCCCGCTGTTCGTGCGGGAGGGGATCGAGACGCCGCAACCGATCGAGTCCTTGCCGGGGGTGGTGCAGCACACGACCGAGTCTCTGGTCAAAGAGGCGCACCGGCTGGCCTCCCTCGGGGTGCCGGCCCTGGTGCTGTTCGGCGTCCCCGTGGCCAAAGACGAGGTGGGCAGCGGGGCGTCCCACCCGGACGGGATCGTGCAGGTGGCCTTGCGCCGGCTGGCCGACGAGCTCGGCGAGCGGATGGTGCTCATGGCCGACCTCTGCCTCGACGAGTACACCGACCACGGGCACTGCGGGCTCCTCGACAGCCGCGGCGAGGTGGACAACGACCTGACCCTCGACCGCTACGGCGAAGTGGCGCTGGCCCAGGCGGCCGCGGGCGCCCACGTGGTGGCCCCCTCCGGGATGATGGACGGACAGGTGGGCGCCATCCGGGCCGCGCTCGACATGGGCGGATACGCCGACGTGGCCATCCTGGCCTACGCCGCCAAGTACGCCTCGGCGCTGTACGGCCCGTTCCGCGAGGCGGTGGACGTCACCATCTCCGGCGGGGGCGACCGCCAGGGCTACCAGCAGGATCACCGCAACCGCCGGGAGGCGCTGCGCGAGGTGGAGCTGGACATCGAGGAAGGCGCCGACATGGTCATGGTCAAGCCGGCCCTGGCCTACCTCGACGTGATCGCCGCGGTGCGGGCCCGGGTGGACGTCCCGGTCGCGGCGTACCACGTGAGCGGCGAGTACGCCATGATCCGGGCCGCGGCGGAGCGGGGCTGGATCGACGGGGCCGCGGTCGCCCTCGAACACACCGTGGCCATCAAACGGGCCGGCGCCGACATGATCCTCACCTACCTGGCCGGGGAGCTGGCCGAGACCCTCAATGGGTGACCAGGCCAGCGCCGCCCTGTTCGCCCGCGCCCAGCGGGTGATCCCCGGCGGGGTCAACTCGCCGGTGCGGGCCTTCCGGTCGGTGGGCGGCACGCCGTACTTCGTGGCCCGGGGGGAGGGGGCGTACGTCTGGGACGTCGATGGGAACCGGTACCTCGACTACGTGCAGTCCTACGGGGCGTCGATCCTGGGGCACGCCCACCCCAAGGTGGTGGAGGCGGTCAGGCGGGCGGCCGGGGACGGCACGTCCTTTGGCGCCCCGACGGAGCGCGAGGTGCTCCTGGCGGAGGAGATCTGCGCCCGAATCGAGGGGTGCGACGAGGTCCGCCTGGTCAACAGCGGGACCGAGGCCAGCATGTCCGCGGTCCGCCTGGCGCGGGGGGCGACCGGGCGCGATCGGATCATGCTCTTCGCCGGCTGCTACCACGGGCACAGCGACGGTCTGCTCGCCGGCGGGGGGAGCGGGGTGGCCACGCTGGGCCTGCCGACCTCGGCCGGGGTGCCCAAGGCGGCCGTGGCCGAGACCATGGTGGTGCCCTACAACCGGGTGCCCGAAATCGACGACGAGGTGGCCTGCGTGATCGTGGAGCCGATCGCCGCCAACATGGGCCTGGTGCCGCCCGCCCCCGGTTTCCTCGAGGGGTTGCGGGAGGCATGCGACCGGGCCGGCGCCCTCCTGATCTTCGACGAGGTCATCACCGGGTTCCGGGTCGGCTACGGCGGGGCGGCTGAGGTGTTCGGGGTGCGCCCGGACCTGTGGTGCTTCGGGAAGGTGATCGGTGGCGGCCTACCCCTGGCGGCGTTCGGCGGGCGGCGGGATGTGATGGAGGAGCTGGCCCCCATCGGCCCGGTGTACCAGGCCGGCACCCTGTCGGGAAACCCGTTGGCCACCGCGGCCGGGCTGGCGGTGCTCGCCGAGCTCGGGCCGGAGTCGTACAAGGAGCTGGTGACCCGGGTGGGCCGCTTCGCGGTCGGGCTGGCGGCCGCCATGGGGCCGGAGGTGCAGATACCGGTGGCGGGGCCGCTGTTGGGCGTGTTCTTCGGGACCGAGCCGGTACTCGACTACGGGGGCGCGACCCGGTCGGCGGCCACCGGACGGTACCCGGCCTTGATGCACGGCCTGCTCGACCACGGCGTGGCCATCGCACCCGGCGCCTACGAGGTCTTCTTCCCGAGCCTGGCGCACACCGACGCCGATCTGGCCCGGACCGTCGAGGCGTTCGCGGCGGCGGCTGCCGGCTAAGGGCGGCTAAGCGGCTTCGGGGCTATGCGGCTTCGGGGACCAGGCGGGCCACCGCGGCGATGGCCCGGTAGGCGGCCTCGGCCGGGCCGAGTTCGTCGGGGCGCAGCAGGTTGGCCATGATGCGCAGGACCCATTCCATCAGGCTGCGGCTGCGCATCCCGGTGGTCACCAGGACCTTCATCAGCTCGGGCCGGCCGATGATGCGGACGAAGGCCCGGGCCACTTTGTAGTAGAGGGCATAGGCCTCGTCGAGGCGCTCCCGGTAGGTCTGCAGGGCCAGGCCGTCGCCGGTGACCAGGGCCAGGTGGACCGCGTCGGCGGCGAACCGCCCCGACTCGTAGGCGTAGGCGATGCCCTCCCCATTGAAGGGATTGATGGTCCCGCCGGCGTCGCCGACCACCAGCCAGGTGGGACCGGCGTGCGGGCCGACCGACATCCCCATCGGCAGGCGGCCGCCGGTGGGCGGGCCGCATGCCGTCTCCGGCCGGATGTCCCAGGACGGCGGGGCGTACTCGGCGAAGCTCTGCAGCAGGTGGGTGGTGTTGACGGCCTTCCACTGGTTGAAGGTGGACAGCAAACCGATCCCGACGTTGATGCGCCCGTCGCCGACGGGGAAGATCCACCCGTACCCCGGCAGCACGTTGCCGGACTTGTCCCGGATGTCGAGCCAGCTGTCGATCCACGGCTCGTCGTGGCGGGGCGACCTCCAGTAGCCCCGGATGGCCATGCCCTGCGGGTAGGCCCGGTTGCGGCTGGTGCCCAGGGACCGGCCGAAGCGGGAGTTGGCCCCGTCCGCTACCACGGTGTAGCGGGCCCGGACCTCGACGGGGGTGGTGGTCGAGGTGTCGCCGTCCGCGCCCTTGGACCGGACCCGGGCGCCGCGCACCAGGCCGGCCTCGACCAGCGGCTCGGTCGCCTCGGCGCCCTCCCAGACCGTGGCGCCCGCCTTGGTGGCCCGCGCCGCGACCAGGGCGTCGAGGTCCTTGCGCGTGATCACGTAGCCGTAGCCGGGGAGGTCGGGGTGGTCGGGCCAGGTCAGCTCGAGGGTACGGCCGAACCCGTGGGAGCGGAGGCCGGCGAAGCGGTGCCCGGCGCCGGCGAGCTCGTCGGCGAGGCCCATGTCCTCCAGCTGGCGGACGGAGCGGGGGGTGAGCCCGTCGCCGCAGGTCTTCTCGCGGGGGTAGCGCTTGCGTTCCACCATGACGACGTCGTGGCCGGCCGTCGCCAGCCAATAGGCGCACGCCGCACCCGACGGACCGCCACCGATCACCAATACGTCGCAGCGGCGGGAGGCGACCGGGGCGGGGTCGTTCATTAGGGCGAGGCTAGTGCGCCGGGCGGACCAACTCGGCGGGGTGGTTGGGCCGGCGGGGGGTCGCGGTGGCGGGGCCGGCCGACGGTTTCGCGCCAGGCCCCACGGCGCCCCGGCGGGGCGTGGCGCGAAACGGTTTGTATCTGCGACTTCGCGACAGTCGCGGCACCCGGGGGAAGGGGCGTGGCGCGAAACGGTTTTGTGGGAGGCCGGCCGGCCCACCGCCGGCCTCGCCGCTTCGCCGACCGGCCCACCGCCGGCCTCCCGGCCTCGCCGGCCGGCCTCGCCGGCCTCGCCGGCCGGCCTCGCCGGCCTCGCCGGCCTCGCCGGCCCGCCGGCCCGCACCGGCCCACCGCCGGCAGGTGGCTAACATCGCCACTCGTGGTCCAGTACCTGCCGATCGTGCTGCTGCTGGCGCTGGTCGCGGCGTTCGCCGGCGGATCGGTCGCGGCGTCACGCAAGCTGGGTCCCAAGCGCCCGACCGGGGCGAAGGAAGGCCCGTACGAATCGGGCATCGCGCCGCGCTACCAGCCGGCCGCCCGCTTCCCGGTGCGGTTCTACCTGGTGGCGATGATCTTCATCATCTTCGATATCGAGGTCATCTTCCTCTACCCGTGGGCCGTGATGTACCACCAGCTGGCGACGTTCGGGCTGGGCGAAATGGCGGCGTTCGCCATCGTGGTATTCATCGCCTTCGCCTACCTGGTGTCCAACGGGGCGCTCGACTGGGGTCCGCGGCCCCGTCGGGGCGGGCGGCCGCCGGCGGATTTGTCCCGGACCACCAACGCCACCGTGCTGCGGGTGCGCCGACCCCGTGAACTGTTCGACGGGTCCGGGCCGGAGGCCCTGGACACCGAAGCGGACGGTCCGGGCGAAGCTGACCCCCGCCACGTCCACACCGCGTAGCGGCCGGCGCTGACGGCGGCGACCGGTCGGACGGCCGTCGGTTGGCACGCCGGTCCCCGATGGTCCTACGGTGCGAAGCGAGAGGAGGAAGACGTCGATGGGCCTGGAGAACCTCCAACACAATTTCCTGACCGGCACCCTCGAGGGCATGGTCAAGTGGGCGCGCGCGTCGAGCTCCTGGGCGGCCAACTTCGGCCTGGCGTGCTGCGCCATGGAGATGATGGCGGCCGGCGCCGCCAACTTCGACCTGGCCCGCTTTGGCATGGAGGTGTTCCGGGCCTCGCCGCGCCAGGCGGATGTGATGATCGTGGCCGGCCGGGTGAGCCAGAAGATGGCGCCGGTGCTGCGCCAGGTCTACGACCAGATGATGGAACCCAAATGGGTGATCTCCATGGGCGTGTGCGCCAGCACGGGCGGGATGTTCAACAACTACGCCATCGTGCAGGGCGTTGACCAGATCGTCCCCGTTGACGTCTACGCGCCGGGATGCCCGCCCGGGCCCGAGACGCTCATCCACTCGATCCTGACCCTCCACCAGAAGATCCGGATCGGGGAGATCTCCCGCCGAACGGCCACCGGCACGGGCGCCGGCATCCACCTCGACCCGTCCACCCAGCGCCAGCCCCTACGGTTGCCGGCCCGATGACGGACGCCGCCGCTCCCGGCCCGCCGGCAGCGGAGGACCCGCTCCCCGCAGAGCCACCGAGCCCGCCGACCCTCCACGGCTGCCCCCTCGACGAGCGTTCCGGTGCCCGGGTGGTGCACTGCAACCGCGACGGGTACCTCCCCCTGATGCGGGCGCTCAAGGACGACCGCTACGACCTGCCGGTGGGGGTGACCGGCGTGGACTATCTCACCCACCCGGGCCGGGACCTGCCGGCCGGCATCACCCCCGAGCGATTCGAGGTGGTGGTCGAGCTGCTTTCGCTGCATCAGCGGACCCGGGTGCGGGTCCGCTGCCAGGTGCCGGCGGCCGACCCGTCGATCCCGACCCTCTTCGAACTGTGGCCCGGTACCGAGGCCCACGAGCGCGAGACGTACGACATGTTTGGCATCCGCTTCGACGGCCATCCCGATCCGTCGCGGATCCTGATGCCCGAGGACTGGGAGGGTCACCCCCTCCGCAAGGACTACGACACCGGCCACATCCCGGTCCAGTTCAAAGAGGCGCCCAAGTGAGCGACGATCACCCTCCCGACCCGACCGAAGCGCGCAAGGTGAGCCTCCTCGACCGCGTCCTGGGCCGGGTGCCGCCCGGCGGCGACCAGCTGACCCAGATCCTCGAGACCAAGACCGACGAGGGCCGTCAGGAAATGATGCCCCGGGCCCGCAGCTCCTCCCGGGAGCTGCGCCTGGAGTCGGGTTCGGTACTGCGCCTGCCCGAAGGGGTGCAGCTCGACCCGGCCGACATCGACGTGGACGCCCCCGAGGACGAGACCATGATCCTCAACCTCGGGCCGTCGCACCCCTCCACCCACGGCGTGCTCCGGGTCATGGTCGAGCTCGACGGCGAGACGGTGCTGCGCTCCAAGCCGGTGGTCGGCTACCTCCACA
Organism: uncultured Acidimicrobiaceae bacterium; assembly: GCA_963702305.1. GTDB lineage: Bacteria > Actinomycetota > Acidimicrobiia > Acidimicrobiales > Palsa-688 > PALSA-693. The sequence goes on along the minus strand of CAVPBX010000011.1, from coordinate 196,541 downwards.
CCGGCATGGAGAAGACGGCCGAAGAGCTCATGTACCACCAGGGCGGCACCAACGTCACCCGCATGGACTACCTGGCGCCCTTCTTCAACGAGCTGGGCTTCGCCCTCAGCGTCGAGCAGCTGCTCGGCGTCGAGATCCCGCCCCGGGCCACGTGGATCCGCATGCTGATGTGCGAGCTCAACCGCATCAGCTCCCACTTCCTGTGGTTGGCGACCAACAGCTCCGACATCGGCGCCATCAACATGCTCGTCTACGGATGGCGGGACCGGGAGATGGTGCTGGCGTTCTTCGAGAAGGTCACCGGGCTGCGGATGAACCACAACTACTTCCGCCCCGGCGGCGTCGCCGCCGATCTGCCGGATGGCTGGCGGGACGACGTGCTGGCGCTCTGCGAGGCCATCCCCCGGCGCATGGACGAGTACGACAACCTCCTGACCGGGCAGCCCATCCTGCAGAACCGGCTGCAAGGGGTGGGCCCGATCGACGCGTCGGTCGCCATCGGGCTGGGCCTCACCGGACCCCTGCTGCGGTCGACCGGGGTGGCCTGGGACCTGCGGCGGGACCAGCCCTACCTGGCGTACGACGAAGTGGACTTCGACGTGATCGTCGGGACCCAGGGGGACTGCTGGGACCGCTACGCCATCCGCTTCAACGAGATCCGGGAGTCGGTCAGGATCGTCCGCCAGATCGTCGACCTGATGCCCGCGGGGGATTTCCGCACCCAGGACAAGAAGGTCACCCCGCCGCCGCGCAACCGCATCGACGAGTCGATGGAAGCCCTCATCCACCATTTCAAGCTGTACACCGAGGGCTTCCGGGTCCCGCCCGGCGAGGCCTACGTGCCGGTCGAGAGCCCCCGCGGCGAGAGCGGCTGCTACATCGTGTCGGACGGGACGGCCCGCCCCTACCGCATGCACATGCGGGCGGCCAGCTTCGCCAACCTGCAAGCCATGGCCCCCCTGGCGCGCGGCGCGCTCATCGCGGACACCATCGCCATCGTCTCGACGATCGACCCGGTGCTCGGGGACGTCGACCGTTGAGACCGACGAGCCCGGGACGCCACCCGGGCGCGGGTTGGACCGGACCAGCCGGGATAGGCAAGGATCGGGCGTGGCTCGGCTGACCCCCGACAACGAGGTACGGGCGCGCGACCTGATCGCGCTCTACCCGCACTCTCGTTCCGCGCTGATCCCGATCCTGCACGTGCTGCAGGAGCAGGACGGGTACCTGGCTGAGGACGGGATGGCCCACGTCGCGCGAGCTGCTGGGCCTGACCCCGGCCGAGGTGCGGGGCACCGCCACCTTCTACGACATGTTCCACTTCGAGCCGGTCGGCAAGTACCTGGTCGCGGTCTGCACCAACATCGCCTGCATGCTGCAGGGGGCGTACCGCCTCCTGGAGCACGCCGAGGAGCGGCTCGGGGTGGCGCCGGGCGGGACCACGAGGGACGGGATGTTTACCCTCGAGGACGCCGAGTGCCTGGCCCTGTGCGGCAACGCCCCGTGCCTCACGGTCAACTGGCGGTTCTTCGGCGACGTGGACCTCGAGCGCTTCGACACCGTCATCGACGATCTGCGCGCCGGCCGCCTCGACGCCGAGGTGCCGGCGCACGGCACCCTCAGCCGGGTCCGCCGCGCCGTCGGGCTGCGGGCCAACGGGGACGCCGCCCCTGACCCCAGGCCGACGCACGCGACCGTCGACCTCGACACCCGCCGGACGACCGCGGCGGTGTCGTCGTTGGAAGCCGCCCATCTCGCCTCCTCCAATCATGAAGGTGGGAAATGACGATCACCGATGCGCCTCGCATCGTCAGCTCCCGCTTGGGCAAGCCGCGGTCGTGGACGCTGGAGTCCTACCTGGCGGACGGGGGCTACCAGGGTTGGCGGGCCGCGCTGGCCATGACCCCGCCACAGATCCACGAGCACGTCAACACCGCCAACATCCTGGGCCGCGGCGGCGCCGGCTTCGAGGCCGGCCGCAAGTGGGGCATGCTCCGCCCGGCCGAGCCCCTCTACCTCACCATCAACGGCGATGAAAGCGAGCCAGCCACCTTCAAGGACCACGCCCTCATCGAGGGCGATCCCCACCAGCTGATCGAGGGCGCCCTCATCTGCGCCTACGCCATCGGGGCCGCCCAGGTCTTCATCTTCGTCCGCGGTGAGTTCCCGTTGGCGATCGAGCGGCTGGAGACGGCCCTCAACGAGGCCTACGCCCACGGGGCGGTCGGGCGCCACATCTTTGGCAGCGACTTCTCGATCGACATCGTGGTCCACCCCGGTGCCGGCGCCTACATCTGTGGCGAGGAGACGGCCCTGCTCGAGAGCCTGGAGGGCAAGCGGGGCTACCCCCGCATCAAGCCCCCCTTTTTCCCTGCCGCGATCGGGCTCTACGGCGCCCCCACCATCGTCAACAACGTTGAGACCGTCGCCAACCTGCCGTGGGTCATGCTCCACGGGGGTGAGGCGTTCGCCGCCCTCGGTGAGGGCCGGTCGAAGGGCACCAAGATCATGGCCCTCGCCGGCCACGTCAAGCGGCCCGGCAACTACGAGCTGGAATGGGCCAAGGCCAGCTTCCGGGACCTCATCTACGACCCCCGGCTGGGCGGCGGCATCCGGGACGACAACGAGCTCAAGGTCATCATCCCGGGCGGCGCCTCGTCGCCATGGCTCGGGCCCGAGCACCTCGACGTGCTGCTGGCCAACGAGGCCATCGCCGCAGTCGGATCCATGGCCGGGTCCGGCTCGGTGATCCCCATGGATCACACCACCTGCATGGTGCGGGCGGCGTGGCGCATCGTGCGGTTCTTCCACCGCGAGTCGTGCGGCCAGTGCACACCCTGCCGGGAGGGGGGCGGCTGGCTGGAGAAGATCCTGGAGCGCATCGAGAACGGGCAGGGCCGCGAGTCGGACCTGGACCTGCTCATGGACGTGTGCGACAACATCTCGCCCGGCGTCACCTGGCCGCCGGCCCAGACGACCATCTGCGTGCTGGGCCCGTCCATGCCGCCGTCGGTGGCCGCCGGCATGCGCATGTTCCGCGACGAGTACCTGGCCCACGTGCAGCAGGGCCGTTGCCCGTTCCCGCCCGACCGGCTGCCGCGGAGGCTGGCCCGTGTCTGAGACCGCCGAACCCGCCGGGTCGCACTCGGTGCCGGTGCGCCTGGTGCCGCGCCCGCTGGTGACCGAGAGCGCGGTCGGTACCGCGCCGCCGGCGCCCACCGGATCCGGCCTGGTGACCATCACCATCGACGGCCGCCAGGTCCAAGCCCGGGCCGGGCAGTGGATCATCCAGGCGGCCGACGAGGCCGGCGTCTACATCCCGCGCTTCTGCTACCACCCGCGGATGAAGCCCGTCGGCATGTGCCGCATGTGCCTGGTCGAGGTGGTGGGGCCGCGGGGCTCGTCGCTCATGCCGGCCTGCTACAACCCGGTCGCCGAAGGCATGGAGATCCGCACCGGCAGCGCCCTGGCCAAGAAGGCCCAGGAGGGCGTGCTGGAGTTCCTGCTCGTCAACCACCCGTTGGACTGCCCCGTCTGCGACAAGGGCGGGGAGTGCCCGCTCCAGGATCAGACCCTGGCGTACGGGCCAGGGGAGAGCCGCTTCGTGGAGGAGAAGCGGCACTGGGAGAAGCCGATCCCCATCTCCGAGCTGGTGTATCTCGACCGCGAACGTTGCATCCAGTGCGGCCGCTGCGTCCGCTTCGCCGACGAGGTGGCCGGCGACCCGCTCATCGACTTCGCCGAGCGCGGCGACGAGACCGAGGTGGCGACCTTTCCGGGCCAGCCCTACGCCTCGTACTTCAGCGGCAACGTGGTGCAGATCTGCCCCGTCGGCGCCCTGACCGCCAAGCCCTACCGCTTCAAGGCCCGCCCGTGGGACCTCGAGCAGGTGGAGAGCACCTGCACCACCTGCGCCGTCGGCTGCCGGGTGGCGGCCCAGTCGAGCTCCGGCGAGCTGACCCGGCTCATCGGCGTGGACTCCGACCCGGTCAACTGGGCCTGGCTGTGCGACAAGGGACGGTTCGGGTTCGCCGCCGCCACCAGCGAGACCCGCATCACCGTCCCGCTCGTCCGGCGCGGCGACGAGTTGGTCGAGACCAGCTGGGGCGAGGCCCTGGCCGTGGCCGCCGACGGCCTGGCCGCGGCGAAGGCCGTCGGCGGCGGTGCGGCCCTGGCGGTCATCGGCGGCGCCCGCCTGCCGAACGAGGACGCTTACGCCTGGGCCAAGGCCGCCCGCCTGGCCCTCGGGACCGACAACGTCGACGCCCAACTCGGCGACGGCCTGCCGGCGACCACGGTCCTGGGACTGCCCCGGGCCACCATCGACGAGGCGGCCGCGGCGCCGCTCGTCATCACCCTCGGTCCCGACGTCAAAGACGAGCTTCCCATCCTGTACCTCCGCCTCCGCGATGCGGTCCGCGAGCAGGGCACCCAGATCGTCGAGCTGACCCCGGCGCCGACGGGCCTGTCGCCGTACGCGGCCGAGACGGTCGTGTACCGGCCCGGTGAGATCGCGGCCCTGGCGACCGCAGTGACCAGTTCGGGTTCGGTCACCGGCGAGGTGGCCGGCGTGTCCCCTGAGCTCATCGACGCGGTGCGCGCCCACCTCGCCCGGGCCCGGGAAAAGAGCGACGGCGGCGCCCCGGCCGTGGTCGTGGTCCTGGGCCGGCCGTCGCTGGCCGAGTTCGAGGAACAGGTGGCGGCCGCGGCCCGGATACTGGCCGGCGTGCCCGGCGTGGCTTTCCTGTCCGCCTTGCGACGCGCCAACGTGCACGGGGCCCTCGACATGGGCCTGGCGCCCGGGGTCCTGCCGGGCCGGGTCTCGCTGGAGGCCGGCCGGGCCTGGTATGAGCATCACTGGGCCGCGCCGCTCCCCGCCGCGCCCGGGCTCAACACCGCCGGGATCATGGAAGCGGCGAGCCGGGGCCGCATCGGCGGCCTGGTCCTGCTGGGCGCCGACCCCCGTAACGATTTCCCGGACGCCCAGCTGGCCCTGAAAGCCATGCAGGGGGCCCGGTTCGTCGTGGCGGTCGACACCCATCTCGACCACCTCATCCCGGGCCGCGGACGTGGTGCTGCCGGCGGCGATGTGGGCCGAACGACGCGGCACCTTTACCAATCTGGAAGGCCGGATCACCTGGCTCAGCCATCTGGTCACGGCGCGCGGCGTGGCCTGGCCGGACTGGATCATCGCCAGCGAGCTCGCCGCCCGCCTCGGCGTCGACCTCGGCTTCTCCAGCCTGGAGGACGTGTGGGACGAGGTCGACCGGGTCTCTCCCGTCCACCGGGGCGTGACCTACGAGTCCCTCACCGGCGACCAGTCCCGCGACGGGGTGCTGGTGCCGCTCGGCCGAGCGGGCACCCAACCGCGCCGGGCCCCCCGGCCCCTGGACCCCATGGCGGACCCGGGCATCGCGTCGGCCGAGCTGCACAACGTGGCGCCGACCGCCATGTTGCACGCGGTGATCTCGACCGTTCCCGAGCCCAACGGGGCGGCGCCGTCTGCCGGCGCCGAAGTGGGGTCGACGGGCGGGCCGCCGGCGCCGATGGTGGCCGTGGCCGGGGCGACTGAGGACGCCGGCGAGGAGGCCCCGGCCGAACCGCCGGAGGTGCCGGCCCAGCTGGGGCTGCCGGCCGTGGCCCTGCCGGTGGGTCCGTCGCCGGCGGGAGATCGCGGCTCCCTTCGGCTGGTGGCTCGCCACACCTTGTGGGACGCCGGCACCTTGGTCCAGTCCCTCCCGGCGCTGGCCGGCCTGCATCCCGCCCCTCGCCTGGTGCTGCACCCGGCGGCCCTGGCCGAGCTGGGCGCGGCGGACGGCGAAGCGGTCCGGGTGACATCCGCCCGCGGCTCGCTCGTCATCGCCGCGACCGGCGACTTCGCCATCCCACGCGGGACCGCGGTCGTGCCGTGGAACCTGCCGGGCGCCCACGCCGGCGACCTGATCGACGCGGCCGCCCCGTTTACCGACGTGAGCATCGAGACGGTCGGACTCGAGGGGGGTGAAACGGGTGGGTGACCCGCTCTTCAACAACGGCCTCAACCTGGCGGTGTGGATCATCCTCCTCGTCAAGGTGGTCGCCATCTTCGCCCTCGTGATGGTGTCCGTGCTCTTCATGGTCATGTACGAGCGCAAGGCGGTGGCCTGGCTGGGCGTGCGCTACGGGCCCAACCGGGCCGGGCCGAACGGGTGGCTGCAGTCCCTGGCCGACGGGACCAAGCTGCTCTTCAAGGAGGCCTTCACCCCACGGGGCGCGGACAAGATCGTCTACAAGGCCGCGCCGTACCTGATGCTGCTGCCCGCCCTGGTGGCCTTCTCCATCGTGCCCCTGGGGGGCACCATCACCATCGCCCACCACACCACCCGGCTGCAGCTGGCCGACCCGCCGTGGGGGATCCTCTTCCTGCTCATGACGTCCGGGGTGGCGGTCTACGGAGTGATGCTGGCCGGGTGGGCGTCGGGGTCGAAGTACCCGCTGCTCGGCTCGGTCCGAGCCAGCGCCCAGCTGGTGTCGTACGAGGCGGTGCTGGGCCTGACCACCACCACGGTGGTGGTGGTGGCCGGCTCGCTGCACACCAGCACCATCGTCAGCACCCAGCACGGCGGGTTCCTCTACCACTGGAACGTCATCCACACCCTGCTGCTCCCCTTCGCCATGTTCGCCATCGCCATCACCGCCGAGATGACCCGGCCGCCGTTCGACCTGGTCGAGGCCGAGGAGGAGCTGTCCGGCGGCTACAACCTGGAGTACTCGTCCATCGACTTCGCCTGGTTTTACCTCGCCGAGTACGCGGCCCTGGTGACGAACTCGGCCATCATCGTCACCCTGTGGCTGGGCGGCCCGGACGGGCCGCGGATCGCCGGGCACAGCATCGGGCCGGCGTATTTCACCCTCAAGCTACTCATCATCCTCTACGTCTACGTGTGGATCCGGGCCACCCTGCCCCGGCTGCGCTATGACCAGCTCATGGACTTGGGCTGGAAGCGGCTGATCCCCGGTTCGCTGGCCATGCTCATGATCGTGGCCGGCTTCCAGATCGACAATCCGCCGGCCAACAGCCACGGGTTCACCCGGTTTATCGACAGTCGCGAGTGGGGCCTGCTCGCCATCGTCGCCAGCCTGCTCCTGTTCGCGGTGCTGTTCCGGGCCATCGACATGGGCCGGGGGGCGACCGAGGTGGAAGCGGCGCGCGCCGAGCAGGACCGGGAGGCGGCGGCATGAGCTTCTTCGACTTCTTCAAGGGTTTTATCGTCACTGGGAAGCTGCCCTTCAAGCCCAAGGTCACGGTCCTGTACCCGGAGGAGAAGCGGCCCAAACCGGAGCGGTTCCACGGTCGCCACGTCCTCAACCGCTACGAGGACGGCATGGAGAAGTGCATCGGCTGCGAGTTGTGCGCGGGGGTGTGCCCGGCCCGCTGCATCTACGTGCGCGGCGCCGACAATCCGCCCGACGACCCGGTGTCGCCCGGGGAGCGGTACGGGTTCGTGTACGAGATCAACTTCCTGCGCTGCATCCACTGTGACATGTGCGTGGAGGCCTGCCCCACCGAGGCCATCACCGAGTCGAAGTTGTTCGAGTGGTCCTTTACCAACCGTGAGGACGCCATCTACACCAAGGCGGAGTTGCTGGTCGACGACGAGGGCCGGCCCCAGGAGCTGCCGTGGGAGGACTGGAAGCCCGGCGACGACCGCAACACCTCGGCCTGGGTGCGGGCCACCAGCCCGGCCGGTGCCGCGGCCCTGGAGGGCCAGCCGCTGTGGTCCGCCGAGCTGGGCTACGGGGTGCGGCCCGCCCAGCAGGGCCAGAGTGACCCGGCCGCCGACTACTACCCGGCCGACACCGATCTCTCCTTGCGGGAGATGGTCTCCGGCGCCCTGCGGGGTATCGGCGTCGACGGCAACCGGCCCGTCCGAGGCCGGCCGGGTGGCACCGGTGGGGCGCCCGACTTCGGCGGCAAGGAGCCGAGTTGATGGTGGCGGCCGCGCTCGAACGCGGTCTGCTGGCGAACAGTTCGGGGATGCATCTGGCGCACGCCTCGGCCTGGGCCGTGTTCGTCACCGGGGCGGTGCTCATCCTGGCCGGCGCCTTCGGGGTCATCCTGCTCCGCAACCCGGTGCACTGCGCCCTGATGCTGGTCGTCACCCTGTTCGGGGTGGCGATCGAGTTCGTCGACCAGTCCGCCGACTTTCTCGCCGCGGTGCAGATCATCGTCTACGCCGGCGCCATCGTCATCCTCTTCCTGTTCGTGATCATGTTCCTGGGGGTCGACAAACGCGAGGCGGCCGGCGCGGAAGCTACCCGCTTCCAGAAGCCCCTGGCCGCCCTGCTCGGGGTCGTCACCCTGATCGAGATCCTGGTCCTGTCCCGGGTGCAGGACTGGACCACCGGCTACAGCGGCACCAGCGCCAACCCCGGCGGCTTCGCCGGTGCGCTCAACGGCCCAGGCGAGAACGTCAACAAGCTGGGCCAGTCGATCTACACCCGCTACCTGCTGCCGTTCGAAATGACCGCCGCCCTGCTGGTCATCGCGGTCGTCGCGGCCGTGGTGCTGTCCCGCCGTCAGGAGCGCGTCGCCAGCGAGATGTCGCGTGCCGAGCAGGAGGAGGTGGTGTCGACGTGAGCGTGCCGGGCGCCTGGTACCTCATCCTGGCCGCCGTCCTGTTCGGTATCGGCGCCACCGGGCTGCTGGTACGGCGCAACGTCCTGGTCATGTTCATGTGCGTCGAGCTCATGCTCAACGCCGTCAACCTGACCTTCGTCACCTTCGCCCGCCTGCAAAACGACATCGGCGGCCAGGTGTCCGTCTTCTTCGTACTGGTGGTCGCGGCCGCGGAGGTCGTGGTGGGCCTGGCGATCATCGTGGCCATGTTCCGGCGCCGCGCCGCGGCGACCGCTGACGACATCCACTCCCTGAAGGGCTGAGCGACCGTGAACGCCGCCTACGTCATCGTCGCGCTGCCGCTCGCGGGCGCCCTGATCCTCCTCTTCGGCGGGCGGCGCACCGGCGATCCGTGGTCCGGGTGGGTGGCCACCATCATGGCCGGCGGGTCTTTCGTGGCCACAGTCGTGGTGTGGTCGGCGCTGGTCGGCCGGTCGGCGGCCAACCGCACGGTCGACAAGAACATCTTCACCTGGATCCCGGTCGGCAGCCTCCACGTCAACTTCGGCCTGCAGCTCGATCCGCTGGCGTTGACGTGGTGCCTGTTCGTCACCGGTGTCGGGAGCCTGATCACGCTGTACTCGATCGGCTACATGAAGGGCGACGCCAGCTACGGCCGCTTCTTTTTCCTGATGAACCTGTTCCTCTTCTCGATGATCGTCCTGGTGCTGGCGGACAACTACCTGTTCAGCTTCATCGGCTGGGAGGGCGTCGGGTTCTGCTCCTACGGGCTGGTGGGCTTCTGGTTCGAGCGGGACACCGCGGCGGCGGCAGCCAAGAAGGCGTTCGTCACCAACCGCATCGGCGACTTCGGGTTTATGGTCGCCCTGTTCTTGATGTTCGGGCACTTCGGGTCCTTCAACTACTCGACCGTGCTGGCGCCCCTCGCCGCCGGCCACGCCACCCTGGCCCAGGTGACGGCTACCGGGTTGGGGCTGATGCTGTTCCTGGGCGCCGTCGGCAAGTCCGCCCAGATCCCCCTGTACATGTGGCTCCCCGACGCCATGGAGGGCCCCACGCCGGTGTCCGCCCTCATCCACGCCGCCACCATGGTCACCGCCGGCGTGTACCTGATGGCCCGCAGTGCGCCCATCGTCCACTTCAGTCCGTCCACCCAGTGGGTGGTGGCCTCCATCGGCGCCGCCACCGCCCTGTTCGCGGCCACCATCGCCTGCGGCCAGGACGACATCAAGCGGGTCCTCGCCTATTCGACGGTCTCGCAGCTGGGGTACATGTTCCTGGGGGAGGGTTCGGGCGACTACGGGGCCGGCATCTATCACACCGTCATGCACGCCTTCTTCAAGGCCCTGCTCTTCCTGTCGGCGGGGGCCGTGATCCACGCCCTGCACGACGAGCAGAACATGAAGCGCATGGGCGGCTTGTGGAAGTACTTGCCGATCACCCGCTGGGCCTTCCTCATCGGCTATCTGGCCCTGGCCGCCATTCCCCCCTTCGACGGCTTCTGGTCCAAGGACTCGATCCTGGCCGCGGCGTGGCACAAGAGCCCGGCCCTGTGGGCGGTCGGGGTGGTGACCGCCGGGCTGACGGCGTACTACATGAGCCGTCAGGTGGCGCTGGTCTTCGGCGGCCAGGCCCGCTGGGCTGAGCACAACGAGGCCCACGGGGCGGCGGGGACGGCCGCGGCGACCCCCCACGAGGCGCCCTGGGTCATGACCGTCCCGCTGATCATCCTGGCCGTCGCCTCGTCCGTCGGCTGGCTGCTCAACGCCCCCTTCGGCGGGCTCGACTTCCTCACCAAGTGGCTGGCGCCGGTGTTTCCGGTCAGCATCGCCCCCGCCTTCACCGTCGCTACCGGCACCAAGTGGGCGATCGGGGCGGTGGCGACGGGGGCGGCCCTGATCGGGCTGGTGTCCGGGCTCGGCCTGTGGCGGCGTGCCGTCGATCGGCCGGCCCTGGAGCCGGCCGTCCTGGCCCACGGCTGGTACATCGACGAAGGCATCGCCGCTGCGGTGTCCGGCCCGCTGGCCCGCATGGACGAGGCCCTGGCCTTCGAGGTCGACGCCGGCCTGGTCGACGGGGCCGTCAACGGCGTGGCCCACCTGACCGCCCAGACCGGGCGGCAGCTCCGGCGCCTGCAGACGGGCTACGTCCGCAACTACGCCCTCGGCATCGGCATCGGCGCCGCGGTCGTCCTGGCCTACGTGGCCGCCCGGGTGGGGAACTGACCGCCATGACCGCCAGCTTCCCCATCCTCACCATCCTGGTGTTCCTGCCCCTGGCGGGCGCGGCGGTGGTGGCCCTCATCCCAGCCGCATCGGAGGCCCGCCTGGCGAAGCCCGTCGGCCTGCTGGTCGCCGTCGCCGAGCTGGGGTTCGCGGCCTACCTGGTGGTCGACTTCCAGTCCGGCCAGGCCGGGTACCAGTTCATCAGCCGGCACAGCTGGATCAGCGAGTTCGGCATCTCCTGGACGGTCGGCGTGGACGGGATCTCGCTGTTCCTGGTGGCCATGACGGCCCTGCTGTTCCCGGTGGCCATGTTCGGGCCCACCCTGACCGGCAACGCCCGGGCCTTCATGGGCTGGATGCTCCTCCTGGAGGCGGCGTGCATGGGGACGTTCCTCTCCATGGACCTGTTCCTCTTCTTCGTGATGTTCGAGGTCACCCTGGTGCCCGGGTACTTCCTCATCGCCGGCTGGGGCGGGTTCCGGCGCAACTACGCGGCGATGAAGTTCTTCATCTACACCTTCGCCGGCTCGGCGTTCCTCTTCGTGGCCATCCTGTCGCTGGTGTTCCTCACCGCCCCGGCCAACGGCGGCCACCAGACCTTCGACCTGATCACCCTCACCCGGCTGGCCAGCAGCCTGCCCCACGCCGACCAGGTCCTCATCTTCGTCGGGTTCGCCGTCGCCTTCGCGGTCAAGATCCCCCTGGTCCCGTTCCACAGCTGGCTGCCCGACGCCTACACCGAGGCGCCCACCGCTGGCTCGATGATCCTGGCCGGGATCCTCTTCAAGCTGGGCGCGTACGGGCTGTTGCGCTTCGGCCTGTTTATCCTGCCCCGGGCCGCCACCGACCTGGCCCCGTTGCTGCTCACCCTGGCCGCGGTCGGGATCACCTACGGCGCCTTGGTCACCATCATGCAAAAAGACCTCAAGCGGTTGGTGGCCTACGCCTCCATTGTCGATGTGGCCTTCATCGTGCTGGGCACGTTTGCCTTCAGCGCTCAGGGCGTCACCGGAGGGGTCCTGGAGATGGTCAACCACGGGCTGACCACCGGCGCCATCTTCTTCCTGGTCGGGGTGATCTGGGAGCGGCGGGGCACCCTGCGCATCAGCGAGCTCGGCGGCCTGCAGAAGCCGGCTCCCATCCTGGCGGCCATCTTCCTGGCCGTGGTCATGAGCGCGGTGGGCCTGCCCGGCCTCAACGGCTTCGTGGGTGAGTTCCTGGTCCTCGTCGGCACCTTCATCACCCACCGCTGGTGGGCCGTCGTCGCCACCACCGCCATCATCTCCGGGGCCATCTACCTGCTGTGGGCCTACCAGCGGGTCTTCCACGGCACGCCCAACGCCACCAACGCGGCGGTGCGGGACATCTCCTGGCGGGAGATCGGGGCGGTGACGCCGCTGCTGCTCGGCATCGTGTTCCTCGGCATCTACCCGAAGCCGTTCCTGGACCGGGTCACCCCGTCGGTCAACCATCTCCTGGCCCACGTGCAGACCGTCGACCCCGGCGCCCACGTGCCGGCGCCCAGCGGGCCGGCCATCGCCTACTCCGTGCCTGCCGGCCAGAACGTGGACCCCAGCAACGCCGCCACGACCGCGGCCGTGGGAGCCCAGCCGTGATCGCGGCCCTCCTGGCCCAGACCGCCCCGGCGTCCGGGGGCTGCACCATCTCGGTGGGGGGCGCCCGGGTGGCGGGGCTCTGCACCGCCAACAACAGCCTGCACATCCCCATCGCCTACCGCAGCATCCTGCCGATCCTGGTCTTGTCGGGCGGGGCGTTGTTCCTCCTCCTGGTATCGGCGGTGCTGCCGAAGCGGTCCTGGCCCGGGCTGTACCCGCTGCTCACCGCGGTCATCGGCAGCGCGGCCACCGGGGTGTCGATCTGGGAGTGGTACGACGTCGGGACCAAGCACGCCCAGGCCACCATCGGCCAGCAGATCCTGTACGACCGCTTCAGCGTGTTCTTCATGGTGCTCGTCTCGGTCGCCACCGTGCTCGGCGCCCTCATCTCGGACAGCTACCTCCGCCGGGAAGGGCTCGACGGCGTCGAGGCCTACGTCCTCATGCTCATGGCCGGCACGGGCGCCATGCTCATGTCCGACTCGGCCGGGCTGATCATGCTCTTCCTGGGCCTGGAGATCATGTCGATCGCCCTCTACGTGATGGCCGCCTACCACCGCCGGCGGGTGCAATCGGGCGAGGCCGGCTTCAAGTACTTCATCCTCGGATCGTTTTCTTCGGCCATCTTCTTGTACGGGGTCGCGCTGGTGTACGGGGCGACCGGCTCGACCCAGTTCGGGGAGATCGCGTCGTACCTGGCCCGCAACAGCCTGCCCAACAACGGGGTGCTGCTCGGCGGCATGGCCCTGCTGATCGTGGGGCTGGGCTTCAAGGTGGCGGCCGTCCCGTTCCACTTCTGGACCCCGGACGTGTACCAGGGCTCGCCAACGCCGTTTACCGGCTACATGGCCGCGGTGGCCAAGGCCGCCGGCTTCGCCGGCCTGCTGCGGGTGTTGAACGAGGCGCTGTCCACCCAGCAGGCCAACTGGCGGCCGATCATCTGGGTGATGGCGGTGCTCACCCTGCTGGTGGGCTCGGTGCTGGCGCTCGCTCAACGGGACTTGAAGCGCATGCTGGCCTACTCGTCGATCAGCCAGGCCGGCTACGTGCTGGTCGGCCTCCAGGCCGCGTCGAGCGCGGGGACGGCCGAGCGCGCTGTTCTACCTCTTCACCTACACCTTCATCATCGCCGGCACCTTCGCCATCGTGGGGATCATCCAGGGTGAGGGCGAGGCCCGCAACGACCTGGGCGCGGTGCGGGGCCTGGCCCGGCGCCGGCCGGGGCTGGCGCTGGTCATGGTGGTGTTCCTCCTGGCCCAGGCCGGCGTGCCGTTCACCAGCGGCTTCCTGGCCAAGTTCTATGTCATCTCCGCCGCCATCCAGCGCGGCCAGTACGTGCTGGCGGTCATCGCCATGCTGGCGGCCGCGGTCGCCGCGTTCTTCTACCTGCGGGTGGCGCTGCTGATGTACAGCGGGCCGCCGGAGTCGGCCGGGTTGGTGGCGTCGGCCGGGGCGTTGGCGCCGGCGGGCTCGGTCCCCGACGGGGCGATCACCGCCGGCCTGGAGCCGGTGGCCTCGCTGGACGGGCGGAGCATGGCCACCGTCACGGCCCCCGTCGCCCTCGACGCTCCGGCGGAGGACCGCATTGTCATCCCGTGGTTGGTGGGGTTGGCGCTGGCGGTCTGCGTGGCATTCACCATCGCCGCCGGCGTGTCCTCGCCCGTGATCACCTTCGCCCGACAGGCGACCACCCTGTTCTAGTGGCGGCGTCTCCGCCGGCTAGACAGGCGCGCCCCCGCATCCGGCGCCGTCGGGACGAGGAACCGCCCGATGACCGGCAACTCCCAGAACGACTCGGCCCGGGCTACTGCGATGGCGACCGCCAGCATGTTCTCCGGGGCGTCGTAGACCGCGTAGCGGGGCTGCCAGTCCGGGTCGAACTTGGCGTTGAACTTCCACAGCGACTCGATCTGCATCGAGTCGCCCATGCGGCGCAACACCCAGGCTTGGACTCGCTGGGTGAGACCTTCGCCGGCCTCGCCGGCGAGCACCGCCCGCATGGTGGCGAAGTTCAGGCCCAGCCCGTCCCCGCCACGCGCCTTGAGCTCCTTGATGGTCTCCACTACCGCGAAGTCGATCAGCCCGTTGGGGTGGTCGCCGTCGTCGCGGCGCATCAGGTCCAGCGAGTACCCGCCGATGCCGGGGGCGGGCACGAACTGGCAGAAGGCCACCGGAGTGCCCAGGGTGCCGGGCGGGGCGTCGGGGTCGGCCGGCCCGTGGACGACCGTCAGCAGCAGGCCGGCGTCGTCGGGGTCGAATGCTCGGCCCAGAGTCATGGAGAAGCCCCGCTCCACGTCGCCGCGCCGGCTCTTGGTCATCACGTCCTCGAGGGCGGCCCGCAATCCCGAGTCGAGCTGCGACGGATCGTGGAAGCTGATCCGGTAGCCGTATTTGGCCACCCGGTTGACCGCCTGCCGCAGCCCCTTGAAGCGCCCGCCTTCCAAGGTAAACCGTCCGACGCGGACGACGCCCTCGTCGCCTACGTACAGATCGTGCATCCCGGTGGCCCGGTAGATGGGTAGCCACTCCTCGCCGGCGCCCAGGCCGCCGAGGGCCCAGCCGTGCTCGTCGACGTAGCGGCGGAAGGCCCGCCAGGCCTCCTCCCGTTCGGCCACCGGTCCGATCGGGTCGGGGGACACCAGGCAGACGCCGCCGTAGACCGCGTGGGCGACCACCGTGTCGCCCCAGAAGAAGAACTGCTTGTCCGGCCGCAGCGCGAAGTAGTCGAGCGTGCCCGCCCCGTGGCGGGCCAGCACCGCACGGGCCCGGGCCAGTCCGCCGCCGTCCGAGGACCCCGCCCCGGCGACCTCGACGACGCCGCCCCGCGCCCCCGCCCCGCCCCTCGCCCCCGCCCTACCGGCCCTCCCGGCCCTCCCGGCCGCCACCGCGGCGTGATGGCGGTGCCGCACGACGGGCCGAAACAACACCGCCACCAGCGCCAAGGCCAGCCCGGCTGCCGCGGTGAGCATCGCCGGCGAGAAGAACTCGTCCAGCCGCGGCGGCAGGGCGATGTGGGTGATGCCGACCATCCGCTCCAGGGACGCCAGCGCCGCCTGCGGCCACGACAACCGGTGCAGCACCGGATGATGGGCCGAGTTGATCCAGGAACCCAGCTCGACCGCCAGCGTGCCCGCGACGACGGTCAGGGCGGCCGCCAGCCCGACCCCGGCCAGCCCCCGCCCCAGCCGGGCCACGTCGGTCTTGGCGCCAAACGACGACCGGTGCAGCCACAGGTAGCCCGCCACCCCCAGGGCCACCACCGCCTCCTCGACATCGACCCCCTTGACCAGGTGCAGCACCGCGATGGCGACCAGGACGCCGAGACAGACGAACCAGGCCCGTCGTTGCCCCCGGCGGATGCCGCGCGCCAGGACGATGAGCCCGATCCCGCCCAGGGTGGCCAGGGCCGCGGCCGTCTCGGGGACGGCGATCGGGAACAGCTCGTTGAGGACGTTGAGGCGGTTGCGGACCGGCTCGGCGAGCGCGGACAGCAGCGACAGGAAGCCCGCCGCGAACACGACCAGCGACGCGATCCGGCGCACCCGCCGGTCGCGGCCCCCGGCCACCTCGGCGCGGGGCCAGCCGTCGCCTTGCGGGAAGCTGGCCACCACGTCGGGGCGTAGCTCGCCCGAGGTGGACGAAACCACCTGATTGGCGAGGACGCGCTCCCACAAGGTGGCACCCGGCAGGTCCTGCCGGGCGTGAAAGAGCCGGCGCGTGCAGTTCGTTGCCCGCCTCCAGTTCCACCCACGCCGTTTCGCGGTAAGCGAGGAACACCGACGGGAGACCCAGTCCCGGCAGGCGGCTGGGGACCTCGGTGACCACGTCGGCGCCGCAGCCGGCGTTGGCGTAGAAGCCCTCGCCGAGGTGGGTGAGCTCGGGCCGGCACGTGTGGGCCGTGATCAACCCGGCGTGGCCGCCGGTGACGAGGTCGCGGGCGAGAGCGCGGGCCGTGTCATTTGGGTCCCGGTGACCTTCGTCGAGGGCCAGGGCGGAGAGGGCCCGGGTGGTGCGGCGCAGGGCGGCACCCGCCACCAGTACCAGCAGCAACAGCTCCAGCACCGTGACGGCCACCAGGATCCCCAGCCGCGACGACAGGGCCCCGGCCCGGGCGGAGCGCAGGGCCAGGCTCGGGAGTCGCAGCGCCACCACCACTACCACCGGTACCAGCAACAACCAGGCGCCCCGGCCCAGGCGCCGGTACGTCAGCCGGGAGGCGATAAAGCGGGAGATGGCCGCCGGGTCGTCCAGCTGTTCCATGCCGGCGAGCCAGCCGGTGCCCGAGCCGGTCATGCCCTTTTGATGCCGGCGGACCGATGGAAGCAGCTCCTCGCGGATGTGGTGGGCGAAGGGGGTTTCCCGCGGGTTGCGGGGATCCTCGAGGCGGGAGAGGGCGTCGAGATTGTGCCCCGGTTCGACCCGCACCCGGCGGGTCCCGGCCCCGGTGTGGATCGACAGCTCCACCGCCAGGGCCAGTTCGGCGCCCAGCGTGCCGACGACGGCCGCCTGGCACGGCGCCGACCAGGCCAGTCGGGCGTCCCGGTCGCCGGGCAGGACGATCACCCGCCTCCCGGGTCCGGCGGCGTAGGCGGCGATGTCGTGGACCAGGCGGGCGTGGGCGGCCAGGGCCGCCCCGGGTGCGACGCCGGAATCGAACAGGTCGCCGGCGACGACCAGGACGCCGGGACCGGTGGCCGCCTCCACCGCCGCGGCCAGCTCGCCGGTGCCGGCCACCTGGGCCGGGCTGGGATCGGGCGTCAGGTGCAGATCGGCCATGATCACCACCCGACCGCCGACCGGGACTTCGACGGGCAGCAGGTCGGGGATGTCGCTCGGGGCAGCCAACGCGGGGACCGACCCTACTACGGTGCGCCTCGGTGCAACCCCTCACCGTGCCGGCCGCGGAGGTGCTGGAGCGGGCCCGGCGCATGGGCCCGTTGCCCTACTCGGCGCGCGGTGGCAACCCGGCGCCCGCTCCCGCCGCCCGACGGCGAACTGGCCGCCTGGCTGGTCGACACCATCGACGCCTGGTGGGCCGAAATGGGCCGGCCGGACCCGTTCACCCTGGTCGAGATCGGCGCCGGCCCCGGCACCCGGGCCGCGGCCTTCCTGGGCCTCGGGCCGGAGTGCCTGACCGCGTTGCGGTACGTGCTCGTCGAAGACGACCCGGCGGCCCTCGCCCAGCACGCGCTCCGCCTTCCCGTCGAGTCGCCCGTTCTGGTGCTGGGTCCCGTCGGCGACGGCGACGACGACGAGGCCGACGACGACGGGGCCGGGGCGGTGGAAGGCATCGGCCCGTTGCTCACCTCCCTCACCGACCCACCGGTCGTCGACGGCCCCGCCGCCGTCGTCGCCATCGGTTGGGTCAGCCGTCTGCCGTCCGACCGGGTCGAATGGCGCGACGGCGGATGGTGGGAAGTGCGCCTGGCGGCCACCACCACCCCGACGGGCGACGGTCTCGTCGAGCTGCCGGTGCCCCTCGACGAGGAGCGGCAGGTCGCCATCGAGGACCTCGTCGGGCCCGCTGACCGGCCGCCGGCAGCCCGCTACGCCCAGCTCGGACCGGCGGTCGACTGGCTGTCGGGTGCGCTGCGGATCGCCCCCTCGGGTCGGCTGGCGGTCATCGACCGGTGGACCCCGGTGACCGGCCCACTGGCGGGCGGCGAGGTGCCCCCCTTGGCCCTCGACCAGCTGGCCGCCGTGCGCCGGCCGGTCGACGCGGTGCCGGAGGAAATTTTTTCCGGCTGGGCAGTCGTCTCCTGGCGCCTAGGTTGAGCGGTCGCATGCAATGGGACAACTGGCGATGGCGGGACGGACCGGTACCCGCCGGCCGGGCCGTGGTGTTCGACCTCGACGGGGTGCTCAGCGACGCCGCCAGCCGGCAGCACTTTCTGGAGGGGCCGTGGCGGGACTGGGACGCCTTCTTCGAGGCGTGCGGCGACGACCCGCTGATCGAGGAGGTGGCCCGGCTGCTGGACCTGCTCGATCCGGCCCTGGCCATCGTGCTGCTGACGGCTCGGCCGGCGCGGGTGCAACCGCAGACGCTGGCCTGGTTGCACCGCTACGGCCTGCGATGGGACCTGCTGGTCATGCGGGATTTCGGCGACTACGAGGCGGCCCGGGATTTCAAGCGACGCTCGGTCCGAGAGCTGCGGGCGGCCGGGTTCGAGCTGGTCCTGTCCTTCGAGGACGACCGGCGCAACGTGGCCATGTTCCGGGACGAAGGGGTCCCGTCGGTGTACATCCACTCCGGTTACTACGACTGACGCCGCGTTCTTGGCCTTCTTTCAGGAAAAAAGGGCACCATAGTGGTGTCATGAGTCGTAACACCATCAAGACCACTTTCCTGCTCACCTTCCTGGCCGCCCTGTTCGTGGGGGTCGGCGCCCTCATCGGCGGCCGGGGCGGGCTGATCATCGGCCTCGTCATCGGGCTGCTGTTCACGGGCGGCTCCTACTGGTTCTCGGACCGCATCGCCATCCGGGCCGCCCGGGCCGTGCCGGTTTCCGAGGAGCAGATGCCCGACTACTACGCGGTGGTCCGGGACCTGACCACCCGGGCCGGCATGCCGATGCCCCGGCTCTACGTGACCCCCGACGCCCAGCCGAACGCCTTTGCCACCGGTCGCAACCCCGAGCACGCCGCGGTGGCGGTCACCCAGGGCATCCTGGAGATCTGCACCTGGGACGAGCTGCGGGGAGTGCTCGCCCACGAGATCAGCCACGTCGGCAACCGCGACATCCTCATCGCCTCGGTGGCGGCGACCATCGCCATGGCCATCACCCTGCTGGCCCGCATGGCCGCGTTCGGGGCCATCTTCGCCGGCGGGCGCGACAACGAAGGCGAAAACATCTTCGAGATCCTGGCCTTGGTCATCCTGGCCCCGCTGGCCGCCACCCTGCTGCAGCTGGCCCTGTCCCGCAGCCGCGAGTACGAGGCGGACCGCTCCGGCGCCCGGCTCATCGGCGACGGCGAGCCGTTGGCCCGGGCCCTGGCCAAGCTGGAGGCCGGCGCCCAGCGGATCCCCATGCCGACGGCGCGCCGGGAGATGGCGCCCCTCTACATCGTGAGCCCGCTGGCCGGCATGCGGGTGGCGTTCAAGGGCCTGTTCTCGGACCACCCGCCGACGGAGGACCGCATCGCCCGCCTGCGGTCCAAGGAGTGGGCCCGCTAGGCCTCGTCAGTCCCGGAAGTTCTCGAACTGCAGCGGGATCCCGAAGTCCTCCTCCCGCAGGCCGGCGATGACCGCCTGCAGATCGTCCCGCTTCTTGGCGGACACCCGCACCTGCTCCCCCTGGGTTTGGGACGAGACGCCCTTGCCTCCGTGGTCCTTGATCCAGCGGTTGACGGCCTTGGCGTTGTCGGATGTCAGACCGGCCTTCAGCGTCACGGTCTGGCGGGCCGCCCCCTTGGAGGCCTCCTCGATCTTGCCGTAGTCGAGGGCCTTGAGCGACACCTTGCGCCGCACCAGTTTCTCCTCCACGACCTGCACCACCGCCCGTAAGCGGTCCTCGGTGCCCGAGTGCAGGCGCAGCTCCATGTCGTGCAATTCGACCGTCGACTCGGTGCCTTTGAAGTCGAAGCGGGTGGCCAGCTCGCGCTGGGCCTGGTCAACCGCGTTGCGGACCTCTTGCATGTCGACCTGGGACACGATGTCAAAGGTGGGCATGGCGCCACGGTAGCGCCGCCGCCTAGCTTGCCCGAGTCGTGGATCTCATCCCGAGCCTCAGCGGCCCCGGAGCCGGCCGCGATCAGCCTGCGGCGGTGACCGTCGCCGGCCGGTCCCTGAGCCTCGGCGAGCTGGCGGCGGCGGCCGGCGCGGTGGCGGCGCGGATCGCCGGGTTGCCGTCGGTGGCGGTGGAGGCGACCGCCAGCTTGGAGACGGTGGTGGCCGTGCTCGGCGGGCTGGCCGCCGGCGTCCCCGTCGTGCCCCTCGCCCCCGATGCCGGCCCCCTCGAACGCACCCACATCCTGTCCGACTGCCGCGCCCCGGTCCTGCTCGGCACCACGGGAGTGATCGCCGACCTTCCCATCGAGGTCATCCCGGTGCGCGCCGACGAGCGGGGGACGTGGCCGGGAGGGACGGCCGGCGATCCGGCCCTCATCCTGTACACCAGCGGCACCACCGGCCTGCCCAAGGGGGTGATGCTGGGCGCGGCGGCGATCGCCGCCGACCTGGACGCCCTGGCCGAGGCGTGGGAGTGGACGGGAGAGGATGTGCTGGCGCACGGGCTGCCGCTCTTTCACGTGCACGGGTTGGTGCTCGGGGTGCTCGGTCCGCTGCGGGTGGGGAGCCGCCTGGTCCACACCGGCCGGCCCACCCCGGCGGCGTACGCGGCTTCGGCCGCGGGCGGAGCCAGCCTGTACTTCGGGGTGCCGACGGTGTGGTCGCGAGTGGCCGCCGACGCCGAAGCCGCGGCGGCCCTGCGCCGGGCCCGGCTCCTGGTGTCGGGCAGCGCCGGGCTCCCGGTCCGCGTCTTCGAGCGGCTCGCCGCCCAGGCCGGGCAGGGCCCCATCGAGCGGTACGGGATGACCGAGACCCTGATCACCCTGAGCGCCCGGGCCGCGGGTGAGCGCCGGGCCGGCTGGGTCGGCCGGCCGCTGGCGGGCATCGGCGCCCGGGTCGTCGACGAGCAGGGCCAGCCGGTCCCCGCCGACGGCGACACCGTCGGCGAACTGGAGGTGCGCGGCCCGACGCTGATGGACGGCTACCTGCACCAGCCGGACGTCACCGCCGCCCTGTACACCGCCGACGGCTGGCTGCGCACCGGCGACGTGGCCTGCGTGGACGCCGACGGCTGGCACCGCATCGTGGGCCGCCAGTCCACCGACCTGATCAAGAGCGGCGGCTACCGGATCGGGGCCGGCGAGGTGGAGGACGCCCTGCTCGCCCACCCGGCGGTGGCGGAAGCGGCGGTGATCGGCGTCCCCGACGACGACCTGGGCCAGGCCATCGTGGCGTTCGTGGTGGCCGACCGGGATCACCGGTCCCGAACTGGCCGACTTCGTGGCGGGGACCTTGTCCGTGCACAAGCGGCCGCGCCGGGTGGAGCTTGTCGAGGAACTGCCGCGCAACGCCATGGGCAAGGTCCAGAAGGCCGCCCTGCGTCCTTGACTGACCTCGCGGGGTGACCCGGCTAGGGCGCCGGCGCCTCGGCTCGAACGTCGGCGGCTCGCCCGGCTAACCTGCCCGAGTTCCTGGGTCGGTGCCCGAGTGGCCAAAGGGAGCAGGCTGTAAACCTGCCGGCATAGCCTACGGCGGTTCAAATCCGTCCCGGCCCACGAGAAGTTTCGCAGGTGGCGAGCACGGCCGAGTCATACTGACGTCGGTGCACTTCCACGCCGAGCACCGGTTGCACGGTTCCCCTGGCGCAATCGCGGGCCTATTGGCCGACCCCAGCTTCTACGTCACGCTCGCCCTTCCCGATCTGGGCCAGCCGGAGTTGCTCGACCGCCACGTCGACGGCGAGGAGGCGGTGGTGCGGTTGCGGTACGAGTTCATCGGGACCCTCGATCCCATCGTCCGTCGTCTGCTCGGTTCCACTCGCCTGGCATGGGTGCAGGAGATTCGCGTTACCCCATCGGCGCAATCCGGGACGCTCGAGTTCGGCGCCGAGAAGGACCCGAAGCGATTGCACGGCTCGGCCAACTTCACGCTCGTCCCAGACAGCGGGAACACGCTTCGCCGATTGGACGGCGATCTGGCGGTCAACGTTCCTCTGATCGGCCAGACGGCTGAGCGTCGGATCGTGCCCGGACTCCTCCGCCGGCTGGATATCGAGGCCCAAGCCCTCGACGACAGACTGCAACGCGGCGGGTGATCGCCCGTCCCGTCTTACTGGCTTCGGTCCACCAGGAGCGAGTTGGTGAGCAGCTCGGTGAAGGCGCAGATCGTCAGCGGGCGATAGAAGTGGTAACCCTGCGCTTTCTGGCAGCCCATCTGGAGGAGGGCCGTGGCTTGCTCTTCGGTTTCGACGCCTTCCGCGATGACAAAGAGATTCAGCGCGCCGCTGATGGCCATTACCGCCCGAACGAGCGCCATGTCGTAGTCGTTTTCTGGGAGTCCGGCCACGAAGGATTGGTCGATCTTCAAGGTGTCGATCGGGAACTGCTGCAGGTAGGACAGCGACGAGTACCCGGTCCCGAAGTCGTCGATGGCGATCGTCACCCCCGTCTGGCGCAGGGCGCCGAGCGCGGCTGACCGAGCGCTGCACATCGTCCATGAGCACCCCTTCGGTGATCTCCAACACCAACCCGGATGGGTCCACACCCGACTCGGTGATGGCGAGGCGAAGGGTGTCGATGAGCGACCCCCGGGTGAGCTGGCGCGCCGAGATGTTGAGCGAGACGGACAGGTCCAGTCGAGGCTGGAGCCGCTGCCAGGCCGCCAGGTGGCGGCAGGTCTCCTCGATGACCCATTGCCCGATCGGGTCGATGAGCCCGGTTTCCTCCGCCACGGAGATGAACTCGGCCGGGCTCAGCGTCCCCCGCCCGGGGTGTTCCCACCGGACGAGGGCCTCGGCGCCGACGATGTGCTGGTCGACCAGGGAGACCACCGGCTGGAAGCGGAGGGAGAACTCCTGTCGTTCGACCGCTCGGCGCAGGTCGGAAATCAAGGCCAGACGTCGCTTGGAGCTGGCGCGCATCGCGGTCGTGAAGATTTGGCTGCGATCGCCGCCGTCCGCCTTGGCCTGCAACAGGGCGATGTCCGCGCTGCGTAAGAGGGTCGCCGGTCGGTCGCCCTGCAGTCCGACCGCCACGCCGACGCTGGCGGTGATGTCGATGTGGGACTCGCCGACCGAATAGGGGGTTGAGATCACCGCGCTCGATGCGCTCGGCCAGTCGCTCGGCGAACGGACCTCGGCCTTCGCAGATCACCACGAACTCGTCGCCGCCAAAGCGGGCGACAGTGTCGCCGAGACCGACGACGCCGGTGAGCCGAGCGGCCATCTCGACCAGGATCTGGTCGCCGCCGTCGTGGCCGTGCGCGGTGTTTACGTCCTTGAACGCGTCGACGTCGACACAGGCGACGGCGACCGCGCCGGCCCCGGGGGTGGCGCGCCCGAGGGCCAGCTCGAGGCGGTCGACGAGCAGCAGGCGATTCGGAAGCCCGGTGAGCGGATCGTGAACTCCTCGGAACGCCAGTTCGTGCGCGAGACCGTTCCGTTCGGTCAGGTCGGTGATCATCCCCAGCTGACCCGCGTAGTGCCCGGCCTTGTCCAGCAGCGGACTCTGGTTCATAAGGACCGAGACGATGGTCCCGTTGCTGCGGCGCAGGGTGGTCTCGCGTTCGCCGGTCTGGCGCGCCTCGATCTGTCGCACCGCTTGGGCTTGGGCCGAGTCCCGCCGATCGCCCCCGGAGAACTGGGCCAAAGGGTGTCCGACCAGTTGATCGATGGGGTAGCCGAGCAGGTCCGCGGCGTGCTGGTTGGCCGACGAGATGGCCATGTCGGTGTCAATCGTCAAGACCCCCTCCTTGGCGGTCTCGACGATCTGGCGATAGCGGAGACCGCACTGCTCGGTATCGGCTAGCGCGTTGTCCCGGTCGGTCACGTCGGTCACCACGGTCATCCGCACCTGGCGGCCGCGCAGTCGGAGTTGCGTTGACACCACCTCGGTCGCAAAGACCCTCCCGTCCTTGGCCATGTGCGTCGCCACGCCGCGCCGTCTGACGGCGGCTTCGTCCGGGTCCGCCCAGCCGGCCCGGACGTCAGCGCGGTCCTCCGGCGGGTGCAGATCCAGGACGGACATCACCGCGAATTCCTCGGGGCTGTAGCCGTATGTCACCCGGGCGGCCTCGTTGACCGCCACCAGATCGAGCGTGGCGCTGTCGACCACGAAGATTGGCAGCGGATGATCCTCGAACAGCGCGGCATAGACCGTGTGGTTGCGTGCCAGCACGGCGCGCAACCGCGTGGTCCCGGCCAGGATCCGTGCCTGAGTGAACGGCCGACCGGCGACGATACGCATGGGTGCTCCTGAGGCATAGCGTCCGGGCCCACAACGGGCGACAACCGTCGTTGTCGCGCCCAGGCCGACGCATGTTGAACTGCGGAAACTGCAGCGCGACCAGTTGTCGTGGAACCACGCCCCCCGAGTCGACCCGACTTTCCGAGCAGAATCCGACCCGGCTGGGTTGTCTCATTTCGCCGTGTCAAACCTTATGGTACCGCCTTCAAGGGGTGATTGCCACGGGTGGCGGCCCGTTGCACACATGCGGTGGTTGGATTCTCGAATGCCCGAATTCAGTCCGCCCACCCGGGACATTCGTCTATTTTGCTGGACGGAGCGCCTAGACAGGCCGCCGGCCGGCTGGTTTTATGGGCAACTTCCGTAGGGATCCCAGGTGCGGCCGGCTTGGACGGTCGAAGGGGTGATCACGCCTCCGGTGGAGAAGTCCCAGTAGGAGTTGGACGCTTCGTTTTCGTAACTGATGGCGCAGCCGGGGTCGGCGATGATGATTTCGGGGACGCCATCCGGACAGGTGAATCCGGTGCCGGGCACGCAGGTAAAGGCCACGGCGTGGGCGATGCCGACGTGCAGCGGAGCCGGCCGGCAGTAGTGGGCAAATCCCGGTTTCGCATGGGCCGCCAGATAGGCGAGCGCCACCGCGCACTGGGCCGCGAGCGGGCTCACCGTCGGGGCTGCGGTCGTCGTCGGGGGGGCGGCGGGAGCGATCGTCGATTTCGTCGCGGCAGCGATGGCCGGAGCAGTGGTCGAGGTCGGCGCCGGCGTGGGGGTCCGCACGACGGGGGGGTTCGGGGGGACCGAGTGGTGACTGAGCGCCGACGACGCCTGGTGGACGGGAATGCGGGTCGGCGACGTGACGGCCGCGTCCTCCGACACGATGGCCATGGCGCGGTGGGAGGTTCGGGCGGCGGGAAGCGTGACGACGGCCAAGACGGCCAGGATGACGAGCCCAGGCGCCAGCAGCATGGTCAAAACCTTGCCCACCCGCGGCGGGCGCCTCGATCTCCGGGTCACTTGTCTCGTCCTTTGGCTCAGACAAGCAAGGTGGGTTTCGTGCTCGCTCCTCTCCGGCTCCACGACCAGCTACGCCGGAGGATCGTTGCTTCCCTTACGTGTGCGGCCAATCGTACAAGTCACGCAGCGTGATCCTCGCCGAGCGGGCGGGATTTCCTGGTCATGCCCGCGATCGAGCGCAAAGGCGGAAATTCTGGCACCCGCGAGGGCACCATCGACCACGCAGAGCGGTTGCTCGGATGCTCGGAGTTCGGTTGGTTGGGATCCGGTCGGGCGGCGGCACGGCCGTCTCGGGGATCCGGACTCAAGGTGGAGTCCGGCGCGGTCGATAATGCCAACGTATCCGGATCAGCAACCCGGCCACCCGCGCTTCGGTGCGGGGGCAAGGTGGAGTGAACGTTGGCATGCATCTGTGCGGCTCCATTTGGTGCAGCCGCTCTTCGACAGAAGGCAGATCATGACCACCCCATTCGCTCGTCTCCCTCGTCTCCCTCGTCTCCCTCGCCAGCTCGCACCCGCGGCCGGACTCGTCGCCGCGGCCATGTTCACCGTCGCCATCACCGGCGCCAGTCCAGCCCACGCCGCCACCGGGCCGGTGGGTCTCGGGACCGCGACGAGCTTCGTGGTGCTGGGCGCCAGCACGGTCACCAACACCGGGCATTCAGTGATCAGCGGGGATGTGGGGGTGAGCCCCGGGACCGCGATCACGGGCTTCCCGCCGGGCAAGGTGGTCAACGGGACGTTCCATGCCACTGATGCGGTGGCGGCCCAAGCGCAAGCCGATGTCACCACGGCGTACAACGACGCGGCCGGGCGCAAACCGGTGACCAGCGTGCCGGCGGACCTGGCCGGCAAAACGCTGGTACCCGGCGTCTACGGCGGCCCGACACTCGGACTTACTGGGACCGTCACCCTCAACGCGGAAGGCGATCCCCACGCGGTATTCGTGTTTCAAGCCAGCTCCACCCTCATCACCGACTCGGACAGCGTGGTCGCACTTGTCAACGGCGCCGACGCTGTGCAACGTCTACTGGAAAATCGGCAGCTCGGCGACCCTGGGCACGAATTCGGTGTTCGTCGGCACCATCCTCGCCCTCACCGCCGTCAGTGCGAACACTGGCGCAGTTATCCACGGCCGACTCTTCGCTCGGACCGCCGCCGTGACGCTGCAGTCGAATATCATCACCGCTTCTACCTGCAGCAACTCGCCGCCGCCGACCACCACGACCTCCACCCCGGTCGCCACTACCCGGCCCGGAGGTACCACGACGGTGCCTGGCGGGAGTTCGACCATCCCCGTGGCCACCACCAAGCCAGCGCCAACGCCGGGTTCGGCCACGACCCTGCCGAACGCCCGCACCAGCGGCACCACCACCACCACCACCACCACGACTGCGATCGGACCAGGCGGTACGACGGGCACCACGGGTTCGCCGACCGGCGCGACCGGCAAACCGACCGGCAAACCGACCGGCGGAGGCGGCGCCACCATCGACAACGGCCGGCCTCTCGCCAGCACCGGGGCCAACGTCATCCTCACCGGTCTCGCCGGCCTGCTGGCCGTAGCCATAGGTGCCGCGGCGCTCTTCGGATCCCGACGGTATCGGCAGCCGCATCCCGCCGGACCACGCGACTCCGACTAGGCCCGAAGTCGGCCGGCTGTGACACGCGCGAACATGACACCCGAGGAACACGCCACGAGATGCCGGTGTTTTCCCAGTCACACCGAGGTCGCCGACCATTCGGAAGGAGCAGGACCATGAGCGACGAGCCTGAGACCGCGATCCTGGCTGGAGGCTGTTTCTGGGGAATGCAGGATCTCATCCGCAAGCGGCCGGGCGTGATCTCCACCAGAGTCGGCTACAGCGGCGGGGACGTGCCCAACGCCACCTACCGCAACCATGGCAGCCACGCCGAGGCCATCGAGATCGTCTTCGACCCCGATCGGATCTCGTACCGGGACCTGCTGGAGTTCTTCTTCCAGATTCACGATCCGACCACCAAGGACCGGCAAGGCAACGACATCGGTACCAGCTACCGGTCGGCGATCTTCTACACCTCCGATGCCCAGAAGAGCATCGCCGAGGACACCATCGCCGATGTCGAAGCCTCGGGACTGTGGCCGGGGAAGGTCGTCACCGAAGTGTCGCCCGCCGGCCCCTTCTGGGAGGCCGAGCCCGAGCACCAGGACTACCTGGAGCGGTATCCCGCCGGCTATACGTGCCATTTCGTACGCCCCGGCTGGAAGCTCCCGCACCGCGCCGACCGCGTCACCCAATAGGCCCCGGGTCCGAGGTGGCGGCTTAGGCCGCCACCTCGGCCTCCAGCTCGAGCGGCCGCGTCGCCGGCGCCTCGGCTGGCCGGGGCGTGCGGACGGCCAGCGCCACGATGGCCACGGCCGCCAGCGCGAACGCCGCTCCGGCGGCGAACGTCACGTCCATCCCGTGGACCAGGACGGCCCGGGCCGCCGGTCCGGCCGCCGCCAGTCCAGCCGGACCGGGATGGGCGACGCTGTCGAAGACGGTGACCAGCACCGCCAGGCCGAGGGCGGCTCCGAGCTGTTGCATCACGTTGATCAGGCCGGAGGCGGCACCGGCGTCGGCGGGGGCCACGCCCGCCAGGCCGGCCGTCGTCAGGCTGACAAACGAGAAGCCCATGCCGGTGCCGAGCAGGACGAGGCTGACAAGGACCTCTAGGTAGGGGGTGCCGGCATGGAACTGGGTCGCCACCAGCAGCCCCGAGGCCGACAGGCTGGAACCGATGACCATGAGCGCTTTCGCCGGCAGCCGGTTGACGAGCACCTTGCTCGTCAGTTGCGAGGCCAGGAACACCGATGTCGGCGCGGGCAGGAAGCCGATGCCGGTGATCAGCGAGGAGTGGCCCTGGATGTCCTGCAGGAACTGGGTCAGGAAGAAGATCATCCCGTACATGCCGGCGTAGCCGAGCCCCCGGGCCACATTGGCGGCGGCCCGGGTGCGGTCGGCCAGGATCCGTAGGGGGAGGATCGGCTCGGCCGCCGTCTTCTCGATGCGCATGAAGAGGCCCAGGAGCGCCACGCCGGCGACGAGCGACCCGACGGTGATCGGTGCCGCCCAGCCCTGGCTTCCGGCTTCGACCAGTCCGAGCACCACGGCGGTCATCCCCGCCGTCGAGGTCAGGGCCCCGCTCAGGTCGAAGCGGCCGTGGCGCCGGGCCGTCTCGACCAGGACTCCCCGGCCGACCGCGATCACGGCCAGGCCAATGGGAACGTTGACGAACATCACCCACCGCCACGACGCCCACTCGGTGAGCAGCCCTCCGGCGACCAGACCGGTGGCACCGCCGGCGGCGGACACGGTGGTGAACAGCCCGATGGCTCGCACCCGCTCCCGGCCGTCTGGGAATACCGTCGTGAGCAGGGCGAGCGCGGCCGGTGCCGCCAGGGCCCCGCCGACCCCCTGTAGGGCCCGGGCCGACAGGAGCATCCAGCCGGTGGTGGCGAAGCCGCCGGCCAGTGAGCTGAGGGTGAACAGGCCGATACCGGCCAGGAACGTGCGTCTCCGGCCGAGCAGGTCGCCCGACCGGGCGCCGAGGAGCAGGAGCCCGCCGAAGGTGAGCACGTAGGCATTGAGGACCCACGACAGGGCGGAGCTCGAGAAGCCCAGGCTGCGCTGGATGTGGGGCAGGGCGACGTTGACGATGGTGGCGTCGAGGACGACCATCATCTGGGCGGTGAGGATGACCGCCAGGACCACGGCGGGGTTGCGACGCCAGCTCTGGGGGGCACGCTGGAGATCGACGGGTGAAACCATTGACTACGACCTTTCCGCTGGTATTCTGAGGAGCAAAGCGGAAGCTTCCTCCACTTACTATACGGAGGGTGCCTCCGTTTCGCAAGTATTTTTCAGTGGAGGTGCCAGGGCCATGGCCGGCCAGCACGACGCGAACAGTGGTGACGCACCGGGCACCAAGCCGATGCGCGCGGACGCCCGCCGCAACTACGAGCGTCTGGTCGATGCGGCCCGCAAAGTGTTCGCCGACCAGGGTGGGGGCGCCTCGATGGAGGCCATCGCCAAGCAGGCGGGCGTGGGCGTAGGAACGCTGTATCGCCACTTTCCCAAACGGATCGACATCGTCGAGGCGGTCTTCCGCGACGAGGTCGACGTACTGGTTGGCACCGCCGACCGTGGGGTGACCGAACGCGAGCCATGGACCGCCCTCGAGATGTGGCTGCGGGCCTACATCAACTACGGGCGCTCCAAGCGCACGTTCCTCAACGAGCTGCACGAAGCGTTCGAGAAGAACCCGGATCTGAAGTCGGTGTCCCGCGAGCGGATCTGGGAAGCCTGCGACCGGGTGCTCAATCGGGCCCAAGAGGCGGGAGCCGCCCGGCGGGATATCGACGGCGCCGACCTCATGCAGCTCGTCTCGCCTATCTGCACGACCACCACCCTCACCCCGGATCAGGGCGATCGGCTGCTGGCGATGGTGCTCGACGGCCTCCGACCGCCAACGCGCCACCCGACGGTGCGGGTGACGCCCATTACCATCACTGAGTGACCGGCGCTCAACCGGGCGGCGTCCAGAGCCGAAGACGGTGAGAAGCTATGGATATTCGCGTCCCCCGTCGCCTGATCCCCCGGATCGTCATGGTCGCGGGCGTCGTCTTCGCGGTGCTCGGTACCACGGGCGGCGTTCTCTCGGGCGTGCTCTCCGACGCGGCCGTCCAGTCGAGCCCTCCCGGCACGGGGATCGAGGAGAAGTTCGCCACCAGCGCATCCGCCGCCAACTTCACCGTCCTGACGGGCGGGACATGGGTGTCGGGAAACTACGTCTTCACCTTGCCCAGCCCGGTCCCCGCGGCCCCCGGCGTCGCCAACAGCAACCTGGTGGTGGACAACACCGTCCTCTCCGGCGACTGGGTCCTCACGGCGCGCCTGTCCGCACAGCCGACGCTGCCGAGTGCGAACAGCTACTCATTGATCTTCGGACTGGTCGACTCGGGGAACTACTTCTACGCCAACTTCAGCCAAGGCGCGACCGCCAACCAGGATGGCCTGTACCAGGTCGCGAACGGCCAGGCCACCCAACTGTCCGGATTCCCGACCTCGCAGCTGATCGCCGCTGGCCGCAACGACGACGTGACGGTCACCAAGTCCGGGACAACCGTGACGGTGGACCGCAACGGGGTCTCGGTAGCTCGGGCGACAGCCGCGGGTTTGAGCGCGTCGGCGCGCGTCGGCTTTGGCTCCCGAGGCAGCCAGGTCAACGCCCGGGATCTGGTGGTCACCAGCGGTTCCGGAACTTCGGTCCCGACGAGCACCACGACGCCGACCTCGACGCCATCTTCCACCTCGACTACGCGCCCGACGCCGACCACCGCCCCGACACCTACCTCCACCCCCAGCTCCACATCAACGCCGACGACCGCCCCCACGGCGACAACCACACCCACCCCGCCGCCGCCGACTCCGTCGGGCGGCCTGGCGGGTTTCTTCGCCCCGGCGTTCAGCGGCTCCGGCTTCTGCCAGTTCAGCCAGCAGAACGCCACCATAAACGGCGGGATCCTCACGGTTGACTTTCCGGCCGGCTCCTCGGCGCCGAGCGCCGGCGCCCCCTTTGGTGGCGCCCAACTGTGCCTGCCGTTCGCCTCAGGAACCGCCACCGACGCCACCTTGTCCTACGACGTTCGCTTCCCGGTCGGCTTCCAGTTCGTCAAAGGCGGGAAGCTACCCGGGATGTACGGGGGCATCGAGCCATTTAGTGGCGGAAGCCACAACGTCAACGGTTGGTCGATGCGGCTCATGTGGCGAGCCAACGGCGCCGCCGAAGTGTACGGCTACATCTCCACCACGTCCGGTTATGGCGACGACTGGGGTCGTGGCAACTTCAGCTTCCAGGCCGACGGCAACTGGCATCACCTGTCCGAGCACGTCCACCTGAACACTCCGGGTCACTCCGACGGGTACGTGACGCTCGCCTACGACGGCAAGCAGTACGTCGACCAAACCGGTCTGGCCGTGACCGGCACCAGCACCCCCATCGGCGGGTTGTTTTTCAGCACCTTCTATGGCGGGCACGACGCGACGTGGTCGCCGACCGCGAATATGCATATCGACTTCGCCCACTTCGGGCCCTGAACGCCGGCTGGGGCCCCCGGCTGCGGCACCGGGCCTCAGGCGGGAGTAGTTAGTTGCCCTAAACGTCCACTGTCTGTAGGGTTTCTGTATCGGCACCCGAGCATCAACCTCCGCACCCGACCGCTACAAGTGGATCGCCCTCGTCAACACCACCATGGGAGTGCTGATGGTGACGATCGACGGCTCGATCGTGCTCATCGCCATGCCCGACATCTTCCGGGGGATCCACCTCGACCCGCTCGGGCCGGGCAACAGCTTCTACCTGCTGTGGATGATCCTTGGCTTCTTGGTGGTGACCAGCGTGTTGGTGGTGAGCCTCGGCCGGCTGGGGGACATGTACGGCCGGGTGAAGATCTACAACCTGGGCTTCGCCGTGTTCACGTTCTTCTCGCTGCTGCTCACCGTCACCTGGATGACCGGGAAGGCGGGAGCCATCTGGCTCATTGTCATGCGAGTGTTCCAAGGGGTCGGCGGCGCCATGCTGTTCGCCAATTCGGCCGCCATCCTCACCGACGCCTTTCCGGCCAACCAACGGGGCATGGCGCTCGGGATCAACGGCGTGGCGGCGACCAGCGGGACCTTCCTCGGGCTGGTGCTCGGTGGATTGCTGGCGCCGATCAATTGGCGGCTGATCTTCCTGGTGTCCGTACCGATCGGGCTGTTCTGCACGGTTTGGGCCTACAAGATGCTCCACGACCTGGTTCCGCCCCGCAAGACGTCCATCGACTGGGCCGGCAACATCACGTTCGCCCTCGGGCTCATCGCGGTCATGGTGGGCATTACCTACGGGATCGAGCCGTACGGCACCCACACCATGGGTTGGACGAGCCCGGCGGTCGTCAGCGAACTGGGCGGAGGGTTCGCCCTCCTGATCGTCTTTGCGATCATCGAAACGCACACTGCCGAGCCCATGTTCCGCCTGCCGCTGTTCCGCATCCGAGCCTTCACGGCCGGTACCCTGGCCAGCTTCCTGTCGGCGGTCGGCCGGGGCGGCTTGATGTTCGTGCTGATCATCTGGTTGCAGGGGATCTGGCTGCCGCTGCACGGCTACGACTTCGCCCGCACCCCCCTGTGGGCGGGCATCTATATGTTGCCCCTCACGGCCGGCTTCTTCATTGCCGGACCTATCTCCGGGATACTGTCGGACCGCTACGGGGCGCGGGCGTTCGCCACCGGCGGGATGCTGGTCGCGGCGCTCGCTTTCATCCTGCTCGAGCTGCTCCCGGTGGACTTCAACTACTGGGCCTTCGCCCCCCTGCTGCTCGTGATGGGTCTCAGCAACGGGCTATTCATGTCACCCAACCGGGCCGCGGTCATGAACAGCCTGCCGCCTGAACATCGAGGCGCGGGCTCCGGGATGACCTCCACCTTCCAGAACTCCGCCCAGGTCCTGTCGATCGGCATCTTCTTCTCGCTCATGATCGTCGGGCTCTCGGCCACTCTGCCGACGAGCCTGTACCAGGGTCTGGTGGACCAAGGGGTGGCGTCGCAGGTGGCCCACCGCGTGGCCCACCTGCCCCCGGTCTCGACCCTGTTCGCGGCGTTCTTGGGGTACAACCCCATGCAGCACCTGCTCGGCGCGCCGGTGCTTGCCCACTTGCCGCCCGGACGGGCCGCGGTGCTGCAGGGTCGCTCCTTCTTCCCGCACCTCATCGCCGCCCCCTTCCGCCAGGGCCTGCACGCCGCTTTCGACTTCGCCATCGGAGCGTGTCTGGTGGCGGCGGCCGCATCGTGGATTCGCGGCCGGCGCTACATTCACGGTGAGGACCTGGTCCCAACAGGGGAGGGTGTCGAACCGATAGATCAGATCGCCGGGCAGACCGTCCGGTCCTGATCACAGGCCTCGGCCGAAGGCCTAGCCGGCGTTCTCCCGAGGAGGATTGACGAATGCAACTGGCGAACAGGGTCGTGGTGGTCACGGGGGCCGGCAACGGTATCGGGGCCGCGTTCGTCCGCCGGTTCAGCGCCGAAGGGGCGAAGGTGGTGGTCACCGACATCGACGGCGATGCCGTCGACCGCGTCGCCGGAGAGTTGGGCACGGCTGGCCTCGCCGTCGACATCACGAGCGAGGACGGCGTCAACGAGGTGGTCGCCCTCGCCCGCCGCACGTACGGGGAAATCGACGTCTGGTTCTCCAACGCGGGTTATGCGGGCCCGCCCCAACCGGGTGAACTCCAGGACAACGGTCTCTGGGGCCTCGAGTGGGGGCTACACGTCATGGCCCATGTGTACGCGGCGCGGGCCGTGCTGCCTTCGATGGTCGCCCGAGGCGAGGGTTACCTGCTCCAAACCGCATCCTCCGTCGCCCTGTCCGCCCAGGTGGACAAGGCCGCCTACTCGGTGACCAAGCATGCCTGCCTGGCCCTGGCGGAGTGGCTCGCCATCCACTACCGACCGAAAGGGGTGCGGGTCTCCTGCTTCTGCCCGGGTCCCATGATGACGGCCATGCTGCGCGCCAATCAGTTTCCTGAAGACCACCCCGTCATGGCGATGGCGTGGTCGCCGGAACAGGTCGCGGACCTGTTGGTCGAAGCCATCGGCGCCGAGCAGTTCCTCATCCAGACGCACCCGGAGTTCGGCAGCGCGGCCCTAGCCTCGAAAGCGCAGGACTACGACGCCTGGATCGGCCAAATGGATCCGTCGCTCCGGGAGCGACCGTAGGACCGTCCGGGCCGGCTGATCAGGGCTTGAAGCTGATCCGGTTGCCGCAGACCGGACCGGTGCCACCCGGTGCCGCGTTGACGAACTTTCCGTTCAGGAGTTGAAGGAAAAACTCGCAACTCGTCGGGGGGACCATGGCGGCGGTGCCGAAGCCCGCGAACGTGGTGGGGCTCGGCAGGATGCCGCCTGCGGTGTAGTCCGTCACCTGGCGCAGATTCTGGATAAAGGACTTCCGGGTGGGATTCTGTCCCGCGACCTGGAGACCTTTGATCATCAGGTCGGTGGAGATGTACGACCCCAACAGTCCGAAGTCGGGCAGGGATCCAGCCTTGTAGTTCGGGATGTACTTCTGGAAGGCGGCATACATGCCAGCGTTCGAGGGCAGGGTCGGGTCGAGGTCGACGTAGTTGGGGAAGTAGTCCCCGGCGTACGCTTGGATGTTGGCCGGGGTCGACAGGGTCGCCTGGTCGTAGCCGGTGAAGTACACCTGCTTGGCGTTGATGCCGGCCTGCTTGGCCGCGGTGCTCATGGCGATGTCGGAGGAGTCGACGAATGATCCGGCAATGCCGTTGCAACCGGCATTCTTGATCGCCAGCGCGGTGGCGGTGAAGTCGACCCCGCCGAACGGAACGGCATAGTTGGCGTAGCACTGGCTGATGCCATGCATGGCGGCCGAGGCGAAGGTGGAATGGATGCTGTCCTGCGAGCTGGCGGAGATCCCGTACGCCAGGCCGGCCAGCTTGGTGATGCCGACCTGCTGGTAGAACTTCCCGAAGTAGTCGTAGCCGTAGTAGTTGCCGCCGATATTGGTGTCGACTGCAGGCTCGTAGGTGAACATGTTGTTGTTGGCCGGCGTGGCCCACTCGGGCCCGTCGAAGCCGTAGCCGGTGACCGGGACGCCCTGTTGCTGGAGGTAGCGGGCCCCCCCGAAGGTGAACGCCGAGTACGGGATCACCCCGAAGACCTTCTTTTGCTGGACGAGGACCTGCGCGGCCGTTTGGTCCCCGGCCGGCGTCGACAGGTCGTCGACCGGAACGAGCGAGAGCTGGCGGCCGTCGATCCCGCCGGCCGCGTTCTGCTGGGCGATGCGGGCCTGGGCGCCTTGCACACCGTCAGCGAAGTTCGACGACGAAACGCCGGTGATGGACGTGATGTAGCCGAGGGTGATGGTCGTGGGGGTCACACCGACATCACTGGCGGTATTGCCCGCGCTTCCTCCCGTCGTAGCCGACGTGCCTCCTGACGGCGCCGCCGTGGTGTTCGAGGTGCTCTTTCCCGAGCTGCCGCAGCCAGCGGCGAGCAACATCGCGATGCCGACCGACGCGGCCGCCCGTTTCGGATACCTCACAGTTGGTCCCCTCCCTCACGGGTTGCTTCTCGGCGGAGTGGGCCAGGTTGCGGCCCCATCACCCCGGTTCGTTGATCGTTTAGAATATTGATCTGATGCGGCAGAACGCAAGTCTGACCAGGTCGACGCTCGATCGAGCGGGGGCGCGCCACTCCTCGAGACCGCCTGCCTACGCCACCGCGAGGACGTAGACATTGCGACGGGTTATCACCGGCATCGATGCCTCGGGGCGCTCCACGGTGCTGGCCGACGGGCCGCCCCCGGTGGCATTCCACGCCGGCGACGCGGGGGCGCCGGCCCGGACCCCGGCACCGTGGACGGCGGCATCCGTGCCGACCCGCCAGGCCGTCGTCCACCAGCTGTGGGCCATCGGCCCCAACCCGGCCAAAGGCGAGGCGGATCCCACGCCGGCGATGACCGAGCCGGACTTCGAGACGCCGGCCGGGGCGACCAGCTGGATCGTCACCGAGATGGGTCCGCTGCTGGAGGTGGCGATGCACCACACCGCGACGATCGACTACGGCTTCGTTGTACGCGGCGAAGTCGAGTTGGGACTGGACACCGGTCCGGTGACGCTCACCGCCGGTGACGCCATGCTCATCGACGGCGTGCGGCACTCGTCGGCCCGCCGGACCCGACGGTTGCGTGATCGCCACCGTGCAGGTCGGGCTGCGAGCCGAGGACCGCTGACGCCAGACTCCGAGTCTATATTTGGGGTCCGGGAGTTCCATCGGGGAGGTGGGCGTGACCGAAGACAAGCTCGGGTTCTGGGCTTTCGACTGCGACAATCACTACTACGAGGCCCAGGACGCCTTCACCCGGCACCTGGAACCAGCTTTCAGAAAGCGGGGTATGCAGTGGGCGGAGATCGGGGGGCGCACGCGTCTTCTGGTCGGCGGGAAACTCAACCGATTCATCCCCAACCCGACCTGGGACCCGGTCTCGAAGCCGGGCGCCCTCGACGAGTACTTCCGGGGGCGCAACCCCCAGGGCGCCGACACCCGCCAACTGTTTGGCGAACTCGACCGACTGGCCGATCATCCCGAGTACCAGGACCGTGACGCCCGCCTGGCGCGGATGGATGAGCAGGGCATCGAAGGAGCCATCTTCCTGCCGACGCTCGGCGTGGGCATGGAACAGGCCCTGCGGCACGACGTCCCTGCCCTGACCGCGGCGTTCCGCGCCTTCAACCGTTGGCTGGAGGAGGATTGGGGCTTCGCCTACCGCGAGCGCATCTTCGCCGCGCCGTACCTGACGCTGGTCGATCCGGCCAACGCCGTCGCGGAGTTGCAATGGGCCCTCGACCGCGACGCCCGCTTCGTGGTGATGGTGGGCGGCCCCATCGTGGCCACCGGAGTCCGCCGATCCCCTGCGGATCCCGCGCTCGACCCTTTCTGGTCGCTCGCCAACGAGTCGGGCGTCACCATCTGTTACCACGGCGGCGACTCTGCGTATTCCGAGTATCTGGCGGACTGGGGCGAGCAGGCCGAGATGGAGTCCTTTCGGCAGAACCCCTTCCGTTCCATCATCTCCGTCAACGCCCACCAGGACACGTTTGCCAACCTCCTGGCCCACGGCCTCTTTCACCGGTTCCCGAACCTGCGGATGGCGTCCATCGAAACCGGGTCGGCGTGGGTGTTCCATTTGTTCGAGAAGCTGACGAAATCGTTTGGGCAGACGCCCCACGCCTACGCCGAAGACCCACGCTTGACCTTCCAGCGGCACGTGTGGGTATCGCCGTTCTACGAGGATCCGCTGGACGAGCTTCGCGACCTGCTGGGATCCGAGCGCATCTTGATGGGTTCCGACTATCCCCACGCCGAAGGGTTGGCGGAGCCGGTCTCCTACCTCAAGGATCTGCAGAACTTCAACTATCCCGACGAGGACTGCCGCTTGGTGATGCGGGAGAACGGAGTGGCGCTGTCACAGCGGCGGCCGGCGTGACTCCGATGCGCCGTTCCCATCGCCAGGCGGTACGGCTCGGGTGCTGAGTTGGCCTGACCCCAGCCTGCCGGAGGAGATCCGGCTGGGGCTGGTGGGACCCGGCGGACCGTTCGAGTTGGTCGAAGAGGACGTCCTGGGTGTGCCGATGCAGGTGTTCCGGCGTCGGCCCCGGACGTTTGTCGAGATACTCCGCTCCGGGGCCGAGCGGTTCGGGCGTCGGCCCTACGTGATCTTCCCGGAGCGCCAGCTCACCTTCGAGTCCATCCTTGATCCGGTCGCGGCGGTGGCCCGCAGCCTCGAGGACAAGTACGGGGTCGGTCACGGCGACCGGGTGGCGGTCGCCTCCGCCAACCGGGTGGAGTACGTCCTGACGTTCTGGGCCGCCACCGTCCTAGGGGCCGTCACCGTGGCCCTCAACGGGTGGTGGACGGGAACGGAGCTGGCGTACGCGGTGGGGCTCACTCGGCCCAAGGTGCTGCTGGGGGATAGCCGCCGGCTCGAACGGCTCGGGGGCGTCGAGCTGGGCGGAATTCCGACGGTCGGGTTCGAGGAGGACTTCGCGGCCCTGGAGGCGGCAGGCTCGGGCGCGGCGATCCCCGAGGTGGACATCGTCGAGGACGACCCCTATGTCATCCTATTTACCAGCGGTACCACCGGTCGTCCCAAGGGCGCGGTCATCTCGCATCGGAGCAACATCCACTTCGGTCTGGCCACCTACCTGCGGGGCGCGGAAACGGCCGCCAGGTCGGTGCATGCGGGCCGGGCATCGGCGGACCCTCCGCCGATGCCCTGCTCGATCTCGGCGGCACCGATGTTCCACGTGGCCGGGCTCACCTGCACCTTGGCTCTGGCCCCGCACACCGGGATGACCACGGTGTATCCGCCCCCAGGCCGTTGGACGGAGGCGACGCAGCTCCGTCTCACCCAGGACCACCGGGCGACCGCCTGGTCGCTCGTCCCGACCCAGCTGTGGCGGTTGCTCGAGTGGCCCGAGCTCGACCGGTACGACTTGTCGTCCTTGCGCACCGTCGGTGGCGGCAGCGCGGTCTGGCCGCCGGAGTTGCTCCACCGCCTTCAGCAGCGGCTGCCGTGGGTGCGGCCCGGCCTCAGCCTCGGCTATGGCATGACCGAGACCAACGGCCTCGGCACTTCTCTCAGTCCGGACGGCACCTATGCCCACCCCGACTCGATCGGACAGGCGTCACCGACCATGCAGGTCGAGGTGCGCGATCCCCTGACGCGACGGCCGGTACCCGACGGTGAGATCGGAGAGATCGCGCTGCGCGGTGCCGCTACCTACCTCGGCTATTGGGACGATCCCGAGGCCACGGCGGCCACGTTCGACGGCGACCGCTGGTACCACACGGGCGACTACGGCCACATCCGCGACGGATTCGTGTTTCTGGAAGGCCGTCGTCACGATCTGATCATCCGCGGTGGGGAGAACATCTATCCCGTCGAGATCGAGAACCGGCTCTTCGAGCATCCGGAGGTCGCCGAGGTGGCCGTGGTCGGAGTCGACCATCCCACGCTGGGTCAGGAGGTCAAGGCGTATGTCGTGGCCAAACGCCCGGGCGGGTTGACCGCCGAAGAGGTGAAAGGATGGTGCGCGGCGGCGCTCGCCAGCTTCAAGGTACCCAGCCA
The DNA here is from genome assembly GCA_963702305.1 of uncultured Acidimicrobiaceae bacterium. Taxonomy (GTDB): domain Bacteria; phylum Actinomycetota; class Acidimicrobiia; order Acidimicrobiales; family Palsa-688; genus PALSA-693. Next base: position 157,380 of record CAVPBX010000011.1, on the reverse strand, counting down.
GGTGGAGTTCCGGCCCGAACTTCCGCACAACGCCGTGGGCAAAGTCGTCAAACGGCTGCTGGGCGCCGCCGGGCCGCAGGCGCCGAGCGACTTCGTGCCGGAGTAGCCCACATGGACGCCGGGCTACCGCCGGTCCGCGCCGAAGGGTAGATTCGCCATGTGCTTCGTTTCCATCACGTGAACCTGGGTGTACCCACCGGCGGCGGCGACGCCGAAGCGGCGTTCCTTGTCGACATGCTCGGCTACCGGACCGTGGAGTTGACTCCCGACGCCGGGCCTTCGGCGAGGTGGTTTGAGAGCGAGGACGGCAAGCAGATCCATCTGAGCGAGGATCCCGAGCATCACCCGGCCGCCCGCGCCCACGTGGCCGTCGAGCTGGGGGAGGATCTCGCCGCGTTGGAGCGCAAGTTCACCGAGGCTGGTTACGACTACCAATCCTTCGCCCGCGAGGATCGCCGGACGGTGCTGTGCCGGGATCCAGCCGGCAATCGATGGGAGTTGCGCGGCACCCCGTCGGCCTGACATCCCCGCCTCCGGCGGGTGACGGTTAGAGGCGCTAACTTCCCGGGGCATGGAACACACCCGACTGGGCCGGACCGGCCTGCAAGTGTCGAAACTGTGCCTCGGGACCATGACCTTCGGCTTGCAATGCGACGAGCCCACCTCTGTCGCCATCCTCGACCGGGCCGCCGAAGGCGGGATCGACTTTCTCGACACTTCCGACGTGTACCCGCTGGGTGGAGATCTCAGCACCCAGGGTCGGACCGAGGAGATCCTGGGTCGATGGTTGCTCGGGAAGCGGGACCGGTTCATCATCGCCACGAAGTGCTTCGGGCGTACCGGACCGGCTCCATTCGACGGCGGGAACTCCCGGAAGCACATCTTCGACGCCATCGAGGCCTCGCTGCGGCGACTGCAGACCGACTACATCGACCTGTACCAACTCCATGGCTACGACACCGCCACGCCGATCGACGAGACCCTCGGAGCCCTCGATGACCTGGTGCGCCAGGGCAAGGTCCGTTACACCGGCTGCTCGAACTTCCTGACGTACCAGTTGGTGCGCGCCATCGGACGCAGCGAGACCCTCGGGCTGGCCCGCTTCGATTCGGTGCAACCCCGCTACAACCTGTTGTTCCGCCAGATCGAGCGCGAGATGCTGCCATTTTGCGCCGAGGACGGCGTCGGGGTCATCCCGTACAACCCGATCGCTGGCGGCCTCCTGGCCGGCAAGCACTCCCGGAGTGCGCCACCCGAGGAGGGCACTCGCTTCACCCTCGGTGGGGCCGCCAAGATCTACCAGAATCGTTACTGGCACGAGGGCGAGTTCGACACGGTCGAACAGCTCCTGCCGCTCGCCGACGCGGCGGGGCTCAGCCTGGTGACCCTGGCCGTCGCCTGGGTGATGGCCAACCCCGCCGTCACGGCCCCGATCATTGGGGCCAGTCGGGCCGAGCAGCTCGATCCCAGCCTGGCGGCCGTCGACGTGGTGCTCGACGATGACCTCAAGGTCCGGCTGGACGACCTCACCCACAGCTACCGGATGGGTGACGCGCCGCGCTGACCCGGACCCACTCCGTCTGCCCCTGCCGTCAGTCGGGGTAGCGGACGGTCGCTTCGCCGCTCATCTGGCGCAGGATCAGGTAGTCGGGACCCTTCAGGGCGGTTCGTTCCCAGGGGCCAAAGCCCATGACCGTGCCCGATCCTCCGAGGACCGACGGGACCTGGTGGATCCGCTCCAGGCCCTCCATGACCCCCTCCGGGGTGTGCACGGTGGCGTGGCGCAGGCCGAGCACGGCGAGGCTGGCCATGTCATACATCGCGCCGGTGATGGGATCGAAGCGCCGTTCGCCGAAGCGGGCTTCGTGGCGTTCGAGCATGGACTGCAGCGCGCGTGGTTGCCTTCGTCGACCTGGTCGACGTAGACCCACCCGCTCATCTGCCGGCGGTCCTCGGGTGCCTGCGAATGAAAGTGCATCCCGGCGCTGGTCGTGAATCGGGGTGGGTCCCATCCGGCGCTGGTCAAGGCCCGGGAGAGCGTGAGCAGCACGCCACCAAACCCGAGGTAGGCGAGCGCGTCGGGTCCGGACTCCTTGGCCCGCTTCACCTCGTGACTGAGGTCCTCAGCGACCGGCGAGGATTTGAGATCGATACCGACGGCCAGGCCGTGGCGCTCGCACTCTTCCTCGAAGAATTCGAAGAACTCCTCCCCGATCGGTGACCGGTCGCGGATGACGGCGACCTGGTGCAGACCTCGGCGGGCCATCGCCCGGACGATGAGGGGGCCGTCGTCGTACAGGGACCCGAGCTGGTAGTGGAAGCCGTACCGGCCCCGTGACCGGGTCGTCCCCGGAAAGTTGATCGTCGGCACGCCGTGGGCCTCGAACAGCGGCACCACCGCCATGCAGTTGTCGGTGATGCCCGGACCGATGATGACCAGGACGCCCTCGTCGGCCAGCTCCCGCCAGGCGTCTTGGACGGCTTTGGCCGTGCCAGACGGCAGGCCGCGGCCGGTGCGGACGATCAGCTCTATCGGGCGGTCCACCTCGCCGACTGCCAGCGCCTCGTCGAAGCGCATCCGGATGGTGTCGCCAATGCTCCGATCGAACACCGCGGCGTCCGCGAACAGCCCTTCGTCCAGGAATCCGACCTTGAACGGCTCGACCGAGGTCATCCGCGGGTCCCCCTCTGATGTGCGCAGCGCCTTCTCTGTCGAGATGTCTACCACCGTCAGCCGCCATGGATGCCATGGACGAATCGGGCGGGTAACGTCGCAGCATCGAGTATCGGACCATCGGGAAATTGTCGGTTTCCGTCGTGGGACTGGGTTGTAACCAGTTCGGCACGGCGGCGTGTGACGAGGACGCCAGCGTCCAAGTCATCGGTGAGGCGCTCGACGGGGGCGTGACCTTCCTCGACACGGCGGACGAGTACGGCTCGAACTACTTCGATCCGAACGATCCCGCCGGGTGGGGCCGGTCTGAGGAAATCCTGGGCCGGGCGCTCAAGGGACGCCGCGACGAGGTCGTCCTCGCTTCCAAGTTCGGCGCCCGTCCCCACGGCGACCCGTCCCGCGGCGGCAACGGTGCGAAGTGGGCGCGAACGGCCATTGAGGACAGCCTGCGCCGGCTGGCCACAGATCGAATCGACCTGTACCAGGTCCATTTTCCTGACCCCGACGTCCCGGTTGAGGAGACGATGGACGTCCTCGACGAGATGGTGCGGGCGGGCAAGGTGCTCGAGATCGGTTGTTGCAACTTCTCCGGTGAGAACCTGCGCCAGGCGGACCAGGTCGCCCGGACCCGCGGATTACAACCCTTTGTCAGTGTGCAGAACGCCCTCAACCTGTTCCAGCGGGGCGCACTCGATGACGTGATCCCGGTCGGCCAGGAACTCGGGGTGGCGTTTATCCCCTACTACCCGTTGGCCAGCGGCATGCTGACGGGCAAATACCGGAGGGGTCAGCAGCTTCCGGAAGGAACACGGCTGACCGCCCAGGTCGGCGATGACGCCCGGCAGCGACTCTTCTCCGACCGGACGTTCGCCCGACTGGAGGCGCTGGAAGCCTTCGCCCGGGACCGGGGCCACACCCTGCTGGACCTGGCTTTCGGCTGGTTGCTCGGCCAACCGACGGTAGCGACGGTCATCGCTGGCGCGGCGAAGCCCGGCCAAGCCGCCGCCAACGCCGCCGCTGGCGGTTGGCGACTGACGCCGGCGGAGGTCGCCGACGCGACCCAGACGATCGCTCGGGCCGTCTAAGGCGTAACCCCGCGGGGCCGGTAGAAAGAGCCAATGGACATCGACAAAGACGTCTACGTCCCGATGCGCGACGGTGTCGCCCTCGCCGTTGACGTCTACCGCCCAGCTTCTCTGACCCAACACGCCGCCGTCCTACTCGTCACCCCGTATCTCAAGGACGCCGTCTTCGAGATGCCGCTCGGGTCGGACGGCCGACCGGTTGCCTTGCCGCTGCCGCCGCTGCCTCTCGGCGCCAACCCGATGCTGCTGAGCGTCCGGCCCTTGGTCGAGTCCGGGTTCGTGGTCGTCGTCGCCGACGCCCGGGGGACCGGCTACTCGGAGGGGGAGTACGACTACTACAACTTCGAAGGCGGTCCCCTCGACGGGTTCGACCTCGTCGAATGGACGGCCACGCAGCCCTGGTGCGACGGCAACGTCGGCATGATGGGCAGCTCGGCCGCGGCCATCTCCTGTTACATCACCGCGCTCAGCCGGCCACCGCACCTGCGGGCCATGGCCGCCAACATGCACCCGGCCGACTTCTACTTCGATCAATGGCGCATCGGCGGTGTCTTTCGCTACGAGAACCGGATCAGCTGGTCGACGGGGATGCACGCTCGCATCACACCGATTGACCCGGGTGATCCCGATTCGCCCAACTACGAACGCAAACGGGCGGTGTACGAACGGCGGTTCCACCAGTTCTACGAGCGCGTGACTGCGGGGAGGAACGCCGCCAACCTCGATTGGTTGACGGAGATGTATCAGCGGCCTACCTACGACGACTTCTGGAAGGCGAAGAGCTTTCTGCGCCGAGCGGACGAGATCTCGATCCCGACCTTGCACGGTGGGGTCTGGTACGACCACTTCATCCGGGGAACGTTGTCGAGCCATGCCGCCATCCGCGTCCCCAAACGGCTGTTCGTAGGGCCCGGAAGCCTGATCACGCGTTTCGACCTCGGCGACGGGGGTCTGACGTCATTGACGATCGATTGGTTCGACCACTTCCTTCGTGGCGCCGACAACGGGGTTCTCGACGGGCCGCCGGCGCGGATCTACCTGCTCGGCGCGGAAGAGTACGTCGACGTGCCGACTTGGCCCGTCCCGACCGCCGACCGGGATCTCTACCTGAGCCCCGTGCAGAGCGGGTCGGTCGCGTCGCTCAATGACGGGAGTTTGGCCGAGGTGCCCCCCGAGGCCACCGGTGCTGCCGTCCTCACCCACGATCCGCAGCAGCCCAATCGCACCGCTCGGGACCTCCAAGATCAGCGATCGTTCGAAGCGGGATGTCTCACGTTTACTAGCGCCCCCCTCGAATCGAGCCTCGAGATCGTCGGGGCCAGCCGGTTGATCCTGTACGCCGCCACTGACGCGCCGGATGTCGACTTCTGCGTCCGCCTCTGCGACGTCTGTCCAGACGGGAGGTCGCGCCTGCTCAACACCGGCGCCCTGAAGGGTTCCCACGTCCAGTCGCATGAGCATCCTGTCCCGCTGGTCCCCAGCGAGATCCACCAATTCGACATCGAGATTTGGGCTGTCGCCAACGTGTTCGAAGCCGGCCACCGGATCCGAGTCGACGTGTCGACGAGCGACTTCCCGTTCTTCGAATCGAACCCGATACCCTCACGGACCGAGGTGTGCCACGGAAGTTCGTATCCGTCGCGCCTCATTCTCCCGGTCGTGACAGATTCTGTTCTCGGCCCTGCGTGACTAGACTGTCTGCTTCGGCCGCTCCGCGACATCCGCCACGCCCGGCTTCATCAGGAGGTTCCCTTGGTGGCAGTGTCACCATCAGTCGCTCACCAACCTGAGTCCCTGGATGTCGCCGGCCTCGAATCCGGGTGGGATCGTCGTCGCAGGCGCATCGCCCAACACATCGAGCTGACGGCAATACGGCTCTTCGGCAAGCGCGGCTACCGGCACGTGTCGATCGATGATATTGCCGCGGTGGCCGGCATATCTTCCCGAACGGTTGCCCGTTATTTTCCCACCAAGGAGGACCTGCTGCTGGCGGGACCGCGCCGCAGCTACGACGAGACGCTGCGCGCCCTCAAGGCGATTGGGCCTACCCGGAGACCGGTTGCCGCCGCGTGGCAGATGTGGTTGCGCCTGGCCCAGGAGCATCAGACGGACCTCAAGGATTTCCTGTTGTGGCACAAGGCCGCTTCGACAGCACCCGAAGTGGTGGCGCGAGCCCTCGGTGAGCAACACCTGGCGCTCCGGGTCGGACTTACCGAAGTCTCCGCGCAAGCGCTCAATGTCGATGCGGATTCCGATCCGGGGCCCGTCGTGCTGGCAGCTTGCATTGCCGCGGCCAACCGGGCCGTCGTCGACTTCTGGGCCACCCGCCAGGGGGAATACGAACTCGAAGAAGTGTTCACGTCGGCAATGCGGACGCTCAATCGCGAGTTCTCGACCAAGCGGCTGACCGCGGGTGTGTTGACGGCGCCGCCCCGGACCCGGCCGAAGACCCGCCGGTCGCTTCGGAAGCAATAGGGATCCAGCCGGCAATCAGACCGGGCCGGGGGCAACGGCGAGCCGGCTCAGACGCGTGAGCTGGGGGAGCCCTCTCCGCGCCTGAGCCGGGATCGGTGTTACGAGACGACCACGCGGGCGGACGCCAGGTTGGGCAGTCGCCGCGACGTCGCCTGGGGGTCGCCATCGACGTGGGAGTGGACGAGGCAGGTCGCGAAATACGTTCCCGGCCGGTCCCAGCCGTGCGTCGTCTGCAGGTCGATCACGGCCGCGCTGCCGTCGATGCCGTCGGACCCGAACGCATACCGCCCCGACCCGTCGAAGTCCCACGCCGCGGCGATGATCGTCCCTGCTCCCGGTGGCGCTTCGGCGTGGAGCGCGAAGGTCACCGGTTCGCCCACCTTGACCTCGGCCCGGTCGGCGCCGTTGGCCGTCACGTTGACGACGGGCTGAATCCCACCCCGCTCGGCTGCGGTCGCGGGCAGCGTGACCTTGCCGTCGGCGTAGGTGAAGGTGGTACCGGCCGGCTCGGTCCCGTCCTCTACCCACTTGGCGAGATCGGCCAGCGATTGCTCGATGACGGGCCGGTAGTCGATCAGCCAGGTGCTGCTCGAGCGGTCCGGCATCGATGGGACGAACTCCGCGGGGACGTGCTCGGCGTTCTCCGTCCACCGGATCCGGAACTTCTGGCGCGCCGCCCGCTCGCCCTGGGCCCGGAGCACCTGGGCCTGGTACACCACGCCGTCGGACGGCCACAAGGACGGCGTCGTGGGTGTGGTGGACCCAGAGGAGCTTGCCCTCATATTGACCGGAATAGGCCACTCCCATAAACGGTGAATTGGGTGGCAACTCGTACTGGGGGTAGATCGGCTTCCCGTCGACCTTCATGAAGTCCCACTTCGCTTCGTCGGTCAGGTGGTGCCGGGAGTAGTAGCAATGGGCCAGAAAGGCGCGGTTGTCGAGGTGGACGTCATCGCCGGGGACCACGTCGGTAAACCGGAGGTTGCTGGCCTCGCCGGCCCCGTCGCAGACCATCAGGTCCCCGACGAAATACATCACGTACAGCGAGCGACCGGCGGCCTTGCCCGAGGTGATCCGGACGTTCGTCCCCAGCTGGTAACCGTTCGCGGCGCCGGGGATCTCGGCGGCGATGGGAAGGTCGAAGCCCCGCGTCCCCGCCAACATGAGGGCCCGGGGTCGGAGTCTTTCGTACTCGGGCGTTTGCAGCTCCGGGTCGTCGAGGAAGTCCTGAGCACAGAGCACGCGGGTGATGGTGCCGGGCCGGTCGATCAGGTCGTCCATCACCAGGTCGGGCTGGTCGTAGCCCACATGTCCCGGCGTGGTCCAGAACTTCTCGTAGTAGTCGTCTTCCCGCTGCAGCTCGTCGGCCATCGACCCCCACTGCCAGATCACCCCGGACGGCTGGCCGATCACCCATTCGTCACCGCGGGGGAAGCCGGTCCGGTACAGGTTGGCCAACTCTTCGCGCTGATGGGTGTTGAGTCCGGCGAAAGGATCGCCGCTGCCTCCGGGAGAGACCGCGTCGATGACGTCGAGCAACTTGTCGCCCAGCAGTCGCTGGACGTTGAACATGACCGGGAAGTTGCTGGTCCACTTGAGCTCACGGAACTCGCCGTGAGGTTCGGTTTCGCCTCCCCCCATGAAGGGGAGGGCTCCGTCCCAGACGTCGGGACCGTACTCGAGGCAGCCTGGCGATCGCCGCCCGCCACCGCTGCCGCCCCACACGTAGGAGTGGTGCGGCGGTCGTCCGTAGATCTGCGCCGCGACAAACTTGGAGAAGCGAGCGGACTCGGCGGCGGCGCGGAACGCGTAGATCGTCTTCTCGGCACCGGCCTTGGGATCGAGCACGTCGCCGATATGGCCCATGTTGGACTCCACCATGTAGCCCCCCAGGCGGATGATCATCTCCAGCCCGCCGAGCAGGTTGCCATGCTCGTTGCCGAATGAATCCTCGTGACCGGCGTTCGCCCCTTCCAGCGGTTGGTACATCCGTCCCTCGTACCCGTCCGCCGAGGGGTAGTAGAAGGTGAAGCGGGTGTCGGTGCCCTGGAAACCTCCGTGCACGTGGCGGTGTGGCGCGGGCGCGTCGCGCCACTCGTCGATATCGATGTACGGCTCGCCGAAAAACTCGTCGGAGACGACATAGCCGGTGGTGCCCAACGGGGCGGTGATGGTCATGAGGTTCCTCTCGGGGGAACGTGGTGAGGGGCTGGGTGGATGGGCTTGCGGGAGTCCCGGTCGGACCAGTTACAAGACGGGACGCTCGTCTCGCGGGAAGGCGCTCTGGAACGCCCGGGCGACGCGGAACATCTTGGCGTCACTCCCCGGCCGGCCGACGATCTGCAGCCCGATCGGAAGCCCGTCGACGAAACCGCACGGAATGGAGAAGGCCGGCACGGCCAGCCAGTTGAAGATCTGGACGTGGCTCACATAGTTGCCGGCGAAGGTGCCGTAGGGGTACTGCACGCCGTCGCGCCCGGACCAGGCCGCGTCCCAGTCCTCCACCTTGCGGGCCAGGAGCTGTGAGGTAGGCGTGAGGAGGACGTCGTAGTCGCGGAACACCCGGTTGAGGGTGTCGATGTTGCGGCCCCGGACCTCCATGGCAGACCAGTACTCTTCGTCCGTCGGCTTCTCCCCGGTCCCGCGGCCACCGCTCCCGAAGACGCGGTTCATCATCTGGAATCCCGGGAAGAAGTCGTCCCATCGTTCCGCGGTCTCCTCGACCGCCGCGCCCAGTTGCCCGAATCCGAATGCGGCGTCGCGTATGGCGGCGATGACTCGAGGGCTCTCCTCCAACGCGTACATCGAGGCGTATCCGAGGTCACCGCTCCAGGCGAAGCGCATCCCTTCGATGCCTTCGTCGATTCGGGCCAGATAGTCCTCAGGCTCGTCGCGCAGGGCGAACACGTCGCGCCCGTCCGGACCGGCCATCGCCTGCGTCGCCAGCGCGGCGTCGGTTACGTCCCGGCACAGGGGCCCGGTGCTGGCCGTCAGCTCGATGGCGGGCGACGCGGGGTGGATCCAGGGGATCCGCCCAGGCGTGGCGACGACGCCGACCAGGCCCGAGTAGGCCGCCGGCAAGCGCGTCGACCCGCCGCCGTCGGATCCGAGACCGATCGGCACCAGCCTGGCCACGGCCGCGGTCGCGGTCCCGGAACTGGACCAGCCGGGCACCCGGTCCTGGTCCCAGGCGCTGCGCGCTTCCACGTCCCAGTTGTACCGGGGACCCGGGTCGGTGGGTGCCTTCTTACGATCTCCGCCCGAGCCCATCAAGGTGTTCGTGCCGAAGATGATGGCCCCCGCGGCGCGCAGTCGCTCCACCTGCACTTCGTCTCGCCAAGCCGCGGGCAGATCCTCCAGGGTCCCCATGTCGAAGAACGGCATGCCCTTGACGTAGAAGTGTCCCTTTACCGACACGGGTATGCCGTGGAGGAGACCGAGCTCGTCGCCGTCCCGTACCGCCTTCTCGGCCCGCGCCGCCTGTTCCTGCGCGCCCTTCTCGTCCACGTAGGCGAACGACTTCAGCTTTCCGTCGTACTCCTCGATCCGGCCAAGGAAGTGCTCGGTCACCTCGACCGGCGAGACCTCTCGCTTGATGATCAGTTCCTTGATGCGCCAAGCCGGAAGCCAGGTGAGCTCCTCAGACATGATGCCTCCATTCCCCCTGGTTCGGCGGCGTCCGCTCGCCCCCCACGGTTCCTACTCTGTCAGTGTCCGCCAACTTTGGCAAGTCTGTCCAGGCGGACTGTCGGGGCCCATGACGTCAGTCGCGCAGTTGACGCTATTGTCCAACTGCGTGGACCTCGTACTGCGGGACCTCGACCAGGGAGTCCTGTTGCTGACGTTCAACCGGCCCGAGAGAAACAACGCCTGGAACATGGAGTTGGAAGAGGCCTACTTTGCGGCCCTCACCGACGCCGCGGCCGATCCGGAGACCCGCGTCATCGTCGTGACGGGGGCAGGGAAGTCCTTTTGCCCGGGGATCGACATGCAGATTCTGGCGGCGGCAACGGAGGGCGAGCGGGCGAGCGATGTGCGGCGGCTGCCGATGACCTTCGCCCGGTTTGTGCCCAAGCCCGTGATCGCTGCCATCAACGGCGCCTGCGCCGGTATCGGCGTCGTTCAGGCTTGCGCCGCGGATCTCCGCTTCGCCGCCCGGGGGGCCAAGCTGGCCACCTCGTTCGCGCGCCGGGGGCTCCCGGCCGAGAACGCCCTGTCCTGGATCCTGCCCCGAATGATCGGCACCGGCGCCGCCATGGATCTACTCATGTCCGGACGGACGATCTCGGCGGAAGAGGCCCACTCCCTCGGTCTGATCGACCGGCTGTACGACCGGGACGAGCTGCTGGCGGAGACCCTTTCCTATGCCCGGGACGTGGCCCAGAACTGCTCGCCCCGATCGATGGCGGTGATCAAGGAGCAGGTGCTCGCCGATTGGGAGCGGGGGGCGGAAGAGAGCCGCCGAGTGGCCGTACGACTCCTCGAACAGATGCGAGATCAGGATGACATCCGCGAGGGGACCCGGAGCTTCATGGAGAAGCGCCCGCCGCAGTTCGAGGGCCTTTCGGCTCGCATCGCTCCGGAGCGCGACGAGGCGCTCGGTCAGCGTTAGCTCTCCTGCCTAGCCTGATGGCGAGCAGTGCTCGCCGAGGAAGGCCAGCGCATCAGCCCACGAGGCCTTGTCCGCGGCGTCATTTCGCAGCGGCGGGACGGGCGCGCTGAATGCGTGACCGGCTTCGGCGTAGACCTTGATCTCGTGCTCGATGCCCCATTGACCGAAACGACGCCGGAACTCGGGGACGAGATCCACGAGCAGCTGATCCTGATCGCCGAGGATCAACAGGATCGGGCAGGCCACATTCCACAGCATGTCGATCGGCTGCACGGGACGCTTCGCCGTCAGCTCGGGGAACGTGGGCTGGCTGGGAAAGAACAACACTGCGGCGGCCAGCCGCCGGTCCAGGGACGCGGCGAGCATGGCGAGCGTGGATCCGGTGCAGTAGCCCCACACGGCAACCCGCGTCGGATCGACCCAGGGCAGCGTGCGGGCGTAATCGACGGCGGCCATCACGTCGTGCGTTCCCTGCCCGAAGTCCAGCTCGTCGATAAAAGCCATGACCTCGCCGAAGTCGGTATAGCTCTCCGGGTTCTCGAGACCGTGGCCGTGGTAATAGTCGGGCACCACGACGGCGTAGCCCGCGGCGGCCAAATCGGTCGCGACTCGTCGAGTGAACTCGTTGATGCCGAAGGCTTCGGGTGACAACACGATCGCCGCTCGGGGAACGTCCGATGCGCTCCCGTAGATGAGGGTGGGCACGACCTGCCCGCCTACCTGGAGCATCACCGTCTGCGGGTCGGTCATCGCCATCTCCTCGTTCGCATCACCGGGCTGTCGAGGTCGTAATCGTAGGACTGGGCTTCGCCTGCGTTCACGGCCTTTTGATGCTTAAGTGTGGCGATGACAGGTGACGGAGGCCATCCCGTGCCCCGGATCGCCCTGGTCACCGGGGCCAACAAAGGCATTGGTCTGGCGATCGCCAAAGGGATCGGCGCGCTCGGATACGAGGTCCTGGTCGGGTCCAGAGACCGTCAGCGGGGCCAGGCCGCCGCGGATGCGCTCTGTCGCGACGGAGTGCATTCCCACCTCGTAGTACTGGACATCACGCAAGAGGCAGATATCCGAGCGCGCCGCAGCATGGATTGACGAGCGTTTCGGTTGCCTCGACGCGCTTGTCAACAACGCGGCAGTCAAGCTCGAATGGCATCCCTCGCCGCCCAGCGAGGTGGCGCTGTCGCTGGTGCGCCAGACCTTCGAGACCAACGTGTTCGGGACCATGGCGGTCATCCAGGGCCTGCTGCCGCTGCTCCGGAAGGCGGTCGCCGGTCGCATCGTCAATCTCTCCAGCGGACTCGGCTCGTTGGGCTTGTCGACGACCGACGGCACCAAATACCAGGATCGACCGCTCCTCAGTTACAACGTCGCCAAGGCCGCGGTCAACTCCTTGACGGTGCAGTTCGCCAACGAACTTCGAGGCACGTCAATCAAGGTCAACGCGGTGGACCCGGGGTACACCAATACCGACATGACGTTGGGAACGGGGACCCGTACGCCCGCCGACGCCGCCGGCGTCGTCGTGCGGCTGGCCACCCTCTCCGACGACGGCCCGACCGGCGGATTCTTCGACGAGCGGGGCCCGGTCCCTTGGTGACCGGCGCCGCCGACGAGTCAGCCCGCCAAGTCGGCCACGGACGCGACGGAGTCGGATAACTCGTCGGGTGTCCGGCCCCGGGCCGCAACGATGGCCTCGGTGACGCCAGCTGCACGAAAGTCGTCGAGCAGCCGGCGCAGGGCATCTCGGTCGGGATGGTGCGCTTGCACCAGCAGGCCGATACTCGAGGGATCGCGGCCGACCTCCTCCGCCCGGTGCTGCAGGATCGAAAGCAGCTCCGCAGCTCGATCTGGGGTGACCGATCCGGCGGCCAAACCCGCCCCCAACCGGGCGACCCGGTCGTAGGTCGTCAGGGTATGCCCGCCGAACCACAGCGGTATCCCACCCGGTTGACTGGGCTTGGGGCTGCAGTACAGCTCGGGAAATGACACGAACTCTCCCGAGAACGCCGGTCGCTCATCGGTCCACAATCGCCGCAGCGCCTCCACATACTCTTCGGCTCGGGCTCCTCGCCGGCTGCGGTCGACACCGACGCAGTCGTACTCCTCCAACACCCCGCCGATACCGATACCGAAGGTCACCCGCCCTTGGGACAGGGCGTCGAGGGAGGCGAGTTGGCACGCCAGGACGACCGGCTGGCGGAGCGGAAGGACCATGACCGAGACCCCCACCCCGACGGTGGTGGTGGAGGCGAGCATCCAGGTCATTGCCACGATCCCCTCGAGTTGGGGAACGCTGATATCCCACGGAAACTCGCGGCCGAGATCACCGGCGGACTCGTCGCACGCCGGATACACCAGGCGATCGCCCAGCCAGACTCGGGCCAGTCCGGCCCCCTCCGCGCTGCGGGCGACCGCCGTCAGATTGGCGGCCGTGCTGAGCCGGCCGCGAGGGATGATCCCAACCGAGAGAAGCATCGTCGGCCTCCGATCCTCGATGACCCTAATCACCCGATTCCCCGGCCGGGCGGCCGAGCCAGGGTCCGGGGCCTTCTCAGCCGCTACGCGGCGTCCGTCCACTCCATGGGGATGCCGAACGTGGTGGCGGGGTCGGTCCATGCCACTGCGCCGACGCGGTCGAGCACCTTGACCCCTTCGCCGGCCAGTCCGGCGAGCGCGACATCCAGATCGGCGACCCGGACCGCGTAGGCCCACAGGCGGGGACCGCGCTCCAGCACCGCGAGGTACCGGCTGGCAGCCGACCGAGGCGTGACCAGGCGGATGGTCACGTCGCCCACCGCCATGTCGACGGTGTGCTCCACGGCCTCGTCCGCCACCGGATTTCCGGTGACCGGCTCGGCGGCGGCCAGGTCGGTCAGGCGCTGGGCGGTGGCGTCGGCGTCGGCGACCACGGCCGTGACCCAGGCGATGCCCCGCACGCCGCCGACGACACCCGCCGTCTCGGCAGGTGTCGGCTCACCCCGGCGGGGGTCGCCGGCGATCGACGTGTCGGTCCACTCCATCAGCACCCCGTCGGTGTCAGCGGGGTGCATGAAGAAGTGGCGACCCGGCACGTTGACGCCGGTGATGCGAATATTCGCCTGCCGCAGTAAGTGCTCGACCGTCCACATGTCGTCGATCTCCCACGCCACCGAGTGCATGCCGGGACCCCAGCGGGCCATAAACCGGCCGACCGGGCCGTCGGCGGTGGCCGCGCCCAGCAGGATCAACGGCAGTCCGCCGTGCCACAGCATGCGGGAGGTCGCCCCGTCCAGGTCCAGCACGTTCTCGGCCGGTCGTAGCTGGTCCTGGTGCGGACGGGCCGTCCCGGCCACCGGTACCCCACCGAGCACCCGCCGGTACCAGGAATCAGTCGCCTCGACGTCTTCGACGACGAGGCCCAAGCGGTGAAAGAGACCAGGTTGCGCCAGCGCCATGCCCGCACGGTAGCAGCGAGGTGTCAACGCGGACCCGGACAGACCGGCCCCTCCTTTCCGATCCGTTACTCCCAGGTGAATTGCGGGGCGCGATGCTCGAAGAACGCCCGTCGGGCCTCCTCGGCGTCCGCGTGGCGCCGGACTCGCAGGGTGTAGTCCTGCTCGGTCTGATAGCCGTCCTTCAACGAGAGGTTCTCGACCCGGTTGGCCGACTGCTTGGCCATGCGCACGGCGAGCGGGCTCTTGGCGGCGATGGTGCCCGCGAGCTCCATGGCGGCGTCGAACAGCCGGCCGGGTTCGACGACCTGGTCGATCCCTCCCCCGCGGCGGTAGATCTCGTCGGCCCCCACGTACTCGCCCGAGAAGAACATCCGCCTGGCGAGGTATGGCCCGACGAGCCGCTGGGCGTGACGGACCCCGCCGAGCACCCCGACGTTGATCTCCGTGAGCGCGAACCGGGCCCGGTCGGACGCCACCACGAGGTCGCAGGAGGCCGCCAGGGCCATACCGGCGCCGATCGCGACGTGGTCCACGGCCGCGATCACCGGGACGGCGCAGTCGTAGATCGCCCAGAAGCATTCCCGGACGACCAGACCGGGATCGACCTGGTGCCGCGGATCGCCCTGCGGTCCGTCGTCGTCACGCCGACCGTCGGGCCGGTACCGCCGGGGTGAGTCCTGGAGGTCGGCGCCGGCGCAGAACGCCTTGTCGCCCGTGGACCGCAGCACGGCTACTCCCGATTCCCGCTGGCGGTCCAGTCCCTCGAAAGTCCTCGCCAGCTCCTCGAACGTCTGTTGATCGAGGGCGTTGACCGGCGGGCGATCGAGGGTGACGACCGCGACACCGTCGCGATGCTCGACCTGGACGTTCGGCATGGGGTTTCCTCTCTTGCTCACGGATGAGGGTCAGGTCTCAGCTGACCTTTCGGCGAACACTGCGGCCAGCAGCGCGGGCCGGCGGGTCACGCAGGATGGCGCCGATGTTGGCGGCGATCTCGGCGCGAACGGCGACCTCCAACGCCGGATCGGAATAGAGCTGGCAGTACGACCAGGCCCGCTCCAGTTGGCTCATCAGTGTCAGGCCCTGGGCCGTGTGGTCCGCAAACGGACGACCTCGCAGTTCCCCCAGAGCTTGCCCCAAATCGCCGCAGATCCGCAGGTGGCGTTTCATCCCCGCCACCCGGATCTCCTCGTCTTGATGCGCGGCCTGGGTCCACGCGAACGCGAAGCTGGCCTGCTCGTCGAGCACGGCGAAACATCTGCGGACGTATTCCTCGAGTTGGTGATCGTCGACCGGTTGCCGTAGGTCACCGAGGTAGTCGACGATGAGCATTCCACCGTGGGCCGCGTCGGCGCCCAAGGCCAGAAGGATGTCTCGTTTCGACGGAAAGTAGGTGTAGAACGACGCCCGGGATACCCCAGCGAGCCGGGCGATCTCGTCGACGGTCGTGCCGGCGTACCCGTGGGACAGGAAGATGGCCTTCGTGGCCTCGAGTATCTGGCCGACGGTCCGTGTCGCTCTCGGACCGAGGACGTCGGCTGGTTGGCGCAGAGTGGGGCTAACCGGAAAACTCCGGGCGTTCCCGCTGTGCTGCAGACGGCTGGCCATCAGATCGCCCCGACCTTCGGTGCGACCCGGGTGGCGGCCAGCGCGGCGCCGATCTCCGCCTCCAAGGTGCGCCAGTCGCCGAACAGGCGGTCGAGTGTGTACACGCGGCGGAGATGACGGTGGAAGGAATGCTCCCACGTGAATCCGATCGCCCCGTAGCACTGCTGCGCCTGCGTGCACGCGTTCTCCGCCGCCTTTCCGGCGGCCGCCTTCGCCACCAGGGCATCCCATGCCTGCCCCGAGGCGGACGCCTGCGTCGTCACCTCGCCCGCGCCGACGATCGAGGCGTAGGCCGCGGCCAACCGATGCTGGAGAGCCTGGAACGTGCCGATGGCTCTGCCGTACTGGCGGCGTTCCCCGGTGTATTCGACCGCCTGCCCGATCACGGCCCTGCCGATGGCCACCAGTTCAGCGGCGAGGGCCCAGCGGGCGGTGGTGGTGACCGCGTCCCACGCCGCCAGGGCCGTGGACGCGTCGATCCATGTCACCTGGGACTCCTCGGACGCCCCACTCAGCCGGGACCAGAGCAACTCGTCCATGGTCCGCGTGGCCGCCATCGTCCAGTCGGCCTGGCGGCTCAGTGTCGCCAGGCGGATGGTTCCGTCCGGCACCACGACCGGTGTCAGCACTCTGGCGTCGTCCGCCAACTCGCTCAGGAC
The DNA here is from genome assembly GCA_963702305.1 of uncultured Acidimicrobiaceae bacterium. Lineage (GTDB taxonomy): Bacteria > Actinomycetota > Acidimicrobiia > Acidimicrobiales > Palsa-688 > PALSA-693. The sequence continues at coordinate 140,833 of CAVPBX010000011.1, read as the reverse complement.
GACGCCCTCCACCCGCACCCGTCCGTCGGCGAGTGAGGACGTGTATCGGTGAGGATGCAATGAGGACGGGATCACCACGGTGGCGTCGGCCAGATCGGTCCGCCCGGCGGAGTCGGCGACGACTTGGGCCAGGACCGGTCCGAGGGCGTCGGCCGAGGCGAGGGTGCTGCCCCGTACGTCGAACAGCAGCCGGAGGGCAGTAGGGGCGTCGTCGGCGAGCACCTCGTCCCAACCGAGGGCGGCCAGCCGCTCGGCGAGGGTCGACGCGCTGGATACTCCTTCGTCGCCGAGCAGCTTGGTCAGGCTGAGACGCAGGAGGTCGACGGTGGCGGCATCCATCACGGTTCTCTCGGCATGCCGAGCACGCGTTGGGCGACCAACGATCGCTGTATTTCCTGCGAGCCGCCGTAGATCGGGGCCGCCCGGCTGAAGAGGAATTCCTCCCGGAGCCAATGGAGATCCTCGTCCAGATCGAATCGGGGACCATACAGCTGCCGGATGCAGTCCCAGACGGCGGTTTCGGCGTCGACCAACAGCAGCTTGTCGATCGACACCTCCGGGCCGAGCTTCTCCTCCCGGGCCAGGCGCTCCACCGTCGTCCGGGTGCGAACCCGCAAGGCTGCGGTGGCGAGGTAGGCCGCGCCGAGCGATCGCACCGTCGCGGGGTCGGCGGGCGCCGGGGCCTGCTGTAGGGCGTGGCCCAAGCGATTATGGAAGCGGCCCTGCTGCAGCCACCCCCAGGCGCCGCGCTCCCATTGCAGCATGTACATGGCGACGGCCCACCCCTGCCCGAGCTGGCCGAGGATGCGATCGCCCGGGAGGAAGGCGCCATCCAGGAAGATCTCCGAGAAATGGTTCTCTCCCGACTGGGTGCGGATCGGACGGGACTCGACGCCCGGCTGATCGAGGTCGAGGAGCACCATCGTCAGGCCCCGGTGCCCGGCCTCGCCGGAGCGGGCCAGTAGCACCGAACGCTGGGCCAAATGACCGTTCGTCGACCACACCTTCTGACCCGTGATGCGCCATCCGTCGCCGTCGGGTTCCATGCGGGTGCGCAGTGACGCCAGGTCGCTGCCGGCATCGGGCTCGGAGAAGGCCTGCGCCCATGCCTCCTCGCCGCGCAGGAGCGGCGGAAAGTACCGTTCCGCCAAAGGCGGGGCGTAGGCGATCATCACCGGGACCAGGATCTCCAGGGTGGTGAAGCTCTCGGGGATGGGGATGTCGTGGTCCCAGAGAGTTTCGAACATGGCGGCCCGGAAGCGGGGATCACCACCGAGCCCCCCGACGGCCTCGGGCCAGCCCAAGCGGGACCAGCCTTCGTCGAAGAGCAAGGCCTGCAGCCGCTGGAGGTGTCTCGCGGCCGCTTCGAAATCCGGCGGCCGGTAGGAGACGTACGGCCCGACCCGCGGATCGGCCGTGAGGAAGTCCGAGAGACGCCGGCCGTACTCCGCCACCGAGAGGTCAGGAATCTCGACCGTCGCGGGAAGGCCGGCAACAGTCACCGCGCCGCCCGCTACGCCTTGTCGGTGCTCAGGATGGTCACCGCGGCAACCGCCGTCGGTCCGCCGACGTTGTGGGCCAGGGCCCATCGCGGGCTGTCAACCTGATTGGTGGACGTCCCGAGGAGCTGCTCGAACAGTTCCACACACTGCGCGATGCCGGTCGCCCCCGGCGGATGCCCCTTGGCCTTGAGCCCCCCACTCGGGTTGACCGGAATCCGCCCGCCGACGTACGTCTCGCGCCCCTCGATCAGCTTGTAGGCCCCGAAGCGCTCGCAGAAACCGAGGTCCTCGTAGTTGATCAGTTCCACGCCGGTAAAGCAGTCGTGGACCTCGGCGACGTCGATGTCCCCCGGGCCGACGCCGGCCATCGTGTACGCCGCCTTGGCCGCCTTCAGGGTCGGCGGGAACGTGGTCAGATCGGCCTTGTGCTGGTGCATCACCCGATCGAGTCCGAGGCCCACGCCGCGTACCCAGACGGGGTGGTCGGTGTAGCGGTCGACCACGTCTTCCGAAACCAGGATGGCTGCCGCCGCTCCGTCGCTCTGCGGTGTGCAGTCGTAGAGTCCGAACGGCTCCACGACCATCGGGGCGTTGAGTACCTGCTCGACGGTGATCTCGAAGCGCATCTGGGCCTTGGGGTTGGTGACGCCGTGGTGATGGTTCTTCACCGCCACCATGGCCATGTGTTCGCGCGTCGCGCCGGACTCGTGGAGATAACGGCTGACGTGCAGGGCGAAGTTGGCGGGCGCCACCAGCCCGAGGGGGAAGTCCCAGGCCATGTCCCGGGTCATCGACATCCAGTCCCAGAACGTCGTCTGCGACGCCGTCTCTCGTACCTTGTCCGCACCGACGACGAGCACCACGTCGTAGAAGCCGCTGGCGATGCCGAGCACGCCGTGACGGATGGCGTCATTGCCGGTGGCGCAGGCATTTTCCAACCGGGTGACGGGGATGTTGGGCAGACCACACGAGTCGGCCAAGAGCCCGGACGCGAAGCCGTCCGTCGGGACCAACTCGCCGAACCAGGCCGCCTCGATGTCGGCCCGGTCAAACCCCTTGGCCACGCTGTCGACCGCCTCGGTGACGGCCATCGGCAGCATGTCCTTGATCCCCAGGTCGAACAGCTCGCCGAACTGGGTCATCCCGGCCCCCACCATGGCGACCCTTCTCATGCCGCCACCTCCTTGCTTCGGGGAAGAAACGCATAGCCGTAGTCGGGAACACCGGTGCGGACCGCGACTCGCCGGAACACCATCCGACCCCGATCCCCGATGGCGACGCTCCCTGGCGCGGCGCCGGTGAGACGGCCGAGCAGGCGGACGCCGGTGTCACCGAGATCGACGAGGACCACGCTGTACGGAGTCGCCAGGCCCGGGACGGGGAGGTGGATGGTGGCGACGGAGTAGACCTCCGCCTCGCGGGGGAGGGGCGCGGGCGAGGGCGGCTTCTCCGATCCGCAGTTGATGCACCGGTAGCGCCGGGGGTAGGAAAGCGTGCCGCACTCGTCGCAGCGTGCGGCCTCGAACCGCAGCTTGGCGTCGAAGGCCCGCTCGTAGGCTGCCAGCGATATCGAAATGTCCGCTTCTGTGCCCGGCCGGAGCCGGAGCGGTTCGGTTGGCGGCGGCTCCTCCCGGTTGACGGCGACCCCCGACCCGGACAGCTCGGCCGCGGTCACGGTGGCCTGCTCAACGGCGACGGCCGTCTGCCCGGCGCCATCGGCCAGCGCGGCCAGGGCGAACAGGGCCGCGCTGGCCCCTCTGGTGGGCAGGGCGGGTACGGCGCGGCCGACGAGGGTGGCGGCGTCCTTGGCCGCCAGCCCGGCGACGACGTCGACGGGGCCGCCCAGGTCCAGCCGCGCCAGCGATTCGGAAAAGCCGCGCTCTCGCAGCAGCCGAGGGTCGCGGTAATCGTGGACGGAGCCCTGAGCGTCACGAGCGACGACGGGCAGGCTCCGGTTGACCCGACCGAGGAGGCGGATGTCGGCCCCGCTGGTCCCGATCAGGACCGCCGCCGATCCGGCGCCGCCGCCGAGGTCCGATCCGATCACCAGGGTTCCCGGCGGGCTCGCGACCACGACATCGAACACCGCCGGCGCGCCGCCGAGTTCCTCGTGCACTTCGGTGGCGGCAGACAGGCCGAGGCCGGCCAGAAGCGCCGCGCCATTGCCGCCCTCGAGCAGCGGCAGCTCGCGGCTGACCAGGACCACCCGAGAAACCGCGGCATCTTCCGGCCCGGCCGCCAGGGCGAGGTTGCCGGCGGCCACCGCCAGCGTGATCACGTCCTCGTCGTCACCCGCCACTCGGACCCCGGCGGTGCCCCAAACCGGGAGATACGTTCCGATGCTCTCTATCATCTCGGCTCCAAGACGCCCTCGCGGGTGACCAAGCGGCCGGCCGGCCATCGGTCATTTGACGACAGAGTCAAGTTATCAGAGGCCCGCCCGGCAGGTCCTCTGAGCAAACCGGCCCTCGGATCCTGGCCCGCCCAGTCGGTTGGCCAACAGCGTTGACAGGCGGGGAAGGGCAACGTAGCTTCGACTCCCGCCGCGGTGACACCGCTGCGACATCACACAGGGGGACCCGATGCCCGAGCCCATCGTTGCCACCACCGCGGGGAAGATTCGCGGGACCACCATCGGCGGAGTGCACGTGTTCAAGGGCATCCCGTACGGCGCGCCGACCGGGGGTGCGAACCGGTTCAAGCCGCCGCAGCCGGTCACCCCCTGGACGGGCGTGAGGGATGCCACCTCCTACGGACCGACCGCGCCCCAGTTGAGCCCGGCGGAAGCAGGTGGGAGCCAGCCGGCAGACGCCGCGAGCGCCGCCCGCATGGCCGAATTCCGGGCGTTCATCGGCGGCTTGGCCGGCGAAGAGCCGGCCCAGGGCGAGGACTGCCTGGTCCTCAACGTGTGGACGAAAGCGCTCGACACCTCCACTTCTCGAGCGGTCATGGTGTGGGTGCACGGCGGCGCCTTCACCAGCGGGTCCGGGTCATGGCCGCTATACGACGGCACGCCCCTGGCCGCTCGGGGCGATGCCGTCGTCGTGACGATCAACCATCGGCTCGGCATCCTCGGTTTCCTCCACCTCGAAGACGTCGCCGGCGAGGATTACCGGGGATCGGGCAACGCCGGGATGCTCGACATCGTCGCCGCCCTGGAGTGGATCCGCGACAACATCGCCTCCTTCGGCGGGGATGCCGACAAGGTGCTGGTGTTCGGAGGGTCTGGCGGGGCGTCCAAGACGTCGGCGCTCACCGGCTTTCCGTCGGCCAAGGGCTTGTTCCACCGCGGGGCCCTGCTCAGCGGGCCCTACGTCCGGGCCCGTTCCCGGGAGTCGGCCGCGGCCATTACCGATCAATTCCTGGAGCGCGTCGGGATCGCAGGTGGCGAGGTCGAACGACTTCGCGAAATGCCAGTCGACTATCTGATGAAGGAGGCGGAGCACCTGGCCATGCCCATCGACGCCGGGCTCGCATCTGGGGCCAGTCCCGAGGCGTTCATGCCGTTGCAGCCGCTGGTGGATGGCACCACCATGACGCATCACCCGCTGGACCCGGTCGCCTCCCCCCACGGCCGCGACGTCGCCTTCATGGTCGGGTCCACCAAAGACGACATGAAGATGATGATGCTCAACATGCCGTGGTTCGGGACGCTCGACGGAGCAGGGTTGGCCCAGATGGCCAAGGGCACGTTCGGTGAACTGGCCGAACGAATGGTCGCCGCCTACCACCGGGTGTACCCCGCGTTCTCCTGCACTGAGATCGCCTGCCAGTTCGTCACCGACCGGGTCATGTGGGCGGGCGGCATCGATTGGGTGGAGCGCAAGGTGGCAGGTGGAGGGGCTCCCGTGTATTCGTACCGGTTCGACTACGAGACCCCTGCCCTCGGCGGGGTGCTCGGGGCGACCCACGGCGGTGACATCGTCTTCGCCCTCAACAACTACGGGCTGACGCCGATGGCGGGCGACCGGCCGGAAAACGCCAGGGTCGGCGAGCTCATGAGCGAGGCGTTCGTCCGGTTCGCCCACGGAGGCGATCCCAACCACCCGGCACTGCCGGATTGGCACGCCTACCGCCCCGACCGCAGGTCGGTGATGGTGTTCGACGTGGAGCCGCACGCCGAGGTCGACCCCGCGGCCGAACTGCGGCAGTTGTACCGGGAACTCACCGACGGGACATAATCCATCCGCGGTCGCGACATGTCTACGGAAAAAAGAGGAGGCCGCCGATGAAGTGGGGCATCGCTTTTTCCAGTACGGCGTTTCCGGAACCGGATCGGGCGGTCGCCATGGCCCAGGCCGCGGAGAACGCCGGTTTCGAGTCGCTGTGGTGCCCCGAGCATGTCGTCGTGGCCGTCGGCGACTCCGTGACCCCGTATCGGGCTTCGGCGGACGGACGGATGGACCGGCTGTGGCGGCGGGGAGGAGTACCGGACCCGCTCATCTGGTTGGCCTTCGTCGCTTCCCATACGACGCGGATCAATCTCGGCACCAACGTGGTGATCCTCCCGGAGCACCAGCCGGTAGTGTTCGCCAAGAGCGCCGCCACCCTTGACGCCCTGTCGGGGGGTCGCCTGCTGTTGGGCATCGGGGTCGGGGAGCTTCCCGAGGAGTACGCCGCGGTCGATATGCCCTTCTCGAACCGGGGTCGGCGCATGGACGAGTCGATCGAGGCCATGCGGATCCTGTGGAGCGAAGAGGTGTCCACCTACGCCGGCACCTATGTGCGTTACCAGAATGTCCGCTGTGACCCCAGCCCGGTCCACGGGACCATCCCGCTCCACATTGGCGGTACGTCGCCGGCTGCCCTGCGGCGAGCGGCCCGGTACGGGGACGGATACTTTCCCTGGGTGGACGCCAGCCAGGACCTTCAGCAGACCTTGTCCGAAACCATTACCAGTGTGCGAAGGCAGGCCGAGGAGTTCGGTCGCGACCCGGCGGCGATCGAGATGACCGGAGGGGGCGCCCGCACGGTCGCGGCGGCGGAGCAGTTCGCCGCCCTCGGGATCGACCGGTTGGTGATTGCCGTCAGAGCCAAGGATGCCGGCGCCGTGACCGATGAGTTGCTCACCTTTGGTCAGCAAGTCATCCAGCCCACGGCGGATCTGTGAGCTCGTCCGGGGCGGATTCCGGGGCCAGGGGAAGACTCGACGGTCAGGTGGCGATCGTGACCGGGGCCGGTCAGGGCGTGGGCCGTGGCGTGGCGCTGGCGGTGGCGGCGGAGGGTGCCCGGGTGATGGTCCTCGGCCGGACGCCAGAAAAATGCCAGGCGGTGGTGGCCGAGATCGAGGCTCGGGGCGGCCACGCCGCGGCGGAGGCGTGCGACGTGGAGCATCGCGACCAGGTCGATGGCGCCGTGGATCGGGCCGTGGCGCGTTGGGGCCGCATCGACCTGCTGGTCAACAATGCCCAGACCATGAGCTACGCGTCCCTTCGCCGACTCACCGACGATGACATGCAGCGCATGTGGGAGTCGGGTCCGATGGCCTGCCTCCGGCTCATGCAGGCCTGTTTCGTCCACCTGCGGGCCACATCTGGATGCGTCGTCAACATGGCGTCGGGGTCGGGCATCACCCCCCGACCGGCGATGGGGGGCTATGCCATGACCAAGGAGGCCATCCGCACGCTCACCCGGGTCGGCGCCCTGGAGTGGGGGAGATTCGGTATTCGGGTCGTCGCCATCTGCCCATTGGCGATCACTCCGGGTTTCGAAACGTTCGCCGATAGCGTCTCGGACGACGGTGGATCGGGCGCGGTGGAGAAGAGCGTGCTGTCGGAGATCCCTTTGGGGCGCATGGGGGACTCCGAGCTCGACATCGGCCGCGCCGTCGTGTACCTCGCCAGCGAGGACGGGAGATACGTCACCGGCACCACCCTGATGGTCGACGGGGGATACAACTACCTCCGCTGACGGGCTTCACCATTCGGTGACGGGGCGGTCGGTGAATCGAAGCAGCAAACCGAAGGTGTCCTCGGGGTCGATCACCAGGGCATGGCTGGTGGGGCGCTCCAGGCGCAGGCCCTTGGACAAGAGGAAGTCAGCAGCCGCGTCGAGGTCCGCGACCTGCAAGGTGGCGGCGTGGAAGATCTCGCCATTGGCGGCCAGATCGGCGCCGGGTCGGCTGGTGGTATCCAGGGGCTGGGCCACTTCGATCACGGTGTGATCTCCCACCTGGATCAAGGTCGAGTGGGCGCCCCAGTCGGTCTCGTCCACGGTGTTGATGATGTGGCCCCGAAGGGCGTCGGTGAAGAACGCGGTGGCCGCCTTCTCGTCGCTGGTGACAACCGTCAAGCAGGCCGTTCGCTCGATGCCGAGGGGATGCTGGCGCCACGCCTCGGGTGACCAGCCCGGCCCAAACCGCGGGTCGGTCGGCAACCCTGTGCCGGTGGCGCCGGCCTCCGCCGGCGACCGAAAGAACTCGAGCAAGCACGGGGCCTGCCGTGGCGGGGTCCAGATCTCGTGATCGATCCCGTCGAGCGGACGTCCGTACTCGTCGCGAAGCACCAGACCCCTGCTTTGCAGGACGGCGATGAGATCGGCCGGGTCGTCGACGAACCAGGCCAGGGAATGAAGGTGTTGACCGAAGCGATGCCGGAAGCGAAGGGTGGCCCGGTCGTCCGATCCGGGCGACATCGGGAGGAAGACGAGGTCGCCGACGAGCACCAGGCAGATACGGCTACCGGTCGGCCCCGCCAGCGGTGGGCCGAGTTGCTGCGCGCCAAGGACGTCCGCGTACCAGTTGAGGGCCGCGTCGAGGTCATCCACCACGTGAGTGACATGGAAGACGCGACTGATCTCGAACATGGTTCCTCCTGTGACTCGCGTCAGACCGTGATCATTCGGGCCACGTTGCCATTCATAGTCCGGTGCCGCCTGGCCCAGTCGTGGTCGGCTGGTCACCGCGGGCCAAGTGCGGGCCATGGCCTGGCCGCCGGACTGCGCCTTGTAACATTCCGATCCATGGCACCCCCCAGTAAGGGAACGGCCCGGCCCCGACCACGCAAGACCCGGGAGGACCCGGGAAAAGCCGTCGGCTCAGGCCCGGCTCCGGCCAACGGATCGATACTGTCCGACCGGGAGATCGTTCGCGGGGCGCGGGAACTGGTCGCGGAGGTCGGCGTCGACGGTCTGACCATGCGGCGCTTGTCGGCCAAGCTCGGCGTCGCCCTGGGGGCCACCTATCACCACGTACCAACCAAGCGCGACCTGCTCCTGCTGCTCGCTCATGACCTCTACGACGAAGTCATCGTGCCCAAGAAGGGAAGCTGGGACCAGCGGATCAAGAAGCTCATGCTCGACGTCGCCGATGTCGTCGGGCGATACCCCGGCATGGCCTCCTTCATGAACGCCAACGCTGACGACTCGATGCCGCTCGAGCTCAGTCGCGCCGTGACGGAGATCCTGGCGGACGCAGGCTTCGGCCAGCGGGACATCAACGCGGTCCGGGCCGCGTTGTTCTTCTACGTCACCGGCATGAGCACAGGGAGCTTCACGGTGGCCTCGACCACCGCCTTGAAAGGTGTTGATATCCGCCGTCTGTTCGAGGACGGACTCGACATCCTCCTGGCCGGCGCCCGAGTCCGGCTCGAGAGCGGCCAGCGCGGCCGGCGCGGGCGTCGCTCGACCTGACGGCCTGGTTGCGGGCCAAGCCCTGTTACAACGCCGTTGACTCGCCCCCCGCAGCGGACGTACCATCTGGATGTCCGGCGCCCCGAGAGGGACGACGCCCGCCGGCCCCCGGGGTGGGGGCCAACCGGGTCGACGAACTGAGGTGCAGGCATTGGACCGGATAATGATCGTTTCGGCTGATGGCCATTGGGGCGGTCCTCCGTCGCAGTACCGCGACTACATGGAGCGCGAATTTCTCGACGACCTCGAGGCGTTGACGGAGAAGGATCAAGCCTGGCGGGACGGATCTCTGACCCAACGCCGGTTCTCGGCCGAGACCCTCGAGCTGATCGATCCTGACGGGACCGTCCGCTCGGGCGGCGAGCGGGGGGATGGGAGCTCGACCGACGGCTCACCGAGATGGACCGAAGCGGGGTGGCCGCGGAGGTCGTCATACCCGGGCACCAGGAGACGGTGTTGCCCTTCTTCAGTCACGTCAGTCCGCCGGCGCCCGCGCGTCATCGCGCCGCCGGCTCCCGCGCTTACCACCGCCAACTCGCCGACGTCATCGCGGACTCGGGCGCGCGCCTGCTGGGCGTGGCCGACCCCGGGCCGTGTCTGGACCTGGACGAGACGGTGCTCGAGCTGGAGTGGGTCGCAGCCCACGGGTTCGTCGGGGTGGCTCCGCCTCGCAACATCTACGATCCGCAGCTCCCACCGCTGTTCCATTCGCGATATGAGCCGTTCTGGAGCACCTGCGCCGACACCGGTTTGGCCCTGGTCGTGCACGCTGGTTACGGGTTTCCACAGGGCCTGGCGGACGGGATGGCGGCCATGAACACCATGGCTGCGGCGGTCGGAACCGAAGAGATGCTGCGCCTGTCAACACTGTCGGCTCCAGACGTCTCGACGCTACGGATCGACCAGTTCCCCGAGGACCATCCCTTCCGCACTGCGCTGGTGCAGCCCCGCCGGCTCTTCTGGCAGCTCATGCTCTCGGGTGTTTTCGACCGCTATCCGGACCTGAAGCTGGTGTTCACCGAGATCCGGGCCGACTGGGTGCCCGGGACCCTGACGGTGCTGGAGGAGCATTTCGCCGACGGACACGTGTCCCTGAAATGTTCGCCGCGCGAGTACTGGGAACGCCACGTCTACCTGGCGCCCTCCTCCACCCGTCGCAACGAGGTTGAGCTGCGACACCAGGTGGGTATCGGGCGGTTCATGTTCGGCACGGACTACCCGCACCCCGAAGGGACGTGGCCCAATACGCAGGATTGGATCCGAGACGCATTTCGGGGGGTTCCGGTCGAGGAGGTGCGGCTGATCCTCGGGCAGAACGCGGTGGAGTGCTATGGCTTGGACTCAGGGGCGTTCCGCCGGATCGCGGACCGGGTCGGCCCGCGCCCCGAGGACCTGCTGCCCGATCACCCGATCAGCGACCAGTTGCGCGCCCAGTTCCACGATCGGTCCGGTTACCTCCGCCCAGCCGAAGCCGTCAGCGCCACCAGCTACGAATCCATGATCCGTGATGACGAGCGGGGACTGGCCGCTCTGGGGGTCTGAGCGGGCAGACCGGGCCACGGTCAGCGTTGGCTTGGCAGGAACAGCGAAGCGGGACTCCTGCCATCAACCGTGACTCGTCGATGGGCGAATTTCCATACGCCGTCGACGGTGCGGTAGTCGTCGAGGTAACGACCCCAGTGATCCAAACCGATATCGGTCAGGACAAAGTAGTAGCAACGACCCTTCGCGGTGGCGGGGTCGATGACGTCGATCTGGTGGGTGGCGGTCATGTGGCGCAGATACACGGGGTGGTCCCCGTATCGGGCGCCGTCCCGGGCGCCGGTGAAGATCGAGCGGATCTCCTCCTGGCCGGTCCGGACCGGACCGTCGCCTGTCTCCATGACTGCGTCGGGGGCGAACAGTTCGACCACGTGGTCAAATCTGCCGGTGTCGCCATTGGCGTTGTACCGCGCCACGAGGTCGCGGATGGCTTCTCTCGCCGCCAACTCCCAGTGCTCCATGTCTCCTCCTTGCCTACCGGGCCGACGCCCCAGTGGAGGTCGAGGTGCTCCCGGACGGGATCCTGACCCTCGTTGTTACCACCATCGGGACTGGACGCCCGTCCAGCTTTTTACCGAGCGGCAACACCTCGGCCACCTGGCCGACACCAAGGGCTGTCACAATCGGGTCACCGAGGCGCGCGCCGTTCGCTCCAGCACCCCCCGGCTGTCGAGCGGGCGGCCGTGCCCGCCGGTATCGAGGGTCGCACCCGGCCGAGTTCACGCCGGCTCCACCGCCGGGGCGGCGAACTGGGCCTGGTAGAGCCGGGCATACGCCCCCCGGGCCGCGAGCAGGCTGTCGTGAGTGCCTTGCTCCACGATTTGGCCGTCTTCCATCACCAGGATGACATCGGCATCCCGAATGGTCGAGAGCCGGTGGGCGATGACGAAGCTGGTGCGCCGGGCTCGCAGCGCGGCCATGGCGTGTTGGATGAGCACCTCGGTGCGAGTGTCGACCGAGCTGGTCGCTTCGTCGAGGATGAGGATGGCCGGATCCGCGAGGAAGGCCCGGGCGATGGTCAGCAGCTGCTTCTGGCCCGCGCTCACCGATCCCTCCTCGTCATCGATGCGGGTGTCGTAGCCGTCCGGGAGGAGGTGGACGAAGCGGTCCACGAAAGTGGCCCGGGCGGCCACTTGCAGCTGGGCCTCCGTCGCTTGCGGGTTGCCGTAGGCGATGTTCTCGCGGATCGTCCCGCTGAAAAGCCAGGTGTCCTGCAGCACCATGCCAATCTTCGATCGCAGCTCGCTCCGCGACAGGGTGGCGATATCGATGCCATCCAAGGTGATTCGCCCGTCATCGAGCTCGTAGAAGCGCATGATGAGGTTGACCAGCGTGGTCTTGCCGGCACCGGTCGGCCCCACGATGGCGACGGTCCGACCGGGTTCGGCTACAAACGACAGGTCTGAGATGAGCGGACGGTCGGGGTCGTAGGAGAAGGAGACGTGGTCGAACTCGACCCGCCCGGCCACTGTCGCGGTCAGCACCCGATCCGGACGGTCGGGGGACTGCTCCTCGGCGTCGAGGAATTCGAAGATCCGTTCCGCCGACGCCACCCCCGATTGCAGCACGTTCGCCATCGACGCCACCTGGGTGAGGGGCTGAGTGAACTGCCGGGAGTACTGGATGAAGGCCTGGACGTCACCGAGCGTCAGCGCCCCTGACGCCACCCGCAGTCCTCCGATGACCGCCACCGCGACGAAGTTGAGGTTGCCGATCGCCATCATCGTCGGCTGGATCGAGCCGGAGATGAACTGCGCACTGGAGCTGGCGGCATACAACTCGTCGTTGATCTGGCGGAAGCGCTGTTCGACTTCCTGCTGTCGCCCGAACGCCTTCACGATGGCGTGGCCCGTGAAGGACTCCTCAACCAGCGAATTGAGCATGCCGGTCTGGGCCCATTGGGTGATGAAGCGGGTGCGTGACCGCTTGGCGATGAGTCGGGTGGCGAACACGGAGAGCGGAAGGGTCACCAGGGCTACCAGCGCCAGCGTGGGCGAGATGACGAACATCATCACGAGGGTGCCGACCAGGGTGAGGACCGAGGTGAGGATCTGGCTGAGGGTCTGCTGGAGGCTCTGCGCCAGGTTGTCGATGTCGTTGGTGACCCGGCTGAGCAGGTCGCCCCGCGAGTGATGATCGATGTACGACAGGGTCAGCCGATTGAGCTTGGACTCGATGTCCTCGCGCAACCTCGACATCGTCCGCTGCACGATGCCGGCGAGAAGATAGGACTGGAAGTACGACAGCAACGCGGCGCCGATGTAGAGGGCGACGACGCCGAGCAGAACGCGGTGCAGGGCCCGAAAGTCAATGGTCTTTGGGCCGCCGTGCAACAGGCCCTTGAAGATGATGTCGGTGGCGTGACCCAGGATCTTCGGGCCGATCACCGACATGGCCACGCTCGCCACCGCCAGCATGGTCACCACACCGAGGCCCAGGCCGTGGTGACCGAGCATTCCGAACAGGCGCCGGATCGAGCGTCGGAAATTTTCCGACTTCTCGACGGGCATACCCATCATCGCGAACCGTGGCATTCCAGCGGCCATCCGGGGCGGGACCGGCGCGGGCGGCCCGGGAGTGGACGGTGCCGGCTCTGATTGACCGATCGATTCCGTCTCCGTCGTCACGCCGCCTCCGAACCGCTCAGCTGCGATTCCACGATCTCGAGGTAGGTCGGACAGGTCTCGAGCAGTTCGGCGTGGGTGCCGGCACCGACAAGTTCCCCGTCGTCGAGCACCAGGATCCGGTCGGCGCCTCTGATCGTCGACACCCGTTGGGCCACGACGAGCACCGCAGCCTCGCGGGTGTGCGGGGCGAGGGCGGCTCGTAGGCGAGCGTCCGTCGCCAGATCCAGGGCGGAGAAGGAGTCGTCGAACAGGTAGATGTCGGGCCGGCGTACCAGGGCTCGAGCGATCGCCAGGCGCTGGCGCTGCCCGCCGCTCACGTTGGTGCCGCCCTGCTCGATGTACGCGTCGAGGCCGCCGGGCATCGTCGCCACGAAGTCGGCGGCCTGGGCCACCTGCAGTGCGGTCAGGAGCTCGTCCTCGGTCGCATCCGGCTTGCCATACAGCAGGTTGCTGCGAACGGTGCCGGAGAAGAGGTAGGGCCGCTGGGGGACGAGCCCGATCCGGCTCCACAGCACGGCCGGGTCGAGGTGACGAACGTCGATACCCCCGAGGAGGACCGCGCCCGATGTGACGTCGAAGAGGCGGGCGACCAGGTTGATGAGCGTCGTCTTGCCCGAGCCGGTGCTGCCGATGATCGCCGTGGTCTCGCCGGGGAAGGTGGTGAAGCGAATGTCGGAAAGGACCGCCGCCTCGGCGCCCGGGTAGGCGAACGTGACGTCGCGGAATTCGACGGTGCCGATGGAGTCGACCTCGAGCACCGGGTTCGCCGGGGGAGTCACCGAGGTCTTGGTGTCGAGGACCTGTTGGATCCGCTCCGCGCACACCGCGGCGCGCGGGGCCATGACCGCCACGAACGTCGCCATCATCACCGCGGTCAGGATGAGGGTGAAATAGGTGAGGAAGGCGATCAGCGAGCCGATGGAGGTCTGGCCGTGCGCGATCCGGGAACCACCGAACCAGATCAGGGCCACGCTCGAGCCGTTGATGACCAGCAAGACGATCGGAAACATGAGCGCCATCAACCGGCCGGCCTCGAGCGAGGTGCGGGTCAGGGCACCGTTGACGGCGCGGAAACGAGCGGCTTCCTGAGGTTCGCGGACGAAGGCGCGCACCACCCGAACGCCGGTGATCTGCTCCCGTAGGACCTGATTGATGTTGTCGATGCGCTCCTGCATCAGCCGGAACTTCGGCACCATCCGCCAGGCGATGGAACCGACGCCGAGCAAGAGCAGCGGCATGCTCACGCCCAACAGCCAGGACAGGCCCAGGTCTTGCCGCATGGCCAGGATGATGCCGCCGACCGCGGTGATGGGCGCCGCCAGGGCCAGAGTGCACGTCATCACCACCAGGATCTGGACCTGTTGGACGTCGTTGGTAATGCGATTGATGAGCGAAGGCGCGCCGAAGGTGTTGACCTCTTGCGACGAGAAGTCCGTCACCCGGTGGAACAGGGCGCTCCGAATGTCTCGCCCGAAGCTCATGGCGACGCGGGACCCGAAGTAGACGGCCAGCACCGAGAACGTCAACTGGATGAGGGTGAGGAGCAGCATCAGGGCCCCGACGTGGCGGATGTAGCTGGTATCGCCGCGCATCACGCCGCGGTTGATCACGTCGGCGTTGAGATTCGGGAGGTACAGCGAGGCGACCGCTTGAATGGCCTGCAGCCCGATCACGCCGAGGAGCATCCTGCGGTACTTGCCCAGGAAGGTCCGGAGGAGGCGAATCAGCATGGTTTTCTGGATCGGCTCATCGACTCGCGCTCGGTAGGACGTCGGACTAGCTTCGAACGGCGTTGAAAACCTATCGCATGGTGCGCCGAAATCAGGGGGTCAATCAGAAAGCGCGCGTGCGAAGATGGCTAGGGTCGTGACGGCCGATGGTGAGTCCGCCATCAGTGTAGGTGCCGTCACGCGGGAGGGTGAGTAAGCCATGCACTTCCATTTGTTGATGCCGATGCGAGCGACCAAGCACTACGACCGTTGGATCGAAGACGGGCATCTGGCCGACGTGGCTCGCTTGGCCGAATCGGCGGGGTTCGACGGGGTGGCGGCGACCGAGCACCCCTTCCCCGACGACGACTGGCTCGCCCACGGCGGTCACCACGCGTTTGATCCGTTCGTGGCCCTCTCCTTCATGGCCGCGGCGACAACCAGGGTCCAGCTGCTGACATTCGTACTGGTCTCCGGGTACCGCAATCCCTACCTGACGGCCAAGGCCCTGTCGAGCCTCGACAAGCTCTCGGGCGGCCGGGTAGTCGCCGGCATGGCCGTCGGTTACCTGCGCCCCGAATTCGAAGTGCTGGGTGCGGAATGGGACGACCGGGGGGTCCGCTTCGATGCGGGCATCGATGCCATGCGGGCCGCCTGGTCGGGTGACAGTGTGGACGTCGGCGGACCGTTCGCGGCCAGTGGCCACACCCAGCTGCCGCGGCCGGCCCGGCCGGGCGGCCCTCCAATATGGATCGGGGGCAACAGACGCGGCGGCCCGCCGCCGGGTGGCCGAGCGAGGCGACGGCTGGATGCCGATCACCCAGGGTGAGGCGATGGCGAGTATCACCAAGACCCCGCCGCTCGAGACGATGGAGCAGCTGGCGTCGATGGTGGCTGACCTGCGGCGGCGTCGGGCTGAGCACGGGGGCGCCCCGTTTGACGTCTGCTTCTTGCCGTTTGGGGACCAGGCGGACCCGGCCGGATGGGCGAAACAGATCCGCCGGGACCTGCCCGCCTACGAGGATGCCGGTGTGACCTGGCTCATGATCGAGCCCTACTCCCGCAGCCTCAGCGAGCTCCGCGACGCCGTCGGCGTCATGTCCGACGAGGTGGTGACAGCCGCGGGGTGAAGTCAGGTAGGGGGGTGATCGGCGTGGCCGGCCGCCGAGCGCTGACGGGCCCGCTCGGCGCTGCGCTGCTGGAAGGCGTGGACCCGATCCTGGTACTCGCTCGACAAGAAGAGGGTTGTTTGCGCCATTCGGTCGAAGTCACGTGCCGTGCGGCGGTCGACCGACGCGGCAGTGTCGATGGCCATCTTGGCCACGGCCAGGGCTTCGCGGGGTTGGCCCGCCAACTTCTTGGCGAACGCCGCCGCCCGGTCCACGAACTCCGCGGCGGGGTACACAGCGTGGACCAGACCGATGGCCTGGGCCTGGTGGGCGCCGATCGTCTCGCCGGCCATCACGAGCCACTTGGCCCAGTGGAGGCCCACCAGGCGGGTGAGCCGGCTGACGCCTCCGGCGCCCGGGATGAGGGCCAGGTTGCCAACCTCGGGCAGACCAAAGGTGGCGTCGTCGGACGCCAGGCGGAAGTCGCACGACACCCCCATCTCGATGCCGACTCCCATGCAGTGACCTTGGGCCGCGAGCACGACCGGCTTCTCGACCTGCTCCAGTTCGTCGAAGAAGTCGTGGCGGGCCTGGGCTCGGTACTGGTAGCGCATGGTCGACCCGCGGATCACGCCGTCGGTACCCTCTCCCAGCGTCTGAGTGATCATCTCGGTGATGTCGAAGCCGGCGGTGAAGTACGGGCCCTCACCGGTGATCAGCAGCACTCGTAGGTCGTCCCGTTGGACCAACGCCTGCAAGGCATGCCGCAGGAGGTCGAACATCTCGGCCCCGACCGCGTTGAGCTTCCCGGCCCGGGTGAAGGTGACGGTGAGGACCCCGTCCCCCTCGGTCAATCTGGCGTGATCAGTGCTCGCCTTCACCTCATCGCCACCGGCCACGTGCGCAGCATAGCGACGGAGGCGTCACCGGATCCCTCCCGTGCGGTGGCCGACAGCCGAGTCCAACCGGGCGTCTTCCCCAGTCGGACAGTCGTCTAACTCTCGGCGATGGCGCTCAGGGCCGAGGTGTCGGGGATGCCGAGCTTGCAGGTGAGGCCGCCGTCGATCGGTAGGAGGACCCCGTTGACGTACTCCGCCTCGTCGGACGCGAGGTAGACGCATCCGCTGGCGATGTCGCTCGGTGAGCCCAGACGCGGCGACGGAATGGCCCGTTTGACGGCGCTGATGAAGGCCTCGTTTTGCACCATTTCGCGTGATGACATCGCCGCCCGTCGGCGTGAACCCCACGATGATGGCGTTGCTGCGGATGCCGAAGAGCCCGTAGTCGACGGCCATCTGGCGGGTGAGGGCATTGATGGCCCCCTTGGACGCTTGGTAGGCCGGTCTGCCCTCGATGGCGCGGACGCTCGACGCGGCCGAGATGTTGATGATGGCGCCGCCGCCGGCCTCTTTCATATGGGGAATGGCATGCTTCGACGTCCACAGGACCCCGAACACGCCGGTCCGCATCACCGCCTCGAAGGTCGCTCCGTCGATCTCCTCCACGTGGTTGTCCGGGCGACCGGGTCCGGTCAGGTCGGTGGCCGCGGCGTTGTTGACCACGGTCGTGAGGGTGCCGAATTCTTCCACCGCCGCGGCCACCGCCGCCTCGACGTCGCGCTCCTGGCCCACGTTCCCCCGGGCGAAGCGTACCGCTCGTCCCTCCGACCGCAGCCGATCTGCCAACGCCTCTCCCTGGTCCGCCGAGCGGCCGGTAAACACCACCGCCGCGCCCTCCTGGGCGAGCCGCTCGAGGATGGTGGTGCCGATCCCGTGCGTGGCCCCGGTGACGAGTGCCACCTTTCCTTCCAGCCTCATGACTCGCTCCCTCCCGACATCGATTGGTACAGCGATAGGTAGGCGTCGGCGAAGTTCGTCCGGCAGGGCCCGGTGATCGACCGGCGCCTGGTGGGGTCCGCCATCGTGCCCGCGGGCGCACACGGCACCCCCCGAATCTCGAGCTGACCCGGCTGGCCCGACCAATCCGACGCCCGCTGCGTCCACTCCTGTGCGGTCGTGACGTCGTCGCCGCACCAGTTCGTGATGCACGCCGTGGTGCTGGCCGCGTCGAGCAGGGCTTCGAGTTGCCAGGCCATGTCGTCGACGTGGATCGGACTGTGCGGGCTCGGATCAAACGGCGCCACCATCGTCCGGCCGTCCAGGACGGCGCGGATGTGCATGCCAGGGAAGGACTGCGGCCCGCCCATAAACGTGTTGAGCCGGGTGATGGTGATCGGCAGAGCGAAGGCCCGAGCACAGAAGCGAGCGACGGCTTCCAAGCCCAGCTTCGACGCGGGGCTGGTCGGCGCATAGGCAGTGGCCCCTCGGCCGATGGGGTCGGTCTCTGTGTAGGCGTGCCACGGATCCGGGTGGGGTGAGTAGATGCCCATGCCCGACATCACCAGGGCCGCCTTGGCCTTGCGGCAGTGGTACAGAATCAGGCCGGCGCCCTCCACGTTCGTTCGCAAGGACATCTCCAGCTGGCTCAGATCCGCTCGAGTCCAGGCCAGGTGCAGGACATAGGTGAAGTCGTCAGGTACTTCGTCAAGGTCGCCTGCGCCCAGGTCGACCGCCCGGGTGGTGATGCCGGCCGCCTCCAGGCTGCTCCTGGCGGCCTCGTCCTGAAATCGAGCGATACCCCATACCTCGTTGTCGGCGGCCAGGGAGCGGGCCAGTGGGCCGGCGACGATGCCGGACGCGCCGGTCACCAGGATCTTCTCGCCGGTGATCATGCCCGAGCCTCCTTCTGCACGCCGAATCGTTCCATGTAGGGCGCGAAACGGCGCCACAGCCGGTCCGCGCTGAGGCCGAACTGCTCCGGCGAGTACTCGTGCACCCCGTACTCGGTGCGGGGGTGGTCGCCGATCCACTTCTCGACGGCCCGGTGGGAGTCGGCGTCGAAGGGGAGGCCGAAATGGTCGAGGACGCCCGCCACCGCGCCGAGGGGGTCGGCCATGAGTTCGTGGTAGTGCAGGTCGTAGAACCTTCCGTCCTGGTTCCCGACGGCATCGCGCACGCCCAGACCGCGCAGCAATACCAGCTCCTCGAACGCGGTCCACTCCCGACCGTAGCGGGGCTCGTCGATGGCTCCGGTGGTCGAGGCCCGGATATAACCGGTGAAACTGGCAACCGATGGCATCACCACCGCGGGATCGCGGTGGGTCCACACCAGCCGGGCGTCGGGGTAGGTGCGCAGCAGGACATCGAGCGCCATTACGTGTTTCGGGTACTTGAGCACCCACTGGCCGGGCGTCCGCCATTGCAGGTGCTGGAGGGTGCGGCGATGGGCCTCGAAGGCCGGCGTGTAGTCGGCATCGAGCAGCCAGTTCCGGTAGCCGGGGACGTCGTAGTACGCCAGTAGAGCCTGGTGGATGAGGCTCCAGTCGTTGAGCAGGTTGCACTGCTCGGGCCGGTTCACTGCGATCGGATGCCGTTTGAGCATGTCCGGTGGGAGCTGGGCCACCCTGGACTGCACCTGCTCGATGCGGGGGTCCGTGGCGTAGGTCTCGCGCTCCGGCGGTGGCGACGGCATCAGCATCTCCCAGTACAGGGGCACCCGTACCCCTCCGACCTGCCCGAGGAGCGCGTGCAGGTGGGTTGAACCGGAGCGCGGCAAGCCGATGATGAACAAGGGACTGGTGACGTGCTCGTCGGCGATCTGCGGAAACCGGTTGCGGTCGTCGACCAGTCGCAATCGCTTGACCAGCAGCCCGACGATGGTGGCGCCGGCTGTTTCCAGCCGATCCGGGCTGAGGCCGGCCTCGCCGTTGAGCGACTGCAGCAGGACGTCAAGCGGCTCCTGGTACGGGATGTCGCCGAGATCGTCGCAACCCGTCTCTTGGAAGGCTCTCGCCAGGAGATCGTTGGCGTCCAGCTCTGCACCCATGGCTTCTTCCTCCGGTCGGCAAATTGGACACTTGGACGCCCAGTCAGGGAGCGCGCCCGATGTGGCAGCTATCCGGCTGGCCTCAGCCGGGCTCCTTCGGCAGGCCGAGCACCCGCTCCGCCAGAATATTGCGCTGGATCTGCGACGTCCCGGCGTAGATCGTGCCGGCGACGGCGTTGTAGAGGGCACCGATCCACGAGGCGGTGGAGTTTGGCGCGCCCGGGTCGTCGGCCCGGAACGCCCGTGACGGCGGTCGACCTTCGACGATCAGCGCCGCTGGGCCGAGGATGTCGATAGCCAGACGGGTCACGTCCCGGTGGTACTCCGACCACTGCAATTTCGACACGGACGCCTCCGGCCCGATGCTTCCCC
The DNA here is from genome assembly GCA_963702305.1 of uncultured Acidimicrobiaceae bacterium. Classification (GTDB taxonomy): domain Bacteria; phylum Actinomycetota; class Acidimicrobiia; order Acidimicrobiales; family Palsa-688; genus PALSA-693. The sequence goes on along the minus strand of CAVPBX010000011.1, from coordinate 120,458 downwards.
TCGAGAGCACGCCGGTCAATATCCGGTATCCCAGGAACCGCATGGTCTCCACTCGAACGTAGGCGCCGGCGATGCGATCGCGAATGACCGGATCCTCGAGCCGCCGACGGTGACGGGCCATCTCGATCAGACGGTCCAGCTCCGCCCTGAACAGGACCGGATTGGTGGCGGCTTCGTCCCCGCGCTCGAGCCCGAGGAGGCTGTTGGCGACCGCCCAGCCTCCGTTTACCTCGCCGACGACGTTGTCCTTGGAAGTGCGGGCGCCATCGAGAAACACGTGGTTGAACTCCGGTTGGCCGCCCATCATGCGGATGGGCCGCACGGCGACCCCGGGTTGGTCCATCGGCAACAGGAAGAAGGTCAGGCCCTGGTGCTTGGGCGCATCCGGATCGGTACGCGCCAGCACGAAGATCCAGTTGGCCTCCTGGGCGTGGGTCTGCCAAATCTTCTGGCCGGTAAGGAGCCACTCCTCGCCATCCGGCTCGCCCCGGGTGCGCAGTCCGGCCAGATCCGATCCGGCGTCAGGTTCCGAATAGCCCTGGCACCACACGTCGTCCCCGGAGAGGATCCGGGGCAGGAACCGGCGCTTCTGCTCGTCAGTGCCCCAGCGGAGGAGGACCCCTCCGACCATCTTGATGCTGAACGTGTCGCTGGGGCCCATGGCCGGCACGCCCGCCTTGGCGAATTCCTCGACGAGGACGACCTGCTCGAGCGCGGTCAGACCGCCACCACCGTATTCACGCGGCCAGGCCACGCCGAGGAGTCCGTGCTGATGCAGCTTGGTGCGCCATTGCTGGGTGAACGCCTGGGCCTCTTCCTGGGCCAGGGCGCCGATCCCTGGCCAATCCGACGGCAGCTCGTGGGCCAGGAAGGCGAGCACCCGCGCGTGGAAGGCCTCGGCTGGCGGGGAAAACCGGGGGTCCATGTGTGTCATAGTGCGTCCGCCCGTCCGCCGCCGTCGGTCCGCTGGCCGGATCCGTCGGGGGCAATCACCGTCTCGAGCTCGGGAGGCCATTATGTCCGACGACCTTGCCGGTGCCGGCCGGAATCCGATGCAACCCGAAGCGTTCGACCTGCGGGGGGCGGTCGCCGTGGTCACCGGCGCCACCCGGGGGATCGGCCGGGAAACCGCGCTGGCGCTCGCCAGGGCCGGCGCTTCGGTCGTCCTCGTCGGCCGCAGCCGGGAAGGGAGGGCCCACCAGGTGTTGCCCGGCACGTTGGAAAGCGTGGCCGCCGAACTGGTGACCGTGGGCCAACCGGGCCGGTGGGTCCAGGCCGACCTCACCGATCCCGCCGCGACCCAGACCGTGATCGATAAGACCCTCGAGTGGTACGGGCGGTGCGATGTGCTCATCAACAACGCCGCCTATACCTCCAACGGCGGGATCCTGGAGGTGCCGTGGGGGCGCTGGGAGAAGGGCTTCCGCCTGCAGGTGACGGCGCCCCTCCAACTGGTGCAGGGCTTCGTGCCCGGCATGCTGGAGCGGGGCGTGGGTCGGGTCGTCAACCTGAGCACGGACGCGGCGGCGAACCTGGCCGAAGGTCTCTCCCTCTACTCGGTGACGAAACAGGCGATGGAGCGTCTCACGGACTACCTCGATCACGAGCTCGGTGGGCGAGGAGTGTCGTATAACACGTTCCATATCGAGATCGGCGTGACGACCGAGACCTGGAACTTCATCGTGGAGACCCAGGGAATCGAGCGAGCGACCCTGGGCGGTACGGTGACCGAGACGACATCTCCTGAGCGGGTGGCAGCCCAGGTCTGCTGGATGCTCACGCAGCCGGCTCAGTGGAGCGGGCGACGGGTCACCTGTCGCCAGATCGCCGAGCTGGGTGGGCCGAGCACCTGACGCCAGGGAGGCCAGCCGGACGGGGCGCGACCCGTCAGCTCACGATCACCCGCGCCTGGGCCAGGTTGGGTACCCGGCGCGAAACGGCGTGCACGTCGCCCGTCCGGTGGGACTCGACGAGTGCGGTAGCGAAATACGTGCCCGGCCGATCCCATGCGCGAGTCGTGGTCAAATCCACGCGGGCGCGGGACCCGTCGACCTGGTGGGCGAACGGATAACTTCCCGACCCGTCAAAATCCCATTTCACCCCGATGACCGTCCCGGCCCCGGGCGGCACCTCGGCTGCCACGTGCAAGATCACCTCTTCGCCCACCTTGACCTCCGCGCAGCTGACGCCGTTGGCGTCCACGTTGACGACCGGCTGGATGCCGCCTCGTTCGGCGGCGGTGGCCGGCAACGTGACCCGCCCGTCCTTGTATTCGAAGTGGCTGCCCGCGGGCGGGACGCCGTCTTCGACCCAGGTGGCCAGGTCGACGAGGCTCTGCTCGATCACCGGCTGGTAGTGAATGAGCCAGGTGTTGTTGTTTCGGCCCGGCGGAGAGGCAGCCATGGACGGGACGATGTGTTCGGCGTTCTCCGTCCAGCGCAAGCGGAAGTACTGGTCGGCCTCGTCGCCGCGTTCGCGCTCCACGTTGCGCTTCATGCCGATGCCCTGGGACGGCCACAGCGATGCATCGTGGGTGTGATGGACCCAGATCATCTTCCCTTCGAATCTTCCGGTATGCACCGTTCCCATGAACGCCGACATCTCGGGGATCGGGTACTGCGGGTAGATCGGCATGCCGTCGACCCGAAGGCAGCTGTAGTCCACCTCGGCGGCCGTGAGATGGTGACGGTAGGCGTAGCAATAGGCCAGGAGGGCGTGGTTGTCGACATGCACCTCGTCGCCGGCGAGCACCCCGCTGAAGCGCAAATTGCTGGCTTCGCCCTCACCGTCACACAGGAAGACGTTTCCTACCGCCTGGATGGCGTAGAGCTGCCGTCCCGCGGCTGATCCCGAGGTGATCCGGATCCCGGCCCCGAGCCGATACCCGTCCGGAACCTGATCCAACTCCAGGGCCAGCGGGATGTCCCACATGTTGTGCATGCTGGCAAACAGGCCGGCCATGCTGCGCAGCTGGGCGTACTCCTCACCCTGGAATTGCGGCTCCTCGATCAGCTCCTTGGCGTACAGGGGGCGTACCACGGTCGCCCGGGCGTCGATCAGATCGTCGCGAACGTATTGCGGCTCGTCGTACCCGACGTGGCCGGGCTTGGTCCAAAACGCCTCCCAGTACTCCGGGCACTCCCGCTGCAATCGATCGGCGTAGGACGACCACAACCAGATCTGCCCCATGGGCTGGGCGATCATGAATTCGTCACCGCGGGGATAACCGAGGCGGTACAAGGTGGCCAGTTCTGCCCGCTGATGGGTATCGAGGCCCTGGAATGGGTCGCCGCTTCCCCCCGGCAGGGTGGCGTCGATGACGTCGTAGATCTTTGGCCCCAGGACCCGCTGGACGTTGAACATCGAGCAGAAATGCTGGGCGAAGGTGCGCAGGCGGCCGAAGTCGCCGTACTCCCCGTCGAGCGCGTCGCCCATGAAGGGGAGGGCCCCGTCCCATACATCAGGTCCGTAGGCGAGGCAGAGAGGAGAACGGCGCGCCCCGCCGCTGCCGCCCCACACGTAGGAATGGTGCGGTGACGCTCCGAGTACCTGTTGGGCCACAAACTTCGAGAATCGGGCGCTCTCGGCCGCGGCCCGCCAGCCGTAGATGGTCGGATCGGTACCCGCCTTGGCGTCCATCACATCGCCGATGTGGCCCATATTTGACTCCACCATGTAGCCACCGAGCCGCATCAGCGTCATCTCCAGGCCGCCGATATCGGCGCCGAGGGGACTGGCGAACACGTCCTCGTGACCGGCGTTGGCGCCCTCCAGCGGCTGGTACATGCGGCCCTGCCAGCGTTCTTGCGGCGGGAGCCAGATCGAGAATCGGGTGTCCGTGCCGTCGAAGCCGCCGTGGAGATAGCGGTGCGGTACCGGGTCGTCACGCTCATCATCGACGTCGACGTAGGGAGCTCCGAAGAAATCGTCCGTCGGCACGTACGAAGTGAGGTCCACCTTTGCCATCTGTCCCTCCTCGGCGGGTGCGTTGCGGCCCACGCCGACGCCATACCCGTTTCAACAGTGTAGACGGGCGGTGACAAGGGTGCCCCGGTCGGCTCCATGAATCGTGTGCCTTATCTGCCCATTTGGGGCCGCCCCTTTGAGTAGGCCGAGTCTCGGAGCTACAGTCGACCGATCGGCTCAACGGTGTTGCGGCCTTGGCCGTCACCAGGTGGATCAGAGGGGAGCGGCGTGTCAGACGACTTCTTAGGGGCAGTGTCATCACGGCGTCCACGGCGGTGAGCGAGCCGTCCAAGCCGACGTACCGAGCAGCTCTGCACGCCATCGAGCCGGTGTTCGGCGCCGGGGTGCTGTGTCCGGATGTGCTGACGGCGCTCAATGGGCTGGGCCTTGGCCTCGCCGGGGTGCCGGAAGTCAATCTGGTGACCCGGTCCGCGCCGATGGGGCCGGTGGGGGACGATGTGGTGGCCGCGACGTTCTACAACCCGAATCCGGCCTACGTCGCCACCGTCGTCCCGGACGTGTGGGCCAAGGCCGCCCCGGAGGAGATCCTGGCCTGCCAGGAGCGAGCGTTCTCGCCGGTCCTCGCCGGTGCGCTGGTGTCGTTTGACGCCGGCGAACTGGCAGAGCTCGCCGGTCTGGCGCGCGCCGCGGGAGAGGCCGCGAGCCGCCACCCCGAGGGTCGCCCGCTCTTCTCGGCCTTCGCCTCTCGGCCCTGGCCCGAAGCGCCCCATCTGGTGATCTGGCATGCCGCCAAGCTCCTGCGCGAGCATCGGGGTGACGGTCATATCGCGGCCTTGGTCGTCGAGGGTCTGGGGTCGGTCGACGCCCTGGTGATCCACGCCGCCTTCGACGGACTACCGGCCACCGGATTGCGCGACTCGCGGCGATGGAGCCCCGAGGACTGGGACCTGTCGGTGCAGGACCTCCGCCGCCGGGGCTGGCTCACCGGCGACGCGACCCTGACCCTCAGCCCAGATGGACGGCGCCGGCGCCGGTGGATAGAGGACCGCACCGACGATCTGGCCGCGGTCGCGTACGAACCGCTCGGCGACGACGGGATGCGACGCATGGTCGAGATCGGGACCGGCATGATCGCAGCCCTGCGCGCCGCCGGCGTCAGTCTGCCGTGGCGGCCCCCGCCCGCAGCCCTGGGGTCCGCGGCACCGAGCGGTCGGCCAGGATCTGTCGACCGAGGGCCGTAGCCAGTTCGGGCCGACCACCGAGGAGGCCGTCGAGAACCTGACCACGCCGGATCATCCGGTGGAAGCCGTACTCCTCGGTAAACGCCATCCCGCCGTGGACCTGATGGCAGTTCGCAGCCGCCAGCTCGTGGGCCTGGGCCGCGAGAGCCTTGGCGGCCATGGCGCTCGACGCCATGCGATCATCCCAGGCGGCGGCCAACCCCGACCGGCTGGCGTTGATGGCGACCCTGACGTTGGCCAGGAGATGTTTCACCGCCTGGAAGGAACCGATCTGACGGCCGTATTGGCGCCGTTCGAGCACGTAGGCGACCGTGTCTCGGAGCATCCGGTCGGCGAGCCCCGTCAACTCGGCTGCCAGAAAGCGCCGGCCGGCCGCCAGCGCGTCGGGCCACGACGAGGTGGGCTGGCTGGCAGGGGCGGAGGTGGGCAGGGCCACTTCCGCCCGGGCCCGGTGCAGCCCGAGTCCGGGGTCCGATCCGCCTACAGGTCGGTAGGTGACCTGATCAGGCTCGAGGCGGACCACTCCGTCCGCGGTCGGGACACACACCTGACGGGACCGTTGATGGCCGGCCAGGACGAGGCCATCGACCACCAGCCGTGGCCCGACCATCACCCCGGGCGCCACCGTGTTGCGGGCCACGAGGGGCAGCACCACCGAGACGGCCGCCTCGACGGGCTGGGCGGCGGCGTGGAGCCACACCAGATCCAAGGCCGGACCGGCTACCAGGAGCTGTCCTTGGCACTCGGCGACGACCGAATAGGCGAACTCCGTTTCGGTCTCGGCCAGCTCCGCCCAGCCGGCCCGGAGGAGCTCCTCCGGTGCCGCCGCCGGATCGGCAGTGGAGAGGATGTGCCGCACTGATTGCATCACCAGATCGCGTTCGGCGGTGTCCATCACCGGTGCCTCGGGAGGCCGAGCAGTCGCTCGGCGACGAGGTCGCGATGCACTTCGGCGGCCCCGCCGTAGATCGTGGTGATGCGAGAGAAGGTCCACTGTTCGCGCCAGGCCGCGGATGCCTCGTCGTCGCCGAGCTCCAACGCGGGCCACCGCAGCCGCCGGGCAGTGTCGGCGACCATCTGCTCGGTAGTGCCCAGGAGGAGTTTGTCGACGGAAATCTCCGGTCCCAGCTCCTGACCGGCGGCGAGCTTCTGGATGGTCAGGCCGCACTGTGATCGCAGGGCGAAGAGGGACAGATACGTCTCGCCGATCAGGCGATCGGCGCCCGCCGGCCAGTCGTCGCCCTCCTCGACCAGGCGTTGGAGGTCGCTATGAAGATCTGCCTGGCGTTGCCACGCGTACGCGCCCCGCTCGAACTGCATCAGATACATCACCGCGGCCCATCCGCCGTTGACCTCGCCGACGACGCGGTCCGCCGGGACGATGACGTCGTCGAAGAAGATCTCGGCGACCTCGTGGCGTCCGCTGGCGCACAGGGTGGGCTTGGTGCTCACCCCTGGATCTTCCATATCCACCCAGAACATGGTCAGTCCCCGGTAGCCGCTGTCCGCGGCGCCGGTCCGGGCCAGCACGCAGCAGTGCTGCGCGACATGACCCCAGCTGCTCCACATCTTCTGTCCGGTCAGCTGGAATCCGTTGTCGGTGGGAACCGCTCGGGTGCGCAACGACCCGAGGTCGCTTCCCGCGTCGGGCTCAGAGAAACCCTGGCACCACACCTCGTCACCGGCGAGCGCGGCCGGCACGTGGGCCCGGGCGAGCGCGGGGGCGAAACGGATGAGCATGGGGCTGATGATCTCGACGACGCCGTGCACTTCGGGGATGACGTATCCCGCCGCGGCCAGTTCCTCCAGAATTGCGGCCCGATGCACACCCGTGCCTCCCACGCCGCCGCACGCCTCGGGCCATCCGATCCGGCTCCAGCCCTCGTCGAACAGCAGCTTCCTCAAGGGCCGCGTGGCCGCCAGGTTGGCGTCCAAGTCGCCCCGGGGATGTCGTCGGAACGGGGCCAGCTCCACGGTGTGCTCCTGGGTCCAGATCCGAAACGCCGCGACCAGTTGGTCCGTGGTAACAGTGGGGTCGATCGACCGTACCGGGACGATCATCTCCGTGGGTCCGTCCGTCCCCGAGCTATCCGAACAGATCTACGACGGTCATCCGGCCGTCCTCGCTGAGGACCTGGCCGGCTTCAGTCAGGTGCGATCGCCAGAGCGCCTCGGCCCCGTCGGCATCTCCGGCCCGGATCAGCGCGATGAGTTTCTGGCGGGCTCGCTGGGCCGCCCGGACCAGGTTCGACTCCTCCTCCGGCTTGTGGCCCCGGGAGTAGTTGAGCGCCGCGACCCGGCTGATGTTCTCGAGCATGGCGCTCAGCAGCATCAGCGTCTGGTTGCCCGTGAGCTCGATGAGAAAGGCGTTGAACTCGTGGAAGTGTCCCGCTTCCACCAAGCCCAGATTGTCCAGGTGCTCCTGGAGGCGCTTGCTGATCTTCACTCGGTCCCGCCGGGACGCCAGTATCCGCGCGGCTGGCGCCTCGACGATCACCCGGGCCTGGAGGACGTCGGCCAAGGTCGCACCTCGGTGCTGCAGCACCAGTCCGGCGTACCGGGCGGCGACGTCGCCCGACGGTTGCTGGACCCGCGCGCCGCCGCGCGCGCCGCGGCGGATGGTGATGAGGCCCTCGGATTCGAGGATGCGGAAGGCTTCCCTGAGGGTGGGCCGCGAGATGTCGAACTCTTCCATCAGGACGGTCTCGGACGGGAGGGCGTCGCCTTGCTCGAGCTCACCGAGCACGATCTGCCGGCGAACGTGGGAGGCGACCAACTCCGCAGTCTTCGGGACCCGGACGCTGACGGAATTTAGGGAGAGAGAGCTCACCGACGTCGAGGGTACGCCACGCGGTGGGATCCAGTCATTCTCGGGTATCCGTCAGCTACGCCGGCCAGGAGCGCTGACAACGAAGAGAATTGATAAAGCTAGAGTAGCTAAACGATGGAGGAGAACGAGGAAGCCGGGACATCGGCCCGACGGTTCCCTGTCGAGGCCACTCACATCCTGATGTTCGCCCGGGCGATCGGCGACTCCAACCCCGCCTTCATCGGCTCCGGGGCTCCCGAGGTCCTGGACCTGAGCGGAGTGGTGGCGCCGCCCACCTTCGCCATGGCATCCATGCAGTTCGACCCCGACAACCCCCTACGGCCCACGCCGGGTGAGCCTTGGTTCGGATCCGGTCGGGATCCGAGTGGAGCCGAGCGCGACGGGGGAGGTGTCCTGCACGCGGAACAGCACTTCGAGTATCACCGGCCGGTGCCGGCCGGTTCCCTCCTGCTCGCGTCGGAGCAGGAGGGGGCGACGTGGGACAAACCGAACCGGCGCGGCGACCTCCTGCGTTTCTCCGAGACCGTCACCGAGTATCGCGATGCTTCGACCGGAGCACTCGCGGTCGTGGCGCGCACGGTCCGGGTCCGGGTGGAAGGTGCGGGAGGGGACTGAGACCGTGGACTTGGAGGTACCGCTCGCGGTTGGAGAATCCAGATCACTGGTCGTCTTCGAAAACCTCACCAGGAGCCAGATCGTCATGTACGCCGGCGCCTCGGGGGACTACAACCCACTGCATTCCGACGAGGTGTACGCGACCAAGGCGGCCGGATATCCCACCATCTTCGCCCACGGAATGCTCACGATGGGCGCCACCGGCCGGGTTCTGACGGACTGGGTGGGAACGGATCGCCTGACGACGTTTGGTGTCCGGTTCGTCGGCCAGGTTTGGCCCGGTGACACGCTCACGGCCACCGCGACGGTCGAAGGGCTGCGCGAGGACGAGCACGGACTCCTGGCGGAATTCCGGGTGGTGACAACCAATCAGGATGGGGCCACGGTCGTCTCGGGGACGGCCACCGCTCGGACTCGCGGCTCCAACCCTCCGACGTAGATCTTGTCCGTCAACGAAGACTGCGAGTCCATGCCGCCCGATCCTCCTGACCTGGTGCGTTATGCCGTCGACGACGGGGTCTGCGTGATCACCCTCGACCATCCGGAGCGTCGCAACGCCTGGAGCCCGACCATGGAGACCCAGTACTTCGCCATGCTCGACCGGGCGGCGCAGGACGACGATGTCCGGGCCATCGTGTTGACCGGGGCGGGAAAATGGTTCTGCCCCGGCCTGGACTCCCAACGCCTCGAGGCCGCGGCCGGACCGGTCGGGTTGCGGCTGGAGGGTCGTCGCCCGATGCACTACGGGTGGACGATTCCCAAGCCCATGATCGCGGCGATCAACGGGGCGTGCGCGGGCATCGGGTTGGTCCAGGCGCTGGTGTGCGACGTTCGCTTCGTGGCTCGAGGAGCCCGCATATCGACTGCATACGCCAAGTTGGGCGTGCCCGCGGAGCATGGCCTGTCGTGGATCCTGCCGCGGCTGATCGGCGTCGAGTGGGCCCTCGATCTACTCTTGTCGGCGCGCCCGATCGAGGCCGAAGAAGCGGTTCGGATCGGTCTGGCCAGCCGGATCTGCGATCCGGGGGCGGCCTTGAGCGAGGCCACGGCCTACGCCCAGAGCCTGGCCCTCAACTGCTCGCCTCGGTCCATGGCCACCATCCGGCGCCAGGTCTGGGGTGACCTGAGCCGCGGCTATACCGAGGCCAACGAGGGCTGGTTCGCGGCCATGAGCGACCTGAATCGGCCGGAGAACCCGGACTTCGCCGAGGGTGTCTCGGCCTTCGTTGACCGCCGGTCCCCGCGATTCGGGCCTTTGGCGGGCGACGCCGACCTGCCGCCCTTGCCCCCCTTCGCCGAGCCGTAGCCGTAGCCACAGCCGTAGTCGCAGTACCCGAGTCAGCGGGGGACTGTTGGTTCCTAGCGGATCTCGGGGATCATCGCCGCGTACCGATCGAGGCACGGGAGCGTGGTGGCCGGGTCGTCCCAGCCCGATCGGTCCGGACCGACAAGGGTCCGCTCGACGCCGAGCTGGCGGTAGAGAGAAAGCGTCTGGATGTCGATGTCGCCCATGGCCACGATCGTGATGGGGAGGGCGGCCGGATCACGGCCGGCGTCAGTGGCGATCTGGCGAAACTTCGTCACCTTCTTGGCCACGTCGCCGAGCGCGATGTCCATTGGCATCCAGCCGTCCGCCCAGGCCACCGCCTCCCGGGTTCCCACCCGGCCACCAGTGCCGCACCACACCGGAGGGTAGGGCCGCTGCAGGGGCTTGGGTAGTTGCCACACCCGGTCGAAGTGGAAGTACTCACCATGATGTTCGGCCTCCTCCTCCACCCACAGGGTGCGGAGCGCAGCCACGCATTCGCGCAGAGCCCGGTAACGCTGGGCCCAAGGGACCTGGGAGTGATTCGCCAGCTCTTCCTGGTTCCATCCGACGCCGACCCCGAAGTGGAAGCGGCCGCCAGTGTGATGGTCGAGGGTGGCGACCGTCTTGGCCAGATCCAGGAGGTCGTGCTCCAATGGCAGGGCCACGCTGGTGCCGACCCGTAACCGCTCGGTGGTCGTGGTCGCCAGCAGGAGCGACAGAAACGGGTCCATCATGCGCCGGTACTGATCGGGCATCTCGCCCCCGGCTGGATACGGCGTCGTCCTCGAGACCGGAATGTGGGAATGCTCGCCGTACCACAGCGAGTCGAATCCCCGATCCTCGAGCTCTCGACCCAAACGATCCGGTCGAATTTCGTCCAAAGTGTTCATCGAGGAGAAGCCGAGTTCCACCCGTCAGAACCTACCTGACTCGTGACCGCGCGGCCTCGGGAGCCTGGGCTACTCGGGATCTGGGCTAGTCGGGATCTGGGCTAGTCGGGATCTGGGCTAGTCGGGATCTGGGCTAGCGAGTGAACCTCTCGATGCTCTTGCGGACGTCGTCGCCGGCGAAGGATTCGGCCTCCGCAGACAAGGCGAAGGGCGCGACCAATGAGATGGCCGCCTGAAGGTGAAGGTTGAGCGCACGCTTGGTCTCCTGCAGCGCCTGGCGGGGTTTGTCGGCCAACCGATGGGCGAGCGCCATGGCCTCGTCCATCAGCGCCCCGTCCGCGACCGCCCGGTTGGCCAGTCCCAGCGCCACCGCCTCCGACGCCGGGATGCGGTCACCGGTCAGCAGGTATTCCTTGGCCTTGAGAAAGCTCATCAGGAGCGGCCAGGCCACCGCGCCGCCGTCACCGCAGACCAAGCCGATGTCGACGTGGGTATCAGCCATGAACGCGCTCTCCGCGATCAGCACGATGTCGCAGCTGACCGCGATGCTGCAGCCCAGCCCCACGGCTGGCCCGTTGACGGCCGCGATCACCGGCTTGGGAAACTCGGCCATGGCGTCCATGAGCCGCCGGGCCCCACGAAGGGAGAGGCGGCGATGATCCGGATCCTCGTAGCTGCGAATGAAACTGGGAACGTCGCCCCCGGCGCTGAAGGCCGTGCCCGCGCCGGTGAGGACGACTGAGCCGACCGAGTGGTCAGCCGACAGCCAGCCCCAGATCTCCTGCAATCCCTGGTGCATGTCATCGACCATGGCGTTGCGCATGTCGGGATTGTTGAGGGTGACAACGGTGACGGGACCGTCGGTCTCGACCAGCAGGTAGGGCGTGGGTGCGTAGGGCATGGTGCCTCCGGGGTTCGTCACGGGGTTGCCGAAGCGCCACCAGCCGAGTTGACGCTATCGTAAAATTCATTGAGATCTTAGAGACTCGGAGCGTCGGGAGGAAAGAGACGATGGGGCTGCTGGACGGCCGCGTGGCGATCGTGACGGGCGGCGGACGAGGATTGGGCCGCGCCCACTGCCTGGAGTTGGCCCGCCAGGGCGCAACGGTCGTTGTCAACGACTTGGGCGTCGGCCTCCACGGTGAAGTTGAGGCGGCCGCAGAATCACCGGCCGAGCAGGTCGCGGCGGAGATCGAGGCGGCTGGGGGAAAGGCCTTGGTCGACGGCACGTCCGTCACAGATTGGGATGGAATGGCCGCGCTGGTGGCCCGCACCGTTGAGCAGTTCGGTGATCTGCACGCAGTCGTCAACAACGCCGGCTTCATCCGCGACCGGATGCTCGTGGCCATGACCGAGGATGAGTTCGACGCCGTGATCGCGGTGCACCTCAAGGGGACGGTTGCGCTGACCAAGCACGCCTGTGCGTATTGGCGGGACCAGTCCAAGGCGGGCCATTCCGTGTCCGGCCGGGTGGTGATGACGACATCGGGTGCGGGTCTGTTCGGCAATATCGGGCAGGCCAATTACGGATCGGCGAAGGGCGGCATCGCCACTCTGGCCGGGATCGTGGCCATGGAGATGCAGCGCTACGGGGTGACGGTCAATGCCATCTCCCCGATCGCGGCCACCAGGATGTTGGCGACCATCGGCCGATCCACCGCCGAAGGCGCGGGCTGGGATCCCCTCGATGCCGCGAACTCCTCTCCAGTGGTGGCTTGGATGTGCAGCGAGGAGGCCGGTTGGCTCAGCGGCGCCGTGCTGCGAGTGGACGGGAACACCATTCGCCGGGTTCGGGGTTGGACCGTCGAAGGTGGCTACACCTCGACGTCCGGCGAGGCCTTGGACGCCGCCGAGGTCGGCCTCGGGGTCCGCAAACTCTTCGGGGCCGCCCCGTTGGGATTGGGCGGGTAGGTCTCCTTCGGGCGCCGTCCTGCCGCTCGGCGCGTCCGCTGGGGACGCCCGGCGGGGTCAGCCTTCGCGCAGGATCTGTTCGGCTTCTTGGAGGTGGCGGACCACGGTGTCCCCGATGTCGTCGACCTCAGCCTCGTCGTGCTCGGTCTGCGCCCCTCGAGTGCGGGTGTAAATGCCCTCTTTGATGATCGCCGCCCGCCAATGCTCGAAGGCCAGGTAGAAGGGAAGCTCCGAGAGGTCACGCCCGCTCTCCGCCGCATAGCGACTGGCCAAGTCTGCCGCAGTCAGGAACCCCGGGTGCTCGGCGATGGTCTGCGATTCGTGGGTGAGCCGTCCGCGGCTGGGCTCCCAATACACCAATAGGTGAGCCAGGTCGGTCATGGGATCCCCGAGCGTCGACATCTCCCAGTCGAGGACGGCGGCGATCGGCTGGGGAGCCGAGGGCTCGACGATCATGTTGCCCAGTCGGTAGTCGCCATGTACGAGCGTCGAGTCGGCTCGGGCCGGCACCGCGGCCGCCAGCATCTCGCCGAGGGGCTCGACGAGCTGGTGCTCCCGGTGCGGCGCCTTCCGCCATTGCTCGAGCCAGCGACCGATGCGCCGTCGGACGAAACCATCCGGTCGACCGAGCTCGCCGAGCCCGACCGCCCCAAAGTCCACCCGATGCAGCCGGTCGAGGACGTCGACCGCCCCGGTGGAGACCGCGGCGGCCGCCTCCCGACTGAGGGCGGCTACGTCCGCCGGCCGGTGGAACACCTGCCCGTGCACCCGAGACATGACGTAGAAAGGGGCACCCATCACCGAGTCGTCGGCGCAGTAGCCGTAGACCGTGGCCAGGGGAATCTCCGTGGCCTGCAGGGCCGATTGCACCCGAAATTCGCGGGCCATGTCATGCGCACCTGCGGCGATGGCGCCGAGCGGCCGGCGCCGGAGGACGTATTCGGCCGATCCGGTGCGGACCTGGTACGTCGAAATTGGAGCGGCCGCCACTGAGCACCTCGAGGTCGAGCTCACCGTCGGACAGCGCGACGACACCTTGGAGGAAGGTCCGCAGGCGGAGCCGGTCGACGAGGTCTATGACGGCGGTGTCGGCGGTGTCGGCGTCGGCCAATGGGGGCCTACCTGCGCCCCGACGTCGCCCAGGGCGCCGCCGTCGGGTCCTTGGCCAACGTGCGCGCGACCCGATCGCGGTGGACCTCGTCGGGTCCGTCGTAGATGCGCGCGTAGCGGGCCTCGCGGTACATCCATTCCAGGGGGGTATCGGCAGTCACGCCGAGCGCACCGTGCACCTGGATGGCCCGGTCGATCACATTATGCAGGAGTTCGGCCCCCCGGAACTTGATGAGCGAGATCTCCATCCGGGCCTCGGAGCCGCGATCGACCGCTTCGGCGGCAGCCAGGGTGGCGGCTCGGTGCGAGAAGATATCGGCGGCTGATTCGGCGATCAGCAGGCGGATCTGCCCATTCTGCGACAAGGGCCCGCTCGGCAGCGATCGCTCGTTGACGCGCGCGCACATCAGCTCGAACGCCCGTTGCATCTGTCCGAGCCAACGCATGCAGTGGAAGATCCGACCCGGACCCAGGCGGTCCTGGGCGATGGTGAAACCTTCGCCCCGCCCCCCCAACAGGTTGTCGCGTGGCACCCGGACATCGGTCAACCGGATCTCGCAGTGGGCCCCGAGGATGCTGCCCATGGTCGGTATCACTCTGACGACTTCGTACCCGGGGCTGTCGGTAGGCACGATGATGGCCGAGAATCGCTTGTGCCGACCCGCCTCCTCTGGCTCGGTGCGGGCGAATATGGTGGTGAAGGCGGCGATGTTGGCCCCGGTGGTAAACCACTTGTGGGCGTTGATCACCCACTCCTCGCCGTCAAGCTCAGCCGTGGCCTGCATCAAGGTTGGATCGGACCCGGGCACCTCGGGCTCGGTCATGCCGACCGACGACCGGATCTCACCTGCGACCAGGGGTACCAACCAACGTTCCCTCTGCTCCTCGTTGGCGTACTTGTTGAGCATGATCGAGTCCTGCATCGACCAGGTCCCGACGGCGCTCTGGCCGAAGAAGGAACGCCCGATGACCTCGTTGAGGGCGGTGACGTCCATAAAGCTGAGGCCGCCGCCTCCGATGTCCTTGGGGTGGCCCAAAGCCCAAAGGTTCCTTCGCTTCGCTTCCGCCTTGAGTCGCTCCATTTCGACGAGAGAGTCCAGCGTCATCATCCGCAGAACAGGTTCGGCAGGAATCACCTCGTCATCGATGAATGACCTCGTGGCGGCGAGGATGTCCGCGAGATCCGAGGAACGGCTAGAGGTCATCTCCGGGTCTCCTGACCGTCAGCTCTCCGTGTTCGGCGGGCAGGACCGGGCCCCCCACCCATTTCCTATCGCAGATCGACTAACTGAATTCTCATCGGATGCGGCTGCCGCGCAACCGGGGTCGACTTACGAAAGGTGGTTACGGAGCAGCTTCCCGGCGGCATTGCGAGGCAGCTCGGCGGCGAACTCCCAGTCTTCCGGCACCTTGAAGCGGGCGACGTGATCACGCGCGTGGTCAACCAGGACCGACACGTCCGGAGGATCGTCCAGATCCTTGGCCACGATCACCGCTTTGAGTGTCTGACCCCATCGCCGGCTGGCGATGCCGATGACGGCGGCCTCTCGGACCTGATCGTGCAATTCCAACACCCGTTCCACTTCGAGGGGAAACACGTTCTCCCCTCCACGGATGATCTTGTCGCCCTTGCGTCCCTGCAGGTACAGGAATCCCTCTTCGTCCGTCCGACCCAGGTCGCCGGTGTGGAGCCAGCCATCAGGACCGGGCTGGAAGATCTGCCCGCCGCGGGCGACCAACTCACCGACGCCATCGCCGGCGACGTCATCAAAGCGAGCCTCGATACTCGGCACCAGTTGTCCAACCGACGTCAGCAGATGGGACTCGCCTGCGGCTGCTCGCAAATGGTCGGCGTGCCCCAGCATGCTGATGGGGCCGCCTTCGGTCATTCCGTAGGCCTGCGTGAACTCCGTGCCCGGCAAGGCTCGCAACGCGGCGCGCAGGGTGTCCGGATGGATGGGCGCGGTCCCGTAGTGCAGGCCCCTGAGCGCCACGTCGGCAAGGGCCTTCTCTTCAAGCAGGAGGTCGATCATGGTCGGAACCAGGAGCGCGCAGGTCGGGCGCAGATGGGCGAGGGCCTTCCACGCGTCGACCGAGAAACGGGGGAAGGGCACCAGGCCTGCGCCGCAGGCGGCGGCCACGAAGAGCATGCCGACTCCGCCGGTGTGGTGAAACCCTCCCGTACTGCAGTACAGATCCCCACCAGAGAGTCCCATCGCGTCGTGGTAGGCACGGGCCCGGTGGTAGACGGCCTCGTCTCGCACTCTGACCGCCTTCGGCTGTCCGGTGGTCCCCGAGGTGTGCAGGACCAGCACGACGCTGCCCGGGCTCGTCGGGATGAAGTCGGGGTCGACGGCAGGAGGCTCAGTGGCCACGGCCGTCTCCACTCCCGCGGCGGCGGCGACCAGGGCGGCTAGGTCCCGGTTGGCCTCGTCGCACAACAGGACATCCGCCTCCAGCCCGCGGACCAGGAGCGTCAACTCCTGGACCGAGAGCCGGGTTCCCAGCGGCGCGAGCGGCCGGTCGGTGAGCGCTCCGCCGAGGGTCAACGCGATCGACGACGATGTGGTCGAGAGGAGGGCAGGGACGACCGTCGTGGGGGCGACCAGTCGCCGGAGGAGCTGCCCCGCGCCGCCCGCTCGGGCCAGCAATTCCGATCCGCTCCACTCGCCGGCAAAGGTCCGGACCGCGGTAGGCGCCCGGTCCATCTCCGAAAGCACGGCCTGCATCCAGGGGCCGGGCGACTTCACCGCGCCGGCCGAATCGACCCATTCAGTGGAATTAGGTATCTCCATCTCGATCGACCAGACGAAGTATACCGTGGGCCCGAGACGCACACCGAGGAGGGCCGATGAGGACCCCGCACCATCCAGCTGAATCTTCGGGGGGCGAGGACCTGCGGCGAGTTCTGGCCGATCGCCTCCGCGCCCTGGTATCGATGACCGTCCTCACGAGTGTCGATGACGCCCAATTGGCTCAGGCCATGTCGCACGTGACCGAGGCCCTGGCGGTGCTCTCCGGAGCGGCCCGGACGGGACGCTATGAGGGTCTGGCGGGCCTCGCGCCCGGGGCCGCGACCAATGACCAGATCTGGGAAACCCACGCGGCCTTCGGACAATCCAACCCGCTGGCGCCGCCCATCACCGTCGAAGAGCAGCCTGGCCGGGTCGCTGGGGTGGTGACCTTCGGCGGCGCATGGGAGGGAGGTCCGGGGACCGTGTACGGAGGGTTCCTGGCCGCGGCGTTCGACGGCATGCTGGGCCGAGCGGTGATCAGTGCCGGCCATCTCGGGGTGACGAGGTCGCTCGCGGTCAGATATCTGCGGCCGACGCCGCTGCACAAGGCGTTGCGCATCGAATCGATGGCGGGGACTCGAAACGGGCAGAACGTGCCGGTAACCGGCCGCCTCTGGGACGGGGAGGTCGTCACCTGCGAGGCCGAGGCCGTCTTCGCGTGCGTGCCGCCGGGTCGCTACCAGGCCCCATCCGATCCGCGCCCGCCGGGTTCATAGGTCGACCGGGCTGCGCGACAAGTTCGTCCAGTCGACGAGTTGTCTGGTCGACGAGTTGTCTGGTCGACGAGTTGTCTGGGGCGGACAGAAATAGTTGCTCTGTTACCATGCGACCGTGCCGCGCCGAATTCGACTTTACGTCGATCCCGGAGATGGCGCTTTCCTCCGCCGACAGGTTCGGGGCCTCCGTCGCGATCATCGACGGTGCGGTGGAAATGACCTTTGAAGCGGTGGCCGCGGAGATGCTTTCGACGGCCCGCGGACTGGTATCGCTCGGGATCGAGCCGGGTGACCGGGTGGCGCTCTGGGCCCCGAACTCGGCCCGTTGGATCGTCTCTGCGCTGGGAATTCTCGCCTGTGGCGCCTGGGTGGTGCCGGTCAACACTCGCTTCAAGGAAGCCGAAGCCGTCCACGTCCTCCGGAAGACGGAGGCCAACGCGCTGTTCTGTGTCAACGGCTTTCTCGGATCTGATTCGTTGGAGATGCTGCGTCGAGCCGACCCCCATCTGCCCGCCCTGTCCAAGGCCGTGATCATGGACGGACCGTCGAAGCCGGGTGACGTGACGTGGGACGACCTGCGAGCGACTGGTGACGATGTCTCGGAGGCCCTCGTCCGGGCCCGGATCGACGCCATCGAACCCGACGATGTCAGCGACATCATCTTCACGTCGGGGACGACCGGCCACCCGAAGGGCGTCGTCCTTCGCCACGGAGCGTCGATTAAGACCTATCAGCTGTGCAACGAGGGTTGGCAGATCGGCGAGGCTGACCGAACCCTTATCGTCATGCCCTTCTTTCACTGCTTCGGCTACAAGTTCGGTTGGATGCTCGCCCTCATGTCCGGAGCGACGACGGTTCCCATGGCCGTGTTCGATCCCGAGACCACCCTGCGGGCGATCGAGCAGCACGGCATCACTCATCTGGGTGGCTCGCCGACCATGTTCGGGGCCCTACTCGAGCAGCAGGCAACCCTTCAGGCGGACCTGTCGTCGTGGCGCGTGGCTACCGTCTCCGCGGCCTACGTTCCGGTAGAGCTCGTCTATCGCATGCGCGACGAGCTGGGTCTGGAGCACGTTATGACGGGGTACGGTCTCACCGAGGCGCATGCGACGGTTGCCATCACCTACCCCGGTGATCCACCGGAGGTGGTGGCCAACTGGTCCGGTCGGCCCCTCCCGGGAGTTGAGGTCCGCCTCATCGACGACACCGGGAGGGACGTGGCCCTTGGTGATCGCGGGGAGATCCTCGTCCGCGGCTTCAACCTCTCGAACGGCTACTACGACGAACCGGAGTCCACCGCGGAGGTGTTTCAAGCTGACGGATGGCTGCACACCGGGGACATCGCTTACATGAACGCGGCCGGTTACATCAAAGTGTGCGACCGTAAGAAGGACATGTTCATCGTCGGGGGTTTCAATGTCGCTCCCGCCGAGATCGAAGGGATGCTGACCGCGTGGGAGATGGTGTCCGCCGCCGCGGTCATCGGGATACCCGATCAACACTACGGCGAGGTGGCGGCCGCCTTCGTCGTCCCCGCGCCGGGGGTCGACCTCACGCCCGAGGACGTCGTCGCCTTCGCCCGCCAGGCCATGGCCAATTACAAGGTCCCCCGTCGAGTCGAGATCGTCGAGGCCCTGCCGCTCAACGCCACCGGCAAGATCCTGCGCAATGAGCTACGAACCCGGGTGACCGAGGGGCTGTCGGCTCTCTGACCTCACATGGCCGACCGGTGGTGCCCGCCGTCGACCTCGATCCAGTTGCCGGTCACGTAGCCGGCCTGCTCGGAGCACAGGTACACGATCATGGAAGCGATCTCGTCCGCCCGGCCCATCCGAGCCGCGGGTACCCCGCCGTGCTGGCGCAGCCAATCCCGCCGCTGCTCGTCCGTGGTGAGCCCGAGTTGGTGTTCGAGGTAGTCGTACGCATTCTGGGTCGCGATCCAGCCCGGCGCGATGGTGTTGACCGTGATCCCGTACTGCGCGTATTCGTCAGCCACGGTCTTGAGGAGCCCGATGGTGGAGGGGCGGGTCGCGTTGGCGATGACATGGTGGATCGACCCTTCCGGTTCCTTCGCGGTGGCGGAGCCGATGTGCACGTAGCGACCCCAACCGGCCTGCTTCATCCCCGGTAGCACCGCGTGCAGGAGGTACACCTGGCTCATGGTGTAACTCCGGAAGGAGTCGACATAGTGCTCGTACTCGGTGATGTCGGAGAAGTCCCCCGGGATGTTGAACTTCGTCTGGCCGATCACGATCAGGGGAGGGCCAAACGTCTGACGCGTCTCGGCCACGGCGCGCTCGACGTCGTCAACCTTGGTGATGTCGGCGGGGACGCCGGTCGCCGTGCCGCCCTCCCCTCTGATCGATTCGACGGCTTCGTCGATGTCGGTCTTGGTGCGCGCCACGATGGCGACCTGGCACCCCTCGGCGGCAAGCATCTTGGCCGCCTCGAGGCCCATTCCCCTGCTGCCCCCCACCATCAACACCACTCTGCCCGAGATACCGAGATCCATTTGCAGCTCCCTCCTCCTGCGGCGGGCCGCAAGCTAGCACCGCCGTCCGCCGCCTGCCGCGACGTCAGCGGAACGATTGGATCGGATGATGTCGCGCCATGGCGGAACCGGGCGGACCGTTGAGCATTTGCGCTCGAAGATTGCGACGGTGGAACAGGGTGACCAGGACGGGATCATGACGCCCTGACGCGGCGTCGGCGAGTACGAACCTCTCGAGGTCGACGTCCCCGTCGGCCCAACTATTCGGTCGATAGCCCAGCACTCCCCGAAGGTCGTCGAGGTCGGCTCGCTCGATGGCGTCGCCGATCTCGTCAACCCGAGCCAGGTGCTGGGCGACCCGGAAGTTGATGCGGACCTGGTGGCGCAGAAACTCGTCATCCGGCTGCAAGGCCCGGAGGCTGCGAGCCAGATGGTGGTGGACGGGTCCGACCCGGGACCGGTGCGGCTCGGGCATCTCGACGTCCGGAAGCTCGACATCCATGTACTCGGCGATCCCCTCCGTGACATACAGATTGGTCTCGTTGCACCACTGGAGGTTCGTGGCGAAGTCCGAGCCCGGCGGCGGGTCCTTGACCGCATGAGAGAAGGCGAGCTGGTTGCTCAGCGTAAACCAGATGTGGTGCCGCTTGATGGCCTCGAGGTCGATCGGTGCCCCTGCGAACTCGGCGTACCGGTCGTAGAGCTTGGCGAACTCCCCGAAGCCGAGGATGCTGTCCCGCATGCGCCAGGC
The DNA here is from genome assembly GCA_963702305.1 of uncultured Acidimicrobiaceae bacterium. Taxonomy (GTDB): domain Bacteria; phylum Actinomycetota; class Acidimicrobiia; order Acidimicrobiales; family Palsa-688; genus PALSA-693. Next base: position 99,872 of record CAVPBX010000011.1, on the reverse strand, counting down.
GGCGAGGTCCATCATCGGGTCACCGATGTGCCCGAGCTCGAGATCGATGACCGCCACCAGGTGACCACGCTCATGGTGGAACTGTCCCGAGTCCCAGACGACAGGGCCTTCGCGGCCCCGGCTCTCGGGTGGATGACGGTGGAGCCAGCCCAGAGCCCATTCCGTGAAGGGGTCGGGGCGAACCTTCTGGCGCCGGTACATCCTGACCATGCGGCGGACCCCGACCAGGCCGGACTCCTCCGGCCGCGGCGCTCGGTCGATCTCGGCGTCGTCGAAGGGGCCGAGGTCGAGCGAGTGGATCGATGCCAGCGCCTGGAGGTACTCATCGACGACAACGTCTCGCTCCTCGTCAGTGGAGTCGGCGAAGTCGGGCCGACCCGGCACCCGGTCCATGACGATGGCCCGGGGATCGTCGATCCAGCCGTGGACCCTTGGGGCGAGCATCCCCTGTTCCTGCAGTGTGCGCTGGAAGCGCATCTCGTGCTCGAGCGACCAGGTGTACTCAGTGTCGATCCGGTCGCCGCGTACGCAGAGTGGCAGGAGCTCGCCATCTCGTTCGAGGTCCACCATCCACACCGGTCGCCAACGAGCCTGGCGGGAGAGGGATTGCACCTTCCCCCCGAGGTTCGACTCGAGCCAGCTGACGACGCTGGCGGTCGGTGGATCGTCGTACGCGCCCATCAGGTCCCCCCGGTCCAGCGCTCGTCGTTGCGGACGGTCAGGGTATCGGCCCAGCCCACCCCGCTTGTCTGCTCAGCGTAGCGGCCGTTCTGTCCGACACCGACAATCGCCGACTCGGGGCCAGCGCCCACCCTGATCGACGTCAGCTACCATCGATGCGGAGCAACCGCGGCGTGGTCGAGCCTTATGCACCGGGCCGGCGACCATCTGAGGAGGTTACTTTGGCCGACCAAGGACGTGCTGTCGACGACATCCGCGCCACCCCGCCGGTGGACTACTGGAAGCGGTTCGAGTCGAAATGGACGAGTTTGCTGACGTACCGCTATCTCGGGCGGACCCATCCTGTCCTCGACCGCGGGGCGACGCGCCAGACGATGCCGCTGCGTCACGACATGCGTAACCCGGCCGGCGGCATCATGGCCGCGCCGCTGTGTATCTCGTCCCCCGAGGGTGGCGGCATGGCCGATGACGAGTACGTCCCCAACCCGTTGAGCCAGTCGATCATGATCCTGGACGACGCCAAAGGTGTCCGTCAGGTCGACGGCGTCCAGACGACCATTCGGCTCGGCCGTACCACCGGTTTCTCCCGCTCGCGGATCGTCGACTCCGACCATCCCGACCGGCTCATCGCCATCTCGGAGGGCATCTGCGTGAGTCTCGGCGGGACGCCGTCCGGCTTCGAGCCGGTCGACAATCCCATGATGGACATCGTCGACTCGCCGGACCTCCCGCCGTTGCATCAGGTCTTTGGCGCCCGTCACCGCGAGGATGGGCACTGGGTCCTCCCTGAGCTCGTCGGCGAGATGGCGTCCCCCGATGCGGCCTTGCATCTCGGCCCCATCCAGATCGTGCTGGAGACGGCCGCCAACGATCTGGCCCGGGACCGCGCCGGGACGGAGGCCCTCCAGATCGAAAGCTGGGACGTCATGTACGTCGCCCGGGGCAAAGTCGGGCCTTTCCGGGTCGACGGGGAGGCCGTGCTCGGCCCGGACCGGCGTCTGGTGGTGGAGCTGACCCTCCACGACGAGGGCAACGCCAACCGTCCCGTCACGGCCGCTCAGGGCAGCTACCGCATCCTCTGAACCCCGTCGCGGGTGGCGGGTCGGGGGATCAGGCGGAGCCGTCCTCCTCGATTCGCTGCAATAGGCGGTGCGGGATGGTGTTGCGATAGCCCTCGGGCCAGCGGACCCACCCGCCAGTGGCCAAGGTCCCGCCGTCGATGTGGATGGTCGTCCCGGTCACGTAGGAGGAAAGGTTGGATGCCAGGAAGAGGACCGGTCCCGCCAGGTCGGCATCCTCGCCGTGGCGCCCGAGAGGGACCGCGATCTCGTACTCGAGGTGCGTGAGTGGGCTGTCCTGGTCAGCGGTGCTGAACCCCGCTGCCGCAGTCGATTCGTTCGGAAAGAGGTCGGGGGCGACGGCATTGACCCGGATGCCGTGAGGACCGAGTTCGACGGCGAGGGTTTTGGTCAGGTGGGCGACCGCCGCTTTCATGGCACCGTACACGCCCATGTCCGGCATGGCCCGGTGCGCCTCGATCGTTGTCATGTTGACGATGCTGCCACCTGTGCCCTGGTCGATCATGCGGCGGGCGGCGTGCTGGCACGCTTCGAGCACGTAGACGAAGTTCTGGCGGATCACCGCGTAGGTGCCGTTGGGCGTCATATCGATCACCCGTTTCCGGAACCCGCCACCCGGAATGTTGACGAGCACGTCGACGCGGCCGAAGTGGTCATCCACCTCGTCGAAGAAGGCCGCCAGCGCCTCCGGCTGGCGTACGTCAAAGGTCGCCAGGTGAGCGGTCACGCCCCCGTCGCGGAGCATCTTGTCCACCTCGGCGACGGCGTTTGGGTCGCGATCGCATACCGCCACCGACATCCCAGCCTGGCCCAGGGCGATGGTGCACGCCCGCCCGAGCCCGCCGGCGCCACCGGTGATCACCGCGATCTTCCCCGAAAGGCCCGCCCGGTCATCCAGCATTTACGCTCCCCTTCGCTCGCCTGGCTAGATAAGCCGAGCATCCCAATAGTCTAAAATGCCCTGCACGGGCGCCACCAACGCCACGTTGCGGGTCGAGTACCGAAGCAGTTGGTCGACGTACTCCGGCGGGTCACCCGCGACGCAGTCGCTCGGGACGATGACGCGGTACCCCAGGTTCATGGCCTCGATCGACGTCCCGTTGACGGCGATGTTGGCCGAGACTCCGGTGATGATGACCGTGCGCACGCCGAGGTTGCGAAGGTACGCGTCGAGGGGGGTGGTGTAGAAGCCGGTCATGCCGTGCTCGCGGGCGATCGAGACGTCTTCGGGCCGTGGGGTGAGCTGCGAGACGATGGGGCCGTGACCCATGTTCCGGGATACGCCGGTCATGGCCCGGCCGACGGTGATGTTGGTCGCGGCGCCCAGGCCGTCGGGCCGACGGTGGTCGCTGACGTAGAGAATCGGGACGCCCACCCGGCGCGCCGAAGCGAAGAGAGTGGCGAGTCGATCGATCAAGCCGATCGCCTGGGCGTGCGCCGCCAACCCCGGGATCATGGCCTTCTCCGGCAGCAGCAGGTTCTCTTGCACCTCGAGAGCGATGACGGCGGTGCTGGCCGGATCGAGATGGGGCGATAGGTCGAGCGGCATGATAGGGGCTTTCTCGCGGAGCTCGGGTTCGAGCCAGGCTATCGGTCGGGTACGCGCGTGGCGCCACGGTGGGACGCCTCGGTGTGCGCGCTGGTCATCAACGGGCGGTGTCCCAGAAGGCGCCCCAGCTCGGGAAAGCGTCCGGCACCAGGTGGGTCGTCAGCGGGTCGGTGTCCGCCCCGGTGCCCGCTCCCGGTGAAGGTCGCTCCAGCGCATCGACGATGTACCACCGGTGAAACCGCCGGCGGTGGAAGAGCCATTCGCCTTCGAGGCGGACGTAGGTGTCCCAATATTGGAGCTTGCCGTACTCCCACAAGCCTGTGGTGGGTCGCTCCAGCTCGTCGTGGCAGTACACGATCCCGGTCGCGTGCTCGGGATCATCGAAGTCGACCGTGTGATTGCCGACGAAGTGGACCGTCGTCCGTGGGCCTCGCATCAGCTCGGTAAACCACTGTTTGAGTGCCGCGCGGCCCTCGCCGGTCCGACCCACCCTGACGTCGGGGACGAAGAGGGCGACCAGGTCGTCGATGTTTCGGGAGTCGAGGGCTACGGCGTAGCGAGAGGCGAGCTGACGAATCGAAGCGAGGGACTCGAGGCGATCGATACGCTCCTCGAGCGTGGCCGGCGTCCAAACACCGAGGTGCGACACGAGGTTCTCCCTATCGTCGTCGAGCCCTTCCCCTGACGCCGTCAACGTAGTTTAATAGGCGTGAGGAGGTCCGGGGTCGCCAGTCTGGCAGCTCGCCTCCGCCATCTTCAATCTGGCGTCGAGACGACCAGGGGGGGTTCTCATGAAGCGCATCACCATCATCTCCGGCGACGGTCACGTCACGCCCATGATCCCGGACATCATCGGATACCTCGAGGCGGAGTACCGGATCCTCGTCGATGATCTGATCCGGGAGAGCGTGCAATACGTCAACGGTCGGGCGACGCCCGCCCGTCCGCCCCGGCTTACCGTTCCGATGTTCGACGAGCGGGGACTCGTCCGGGGCGGCGGCGAGTTTGGGGCGTCGCACCCGAAGATCCGCATGGCCCAGATGGACGCCGAGGGGGTCGCCGGAGAGATCCTCATCCCGGGCACTCAGGTGGCCTCTCTCCCGTTCTTCAGCCCAGCCAATGCGCCGCGCCCGCCCGACGTGCGAGCCGCTGGCGCCCGGGCCTACCACCGGTGGCTGGCGGATTTCATGAGCGAATGCGACGGGCGAGCCTTCGGCGTCGCCGAGGCCGGCCCCTGCCTCGACCTGGAGGAGACGATCGCCGAGCTGGAATGGTGCGCCGCCCACGGCTTCGTATCCGTCACGCCGCCCAACAACACCGCCGACGCCTCGCTCCCACCCCTGTACGACCCGTACTTCGAGCCCTTCTGGTCGGCCTGCGAGGAACTCGGGCTGGTGCTCACCACCCACGCCGGCTGGAACGGTGAGCAACAGGTCACCACCCAGCAGAGCGTCCACATGATGGGCGACGGGGAGACCACCGGTGGGCACGACTTCGAGATGATCCACAAAATGATGCAGGAGCGGGGGTCTCCCATACGCACCTTCCTCCAGCAGCCTCGGCGCCCGATGTGGATGCTGATGGCCGGTGGCGTCTTCGACCGGCACCCCGGTCTCCGAGTCGCGCTCACGGAGATCCGGGCCGACTGGGTTCCCGCCACGTTCGAGTTCCTCGAGCACGCCTTCGCCGAGCTGCGACCCCCGTGCCGGCGCACGCCGCGTGAGTACTACGCCGAACATGTCCTCGTGGTGCCCTCTTCCCCCCATCGCGCCGAGGTCGAGATGCGGGCCGAGATCGGCCTCCAGCAATTCGGCTTCGGTCAGGACTTCCCCCACTGGGAGGGCCTCTGGCCGAACACCCTCGATTGGTTGCGACACGCCTTCGGCGACGTCCCGGAGAATGAATTGCGCGACATCCTCGGCGGCAACGCCATGCGCTTCTACCGTCTGCCGGCCAGCCATCTCGGCGAGGTGGCCGAGCGCATCGGACCCGCCGCGGCCGACATCCTCGGGGAGCACCACGTGCCCGACGAGTTGGTGCGGCACTTCCACCGCCGAGCCGGGTATCTGCGATCGGCCGATCCGGTGTTCGAGGACGAACTCGAGGCGATTGTCAAGCCGGACCTCGCCGGCGCCTCGGCCGCGGCGTCGGTCGGCTGACCGGTCAACGGCGCCCCACTAACTCTGCGGGTTCGAGGCCACGGCACTCGGTGACGACCGAGCCGTGAGCGACATCTTCAGGTTCTCGCTGCTGGGCCTGGGTTCCGGCGGTCTCTACGCCCTGGCCGCTATCGGACTGGTGCTCGTCTACCGGGGCTCTGGAGTTGTCAACTTCGCGCAAGCAGCCTTGGGATTGGCCGGCGGCTACGTCTACTACGACGTCCGGGTGGGGTGGCACGCCCCCTCGCTTGTCGCCCTGCTCATCGCCGTCGCCGCGTCGGCGGCGCTGGGCGCGGCCTTTCATCTCCTTGTCATGCGCCGGATGCGGCAGGCTTCCACCCTCGCCAAGATCGTGGCGACGCTCGCGTTGCTCGTCGTCCTGCAAGGCATCGCCGATCTGCACTACGGGGTGCTGCCCAAGCTGGTGCCGTCGATGCTGCCGATCGGTCCGGTGTATATCTTCGGCACGGCTGTCGGCGCGGACCGCATCTGCATCTTCGGGATCGTCATCGTCCTCACCACCTTGCTATGGGCCATCTACCGGTTCACGACCTTCGGCGTGGCTACGAGCGCGGTAGCAGAGAACCCAAGTGCGGCCGCGGCGCTGACCGTGTCACCCGATTTGGTGGCGGCGGTCAACTGGGCCGTTGGCGGGGCCTTGGCCGGAATCGCGGTCGTCTTCCTGGTCCCCATCACCGGGCTCGGCAGCGACAACATCACGCTGCTGGTGATCCCGGTGCTGGCCGCGGCGGTCGTCGGCCGTTTCTCCTCGTTTCCCATCACGACCATCACCGGTCTGGTGATCGGTATCGGTCAGTCTCTCGTCACCTACTACGTCGAGACACCGGGCTGGGGAACGGCGCTGCCGTTCCTGATGGTCACGGTCGTGCTGCTGGTCCGGGGGGCCGGCGTAACGAGTCGGGGTGAGCGCTCCGGCCGTCTGCCGGCCCTTGGCAGCGGTCAGATCCGACCCCGTGTGGTGTTGCTCGCGGTGGCGGGCACGCTGCTGTGCACCTGGTGGCTGTTTGGCCCGTCGTGGCGGATCGCGGTGCAGCTGCAGGTGATCTACGCCATCATCCTCCTCTCCTTCGTGGTGGTCACGGGCTACGCCGGACAGGTCTCGCTGGCCCAGATGGCCTTTGCCGGCATCGGAGGTATGGGGGCGGGATGGTGCATGATCCATCTGCATTGGACGTTTGACCTGGCCCTGGTCGGCGGGATGCTGGCGACGGTGCCCATCGGGTTGCTGGTCGGTCGCCTGGGGGCCCGAACTCGTGGGGTCAACCTGGCCATCATCACGCTCGGCTTCGCCATCTCCGTCGAAGCCATCGTGTACGGGAACGGGACATTTCTTCGCCCGTTCTTCGGCATTTCCTCGCAGCACCTGACGGTGCTCGGGGTCGACGTGTCGCCGGCCGCTCATCCGGCCGGCTACACGACCGTGGCTGTCCTCGTCCTCGTCGCCGCCGGCCTGGCGGTGGCCAACGTCCGCCGAGGCCGGGTTGGACGCCGGCTGATTGCCGTCCGCACCAATGAGCGAGCCGCGGCGGCCCTGGGTATCTCGGTGCGCGGCGCCAAGACGTACGCCCTCTGCCTCGGGGGCGCGATCGCCGGACTAGGAGGCGTGCTACTGACGTTTCAGCAAACGGTCCCGAGCTTCGAATTTCCTTCGACGGATTCGATCACCACGCTGCAGAACGCGGTCATCGGCGGTGTCGGCACCGTTGCCGGAGCCCCGGTCGGCGCCACCCTCCAACCAGGCACCCTCAGCCAACATCTGCTTTCGTTCACAGGCAGCGATGTGGCGACCGTGACGTCCGTCGTGGCGGGTATCGGCGTGCTGCTGATGTTGAGCGTGGCCCCGGACGGCTTGACCGTCGCGGTCCGGGACCGTACCCAGGAGTGGCGGGACCGGCGCCGCGTCCGCCCATCGCCACTGCCCCTGTCGCCCGGTAGGCGCCGCTCGGATCCCGGCCACGTGTTCATTCCGAAAGCACTCGAGGTCCGCAACCTCACCGTCCGTTTCGGTGGGGTGGTGGCGCTTGACGGTCTGTCGATGGACGTCAAGCCCTCCGAGGTGGTCGGGCTCATCGGGCCGAACGGCGCGGGGAAGAGCACCGCGATCGAAGCCGTGACCGGATTCGTGTCCCCGGCCGCCGGCTCGATCCTTGTCGGGGGGGTACCGGTGCGTCCCTCGGACCCGAGCCGGCGGGCGCGAGGCGGTGTCGCCCGTTCGTTCCAGTCGCTCGAGCTGTTCGATGACCTGACGGTCGTCGAAAATTTCCTGGCGGCCTGCGACCGCAGGGACTGGCACGCTTATCTGACGGATCTGGCCTGGCCGGGCCACGGCGAGTTGACGGACGCCGCGGCGGGCGCCATCGATGACTTCGGCCTGTCGCACCTCCTGTCCGCGAAGGTGGCGGATCTGACCTTTGCCGAACGGCGTATCCTGGCCGTCGCCCGGGCCGCCGCCTGCGGGCAGCCGGTCCTTCTGCTCGACGAACCAGCCGCTGGACTGGACGGAAATCAGACACAGCGGTTGGGGGATTCGATCCGTCGGTTGGCGGTGGAGCGGGAGACGGCCGTCCTGCTCGTCGAGCACAACGTCGACATGGTGATGCGGACGTGCGACCGCATCTACGTGCTCGACTTTGGGCAACTGATCGCCCACGGCACTCCCGACGAGATCCGATCCGACCGTCGGGTCGTCAAGGCCTATCTCGGGGCTTCCCTGGAGAACTCGTCGGGGGGCGTCCGGCGCCGCTTGCGGCGGTAGGCCCGCAGAATGTCAGGAAAGGGTTTGAGAAGAGAATTCATTCACATCCTGAGCCGGGTGTCGATCCACGGACGATTTTGGCGGGATTGACGCCGGCCGGGCCGGTCACAATTTGGCCGGATACGCCAAGACTTGCCTCCGCAGGACGCGCCGACGCCGTTGACAGATATGTCAGGTCCTGTTAGTTTCCGGCGGCACGGTGGGGCGTCTCCCACCTCGACAACGGGGGGTTGGAATGAGCCGATCGAGGCTGGGGCGGTGCCTTGTCGCCGGTGTGGCGGCGACTGCATTGGTGGCCGCCTGCGGGTCGTCGAAGAACGCCGCGTCGGGGGGATCCTCGACCACGTTGGCCTCCGGCTCGGGTACCACCGGCGCGGGAACCACCGGGTCGAGTTCGGCCCCGTTCAAGGTGATGGTCGCCGGGGACTTCACCAGTAGCGGATTGGCCTACACCACTCCTGAGGTGGTTCCCGCGGCGAAGGGGCTGTTTCGCAACAATCCGAATATCACCGTCATACCCTGCGACACCAAGAGCTCGGCCGGCGCCGCTGACGCCTGCGAGGTGACGGCCGTCCAGGACAAGGTGTCGGCCGTGATCCTCGGTTTCAGCAATATCGGTCAGAGCCAGGCCATCCTGACGAAGGCGGGGATCCCGACGATCGGTGACACCGACGACACCGCGGTCTCCTCCACCGCGTTCTCCATTTCCAACGGCATACCCCAGTACTACGGGATCGGGATTGGCATGGCGGAGGCGGGCTGCCACAAGTTCGGAACCCTGTATCTCGACGGCACCGACTTCCTGGCCAATGCCATCAAGAGCGGGGCGGCCAGCAAGGGGCTCCAGGAAGCAGCCAGAGCAGCCATCGCGGCCAATGCTCCCGATCTGGCCCCCGCGGTCGCCAAGCTCACGGGCGCCGGCGTGGATTGCATCGCCTTGAGCGTGGTGCCCACCCAGATCGTCCAGGCTGTGACCGCTATCAACCAGAGCGGGAAGAAGATCCGAGTGGCCGCGGTGTCCGCCATCTTCCTCAGCCAGATTCTTTCCACCCTCGGCTCGGCGCTGAATGGGGCGATCAGTATCAACTCGGTCCGCACCGGCGATGATCCTGCTGCCGGCATTGCCCAGGTCAAGGCCGACATGGCGGCGATCGACCCGAAGGCCCCGGTGACCGAGCTGGCGGTGATCGCCTGGATCGGGGCCAAACTGATCGAGGATGCCCTGCCGAGCGTGAAAGGTCCGGTGACCGCCTCCTCACTCCTGGCCGCCCTCAATGGCCTCCGCAACGCCAGCACCGACGGTGTCATACCGCCGTTCTCCGCCGTCCCGATCGCGAACCCCGCCTTCGCCCGCTTGTTCAACCACTACGCCATCAACTACCAGATCGAGAATGGCAAGTCGGTCGCGCTGGGTGGCTTCTACGACCTCGCGCCGGCTCTGTAAGGCTCACCACCCCCGGGGGGACGACACCACGTGACCGAAGCATTCCGATTCGCGGCGCTCGGGTTGGGCGCGGGTGGCCTGTACGCGCTGGCGGCCATCGGGTTGGTCCTGGTGCACCGGGGGTCGGGGGTCGTCAACTTCGCCCAGGGCGCCATGGGCATGGTCGGGGCCTACGTCTACTATGAGATCCGAACCCTCGACCATGCTCCGACAGCAGTGGCGCTGGCGGCCGGACTGTTGGCGTCGGCACTCCTTGGAGTTCTCTACTACGGGCTGGTGATGCGGCGCATGGTCGACGCGTCACCGCTGGCCAAGATGGTGTCGACCTTGGCCCTGCTGGTCGTTCTCGACGCCGTGGCGTCACTCAAATACGGTTATCTCCCCCGGGTCATGCGGCCGATGTTGCCGACCGAAACCGTCAAGATCTTTGGGGCGGCCATCGGCGCGGACCGCATCTGGATCTTCGTGATGGTCGTGATCCTGACCGGGGTGCTGTGGGCGATCTACAAGTTCACAACGTTCGGGGTGGCCACCACGGCGGTGGCGGAGAACCCGCGCATGGCGGCCGCGTTGGCCGTGTCCCCCAACGTGATCGCGGCCGCCAACTGGGCGATCGGAGCGGCGCTGGGCGGCCTCTCGGCCATCCTCCTGGCTCCGATCACCAGCCTCGACAGCGGCACCCTGACCCTGATCGTGATCCCGATCCTCGCGGCGGCGGTGATTGGGAGGTTCTCGTCGTTCCCCGTCACCATGCTGGCGGGCTTGGCCATCGGCATGGCCCAGTCGGAGGTGACCCGTTACATCAGCACTCCGGGTGCAGCCACCGCCATCCCGTTCATCCTGGTCACTGTCGTCCTGATCGCCCGGAGCAAGGCGACGGTCGGCCGAGAGGAACGCTTCGGGCGGATGCCGAGCCTCGGCAGCGGCCGTATACCCCCCGGCCTGATCGTGACCGGAACGGTGGCCGCCCTGATTTGCGTATGGTTCCTGTTCCCTGCCACCTGGGTGGCAGCCATACAGGTGCAGTTGATCGTCACCATCATCTTGATGTCGTTCGTGGTGGTGACCGGCTACGCCGGCCAGTTGTCACTCACCCAGGTCGGCCTGGCCGGCCTGGGCGCTCTGGTGGCCGGCTGGCTCTACGACCGGCAGGGCTTCCCCTTGCCGCTGGCCATGCTCGGCGGGATGCTGGCCATCATCCCCCTCGGCTTGATCACCGGTTTGGCCGGTGTGCGCACCCGCGGCGTCAACTTGGGGATCGTCACGCTCGGCCTGGCGGTGACCTTGGAGGCGGCCGTATTCGGCAACACCCGGTACACGGGCGGGATCATCGGATATCAGGCCAACGATCCGACCTTCTTCGGCATCCACGTCAGCGGTCTGTTCTACCCCAAGCGGTACGCCACCCTGGCCCTGATCCTGCTGGTGCTGGTCGGCTTGGCGGTGGCCAACTTGCGCCGAGGCCGAGTGGGGCGCCGCCTGATCGCGGTGCGTACCAACGAGAGAGCCGCCGCCGCCCTCGGCGTCTCGGTCGTGGGAGCAAAGCTCTACGCCTTTGTGCTCGGCGGGATGATTGCCGCGCTCGGGGGCATCCTGCTGACCTTCCGCAACCCGGCCCTCGACTACACCCAGTTCGTCTCGATTCAGTCCATCACCTACCTGCAAGCTTCAGTGCTGGGGGGTGTCGGCCATCTCGGCGGCCCGATGATCGCCAGCGGTTTCCAGCCCGCCACCCTGGGCCAGCAGATCTTCTCCTTCATCGGGTCCAACGTGGCCACCTACCTGGCCCTCGCCAGCGGCCTCGGGGTGCTGTACATCTTGACCTTGTCGCCTGACGGGTTGGCGGTACTCAACCGACGTATGAGTGCGTGGTGGCTCGATGCGCTGCGACAACGGCTTCCCTCGAGATCCCGGCGGGATCCGCTGGCGGCGGTGGTGGAGGGCGCCGACCGGGTGCCCCCGAAGACGCTGCGGGTCGAGCATCTCACGGTTCGTTTCGGTGGGACGACGGCGCTCAGCGATCTGACGGTGGAAGTCCACCCGGGCGAGGTGGTCGGCCTCATCGGCCCGAACGGAGCGGGTAAGACCACCGCCATTGATGCGATCACCGGTTTTGTGACGCCGGCCGCGGGGGCCATCACGCTTGACGGGGCGCGCATCGATGGTTGGAGCCCCAAGCGCCGGGCCCAGGCCGGCATCGCCCGATCCTTCCAGTCGCTCGAGCTGTTTGACGACCTGACCGTGCTGGAGAACGTGCAAGCGGCCAGCGACAGCCGCGACCTGTTCGGCTACCTCACCAATCTCGGTTGGCCCGGCCGGGACCGTCTCACCTCCCGCGCCCGCAAGGCGCTCTCCGACTTCGGGCTCATCGATCAGCTTTCGACCCCGGCCCGCCAACTCAGCTACGCGCAACGACGGCTGCTGGCGGTGGCCCGAGCGGTGGCGGGTGGCCACTCCATCCTGCTCCTGGACGAACCGGCCGCAGGCCTCTCGGAGGTGGCGGCGCGCGGCCTCTCGGACTCCATCCGCCGCTTGGCCCAAGAGTCCGGGGTCGGAGTGCTGCTCATCGAGCACAACGTCGACATGGTGCTGCGCACCTGCGATCGCGTGTACGCCCTGGACTTTGGTCAGGTCATCGGGGCCGGAAGCCCCAGCGAGGTCCGATCCAATCAGGCGGTTATCGACGCGTACTTGGGGACCGCCCGCTTCCGGGCCGACACCGAAGCAAACGGCCCCGATGCCTTGGCGGACGTACCGTCCGAAACGGTACCGCTCAACCAACCGGTCAACTGAGTTCCACCTTCCCAATGGGAGCGGCGATGCAAACCAGCAACGACGACACAGGAGGCCAGCCGGCGCCAGCCCGTGGGCCGGTTTCGACTGCGGGGCAGCCGGAGGGGCCGGTCGTCCTGGAGGCCCGCCACCTCTCGGTGGGCTACGGCCCAAATGCCGTCGTCGAGGACCTCGATATCGTGGTCAGAGCGGGAGAGGTCGTCGCCCTGCTCGGGGTCAACGGCGCCGGCAAGACCACCACGGTGCGAGCCTTGGCCGGCGAGCTTCGCCCCCTCCGCGGCGAGGTGTGGTTTCGCGGCGAATCGACCCGTGCGCCCCTCCACCGCCGAGCCGCGAACGGGCTCCGACTCATCACCGAGGAGCGGTCCGTCTTCATGGGGCTCACGGTCGCCGACAACCTGCGGCTCGGGCGTCAAACCCGGCAACGGTGCATCGAGTTCTTCCCCGAACTCGAAGCCTTGCTGCCCCGCAAGGCCGGACTTCTCTCCGGGGGTGAGCAGCAGATGCTCACCCTGGCCCGGGCCCTCGCGGCCCAGCCCGTCGTCCTCCTCGCCGACGAGCTCTCGCTTGGCCTCGCCCCCCTCGTCGTTGAGCGACTGCTCACGGCCGTACGGCAAGCCGCCGACCGCGGCACCGGCGTCCTCCTCGTCGAGCAACACGTTCGGGATGCCCTCGAGGTGGCCGACCGCGCCTACGTGCTCAATCATGGGCGGGTGGCCCTCGAAGGACCCACTTCCGAGCTGCTCGAGCGGATCGAAGAGATCGAGGAGACCTATCTGGCGGCCTCCTCGCTCCGGACGACCGACGGGTGACCGCCGGCGAGCGAGTGGAGTGACACGGTGACAACCATCGATGGTCCCATAACGGCTGGCGCCCACGGCTGGCCTTTCGGGGCGACGCGTGCCGACCTTGATGCCGTGGGCTACGTGGAGGAGGAATACTTCGTCGACGGGGTGGCGCCCCGTTATCGCCCGGTCGGCGACCTGGGGGTCGACGGCCGCTGGGTCGTCGAGACGGCCGGCAGCGACGGATTTGCCACCCGGGTGGTCGTCCGCCGTCCGACTGATCCGTCGCGGTTCAACGGCACCCTGCTGGTGGAGTGGAACAACGTCTCGGCGGGCTCCGACATCTTCGAAGCCGGTGACACGCCCGCGGTGTTCGAGGAAGGCTTTCTGTACGCCGGTGTCACCGCCCAGCACGTCGGCTTGCACGGCTTCAGCAGAGACCCTCACGGGCTGGTGGCGTGGGACCCGGAGCGATACGGACGGCTGCACATCACCGACGATGGCCTCTCGTACGGGGTCTTCACCGAGGTGGCCCGGTCGCTGCTGGCTCCGCACCGCGGCCCCGACCCGCTGGGCGGCCTGGTGCCGACGAAGGTCGTCGCCCTCGGGGGCTCCCAATCCGCCGGCCGTTTGGCGAGCTACATCAACGCCGTGCAGCCCCTGGAGCGGCTGTTCGACGGCTTCGTCGCCTTCACCTGGTTTGGCAGCGGATCCAGCATCGACGATCCGGCGGTCTTCGACCCTTCGGACCCCGCAGCGCTGGCCCGGATCCGGACCGCGCCCACTCGCCTCAGAGACGATCTCGACGCCAAGGTCATGGTCGTCAACTCGGAATGCGAGACCCTCGCCTGCTTCCCGGTACGCCAGCCCGACACTGACCAGTACCGGTTTTGGGAGGTGGCCGGAGCGCCTCACGGTCCCCGCCTGCACATGGAGCGGATCCTGCCGAAGATGGCGCGCGACGGAGTGGGTCCTCCCGGCGGGGTGCCGATCGATGTCACCTCGCTTCATCCCGTGCCCTGGGCTCCGGTGCTCGACGCCGCCCTCACCCACGTCCATCGATGGGTCAACGGCGGACCGCCCCCACCCAGCCAGCCGCTGATCGAAGTCGGCGGCGAACCACGCCGCATCCGCCGTGATGCCGATGGCAACGCCGTCGGCGGCGTGCGGGTCCCCGAGCTGGCCGCCCCGCTCTGGCGGTGCGTGGGCGCGCTCGAAGAGTCCGGGCCAGCCGGGCTGATGGGGGTCTGGTCTCCGCTCGCGGCCGATCTCGTCAAGGAGCGTTACGGCGATCAGGACGGCTACCTGGCTGCTTTCGCCAAAGCCGTCGATGGCGCAGTCGCCGCGGGCGTGCTGCGAGCCCAGGACGGAGAGACGGCGTTGACGCGTGCCCGGGACAACCCGGTGGCGGGCCCTTAGGGCCGATCGGCCGGACTACCGGTGCCGGTCAACCGAGCCGAGCCCCGGAGAGGTCCGGCCGGGACGACGCGGCTCGGGGCCTCGGCCCGTCCCAGCCCGCGAGGAGGCTCCGCTGGTGGCAGAACTCCTGGGCGAACACCGTACCCCCGTTGAATTCATTGATGTCCTCCGTCGTCGCCAGCCACGCCAGCACCGCCCCGACGACCTCCGGTGGCTCGCCGTCCGCGGCGAACCCGAAACGGGCCATGTCCTGGGCGATGCGTTCGGTGGCGATGTAGCCCGGGTCCACGTTGATCACCTGAATCCCGTGTGGTGCGAGTTCGGTCGCCAGGATGCCGGCTACCCGGTGCAAGGCCGCCTTGGTGGTTCCGTAGCTGAGGCCCCACCCGCCCTGACCGGCCGGTGAGAGCGGGTCGCTGAACGCCGACCCGCTCGTCAGGTTGAAGATGCGGCCCCGGCCCTGGAGGACCATGGCCGGGACGAGGAACTTGTTGAGCACCAGCGGGGCGAAGAAGTTGCCCGCCATGTGCCGTTCGATGTCGCTGATCGGGGTGTCGAGGAAGGTGTCCATGTGTCCCGGCCCGATGTAGCGGGCGTTGTGGACGACGATGTCCACTCGGCCCCATCGCTCGAGGAGGGTCGTGGCCGCGGCTCCCAGCGAGGCTCGGTCCGTCAGGTCGGCCGGGAGCACCAGCGCTTTGGCCCCATGCTGCTGGATCAGGTCCGCCGTCTCGGTGAGGCTGCCCGGGAGCGGCGTGGTATCTGACTGTTTGACCGTGGACGAGTGCTCACGCGCCTCGCCGGGGTTGACGGTCCGCGCCGTGATGGCGACGTCGAACCCGGCCTGGGCCAGCGATACCGCGATCGCCTTCCCAATACCCCGGCTGGCGCCGGTGACGAATGCTACCCCTCGGGTCGGCATGGCGATCTCCTCCTCTGTCGGGACGGGCCTTGACCGGCTATGCCGGCGAAATCATCCGGCCCTTTTACTCACTTGCCGTTCTGGGCATTCACCGTTTCTGCGGCGATCGCCGCCCGTTTGGCCGCCACTTGACGCGGGGCGGCGCCGTAGCCTTTCTCGATGTTCTCTTGCCGCCAGGCGGCCACGTCACCGGCCCGGCCGACCTGTTCCATCACATGCAGTTGGGCTTGGAGATGGACGCGCATTCCCATGGATTCCCACGCCCGCTTGACCCCGCCTTTGATCCCCATCAGCACGGTGAGGGGGGCCTGTGCGATCTGCTGGGCGATGAGCTCAACGGTCGCGTCGAGATCCTCCCGGGGCACGACTCGGTTGACCAGGCCCAGGCGATGAGCTTCTTGGGCGTCCACGGTCTGCGACAGATACAGGTACTCATAGGCGTGATGGAAGTTCATCATCACCCACGGCTCGATCATCGTCTCGCCGCCCGGGAAGCCCAAGCCTTGGGGCAGGGGCATCTGGAAGTAGGCGTCCTCCGCGGCCACCACGATGTCGTTGAGCAAGGCAAAGTACGTGCCGCCCCCGACGCAGTAGCCGTGGACCGCGGCGACCGTTGGCTTCTGGAACTCCCAGAGATGCAAAACAGGCCAGAGAAAGAGCTTCGCTGGACCACCCCAGGGATGACCGGCTTCCATCGCCTCGATGAATTCGGGATAGGTCGGACCGCCGCCACCACCGACGTCATGACCCGCGCAAAACCCTGCGCCGTTGGCTTTGAAGATGACCACTTTGATGTTGTAGTCAGCTTCGGCATCCTTCAAGCTGTTCTCGACGTCCCATACCATCGGCGAGTTTTGCGAGTTGGCCTTCTCGGGTCTATTGAGGATAATACGGGCGATCGGCCCCTCTTTCTCGTAGATGACCGTTTCGAGTTCCTGACGTTCCATCACAGCCTCCTGCCCATCACGTATGGCGTTGCCCGGACGGCACCTCGCGGCTCAAACTACCATGAGCGGCCCCAGGCCAATCGGGTCGCGATCACCGTTGTCCGGTCTGCGGTCTCCGGTGCAGCGGACGCGCCCCGGGGCAGTGACGAGGTGGCGGCGATAGCATTCGCGGTGCGTTTGGCACACATGGAGGTCGCCGTGAGCGAATATGCACTACAGCCAGGCCGAGCGGACATCCGCGCCGCCGGACCGATGGCCTTCGGGCCGGCCGGCATCCTGTTTCTCGCGGACAACGCGGGGGCGAGGATCTTCGCCGTCGACGTCGCTGATCCCGGTCCGGAGGCGGGACCCGAGCCGTTTGACATGGACAACGTCGACGCCCGGGTCGCCTCGTACTGCGGCTGCGATCCCGACGACGTGACCATCCGGGACATGGCGGTGCACCCCACCTCGCACCACGTGTACCTGTCGGTGCAGCGCGGCCGTGGCGACGCCGGTCAGGCCGTACTCATACGAATTGACCGCCTCGACGGTTCGATCGACGAGGTGGAGCTCACCGGCGTGCCCATGGCGGAGGTAGCCATCGACGACGCCCCATCGGAGGACGATGCGCGGCTCGACATCACGCTGCCGCTGGATGGTGAGGGCGAGGATCTGCAGGTTGGTGAGCGCACCATCCGGATCCTGCGCCGCCCCATCCGCACCTCGACGATCACCGACATGGCCTACGTCGACGGGGCGCTGTTGGTCGCCGGGCTGTCCAATGAGGAGTTCTCCTCCAAGTTGCGGCGCATTCCCTTCCCGTTCGGCGCCGAGCCGGCGGCCAACAATCTGGAGATCTTTCACGTGTCACACGGCCAATGGGAGACGGCCGCGCCCATCCGGGCCTTCGTTCCCTACGACGGCGGCCGGAGCATCCTGGCGACCTATACCTGCACGCCCGTCGTGCACTTTCCCCTTGCCGAGCTCACACCCGGCACCAAGACGGTCGGTCGGACCGTGGCGGAGCTGGGCGCCATGAATCAGCCGCTCGACATGGTGGCCTTCGGGCACGGGGATTCGGAGCAGGTCCTGGTGGCCAACAGCGCCCACGGGTTGGTGAAGATCGCCCGCCGCGACATCGACGGCCAAGCGCCGCTTACCGCCGCCAAGGAGCCGGTCGGGGTCCCGCGGGAGACCAAAGCGCTCCAGGGCATCATCCGCTTGGCCAACCTCGACGGCGAGCACGTGCTCGCGCTCCAGCGGGAGGGCGGCGGACACCACCTGCGCTCCCTCAAGACCGCCTCCTTGTAGTCGTCCGGAAGGCTCAGGGTGAGGGACGTCCGGTGGTCGCGCTGCGGCGCGGCCGACTGCCTGACGGTGACGGGCGCGGCCGCGGCAGGCACGCTGCAGGTGCGGCCGCACACCAGCGTCGGGGTCGATGAGGCTCCGCCTATGGCGGGGCGGGTCGTGCGCACGGACGATCACCTCTGTTTCGTGCCGCGCTTCCCGTTCGTCGAGGGGACGGCGTACGCGGTGGTGGTCGACGGTGTCGTCGCCGCGGTGCTGACCCGACCGCGGCCCGACCGCCCGGCGACCACCCAATTGCTCGAGATCCGGCCCTCCGCCGCCGAGGTGCCGCGTAACCTCCTGCGGCTCTACCTGCGCTTCTCTGCGCCGATGGCTGAAGGATGCGTCGCGGCACAGGTCCGGCTACTCGACGAATCCGGCATCCCGATGGCGGGAGCCCTGCTGGCCCTTGAACACGAGTTGTGGGATCCCGACCGCCGCCGCCTCACCGTTCTCTTGGACCCTGCCCGCATCAAGCGAGGCTTGGTGGGCCAGCGCCAAGCCGGCTACCCGCTCGAGGCAGGCACGTCAGTCCGGTTGGCAGTGGGAGCCGGTTTTCTTGATGCCCGAGGCGCCTGTCTACGGGCGGGAGGCGAACGGCGCTACCACGTCGGCCCCGATGAACGGCGCCGTGTCGAGCCTGAGCGCTGGACCGTCGCGGCGCCGGCCAGTCACACCACCGGGCCCCTGGCCGTCGCGTTCGATCGTCCCCTCGACTTCGGGCTGCTGTCCGACTGCCTCGACGTGCTGGGCCCCGATGGCCGATCCGTCGCCGGCACTGCGACCGTCGGTCCCGAAGAGCGATCGTGGCTGCTGACGCCCGGACGGCCGTGGGCGTCGGGAGCGCACCGGCTGGTGGTGGACTCGGTACTCGAGGATCTCGCCGGCAACTCGGTGGCTCGGGTGTTCGACCGGGACCTCGAGCGGCCGGAGGACGCACCCCGGGCCGATCGGTCGGTAACCGTGACGTTTCATCCCACCTAACGTCCTCCGACCATGGCGGAGCCTGCCATTCCCTCGTTTGCTAGCGTCCAGAATTGAGCGGTGTCCGACATTTCACCCAGCGTGCGAAAGGCCCCGGGATGACGTTGGTCCGAACGAATGAGCCTGGACGCGAAATGGTGAAGGTGGGGAAGGCCGACGGCGCCAGTCGGATCTGGATCTGCAGCGGCGATGCCCTGCCGAAGGGAGCGGCGGTCGGTCTGCACCGGCACCAGGGCGACGAGATCTTCCACGTCCGCCGGGGCACGGTCCGGTTCCACGTCGAGGGGCGAAACCTCGATGTCAGCGGTGACCACTTCGTGGTGGTGCCGCCCAACACCGAACACGGCTTCAAGATCCTCAGCGACGACGCCAGTCTGGAGTTCATCGGGGAGATCGAGATGGGGGAGTGGGTCACGGTGATCGATGAGGACGGCACCCGGGGACAGGTGGAGGTGCGGTCGACGATGATGCCGTGGCACCGGCCCCCGCTCGAAGGCGAGACCGTCGACATGGGCGACATGTTCGCCATGCTGCAGTCCACCGTCCACTTGCTCGACGAGGATCCCAAACCGGAGGATGTGCACCATGCTCAAGAAGGGTGATGCCGCACCCGAATTCACGTTGACCGACCAACATGGTTTCCCGACGTCGCTGTCGAGCCTCAGGGGCCGCAAGGCGCTGGTCTACTTCTACCCGAAGGCTGACACCCCGGGCTGCACCGCGCAGTCGTGCGGGTTGCGCGACATCGCCGGCGACGTCGGCGACACCGCGATCATCGGCATCAGCCCCGATGTGCCCGCGGACCAACTGGCCTTCGACCAGAAGTACCACCTCGGCTTCCCGCTCCTCGCCGATGAAGGGCATCGGGTGGCGGACGCCTTCGACGTGTGGGGACCAGTTGAGCTGCCGAACGGGATGAAGTACACGGGAGTCTGGCGGTCGGCCTTTCTCATCGACGCCAGCGGCCGGATCGAAGAAGCGTGGTATGGGGTCACGCCCCAGGACACTCCGACGAACCTGTTGGCGGCTCTGCTGTAGGGGCCCCGGCCGGGCACGAGACCCGGTGGCTACGGGTGGGCCGTCGGGGCCGGTTGACGGCACTGTCACCTAGGGTGACCCGGACATGACCGCGACGGCACGACCGCTCCTCGCCTATGCCGACGGCGCCGACAGCGCCCGGTCAGCGCCGGCCGTCATCGCCGCGGCCGTCGGTGAGTCCGAGCCGGAAGTCCTGCTCGGCTGGACCCCGGAGGAGCGGGCCTGGTTGGCCTCCCCCTCGGTGCGAGGCCGCACGGTGATCGCCGGCTACGCCCTCTCCGGAGCGGTCGCAGACGGCCGCCTCCGGTACCTGCCGGTCCGCCTCTCCGCCGTGCCCCGCTTGTTGGCCGGCTTGCACCCAGACATCGCAGTGGTGACCGGCGTGCGGCGCGGCCCGGATCTGGTCTATGGCGGCACGGTCGGCCTGGGCCCCGCGGCCGCCCGGGCGGCCCGGGCCGTGGTGGTGGAAATAGACGTTGACGGCACCGACCTGGGCGGTCCGGCCATCGAAGGCCCGATCGTGGCGACGGTCGACCGCCCCGTGTCGGGCAGCCCGGCCCCCCGAGCGCGGCGGGCGGACGAAGTCGATCTGGCCGTTGGCCGCCACGTGGTTTCGGTGCTCCCCGAGGATGCCACCCTGCAGTTCGGGCCGGGCGGTATCGGCGAAGGCGTGGTGGCGGCGCTCGACCGACCGGTGGGCATCTGGTCGGGCTTGGTTACCGAGGCCATGGCTGAGCTCGACGACCGCGGGTTGCTCCGGGGTCGGATCACGGGCGGCTACGTGTGGGGTGGCCCGGCCATCGCCGCGGTCGCCCGAGCGGGCAAGCTACGGCTGCTGCCCGTCGAGGAGACGCACGACGTGAGCCGGGTGGCGTCGATCGACCGGTTCGTCGGGTGCAACACCGCCCTGCAGGTCGGCCTCGACGGGTCGGTCAACGTGGAACGCGTAGGGGGCCGTACGGTGGCGGGTATCGGCGGACATGCCGACTTTTGTGGGGCGGCGGCCCGCTCCGCGGGCGGCGTTTCGATCGTGGCGCTGCGGTCCACCACCAAGAGCGGGGCGTCGACGATCGTCCCCGAGGTCGACGTCGTTTCCACCCCGCGCTGTGACGTGGAGGTGGTCGTCACCGAGCACGGTGTCGCCGACCTGCGGGCCGTTGACGACGCCGAACGGGCCCGGCGCATCGCGGCCATCGCCGCGCCCGAACACCGCGACAAACTGGCCGCATGGGCGCACCGTTGACGGTCGGCATGGTGCCGATCCTGTCTGCCACTAGGGGAGGTAGAGGCGTTGGAACACGATGATCCGCCGGTGACGACGATTCCGGCCGTGGCCCTCGCCAGCAGCGAGCGGTTCGGCGGGGCGACCGCGGTCGTCGACGGTGACATCACCCTCAGCTTCACCGGCGTCCGCGACGGGATGCTGGCGGTCGGAGCGTCGCTGATCGCCAGAGGTGTCCAGCCGGGCGATCGGGTGGCACTGTGGGCGCCCAACTCGGCGGCGTGGATCTGCTCGGCTCTCGGCATCTTGGCGACCGGCGCCTGGTTGGTGCCGGTCAACACCCGCTTCAAGAGCCGCGAGGTGGCGTACGTCCTGGAGAAGGTCGACGCCCGCGACCTCGTCGTCGATGATGGCTTTCTGAGCGGGCACCAGCTGGACGGTCTGCGGGCGGACGCCCCATCGCTGCGAGCCGTCGCCGATCCCATCCTGCTCCCCGGCCCGGGTCAGCGGTCGCGTCCTGAATGGGACGCCTTTCTCGGCCTGGGTGCGCCGGTCGGGCCCGGCGAGGTGCTGGACCGCATCGCCCGATTGGGAGCCGACGATGTCTCGGACGTCATCTTCACGTCAGGGACGACCGGGTTCCCGAAGGGCGTGATGCTCCGCCATGGCGCCAGCTTGCGGGCCTATCAGGCCTTCAATTCGTCGTTCGGCGTCACCGAATCCGATCGGGTCCTCATCGTGCTGCCGTTCTTCCACTGCTTCGGCTACAAGGCAGGCTGGACGGTGGACCTCCGGACGGGAGCCACCACCTTCCCGGTTGCGGTCTTCGACGGTCCCACCGTTATGGCGATGATCGACCGCCACCGCATCACTCACATGCCCGGTTCGCCGACCATGTTCTGGCCTTTACTCGACCATCCTCGGCGATCGGAGTTCGACCTGACCTCCCTCCGGTCCGTGATCATCGGTGGCGCCTTCGTGCCGGTGGAGCTGGTGCGCCGGCTCAAGCGCGAGCTCGGGGTCGAGACCATCCTTAACGGCTACGGCTTGACCGAAAATCATGCCATCGTCTCCATCAGCCAGCCCGATGACCCGCCCGAGCTCGTCGCCACCACGGTCGGACGCGTGCTCGACGGGCTCGAGGTCAAGGTGGTCGATGAGGCGGGCGACGACGCACCCCTCGGCACCGAAGGCGAACTGCTGGTCCGGGGCTACACCCACATGAGCGGGTACTACGGCGACCCCGACGCCACCGCCGCGGCGTTCACCGACGGCTGGTTGCATACGGGTGACGTCGGGACGGTCGACGCCGACCGGTACGTGCGCATCACCGACCGGAAAAAGGACATCTACATCACCGGCGGCTTCAACGTGGCGCCGGCCGAGGTGGAGAACGCCCTGTCGGCCTGCGAGCAGATCAGCCAGGTGGCGGTCGTGGGTGTGCCCGACGACCGCCTCGGCGAGGTAGGCGCGGCGTTCGTGGTGCCCGGTCCGGGCCAACACCTCACCCGGGACGACGTCATCGCCTACGCCCGGGTGCAGCTGGCCAACTTCAAGGTCCCCCACGTCGTCGAGATCGTCGACGCCCTGCCGGTCAACGCCACCGGCAAGGTGCTCAAGGATGAGCTGCGCGCCCGGGTGACGAAGGGGCGCCGGCTCCCCGCCGTCTAGCGGCTGCGCCGACGCCCTTACTCGTCCCGCATCTCCCAGAAATGGCACCACCAGCTGGCGCCGACGAGGATCTGCACCTTCTCCTGCCAGCAAAAGGACAAGCCCTCTCCTGGCTCGAGGTAGTAGAGGCAGGTGCTGCAACTGTCCTCGTCGACCGGAGTCGACCGCAGGGCGGCCACCTTCACCACCCGCTGCGCCGCCGCGAAGCGAACCTCGTCGACGTCCGGTTCGGTCACGAGACGAGCGGGAGGGCGCCCGTTTGCTCGGCGTGACGGACTCCGCGGGGGGCGACGAGCAGCAGGGTCGGCCCCCGGAAGAGCGCGTTCGGGCTGTACGGGATCTCCTGGCCGGGTACCAACTCCAGGTCCGGGGTCATCGTGGTCAGCAACTCCAGGGCGATCCGGGTTTCCAGTCGACCCAGAGGAGCGCCGAGGCAGAGGTGCGGTCCCTTGCCGAACGACAGGTGCAGTTCGGCGTCCTGGCGATCCACCCGGAAGCGGTCGGCGTCCTCACCGAACTGCGCCGGGTCGTGGTCAGCCGACGCGAACGCCATCATCACCTTGGCCCCGGCCGGGATGGGCACGCCGTCGACCTCGGTGTCGACCTTGGCGATCCGCCGGTGGTAGAGGACCGGGCCGTCGTAGCGGAGGATCTCTTCGACCGTGTTCTCGATCAGGGATGGGTCGTCGATGAGACGCTGCCACTGGTCGCGGTCTCGCAGCAGGGCGAGTACCCCGTTGCCGATGGTGTTGCACGTCGTCTCGTGGCCGGCCAGCGCCATCGAGTACACGATGTTGACGATGTCGAATTGGTTGACCTGGTCGGGCTTCTCGTGCGACAACCGGACGAGGTCGCTGGTCAGGTCGTCGACGGGTTGGGCCCAGCGCCCGGCCACGAACGACTTGACGTAGTTCCACATGGCGAGCACGTCGCGCGCCGTGGCGACCTGCTGGTCTTCCGGCAACCGGCCGTACGTCAACAGGACGCGGTTGCGGCTCCAGTCCTTGAGCATGTCCGTGTCGCCGGCCGGAAACCCGAGCAGGCTGAAGGCGGCGAAACCCGGGAACGGGAAGGAGAAGGACTCCACCAGATCGACGACCGGGTGTGGCTGCAGGGCTTCGACCAGGCCGGTGGCGTAGTCCCGCAGGACCGGCTCGAGGGCCTTCAGCCGGCGCGGGTTCATGACCGTCAGGACGGACTTCCGCATCGGCCCGTGCCGGGGCGGATCGGAATTGTTGAGGGTCGGTACCCGCTCGAAACCGGAGCTGAGCACCTCCTGGGCGGCGGGGCAGACGGGTGTCAACGGCGATGAGGCGTTCGCCGCCGACCAGGTATCCCGGTCGAGCAGTACCCGCTCGATGTCGGCGTAGCGGGTGATGACGTAGTGGTCGATGCCCGGCAGGTAGAACACGGGAGCCTCCGACCGCCAGTGCTCCAAACGGGGGTAGGGATTGGCGACCACGTCCGGGTCCAGCAGGTCGTAGCCCTCGGCGACGGGACACTCGGTCATGGCTACATTGTCGTCGGACGAAAGGACAACGACAAGATGGTCGAGGCGCAACCTTGAGCAGGCGGGTGGCGATCGCCGGGGTGGGACTGGCCGGCCGCAACGGCAAGGCGGAGGGTGCGACGCCGTATGCCCTGGCCGCCCAGTCGTCGCGGCGGGCCCTGGCCGAGGCCAACCTCACCCCGCGGGACGTCGACGGGTTCGCGTCGACCGGGCTGGGCACCCTGCAGCCGGTCGACGTGGCCGAGTACCTCGGTCTGCGTCCCCGCTGGATGGACTCGACGGCCGTCGGCGGCGCGGCGTGGGAAGTCATGGCAGCCCACGCCACCGATGCCATCGCTGAGGGCCGGGCCGATGTCATCCTGGTGACGTACGGGTCGACGGCGCGCAGCGACCTGCGCGCCGGCCTGCGCACCGCCAACCTGGACTGGGGTTCGCGCGGTCCCCAGCAGTGGGAGGCGCCGTACGGGATCACCCTGATCTCCAAGTACGCCATGGCGGCCCGCCGGCACATGCAGCAGTACGGCACGACCCTCGAGCAGCTGGCCGAGATCGCGGTATCGGCCCGGTACAACGCCGGCCTCAACCCGGATGCCCAGGTGCAGAGTCCGCTCACCATCGACGAGGTGCTGGGCAGCCGCATGATCGCCGATCCCTTTACCGCCCTGCAGTGCTGCCTCCGCTCCGACGGGGGCGCGGCCGCGGTGCTGGTGGCCGAAGACCGGGTGGCCGACCTCCCGGGCCAACCGGTCTGGGTCCTGGGGGCGGGCGAGCACGCCTCGCACGTGTCGATGGGCCAATGGGAGGACTTCACCAGCGGCCCGGCGCAGGTGTCGGGAAAGCTGGCGTTCGAACGGGCCGGCGTCACCCCCGCCGACATCGACGTCTGCCAGCTCTACGACGCGTTCACCTACATGCTCCTGATCACGCTCGAGGATCTCGGCTTCTGTGCCAAGGGCGAAGGCGGCCCCTTCGTCGAGGACGGCAAGCTGCGAGTCGGCGGCGCCCTGCCGACCAACACCGACGGTGGAGGGCTGAGCGCCTGCCATCCCGGCCAACGGGGCCTCTTTCTCCTGGTGGAGGCGGTCCGCCAGCTGCGCGGCGAAGCCGGGCCCCGGCAGATCCCCGACGCCCGACTGGCGTGCGTGAGTGGCACCGGCGGCTGGTTCTGTAGCAGCGGCACCGTGATCCTCGGGACGGACTAGCCGGGTGGCCGAGCCGCCGCTTCGGGGGAGCTTCGCCACGCTTGCTGATGCCATCGACGCCGCCGCCGGCCAGTTGGCCGAGGTGCCGGCCTACGTCGAGGCCGGCCGGCGGGTCACCTTCGCCGAGTGGCTGGGCGCCGCGGACGGCGTGGCCGCGGCGCTGGTCGAGCGAGGTGTCCGGCCCGGTGACGTGGTGGCCATCATGCTGCCCCCGTCCATCGACTACGCGGTGGCCTTCGCGGCCATCGCCCGGATGGGCGCGGTGGCCACCGGATGCAACGTCCGCCTGGGGCGCCGGGAGGTGACTGCCATCGCCGAGCGATGCCGGCCGGTCCTGGCCGTGGTGCCCCGCGGGGGCCCGCCCGCCGGTCTGCCGCCTGGACTCGCCACGCTCGACCCGGACGAGCTGGCCGCGGCCGGCGCCGGACCGCCGCTCGGCGACTGCCGCCACCACGGGAGCCCCGCCGACCCGGCCGTCATCGTCTGGACCAGCGGCACCACCGGGCTGCCCAAAGGGGCGTGGTTTGACCACGACAACCTGCGGGCGGCGGTGACGACCGCCGGCGTCATGACGGCGCCATTCGACCGCCGGCTGGTCTCAACGCCGTTCGCCCATGCCGGCTACATGGTCAAGCTGTGGGAGCAGCTGGCCTGGGCGACCACGGTGGTGATCAGCCCCACCCCGTGGCGCGCCGCCGACATGCTCCGCCTCATGATCGATGAGCGCATCACCGTGGCCGGCGGCGCCCCGGCCCAGTGGGAGAAGCTCCTGGAGCAGCCCGGACTCGACCGCGCGGATCTCGGCGCCCTCCGGCTCGGCGTGGCCGCGACCGCGCCGGCGCCGCCGGAGCTGGTGGCCCGCGTCGTCGAACGGTGCGGCTGCCCGCTCGTGGTGCGCTACGCCATGACCGAGTCGCCGTCGATCACCGGGACCGAGCCGGGCGATCGGCCCGAGGTCCTCTACCGAACGGTCGGCCGGCCCCAGGCCGGCATCGAGGTCGCCATTCGCGACGAGCAGGGCGCGCCCGTGCCCGATGGGACGGTCGGGCGCATCCACGTACGGGGCGGTTGCGTCATGCGCGGCTATTGGCAGGAGCCGGAGCTGACCGCCGAGGTGCTCAACCCCGAGGGGTGGCTGCGCAGCAGCGATCTGGGCCACATGGACACTGACGGCAACCTGGTGCTGGCGGGACGGATGGGCGACATGTACATCCGCGGTGGCTACAACGTGCACCCCCTCCAAGTCGAGAACGTCCTGACCGAGCACCCGGCGGTCGCCCAGGCCGCGGTCGTCGGCGCCCCCGCTCCCGTGCTCGGCGAGATCGGCGTCGCCTATGTGGTGGTGGCGCCCGGGGCCGAGCCGCCGACCCTCGACGAGCTGCGGGCCTGGTGCCAGGAGCGGCTGGCCGACTACAAGGCGCCCGACCGGCTGGAGCTGGTGGAGGCCCTGCCGTTCACCTCGATGATGAAGGTCGACAAGCTGGCCCTCCGCGCCGTGACCTGATGGCGCCGGCGCCAGCCGCCGAGGGCCTAACCGCCGAGGGCCTAACCGCCGAGAGTCAGTCCCGGTGCCCGGGTCCGAAAGACCTCGGCGTCCATGCGCCGGCCCAGCTTGGCTGCGTCCCAGTAAGCGCCGCCGTTGTCGATCGACACCGCTTCGGTCCAGCCGTGCATCAGGTGGATCTGGCTGCGCATGGCCCGGATGCACTGGCCGCTGACGTAGGCGGCTTGGTCGCTGGCCAGCCAGGCGACGACCGGTGCGCTCATGGCCGGGTTGAGGGGATCGAACTCCTCGGGGTCGTACTCATCGGGTTCTTTGACCGCCTCGACGCCGCTCACTCCGGCCGACAGCCGGGTCACGGCACCGGGGCCGATGGCGTTGACGGTGACCCCAATGCCGGCCAGCTCCAGGCTCAGAGTCAAGGTCAGACCCATGATGGCGGCCTTGGCCGTGGCGTAGTTGGTCTGCCCGAAGTTGCCGAGCAGCCCAGCGCCCGAAACGGTGTTGATCAAGCGCCCACCCACCGGGCCCCCGTTCTGCTTGGCCCGCTCCCTCCAATGCCGGGCCGCGGCCCGCGAGACCAGCCACGTGCCCCGCACGTGCACCCGCATCACCAGGTCGAAGTCGTCGACCTCCATGTTCCACACCGCCCGGTCGCGGACGATGCCGGCGTTGTTGACGACGATGTCGAGCCGGCCCCAGGTCTCGACCGCCTTGGCCACCATGGCTGCCGCCTGCGCTTCGTCACCCACGTCGCCGTAGTCGGCGACGGCTTCGCCCCCCGCCTTGCTGATGATCTCGACGACCCGGTCGGCGTCCCGGCCCTGACCCTCGCCGGCGGCGGAGCTGCCCAGGTCGTTGACCACCACCTTGGCGCCCTGCTTGCCGAGTTCGAGGGCGTGCCCCCGACCGATCCCGTGCCCCGAGCCGGTCACGAGCGCGACCTTGCCATCCAGCAATCCCATGTGCGCCTCCTCGTCCGTGGGGACGGTAGACAATGGCACGGCCGCGGCGGGGGTCGCCAGTGGTCCGGGCCACCCCGGCTACGTCGGGCCGCCGGGGCGGTGGGGCTGGTGGGGCGCCGGCCGCCCCGGCGATCAGAGCTGCTCGGCCCAAGCCGCCAGGGCGTCGAGCGCTTCGGCCAGAATCTCGGGCTGGCCCTCGAAGTAGTGGGTCCCGCCTTTGAACTTGGCCAGCACCCGTTCGGTCGACGCTCCGGCCGCCTCGTACATCTGCTCGGCCATCTGGGGCGTGACCACCGGGTCGGCGGTGCCCACGCCGACCCAGACCGGATGGGCGATCTCCGGCAGCCATCGCAACGAATCGCCCAGCGTGTGGTCGAGCGACCACTGGTTGATCCAGGACCGCAGGGTCGAGCAGCGGCCGATCCCGGCGGGCAGGTAGTTGGCGACGGCCGGCGGACCCCACAACGACACGCCGATCTCCCGGTCGCTCGGGTCGATGGTGCCGTCGAGAAAACGGAGGTCGGCCGTCGTGCCCTGGACGGTGAAGGCCAGATCCTCCAGGCCCTCTGGGAAATGCTGCGGCGAGCCGACCGTGTGCAGCATGCCTTCGGCCCACGCGGAGATCCGCCGGTTGCGGGCTCGCTGGGCGTCGCGGTAGCGCTCGACGAACTCGGCCGAATACGGTGGGCCGTTGCGCCGGTCGTACATGTCGAGCGAGGCGTCCCGCTCGAAGGGCTGGTGCTCGTCCACGATGGCCGGGTCGATCCACTCTGTGCACAGCCGGGCCCGGGACGGGTGGGCGTTGAACATGGCAATCCCGTCGGCGGGTACCAAGCCCGCGACCGTCAGGTCGGGACCGCCGCCCGGGGGGGCGGTCACCGTCGGCGCCACGGCCTGGGCCTGGTAGTAGGGGACGATGGACGCCCCGCCGGAGTTGCCCACGAGGACGACCTTGTCGTAGCCGAGGCGGCGGAGATGGGCCACCATCGATCCCATGTCCAGCAGGCAGTTCTCCATGATGAGGCTGGTGTCGTTGCCGACGTAGCGAGTGGTGAGACCGACAGCGCCGAAGCCCCGTTCCGCCAGCCCGGGCAGGGCGTAGTGGCCGAGGAAGTTGGCGGTGGGATGGCACCACACGATGGCGGTCGTCGGCCGGCTCCCGGCCTGCTTGACCTCGCTGGCCCAGACGGTGCGGGCCAGCCGGGCGACCCCCGAGTAGATCTCGACCTTGGCGTGGGCCTCCTGGGGGGCGGCGAGCAGTTGGCGGTCCAGCTCCGTCATGTCGTCATCTTCCTGGGATCGGCCACGCCCCGATGGGCGAGGTAGTCGGGTGACAGCTCAGGGACAGGGAGGCGCAGGCGGCGGGCCAGCATCTGGGTAACGGTGTTGTCGTGCCCCATCCGGGTGTTCTCGGGGGCGAGCCCTCGGGCCACCCGGGCGTCGGCCTGGCGGATGAGGGTGGTTGCCATGAAGAACTCGTCCATGATGTCGAAGAACGCCAGGTCTCGGAGGCGGCGCCCCGATGTCGCCTGGTAGCGAGCGATGGTGGTGGTTCGATCGGGCCACCCCGGCAGGCGGGCGATGCCGGCGGCGTCGGTCTGGAACTCGTCGAAGAACAGCCAGTGGGCCACGTCGCGCTCGGCGCAACCCACCGTCGCCGTCTCCCAGTCGATGGCGGCGGCGACCGTGTGGTCGTCGCGGAAGATCATGTTCCCGACGCGAGGATCGCCCCAGAGCAGCACCCTCTCGTCCGTGTCGAGTCCCGGCGCCCGCTGGATCAGGTGCTCGGCGGCGGCGTCGGTGATGGGAAACTCCCGCCCGGCGGTGCTCCATCGGTACCACTCGGTGAGCGCGGCCACGGAAGTTTCGAGCGAGCCCCCCGACTCGTCATTGTCGAGGAGAAAGACGTGACTGGCGCGCCAGTCGACCTCGTGCACCGCGACCAGCACGTCGAGGGCCGAGGCCCACAGCCGCTCGCGCTCGCCAGCCGTCAGCATCGGGAGCCAGCCCACGGTGTGGATGGACGGCTTTCCGAGCGGCACCCGCCCGGGTACTCGCTCCATGACGAAGAACGGGGCCCCGAGCACCGCGGGGTCGGGTTCGGTCCACCGCACGACCGGAACGGGCACCCGGGTGCCCGCCAACCCCTGTAGGACGCGGGCCTCGCGCAGGACGTCCGGGCGGCGGAAGATGGCGGCCCCCCCGGCCTGGCGTCGGACCACCAGATGCTGCGCCTGACCGTCGGCGACGGCCTCGCACAGGATGGTGTCGTTGGACTGTCCCGCCGCGGGCCGCTCCAGACTGGCGACGACGACTTCGGTGGCACCCAGCCGGCCGGCCAGCCAGGCGGTGAGGGGTTCGACCAGTTCGTCCACCGTGGCTGCGGTCATCGGTTCTCCGCGAACTGCTCGGCCAGGGGGCCGAGGTGTTCGGCTGTGGTGCCGTGGAGGATCAGCTCATTTGCGCCCGCGTCGACATACTCGTGCAGCCGCTTGGCGCATTCGGCCGCCGAGCCGGTCGCCGACGACGAGGGCAGCCATCCCGCCGGCAGGCTCCGGCTCACCTCCACGAGCTCCTGGCGGGACAGGGCCTTGTCGGCCTGCTGGTCGCCGAGCGCGACGAGCGTGGGGTGGTCGCGGTAGCGGGCGAGTGCGGCCGGGTCCCAGCCGTTGGCAGTCACCAGGGCGTCACCGAGCCCGGCCACCTGGAAATACCCCGCGGCCCGAGCCCGGACCGCCAACTCCGCGTCCTCGGTCGAGCGGTCGGGCGCCACCACCACGGTGGCGTAACACCGCAAGGTGGACGGATCGCGGCCCGCCTCGGCCGCCGCGGTCCGGACCGCCTGGACCGACCGGGCCACCGCGTCGGCGGTGAGGAAGGGGTGCAGGATCACGCCGTCGAAGGAGTGTCCCGCCAGGGCCAGTGTCTTCGGACCGACGGCCGCCAGCAGCACGGGGGGCGGCGGCCCGTCGACGCGCTGCGCCAACCGCAGTTGGGGAAACTGGCCCGCGGGCCCGTCGTAGCGGACGGTCTCACCGGCCCACAGGCGACGGAGGATGTCGGCGGTATCGCCCAGCGAGGCCAGGATCGGCGCGGGCGCGCCGTAGTTGCGCCACCGCCACATCGCCGACCGCCCGATGCCGAGGAGGAACCGGCCGCCGGACAGGGCCTGCAGGGTTTGGCCCATCGACGCCAGCACCATGGGGTGGCGCAGCCCGGTGTGGGTCACTCCCGCCCCGATGCTCACCCGGCTCGTCACCTGGCTGAGCGCGCCGGCGAGCGAGGGCAGATCCTTGGTGTCGTAACGCTCACCGATCCACACGGTCCCGAGCCCGGCCGCCTCCGCGTTGCGAGCTTGCGCGAGCCCCGGACGGGGGTCAGGAACGCCTCCGGGCAGCACGTAACTCCCGAGAAGGGTGGCGTCCCGGCCGGTCATCACGCGAACGGTAACGTAGTTGGGCTGGTAGAAACACGGCGGTGAATGTGGGCCAGCTGCTGACGGTAACGGCTCGGCGGTTCCCCGATCGGCCGGCGGTCACCTGGCGTCAGCAGACGCGATCGTACGCCGAGTTGGACCGGCGGACCAACGCCTTGGCCCACGGTCTGGCCGCAGCGGGGGTGGCCCGAGGCGACCGCGTCGGTGTGCTCATGCGCAACCGGCCCGAGCTGCTCGAGGCCATGTTTGCCTGCTTCAAGGCGGGCTATTGCCTGGTGCCGCTCAACAGCCGCTTCACCTCCGAGGAGGTCACCTTCCACGTCGAGGACTCGGGTGCGGTGGCCGTGCTCACGGACGTCGAGGGCGTGCCGGTGGTGACTGGCGCCGGCCTGGATGGGGTCACCATGGTGGCGGCCGGCGCCCGGGACCGGCCGGGTGGCGTGCTCGATCACGAGGCGCTGATCGCCTCGGCCGACCCGTCGCCGGCCGTGGTCGCGGTGGGCCGGGACGACCTGGCCTGGCTGTTTTACACGTCGGGCACCACCGGGCGACCGAAGGGGGCGATGCTCACCCATGGGATCCTGGGCTTCGTCACCGCGTCCTGGCTGGCCGACCTGACGCCCCTCGATGAGCGCGACGTCACTTTGCACGCCGCTCCGCTGAGCCACGGGGCCGGGTTCCACGCCTTGGCCGCCATCGCCCGCGGCGCCCATCAGCTGCTCCCCACCGACACCCGGTTCGATCCCACCGCCATCCTCGACCTGCTGGCCCGGGCGCGGGTCACCAACACCTGGCTGGTACCGACCCAGATCGTGATGCTCATCGATGCCCTCGCCGGCGCCCGCCCGGAGTTACCGGCCCTCCGCCACATCGTCTACGGCGGGGCCCCGTTCGCCCCGGCCGACCTCCGTCAGGCCCTCCAGCTGTTCGGGCCCGTCTTTGTCCAACTCTTCGGGCAAGGCGAGACCCCGATGACGGCCACCGTCCTCAGCAGCCGCGACCACGCGGCCGCCTTGGCCGGCGACCGGCCGGAACGGCTGGCCTCGGCCGGCGTGGCTCGGCCCGGCACCGACGTCCGCATTCTCGGCGACGACGATGCCGAGCTGGATCCGGGCCAGATCGGCGAAGTGGCCGTCCGGGGCGGCGCGGTGATGCTCGGCTACTGGAACCGGCCTGAAGCGACCGCCGAGACGCTCCAGAACGGCTGGCTGCACACCGGCGACCTGGGCCGGATGGACGAGCAGGGGTACGTGTACCTGCTGGATCGGGCCAAGGACATGATCATCAGCGGCGGGTCGAACGTCTACGCCGTTGAGGTGGAGGCCGCCCTCGCCGACCACCCCGACGTGCGCGAGGTGGCGGTGGTCGGCGTGGCCGACCGGACCTGGGGTGAGATCGTGACCGCGGTCGTGGTGCCCCGTGCCGGCGCCGATGACGGCGACCTCCCGAGTCGGCTGGCGGCGCATTGCGCCAGCGTGCTGGCCGGGTACAAGCGGCCCCGCCGCTTCGTGGTGCGCGACGGCCTGCCCCGCAACGCCTACGGCAAGGTCCTCAAGCGGGAACTGCGCGAGGAACTGGCGGGAGCCTGATCGCGTTCAGCGCAGGTGGTCGAGCCCGAGGAGGTCGATGGCGTTGCCGCGGCAGGATGCGGTGCACCACCTCGTCGGAGAGCCCGGCCGTCAGCTTCGTCATGATCTCCTTGGTGTCGGGCCACGACGAATCCGAGTGCGGGTAGTCGGTCTCGGCGGTGACGTTGCCCACCCCGACCTCGTCGAGCGACTTGAGGCCGTGGGCGTCATTGATGAAGCAGCCGAACACCGACTGGTAGTAGTACGTCGAGGGCGGCTCGGGGATGTGCTTGGTCTGGGCCCAGCCCTGGTTGTCCTCCCACACCTGGTCGACCCGCTGGAGGGCGTAGGGGATCCAGCCGATCTGGCTCTCGGCGTACAGCAGCTTCAGGTCGGCGAAACGCACCAGCAGGCCGGACATCAAGAAGTCGACAAGAGAGGACATGGCGTTGCCGAAGGCGAGGGTGGCGCTGACCGACGGCGGGGCGTCCGGCGACGCGGCGGGCATCTTCGACGAGGAGCCGATGTGCATGGCCACTGCCGTGCGGGTCTCGGCGCAGGCTGCGAAGAACGGATCCCAGTGCCCGGTGTGGATGGTCGGCAGCCCCAGGTGGTACGGCAGCTCGCTGAAGCACACCGCCCGGAAGCCCCGCGCCGCGTTGCGCCGGACCTCGGTGGCGGCCAGGTGGGGGTCCCAGAGGGGGATGATGCCGAGCGGGATGAGCCGGCCACCGGAGTCGCCGCACCACTCCTCCGCCATCCAGTCGTTGTAGGCCCGTACGCAGGCCAGACCCAGGTCCTTGTCGTGCCCCTCGAGAAACGTCTGGCCGCAGAAACGGGGCAGCGTCGGAAAGCACATGGACGCCTCGACCCAGCCGGCATCCATGTCCTCGAGCCGGGCCTTCGGGTCGTAGCAGCCGGGGCGCATGTCGTCGTAGGTGATGGGGGTGAGGGTCATTTCCTCTTTCGAGTACCCGGCCGCCGCCACCATGCGCTTGTGGGTGTAGACGAGATCCTCGTAGAGCCAGCAGTCGACCTTGGTCGGAGAGTCGTCGTCGAAATGCTCGACGTAGCTGGCGGTCCCGACGTAGTCGATGTCGCGAATGCCGCGGCGGACCACCTTGGGGCCCCGATCCCGGAATTCCGCCGGCAGCCACCGCTCCCAGACGTGGGCCGGCTCGACGACGTGGTCGTCAACGCTGACGATCCTCGGGATGTCGATCATGAGCGGCGGTGGCTCCGCTCGCTGGTGAGCTGATGCAGGACAGTGGCCATGTCCTCGCCGGAGGCCCGGGCCTGGGCCTTGACGGCGGTCCAGTCCGCGAGGTGGGCGGCGGCCTGGTCGGCGTTGTCGTTCCAGGTCGGCGACAGGGGCGCCGTGATCTCCAGGCGGATGCCGTTGGGATCGTGGAAATAGATGCTGTAGATGATCTTGTGGTCGACCGGACCCAGTACCTCAACGCCGTTGCTCTCCAGCCAGCGGTGCCAACGGTCCACCAGGTCCGGGCTGTCGACCTGGAGGGCCAGGTGCTGGAAGGTGCGGTAGGCGGGATGGGGTGGGTCCTCGAGTGGCGGTAACTCCGGCGCCTCGAAGAAGGCGACCGTCGAGCCGTCCGCCATCCGGAAGAAGGAGTGGAAGTACGGCACCGGTTCCCCCGTCGACGGGATGGCGTCGTCCAAAACGGCGTTGACCAGCTCCATGCCCATCAGCCGGCTGTAGAAGTCGGTGGTGGCCTCGGTGTCGCGGGTGACGTAGGCCACGTGGCTGAGCATGGCCGGCCGGCCGGGCCGTTCGACCGTCTGCGCCGGGCTCATCCCGTCAAACGTGGCGGCTCGGTCCTCGATAGTGGCGTCGCTCATCGCTACCTCCTTCGGTCGGCCCGTCGCCGGGCCCCTTTCAGGATGCCACGGCCGGCGCCGGGATACGACCTCGGGGGGCGTTCGGCTCGGCCGGGGACGCCGGTCCCGCACAACGTGGCGCACCGCCAGGCAGCCGTGGTGCGTGGTCATCAGGCGGGCTGGCCGGCTGGATCGCCACTTCGCAACACACCCGGCGGCGTAGGCGCGAGTAGTTGTTACAAAGGGGGCGGCGGGCCGCCACAACGTCACCCGAGGTCGGTCGCTCGGGGGAGAGTGGGTGACAAAGTGGCGGGCGGTCCGCCCGAAGCGGGCCCAGGATCCGTTTCGCGCCACACGCGTTTGGCCGCCGCCAACGCTTGTCACGAAACGGCGTATATAAACCGTTTCGCGCCAAACCTGTGCCGAGCGCCGGCGCGCCTGTCGCGAAACGGTTGTGGTCGGCGGAAACCCGGCCCATCGACCGGGGCCGCCGCCCCGCCGGCCTCGCCGGCCTCGCCGGCCCGTCCCGCCGGCCCCGCCGGCGTCAGGTCCGGACGATCAGGAGGGCGTCGACGGCGACGGCACCGTCGGCCGTGACGACCAGCGGGTTGATGTCCGCCGACGCCAACCACGACTCTGTCGCCTGCCAGAGGCGCCCGGCGCCCTCGACCGCGGCACCTAGCGGCTCGAGGGGCCAGGGGGCCTGGCCCCGGATGCGCTCGATGTCGCCGGCCACCGCGGTGACGAGCGACTGGGTTGCGCCCGGGTCGAGGGGCAGCTGCCGGCCGTCGACCTTCCGGGCCAGCTCGAGGAAGATGCCGCCGCGGCCGAGGAGCAGCACCGGGCCCAGATCGGTGTGGCCTTGCACCCCGATGAACGCTTCCCCGTGGCCCGCGACCATGGCCTGGACGGCGACCGTCGCGGGGGTGTGGTGGCGGGCGGCGATAGCACGCAGTTCCCGGACCGCGGCGGCCACCTGGCGCGGCGGCACGCCAAGGCGGACCGCGTCGAGCTCGGTGCGGTGGGGCACGTCGGCGAGCTTGACGACCAGCCGGTCGCCCAGGGAGGCGATGGCGGGGTCGTCGTCGGTGCCGTCGGGCAGCACGACGTACGGCGCCACCGGCACCCCCGCCCCGGCCAGGAGGGTCATAGCATCGGCGAAGCCCACGATCGGTCCGGCCGGGCTGTCGACGAGCGCCGGCGCGGCGATGGCGGTGACGGCGGTGACGGCGGGGGCGGAGATCGGAGCCGCGGCCGACGACCCAGCCGCCGACGACCCAGCCGCCGGCGGTGACGACGCCACCTGTTCGACGGCCTGGATGGCGCGCAGGGTGGAGCGCAGTCCCCGGCAGAAGGCCAGTCCCTGGTCGCGGTAGCGCTCGGTCCAGCCGCCCACGGCGGTGGCCTCCACCGGGCTGACGATGAGGGGGATGGCGGCCTTGGTGGCGGCGTCAGCAAAAGGATCGAGGAGCGTCCGGGCCCAGCCCTCGTCGCCTTCGCCCGCCCACCAACACAGCACGAGGGCGTCGACTCCTTCGGCCCGGGCATAGCCGCTGAACATCTCCAGCAGGAGGTCCCGGTCGCGCATCACGAAGCCGGTGAGGTCGAGCGGATTGAGGCTGCCGTCCTCACCCGGGACGCGGGCCCGGACCCAGGGTTCGAGCGCGGCGAGATCGGCCAGGGCCACGTTCTCTTCGACCGACAGGTCCGCGGCGACTCCGGCCACGCCGCCCGAGGAGGCCATGACCGCCACCCCCCGCATCGGCCGCCATCTGTCGGGCGTCAACTGGGCCAGCAGTTGGGCCCGGTCCAGCAGGTCATCGACGTCGCGGGCCGTGACGACCCCCGCCTGGCGGAGGATCAGGTCATAGACCCAGCTCTCGTCGGCGATGGCGCCGGTGTGGGACCGCATGATGTCGCGGCGACCGTTCCGTGCGGCCCAGCTTCAGGGCCACGATGGCCTTGCCGGCCGACCGGACCCGGGCCACCGCGCCGAGGAAGGCGTCGGCGTCGCGAATCTTCTCGATGACGAGGCAGACCACCGTGGTGGCCGGGTCGTCGGCCAGGTACTCGAGGTAGGCGGCCAGGTCGCACACCGCCTCATTGCCGGACGAGACGGCCACCCCGAAGCCGAGCTGGCGCTGCTGGCCCGCCGCCAGGCAAGAGCGGAGCAGGAAGCCGCTCTGCGAGACCACCGCGACCGGACCGGCGGCCAGCGAGATTCGGCCGCCGGTGAACAGGTTCGCGCCGGGAACGGGCGTTGAGGAATCCGCTGCAGTTGGGTCCCACGACCGCGAGTTGCTCGCCGGCCGCGGCGACGAGTCGGGCCTGGAGGGCCGCGCCATCCGCGCCGAGCTCGGCGAACCCTCCGGCCGCCACCGCCACGCCGCCGCAGCCCAGCGCCGCGGCCTCGGCCACCACGTCGATCGAACGGTCCGCACTGACCAGCGAAAGCACCGCGTCGATGGGCTGGCCCAGGGCGGTGAGGCTGGGGGCGGTGGGAAGGTCGTAGACGCGGTCGCGGTTCGGGTTGACGAGATGCACCTCGCGGCCAGCGTCGAGCATTGGCAGGACCGCATTGTTGGACATGCCCAGCTTCTCGCTGGCGCCGACGACCGCGATGGAAGCGGGGTTGAGGAGTCGCGATAGGTTGAGCGGGTCCACGTCGTCGACTGTAGGCAGGTCACACGGACCGGGGCTGACGGTGGGCGAACGTGAGGGGACCGGTGCAGCTCGACGAGATCAGCTACGAAAAGACGGGCGGCGTGGCGGGCATCACCCTCGACCGGCCGGACAAGCTCAACGCCATCTCGGCCCGGCCCGGCGGCATGCGCGACCAGATCCTCTGGGCCCTGGCCGACGCCGAGGACGATCCCGAGGTCGGCTGCGTCCTGCTCACCGGGGCGGGCCGGGGCTTCTCCGGCGGTGGGGACGTGTCCGGCAACGCCCGGCGGGAGAGTGCGGCCGAGCACCAGCAGTTCCTCGAGACGGCCGAGGCCTTCCACCGCCGGCTCCGCAACGCCCGGCTGCCGATCGTGGCCGCGGTCCACGGAGTCTGCCTGGGCGCCGCGCTCACCATGGTGGCCTCGTGCGATCTGGTGATCGCGGCGGCATCGGCTCGCTTCGGTCTGCCCGAGGGTCGCATCGGCCTGGTGGGCGCGACGTCAGTGGTGCCGGTCGTCGGGCGCCAGTGGGCCAAGTTCCTGATGCTCACCGGCGAGACCATCACCGCCGCCCGAGCCCGGGAGATCGGCCTGGTGCTGACCGTCGAGCCAGACGACCAGCTCCTGGCCCGGGACACGATCTGGCCGCCCGCCTGGCCCGCCTCCCGGGTGAGGCGCTGCTGCTCAACAAGCGGGCTATCGACGCCGTGGCGGAGGCGTCCGGAGAAGCCGCCGGTCGCCTCGCCGGTCTGGCCGCCGATGCCGTCACCTTGGCCAACAGCGCCCGCGCCACCGCGCCGGACGGCCGGTCCTTTCGGGAAATCATCGAAACCGAGGGGATGACGGGCCTCAAGGCTGCCCGCGCCGCCCAGTACGATGCGCCCTGGTTGCCCGACTGACGGGCCAGGGGAGGATTGCGGTGCGACTCGAAGGCAAGGTAGCGCTGGTATCGGGTTCGACGCGCGGGATCGGCCGGTCGATCGCCCAGATGTTCGCGGCCGAGGGCGCCCAGGTGGCCGTGACCGGGCGGACCAAGGAGCGGGGACAGAAGGTCGTCGATCTGATCCGGGACGCCGGGGGTGAAGCCGAGTTCTTCGAGTTGGATGTCAGTCGCGAGGAGAGCGTGCACGAAGTCAGCGACGCCGTCGCGGCCCGGTTCGGTTCGCTCACCACGCTCATCAACAACGCCGCCCCGACGGTGGAGGTGGGGTCATCGATCAAGCCCCTCACCGAGGTCACCACCGAGGAGTGGAGCTATGTCCTGACCGCGACGCTCACCGGGCCGGTGTTCTGGGCGTGCAAATACGGCATCCCCCATTTGCGCCAGGCCGGAGGCGGCTCCATCGTCAACATCAGCTCCGGGCAGTCCGTCATCGGCCTAGGTGGCTTCAGTGCCTACTCCGCGGCCAAAGGCGGGATGAACAGCATCACCCGCTCGATCGCCGCCGAGGAGGCCGAGCACAACATCCGTTGCAACACCATCGTCGTCGGCCGCGTCGTCGCCAAGGGCGACATGGGCGCCGGCCTGGTGCCGGGTCACCTCACCCGGTACGGCACGCCCAACGACATCGCCTACGCCGCGACCTACCTGGCCTCGGAGGAGGCCGCCTTCGTGACCGGCTCGACCCTCACCGCCGACGGCGGCTTCACCATCAACGGTGGCAAGGTCGGCTGATGCCGCCGTGACGACCTCCGACGTCCTCGGCACGACGATCCTCCACCAGGTCGTGGATTCGGTGTCGACCATCACCCTCAACCGGCCGGACGCCGCCAACGCGGTCAGGCCGGAGATGCGCGACGTCATCATCGACCTGCTGGCTGCGGCCGACGCTGACCCCGACATCCGGGCCGTGGCCCTCCGGGCCAACGGCCGCCACTTCTGCTCTGGCGCCGATGTCGGCTCCATCGCCAGCGCCGGCAGGGAAGAGCCGCTGGTCGGCGACGGGATGCGCCGGATCATGGGTGGGGCCCAGCGGCTGATCGCTGCCGTGCTCGACTGTGCGAAGCCCGTCGTGGCCGTGGTGCAGGGCACGGCGGCCGGGCTGGGCGCCCATCTGGCCTACGCCAGCGACCTGGTGGTCGCGGCCGAGGAGGCCGCGTTCCTCGAACCCTTCCTGCTGCGCGGCATCATCGTCGACGCCGGGGGCGCGTACCTGCTGCCGCGCCTGGTCGGCATGCAGCGGGCGAAGGAGTTGATGTTCCTCTCCGAGAAGCTGCCGGCCGGGGAGGCCAAGACCATGGGCCTGGTCAACCGCGTTGTGCCGGCCGCCGACTTGGATGCGGCCGCGAGCGAGTTGTTGACCAAGCTGGCAGCCCTTCCCACCTCGGCCCTGGCCTTCACCAAACGCCTCGTCAACGCCTCGTTCGAGCACGACCGGGCCGCGTCTTTTCTCCTGGAGGGCAGTTTCCAGGAGCTCCAGTCGCGCGCCGACGATGCCAAAGAAGGGGTGGCGTCCTTTCTCGAGCGCCGCCCCGCCGCGTTCAAAGGACATTGAGCAGCATGGCTGAGGGACCCCGCTTCGACCTGCCGACCATCGAGCCCGAGAGTCAGCCCTTCTGGGACGCGGCCAGGGAGGGTCGCCTGCTCATTCAACGCTGCGACGACTGCGGCGCAGCCCAGCACTACCCGCGGCCGTTCTGCGTGGCGTGCTGGAGCGACCGCGTGAGCTGGGAGCAGGCGAGCGGGCGCGGCACGCTGTATACGTACTCGACGGTCTTCGTCAACGACCTGCCGCCCTTCGGGGATCGCCTCCCCTACGTCGCTGCCGCGGTGGATCTGGACGAGGGACCCCGCCTCATGACGAACATCGTCGGGGTCGATCCGGCTGACCTCAGGGTGGGAATGGCCCTGGTGGTGGACTTCCAGCCCCTCACCGAGGACATCACGGCACCAGTTTTCCGTCCGGCCTGACGGCGATCCCTTGGCGGCACACAACTGGGTGGCGGGCCTTTCGGGGCCCGCCACCCGTGACACAGCCGGGGGAGGTGCTGTGTCACAACCCGTAGAGCGCGGCGGCGTTCTGCCAGACGATGGCCTGCTTCTGATCGTCGGGGAGCCCGTCGAAGTGCTTCGTCACGACGGCCTGTGACTCCGGCCAGGTGGAGTCGGGATGCGGGTAGTCGCTGGCCCACATCAAGGTGTGGGCGCCGAGCAGGTCGATGGTGCGCATGCCGACCAGGTCGTCCTCGAAGGTGGCGTGGAACTGCCGAGACCAGAAGGTGCTGGGCTGCTCGGTGATCATGCCCCGACCGCCCCAGTTGTGACGGCGGGACATGGTGTCGAGGCGTTCGAGGTAATAGGCGATCCAGCCGATCCCCGACTCGACCAGCACGATGTGCAGGTCGGGGTTGCGAGGCACCATACCGCCGAGGATCCAGGTGCCGATGAGCTCGGCCATGACGATGGGCGGCAGCGACTGGAAGATGCCTTTCGCCGGCGTCGGGTCCGCCAGCTGGATGCCTTTGAGGCCGGGCGCGGCGTTGGTGTGGAGGCTCAACGGGATCCGGTTGGCCGCGAAGGCCTGCCAGAGCGGCTGGTACTGATCCTCCCAGTACGGAGCGAGCTCATAGGAGGCCGGATAGGTCGGCACCGTCAGGGCCTTGAAGCCCATGCCGACGAGGCGCTCCAGCTCGGCCACCCCCTCGAGGGGGTCCAGCACCGGCACCACCCCGACCGGGATGAGCCGGTCCGGTGCGTAGGCGATCCATTGGGCCAGGGCGTCGTTGTAGGCCTGGAAGCAGGCGACCCGGGCCGCCGCGGAGCCGAGGCGGTACAGGACACCGCCGTCGAAGCCGAAGGCGCTCTGGCTGTACAGCACCTCGGCGTCCACGCCGTCGAGGTCCTGGTCCTTGATACGGTCTTCCTGCACGTGGTCGCCGGGCCGGTTTTGCGCGGGCCAATCGCGGTGGGCCCGATTGTTGGGCATGTTCATGGCCGCCTGGGCGGCTTGGGCCTGGGCGACGATCTCCTCGACATCGGCCACGTATTGCTTGGGCAGGTGCTCCAAGAACGCCTCGATGGTGATGGTGACATGGGAGTCGGCCGAGATCAGCCTCTGTTCCGTCGCGGAATCGGTCATGGGTTCCTCCCGGTTTTTTTTTCCTGAGCGGTTGTAGGCCTCGGACGGTGCCGCGCACAAGGCTGCGTTGGACGGCCGGCCATCGACGATCGTTTCCGGCGAGGCAACGACCGTTGGCCGCGAGTGTGTTGTTCCGCGCCCCTCCCTGGCGTACAAATCTGTGGGGGGTTATTGCACATGGTTCATATTCACTCGGAGTACTCGGGGGAGGGCCCTTCACCCGAGTCGGGCAGGTTCGAGTCCGACAGCAGAGCACGGCTGCGGCTGGCGCCCGAACCCGTCGAGTTGGAGTTGGCGGAGTTGCGATCCGAATCGATGATCCGGTTCCGCACCATTGATCCGCGACACGTGGCGGTGTTGGCCGAGGTGCCTGACCGGTGGCCCCCGATCCTGGTGGCCCGCCGGTCGATGATGGTCCTCGATGGGGTCCATCGGGTGGCTGCGGCGCGGCGGCTGGGGATGCCAACGATCACGGCCCATCTGTTTGACGGCGACGAAGACCAAGCCTTCGTGGAGGCGGTCCGCAGCAACATCGCGCACGGCTTGCCCCTGTCGCTGGCCGAGCGGAGCTGGGCCGCCCGCCGGCTGTTGTCATCCCAGCCCGATCGATCCGACCGGGCCACCGCAGCGATCTGCGGTCTCGATCACAAGACCGTGGCCCGGCTGCGGGACCAGGTCCGCAGTCCGAGTGGGGAAATTCCCCGGTCGGACGTCCGCATCGGGCGCGACCACCGGGCCCGGCCCATCGACGCCGCCGGGCTGCGGATCCGGATCGCGGCGGCGCTCGCCGACGCACCCGAGGAGTCGTTGCGTCAGATCGCTCACCGGGTGGGCGCCTCGCCGGAGACCGTTCGTGACGTGCGGGCCCGCCTGGCCCGCGGCGACGACCCCGTGCCCAGCGGGGCGCGCCACGTCGCCGACCCGCCGCTGCCGCCGCCGCCACCGGTGGTGTGGCCGGCGTGGGCGGCTGACACAGCCTGTCGATCCGTGCCTGACGCGGCCGAGTTCGGCGCTTGGTTCGACCAGGGCGCGGCCAGTCTCTGACTGGCGGCGGTTCGTCGAAGTGGTCCCCCTCAGCCGGGTCTATGAGATCGCCGATCAGGCGAGGGCGTACGCCGACGCCTGGCGTCATTTCGCCGAGGCCCTCGAGCGGCGCACCCGCCAGGGGCCGCCTGCGCTATGACCGCGCCCTGACGGCGGCCTGACGGCGCCCTGACGGCGTCGCCCCCAGGCCGGCGAAGTTGCCGGATCGATTCCGACGCGGCAACAATGACGGTGACACCCGTCCTCGTGCGGGCCGAAAGGGGGCCTGAATGGAACTGGCCCATCTCGAGTGTTTTGTGACGCTCGCGGACGAGTTGCACTTCGGCCGAGCGGCCGCCCGCCTCCACATCGGCACCCCCGCCATGAGCAAGCGGATCGGGGACCTCGAACGATCGCTGGGTGTCCGCCTGTTTGACCGGACGAGCCGGGACGTCCGACTGACACCCGGAGGCGAAACCCTGTTGGGCCAGGCCAGACGGGCCCTGTCCGAGATCGGCGCGTTCCGCACTATGGCGGCGGACGCCGCGTCGGGGGCCGTCGGGGGGGTGCGGGCCGCGTACTCACCGGGAACGGGCGAGCTCATGACGGTGCTGACTCGCGAGCTGCGCAAACGTTCTCCTGGTGTCGTCCTGCACCCGATCCAGATGATCAGCGTGCGCGTCGCGGCGGCCGTCCGCTCCAAAGCCGTGGCCGTCGGGATCGCCCGGGTCCCGCCCGGTCCGGACCTGTCGACCCTGGTCCTGGCCGAAACCCCCCTCAACGTGGTGGCCATGGCGATCACGCATCCGTTGGCAGGCCGAGACTGCCTGCGCCCGGGGGATTTGGCGGACGAGACGCTCTTAGGACCGTCCCGGTCGCTGGGCGGCGGGGTGAGCGTGGTCTCTTCCGCCCGCTTCCGGGAGGCGGACGTGACCAGCGAGGGGGAGCTGTTCGACCTGGTCTCTGCCGGGTTCGGGCTGTATGTCACCACCGAGGGGGTCGTGCGCCGAAACCCGCGGCAGGACATCGTGGTGCGCCCGCTCGTCGACTTCGGCGGGACCGCGAGGGAGCTGCTGCTGTGGCGCCCGGACGACGATTCGCCGGTCTTGCGAGCCATTCGCGAGGTCGCCAACGGGGCCAGACCGGAGCTGACCCGGATCATGCTGGGCATTTAGGGCCGCGACCCAACGGCGTTGCCCGTAGCCTGCCCACCATGAGCGGGTCGGGACAAGCGCCGCCGGTGCGGTGGGCGTTGCCGGGCCCCGTGCAGGATTCGGCGCCGGCCCGCCGGCCCGGTTCCGTGCGCCGCACCAGTCATCTCGACGTCACCCGGGGAAGCGGCGAGGAGATGATGTCGCCGCTGGTCGCCATG
This sequence comes from uncultured Acidimicrobiaceae bacterium, assembly GCA_963702305.1. Classification (GTDB taxonomy): domain Bacteria; phylum Actinomycetota; class Acidimicrobiia; order Acidimicrobiales; family Palsa-688; genus PALSA-693. The sequence goes on along the minus strand of CAVPBX010000011.1, from coordinate 55,916 downwards.
GCCGGCGCGGCCCGCGACCTGGTGACCAGACCCGACGGGCTCGGGGTGGTGGTGGCGGCCGCCCATCTGGCGCTCGGGCTCGACGGCGCCGGTGCCATCGCATCGGTCGACGCCGGCGCGGGCGTCGACGACGGCGCCGCGGCCGCCGCGCCACGGGACCTCACCCCCCTTGTCGGGGTCAGGGTGGGCTTCGGTTTCCGGTCCTCCATCAAGGATCTGCTGGTGGAGCTGGCCGGGACCCCGCTCGGCCTCCTCGTCGACGATCTGTCCGGGGCGCCCGCGCCGTCAGGCTACGGGTCGATCAGGGAGCGGATGGTGCTGGGCCTGCCGGAGCCGACCCTGCCGGCCGGGGCCGCGGCCGCCGTCCATCAGCAGACCGACGTGTGCGCGGGCTGGCGGACGGGCGGGGTCCCTCTTCGTCGGCGCCAAGCCGGCGAGCCGCTCCCGTTTGCCGCCGAACCCCCGGCGGCCCCCGCGCTCGTCGGCGCCGACCCGCTGGGGTGGCACCAGCTGCCCCCGCTCGGGCCCCGACAGAGCCGGCGGGCCCGGCGCCTGGATCTGTGGATGGACGGCGAGGCGTTGATGTTGGACGCCATGTTCCGCGACACCACGGTGGACCCTGACCCGCAGCTGACCGAGCGGGTGGTCCACGAGTACACCGTCACCGCCACCCTCGACCCGGAGACCTTCACCGTCATGGCGATCCACGCCGATCCCCGATCCCTGCCGTTCCCCACCGACTGCCCGGCGGCCGCGGGCAGCGCGGCCCTCCTCCTCGGCGAAGTGGCGTCGGACTTCCGGACTCGGGTCCGGGAGGTGAGCCGGGGTCCGGTCTCCTGTACGCATCTCAACGATCTGTTTCGCTCGCTGGCGGACGTCAGCCGCCTGGTTGCTCATCTGCCCAGCCGCACCTGACCACCGCTCGGGGCCGGTACCGGTCGTGCGGGACGGATCCAGGCTGAGCAACACTGGCCTCGACCGGACGGCACACCAGCCAGACCAGGGGGACGAGATGCGCGGGCCTATCGAGTTGGAGATCGACGTCACGGACGAGGCCGCCATCGGCATCCCCGCCCAAACCGCCGCCACCGTGATCCTGCCGGAGCCCGACGAGCTGGGCGAGACCCCGATCGTGTGCTTTGCCTTCCCGGGTGGGGGCTACTCCCGCCGCTACTACACCTTCGACATGCCGGGGGACAGCGGTGGCGGCCAGGCGGGGTGGCACACCTCGCGGGGCTGGATCTTCGTGGCGTGCGACCACCTGGGCTTCGGGGATTCGACGGTGCCGGAGGGCAACGTGCTCAACTACGACAACGTGGCCCGCGGGAACAAGGCCACCGTCGAGCACGTACTGGCTCGGTTGGCGGCCGGCTCGCTGCTGGAGGGCTACCCGCCCGTCCCGCACGCCACCGCGCTCGGCATCGGCCAGTCGATGGGCGGGTGCTTTACCATCGTGCTGCAAGGCCAGCACGGGACCTTTCAGGGGATCGCGTCGCTCGGCTTCAGTGGTATCCACACGGTCGTGCCCAGCCGGCCGGGTGGGCCGCCGGCAGTGTGGCCGTGGTACCTGCGCGGCGCCGACCTCGAGACGTCGGTGCCCCTCAACGCGGCCACCCTGGCCGCGGCGGCCGGACCGACGCTGGCCGGGCCGGAGTCACTCGAGCAGGCGGCCGCGGCGGCGCCGGAGCACCCCTTCCAGTGGGCGTTCCACTACGACGACGAGCCGCCGGAGATGGTGGCTGCCGATATGGCCGCCGCCGCCGACAGCACGGCCGAGGTGCCGCCGTGGCGGTCGGCGACCACCCCGTCATGCGGCATCTACATGGTCGCCCCGGGGACGGTGGCGACCGAAGCCGCGGCCATCACCGTGCCGGTCCTGCTGGCCATGGGCGAGCGGGACGTGGTCCCGAACCCGTGGCTGGAACCACTGGCGTTCCGCAGCTCGCCGGACGTCTCCCTCTTCGTCTGTCCCCGGATGGCGCACATGCACAACTTCGCGGGTACCCGGCACCGCTTCTGGGCCCGCATTCACACCTGGGGCTCGGGTGTCGCCGCGCTCGTGTCCGGGTCGTGAAATGACCCGCCGGCGCGGCGGAGCCGCCTAGGAGGCGGTCAGGAGGACGGCCCCGGCGAAGCACCCGACGGCATTGCTCCAGATGGCGACCTCGGCGTCGGGCACCTGGCGATCACCGGCGTCGCCCCGGAGTTGGCGGACCGCCTCGATGCAGAAGTTGGCGCCGTGGCGACGGCCGAAGTTGCACGCCCCGCCATCGGTATTGAGCGGCACCTTTCCACCCAGACGGGTGTGGCCCGCCTCCACGAACGGGCCGGCCTCTCCCCGGCCGCAGAGGCCCAGGGCCTCGAGCCACTCGAAGGTGATGATGGAGAACCCGTCGTACAGCTGGATCGTGTCGACGTCGGAGGGCTTGAGATCCGTGCGCGACCACAGCACTTCCGCGGAGTGGGCCGGCGAGTTCCAGGTGAAGTCGTCGATCAGCGACATGTCGAAGTCGCGGATCGCAGACAAGGCGTACGACTCGACCTGGACCGGCTTCTGGCGCCAGTTGGCCGCCCGGTCGGAGGTGGTGAAGATCACGGCCGCGGCGGAATCCACCGGATAGTCGCAGTCGAGCAGGCGCAGCGGCTCCGAGACGAATCGGGCGTTGAGGTAGTCGTCGACGGTCAGCGGATCGCGGAAGATGGCCTCCGGATGGAGCGAGGCGTGGTAGCGGGCGTTGACCGCATTGGCCGCGAACTGTTCGTACGTGGTCCCGTACTGCTGCATGTGCCGTTGCATCTGGAAGGCGCCGATGGTGGCCCCGGCTGCGCCGGCGCCGAACGGCGCCGAGAACTGGGCGTCGCCCGGCACCCGCATGGGCCCGCTCGCGGCCTCGGTGGTCGCCGGTCGGTTGGCGCCCCCGAACATGCGGATCAGGCGCACCGCGACGCACGTGTGGGCCAGCCCCGAGGCGACCGACGACATCGCCATGATGGCCGGCTCGACGAAGGCCGGACCGAGCAGCGTGGAACTGTAGAAGTAATTGAGCGGCAAGATGCCCATGAGCTGGCCCATGGCCATGGCGTTGCCACCCATGGTGGCGATGCCGTCGATGTCGGCCGGGGTCATCCCGGCGTCGGCCATGGCCGCGGTAATGGCCTGATAGACCAGCTGGTCGTCCGACAGTGGCAGGCGCCGACCCACGTCGGAGAATCCGACGCCGGCGACCGCCACACGATTCAATGGGTTGGGCACGGCTGATCTCTCCTCGAGTCCCTCATGCGCCGGTCGGGGCGGGTGCGAACAACGGCAGCGTCAGGCGGGGGGCGACCTCGCGGAAGGTGACGGCCACTGCCATGTCGATGTGCAGCGCGTCCCGGTCGTAGTCGACCAGGTTGGTGACCATCTTCAGGCCGGTCTGCTCGACGAGATCGACCACGGCCAGGGCGTACGGCAGGTGCGTCTGGTACCAGGGATCAGAGGGTTGGCTGGGGAATGTCCACGTTGTCAAGGTGGCGCGGCCGGACACTTCCGCCGGCGTGAGCGACGTCGACAGGCAGTTGCGGCACACCTCCCGAGGCCAGTGGACGTAGAAGCCGCAGTTGTCGCAACGTTGGATCATCAGCCGGTGCGCCGCCACGCCCTCCCAGAAAAAGCGGGTGAGCTCGTCGGGCGCCGGCAGCGGCGGGTAGATCGAATCGGGGTCGAGGTCGTCGAACACCTACGTCAGCCCTCCTGGTCGGATGCTGGTCGGCCGGGTCCTGGTCGGCTGGGTTCTGGTCGGCTGGTTGGTCACCAGGCCACCACCCCGTCGACGTGCAGCTGCTCGATCTCGTCGTCGCCGTAGCCGATCTCGAGCAGCACTTCCCGGGTCTGGGCGCCCACCATCGCCGGCGGTCCGGGGGAGCGGCGAGGCGTGCCCGACAGGTCGACCAGCCCACCGGGTTGATCCAGCCGGCCCCACACCGGATGGTCGTTGCTGACCACCCACTGATCCGTCCGGGCGCCGGACTCGGCGAACCACGGCGGCCGCGATCCTCCGGACGTGCCGTCGTCAGCGGGACTTTGCAGCACCACCTCGCACGGCACCCCCGCGGCGTCCAGGGCCGCGAACCAGTCGTCCGCCGGCTTGGCGAGGAAGGCGGTCTCCAGCTCGGCCGACAGTTCGGCCCCGTTCGTGCGCCGATCCACAGAGGTGGCGAAGCGGGGATCGTCCCGGAGCTCGGGCCGTCCGAGCACCGCCGTCAGCGCCCGCCATTCCTGTTCCGCCAGCGCCACGACGCAGAGCCATCCGTCGGCGGTCTGGTAAAAGCGGTACAGCGGGCCCAGCCCGGTTTGCATCCGGTCCAGGTGGGCCCGATCCGGGATGGCCTCTCCGCCCGTCAGCACATCGGAAGCGAAGACCATGCCAGCGTTGAGGATGTTGGTCTCCACCTGCTGGCCCAGCCCGGTCCGCTCCCGGTGGTACAAGGCCTGGAGGACTCCTATGACGGAAAGCAGTCCGGCGGCCGCGTCGCACATGCCGAAGCGGCTCCACTGGGGGGCGCCGCCGTCGAAGGCACCACCCTGCTCCCATTCGATGCCCGCCAGGGCTTGGCCCATCTGGTCCACCCCTGGCCACGGGGCGAGGGGTCCGGTGTTTCCGTAGCCGGTCAGATGGCAGTGCACGATCCCGGGGTTGATGGCGCGGGCCTGCTCGTAGGCGAAGCCGAGTCGCTCGGCCACGCCGACCCGCATGTTGTAATGCAACACGTCGGCCGAGGCGATCAGTCGCTGCGAGATCTCCCGCCCCTGGGGGGATTTCAAGTTGATGGCGATGCTGCGCTTCCCGCGCTGGCAGGCGGCCCAGAGAAACCCACCGGCGGTTCCGACCGTGGGCGAGATGTTGTCGATCTTTATGACGTCGGCACCCAGGTCGGCCATGACCATGGGTCCGAACGGTCCGGCCAGGGCCACCCCGTAGTCGAGCACCCGGACTCCGGACAGGGCGTGCGCCAGGCCCCGTCGTCCGGGTGGGTGGGGGCGGCCGGCTGGGGCCGTCGGGCGGCCGGTCGGCGGCCGGTCGGTGTCGCCCGGCGCCGGGAAGCGCGCCGCCGTGCAGGTGATAGGGACGGCCGAGTTGCCGGGTGCGCCCGTGACCGGGGACCTCCACCTCGGCCACCGCGCCGTTGTGCACGACCTGCGGGTGGGTGTGACTCTCGCCCGGCGGTAGACAGGGCTGGGCCGCCACGTCGTTGGCCCACAACAGCTCCAACCACTCGTCCCGGTTCCGCGAGCGGAAGAGACGTTCGACGGCGTCCTGGTAGCCCCGGCGGCTGTCGTGATCGCCCATGCTGCGCACCGGGTCGATCTCGGGGTCCTGGACCCCGAAGGCGGCCATACCGACCGTGATGGCGTTGGGCATGGGATGGAACCAGGCGTCGGCCGCGGCGTACGTCGGGGTGGGCAAGAGGTCGCGGTACTTGAACACCGTTGTGAGGTCGGGGGTCGGCCGCTCCGCCTGCGTCCATACCATCGTCGTCCACAGGAGGGCGCCCTGCATGAGCGAGGTCTCGACGTGCTGGCCCTCGCCGGTGATCTCCCGCGCTCGCAGGGCGGCGTTGATGCCACACGAGGCGAGGTAGAAGGCGCCGTACGAGGGCAGGGGAGTGTGGAGAAACGTGGGGCCCTCGCGCTCCACGCCGGTTGCTCGCCGGCGAGCCCCGAGCGGGCCTGGACGAGGGCGTCCCAACCCGGTCGGTCGGCCCACGGCCCGGCCCGGCCGTAACCGGTGACCGAGCAGGTGATCAGCCGCGGGTCGGAGGCCCGGAGGCCGTCCAGGTCGACCCCCAGGCGGGCGGCATGACCGGGGGCGAAGGTCTCGATGACCACATCCGCCTCTGACACCAGATTCCGGAGGGTGGCCTGGGCCGGGGGTGGCGCAGGTCGAGCTCGACCTTCTCTTTGTGCCGGTCCCACACCAGCGGGCCCGGGCTCGGGAGCGGCGGCGGGCTTCCGCCGGGGCGTTCGACCTTGATGACCCGGGCGCCGTAGTCGCCGAGCAGCATGGCCGTCAGCGAGCCGACCATCCCGGATGCCAACTCGACGACCACTACGCCGTCGAGGACCTCGCCACCTTCTGTCACCCCCGACTCGACCACGCCAGGACTCTAGGCAGGCGGGGCCCGCTGTGCCTGGACACCGCGAAGGGCCCGTCCGGTGGCGGGCCGGCGGGTGGGCTGCTAGAACACGCCGGGTGGATCTGGAGGCCCGGCTACGGTCGCTCGAGACCGAGGTGGCGCGGCTGCGCGACCAACTGGACGTCTGGCGGGTGGTGGCCAGCTACGCGCCGAGCATCGACGGCGGGGCGTCCGCCGAGGCCCCGCTGCTGTGGACCGAGGACTGCGTCTACGACAGTGACGCGGCCGAGCCGCTGCACGGACGAGCGGCGATCGGGGCGCTGTCGGACCGGGTGGGTCACCTCGACATCGGCGCCGCCCACTTCATGAACGTCCCGGTGGTCGTCGTCGAAGGTGACCGGGCGACCGTGACCGGCGAGTCCCACACCCTTCATCAGGAGGGCGGCCAATACGTGGTGGCGCGGGTCAGCGCCAACCGGTGGGAGCTGGTGCGCGTCGACGGCGCCTGGCTGGTCGAGTCCCGGGTCAACCGCATCCTCGACGGTACCGACGAGGGCCGCCAGCTGCTGGCCCAGGGCATCCGCGAGGCGCAGCACCGATCCCCGGCCTGAGCCCCGATTCCGTGCGGCCATGAACACACCCACGTCGCAGTTCGACGTCGAGTTCGCCTCCGAGGGGCGCACCCTGCGCGGGTGGCTCATCCGGCCGGAGGGGGACGGACCGTTCCCCGCCGTGGTGATGGCCAGTGGGTTTGCCGGGGTCAAGGAGGGTTTCCTCGGTAACCCGTTCCACTCCGTGATAGCCGGGGCCGGCATCGTCGTCCTGCTCTACGACCATGCCAACACCGGCACCAGTGACGGCGAGCCCCGCCAGGAGCTCGACCCGGTCCTCCAGCAGCGGGGCTACCAGGACGCCATCACCTTCCTGGCCGCCCGCGTCGACGTCGACCCCGAGCGCATCGGTATCTGGGGCACGAGCTACTCGGGCGGGCACGTGCTGGCCGTGGCGGCCCACGACCGGCGGGTGCGAGCGGCGGTATCCCAGGCGATGACGGTCAGCGGGCACCGCAACCTCCTGCGCCGCCACCCGCCTGCGGGGTACGCCGAACTGCAACGACAGTGGGCGGATGAGCGCCTGCGCCTGCTTCGTGGTGGCCCACCCAGTCTGGTGCCGGCCTTCGGCGAAGGCAGCGAGAGCGTGCGGTACCAGGCGGCCCGGCCCCTCGAGGAGCGCCGCAACTGGCGCAACGAGGTGACGGTGCGGACCTGGGAGTGGTACGACGCGTACGAGCCGGCGGCCTTCATCGAACGCGTCGCGCCGACGCCGCTGTTGATGATCGTGCCTCTCGACGACACCATGACGCCCACCGAGGACGCGCTCGCGGCGTACGAGCGCGCCGGCGAACCCAAGCGTCTCGTCACCGTCCCGGGCTCGCATTACGCGGTCTACAGCGACCAGTTCGAGCGGACCAGCCAGGAGGCCCGGGACTGGTTCGTCGCCCACCTCAGGCCGTGAGCGACCCAGCGACCAGTTACCCGACGACGATCTCGCTCGTCTGCAGCACCGGGGTGATGGTGGTGTAGTTGGGCACGTCGGCCATGACCGCGCCGGTGCCCTCCGCGCCCATGGCGGCGGTGAGCGCATCGTGCGACTCGAACCGGAAGTGGACGGCCGCCACGTAGGGTCCGTCCAGGCCGCGGTCGATCTCCGCGCCATCGAGGCCCCAGGTCTTGACCGCCAACGGCACGTGGTGGTCGCGGTAGTAGTCGTGGTCGAAGGTGGCGCCTTCGGTGGTCGGGTAGAACACGCTGAGTCGGATCATGCCGCCAAGTCTGTCCGGTACGAGCGTGGCGCGCCTCTCACCAGACCGCTCAGGGCGCGACGCGGATCACCGCGGCGCCGTTGACGCGGTCGTGGCGCAGGTCAGCGAGCGCTTGATCGGTCGCATCGAAGCGGTAGGGCGTGGTCGTCGGCCGAACGCCGAGGCGGTCCGCCAACGCGAGGAGCTCCTCGCCGTCGGCTCGGGTGTTGGCCGTCACGCTGCAGACGGCTCGTTCTTGAAAGAGGTGGTCCTGATAGTTGAGCACCGGTATGTCACTGAGGTAGATCCCAGCTATCGCCAGGGTGCCGCCGCGGTCGAGGGCGGCCAAGGCCACTGGGACCAGCGTGCCGACCGGGGCAAAGAGGATGGCGGCGTCGAGCGGCTCCGGCGGCGGATCGGAGGCGTCGCCGGCCGAAGCCGCGCCCAGCCGGAGGGCCAGGGCTTGCGCCTCGGGGGAGCGAGTGAGGACGTGCACGGTCGCACCTTGGGCCACGGCGATCTGGGCGGTGAGATGCGCGGAGGCCCCGAACCCATACAGACCCAGACGGCCGCCTTCAGGGAGCTGCGAGCGCCGGAGGGCCCGGTAGCCGATGATGCCGGCGCACAAGAGCGGGGCGGCGGACTCGTCATCGAAGCGGTCCGGTAGGAGGTACGCGAACCGCTCATCGGCGACGGCGTACTCGGCAAAGCCGCCGTCGACATCCCAGCCGGTAAAGCGGGGATCGAGGCACAGGTTTTCCCGGGCCTGCAGGCAGAACCGGCACCGTCCGCACGATGCTGCCAGCCAGGCCAGCCCGACCCGCTGGCCCACTTCTAGCCGGTGGCAGTCGGCTCCGAGGGCCTTGACGCGGCCGACCACTTCGTGTCCGGGCACGGCGAGCGGGCGGTGCGGCGCCAGGTCACCCTCGGCGAGATGCAGGTCGGTCCGGCACACCCCGCACACCGATACTTTCACCAGCACCTGCCCTGGTCCGGGCTCGGGTACGGACCGGCCGGCGAGTCGCAGGGGGTGCGAATCGATCGGTCCCGGGGTGACGACTTCCCAGGCCAGCATGTCCCGAGTGGGCACAGCCGATGGTACGTCGCTACGCCCCTTTGGTCGTCAAATGCGTGGGTACCCGTAAACCGTGCTCAACGCAGTTGACGTCGGATCTCGACCGCGATCGGTGATGTGGCCCCTTGATCAGGATCGACGGGCCCGGGTGGCGGGTGCATCGCGGTGCCGGCCGAGTCGTGGATGACCACTCGGTCGCGTCCCTGCAGTTTGGCTTCGAACAGGGCTGCGTCTGCCCGGGCCAGAACGGCGGGAAGCGGCTCTTTCTCGTCGGCGCCGGTGACGCCGAAGCTCACGGTGTAACGCGGCAAGCCGGCCACGGTGAGCGCGGCGTCGAGGTGGGCGCGCACCGCGTCGAGAGCGTTGGCGGCGTCGGCGATGGCGCACACCGGGAAGGCGATGGCGAACTCCTCACCGCCATACCGGCAGATCAAGTCCTCGGACCGCAGCGACTCTCGCAGGACCTGCGAGAACAGCCGGAGGGCCCGGTCGCCGGTGGCGTGACCGTAGGTGTCATTGAGGACCTTGAAGTGGTCGAGGTCCGACATGGCAATCGCGAACGAGCCCGGCCCGGTCCGGACCTTGGCGATGTGATCCTCGAAAGAGCGGCGGTTGTACAGGCCGGTCAACGGATCGGTGGCCGCCTGCAGCTGGGTCTCCGCCATGACCCGCAACAGGCCGATTCGGGCGCCGGCCAGCTTGGCGAGCGTTTCGAGATCGTCCAAGCGGTCTTGCTCGACCACCGCTTTCGGCTGCCCGGTCGCGTGGATTACTCCGACCGTGCGTCCCATGATCGACACTGGGACGCACAACGCCGAGATATTTCCGTGCGGGCGGTTACGAAGCTTGGGACAGGCGTCGAGCTCCTCGCTGTCACTGAAGCGTTGCACTTGGGCTCTCCGGGCGGCTGGGCAGTGGTCCGGCGAGTCGACCCCGCACCCTGGTGCCTCGCCGGTCGGGGTTGCGCTCGCCATACGCACGAGGTGGGCGTGGCTGTTGTCCGCGAGTAGTAGTTCGACGGGCGTGTCGGGGAGTACCGAAGCGAACGACCGCTCGATCACGTCGATGACCTCGGGTTCGTCCTCTGACATGTCCAGGGCGTTCGCCAACCGGCTTTCGAAGCGCTGGCGCCGGACCTGCATGCTGCGCTCGGCGGCCTCCCGCTCCGCCGTGCGGACCGATTCCGACAGGTCGCGTGCGAGGGTCCGGACGGTCGCGTCGGCGTGGCGTTGCTTTTTGTCGTTGGTCCACACCAGAGTGGCGACGATCGGGGTCAGCAGCAGCACCTCGAGGCCACCGGATACCAGGTAACGGGCGGTCCCCGAAGCCGCGGCCGCGCCCAGTGCCATGGCGGGGAGACTGATCGCCCCGAGGGCGACCAGCCCGAACAGGCCGCTCAGCATTCGCAGTCGATACGACCCGGTCTGGGCGACGTCCCACTCAGCCTCGGTGACCATTCTTTCTCGTCCTCTTCTCGGACCTGCAACCGGCTCGGCGACGCAAACGACTTGCGATCGGCCGGGATGGGACTGCCGACGCTTCGACAGCCTTCGGCTTGCCGCGAGGGTCAATCCGACTGACGCGGTCATTGCTTCGTCAGATAGAGGGCGGGACTTGAGGGCCCGACGCAACCGCGTCAGTCCGGCCGGGTCTACCTTTCGAGGCATGACGCAACCATGGGAAGGCGAGTGGGCGGGCCGGATCGACCGCCAAGTGGTGCACGGCACGGCTTTGGAGGGCAACCCCCTCGGCGATCCGGTCGATCGGCCGCTGTGGGTGTACGTGCCACCTGGCTACGACGACAACCCGGATCGCCGCTACCCCTCGATCTACATCATCCAGGGCTACACCGGGCACGTGACCATGTGGTCGAACCGGACGGCCTACCGGCTGCCGTTTCCGGAGGCCGCGGACGGCGTCTTCGCCCGCGGCGAGGTGCCGCCCTGCATCGTCGTCTACGTCGACGCCTGGACCGCGTACGGCGGGTCGCAGTTCGTCGACTCGCCCGGCACCGGCCGCTATCACACCTACCTGTGCGAAGACGTAGTTCCCTACGTCGACGCCCGCTACCGCACCCTGCCCGAGGCTCGGCACCGGGGCATCCAGGGCAAGTCGAGCGGCGGCTTCGGGGCCATGATCACGCCGATGCTCCGGCCAGACCTGTGGGGCGGGTTGGCCACCCACGCCGGCGACGCCCTGTACGAGTACTGCTACATCCCCGAGTTCGCCAAGGCGGCGCGGGCCCTGCGCGACTACGACGGCTCGATCGACAAGTGGTGGCAGGAGTTCCAGGGTCGGGTGTCGTTTACCAAGCCGGCGGACGAGCTGCTGCTGTTGCTGCTGGGGGTGACGGCGTGCTTCTCCGCGGCCGACGACGGGACTCCGGTGCTGCCGTTCGACGCCCACACCGGCCGGATCGACGAGACGGTCTGGGCCAAGTGGCTGGCGTGGGACCCGGTCCGCATGGTGCCGCGTTACGCCGACGCCCTGCGCGGGCTGCGGGCGATCTGGATCGATGGGGGCACGAGCGACGAGTGGTTCCTCGACCTGGGCGCGGCCGCGTTCCGCGCCGCCCTGGCCGACATCGGTGTCACCGACGTGCATTTCGAGCTGTTCGAGGGCAGCCACGGTCGCATCGACTACCGCTACCCGATGTCGCTCGCCTACCTGGCGCAGCGGCTGGCGCCGTAACCCGCCCCCGGCGCCGGCCATTGCCGCCTTTCTCGGCGTAGAACAATTATCTCGGCGTCAGCCACTACGGGGCGCGTCGTCGTTGACGCCGAGATTCGCCGGCTACGCCGAGAAAGGGTCAGATACGGTGACGGCGGCCCTCCCGGTACTGCCGGCCGTGGGTCCCATCCGGCGCTGGTAGGGGATCGTCCAACGGATTGCGCTAATATCGCCGCGTGACGGCGGATTGGCTCGCGATCGGTGAGACCGCCTTGGCCAGCAGGGGTATCGGGGCCCGACGCAGCTTTCAGGCCAGACCGCCGCTCAAGGTTCCGAGCCGCGCCGACGACATGGCAGTGACCGTGTTGGTGTGGTATCGCCCGAGCGTGGCTTGGGCCTAAGGAACATACGAACGGACAGAATGTGCTCAGTTTCCGTGGGATGTGGGTAGGGATTCGCTGGTGAAGGCCCTGGACTCCGTCAGTCGCTTTGGCGCCCAGCTCCCCGCGGAGCCGGCGAGCGTGGTCGCGGCCCGCCGTCTGGTCGAGAGCGCCGCCGCCGCCTGGGAGCTCTCCGCCGGCGTGGGTGACGATGCCACCCTGGCCGTCTCGGAGCTGGTGACCAACGCCGTCCTCCATGCCGGCACGGTGGTGCAGGTCACCCTGAGCCGGCTGGGCGGGGGTATGCGCCTGGAAGTGCAGGACGGCAGCACCGTCCTTCCGGTGGTCGGCGCCGAGCGGCCCGAGGATCTCCTGGCCACCCGATCCATGACCGGACGGGGGCTGGCCCTGCTGGCCGGCACCGCCGACCGCTGGGGGGCAGACCCCATCGCCACGGGCAAGGTCATGTGGGCGGAGGTCGGCACCGGGCAGCGCCACGTGGAGGCGCTGGAGGCGGCTCCCGCACCGGCGGTGGTGGCGGAGCCCGTCGGATCGGCGATGGCACCGGTGGCCGGGCTCACCTCCGTGACGGCTCTGGCGGCCCAAGGCCGCCAGGTGCGGCTGATCGGCGTCCCGGTCCGGCTGCTGGTCGAATCGGCCCGCCAGTTCGCCGATCTCCAGCGGGAGATGCAGGTCATGGCGCTCGATCACAACGGCGCGCCCGAGCTGGTGGCGCTGGCCGAGACGAGCCAGGAGATCTCGGCGCGGATCGGGAGTCTCCGCCAGGCCGGGAGCGACGTGGCCGAAGCGGCGTTGGCCCGGGGGGATGCGGTCGTCGATTTCGAGGTGGTCGTCGCCGCAGACGCCATCGATGCCTTCGACCGGCTGGGGTCGCGCATTTGGGAGTCCGGCGACGACGCGGCGCGCCAGCAGTTGCTGACCATGGCGCCGACCGACGAGGTAGCCGCCTACCGGCAGTGGTACCTGGACGAGATCGCCGCGCAGCTGACGGGGCGGGCGCCCCGGCCCTGCCCGCTCGCGCCCGTCTCCTAGGCCGCCCGTCTCCCCGGCCGCCGGGCCGCTACCGCTGCAGGCTTTTGACCTGCAGGAACTCCTCCAGGCCGAAGCGGCCGTACTCGCGCCCGATGCCGGACTGCTTGTAGCCGCCGAACGGGGCGTTGGGGTTGAAGGCGCCGCCGTTGACCTCGACCTGCCCGGTCCGTAGCCGGCGGGCGACGGCCTCGGCCTTCTCCTGGGTCCCGGCCCACACCCCGCCGGCGAGCCCGTAGACCGTGTCGTTGGCGATCTCGACCGCCTCCTCCTCGTTGTCATAGGGCAGGATCGACAGCACCGGTCCGAAGATCTCCTCTTGGGCGATGGTCATGTCCCGCCGGACCCCGGAGAACACGGTGGGCTTGGTGAAGAAGCCCGTTTCCAGCCCTTCCGGCTTGCCGAGCCCCCCGGTCACCAGGGTGGCGCCCTCATCGAGCCCCTTCTGGATGTAGCCCTGGACCCGCTCCCACTGGGTTCGCGAGACCAGGGGACCCAGCTTCGACCCCTCGGCGAACGGGTCGCCCGGCGTCATGGCGTCCGCCGCCCGGCCGGCGATCTCCTCGACCTCGGGCAACCGGTCCCGGGGGACGAGCATCCGAGTCAGCGCCGAGCAGGTCTGGCCCGAGTTGAGGAACGCCTTGAACACCCCGTCCTTGACCGCCTTCTCCAGGTCGGCGTCCGGCAGGATCACGTTGGCGCTCTTGCCACCCAGCTCGAGGGCCACCTTGGCCACCCGTTGCATGCACAGCTCACCCACCCGCCGGCCGGCGCGGGTCGAGCCGGTAAAGGACACCATGTCCACGTCGCGATGGTTGGCGATGGCTTCGCCCACCACCGGCCCCACCCCCGAGACCAGGTTGAACACGCCGGCGGGGAGCCCCACGTCGTGGATGATCTCGCCCAGCACGAAGGCGTTGAGCGGAGCCACCTCGGACGGCTTCAGGACCACGGTGCAGCCGGCGGCCAGGGCGAACGCCACCTTGGCCGCGATCTGGTGGAGCGGATAGTTCCAGGGGGTGATGCAGCCGACCACGCCGACGGGCTCGCGCACCACCAGTGAGTTGCCGACCTCCTCTTCGAAGGGGAAGTCGTCGACCAGTGAGGCGATCACGTTGAAGGAGTTGTAGGGGAGCCCGGCCTGCACCAGCAGGCTGAGGGGCTTGACCATCCCCACCTCCTCGCTTACCAGGGTGGCGATCTCGTCCATGCGCGCCCCGATCCCCTCGGCGATCCGCGAGCAGTACTTGGCCCGCTCGTCCACGGCGGTGTTCGCCCATGCCGGGAAGGCCCGCTTGGCCGCGGCGACGGCCCGGTCGACATCCGCGGCGGTGCCGTCGGGGATGGTGCCCATGGTCTGCTCCGTTGTGGAGTTGACCACCGAGATGGTCCCGGTACCGGTGCTCGGTACCCACGCCCCGTCGATGTAGATGGTGTCCCTGACGATCACTGGCGTATTCCTCCCTGTTCGGCGCCGACAGTCCGCGTCATGAGGCGGTCCGCCGGCGATGGGGGCGTCTTTTTTACCTACTTGGCATGCTAGGCATCCCCGCCGGAGCTAGCGAGCGGCGAGGCTGCGCAGGGTGGAGAGGGCCTGGTCGGCGTGGACATTCATGTTGGTCTCGGAGCGGACCACGGACTTGATCAGGCCGTCCGTGCCGATGACAAACGTCGACCGCTTGTTGGGGATCGGGCCCGGCCCGCGGCGCACCCCATACGCCTTGGCCACGGACTTGTCGGGGTCCGACAGCAGCGGGAAGTCGAACTGGTGCTTGTCGGAGAAGCGCTTCTGCTTGTCGACCTTGTCGGCGGAGATCCCCACCCTTTGGGCGCCGAGCTCGGCGAACTCGGTGGCCAGATCGCGGAAATGGCAGCTCTCGGCGGTGCAGCCCCGGGTCAGCGCCATCGGGTAGAAGTACAGCACCACCGGCCCGTCGGCCAGGAAGTCCGAGAGGCGCCGGGTGGCGCCGGTCTCGTCGCTGAGCTCGAAGTCGGGCGCTTTCTCACCAGTGTCCATGGCCGGACGGTAGTCCCACCCGGCGGACTATGCGCCGGCGGGGCGGGTGTCGGCCGGTGAGGTGTCCGACCGATCGATCAGGTGCTGCATGAGGACGACGTCGAGCCACCGCCCGAACTTGCGGCCCACTTCCCGCTCCACCCCGACCACTTCGAACCCGCATGCCCGGTGCAGGGCGATCGAAGCCTCGTGGCCCCCGACGATGCGGGCCATCACGGTGTGAAAGCCGTGGGCGCCGGCCACCCGGACCAACTCGCTGAGGAGGCCTCGGCCCACCCCCTGCCCCCGCACCGAGTCGTCGACGTAGACCGAGTCCTCGACGGTGGTCCGGTAGGCCGGTCGGGACCGGTATGGGGACAGCGAGCCGAAGCCCCGGACCCGGTCGCTGTCGTCCACCGCGACCACGGCCGGGTGGGCGCCGCTGTGCTCGTCCATCCAGGCCAACTGGTCCTCCGGCGTGCGGGCCACCATGTCGAAGGTGACCGTCGACCCGAGCACCTCTCGGTTGTAAATGGTCCGAATGGCCTCGGCGTCGTCGTGGGTGGCCAGGCGGTACTTCATGGTCACCCAGGGTATCCGGTGAGGTCGCTGGCCCGGGCCCGGCCCGACGGGTAGCATGGACCGGCTACCGGCCCCGGCAGCGCGCCGGAAACGTAGTGCAGAGCGCCCCCTTAGCTCAGTCGGCAGAGCACAGCCATGGTAAGGCTGGTGTCGTCGGTTCGATTCCGACAGGGGGCTCGGCGGCGTAGCTCAGTTGGTCAGAGCACTCGGCTCATAATCGAGTTGTCGTCGGTTCAAGTCCGACCGCCGCTACCAAGGCTTACAATCAGTGCAGCAAGAGTAGGAGAGGCAACAAATCCCGTGGCTAAGAACGAGAAGCGTGTGAAGGTGACGCTGGCGTGCGACGTGTGCAAACGCCGGAACTACATCACCATGAAAAACAAGCAGAACGATCGGGAGCGGATCGAGATGAAGAAGTACTGCCGCTGGGAGCGGCAGCACACTCTTCACAAGGAGACCCGCTAATCCGCGCCCAACCCGTCGCGGCGGCCCCGGTGGGCAGCCCGGCGGGTGATGGGGCGCGGCTGGCGATCCTGCCCGCGCCGGCGGACCTGCAAGCGCTGGTCGAGGCGGCCCGCAGCGGGGATCGGGCCGCCCTGGACGAACTGGTCCGGGTCACCTACGGCGGTACCTACACCCTGGCCTACCGGCTCACGGGCCACGAGGACGACGCCCGGGACGTCGTCCAGGAGGCCTACCTGCGCGCCTACCGGGGGCTGCGGCGCTTCCGCGGCGACGCCCAGTTCACGACCTGGCTGTATCGCATCACGGCCAACTGTTCGGCGAATCTCCTGGCCAAACGGGCCCGGACGCGCACCGAGACCCTGGCGGACGACGCCCCGGTCGTCGACCTGCGGCCCGACCACGACCCCGAAGCGCGCCTGGCCGGTGAGGACGAGCGGGCCCGCGTCGCCGGCGCGCTGGCGATCCTGCCCTGGCGCCTGCGGCAGGTGATCGTGCTGCGCGACATCTACGACCTCCCGCACGGCTCGATCGCCACCGAGCTCGGCATCAGCGAGGCCGCGGCCAAGGTGCGCCTCCACCGGGCCCGCCGGCGCCTGCGGGACCTGCTCGCCGGCGAGGCGGCCGCCGAGGACACCGAGGACACCGAGGGAGCGACGGGTGCCCGGGCTAGCTGAGATCGTCCGGCTCCGCACCGCCGACTGCCGTCCGGCCGCCCGGTGGCTACCGGCGCTGGCCGCGGGTGACGGTGAGGTCGAGTCGGGCGCGGCCGACCACGTGGCGCAGTGCCTGCGCTGCCAGGCGGAGGTGTCTGCCTACCGGATGATCCTGCGCCATCTGCGCAGCTTGCGCCACGACGACGTGGCCGCCCCCGCCGGCGCCCTGGCAGCGGTGCTGGCGGCCATCGAGGTGGCCGCCCTCGAGGAGCCGCTCTCCGGCGCCCATCGGGCCCTGCGGGTGGCCTACGTCGGCGGTCTCACCGTCGCCACCGCCGCCGCTGGCGCGGCCGGCGTGCTGGTGTGGATCAACCGCCGGCGGCTGGGCCTGGCCGACACGGGCTAGCCGGCGGCAGGCCCGGGGGAGGGCGCGGCCCCCTCAGGTGGGCAAATCGGTGGTGACGTGGCCGAGCCCCTCATGCAGCAGCTCGTCCAGGAGGGCCCGTCGCTCGGGTGTCAGCCGAGTGAGCGGGCAGCGACGGGCGACGGCCTCCCAGGTGGCGTGGCTGATGCCGTTCCCGCGCTCGGTGAGGGCCAGCAGGCGGACGCGGCGGTCCTGCGGGTCGGGCCGGCGCTCGACGAGTCCTCGCACCTCGAGCCGATCCACCAGCCCGGTGAGGTTGGACGCCTCGCAGTTCATCTCCTCGGCGAGGCGGCGCATCGGCGTCGGCCCGTGGTGTCGGAGGCGGCGGAGCACGTCCATCTGGGCGATGGACAGCCCCGCCTCATCGGCGACGTCGCGAAGGTCCTGCTTGGTGCGGTCCATCAACCGGACCGCCAGCGACGCCAGGTCGAGATCGAGCGGCGACAGCTCGCGGTCGAACCCGTCAGCTTCCGTCACGGCCGGGGGGTGCACCACGCTCACAACGCGTCACTGTAACGAATGTCACAGCTCCTTTATAGTTGACAGACTGAAGTATATATGACATGGATGGTGTACCGCCTTCAGCGGCAGTTGGCCCGATCGAAGGAGCCTCGACGCGTGACCATCCCCTCCTCTTCGCCGGCATTCGGCGGCGCGGATCCCCTGGAGCAGCTTTCCCGGGCTGAGCGGCGCCGGTGGTACCGCGCCGGCCGGCGGATTCAGCAGGCGCACGAGCGCCAGCAGCTCGGCGTGCTCCGGGCGGTGGCGGCCACGGCGGCGGAGCTGCACGACGTCTCAACCGTGGACGGGGATGGCGTCGAGACGGGGCCGGTCGTGTTCACTGTCGGCGAGCGCCGGCTCCTGGGCCGGGTGTCCGTGGTGGCCCGGTCCGGCCTCGAGCGGGCCATGCGGTCCGGGCCGGTGCGCCTGGGCGGTGCGGGGCGGTACGGACCGTACTGGACGCTCTCTTTTACCGGGATCGGGGCACCCCTGGTGATCCTGGCCGCCCGGGTGGTGCTGCTGCCCCGGGCCAACGGGAGCGCGAGCGACCATCACGGGCCGGTCCTGGCCCTGGCCGGCTGAGCACCCGGCGCCCCTGGCCGCACCGCCGGCCGGGGCGCGGCCCGACCCGACCAACGGGCCCGACCCGCCAGCCGAAGGGCGGGGTGCGGGTGCTATCCTCGCCGTCGAAGGACCCCGACCCGCAGACCCATCTGCAGAGGGCAGTAGCTCAATTTGGCAGAGCACCGGTCTCCAAAACCGGCGGTTGGGGGTTCGAGTCCCTCCTGCCCTGCTCCCCGACTCCCGTGGGAAGGCCCGACACGTGAGCATGAACCGACAACAGAGACGGCTCCTGCAGCGCCAGGGCCAGATGACCGAGGACGGCACCGCCGCCGCACCTCGCCGCGCCGAGCCGGCGGAGCGTCGCCCCCGACCAGCGCCCGGTGCCCCGAGGCGACGGGCCTCGCCCCGCCAGTTCCTGCATGAAGTCAACGTCGAGATGCGCAAGGTGGCCTGGCCCACCCGGAGCGAGACGATCAACTACTCGACCGTCGTCTTCATCACACTGGCTATTCTGATGGCCCTGATCTTCGTCTTGGATCTGGCCTTCTCCAAGCTCTCGATCTTCCTCTTCAAGTAGCGGACATGCCTGACGACTTCCTTTCCCCTGATGACAACGCGCCCGACGACCACCGTGCGCCCCGACCGACGCGGCCCCGATGCCGGTGATAGTGGAGGACGTCGAGCCCGAGCCCGAGGAGGCACCCCTCCCCCCGGAGAGCCCCTACGACCGCCCGGGGCAGTGGTTTGTCATCCACAGCTACGCCGGCTACGAGAACAAGGTGAAGTCCAACCTCGAGAGCCGCATCGCCTCCATGAACATGGAGGAGCGGATCTTCGAGGTCGTCATCCCGATGGAAGACGTCATCGAGTTCAAGAACGGCAAGAAGCAGGTCGTCTCCAAGAAGGTCTTCCCCGGGTATCTCCTGGCTCGCCTCGAGCTGGACGACGACTCGTGGTACGTGGTGCGCAACACTCCCGGTGTCACCGGCTTCGTCGGCCTCGGCGCCCGCCCCACCCCGCTCTCGCGCAAAGAGGTCGAGAACATCCTGCAGGTCAAGGCCGAGGACGGCGACGGCGCCTCGACCAAGAAGAGCCGGCCCCGCCTGGAGTACGAGATCGGCGAGTCGGTGCGAGTCCGCGAGGGCCCCTTCGCCGACTTCAGCGGCACGATCGCCGAGATCAACGAGGACCAACTCAAGCTCAAGGTCCTCGTCAACATCTTCGGACGGGAGACTCCCGTCGAGCTGGACTTCGCCCAAGTGGCGAAACTGTAAGAGGAGCGCAGCCCCCGAATGGCCAAGCGGCGAGTCACCGCCATCGTCAAGATCCAACTGCCGGCCGGCAAGGCCACGCCGGCCCCGCCCGTTGGCACCGCCCTCGGGCCGCACGGTGTCCAGACCATGGACTTCGTCAAGCAGTACAACGCCGCAACCGAGGACAGGGTCGGCCAGGTCATCCCGGTGGAGATCACCATCTTCGAGGACCGCACCTTCAGTTTCGTGCTGAAGACGCCGCCGACCGCGTTCCTGCTGCGCCAAGCGGCAGGAGTGGAAAAAGGAGCCACCAACACCGGTCGGGAGACGGTCGCATCCATCACCGACGCGCAGTTGGCCGAGATCGCCCAGCTGAAGATGCCCGACCTCAACGCCAACGACCTGGAGGCCGCCAAGGCCCAGGTCGCCGGGACGGCCCGGTCCATGGGGATCACCGTCAGCTAGCCTGGCCCCACCAACCCACGACGAGGCCGGGGACCACCTCGCCCCGCCCGTCCAACCACGAGGGAGACAGCAATGTCGAGCAGAAGCAAGAAGTACGTCGACGCGCTCAAGCGTTTCGACCGGTCCCAGAGCTACGCCCCGAGCGAGGCCATCGACCTGGTCAAGAGCCTGGCGCACGCCTCCTTCGACGAGACCGTGGAGCTGGCCTTGCGGCTGGGCATCGACCCCCGCAAGCCGGACCAGATCGTGCGCGGCACTGTCGCCCTGCCCGCCGGGACCGGTAAGAACGTCCGGATCGCGGTCTTCGCGTCCGGGGCGGCTGCGGAGGACGCTCGGGCCGCGGGCGCCGACGTCGTCGGTGCCGACGACCTGGTGGCCCAGGTCGACGGCGGTTTTATGGACTTCGATGTCGCCATCGCCACCCCGGAGATGATGGGCCAGGTCGGCCGGCTGGGCCGCAAGCTCGGCCCCCGCGGCCTCATGCCCAACCCCAAGACGGGGACGGTCACCCCCGATGTCGGCAAGGCCGTCACCGACTTCAAGGGCGGCCGGGTGGAGTACCGCGCCGACACCCGCTCGCGCGGCGTCGTGCAGGTCCCGATCGGCAAGGTCAGCTTCGGCAAGGCCCAGCTCCTCGCCAACTTCCGGGCCGTGGTCGACGAGATCCAACGAGCCAAGCCGGCCGCCGCCAAGGGCCGCTACATCAAGTCGGTGGCGGTGAGCTCCACCATGGGACCCGGCGTCGACGTGGACATCAACGCCCTGCGCGTCACCGACGAGGAACTCGCCGCGGTCAGCTGAGCCAGGCGGGCCTGCCAGTCGGCGGCCCGATTGCCGGCGGCCCCAGTCGGCGTCCTAGCATCGAGTGAGTGCGCCAGTGGGTCACACCGAGGTCGTTGCTGTTGCATCTGGCGTTCCTGGCCATCGCCGTGGGCTGCTCGATCGCGGCCTGGTGGCAGGTGCACCGGGCGATGGCCGGCAACACGCTCAGCTACCTGTACTCGGTGGAGTGGCCGGCGTTCATCGTGGTCGCCGGTATCGGCTGGTGGCAGATGTTCCATGACACGCCGGAAGACATCGCCGAACGCCGGGCCCATCACGCCCGGGCCCGGGCCGCATCGGCGGAGGTGGTGGCCCGCACCCTGCCTCGGTCTGCGCTGGCGATCACGGTCGCTTCCGACCACGCGGCCGGGCCCCGCGTCCTCGATGGACCCGCCCGGACGCCCGAGTTGAACGAGTTGAACGAGTTGAACGAGTTGAGCGGCGGCGACGGCCATTCGCAGGTGCCGGCGACCGCGGCGCGTTCGGGGGCCTGGCCGGCGCGGGCGGACGACGGCGACACCGACCTACTCGCCGGCGAGGACCAACCGACCGACGACCTCGCCGCCTACAACCGCTACCTGGCCCTGCTCGCGGTCCGGGGCAAGGCCAAGACGTGGCGCAACCCGCACGGAGTGTGATGACGCTTTCCCGAGCTCTGCTGTTCTACCGGGTGATGGCCTATGTGGTCGGAGTGGGCCTGATCGCGGTGTTCGTCTGTATCCCCTTCGACTCCGTCGAGGCCGTGATCGGCCCTGCTCACGGCTTCTTTTACATCGTCTACCTGTTGGCGGCCCTGCTCCTGGTGGTACGGGCTCGGATGCCGTGGTGGATGTGGCTGTTGATGGCGACGGGTGGGTGGGTGCCGTTCGCCGCTTTCTTCGTCGAGCGTTGGGTCACCCGCCGGCTCGCAGCCCGAGCCCCGACAGGCTGACTGTCCCGGGGAGCTGAGCCGCCCGGGGGACCGCGACGCGGCTACACTGTCGGGGTTCCCAAGCCGTAGACATCCGGCGTGCCCCCCGGGGTACCGAAGTGGGCCGAAGGGCCCAGCCTGACGAGGCGAGAGGTACCCCCTCCAGGGTGTGCCGCCCGCGCGTCGGCGAGCACATGTAGAGGAGGAGGTGACCAGTGGACAACCCGAGACCGGAGAAAGTGGCGGTCGTCGATGAGGTGCGACAGCACTTCGGCGACGCCGACGCCGCGATCCTCACCGAGTACCGGGGTCTCAAGGTCAAGGACCTCGCCGGCCTGCGCCGCAACCTGCGGTCGAACGGCGGCGAGTACAAGATCTACAAGAACACCTTGGTCCGCCTGGCGGCGCGCGGCTCGGGCCTCGCCGACCTGGAAGAGATGCTGGTCGGACCCACCGGCATCACCTTCGTGGACGGTGATGCGGCGGCTGTGGCCAAGGTGCTCCGGGATTACGCCCGCACCAACCCGCTGCTGGTCATCAAGGGCGGCGTGCTGGGCGACAAGGTCATCGGACCCCGCGAGACCGCGGCACTGGCCGACCTGCCCTCTCGCGAGGTGCTGCTCGCCCGCCTCGCCGGCGCTCTGGCTGCCCCGATGCAGCAGCTCGCCGGCCTGCTGCAGGCCCTGCCCCGCAACCTGGCCTACGGCCTGGCCGCCCTCCGCGATCAGCGGGCTGAGAGCGAGCCGGCCGAGCCGGCCGCGGCGGCTGAGACCCAAGTCCCCGAGGCCGCGGCCGCCGAGCCCGAGGCCGTAGCCGAAGCACCCGTAGCCGAGGCGCCGGCGAGCGAGCCGGCCGTCGCTCAGCCCGAGGCCGAGGCTCCCGAGGCCGAGGCTCCCGAGGCCGAGGCGCCGGCCGTCGCCGCGGCCGCCGAGCCCGAGTCCACTGAGGCCGTTACCGAATCCACCCCGTCCGCAGAGCAACCCCAGGAGTAATCACATCATGGCTACCAAAGAAGAGATTCTCGACAGCATCGCCAACCTCACCGTCCTCGAGCTCTCCGAGCTGCTGAAGGACTTCGAAGAGCGCTTCGGCGTCACCGCCGCCGCGCCCGTCGCCGTCGCCGCTCCCGCCGCTGGCGGCGGGGCGGCCGAGGCGGCCGCCGAGGAGGAGCAGGACGAGTTCGATGTCGTCCTGACCGGCGCAGGCGAGAAGAAGATCCAGGTCATCAAGGAGGTCCGCTCGCTGACCAGCCTCGGACTCAAGGAGGCCAAGGATCTCGTCGACGCGGCGCCCAAGTCGGTGCTCGAGAAGGTCAGCAAGGAAGACGCCGAGAAGGCCAAGGCGCAGCTCGAGGGCGCCGGCGCCACCGTCGAACTCAAGTAGGCAGCGGGGCGGGGCGCCGGGCTCGGCGGCCCGCCACCACATCACACACGCTCTGGTTGTAGTGCCGTGTCGCGACACCGGCGCGAAACGGTCCACGGGACAGTTCGCGCGGGCCGAGAAGCTGGTGCGATTTGTATCCATGGTGCACTTATGTCTATGAGACGTACATAAGTGCACCCAAGATACAAATCGCACCAGGTACCGGGACTGTAAACCGCACGCCGGCCCGCCCACGCCGGCTCGCCCGCCGGCCCGGCCCGGCCCCCGCCGGCCCGGCCCCGCCGGCCCGGGCCGCCGGCGTGGGCCGGCACGCCCGCCGGCCGGCCCGGCCCGTCGGGCCACCACGGCTCAGCGCCAGAGGATCAGGCGGGCGGCGAAGACGAAGGGCACCGCGGCGATCACCAGGATGGCCAGCCGCAGGGCGGTGGGAGTGCCGGGATGGCCGTAGAAGGCCTGGTGGAGGTCGTTGACGCTGCGCTGGGTCAGGGTCTGACCGGAGCGGGCCAACGCCGGCAGGAACTCCCCGCCGATCAGCCCCGCCAGGGCAGCCAGCGGGGCGGCGACGAGGGGCCCGGTCAGCGCCACCGCGATGGCGGCCACGGCCAGGGCTAGGACCAGCGCCCCGGTGGCCTTGCCGTGCGCCCTGGTAGACGAAGCTGGCGGCGCCGATGGCGACGACCAGCAGTCCGACCAGGGCCCGGATCCGCAGAGTGCCGCGTGCCGCCACGATCAACAGCAGCGCGGTGACGCCGGGGAGGATGGCCGCCACCAGGCCGGAGAGGCCCAGCACCGCCCGTCTGGGCGCCCCGGTGGAGGCCACGGCGCGGGTCAGCCGGTCGGCGCCGCTGCCGACCAGCCGTTCCGCGTCTGCTGGCGAAGGATCGCCCCGCCCCGGCCAGATAGGGGAGGTGGCCAGCCGCCACGGCCACCCCGACGATCGCCCCGGCGATCAGCCAGAAGCGTCCTTTCACTCCTCCTCGGCGCCGCCGGCGACCCAGGCGTCGAGCTTGGCCTCGAGCTGGGCATCCCGCGGCATGTCCTCGGCCGGGTGGCTGCCGGTCGTCAGCACCCCGGGCTCGGTCGGGGCTGAAGCGTCGCCCACTGGGGCGTCGGCAGCTGAGGCGTCGGCAGCTGAGGAGGCGGCCGGCTCCTCCTCGATCAGCCCGACCGCCCGGCCCAGCGACTCGCGGAGCGCGCGTCGAGGGTGGCGGCCGCCGCGGCGCGCTGGTCGGCCAGCTTCGCCAGCTCGGCCGCCGCCGCGTCCCGGGCGTTCTGCTGCTCCACGAACAGACGGGCCTCCTCGGCCCTGGTGTGGGAGATCACCTGCTCGGCCCACTGTTCGATCTGGCGGGTCCGGGCGGACGCCCGGCCCTCGGCCTCGGCAATGATCTCGGCGGCCTCGCCCCGGGCGACGGTCTCGATGCGGCGGGCCTGGTCCTCGGCCCGCTCGGTCACGCTGCGCATCAGCTCGTCGGCCTCGGCCGCCCGGGCTTCGGCGGTCGCGACGATCCGGGCGGCATCGGCCTCGGCCCGGGCCACCGCCTCCGACGCGGCCTCCTCGGCCTGGTGGAGGAGTAGGCCGATGCGTTCACCCAGGGCCGTGCCGCTCTTGGGGGTGTCGGACCGGATGCGGTCCTCCAGCTCCTTGATCCGGGCGTTGCACCGGGCCACGTGGGACTGCAGGCGTCTCGAGTGCTCTTCGGCTTCCTCGACCTGGGCGAGGGCCTCGGCGAGCGAATCGAGGTACTCGTCGACCTCCTCGCGGTCGTAGCCGCGGAGGCTCACAGTAAAGGACGGGGCGTGGGTCTTGGTCTCCATGGGACTCCTCGGATCGGCGCGGCGGTGAGCTTCTTCTCCGCCCGCGGTTCCCGCCGGGACCCGGTTCCCCAGGTGCCATCCTCGCCGATCGGGGCCGTTCGCGCAAGGACCGGCCCCGAACCTGCCCGCCCCGCCCCACGTGGCGCCGACCCACCCCGGCCGCGAGGAGGGCGCGGCCGGTGGGACGGCCGCCGGCGCGTTTCCCCTGCTCAGACGGCTGGGCCGGGCGGTGGACGGCGGCCGAACCGACGCTGGGGGCCGTCTTTTTCGCCCGGAAAACCTTGACCATTTCGGGATCGTGCCGTACCCTTCTCGGGAACACGGGTTTCGCGCGCACTGGCTCTTGCCTTTATTTCGCGTGTCGGCCTACACTGGGCAGTTGCCGTGGTCCCCCGCTTTGCGCTCCCTGTCTCACTGACGCGGCTTCGGCGCGCCTCCGCGGCCGATCTGCTCATCCCCCCTCCCTCAGGAGTAGGCCCTTGCCGTCTCGTCCCGCCGCTCGGGAGCGTTTCTCTTTCGCCAACCTCGATGAGGTCCTGCCGCTGCCGGATCTCATCTCTATCCAGCGCGACTCGTTTCAAGTGGTTCCTCGAACAGGGCCTGGCCGACACGTTCCGCGACATCAGCCCCATCGAGGACTTCTCCGGCTCGCTCAAGCTGATCCTCGAGTTCGACCCCACCGACCAGGACCTGCGCCCACCGCCGAAGTTCTCGGTGGAGGAGTGCAAGGAAAAGGACATGACCTACGCGGCCCCCATCTTCGTGCGGGCCCAGTTCCAGAACGCCAACACCGGCGAGATCAAGGAACAGACCGTCTTCATGGGGGACTTCCCGATGATGACGGACAAGGGCACGTTCATCATCAACGGCACCGAGCGGGTCGTCGTGTCCCAGCTGGTCCGCTCGCCCGGGCGTCATCTTCCAGCCCGGCCGGGACGCCAAGACCATCGTGACCGGCACCATCCACCCCTACCGGGGTGAGTGGATCGAGTTCGACGTCGAGGCCAAGCCGGGCAAGGACATCACCGCCGGCTCCCGGGTGGCCCGCAAGCGCCGGCTCAGCCTGTTCGTGCTGCTCCGCGCCCTCGGCTACACCGACGAGGGCTTCCTCGAGCGCTTCGTCCGCCACTTCGACTTCCTCGAGGGCCAGTGGGAGAAGGAGCGCGAGCTCGCCCCCACCCAGGAGGAGGCCCTGCTCGAGATCTACAAGCGGGCCCGTCCCGGCGAGCCGCCCGTCGACCGAGTCGGCCCGGGTGTACTTCGAGAACGCCTTCTTCAACCCGAAGCGGTACGACCTGACCCGGGTCGGCCGTTACAAGCTGGACCGCAAGCTCGGGCCCGAGGTCGCCAAGGCCGAGGAGCTGTTCGGCATCGACCTGGAGCAGCCCGACGAGGGCCAGGGCGTGCTGTCGCGCGCCGAGATCCTGGCCGCCTGCAGCTACCTGCTGCACCTGGCCAAGGGCGAGTCGGGCTACCGCCTCGACGACCAGGACCACTTCGCCAACCGGCGCATCCGCTCGGTCGGCGAGCTGATCCAGAACCAGGTCCGCGTCGGCCTGTCCCGCATGGAGCGGGTGGTGCGCGAGCGCATGACCACCCAGGACGTCGAGGCCATCACGCCCCAGACCCTGATCAACATCCGGCCGGTGGTGGCGGCCATCAAGGAGTTCTTCGGGACCTCGCAGCTGTCGCAGTTCATGGACCAGACCAACCCCCTGTCGGGCCTGACCCACAAGCGGCGCCTGTCGGCCATGGGCCCCGGCGGTCTGTCCCGGGAGCGGGCCGGGTTCGAGGTGCGCGACGTGCACACCTCCCACTACGGCCGCATGTGCCCGATCGAGACGCCCGAAGGGCCCAACATCGGCCTGATCGGCCACCTGGCCTCCTACGGCCGGATCAACTCCTACGGCTTCATCGAGACCCCCTACCGCAAGGTGGTCGACGGCCGGGTCACCAAGGAGATCACCTACCTCGCCGCCGACGAGGAGGAGGAGTACGTCATCGCCCAGGCCAACGCCAAGCTGGCCGACGACGGCACCTTGGTCGAGGACCGGGTCCTGGTGCGCCGGGCCCCGCAGGGCCCCGGCGTGCGCGGTCGGCGCCGCCGGCACCAGCTACGGGACCACCAGCGAGGTGGACTTCGTGCCTCCCGCCGAGGTGGACCTGATGGACGTGTCGCCGAAGCAGATCGTGTCCATCTCCACCGCCCTGATCCCCTTCATCGAGCACGACGACGCCAACCGGGCCCTCATGGGCGCCAACATGCAGAAGCAGGCCGTGCCGCTGGTGCGGCCGGAGGCGCCGTTCATCGGGACCGGCGTCGAGGCCCGGGCGGCCCGCGACGCCGGCGACGTGCTGCTGGCCGAGGGCAACGGCACCGTGGTCGAGCTGTCCGGCGATCACGTCACCGTCGAGTACGACGCCGGGCCAGACCGACCGGCTCGGCATCGCCCTGGGCCGCAAGGTCTACCGGCTGGCCAAGTTCCGCCGCTCCAACCAGAACACCTGCCTCAACCAGCGCATCGTCGTCGACGAGGGCCAGAAGGTCGCCACCGGCGACGTGCTGGCCGACGGCCCGTCGACCGAGGCCGGCGAGCTGGGCCTGGGCAAGAACCTCCTGGTCGCCTTCATGCCGTGGGAGGGCTACAACTACGAGGACGCCATCATCCTCTCCGAGCGGCTGGTGCGCGACGACGTCCTGACCTCGATCCACATCGAGGAGCACGAGGTCGACGCCCGCGACACCAAGCTCGGGCGCCGAGGAGATCACCCGGGACATCCCCAACCTGTCCGAGGAGATCCTCAAGGACCTCGACGAGCGCGGCATCATCCGCATCGGCGCCGAGGTCGGCCCGGCGACGTGCTGGTCGGCAAGGTCACGCCCAAGGGCGAGACCGAGCTGACCCCCGAGGAGCGGCTCCTGCGGGCCATCTTCGGCGAGAAGGCCCGCGAGGTCCGCGACACGTCCCTCAAGGTGCCCCACGGCGAGTCCGGCAAGGTCATCGACGTCCGGGTCTTCTCCCGCGAGGACGCCCACGAGCTGCCCCCCGGGGTCAACCAGCTGGTCCGGGTGTACGTGGCCCAGAAGCGCAAGATCTCCGAGGGCGACAAGCTCGCCGGGCGCCACGGCAACAAGGGCGTCATCTCCAAGATCCTCCCGGTCGAGGACATGCCCTTCCTGGCCGACGGCACGCCCGTCGACATCATCCTCAACCCCCTCGGCGTCCCGTCCCGCATGAACGTGGGCCAGGTGCTCGAGAGTCATCTGGGCTGGGCCGCCCGCTGGGGCTGGGAGGGCAACCCCCTGGCGACCACCCCCCTCACGGGCACCGAGCACAAGACCCGCCCCGTCGGCCAACCGTCGGTGCACATCGCCACCCCCGTCTTCGACGGCGCCCACTGGGACGAGGAGGACGACGCCGGCCGCCACCCGACCATGCGCAAGATCTTCGAGCGGCTCCAGCCCGAAGCGCCCGGCACGGACTACGGCGACCACGGCCGGCTGCTCGGCACCGACGGCAAGGCCACCCTGTACAACGGCCGCACCGGCGAGGCCTACGACAACCCCATCAGCGTGGGCTACGTGTACATCCTCAAGCTCGCCCACCTGGTCGACGACAAGATCCACGCCCGGTCCACCGGGCCCTACTCGATGATCACCCAGCAGCCCCTCGGAGGGAAGGCCCAGTTCGGTGGCCAGCGCTTCGGGGAGATGGAGGTGTGGGCCCTCGAGGCGTACGGCGCCGCCTACGCCCTGCAGGAGCTGCTCACCATCAAGTCCGACGACGTCCTCGGCCGAGTCAAGGTCTACGAGGCCATCGTCAAGGGCGAGAACATCCCCGAGCCCGGGATCCCGGAGAGCTTCAAGGTGCTCATCAAGGAAATGCAGAGTCTGTGCCTCAACGTCGAGGTCCTCAGCCACACCGGCGAGGAGATCGAGATGCGCGAGCTCGACGAGGACGTGTTCCGCACGGCCGAGGAGCTGGGCATCGACATCAGCCGCCCGGAGCGGGGTTCAGACGAGGAAGACGCACGGCGAGCCAGCGAGAGAGGTTTCTAAGCACATGCTGGATGTCAACAACTTCGAACAGTTGCGGATCGGGCTGGCCACCGCCGACGCCATCCGCACCTGGTCCAACGGCGAGGTCAAGAAGCCGGAGACCATCAACTACCGCACCCTCCGCCCGGAAAAGGACGGGCTCTTCTGCGAGAAGATCTTCGGTCCTACCAAGGACTGGGAGTGCTACTGCGGCAAGTACAAGCGGGTCCGATTCCGGGGCATCATCTGCGAGCGCTGCGGGGTGGAGGTCACCCGGTCCAAGGTGCGGCGCGAGCGGATGGGCCACATCGAGCTGGCCGCCCCGGTCGTCCACATCTGGTACCTGCGGGGCACCCGCAGCTGGCTGGCCTACCTGCTCATGGGTACCGAGGCCCGCGAGGAGCTGAAGGCCAAGCAGCTGGAGAAGGTCATCTACTTCGCCGCCAACCTGGTCACTTTTGTGGACGAGGAGAAGCGTCACGTCGAGCTGCCCAACGCCGAGGCCGAGCTGGCCGAGGAGCTGGTGGAGATCGAGCGGGCGCGCGACCTGGAGCTGGACCGGCGCTTCAAGGCCCTCGAGGACGAGCTGGCCAAGATGGAGACCGAGGGCGCCAAGGACTCCGAGATCAAGGCCCGGCAGCGCCAGGTGGACAAGGAGCTGGCGGCCATCCGCGAGCGGGCCGACGCCGAGCTGGACCTGGTCAAGCGGACCTTCGACGAGTTCCGCAACCTCCACTCCCGCAAGATCATCGAGGACGAGCTGCTGTGGCGGGAGCTCAAGGACCGCTACGGGGACTTCTTCCGGGGCGGCATGGGCGCCGAGGCCATCGCCAGCCTGATCAGCGAGATCGATTTCGACGAGGAGGAGATCAAGCTCCGCGACGCCATCGACCCCAGCGACGGCCGCCGGCCCCTGTCGGTGCAGCGCCGCCAGAAGGCCATCAAGCGGCTGAAGATCGTCTCGGCGTTCAACCGCCGCGACGAGCACGGCCGCCGGGCCAACGACCCCCGGGCCATGATCCTCGACGCCGTCCCGGTCATCCCGCCCGAGCTGCGGCCCATGGTGCAGCTCGACGGTGGCCGGTTCGCCACGTCGGACCTCAACGACCTGTACCGCCGGGTCATCAACCGCAACAACCGGCTGAAGCGCCTGCTCGACCTGGGCGCCCCGGAGATCATCGTCAACAACGAGAAGCGCATGCTCCAGGAGGCCGTCGACGCCCTGTTCGACAACGGCCGCCGGGGCCGCCCGGTCACCGGACCGGGTAACCGCCCGCTCAAGAGCCTGTCCGACATGCTCAAGGGCAAGCAGGGTCGCTTCCGCCAGAACCTGCTCGGCAAGCGGGTCGACTACTCGGGCCGCTCGGTCATCGTGGTCGGCCCCACCCTCAAGCTGCACCAGTGCGGCCTGCCCAAGCAGATGGCCCTGGAGCTCTTCAAGCCGTTCGTCATGAAGCGGCTCGTCGACCTGGAGCTGGCCCAGAACATCAAGTCGGCGAAGCGCATGGTCGAGCGCCGACGGGCCCAGGTGTGGGACGTGCTGGAGGAGGTCATCAAGGAGCACCCGGTGTTCCTCAACCGGGCCCCCACCCTGCACCGCCTCGGCATCCAGGCCTTCGAGCCGGTCCTGGTCGAGGGCAAGGCCATCCAGATCCACCCGCTGGTCTGCACCGCCTTCAACGCCGACTTCGACGGCGACCAGATGGCCGTGCACCTGCCGCTGTCGGCCGAGGCCCAGGCGGAGGCCCGCATCCTGATGCTGTCGGCCAACAACATCCTGTCGCCGGCGACCGGGCGTCCCATCGTGACCCCCACCCAGGACATGGTGTTCGGGGCCTACTACCTGACCCTGGAAAAAGACGGGGCCAAAGGCGAGGGCCGTTCCTTCCGCCACTTGCACGAGGTGGAGCTGGCCTACGACGCCGGCGACCTCGATCTGCACGCCCGGGTCAGCTGGCGGCGCCCGCCTGCGGAAGCGGGCGGGGAACCCGACGTCGTCGAGACCACGCCGGGGCGGATCATCTTCAACACCGCCCTGCCCGACGACTTCGAGTTCGTCAACACGGTGGTCGGCAAGCGGGACCGGAGCATCGCCTCGATCGTGGGGGTCCTGGCGGACAACTACGACCGGGCGAAGGTGGCCGACAGCCTCGACAAGATCAAGGACCTGACCTTCCGCTACGCGGCCCGGTCCGGTCTGACCATCTCCATCGACGACGTCAAGACCCCGCCGTCGAAGCAGGACATCATCGACCGCTACGAGGCGGAGGCCCAGAAGGCCGAAACCCAGTTCAAGCGGGGCATCATCACCGACGACGAGCGGCGCCAGAAGGAAATCGAGATCTGGACGTCCGCCAACTCCGAGGTGGGGAAGGCCATGGAGGAGACCCTCCACGCCATCCCGTTCAACCCGCTCGACATGATGGTCGACTCCGGGGCGCGCGGTAACCCGCAGCAGGTGCGCCAGATCGCCGGTATGAAGGGGCTGGTCTCCAACCCCCGAGGTGAGATGATCCCCCGGCCCATCCTGTCCTCCTTCCGGGAGGGCCTGTCGGTCCTGGAGTACTTCATCTCCACCCACGGGGCCCGCAAGGGCCTGGCCGACACCGCCCTGCGGACGGCCGACTCCGGCTACCTGACCCGCCGCCTCGTCGACGTGGCCCAGGAGCTGATCATCCGTCAGGAGGACTGCGGCACGACCCGCGGCCTGCGCATCGGGGACATCCGGCCCGATGACGAGACGATCCGCTCCTACCTGGAGACCCGCATCGACGGCCGGGTGTTGGCCCGCGACGTCACCCTGTCGGACGGCTCGGTCCTGCCGGCTGGCACCGACATCGCCCCCGCGGTCATGGAGACCCTGCGCGACGATCCCGCGGTCACCGAGGTCACCTGCCGCTCCGTCCTCACCTGCGAGGCCGAGCAGGGGGTGTGCGCGGCCTGCTACGGCCGGTCCCTGGCCACCAACCGCCACATCGAGCTCGGTGAGGCCGTCGGCGTCATCGCGGCCCAGTCCATCGGTGAGCCGGGTACCCAGCTGACCATGCGGACCTTCCACACCGGCGGTATCGCCGGTGAGGACATCACCCACGGCCTGCCCCGCGTCGTCGAGCTGTTCGAGGCCCGTACCCCCAAGGGGGCGGCGGTCCTGGCCCGCACGTCCGGCGTCATCCGCATCGCCGAGGAGGACAACAACACCCGCCGGGTGCTCGTCATCGGCGACGACGGCGTCGAAGACGCCTACACCGTGAGCGCCCGGTCCAAGCTGGCCGAAGGCGTCCACGAGGGGGCGGAGATCAGCGCCGGCGACCCCATCGTCGACGGACCCAAGGACCCCAAGCAGCTGCTCGACATCAAGGGGATCCGGGAGACCCAGCAGTACCTCGTCAGTGAGGTGCAGCAGGTCTACCGGGACCAGGGCGTGTCGATCCACGACAAGCACATCGAGCTGATCGTGCGGCAGATGCTGCGCCGGGTGCTGGTGGCCGAGCAGGGCGAGAGCCCCTTCCTGCCGGGCGAGCGGGTCGACTCCCGCATCTACGCCGAGGTCAACCGGGGCCTCGTCACCGAAAGCAAGCGCCCCGCCGAGGGCCGGCCCGAGCTGATGGGTATCACCAAGGCCTCGCTGGCCACCGACAGCTGGCTGTCGGCGGCGTCCTTCCAGGAGACCACCCGGGTCCTCACTGAGGCGGCCATCGAAGGCAAGTCGGACCATCTGTTCGGCCTCAAGGAGAACATCATCATCGGCAAGCTGATCCCGGCCGGGACCGGCATGCTGCGCTACCGCAACCTGCAGCTCGAGGCCCCCGAGGCGGAACGGATGACGTTCTGGACCTCCTCGGACGAGGAGGCCGGGACCGAGGATCTGGCCGCCTGGCTGGCGTCGATCGGTTCCGACGGGGCCGAGGGCGGCGAGGGTTGGTCGTCCGGCTCCAACGGGGCAGGCGTCGGTGGCGAGGAGACCGCCTCCTAGCTGAGAGGGCCGTCCCGCGAGGGGCGGCCCTCGGTCGTCTACCGGGTGACGCCCGGCGTATCCTCAACGGGTGCAGAAGCGCGGCAGCGAGGCCCGAACCGCGGGAGCGCGACTGCCCGAGGCCGTGGCGGAGCAGGTGGCGGATGCCATGTTCGCGCTGTCGACGCCGAGCCGGGTCCAGATCTTGCGGGTCCTCATGGGCGGTCCCCGCACCGCCGGTGACCTCACCGAGGTGCTGGGCATGGAGCAGTCCGCCGTCTCCCACCAGCTCCGCGTCCTGCGCGAGCACGCCCTGATCCGGGCCGAGCGGGTCGGTCGCCAACGGGTCTACGCCCTCCACGACCCCCAGGTCGGCGCCTTTCTCGACGCCGCCTTGCGGCACGTCGAGCAGCGCGGCCAAACCGGGACCCGGCGCGCCGGCGCCGGCTCCGGCTGACCGGACGCGGCCATGAGCGACACCCGACCCCGCCCGGCTGCCGTCATCCCTCTGCCCGCGCCGCCGGTCGAGCGGCGCAACGTCCTCGACCGGGCCCACCGCGGCGACATCGAGGGGGCGCTGGGACGGATCGACCCCTTCGGCGCCGAGCCTCGCTCCACCCGCCGCCGGCTCCGGGTCCTACTGGTCGTGATGGGCCCGGGGGTCCTGGTCATGGCGGCCGACAACGACGCCGGCAGCGTGTCGACCTTCGCCCAGGCCGGCCAGGACTACGGGCTGCGCTGGGCCTGGCTGCTGGTGCTGTTGGCTGCGGCCCTCTACGTGGTGCAGGAGATGGCCGGGCGGCTGGGGGCGGTCACCGGCGCCGGCCACGCCCGCCTCATCTTCGAGCGCTTCGGCCGGCGGTGGGGGGCCTTCGCGCTGGTTGACCTCATCGTGCTCAACCTGCTCCTGATCGTCACCGAGTTCATCGGGCTCCAGCTCGGGTTGGGGTACTTCGGCGTCAACCGGTTCGTCTCGGTACCGGTGGCCGCCCTGGCCCTGATCGGGGTGACGGTGACCGGGAGTTTCCGGCACTGGGAGCGGGCCATGCTCGTCCTGGTCGTCACCAGCCTGGCGACGGTCCCGCTGCTGGTCCTCACCCACACGCACCTCCACGGCCCACCGCCCGCGTTGACCGGAACCGTCGCGGTGCCCGGCTCGGCGCTGCTCTTCGGCCTGGCGATGATCGGGACCACGGTGGCGCCGTGGCAGCTGTTCTTCCAGCAGTCGAACGTCGTCGACAAGCGGATCACGACCCGATGGTTGCCCTACGAGCGGGCCGAGACCGCGGCCGGCGCGGTCCTGTTCGCGGTGGTGGCCGGCGCCATCATCGCCGCCTGCGCGGCCGCGTTCGGCGGGACGGCCCTCCACGGGGGGTTCTCCGACGCCGGCGCGGTCGCTCACGGGA
The DNA here is from genome assembly GCA_963702305.1 of uncultured Acidimicrobiaceae bacterium. GTDB lineage: Bacteria > Actinomycetota > Acidimicrobiia > Acidimicrobiales > Palsa-688 > PALSA-693. The sequence goes on along the minus strand of CAVPBX010000011.1, from coordinate 21,590 downwards.
TCGCGGCCCGGGCCGGGTCGTGGGCCGGCGCCCTGTTCGCGGTGGTCCTGATCGACGGGTCGATCCTGGGCGCCGGGGCGGTCACCCTGGCCACGGCCTACGCGGTGGGCGACGTGACCGGCACCCGGCACTCGCTGCACCGGCCGTGGCGGGACGCGCCGGCCTTCTACGGCGTCTACGCCGGGTGCGTCGCGGCCGCCGCCGCGGTCGTGCTGCTCGCCGGTCACCACCTGGGTGTCGTCACCCTCGGGGTGCAGGCCCTCTCCGGGGTGCTGTTTCCGAGCGCGGCCATCTTCCTGCTCCTGCTGTGCAACGACCCGGCCGTGCTCGGCCCGCTGGTCAACCCGCGGTGGCTCAACGTGGTCGCCGTCGGGCTGGTCGCCATCCTGCTCGTCCTGTCCGCCTTGCTGACCCTGAGCATCGTGGTCCCGCACCTCGACCTGGGTTGGGCGGCCGGCGTGCTGGGGGCGGCGGCCGGCCTGGTCCTGGTCGGCTGGCTGCGGGCCGCCCGGCCGGCATCCCACCCCGCCGGGCTGCCGGCGGACGGGCCGGCGCCGGACCGGCGCCGGTGGACGATGGACCGGCTGGAGGCTCTGCCGCCGCCTCCGGCCTCGTCGGCTCGCACCGTGGGGCTGGTCCTGCTGCGGGCCTACCTGGCCCTGGCGGTGGTGGCGCTGTCGATCCGGGTGGCCCGGATCGTGCTGGGCGGCTGACGGAGCGGGCGTCCGGACCGTTGATAACATGAGTGTGTGTTCATGCATTGGCGGCGCCGATCCCCCCGTCCATGAGTCCGGCGCACCGCCGCCGCCAACGTCAGATCCCCGTTCGCCGCTGGCCCCGCCGCCTGCTCATCGCGGCCAACGTGGCCGTGGCGACCTGCCTGGTGTCCGCGGGCGCGGTGTGGGGCTACGTGCGGTACCGGATCGACTCCATCCACACCGTGGCCGCGCCCAGCCTGACGTCGACGGCCAAAGGGGCCAAGGACAGCGCGGGCGGTCTGGCGCCGGAGAACATCCTGCTGATCGGCAACCAGACCCGAGCCGGGATCACCAACGCCCAGGAGATCGCCCAGGACGGATCGCCCACCCTGCTCTCGGGGTCGCTCAGCGACGTGATCATGATCCTGCACCTCGACCCGGCCAAGAACACGGCTTCGATCCTGTCCATCCCCCGCGACCTCTTCCTGCCCATGCCCCCGGGCAGCCCGGTGGGCCCGTACCAGAAGGTCGACGCCGCCCTCAACGACGGCGTCAACGGCCCCAACAACCTCATCCAGGCGATCACCGACGACCTCGGCATCCCCATCAACCACTTCATCGAGCTGAAGTTCGACGGCTTCCAGAACACGGTCAACGCCATCGGCGGGATCAACGTGGACTTCCCCGAGCCCCTCGTGGACTTCCAGTCGGACCTCGGGATCCCCACCACGGGCTGCATCCACATCAACGGCACCCAGGCCTTGGCCCTGGTGCGCTCCCGGCACCTGCAGTACGACCCGCCCGGCCTCAACGCCCCGGAGTCCAGCTGGCCGTACGACCCGGAATCCGACCTGGCCCGGATCGGCCGGGACCACACCTTCCTGCGCATCCTGGTGACCACGGCGGAATCCCAGGGCCTCACCAATCCCCTCAAGCTCAACGCCTTTCTGGGGGCCGTGATCAACCAGATCACCATCGACCCCGGCCTGAAAAATCAGCTGGTCTCGCTGGCCACCCACTACCGCCATCTCAATCCGGCCGCCGTGCCCCAAACCACCCTTCCCGTCACCCAGGTGGGCGGCTCCTCGGGCTACTACTACAACGGCGCCGCCATCGGCGACGTCGAATTCCCCGTCCAACCCGCGGACAACCAGGTCATCGCGGCGTGGGACGGCTCGGCGCTGCCCGCCCCGGTGGCGCCGACGAGCGTCGTGGTCGACAACCTGGCGGGGACCAACCGGCTGGCCGCCACCACCGCGGCCGCGTTGACCGCCGACGGCCTGCGCGTTGCCGGCACCGGCGATGTGCCCGTCCCCGCCACCGCGACCGAGACCCTCGTCCAGTACCCGCCGGGCGGCATCGCGGCGGCGTTCGGGGTGACCCGCTACCTCACCGGGGCGACCATGCTCCAACCCGTGAGCACCCTCCCCCCGGGCCAGGTCCGGGTCGAAGTGGGGTCGGCGGTGGCCGTGCGGCCACCGGCCGGAGCTGTTACGCCGGCTGCAGCTGGCCCGTCGGCGCCGACCACCGTGGCCACCCCCACCCAGGGCGGCCAGACCCCGAGCTCCTCGGTCGACCAACTCCAACCCTGGGATCCGCGGCCCTGCCCCTAGGCCGGCCGAGCAACCGAACCGGGACCGTACCGCCGGCTCGGTAGAATGAGTGGTCCCCCCATGGCTTCCACCCTTCCCCTCGAGCAGGTCCAGGCGCGCCCGTCCATCGAAGGGGCGCGCCGCCGTACCTTCGCCATCATCAGCCATCCCGACGCCGGGAAGACCACCCTGACCGAGAAGTTCCTGCTGTACGCCGGCGCGGTCCAGGAAGCCGGCGCGGTGCGGGCCCGGGCCGGCCGGCGCCGGGCGGCGTCGGACTGGATGGCGCTCGAGCAGGAGCGGGGGATCTCCATCAGCTCCACCGTGCTGCAGTTCCCGTACCGGGACTGCACCGTCAACCTGCTCGACACCCCCGGCCACCGCGACTTCTCCGAGGACACCTACCGGGTGCTCACCGCCGCCGACGCCGCGGTGATGGTGCTCGACGTGGCCAAGGGCATCGAGCCCCAGACCCTCAAGCTGTTCGAGGTCTGCCACGCCCGCCGCCTCCCCGTCCTCACCTTCCTCAACAAATGCGACCGCCCGGGCCGATCCCCGCTCGAGCTGCTCGACGAGATCGAACGACAGATCGGGCTGGTCCCCACGCCGGTCACCTGGCCGGTCGGTGAGCCGGGCGACTTCCGGGGAGTGATCGACCGCCGGGACGGCGGTTTCGTCGGCTTCGAGCGGACATCCCGGGGAGGGGCCGGCACGGCCACCGAACGGCCCCTGACGCCGCGACGAGGCTGCTCGCGACCCCCGCCTTGGCGAGGTGTGGGCCCACGCGGTCGAGGAGTGCGCCCTGCTCGACGAGGTGGGCGCCACCCTGGATGTCGACAGTTTTCTGGCCGGCCGCACCAGCCCGTTGTTCGTGGGCTCGGCGCTCACCAACTTCGGGGTGCGCCACCTCCTCGACGCGGTGATCGACCTGGCGCCCGGGCCGTCACCGGTCGCCGACGCGGCGGGCCAGCGCCGCGACCTGGACACCCCTTTCACCGGCTTCGTCTTCAAGGTGCAGGCCAACATGAACCCGGCTCACCGCGACCACGTGGCCTTCGTCCGGGTCTGCTCCGGCCGGTTCGAGCGGGGGATGGTGCTGACCCATCAGCCGACTGGGCGGCCGTTCGCGACCAAGTACGCGGCGTCCATGTTCGGCGCCGAGCGCGACACCATCGACGAGGCCTGGCCCGGCGACGTGATCGGCCTCGTCAACGCCAGCGGTCTCCGGGTCGGCGACAGCCTGTACGAGGGACCCGAGCCGGTCACCTTCCCACCCATCCCGGCCTTCCCGCCCGAGCTGATCGCCACCGCCCACCCCCGGGACCTGTCCCGGGCCAAGCAGTTCAAGCGCGGGCTGGCCCAGCTGGAGCAGGAAGGGGTGGTGCAGATCCTGAGCCGCCCCGGTGACGACCCCACCCCGGTGCTGGCCGCGGTCGGGGCCATGCAGTTCGAGGTCCTCGCCCACCGCATGGCCCACGAGTTCGGGGCCGCGGTCGAGTTGAGCGGCCCCCACGACCGCACCGTCCGACGCACCGACCCCGCCACCGCCACCCAACTCGCCGGGCTGGGTGGGGTGGAAGTGCTCCGCCGGCGCGACGGGGTGCTGCTCGCCGTTTTCCAGAGCCCCTACTGGCTGGCCCGACTGGCGGCCGACCACCCCGACTGGACGCTGGAGCAAATCGTCACCACCTGACCTACGGGTGGCTGACCTACGGGTGAATGGCCGCCAGCAGGTGGGCGGTCAGGGCCGACCACTGGTCCGGGTCGGGCTCGGCCAGGCCGGCCACGGCCAGATGGGTGAAGCCGACCCCCAGCGACAGGCAGAACCGGGCCAACACCGCGGCATCCCATTCCGGCCCGACATCGCCGTCGGCCTTGGCCCGCTCCATCATCCGGGCCAGCTCGCCCTCCATCGCCGAGAGGGCCTCGGCCACCCGCCGGCCCACGTCGGGGTCTCGCCGGGCGGCGGCGAACATCTCCACGAAGAGCAGCCGCTCGGTGTCGTCTCGTTCGGTGATCATGCGCCGGGCCATCAGCAGCAGCCGGTCGGCGGCGCTGACCCCCTTGCTGCGCGCCGCGTCCATGTCCGCCACCACCCTGGCGGAGCCCCGCTCGATGGTCTCGAGCAGCAACTCGGCCTTGTCCCGGAAGTTGGCGTAGATGGCGCCGGTGGTCAGGCCGGCCCGGCGGGCCACCTCGGCGACGGTGGTGCCTTCGTAGCCCCGCTCGCAGAACACCTCCGCGGCCGCGTCGAGCAGCCGGGCCCGGGTGCTGCTGTCCACGACCGGGGGCGCCGGGAGCGGGGAGGTCACCAGCCGCATGGTAATCGCCGGCCGGGGCTAGCCAACAGCCCAAATAGTCATTATTATCGCTGGTAACCCGCCGGAAACCGATGAGCTGCAGGAGGCAGGCGTGACCACCACAGACCCCCGCATCACCAACGCCGACGACATCGTCATCGAGCGCAGCGACCTGGACGAGGTGCTGCACACCATCCGCCAGGAGAGCGACGTCCTCTTCACCTGGAACTACGAGCGCAGCCGTCCGGCCCTGGTCAAGCTGTACGAGAAGGCCAAGAAGTCGCAGTGGAACGCCAGCACCGATCTGCCGTGGGACACGGTGGTCGACAACGAGAAGCTGGCGGCCGACTTCACCGCGACCATCGCCCGCTTCGACGTCATGCACGACGACCCCGACGCCCCCACGGCGCACTGGGGCGACAAGGAATGGCAGGAGTTCGCGACTGAGACCCAGGCGTGGACCCTCTCCCAGTTTCTCCACGGCGAGCAGGGGGCGCTGATCTGCACCGGGCTCATCACCGCCACCGTGCCGTGGATCGACGCCAAGTACTACGCGGCGACCCAGGTGATGGACGAGGCCCGCCACGTCGAGGTGTTCGGCCGCTACCTGGAGGAGAAGATGGGCGGCGCCTACCCGGTCAACCCGCAGCTCAAGCGGCTCCTCGACGACATCATCGAGGACAGCCGGTGGGACATCACCTACCTCGGCATGCAGATCATGGTGGAGGGGCTGGCCCTGGCGGCCTTCGGGTTCCTGCACATGCTCACCAACGAACCGCTGCTCAAGAAGCTGCTGCGCTACGTCATGAGCGACGAGGCCCGGCACGTGGCCTTCGGGGTGCTCTCCCTGCAGGAGCAGTACGCCGGGCTCACCGCGGCGGAGCTCAAGGAGCGGCAGGAGTTCTGCTACGAGGCCGCGGTGCAGCTGCGGAACCGGTTCTTCGCCCAGGACGTGTGGGAGAAGATGGGCGTGGATCCCAAGGCGGTGGTGCGCTTCCTCCAGACCCACCCGGACCCCATGGAGGAGATGTTCCAGACCATGCTCTTCTCCAAGATCGTGCCCAACGTCAAGAAGCTGGGATTGCTCGACGCCGGCGACGGCTGGCTGCGGCGCGCTTCACCGAGCTCGGGATCATCCAGTTCGAGGACCAGGTCGACACCTCCGAGGAGTACCAGACCTTCGACGCCGTCGCCGCGGAGCTCGGGTTGACGGCGATTCAGCCCTCGGCGTAGGACGCCAGACCCCGGATCAGCACGTCCGCGCCCCACTCGAAGCGCTCGTCGCTGTCCCCGGCCGTCATGGCGCCGGCGAGGGCGACCGTGTTCGGGAACCGATCCGCCGGCAGGGAGGCGAACCACTCGCCCATACCGGCGACCATCTCGGGCGTCATGGCCCGGTCGCCGAGGGTCTCCTCGTACACGTAGGCCCCGATGTACAGACCGAGCAGGTCGCCGGCATACGCCGTGACCCGGTCGGGCAGGTGGGCGGCCCGGGCGATCCCGAGCAGGGCCTCGAGGTGGACCAGGAAGCTGGGTCCCAACGGGATCCGGCCGAGGGTGAGCTCGGCCGAACCGGGGTGGGCCAGGAACAAGCGCCGGGTGGTGCGCATGAACTCCTTGAGCTGCTCCTGCCAGGTGTCGCCCGGGTAACTGGTCGGTAGCTCGGCGAAGAGCCGGTCGAGGATGAGCTGCACCAGCTCCTCCTTGTTGGCCACGTGCCCGTACAGCGAGGCGGCCGCCACGCCCAGCTCCGCCGCCACCGCCCGCATGGTGAGGCCCTTGGTGCCGTCCCGGTCCAGCACCCGGATCCCGGCCTCGAGCACGGCCGACCGGTCGATCGGGGGACGGGCCGGGCGGCGCCGCGCCGGCTCGGGCCGGGACATCCACGGCGGTAGCGGGACCGGCTCCACTGTCAACAATGTACTTGTGCCGAACGGCGTTCGGTGATAAACAATGTTCGCCGTACGAACAACGTTAGGAGAAACGCTATGACTTCCCAACCGGCGGTCTGGGCCGAAGGGTTGAAAAAGACCTACAAGGGCGGGGTTTGCGCCCTCGACGGCATGGGCTTCTCGGTGCCGTCCGGCACCGTCTTCGCCTTGCTGGGTCCCAACGGGGCAGGCAAGTCCACCACCATTCGCATCCTCACCACCCTGACCCGGGCCGACGCGGGGCAGGCCACGGTGGCGGGTATCGACGTGCGCCGCGACCCCGCCGGCGTGCGGCGGCGCATCGGCGTCGTCACCCAGGCGTCGGGCTCGATCCTGCACCTGACCGGGCGGGAGAACCTCGTCCTGCAGGGGCGGATCTTCGGTCTGGCCCGGCGCACGTTGCGGGCCCGGGTGGACGAGCTGCTGGCCGCCTTCGACCTGCAAGACGCCGCCGACCGGGTCGTCCTCGGGTACTCCGGCGGCATGCGCCGCCGGCTGGACATCACCCTCGGCCTCATCTACCGGCCCGGGCTGCTGTTCCTCGATGAGCCCACCACCGGGCTCGACCCCGAGGCTCGAGTGCTCACCTGGCGGGCGTTGGCCGAGGTGGCCGCGGCCGGCGAGCTGACCGTGGTCCTGACCACCCACTACCTGGAGGAGGCCGACCAGTTCGCGGCCACGGTGGCGATCGTCGATCGGGGCCGGGTGGTGGTGGAGGGGTCCCCGGACACCCTCAAGCGCCAGCTCGACGGTGACGCGGTGCGAGTGGAGCTGGCGTCGCCGGCGGCGGCCGTCCAGGCGTCCAGGGTCCTGGCCGGGGGGGCTGGCGGAGTCGTCGCCGCGGTCGAAGGGTCGACGGTCCTGGCTCGGGTGGCCGATGGGGCGCGGGCCTTGCCGGGCCTGTTGGCCACGCTGGAGGGCCACGCCATCGGGGTGGTCTCGGTCGGGGTGGCCCGGCCGTCCCTCGACGACGTGTACCTGCATTTCGCCGGCCGGTCCTGGCATGCCGCGGAAGCGCACGACGAGGAGGTGGCGGCGTGACGTTCGTCCGTCAGACCGCGGCGCTCTCGGTGCGCCACGTCAAGACCTTGCTGCGCCAGCCGGCCTTTCTCTTCATCACCCTGGCCCAACCGGTGATCTGGCTGCTCCTGTTCGGGGCCTTGTTCAAGAAGGTCATCGACATTCCCGGTTTCGGGACGCACAACTACATCGGGTTCCTGACGCCGGGCGTGGTGATCATGACCGCCCTGTTCTCGTCCGGGTGGGTCGGCATGACCTTCATCGAGGACATGGAGAGCGGCGTCATGGACCGGTTCTTGACCTCCCCGGTCCACCGCGGTGCCCTCATGGTGGCGTCGCTGTCGGCGCAGACCCTGGCCACCATCGTGCAGTCCCTGATCATCGTGGGCCTCGGGTGGGCCACCGGCGCCACTTTCCCCGGCGGTGCGGCCGGCATCACGGTCCTGGTCGGAGTGGCGGTGCTGATCTCCTTCGCGGTCGGCGCCCTGTCCAACGGGCTGGCCTTGCTGGCCCGGCAGCGGGAGACGCTCATCGCCGCGTCGAGCAGCCTGGTCCTGCCGCTCACCTTCCTGTCCAGTGCCTTCCTGCAGGAGAACCTCGTCACCCCCTGGATCCGCGACATCGCCCGCTACAACCCGGTCGACTGGGCCATCAAAGCCGGCCGGGACGTCATCGGCGCCCACGTGGCGTGGGGCACGGTGGGCTCCTACGTGGGGTTGCTCCTCGCCGCGGTCGTCGTCTGCGGGTGGCTGGCCACCCGGGCGTTCGGGGCTTTCCAGCGGGCGTCGTGACTCAGCCGTTCACCACGGCCAGGGTGAAGCCGTCGTAACCCTTCGATCCCACCGTCTGGATGGTGGTGGCACTGACCCGGTCGTCCGTGGCCAGCTGCTCGTGGAGGCGACGAACGCCGACCACGTCCGGCTTCTCCCCGCTGCTGTCGAGCAGGGCGCCGTTGCGCACCACGTTGTCGACGACGATGATCGTGCCCGGCCGGGACAATTTGACGGACCAGTCGAAGTACTCGGGGATGTTGGCCTTGTCAGCGTCGATGAACACCAGGTCGAACGGGCCCGCCCCCTCCTCGGCCAGCTTCGGCAGGGTGTCGAGGGCGGCCCCGAGGCGGATCTCGGCGACGGACGCCACGCCGGCCTTCTCCAGGTTGGCCTGGGCCACCTCGGCGTGTTTGGCGTTGACCTCCAGGCTGACCAGCCGGCCGTCCGCCGGGAGGGCCCGGGCCATCCAGATGGTGCTGTAGCCACCGAGGGTACCGATCTCCAGGATCCGGCGGGCGCCCCGGATCTGAACCAGCAGGGCCAGGAACTTCCCCTGCGGGGCGGACACGGCGATCGGCGGCATCCCCGCCGCGGCGGTGGCGGCGATGGCGTCGTCGAGGGCCGCGTCAGGGGTGACGAGGAGGTTGGTGATGTACTCGTCGACGGCGGCCCACGGTGGTGGTGATAGGTCGGGCATACCCGCCACCGTAGATCGATTTGGGCGGGAATTCGGCGGCGTTCGACGGTCATCGCACAGAGTGGCAGGCCGCGACGAGGGAAAGCCGGGCTTCTGGCGGTGCTGGGTGCGCATGCGACTGCCACCACGTGTGACGCCGATCGAACGCACCCCGACCTCGACGGTTGCGCTCACCCTCCGAGCCGCGGCCGGCCCCGGTGGCCCGCCTGCCGTGGTGGTCTTTGCCCGCCGCAAAGACCACCACTTGGGGGGTGCCCCTTCGGTGCCGTTCCGACGCATCCGGACGACGTCGCGGCCCCGGACAGCTTGCGCCATCCGGGCCGTGCCGTTCTGTGCCGGCCGGCACAGTCCGAGCGTGACAATCGTCACATGGAGTCAGACGGTCAGGCGGGGTCAGACGGTGGTTTCGAGCTCGACCGGCATGGCGATGACATCGACCAGGGCGTCCGAGCGCAGGGCCGTCAGGGCGAGGGGCCGACCGATGGCGTCCGCGAGCATGAGGCGTTGCAGGGACTGGGCGCTGGAGACGGGCTCGCCTTCGGCACTGAGCAACACGTCGCCGATCCGGAGCCCGGCACGTGCCGCCGGCGCACCCGGCACCACCTCCACGATGCGCAGGCCCAATCGCTGGCCCCGCTGGGCGGCCAGGGCCGGCGGCAACGGCGCGGGCGTGCCGGCCAGGCCGATGTAGGCCCGGCGCACCCGGCCCTGGGTGAGCAGGGCGGCGATGATCTGGCGGGTGGTGGCGTTGATCGGGATGGCCAGGCCCACCCCGACGCCGGCCACTGCGGTGTTGATGCCGACCACCTCGCCACTGGCCACGGCCAGGGCGCCGCCGGAGTTGCCCGGGTTGAGGGCCGCGTCCGTCTGGATCACGTCGTCGATGACCCGGACGTTGCTGCCCGCGCTGGTCGGCATGGATCGGCCCAACGCGCTGACCACGCCGGCGGTGACGCTGCCGGCCAGGCCCAGGGGATTGCCGACTGCGACCACCAGTTGGCCGACCTTGAGGGTGGACGCCTCGCCGAGGCGAGCCGGCGGTGGGGTGTCGCCGTCGGCGCGCACCACGGCCAGGTCGGAGAGGGGATCCGTTCCCACCACGTGGAAGGGCGCGATGGTGCCGTCGGCGAAGGCGGCCTTGCCGGCGTCGGAGTGGCCCACCACGTGGGCGTTGGTCAGCAGGAACCCGTCGTTGGTGAAGACCACCGCGGAGCCGGCGCCGGCCTGGAAGTTGCCATCGCGCCCTCGGCGGTTGACCTGGAGGGCGGCCACCCGAGGCGTGAGCTCGGCGGCGATGGTGGTGACGACCTGGGAGTAGGCGTCCAAAGGGGAGGTTTCCGGTGGGGACTCGGGCGGTTGGGAGACGGTTTCAGCCATTGGGACCTCCTGGGCTGATTACATGATTACGCTCCATTTAACCGCGACCCGGCGCGGTCTATGCCGCCCGGGCTGGGAACCGCGGCCCGCCGGCGATGCGCTACCATGAAACCCGGCCCACCCGGGCGGTCGCCGCGCGCAATGTGCGCCCGGTGGGACCGACGGCGAGTTCCAATATCGAGAGGTTAGGTTGCCCACAATCGCGCAGCTGGTCCGGAAGGGCCGCGAACACAAGACGGTCAAGACCAAGACGCCGGCGCTGCGCGGCGCGCCCCAGCGGCGCGGCGTGTGCACCCGGGTGTACACCACGACCCCCAAGAAGCCCAACTCGGCCCTCCGCAAGGTGGCGCGCGTGCGCCTGACCAGCGGCGTCGAGGTGACCGCCTACATCCCCGGCGTCGGCCACAACCTGCAGGAGCACTCCATCGTCCTGGTCCGCGGCGGCCGGGTCAAGGACCTCCCGGGCGTCAGGTACAAGATCATCCGCGGCACGCTGGACACCTCCGGCGTGCGCGACCGCAAGCAGGCCCGCAGCCGCTACGGCGCTAAGAGGGGTTAGTGCACTATGCCTCGTAAAGGACCGGCACCCCGCCGCGACCTGCTCCCGGACCCCATCTACCGGTCCGTGCTGGTCACCCAGATCGTCAACAAGGTGCTCGAGCGCGGCAAGCGCAGCCTGGCCGAGCGCGTCGTCTACCAGGCCCTCGACCTCGTCAAGGAGCGCAGCGACGGCGATCCCGTCGCGGTGCTCAAGCGGGCGGTGGAGAACACCAAGCCGCAGCTGGAGGTCAAGAGCCGCCGGGTGGGCGGCGCCACCTACCAGGTGCCGGTCGAGGTTCGCCCCCGCCGGGCCGCCACCCTGTCGATCCGGTGGCTGGTCGGCTTCTCCAAGCAGCGCCGGGAGAAGACCATGGCCCAGAAGCTGGCCGCGGAGCTCCTGGACGCCTCCAACGGGGTCGGCGCCGCGGTCAAGCGCCGGGAAGACATGCACAAGATGGCCGAATCCAACAAGGCCTTCGCCCACTACCGCTGGTAGTGAGCGCCGTACGCAGCAAGCAGAGCGAGTAAATGGCTGACAACAACGCAACCCGTACCAAGCCCCTGGCCAAGGTCCGCAACATCGGGATCATGGCCCACATCGACGCGGGCAAGACCACCACGACCGAACGCATCCTCTTCTACACCGGCATCAACTACAAGATCGGTGAGGTCCACGAGGGCGCGGCCACCATGGACTGGATGCCCCAGGAGCAGGAGCGGGGCATCACCATCACCTCCGCGGCCACCACCTGCGAGTGGGACGGCACCCGGATCAACATCATCGACACCCCCGGCCACGTCGACTTCACCGTGGAGGTGGAGCGCTCCCTGCGCGTCCTCGATGGCGCGGTGGCGGTATTCGACGCGGTTGCCGGCGTCGAGCCGCAGACCGAGACGGTGTGGCGCCAGGCCGACAAGTACGGCGTGCCGCGCATGTGCTTCGTCAACAAAATGGACCGCATCGGGGCCGACTTCTACCGTTGCGTCGACATGATCAAGGACCGCCTCGACGCCACTGTCGCGGTGGTGCAACTGCCGATCGGCTCCGAGAGCGAGTTCCACGGCGTCGTCGACCTGATCGGCATGAAGGCCATGGTGTGGCCGGACGACGCCAACCGGGGCGAGAAGTTCGACATCGTCGACGTCCCCGCCAACCTTCTGGACGAGGCCGAGTCCTACCGGGCCACCCTGATCGACACCCTCTCCAACTTCGACGACCGCATCACCGAGAAGTTCCTCGGCGAGGAGGAGATCACCGCAGACGACCTGACCCGGGCGTTGCGGGCGGCCACCATCGCCAGCCAGGTCGTGCCGGTCCTGTGCGGCTCGGCCTTCAAAAACAAGGGCGTCCAGCCCATGCTCGACGCCGTCGTGGCCTACCTGCCCTCGCCGGTCGACATCCCCCCCACCCGCGGCATGGACGTCAAGGGCGTCGAGGAGCTCGAGCGCCAGGCCGACGACGCCGAGCCGTTCGCGGCACTGGCCTTCAAGATCATGACCGACCCCCACCTGGGCAAGCTGACGTACGCCCGGGTCTACTCGGGCACGCTCAAGACCGGCAGCGGGGTGCTCAACTCCACCAAGGACCGCAAGGAACGCATCGGGCGCATCCTGCAGATGCACGCCAACCACCGCGAGGACCGCGACGCCTGCTTCGCCGGCGACATCGTGGCCCTGGTGGGGCTCAAGCAGACGACGACCGGCGACACCCTGTGCGACGCCAACGCCCCCATCGTGCTGGAGTCGCTGGACTTCCCCGAGCCGGTCATCCACGTGGCGGTCGAGCCCAAGACCAAAAACGACCAGGACAAGTTGTCCAAGGCGTTGCAAGCCCTCTCCGAAGAGGATCCCACCTTCCAGGTGCACTCCGACGAGGAGACCGGGCAGACCATCATCGGCGGCATGGGCGAGTTGCATCTCGAGGTGCTGGTCGACCGGATGCTCCGCGAGTTCAAGGTCGACGCCAACGTCGGCAAGCCCCAGGTCGCCTACCGGGAGACCATCAAGAACCCGGTCAAGAAGGTCGAAGAGCGCTACATCCGCCAGACCGGCGGCCGCGGCCAGTACGGCCACGTCGTCCTCGATCTGGAGCCGACCGGCCCCGGCGGCGGCTACGAGTTCGTCGACAAGATCACCGGTGGGATCATCCCCAAGGAGTACATCCCCTCCGTCGACGCCGGCATCCAGGACGCCATGCAGTCCGGGGTCCTGGCCGGCTATCCGCAGGTCGACATCCGGGCCACCCTGGTGTACGGCTCCTACCACGACGTCGACAGCTCGGAGATGGCGTTCAAGATCGCCGGCTCCATCTGCTTTAAGAAGGCCTGCCGGCAGGCCCATCCCGTGCTGCTCGAACCCATCATGTCGGTGGAAGTCGTCACCCCTGAGGATTTCATGGGCGACGTCATCGGCAACCTGTCCTCGCGCCGGGGCAAGGTCGAGGGCATGGAGCAGCGAGGCAGCTCGCAGGTGATCCGGGCCCAGGTCCCCTTGGCCGAAATGTTCGGGTACTCTACGGACCTGCGGTCGCGCACCCAGGGCCGAGCGACCTACAGCATGCAGTTCAACTCGTACCAGGAAGTCCCCGAGTCGGTCTCCAAGGAGATCGTCGCCCGGGTCCGGGGCGAATAACCCACCAGGCGGCGTTTACCCCGCCCACCCACTATCGTTTACGACCGCGTCTACACCCCGGCCGGCCGGCCGGGATCGCATGAGGAGCAAGCCCTTCCATGGCCAAGCAGAAGTTCGAGCGCAACAAGCCACATCTCAACATCGGGACGATGGGCCACATCGACCACGGCAAGACGACCTTGACCGCGGCGATCACCAAGGTCCTGTCGGAACGCGACCCGAGCGGCACCAAGTTCAAGGCGTTCGACGAGATCGACAAGGCCCCCGAGGAGAAGCAGCGGGGCATCACCATCAACATCTCGCACGTCGAGTACCAGACGCCCAACCGGCACTACGCCCACGTCGACATGCCGGGCCACGCCGACTACATCAAAAACATGATCACCGGGGCGGCCCAGGTCGACGGCGCCATCCTGGTCGTGTCGGCCGCGGACGGCCCCATGCCGCAGACCCGGGAGCACGTGCTGCTGGCCCGCCAGGTCGGCGTGCCGTCGATCGTGGTCGCCCTCAACAAGGTTGACATGGTCGATGACGAGGAGCTGCTCGACCTGGTCGAGCTGGAGGTCCGGGAGCTGCTCAGCGAGTACGAGTTCCCCGGCGACGACACCCCGGTGGTGCGCGTCTCCGCCCTCAAGGCCCTCGAAGGCGACAAGGAGTGGGAGGAGAAGATCCTCGAGCTCATGCAGGCCGTGGACGACTTCATCCCGCTGCCCGAGCGCGAGACCGACAAGCCCTTCCTGATGCCCATCGAGGACGTGTTCACCATCTCCGGGCGCGGCACCGTCGTGACCGGCAAGGTGGAGCGCGGCATCGTCAAGGTCGGCGACGAGGTGGAGATCGTGGGCCTCCGGCCCACCGCCAAGACCGTGTGCACCGGCGTGGAGATGTTCAACAAGCTGCTCGATCAGGGCCAGGCCGGCGACAACATCGGCGCCCTGCTGCGCGGCACCAAGAAGGAAGACGTCGAGCGGGGCCAGGTGCTCTGCAAGCCGGGTTCGATCACGCCGCACACCAACTTCGAAGCCAACGTGTACGTGCTCAACAAGGACGAAGGCGGCCGCCACAAGCCGTTCTTCAACAACTACCGGCCGCAGTTCTACTTCCGCACCACCGACGTGACCGGCTCCATCTCCCTCGCCGAGGGCACGGAGATGGTCATGCCCGGCGACAACACCGTCATGACCGTCGAGTTGCACAAGCCCATCGCCATGGACGAAGGGCTCCGTTTCGCCATCCGTGAGGGTGGTCGGACGGTCGGTGCCGGCCGAGTCACCAAGATCCTGAAGTAGCAGTTCTGGAAAAAGAGGAGCGCCGGCGAACCCCACGACCGGCGCCTCCTTTTACCGCCGCTTGAAAACCCGATCGGAGAGTCGCCGTGGCTGACGGCAACAAACAACGGATCCGTATCCGCCTGAAGGCCTACGACCACGAGATCCTCGACCAGTCCACCAAGAAGATCGTGGAGACGGTGCTGCGCACCAACGCCAAGGTCCGGGGCCCGGTGCCGCTGCCGACGGAGAAAAACCGCTACACGGTGATCCGGTCCCCCCACAAGTACAAGGACAGTCGGGAGCACTTCGAGATGCGGGTGCACAAGCGGCTGCTCGATATCGTCGAGCACAGCCCCAAGACCGTCGACTCGTTGCAGCGCATCGAGTTGCCCGCCGGCGTTGACATCGAAATCAAGATACAGACCAATTAACGAGGCTTTCAGCGCTCAGTGGCCCTTACAAGCCATCAGATGCGCTGATAGATCGCTTCTGTAGCCGTATACGAACGCCGGGATAGCCGCTGCGGGCGACGCCGCCGCTGTACGGAAAGCTGCAAGGTGCCTACCCGGCCCGGTGGCTGACCTACGACGAGCCCTACGGCAATCGCAGCACGTCGCATGCCGGTGGCCACGCTGTCGTTGGCGTAGAAGACCGTCCGCACGTTGATACCCCGCCGGGCGTGGTTCTCGACCATCCCGGCGGTGACGATCTGCGGCCTCCACCGGAGCATCTCGGTGCGGTTCGCCGCCGGACAGCTGGCTGATCGGCGGACTCCACCAACGCCCGTTCTGTTTGCCCTCTGCCGGACGTTTCTGTTACCGAGGCGAGTGAGCATCTGGAAGCCGCGGTAGTCGCTGTCGCTCATCGAGTCGGGGCCCTTCACCAGAAGGTGGAGAGGGGGGCTCCCTCGGCGAGCTGGAACTCTTTGGACCAGAAGCGGCTCGGCCGCTCGCCGAATCCCCGGTACCAGGCTTCGCCGAACGCCCGCCGATGCTGCTCAAAGGTGCGCCCGTCAGGCACCCACGGCTTCCAGTCTCCCGGGTAGGTGAGGTGATCCACCCAGAGAGGGCGGTCGCCAAGCAGATCGAACGGCAGCGACAACACCCACCGCCACATCTCACGTCGGCTTCGCTCCGACATCCCCATGGCACCCCGGCGGAGTCGCCCCTGAGCCGCCTTCCTGGCGGCCTCGAGTTCCTTGGCCTCGAAGTACTCCCGGGCCTCCTCATTGCTGAGACTGTCGAGGAAGGCCTCTTCATTCCAGCGACGCTCCTCCTCTTCAGCGGCAACGATCATGGCTTCCTCGTCAGGGTCGAGCGGCCCGAACTCGATCGACTCGCCGGCGTCCTCCATGTCCTCCAGTGCGCTCACGACCTCCAGCACCTTGTGCACCATGGCAGGGACGGTTTCCGGGGAGCGAATGTCAGTGGGTTTCGCCGGGCCTGACCTCTATATAGGCGACGACATCCGGGCCCATCGGAAAGACCAGCATGTACAGCTTGCGTCCCAGTCCGAACGTGCTGGCCAACGTGGTTTCGGCGTGAGCGGCCTCGTCGGCCGGCAGAATGCGTGCCTTACCCAGTAGGACCGGACTCGTCGGCCTTCCTCGTGCAGTCGAAGTCGAGATGAGCGCAATCGGGTTGTTCCGGAGGCGCTTCACCTTCCCGCTCTTCGCGCCGGTTTGCACGTATGCCCGGCCCTCCGAATCCACGGCCATCCAAACGGGCGATGGCACTGGCTCCCCGTTGCGTCTGAACGTGACGAGAAGGCCGTACTTGTGGCCCCTGAGGGCGTCGAGCGGTGCCGTGACCGCATCCTCCAGGCGAACCCGAAAGGCGGCTGGATGCCTCATCCGGTTGTAGAAGCGGTCCATGGCGTACGCCATCCGCTCGCCGAGTCCGACACTTCGCGAATTCGAGGTCACCGTCATACGACTTCCGCAGCCGGAAGATCATCTGGCAGACGAGTCGTGGATAGTGGTTGTTGGGTGCTCCAAGCGGCTTTGAGATTCTCCATCAGGAGCGCTGAGTCCAGTGTGCACGAGCCGGCTGGGAAGAGTTCTTCGTTGTCGAAGACGCTCGAGGACATCACGGCGAGTTGGACGGGTCGGGCTGCCCAGCTGTCACTGAAGAGAGCGACGGCGTCGAGATGACCAGAGTGCCTCCTGGGTGAGTAGCCGAGGCTGCCCAGGCGGAAGAACGTCGTGGCATCCTCCACCGACTCGAACAGTCGTCCGCCGAGGTCATCGCTCCCAGTGGCCGTCACGTGAAGTCGGGTTTGGCGGTCGCGACTTTCGACCGAGATTTCGAGGCCGGAAGGCTTCTCGGCGACCGAGAAGCGGCGCCAGGTGGTACCGGCCTGGGATGAGTCGACCTCCTGCGATGGATGTGAGTAAAGAGTCCGTGTCCCGCCGTGGCACGTACACGCCTGTTCTGGTCCCATCGTGGTCGTCCCATTCCACGGCGTAGCGGTGGGCAGCGTTTTCGCTCCTGACGCCGAGGATCCTGTTCAGGTAGGGAGGACGCGTGCTGGTCAGCCGGATGAAACAGACACCCCCGACCGCCCAGCCGTGTACCACTTGAGGGCGCAAGGGCCATGGCACCTGCTTGGACATCAGTTCAGGATCGATGCGGTAGTTGACCAACAGACGTACGTCGATCGTGCAGTTGATCGTCCTGCTGGTCACGCTCGAGCCTCCTCGTTCTCTGCTGATTCGGATGGGGCGCGGCGTTTCCGCGTGTGACGCAGTACCACCTGTTCTGGGCAGACGGTGGAGAGGAACTGGCCCACGCAAACTGCGAGGCGCTCCTCGACCAGGGAGTAGAAGATTCGGTTGGCTCTCTCCGTTCGTTGACCAGCCCGGCCGACTTCAGGACCGTGAGGTGACGGGAAATCGACGGTGCACTTATGGTGAAGCGGCTCGCAATATCGCCGGCGCTCAACTCTCCGTCTCGCAGGTCCTGGAGGATCTGGCGCCGGGTAGGGTCAGCCAGAGCTCGAAAGACGCCGGTGTCATCAGCCATTGGCGCAGTATAGCTAATGTGCTAATAAGAAAACTAGACAAGTTCTCCGATTTCTTCATGGGCTCAATCACGGTCGCACCTGTGGTTTCGCCGCCTTCGGCGGCGCTCCGCACGGCCGCCTGGAGGCGGCCGCTTGGCTCCAGCAAGTGTGAACGGTCACATGGCTGCGAGAACATGAACGGCAATGGAACGATCACGCACCCGACGGATCAGTCGTCGAGAAAGGCGAGCCAGCTTGGCCGTATCTGGGGTCGACGGCCGTGATGCCACCTGAGCCGCCGCCGCGGATCACCTACGACCTCGAGGAGGCGTTGGAGCTACTGGCCGCCCTCGAGGACGCCTTGGAAATAGTGGCCGAGACCGACTACCTGGGCGTTGTCGCCGAGGTCGAGAACGAAGTCGCCAGGCTTCACCGTAAACTTGGTTTCGATCATCCGGCTGGAGGTGAAGATGGCCGTTGAGCTTCTAAGAGCCCCAGAAGCTGCTCGCCGGCTCGACATCCCGACTAAGGAGTTGTTGCGGCTCATCTATGAGCGCAAGATCCGCTACGTCATGGTCAAGGGGATCGCCCACATCCCTGACGACGCCGTCGAGGAGTTTCGTGCCAAGCCCGCCTGAGCTTCGGACCTCCTCCGACGACCACTGGCTCCACGAAGGTGCGGGTTGCATGAGCGCTGATCATGAGGTCACAGACGAAGCGCGTGCAGGTACGGCTGTATATCGCCCTTCAGGGTGATCAAAATCCAGACCGATTAGCGCCGCAGCGCGGTCGCCTCGCTACACTGAGCGACGACGGGTCGCCCCCTCGGGGACGGTGAGGCGGAGGAGCTTCGCATGCGGGTGCAGCTGGGGACGATGGTCGTGGGCGCGCCTGGGCGTGGCCACGTTCGGGTTGGGGACTGCGGCACCGGTTTCGGCGCTGCCAGCGCCGCCTTCATGCGGAGCGCCGGTCCTGTCGGGCACCTTCCACACGGTCACCTGCAACTACACGGGCGGCGAGCAGTCGTTCGTGGTACCCGCCGGGGTGACGAGTCTCGACGTGGTGGCAACGAGCGGTAGTTCCCCGGACCTCGGCCTCTCGATCAATGGGATTCGGGCGGAAGCCACCGTACCGGTCGGACCCGGTACCCGCGTCGCCGACGGCTCCACCTTGTACGTGGAGGTCGGCGGGAGCGGCAGCCCGATCGGCGTCAGCGCTCCGGGTGCCGGCGGCTTCAACGGCGGCGGGGCCGGCGGTGCCGGCAACTTCCTCAGCGGAGGCGGCGGCGCCGGCGCCACGGACCTGCGAATCCGCTCCCGGGTGACGTGCCCGCTGACCGGCGTCCCCGCCACCGACCCTCGCCTGCTGGTGGCAGGCGGCAACGGAGGACCAGGGCCCGGCGGCCCCGCCGGCGGCCTGGCGGGCCTGCCGGCGCCGGGACAAGCCGGCACCTCCGTTGGCTTCGCGGTTAGCGGTAGCGGTGCGAGCGGGTCGGCGGGGGCGCCGGCGGGGCCAGCGCTCCGGGTGCCGGACCGAATGGCCAGGCGGGCGTCACGGGCGCGGGCGGCCAGGGTGGTGGGCAGCGTGGCCGCCCAAGTCACCAGCGGGGGCGGCGGTGGTGGTGGCGGCGGCTTCTATGGTGGTGGCGGCGGCGGCGCCAATTCGGACGGGAACGGCGCCGGTGGTGGCGGCGGTACCAGCTATGCCGAGCCCGCGGCCACCCAAGTGACCTACGGGTCGGCGGCGGGATCGACCGGGCAGCTGACCATCACGTACCAATCTCGGTGCCTCCCCCACCTCCCCCTCCCCCACCGCCGCCGCCTCCGCCTCCTCCGCCGGTGACGTACGGCTACCTCTTGGCCACCGCCAACGGCGGGGTGTACGGCTTCGGTACCTCGAAGGTGGTGGGCTCCGCCCTCGGGGTCCACCTCAACGCCCCCATCGTCGGCCTGGTCCGCGACCGGGCCACCGGCGGCTACTGGTTGGTGGGGGCCGACGGCGGCGTGTTCGCGTTCAACGCCCCCTTCCACGGCTCGCTCGGCCACACCCTGGACCGCGGCCGGTCGTGGCCATGGCCGCCACCCCTGACGGCCTCGGCTACTGGCTCGTCACCTCCACTGGCAAGGTCACGCCGTTCGGCTCGGCGAGGTGGCACGGCGACGCCTCCGCGGTCCATCTCAGCCGGCCCGTGGTGTCCATGGCCGCGACGGCGGATGGTGGCGGCTACTGGCTGGCGGCCAGTGATGGCGGGGTGTTCACCTTCGGCGACGCCGTCTTCCACGGATCCGCGGGCGGTCTCGCCTGGCTGTGCCGGTGTCGGCGATCGGCGCCGACCTGGCAACCGGCGGCTACTGGCTGGCCGCCGGCGACGGGGGTGATCATTATCACGACTGATGAAGCCATAAGCTACTTCGTCGCTTTTAAGGCCTATGCCTCGATTTGAAGCATTTGCTTGTCGAGTTGTATAGACAACCACAGGGTTTTTAATATGAAGGTCAATCACTCCGCCTTGTACCTTTTCGCGGAGTGTAAGCTTACCATTATAAGTAGTTAGCCCTACCTGTTGCGCTGTAATCTGTTCATTAGCTTTTTGCTCAAGCTTAGTCAGTTGAGAAGCAGATACTGCTTCAGCAGTAGGAGCAACAATACCAGCTAAGGCTGCTGCAGCCAGGCCGCCGCGGAGTATATTACCAGCTGTTTTAGGCAGTCGGTGCTTAATGTTTGGATTAGGCGAGCCATTAGGTTGATTCATGTATACAACTATACTGTATATATGTTTAAATGTCAAGCATAGGTGTTCGAAAAAAGGCCAGATTATCTGTAAGCCGGGTTCTGTCGTTAGGCTGATCATCTATCTAGGCCTACCGTTGCCGTTAGGCTCAAGCGGATTTTGTGATGAATCTTTAGCGGGACACTCAGAGCTTTAGGCTCGATAAGATCCATCTCCTTGCAGCAGACAGGGTTTACCATTTCTACTCGTCACCGACACGAACTGTGGGCTCTTACCCCACTCTTTTCACCCTTACCGACTAAAGCTGGCGGTATTGTTTCTGTGGCACTTTCCCTAGGGTTGCCCCCGGTCGCCGTTAGCGACTGTCTTTCCCTTTGCTGCCCGGACTTTCCTCGTGCTTTTCGCGCACGCGATCAGCCGATAATCTGGCCTGCTTATGGACATTATTTGCAAACTTTGTTAGCTTGATTTTCGGCTAGATTTTTCATCCAAGACTCGGTTGACTGCCGCATCAGCTAATTTATTGAGCTCTCTTGGTACATGGTTAAAGCTGATGTGCTCGAACTGTTGTAAGTTGCTTATAGCATCATGTATCGGCCATAGATCACGATTTTTGACCTTAAATATGCCTTTTAGTCTGGTTAACTACTAATAAGACTATCCATATAGACTTCGACCTCTTGATACCCATGCTGAGGCATTCTTCTAAGGCCAGTTTTAGGGCCGTATATTCAGCCTGATTGTTGGTCGTTATGCCTAAATATACACCCTTATCTACCAGCAGGTTGTCTTCCATATCCATAACTACGAAGCCACTGGCACGGGGACGAGGATTACCCCTTGAGCCACCATCGGTAAAAGACCTTAACACGATCTGGGTGAGCACCTGGAGTAGCGTCCTGCTCACCCGGCGGGGCTTGGGTAGTAAAGACTTTATCTATAGCCGCTGCCAGCTGATGGCCGTTATCCGTTATTTTCTTACCGCCTTCATGGGTAATTAACCAGATCTGGCGAATGTTCCATTCA